>NZ_JACHFG010000075.1 GCF_014201775.1 Borreliella yangtzensis | reverse complement strand
AGGCTTCTTTAATTGTTTCTAATTTTGAATTTATAGTTTCTATAGAGTCTTGATTTGAAGATTCGATATCCCGATTATTTTGATCTGAAGGTTCGAGATTTTGATATTTGTTTTCAAGACTTTGATTGGTTTCTATATGATTGGTGTGGCTTTTTGGGTTAATGTCGGTTTTAGCAATAGGTGAGCACGAGATGCAAATTAAAGTTAACATTATTATAATAATATTAAACCTAGTTATATTAAACTTATTTGTTTTCAAAATATTCTCCTTATTAATTTATAATCATCATCTATTAAGTATATTTCAAAATAATAATATAACCATATTGTTTTATATATTAAATAATATTAATTTTATTTTGTAATATTAAATACTTTGATATATACACTGCTTAATTAATAGTGTATGTGGTCACAATAGGATTTTAACAGTGGTGTTTCAATGTTGTTTAAAATTTGTAAGCTATTATTTGGGTTGAATTTATGTTTGTATCTCTTTTTTTGATTATGCTCAATTAAAATGGTTAGTATTCTTATTATTTTTAGATAACACGTTTGATAAAAAAAATAATAACAAATTCAAAATTTTTAGATTCTATAATACCTATTAGCAAGATCAATCCCAAAACAAACAGTAACTCTACCCGAAAAAATACAGCATAACATCGAATAGAGCATCGTCAAAATCTTGAAAATTAATATCAAAATTCCAAGTTTTTAAATCAAAATTATCAATAATTTAGCTACAATCTAAAAATTAGAAAAAATTGCTAAAGATCTGATCTGAAAGTCCAACATGTTCAATAAGATATATAAATAGCTGAAATAATTGTTGTTCAACACGATTTTTTAGATATTTTCAACATCAATTCCAAATATCAGATTAGTAGTGGGGAAAAAACACTAATGAATAGAATAATTTACTTGTCTCTAAATTACGAAATACAAAAAATAAAAATATTAAAAGAAATGCTTAAAAAACTTAATAAAAATCCTCTGAAAAAATTTTCAACTCAAAGTTTTCTTCATCAAATGGTGCTAGATATTCAATTTCAACTAGACAAACATTTA
>NZ_JACHFG010000074.1 GCF_014201775.1 Borreliella yangtzensis | reverse complement strand
AAAGAAGAACAGCAAGTTAAATCTGATACCAAGATTATAAGTTCTGGTGAATATGAAGAGTATATGCGCCTTAAAGAACAAGCAAATGCAAAACCCAAAGAGATAAATCATGAGTTAAGTATAAATGAGCGAATAACAAAAGAACTTGCAGAAGTTGAGGAGAGAGAGCGTGTTGAAAAGCAATTACTACTTGGGGCTGAGCGTATAAATGAAATTGACACACTAGCAAAAGCACATCTTAGCAACCATTTTAATAAAGAAGTGCTTTTAGCGAAAGGATACACACTAAAAGACATTATGCAAGCACAACGCAGAGAACTTGTTAGGAAATTTGTTCCAATTGAGCAAATTAAAGCTATTTCTAAAGTAGCAGACATAACCCACATTGACGGTGAGATACTAGAACAACTAGTTTCTTTAGCTAAAGTAAATATCAAACTAAGAAAAAATGCGAATAGCAATTCTTCTTCTGTTGATTCTATTAAAGGCAATATTGTTGCTAAATCAGAAGAGAGAGTAAGTTTGCTTGATTCTAATTTTGTTCCAATTAATTTTACAGAATTTGTACAAGCTATAAGTAATACTTACAAGCAAAGACGACTTCAATTTTATGAAAACTTGAAAAGAAGTAGAAGAACAAGCGTTGCGTAAAGGAGTATTTAAATGGCTGGTACAGACATAACAAAAATTAAGGAAGAATTTGATAAAAAAGTTGCTGAAATACGAGCATTAATGAAAAATCCACAAAAGGATTCTAGTTTACTAGGTAATTCTTTAGAGTTTAGGGACAAAAACTTAATTTATTCCAATTCTGGTGGAGTTAGAACTAGCAGTAAAGATAAAATAGAAAATTATCCTGCTAAGGGTTATCCATACAAGCGTGGAGTAAAGCTTAGTTTTAGTAATGATGGTACAACAGAACTAGAAGTTGAGGCTGGTGGTGGTGAAGACTTATATGGAATATGCACAGATATAGATGAGTTCACTGGTATAGCAACTGTAATTCCAATTACTAATAACTTTGAAGGGTATTTAGTATGTAAAAAAGATAGTCAAAGCAGTATAAATGTTGGTGATAAGCTGAATTTTGATCAACACGGTGAGCTTGAAAAGGC
>NZ_JACHFG010000073.1 GCF_014201775.1 Borreliella yangtzensis | reverse complement strand
GGATAGCCCTTAGCAGGATAATTTTCTATTTTGTCTTTACTGCTAGTTCTAACTCCACCAGAATTGGAATAAATTAAATTTTTATCCCTAAACTCTAAAGAATTACCTAGTAAACTAGAATCCTTTTGTGGATTTTTCATTAATGCTTTAATTTCAGCAACTTTTTTTTCAAATTCTTCTTTAATTTTCGTAATATCGCTCATTAGAAACTCCTTTAAGTAATGTTTATACTACTGATTCTTCTTTGTTTGTAAGTACTACTTAAAGCTTGTAAAAACTCCATCAAATCAATCGGAACAAAATTAGGATCAAGCAAACTTGCACTTTCTTCTGATTTAGCAATAATATTGCCTTTAATAGAATCAACAGAAGAAGAATTGCTATTAGCATTTTTTCTTAGTTTAATATTCACCTTAGCCAAAGAGACAAGTTGTTCTAGTATCTCTCCATCAATATGACTTATGTCTGATATTTTAGAAATAGCTTTTACTTGCTCAATTGGAACAAACTTGCGAACAAGTTCTCTGCGTTGCGCTTGTATAATCTCTTCTAGATCGTATCCTTTTGCAAGTAGGGCCTCTTTATTAAAGTGGCTGCTTAGATGCGCTTTTGCAAGCGTATCAATTTCATTAATCCGGTCTGCCTCTAGTAATAATTGCTTTGCAGAACGCTCTCTCTCTTGAGCCTCGGCAAGTTCTTTTGCTATTCGCTCATTTATACTTAAATCACGGGTTGTTTCTTTGGGTTTTGTATTATTTGCTTGTTCCTTTAAGCGCATATACTCTTCAAAGCGCTTATACTCCTCAAATTCCTCAGCGTTTATAACTTTAGTATCAGATTTAACTTGCTGATCTTTTTTAACTTGCTCCTCAATTATTTCCTTTTTTTCATCTTCAATCACTTTTTAACTCCTTTTCTCAAAATGAAAATAATTTTTCTTTTAAAAAAGCTCGCTCCTCTTTATTAAAAGAACTGCTTTGTATAAGCTCGTTATATTTACCGTAAAGCTCAATTAGCTTAATATCTCTTTCTACCTTTTGATCTTCACTTAACATAACCAGTGAATTAAATCTCATATCAAGACCAAAATATTTATTAAGCTTTAAATTACAAGAATTCTCAATTTGTTCTTGCACGCCTTTTAAAAAATCGTAATAATTGCTCCTATCGCCTTTACCATCATTTCCAAGCCCTTTAGCCTGTTCGTTAAAACTTCTAGTTAGGGGTTCTTTAGTATCAGCACCAATTTTTGCTTTAAT
>NZ_JACHFG010000072.1 GCF_014201775.1 Borreliella yangtzensis | reverse complement strand
TATCTAATATCAGTTTTGAACTATCAAAAGGTGATACTGTTATACTACTTCAATCAAGCATTAACATTTTTGATAAAAATGACGATATCCATTTTGATAAGCATCATTTTTATATACTTAGTGCAATTGGTCCAAAAACTTTAAATTTAATTTCTGATACTGTTAAAATAAAAGCAAATAGTAGCATTGAAATAGCCAACCAAACAACTAGCTTGAAAAAAATTCTAAATAGTATTGTAAGTGCTATTAACGGTATAACAATAATAATCGATGAAAAAAATATTCCAGCAATTGAAAAAGTAAGTTTAGGAATAAAAACCACTAGAATTTCTACTGATATCAATAATTTGTTTAAGTAATTTTTGCTAAATATGCTATAATTATTAGTATGGATTTAAGAATTAGTAATGATTTTAAATTGGTATTTAATAACGATGTATCAATTGTTGATGGAATTGATGAGCAAAAACAAAAACTGTTTTTATTCTTAAAAACACTAAAGGGAAGTTTAAGCTATGCTCCTAATTGGGGACTAGATTACTATTTACTTTTAAAACTACTCAAGATTAACAATCTTCAAGCTATAAAAAACTATTTTTATGAAATATGTAAAGAGCTTAGCTTAGATATAATAAATATAGCAACTGATATAACAAATCGCAAGGCTCATATATCCTTTTTTTTCTCTGGTGACATTTTGAATATGGAGTTTAATTTATGAGTATTGTTTTTGATTCTGATTTTGGAATTCTAAAGCGTACAATTAAGGACATAGTACGGGCTAAAAGAGAGTACTTACGAGCAAATTATGGAATTAACATTGATGATAGTAATAGCTCTATTTACAACATGATTGCATCTTCTTTAGCACTTATTGAAGAAGAAGTAATTGACGAACTTAATCTATTTTTTTCTAAAATGAAACCAGGTGGTAGCTATTGGACTGCAATTGAAGAACACATTTCTTCTAAAAGCGCAACTTACAGCGCAGTTAGAGCAGCTTTACTTAATCTTAATGGAATAGAGTATGCCAATATTAAAAGTTCCGCTGGTAAAGCTAATATATACCTAATTTTGAAAGAAGATTTACTAGACGCGGATAAAACCACTATTAATAATCCAGAATTTAAAGCAAAACTATGGGAAACATTATATCTTACAACCCCTAGTGGAACTTTACTTGAGGGAGATATAGAAATTGATGGACTCAACCCAACTGGACAACTTAAATCTTATAAAATATCACTGGGGAAAAGAAAATATGTTTACATGAAAGTAAAATATAAACTTGACCTAAAAAACTATCTCTATTTAAACATAGATTCTCAAATTAGAGACATATACTCTAGGATTATTTCAAATAACTATGCTGATATGGG
>NZ_JACHFG010000071.1 GCF_014201775.1 Borreliella yangtzensis | reverse complement strand
AGAAAAATCTAGATATTAGATTAAAGTAAATTTAATACCTAGATTTTAACATTTTTAATATGAATATTTACTAATTAATTAGTGTCCCCTTCGAGAAACTTTATTATTTTATCTATCTGTTCTACAGCTTCTTTAGACATTTCTTTCCCTTTCCCAGTAGCATAACTACCTTTAAATGCTATAGTTACTCCAACTAATTTTGATTCTGCCCATATACTCATTTTTGCTTTATTATTGTCAGTCTCAGTAATACTTTCAATTTTTTGTTTGGCTGCTTTTAAAGCTGCTAATTTGGCTGCTAATTTATCTTCAAAAAGACTTTGTAACTTTAATAATTTTTCTTTAAGATCAGCATCATTTACATCCTTTAATCTTTTTTTTAATTCATTAATTCTATCTTTATAATCTTTAAATTTTTCATGACCAGTCTTATTATCAATAGCTAAAATTTCTGCAAGAATTGCATCTATTCCTTTTTTCTCCTCTACATATAAGTTACAAGCCATTACAACTAATATAGATAAACAAAATAATTTAACTATGTTTTTAATTTCCATTAGTTACTCCTTTATTTAATAATAATGAAGTTAAAAGTAGCACAACATTTCAAAATGTAAACATATCAATCAAAACTTGAGTTAAATTTTAAAAAATTTCTAAAAATAGGGTCTATAATTACAAGAATAAACTTTTTTGTTACTTAATGTATTGTACTGAAGAGAAAAAAGGAGATAACAAATGAAAATTATCAATATATTATTTTGTTTATTTTTACTTATGCTAAACAGCTGTAATTCCAATGATAATGACACTTTAAAAAACAATATTAAACAATCAAAAAGTAAGGTAAAGCGTGATTTAAGCGAACAAGAAAAACCTAAATCTAAAGAAGAACTACTTAGAGAAAAACTATCTGATAATCAAAAAAAGCAACTTGACTGGTTAAAAGACGCATTGGGCAATGATAGAAAATTTGATAAATTTTTAGGAAATGATGAAGAGAAAATAAAAACGGCACTTGATCATATAAAAAGTGAACTTGATAAATGTACTGGAAATGAAAACGGAAAAAACACTTTTAAACAAGTAGTTGGGGGTTTCTTTAGCGGCGGGGAAATAGATAATTTTAAAACTCAAGCAGTTAGTAACTGTAATGTTAATGGCGATAGTCAATAATAAAAAATAAAATTCATTATTATCCTTTCTAATATACCTAAATAGCAGAGCCCCCTTATTGGGGGCTCTATTATTTAGGTAGGTATATTATTATGCAAACATATTGCTATGCTGCAAAAATATAATCAAATTGTTTATCTTCTTTTAACGAGTCAAAGAATATTAATGGACTGTCGTTATAATCGCGCTGATCAGACGGCATAAATCTTTCATC
>NZ_JACHFG010000070.1 GCF_014201775.1 Borreliella yangtzensis | reverse complement strand
ATCAATACCACGCGTTACTAGAATAGCTTGAAGTAAAGATAAATGAAGTAGAAAATTCTGTTTACTTAACGCAAATTGATCTATTCCTAATAGCAGTAGCACTTCAGTATGAAGTTTTGTTACTAAAAGTTCTTCTTCATTCTGTTCTTGTGCTTGTAAGTCTTTTTGTTCACTCACTTTGATTTACCTTATCTTTTTAACTTTGCTTAATGTTCACTTGCAAAATAGTATTTTTAGTAGCAAGCAGTCCTCCTAAAACAAAATCAATGTATGAATGAGCAATATAGGTTGAGTCTGTATCAACTTGTTCATTCGGCATAGGCAACATGTACTTGCTAGGCTTAAATTTAATAAGCGCGGGGTTTAACGGGTAAATAAGTATTTGATGTTGTAGTAAATTTGAAGTTTCAATGTAAACATTTTTTCGATTATTAATAGCCTTAATAGCTCTAATCAAAATATCCTCCCATTTTTCACTTGTTGATGCAGCAGCTTGTCCTACTGTATATGGTTCTACCAATTTTAATGAAGTTATCGGGTCAACTATTACCATCATAGGGGTAGAAAATTTTCTGCCTAGTTCTAGCTTTGTAAGGCCCGTTTTAATTTTTTCAAATATTTTATCCATTTTGTCTTTATCGCCACTTGCAACTTCTTCTTTTATCTGTTCGGGCATATTAAGTAGTCCATACATATTAGGAAGTAAGCGTTTTTGATTTTTTCCATCTTTTTGAATTGAAACAGTTCCGGTTAGTACAAAATGATCAATAAGGTGTATAATTTCATTACTTGCAAGTACATAGGCTTGAGAAAAAGGCAATAAATTATTATTAATGTCCCCAACATATGAGTCTGAAGTGTAAAATTTTTCAGACGATTGCTTTAGGTGCCTAAATTTGTATTGTAGTCTTAAGTAATTTAGTCTAACTACTTGAGAACTAAACCCAATAGTTGAGATAGTATTAACTTCATTAGCAATCGTTGTGGGATTGGCATTTAAAAATGCATCCCATTTAATAGTTTTGTCATACCCCATCTGAAGATCAACATCTTGAATTTGTTCGAGTGAAAACCATCTATAATGTATAGGGTCTTCAACCTCCCCTATAATATTCGCTACAGCTTTTGCATAATAATTTTCATCGTATAATGACATTTAAAACCTCCTTATTCTAATTTGAGCTTTTAGCTCTATTCCCAAATACAGCCACTTTTATTAAAAAATATTCCCCATTAATTTGTTTTGCATCAGATAATGCTATTGCATTAACAATCGGCTTATTTCCCCCACTAACCTTTTCAAGAACACCGTCATTATTGAAATAAAGCTTTTCTTTTGCTTTAGGCGTTCCATCTTTTACTACTAAGTACCCTTCAAAATTATTTGTAATTGGAACAATAGTAGCAGTTTTGCTAAA
>NZ_JACHFG010000069.1 GCF_014201775.1 Borreliella yangtzensis | reverse complement strand
AATTCACTGATTATGTTAAGTGAAGATGAAAAGGTAGAAAGAGATATTAAGCTAATTGAGCTTTACAGTAAATATAATGAGCTTATAAACAATAATTCCTTCAACAAAGAGGAGTTATCTATTTTAAAAGAAAAATTATTCTCATTTTGAGAAAAGGAGTTAAAAAGTGATTGAAAATGAAGAAAAAGAAGACTTGCAAGCACAAGCTAAAGAAGAACAGCAAGTTAAATCTGATACCAAGATTATAAGTTCTGGCGAATATGAAGAGTATATGCGCCTTAAAGAACAAGCAAATGCAAAACCTAAAGAGATAAATCATGAGTTAAGTATAAATGAGCGAATAACAAAAGAACTTGCAGAAGTTGAGAAGAGAGAGCGTGTTGAAAAGCAATTACTGCTTGAAGCTGAGCGTATAAATGAAATTGACACACTAGCAAAAGCACATCTTAGCAATCATTTTAATAAAGAAGTGCTTTTAGCGAAAGGATACACACTAAAAGACATTATGCAAGCACAACGCAGAGAACTTGTTCGCAAATTTGTTCCAATTGAGCAAATTAAAGCTATTTCTAAAGTAGCAGACATAACCCATATTGATGGTGAGATACTAGAACAACTAGTTTCATTGGCTAAAGTGAATATCAAACTAAGAAAAAATGCGAATAGCAATTCTTCTTCTGTTGATTCTATTAAAGGGAATATTGTTGCTAAATCAGAAGAGAGAGTGAGTTTGCTTGATTCTAATTTTGTTCCAATTAATTTTACAGAATTTGTACAAGCTATAAGTAATACTTACAAGCAAAGACGACTTCAATTTTATGAAAACTTGAAAAGAAGTAGAAGAACAAGCGTTGCGTAAAGGAGTATTTAAATGGCTGGTACAGATATAACAAAAATTAAGGAAGAATTTGATAAAAAAGTTGCTGAAATTAGAGCATTAATGAAAAATCCACAAAAGGATTCTGGTTTACTAGGGAATTCTTTAGAGTTTAGAGACAAAAACTTAATTTATTCCAATTCTGGTGGAGTTAGAACTAGCAGTAAAGATAAAATAGAAAATTATCCTGCTAAGGGTTATCCATACAAGCGTGGAGTCAAGCTTAGTTTTAGTAATGATGGTACAACAGAGCTTGAAGTTGAGGCTGGTGGTGGTGAAGACTTGTATGGAATATGCACAGATATAGATGAGTTTACTGGCATAGCAACTGTAATTCCAATTACTAATAACTTTGAAGGGTATTTAGTATGTAAAAAAGATAGTCAAAGCGGTATAAATGTCGGTGATAAACTTAATTTTGATCAACACGGTGAGCTTGAAAAGGCTACTGGAAGTAATAAAACTATTAATGCTATAGCACTATCAAAAGCGCATAAAGTAACTGAGAATTTATATATTATTCTTGCTAGTGTTTTTGGGAATA
>NZ_JACHFG010000068.1 GCF_014201775.1 Borreliella yangtzensis | reverse complement strand
GAAAAAAAAGATGGATATGCTGCATCTAAAAAAGCTTTAGTATTCAACTCTCTTCCTAAAGGATATGATCATTCAATTTATGCTTTTATAAAAAGGATTATTCCTATAGGTAGAGTTCTTAAAATTAATAATAAAGATGGTGCAAATATTATCACTTTTAACAATTAAGGAGGCTTAATGGCTGATGATCAAGAAAAATTACTAATTGATGAACAAGAAACAGTTCAAATAAAAGATTTAAATAAGGTAACAACCGTTGAAAACGATCATCTTTTACTAATAGATGATGGGGTTGCTAGTTGCAATGCTATTACTTTTAAAAACTTCTTAAAAACTGCTAAAGACAAAACATTTAAAGGTGAAGGACTAAGCGAGTTTAAAGAGATAATCAAGTCTACAATCGCTGAAGAACTTGCAGCTAATAAAGAGTTTGTAGAAAAGATTTATGCTAAAACATTAGACAAATTAATTGACAATGATTCTGATAAACTTTCTAGTCTTTTTAGTAAAATTAAATCGCGCCTTACAGATAGCATATCATCCGCCACTCTATCTAAATATGACGATCTTTTGATAATGTCTTCAAGCACTATACAAAAAACTCCAGTTCCTAAACAATTACTAGGAGTGCCGTATGATTTTTCACATGTAAGAAGAACTACTTACGACTCTACACTTTATTCAAGTGATTACTCAAGGCAATCAATAACTATTGATTGGAAATCCCACTCAAGTGTAACTATTCTATTTTTTAAAAGTGATGATGATGCCACAATTTACTTTGATATTGATCTTCGAATACCACACCGAGACGAGTTATTGAACAAAATAATAGCTGTTAGGTATATCGATGAAACTCAAAAAAGTACAGTTTTTATGATCGATTTCGCCAATTCAATATCCATGACAATTCCTATATATAAAGGATGGTATGTCCAAAAGCGAGGCCGTGAATCAGGAAATCCTGTTCCAGTTCTTTTAAAGCTGTAAACTTTTAGCAAAAATTATGGTTTTGATATATAATATATATACAAATAAAAAATTAAAATGAGGGATTAAAAATGGATATTAAAATAACTGAACTTCTTATTAACTTAAATGAAATTAAACTTATAGCAGTAATGATTTTTGTCACTGTACTAGTTCTAGGAGTGTTAATTCTTCTAAAACCTTTACTAAAAGACATATTGTCAATAGTAGTAGGCAAGATTTTTAGAAATGGCAATGGCAACAATCATATTAAAAAACGGGATTAATTTATGAAATTATCTAAAGATAATCTTGAGCTCGGGCTTACGTCTATATCAAACCTTATTGAAATATTTTCTAAATTTGAAGGTGAATTTGATGAGCCTGCACATAAAGGATTTTTTTTAGTTTATGAATTGTATTCTCATTACAAATTAATCTATAAATCAAATATGGAAAGACTTGAGAATGCATTAACAC
>NZ_JACHFG010000067.1 GCF_014201775.1 Borreliella yangtzensis | reverse complement strand
AATACAACTCTAAAATTAAGTGATATTAAGTGGACTTGTGGCAGTTGTAATGTTTTGCATGATAGAGATATAAATGCATCTCTAAATCTTAAAGCTTATTATTGTAATGAAATAAAAACTAAGGCAGGAACTGCCTGAAGTAAAGCTTGTGGACCATGCTCTGGTGGATGACCGTTCTTTTAGAACCTAAAAAGCTATCATGGGATGAAACAAGAAGCTATTTCTATAATCTTTGATTTAGAAATAGCAGTTCACGTTGTTGACAATTTCTGAATCTTGTTTTAATGTTAGGTTAAGATAATTATTAGAATTCATTGTTTTTTGGTATTCAATGTATTTCTTTTCCAAAAACCACGACACTTTCAAAAGTCGTTGGTACTCAATTTCTTTTCTACCAATATGAGAACTAAGCCGTAAACTGGAAATTTCCTTGAAATTCGGGTCAATTTTTTCTGAATTTTCTTCAATTATTTTTTCATGAAGTTTTTTGAAAATGAATTTTTTCAAAAAAATAGCAAAGGATACCCCACCTATAATTTCTATGAAATTTAGGTGGGGATGAATTTGCAACGTAAGTTAAAATATGACGTAAGGAATTGAGCTTCTATTTCTAAAATCAAAGATTTTAGAAATAGAAGCTCACATTGCCCAGCCAATGCGTTGTTGGTATTTCGCTTTTGGTTAGGCGGTTACTACGGCCTGGAAGATCTTTTCTTTGATTTTGAAAATTTACTATTATTTGGCTGTAATTTGTGTTATACTACATTTAGTGAGTGATAAATTATGGAATTAGTTTCAATAGCAAACATTACTGAAGAGCAAATATATAAAGAGTTTCTTCGACTAGGGATGGAACAACTAATAGCACAAGATTTATCTAAAAGATATTATCACAATAATCTTACGTATAGAGATTTAGAAAATTTAGAAAAACAATTTGGAATAAAGTTTGAGAATCTTGAGTTCAAGATTGATACTATAGAAAAGAATTTAAATACTAAGATTGATAATGTAGAAAAGAATTTAAATACTAAGATTGATAATGTAGAAAAGAATTTACAAAAGGATATAGCTAACTTAGACGCTAAGATAGATAATGTTAAAAATGAGCTCAATACCAAGATAGATAATGTTAAAAATGAGCTCAATACCAAGATAGATAATGTTAAAAATGAGCTCAATACCAAGATAGATAATTTGTCGCAAAATCTTACAAAAGAAATGAAAATTAATAACCAAATTTTTTTGGAAAAGCTTAATGTAAGTAACAGAATTACAATTTTTATTACTGTAGTGGTGTTGCCCGTTATGATAACCCATGTAGTTCCTTTTGTTATGTCTCTAATTACAGGGCTTTTCAAATAATAATGACTAAGAATTTTTCACTTCAATTAATTAAGAAAAAAGATTTAAGATGTGAATTAAGAATATTTTATACTAAATAACAATTATATATATAATTGTTATTTAG
>NZ_JACHFG010000066.1 GCF_014201775.1 Borreliella yangtzensis | reverse complement strand
ATGTAAATTACAAAAAGGTTTTTCTTGCAAGAACTTATAATTTATATATAAAAATATTTAAAGCTAACTAAAATAGTGTATAATATGGCTGTAAAAGGAAATTATTATGAAGCCAGCGCTAACAAATACTGCAAGTATAAGTGAAGAACAAATATATAATGAGTTTCTTAGATTGGGAATGGAACAACTAATAGCACACGATTTATCCAAAAGATATTATCACAATAACCTTACATATAGAGATTTAGAAAATTTGGAGAAACAATTTGGGATAAAGTTTGAAAATCTTGAGTTTAAGATAGATACTGTAGAAAAGAATTTACAAAAAGATATAGCTAACTTAGATGCCAAAATAGATACTGTAGAAAAGAATTTAAATGCCAAAATAGATACTGTAGAAAAGAATTTAAATGCCAAGATTGACACTGTAAAAAATGAACTTACTACTAAGATTGACACTGTAAAAAGTGAACTCAATACAAAGATTGATACTGTAGAAAAGAATTTACAAAAAGATATAGCTAACTTAGATGCCAAAATTGATACTGTAGAAAAGAATTTAAAACAAAATCTTGACGAAAAACTAAAAATTCATGAAAAATTTTTATTAGAAAAGCTTAATATAAGCAACAGATTAATAATTATTATCACAATAATAATAGCTCCAATTGCTATATCTAGCATAGCAAATATTATTACGGCACTAATTAATGGGTTTTCTAAATAGAAATTCTCAATAATCCTAAACACATAATTTATTAATTCTAAATACCCTTATAAACATCAATATTTCTAAAAATAAGATCTATAATTACAAGAATAATCTTTTTTGTTACTAAATTATTGTACTGAAGAGAAAAAAGGAGATAACAAATGAAAATTATCAATATATTATTTTGTTTATTTTTACTTATGCTAAATGGCTGTAATTCCAATGATAATGACACTTTAAAAAACAATGCCAAACAATCACAAAGTAGAAAAAAGCGAGATTTAAGCCAAGAGAAATCACAAGAAGAAAAACCAAAATCTAAAGAAGAACTTCTTAGAGAAAAACTATCTGATGATCAAAAAACACAACTTGACTGGTTAAAAACCGCCTTAACTGGTGCTGGAGAATTTAATAAATTTTTAGAGAATAATGAAGATAAAATAAAAACAGCGCTTGATCACATAAAAAGTGAACTTGATAAATGCAATGGAAATGATAATGGAAAAAATACTTTCAAAGGAGTAGTTGGGGGTTTCTTCAGCGGCGGGGAAATAGATAAATTTAAAACTGAAGCAGTTAGTGACTGCAATGTTAGTGGTAATTAATAAGAAAAAAATAAAATTCATTATTATCCTTTCTAATATACCTGTAGCAGAGCCCCCGATAAGGGGGCTTTGCTATTATTTAGGTAGGTATATTATTATGCAAACATATTGCTATGCTGCAAAAATATAATCAAATTGTTTATCTTCTTTTAACGCTCCAAAGAATA
>NZ_JACHFG010000065.1 GCF_014201775.1 Borreliella yangtzensis | reverse complement strand
CAAACTTTAGAAGAAGTTCTAAAAAGACTTAGATGTGGACAAGAAACTATTATTTTTGATACTAATCCTGATCATCCAGAACATTATTTTAAAACCGATTATATTGATAATACAGCAACTTTTAAAACATATAATTTTACAACTTATGATAATGTACTTCTTAGTAAAGGATTTATTGAAACTCAAGAGAAACTTTATAAAGATATACCAACATATAAGGCAAGAGTTTTGCTAGGAGAATGGATAGCAAGCACAGATTCAATTTTTACACAAATTAATGTTACTCAAGATTATGTATTTAGCAGCCCTATAGCATATTTAGACCCAGCTTTTAGTGTTGGTGGTGATAATACTGCTTTATGTGTTATGGAAAGAGTTGATGATAAGTATTATGCTTTTGTATTTCAAGAACAACGACCAGCAAATGACCCTTATATTATGAATATGGTAAAGACTGTATTAGAAAATTTCAATGTAAATACACTCTACTTAGAAGATAGAGATAATACTAAAGGTTCAGGTGCATTGACCCGTGAATATATGACTCTTAGAAACAATATGAGCCATTATTTTAGAATTGTTCCGGTTAAACCAAAGTCCAATAAGTTTAGTAGAATAACATCATTAATCACACCGTTTACTTACAAGAAACTTTACATTGCAAAATACAGCAGTTCTTCTGTATTTAATGATATTTACTCTTATAAAGGTGATAACAAAACCCATGATGATGCATTGGACGCAATAGCTGCTACATATTTAATCCTATCTTTAGGATATAAAGAGAGAAGTGTCCATTTTGGCAATCAAAAATTTTTGTAAATTTAATTGACAAAAATATTAGTTTTTGCTATTATACATATAATTTAATTAAGAAAATTAAGAATAAGAAATAAAAAAGTGTGTAATTTAAGAAAAACAAAACTAGTAGATAAAATAAGTTCACAAGAACTATATAGATACTCAATATTTTTTAGAAATTATATAGAAAATGTAGCAGAAGACTGCCTCAAGAACGGACTTGTTCTTGAGAGTACTGGTCACAATGTTAGTGAGACAGAACTTTCTAGATTAAAGGTACAGCTTAAAAATGCGCTATTTAATTGTATTATAAGCTACCGTTTTCATGGAATTGGATATGTTTTAGTAAAAACTAAAGATACACTACTAGACCTTGAAGAACCGGTTAATATAGAGTTACCTATTGGATTTGAATACCTTGATCATGAATCTGTAAGAGATTTAGGAATTAATTTTGATTATATAACTTATAAAGTAAAAGCTAATAATACTGGCAATTCTTTGGATGCAGTTAAAATACATAAAAGTCGACTCATAATATATGAAAATTTCGATTATATCTTAAAAAGATATGTTCCGTGTTATACGGAAAGTTTTTTGTTAGATATTTATTTGTTTGAAAAGATATATGTTGAAATAGAAAAACGCATTGATAACCACAATTTCTTATTTTATAAAGATGAATCTTTGGTGCAACTACAAGATGCACTCTC
>NZ_JACHFG010000064.1 GCF_014201775.1 Borreliella yangtzensis | reverse complement strand
CCATTTTCTAGCATTTCTAATAATTCATAATAATATGAACCAAATACTTTATTATATTCTAATTTCTTTTTGCTATTCAAATAGTTTTTTATAATTGGTTTCAACACTTCAATTTCTTCAGTATTTTTTAGTCGATCAATAAGGATATTGAAAATATTTGTCCTTATATGTTCGTAATTTTTTTGTGGATTTTCTTTTTTCAATTCAATTGATTTTTCTAATTTACGCTTTATGATACTCAAATCATTGTATTTTTGATATTCAATAATAAAATGCGGCTTATTTTTGTATTTTTCATATATCTTTTGAAAATTTATTTCCAATTGTTCAATATTGTATCCATTTTTTTCAAATTCTTTTTGTTTATTTTTTAAAATTTCTTTCAGTTTATTTTGCTTTTCTTTAAAGTAAGATTTATTTGAAAAAATCTTTTTATTTTTTGTTATTTCAATTTCATATCTTTTTATGATTTTAAATACTTTAATCAATGTATCTTTATCAATATTTAAATTCAATAAAAGAAAGAGAGATTTTTTAGATAAAAAGTTACATCTATTGAAGTATTTTATTATTTGGAATTTTTTTATTGGATTATCTCTCTCTTTTCTTTCTTCTTTTATATTATTATTTGTATTACTTAAACATACCTCCGAATTTACACTCCCCTCTAAAGGAAATTTGTCTTTAAAGTGGTTATTAACCCTTTTCTGAAATCTTGTTTCTTTTTTTTCTTTAAAGTATTGGTTAATCTTTTGATAACACTCTTTTTTTGAAAAATTCAGTTTATAGTAAATTTCAGTACCACAATTTACCCCCAAGTGTTTATAGTAATTAGTTGTGACTTTTATTTCTTTTTCTAATTTGTAAAGATATTTTTGCAGTGTTTTTAGTTTAACGGGTTTTTGGCCATTTCTTTTAAGATTTTCATTAAAGTAATAGAGTATGTTTCTTTGGGTATATTTCTTATATTTTTTGTTTATATAGCAAAGTGTTGAGATAAAAACAATTAATTTGTGTTGTTGTTTGTTTTTGCAATTTGGACTTTTTTTATTGGTTGATATTGACATGATCGTCAACCTCCTTCTAATGTTTAATAATAATTATTATTATAATGCATAATTTTAATTTAAAAGTAAATACTTTCCTAAAAAATATTAAATTAAATTATTAATTTCATTAATTAAATACACTTTTTGTAATTTGGGGGAAAAGATAAATTGATTTTAATTCTAAGTTGAGTTACACTACAAATAGCGTAGTTGTTTAATGATTGACATTGGCACCTACCTTTTAATGTTAATTTGCAAAAAATAATGGTGAGAGCTTAGCTTAGTTCTTTTGATAAGAGAATCTAGCTAAGCTCTAATTTTTTTGCAAAAATTTTTGTTAAAAAGTTGGCAAAAATAGTTTTTGCTATATAATTATTTATAAACATTAGAAGGAGGTTGACGATTATGTCACACATAGAAAATCAAGAAAATATACAAAATAATATGCAAGCGAAAATAAGCTTCAGAAAAGATATGAAAACCCTAAGGATGAATTTACCAGGTATTGACAAAA
>NZ_JACHFG010000063.1 GCF_014201775.1 Borreliella yangtzensis | reverse complement strand
ATATTAGGTAGTAGGCGTTTTTGATTTTTTCCATCTTTTTGAATTGAAACAGTACCAGTTAGTACAAAATGATTAATAAGCTTGATAATTTCACTGCTTGCAAGTTTATAAGCTTGACTGAAAGGAAGTAAATTGTTATTAATGTCGCCAATATATGAATCTGAAGTATAAAACTTTTCAGACGCTTGCTTTAAGTGCCTAAATTTATACTGTAGTTTTAAGTAATTAAGCCTAACAACCACTTCAGAACTAAACCCAATAGTTGAGATAGTATTAACCTCATTTGCAATTGTTGTAGGATTAGCATTTAAAAAAGCGTCCCACTTTATAGTTCTTTGATAACCCATTTGTAGATCAACATCTTCAATTTGTTCTGGTAAAAACCATTTATACATTATTGGGTCTTTAACTTCTCCTATAATATTTGCTACAGCTTTTGCATAATAATTTTCATCAAATAATTCCATATTAAATCCTCCTAAGTTTTAATTACTTTTGGCTCTATTCCCAAATACAGCCACTTTTATTAAATAAAATTCACTATTAATTTGTTTTGCATCAGACAATGCTATTGCATTAACAATCGGCTTATTTCCCCCACTAACCTTTTCAAGAACGCCGTCATTATTGAAGTAAAGCTTTTCTTTTGCTTTAGGCGTTCCATCTTTTACTACTAAGTACCCTTCAAAATTATTTGTAATTGGAACAATAGTAGCAGTTTTGCTAAACTCATCAATGTCAACACATATTCCGTATAAATCTTCACCACCACCAGCCTCAACATGGGGCTCATAATGCGGTTCATTTGATTTTGCCTCTTGAATTACTATTTTTACTCCGCGTTTATAGGGATATCCCACAAATGAATGATTTTCTAGTTTGTCATACTTACTAGTTTTAGTACCTCCAGAAGCAAAAAATTCTATATTTTTATCTCTAAATTCTAGAGAATTAGTAAGTAAACCAGAATCCTTTTGTGGATTTTTCATTAATTTTTCTAGTTTACTGCGCTTTTCTTGATACTCTTTTACTAATTGGGCTGTATTTTCTGCCATTCAATTATCTCCTTTTATTTTTTAACTCTCAGCTACTACTGTTTTCTGATGAGCCCTATTGCCAAAAATTGTAACTTTTACCAAATTAATATAATAATCATGTTTACGGCTTTCATCCTTAATCTCTTCTTCTGATTTAAAATTGATTGTAAATGAATCAGAAAGTGCATATGCATTAATATAAGTTGGAGGCCCACCACCAGCTTTAATAATCACCCCGGCTTCATTAATATCTAATATTTCTCCAGCTTTTATACTTGGATTTCTTGTAACAAGATATCCTTCAAAATTATTTGTAATTGGTAAAACATATGCAGTGCAGCTAAACTCACATACATCAACGCATATCCCGTAAATATCAGTATCTGAACTAGTCTCCACATATACAGAAGTATCTTTTGGAACCAGTTTTACTCCGCGCTTATATGGAAAACTCTTTTTTGGGTCATAAAAATATTCTTCTATTTTGTCTGTATAACTTGAACATGAAAATGTATATGCATCAACTTGTTCATTTTTTGACCTAAAACAACCACT
>NZ_JACHFG010000062.1 GCF_014201775.1 Borreliella yangtzensis | reverse complement strand
CTACATTATCTATCTTAGTATCTAAACTATCTATTTTAGTATTTAAACCCTTTTCTACATTATCTATCTTAATGTTTAAATTCTTTTCTACATCAGTCAATCTCTCTTTTAAAAATTCAAAGTTGTAATTATCATTATGAAAAAAAACAAAATCTATTGCCTCCTCACTAAACCCCATATTTGCAAATTCATTTTTTATACTTTCTATGTTATATGTTTTATACGCTAAATTGCTCATAAAATCCCCTTTATTATCCTCTTAATTGTTTATACTTCTTTAAAAGTTTATTAATCAAATCTTTTTGATTCTCAAAAATTTCATGCATCATAAAACTTGTAAATTTGGCATTACTCTTATAAAAATCGTAACTTTCTTTAGTTTTAAGTTGAAATCTTAAAGGTTTTATTGGATTTTGCTTAGATTTTTTTAAACCACTTGGTGATTCTCTTAAAAACGCAATTGCTTTTGAAACGCCATTCTCTATTACATAAGCTTCTTCTAAAATACCTTCTTGAATTGCATTAGCTATTTTTAAATAATCATATGCTTGACTCCTTGCTAAGTGATAATCTTTGATAAAATCTTCAAATGTTCTATATCCATCTAATTTATAGTATTCGTTATCTTTTATCTCTTTTAATATCTTGATAACTTCCATTTTATAATAGATTTCTTGCTGGAAGCTGGATTTTAATCTTTGCTTTAAATTTTTGTATCTTTCTTCTGATTCATTTAACACCTCTAAGTTTCTTTTGTTTACTATTATATCCATGTATGGACTCCTTTTATTTAAGATAATAACCATGTCCAATTATCTGGACATGGTTATTATCTTAAATCTGCTTAATATATTTTTATATTCCAACATATAATCTTTATCTAGGTTAAATAAATCGTCCTTTGCTATCTTTTTGTTTAAATCTTCTCTTTCCGAAACTAAACCTAAAAAATTTTTATTATCTTTAAGCGAATTAAACAGTATCTTGTGGGTATTATTTTTTTTAAATCTAGTTATTATTAAAAAAATTGGAATATCAATAGCTAAATCACTAATTGAAAACTTTAAAAGCTCCAAACTTTCAACTGCCCATTTTTCTGCTGTTATTGGGACTATAACATAATCACTACATACCAATGCATTAGTTAATGTATAATCTAGACTAGGATTTGTGTCAATTATTATGTAATCATAATAAAATTTCAAATTTAATAGTTGTTTTTGCAGTTTAATTTCCTTAAATGTTATAGCCTCTTTATTAAATTTGTGTAAACTTAGATAACTAGGTATTAAGCCTAAATTGTTATTAATATTTACAACTGAATTGTCAATTAATATATTTCCTTTTAAAACCTCATATATATTTTTTTCAAGTAAATCAAATTTACTTTCCATTATTTTTTTATAGAAATAACTAGTGACTGATGCTTGTGTATCCATATCAATTAAGAGAACTTTACACTCATTAGCCAAAAGAGTTGCGAATATAATTGCACTTGTGCTTTTACCAACACCGCCTTTAATTGACGCAATGGTTATTATTTTAGGTTTTTTATTATCCATTTTGTAAGTGGTCCTTGTTCTGGGTATTTTTTC
>NZ_JACHFG010000061.1 GCF_014201775.1 Borreliella yangtzensis | reverse complement strand
TATATAATTATTGTTTAGTATAAATACCTGGATACTTATAGTTTAAGCCTGCTATCTTAATATTTAAACCTACTATCTTAATATTTAATCCCATTATCTGAATATTTAATACATGCTTTTTTCAAAAGTCCACACATTAACACCTTTTACTACTAACTTTAATGTAAAAATCGGAAACTTTAAGTTTTGTAAGTTTTGAAAAATGTAGTATAATATATGAATATGAAACTTCCCAAATTTTTTCTAAAATTTAAAGTTCATTCTAAGAGTGAAGAAAAACCACTTTATGAAATAAATCCTAAGGAATTTACTCTAATTAGTAAAAATCTTATGGAGACTTCTAGCACAACTCACAAATTACTTGGAATTATTATGGCTTCTGGAATTCCATTATCTGATTTGAAAAATCAGAATATCAAAACCCATCATAATCCAAAATCCAATATACTTTCATATGTAATGAAAGCGAGCGGCTTAAAATTGAAAACATATTCTTTAGTCTGCTCTAGTGAAATTTCTAAATGCATTGAAAATCTAAACAAAAGCGAACTGCTAGCTATTAGCACAGACAAAATTAATTATGTGGCAAAAAATATATTTGGCGCTAATATGACTACTACACAACTGAAAATTGCCTATTATTTGATTGTAAAGGCCAAAGAAACGACCGAGGACAACAAATATACCAAAAACCCAGGAAATATACGAATATCTAAGAAGCCGTGTATTCAAAACCTAGGCGAAAAAATCAGATACATCAACTCGTTTAAGCTTATACGACCTGATGTAGAAAATCTAAGTATATTCAGAAAAAGTAAACACAAAAATACATACGCTATTGCAAATTTGATTTACATGTTTTTTAATGGGAATGAACCTTGCAAAAATTTGTACAATCTAAAACTGTACATTAACGCTAACCTAAAAAAACTGGGGATTAACAAAAACACTAGTGAATTACAAAAGCAAATTTTTTCTAAAATATTTTTGATTGAGTAAAAATATTGGGCGCAACCATGAAAAATCAACTAAGTCAACTACCCAAGCTACTAGTCAAATTAGAAACACTTATGTTCACAATAGGAAAAATTGAAAAACAATTTAGTCAATATACTAAAGAAACAATGCTAAAAGACTATAACGAACTAATTCAAAATTTTGGTATAGCTCAAGATACAGCAAAATCATTAGAAACTCACCTCAACAAACTAGAAAAAATTAAAGTCATAGCTAGATTTTACACTAAAGATATAGACAACAATGTTCTAATATACTACAAACTAAATTACCCTATACAAACATGTTACGACAAAATCAAGGAACATTACGGCTAGGTAACGCTAAGCGTTACCTTTACGCTAAATATTTTTACTCAATCAAGAAATATTTTAGAAAAAATTTGCTTTTGCAATTTACTTGTGTCGAATTCTTTGACCCCTAAACTTCTTAGTTTGACATTGATGTATGATTTTAGGTTATGCAAATTTTTTGTTTCAGTGTTAATTTTTGTTTTTTTGTTGCGTGAACTGCTATTTCTAAATCAAAGATTATAGAAATAGCTTCTTGTTTCATCCCATGATAGCTTTTTAGGTTCTAAAGAACGGTCATCCACTAGAGCATGGTCCACAAGCTTTACTTCAGGCAGTTCCTGCCTTAGTTTTTATTTCA
>NZ_JACHFG010000060.1 GCF_014201775.1 Borreliella yangtzensis | reverse complement strand
ATTATAAAAAACCATTTTAAAAAAACCAATAGATTAAAGGATTTAAAAGATTTTGATGAAAGATTTATGCCGTCTGATCAGCGCGATTATAACGACAGTCCATTAATATTCTTTGACTCGTTAAAAGAAGATAAACAATTTGATTATATATTTGCAGCATAGCAGTATGTTTAAAGCCCCCTTATTATGGGGGCTAGTATATTATTAATTATTGCAGTTACTGGTTACATTATCTTTATTAAAACTATTTATATCACCGTTTTTAAAGAACGCTTTAACCAAAGTTTTAAAAGTAGTTTTCTGTTGATCTGCTTGATCCCCATTACAGCTACCAAGCTCACTTTTTATGTGATCAAGTGCTTCTTTTATTTTCTCTTCATCATTTCCTAGAAATTTATCAAATTGTCCATCATCAGTTAAAGCGGTTTTCAACCAATCAAGGTGTGTTTTTTGATCTTCAGTTAGCTTTTCTCTAAGAAGTTCTTCTGGGGATTTTGGTATTTCTTGTTGTGACTTCTCTTGGCTTAAATCTCGCTTTTTTCTACTTTGTGATTGTTTAATATTGTTTTTCAAAGTGTCATTATCATTAGAATTACAGCCATTTAGCATAAGTAAAAATAAGCAAAATAATATATTGGTAATTTTCATTTGTTATCTCCTTTTTTCTCTTTAGTACAATAATTTAGTAACAAAAAAGTTTATTCTTGTAATTATAGATCCTATTTTTAGAAATTTTTTAAAATTTAATTCAAGTTTTGATTGATAGGTTTACATTTTGAAATGTTGTGCTATTTTTAACTTCATTATTATTATTAAATAAAGGAGTAACTAATGGAAATTAAAAACATAGTTAAATTATTTTGTATATCGATATTATTTGTAATGTCTTGTAGCTTATATTTAGAGGAGAAAAAATATGTAGAGGAAAAAAAAGAAATAGATTCAATTCTTGCAGAAATTTCAAATCCCAAAATTCTTAATAATAAGACTGGTCATGAAAAATTTAAAGATTATAAAGATAGAATTAATGAATTAAAAGAAAGATTAAAGGATATAAATGATGCTGAGCTTAAAGAAAAATTATTAAAGTTACAAAGTCTTTTTGAAGATAAATTAGCAGCTAAATTAGCAGCTTTAAAAGCAGCTAAACTAAAAATTGAAGGGATTGCTGATAAGGATAGTGGTAAAAACACAATATGGTCTGAAGCAAAATTGGTTGGAGTAACTGTAAAGTTCCTTGGAAATAATACTTCTGGTAAAGGGCAAGAAATGTCTAAAGACGCTGTAGAACAGATAGATAAGATAATAAAGTTCCTCGAAGGGGACACTAATTAATTAGTAAATATTCATATTAAAAATGTTAAAATCTAGGTATTAAATTTACTTTAATCTAATATCTAGATTTTTCTTCTGTTGTAAAATCCAATTTGATTAATATAAAGTATAAGTTCTTGCAAGAAAAACCTTTTTGTAATTTACATTTTTAATTGGGAATATTTATTATAAACTTTTTTTGCTATAGGTTTTGTTCTTTCAATGTACTCTAATAGTAGTTTGATATTGTGTTTTATTGAAGTTATTGAATGTTCGTCTTTTAGTGTTGATAAATCTGGATAAGTATATTCTGGATAATTCGGGTCATTAACTTTTACTTTTGTTTTAGCCAAAAATGTTACAAG
>NZ_JACHFG010000059.1 GCF_014201775.1 Borreliella yangtzensis | reverse complement strand
AGTATTACAACCAACATAAACAGTGTTATTTTTGCTTTACGCCATATTGGCACTGATGAGTCATTTAGATTGATTTTCAAGGCGTTTTTAAATGTTGATGTTACAGTTACTACACCAGAAGCGGGTGTTATTGATATCTCACTAAAAGGGGCAATAAAAACAAATTTTATTACATTTATTTCTCCTAGTACTGCACCAAGAAAACCGCTTAAAAAGATAATACTTAGAGAAAAAAAAGATGGATATGCTGCATCTAAAAAAGCTTTAGTATTCAACTCTCTTCCTAAAGGATATGATCATTCAATTTATGCTTTTATAAAAAGAATTATTCCTATAGGTAGAGTATTAAAAATAAATAATAAAGACGGTGCAAATATTATCACTTTTAACAATTAAGGAGGCTTAATGGCTGGTGATCAAGAAAAATTATTAATTGATGAACAAGAAACAGTTCAAATAAAAGATTTAAATAAGGTAACAACCGTTGAAAACGACCATCTTTTACTAATAGATGATGGGGTTGCAAGTTGCAATGCTATTACTTTTAAAAACTTCTTAGAAACTGCTAAAGACAAAACATTTAAAGGTGAAGGACTTGATTATTTTAAAGAGATAATTAAATCTACAATCGCTGAAGAACTTGCAGCTGATACAAGCTTTGTAGAAAAAATTTACACTAAAACATTAGACAAACTAATTGAAAATGGGTCTGATAAACTTTCTAGTCTTTTTAGCAAAATTAAATCTCGCCTTACAGATAGTATATCTTCCTCCACTCTATCTAGAAGTGATAATCTTTTGATAATGTCTTCAAGTAGTATTGAAAAAACTCCAGTTCCCAAACAATTACTAGGAGTGCCATCTAATTTTGATGCTACTCTGAACGCACCCGCGGGCACTACACTTTATCCGTCTGATTATAAAAATCAAAGATTCCAAGTAGATTTAGACCAATCAAGGAGTGCAACTCTAATTTTTTATAAATATGATGATGATAACCCCATTTATCTTGATATAGAACTTGACATAGACCAATTCGATAGAGAAGGTAGATTCTTATATCTAAGATATTCGGATGAATCTGATAGTCAATATAGCCGAAATCTAGTTTTCGAAAGCGAAACTCTTACTGGTGTAATCCCACTGTATAAAGGATGGTATATTCAAAAAAGAATCTACCAAAATCATAGTCCTGTACCAGTTCTTATGAAACTGTAAATTTTTAGCAAAAATTAAAGTTTTGGTATATAATATATATATCAAAAAAAAATTAAAATGAAGGATTAAAAATGGATATTAAAATAACTGAACTTCTTATAAATTTAAACGAAATTAAACTTATAGCTGTAATGATTTTTGTCACTGTACTAGTTCTAGGAGTATTAATTCTTTTAAAACCTTTACTAAAAGACATATTGTCAATAGTAGTGGGCAAGATTTTTAGAAATGGAAATGGCAATAATCATATTAAAAAACGGGATTAATTTATGAAATTATCTAAAGATAATCTTGAGCTGGGGCTTACGTCTATATCAAACCTTATTGAAATATTTTCTAAATTTGAAAATGAATTTGATGAGCCTGCACATAAAGGATTCTTTTTGGTTTATGAACTGTATTCTCATTATAAACTAATCTATAAATCAAATATGGAAAGACTTGAGAATGCATTAACACCAACAATAGATAAAACACTCTCTCCACTGAATGAGAAAAT
>NZ_JACHFG010000058.1 GCF_014201775.1 Borreliella yangtzensis | reverse complement strand
CCGTATTAGCAATACTGGAAATTATTGTTTTTATTGATTTTATAAGAATATTAATAAAGAAGTTTTAATACAAATAAAAGACAAGACTATTTGTTAGTCTTGTCTTTGAAAATTTATGCTTACAAAATAATTTCTTAATTTAAATTATGTTCATACATGTCATATAAATCTTGAAAGTTTCTAAGTCTAATACTAAAAGACTCATTTATTTTTTGTTTATCGTACACTTTTACTTTTAAAACTCTGCTTGATAGTGCTTTTTTAAGAAAGTTGGACATTTCATTGTCTTTCAAAACTAGAACGCTATTGTCTTCTACAATCCATTGCTTGCCAATTGAACTTATAATGGGTTCTTCTTTATCAAAAGAATAGCTAATAATCATATTTTTTATGTTGTTAGCATTCTTCAATATTTCTTTTTTAAAGAAAAGAACAATTTTTGATCCTTTTTCAGAGGTACCCCCAAATCCAAAACCATTGATATCCTCTATTAATCCTTTTTCTGCTTTCTTTTTGTCTTTTGCTTTAGTTTCATCAGTATTGCTAAAAGCTTGCCCAATAGCAGTTCCAAATATATACAGAAAATTAAAAACATCTTTATCAGCCGCTACAAAAAAATATCCTTTCTTATTTTCATCTTTTTTATCACTTACTTTTAAATACAAACTATTTTCCTGCATTTTAAAATCTTCAAAATTAACATCATCATTCTTGTCATTATAGATACTTCTTAAAAATTCGTTAGCATTTAAAGAAAGTAAAGCAAATAAAAAATATAAAATAATATAAACTCTTTTCATTTATCAAAATTCCCCAATATTAATAAGAAAACAAGACTAACAACTAGTCTTGTTTTTCATAATTTACATTTTCAAAAACCATTTTTATTATTTTTCTCTTATAACTTTTTAAGCTCTTCTTCAATCATTTGAAGTAACTTGGTTATAAATTTCTTTTCTGTTTCAAAGACAATATATGCAGAATTATCGCCTACTATATCCTCAAGATTAAAATCTAGCCTTTTAGCATAATCAAAAGTTTGTTGTTCAATGTTTCCAAGTTTTGCTTGATTATCTTCAGATAGATCATTGGATTCTTCTTCCTTTTCTTCTTCTACTTTCTTTTTAAGTTCGTCTAATGCAACTCTAAGATTTTTTACTTTTTCTTTAGTACCTTCTAAATTTTGTTTTTTTTCTTGTACTTCTAAATTTTGTTTTAAATATTTAACACTTGCATCATTATTGCACGACATTATCAATAAAAAAACAGCACAAGTGATAAACATTATTATTTTTTTATTCATAAATTACTCCTCTCCTATATATTTAACTTCTATTTTAAATTATTTATTATCAATCTCTTTAAGCTCTTCTTCAATCTTTTGAAGTGCATCCTCTATTATTCCTTTAGACATATCACCAGTATCAGAATCACAAGAAGAATTTACATTTAAACCTAAATCTTTAGCTTCTTTAAAAGCTTGTGCCCCAACACGCCCTTGATTCTGATTTGTATGTCCATAAGTTTCTCCACCTGCAGATTCAACTTGCTTTTTATACCCTTCAAATTTCTTCTTAGCCTCTTCTAATTTTTGTTTTCTTTCTTCTTTTTTCTTTTTTAAACTTTCTTCAAGTTCTTTTAACTTTTCTTCAATTTCTTTCTTATCTTTTAATTTTTTCTCTAATTCTTCTTTTATCTTTTTTACTTTTTCTTCATACTCAGAATATGTTCCAATAGGAGTCTTTTTTGGATCTGTTTTATCTATTGTTTCTTTTAATTTTTTAATTTGTTCTTCAATCTCTTTTGTATCATTTATATCTTTTATATCCAAAGTATTTAAAGTATCTAA
>NZ_JACHFG010000057.1 GCF_014201775.1 Borreliella yangtzensis | reverse complement strand
ATTAGTTCTAAATTTAATGGATAAATGAGTATTTGATGTTTCAATAAGTTTGAAGTTTCAATATAAACATCTTCTCTATTATTAATAGCCTTAATAGTTTGAATCAGAACATCTTCCCATTTTTCACTATTTGATGCAGGGGCTTGTCCTACCGTGTATGGCTTTACCAATTTCAATGAAGTTGCAGGGTCAACTATTACCATCATAGGTGTAGAAAATTCGTCGCCCAATTCTAACTTAGATAGTCCAGTTTCAATTTTTTCAAAAATTTTATTCATCTTATCTTTATCACCACTTGCAACTTCTTCTTTTATCTGTTCGGGCATATTAAGTAGTCCATACATATTGGGTAGTAGGCGTTTTTGATTTTTTCTATCTTTTTGAATTGAAACAGTATCAGTTAGTACAAAGTGATTAATAAGCTTGATAATTTCACTGCTTGCAAGTTTATAAGCTTGACTAAAAGGAAGTAAATTGTTATTAATATCACCGATATATGAATCTGAAGTATAAAACTTTTCAGAGGCTTGCTTTAAGTGCCTAAATTTATACTGTAGTTTCAAGTAATTAAGCCTAACCACTTCAGAACTAAACCCAATAGTTGAGATAGTATTAACCTCATTTGCAATTGTTGTAGAATTAGCATTTAAAAAAGCGTCCCACTTTACAGTTCTTTGATAACCCATTTGTAGATCAACATCTTCAATTTGTTCTGGTAAAAACCATTTATACATTATTGGGTCTTTAACTTCGCCTATAATATTAGCTACAGCTTTTGCATAATAATTTTCATCGAATAATTCCATATTAAATCCTCCTAAGTTTTAATTACTTTTGGCTCTATTCCCAAATACAGCCACTTTTATTAAATAATATTCACCATTAATTTGTTTTGCATCAGATAATGCTATCGCATTAACAATCGGCTTATTTCCCCCACTAACCTTTTCAAGAACGCCGTCATTATTGAAATAAAGCTTTTCTTTTGCTTTAGGCGTTGCATCTTTTACTACTAAGTACCCTTCAAAATTATTTGTAATTGGAATAATAGTAGCAGTTTTGCTAAACTCATCAATATCAACGCATATTCCGTATAAATCTTCACCTCCACCAGCCTCAACATAAGGCTCATAATGCGGTTCATTTGCCTTTTCTTGATTAATAACTCTTTTGACTCCACGCTTGTATGGATAGCCAACAAATGGATGATTTTCTAATTTGTCATACTTACTAGTTCTAGTACCTCCAGAAGCAAAAAATTCTACATTTTTATCTCTAAATTCATTAGAATTGTTAAGTAAACCAGAATCCTGCTGTGGATTTTTCATTAATTTTTCTAGTTTACTGCGCTTTTCTTGATATTCTTTTACTAATTGGGCTGTATTTTCTGCCATTCAATTATCTCCTTTTATTTTTTAACTATCAGCTACTACTGTTTTCTCATAAGCTCTATTGCCAAAAATAGTAACTTTTACCAAATTAATAGCATAATCTTGCTTACGGTTTTCGTCCTTGATCTCTTCTTCTGATTTAAAATTGATTGCAAATGAATCAGAAAGTGCGTATGCGTTAATATAAGTTGGAGGCCCACCACCAGCTTTAATAATCACCCCGGCTTCATTAATATCTAATATTTCCCCAGCTTTTATACTTGGATTTCTTGTAACAAGATATCCTTCAAAATTATTTGTAATTGGTAAAACATAAGCAGTGCAGCTAAACTCACATACATCAACGCATATCCCGTAAATATCAGTATCTGAACTAGTCTCCACATATACAGAAGTATCTTTTGGAACAAGTTTTACTCCGCGCTTATATGGAAAACTCTTTTTTGGGTCATAAAAATATTCTTCTATTTTGTCTGCATAACTTGAACATGAAAATGTATATGCATCAACTTGTTCATTTTT
>NZ_JACHFG010000056.1:1820-1940 GCF_014201775.1 Borreliella yangtzensis | reverse complement strand
AAAAAAATTTGATTATTAATTTTCATTTCTTTTGTAAGATTTTGTGCCAAATTATCAATCTTAGTATTGAGTTCATTTTTAACAGTATCAATCTTAGTATTGAGTTCATTTTTAACAGTA
>NZ_JACHFG010000056.1:0-1721 GCF_014201775.1 Borreliella yangtzensis | reverse complement strand
ATCAATCTTAGCGTCTAAGTTAGCTATATCCTTTTGTAAATTCTTTTCTACAGTATCAATCTTAGTATTGAGTTCATTTTTAACAGTATCAATCTTAGCGTCTAAGTTAGCTATATCCTTTTGTAAATTCTTTTCTACAGTATCAATCTTAGTATTGAGTTCATTTTTAACAGTATCAATCTTGAACTCAAGATTCTCAAACTTTATTCCAAATTGTTTTTCTAAATTTTCTAAATCTCTATACGTAAGGTTATTGTGATAATATCTTTTAGACAAATCTTGTGCTATTAGTTGCTCCATTCCTAATCGAAGGAACTCTTTATATATTTGTTCTTCAGTAATGTTTGTTATTGAAACTAATTCCATAATTTCTCACTCACCAAGTGTAGTATAACACAAATTACAGCCAAATAATAGCAAGTTTTCAAAACTATGCTTTTTTTGAGGAAAGTTGTCAGCTTTCCTCAAAAAGATGTTCAACACGTCAAGAGACTTGTGAATCAACAAATCTAACGCATTTAGGCTCAAAACCCATAGTCACAACACCTCTGTAACCTTCTCTATTTTTAGCAACTATCGCCTTCACTTTATGCACTCCTGCATTATTGTTTTGATCCCTGTATAGATATTCTTTTTTTCCTCTATGCAAAAAAATTACCATATCAGCGTCTTGTTCTAAAGACTCCAACTCTCCCAAATCTGCCAAACTAGGCTCTCTACTCTCCAAACTACTATCAATCGCACTCTCGAACGCACTCTCCAAACTACTATTAAGTTGACATAGAACTATTATTGGCATATCAAGCTCACGTGAAAGTTCATGTATATTACGGCTCAAGAATGAAAATCGATCAAAACGGGACATATTATTATGCGGTGTGGAAATTAGTCTAATACGGTCAATGAAAATAATCTCAACGCCGTCCTCTTTCATTTTTCTAGCTTGGGCCTTCAATTCGCATATTTGGATATCATACGAATTATCAACCACAAGAGAGTAATTCTTAATCTTAGAGCGTGCTTTTGCATATATGTCGCGCTCATTCTCATCCATCAAACTATTATCACCAATCTTATCACATTCAATGCCAGAACTAATTGACAAAAGTCTCTTCGTTATAGATTCACTGGACATTTCAATTGAAAAAAATCCAACTCTTCTTCCTTGTTGGCACAAATTGTTTACAATATTGAGTGCAAAAGCAGTTTTACCAACACCAGGCTTTGACCCAATTACCACAAAAGCGTGTTCTTTCAACGGGTTAATTATTTTGTCAAGACCAACAAAACCAGTCTCCATGAAATTATTTTCTGTAAAATTTTCATTTTTGATTTCGTCGATTATGGATTGATCGATTTCGGCCGCATTGTGAATAGAATTTTTGCAGTTAAGCTCCGGTGAATTAATCGCCTTGACCTCCTCAAGTTTTTTCACATACGCTTCTATACGGTCCCTAAAACTGCTTGAACCGCGTTTTTCCTTGAAAATCACACAATGCTCGTCTATCTTTTGTTCACTTGTTGGGTTTTTACTATTCACGCAATTTTGCACTTAAAGCCTCCTTATATTTTTCAAAACTTGCGAAACCGACTGCGTACACGCAGATGGGATGGGGGATTAATCAAATTACCAATTTGATCTAGCATTTCTTCCCTTTTTTGCTTAATTTTTGCAACCCACTTAGTAATAATTCCTCCGGGCTGTAACTCTTTGGAGTAAA
>NZ_JACHFG010000055.1 GCF_014201775.1 Borreliella yangtzensis | reverse complement strand
AAATTAGAATATAATAAAGTATTTGGTTCATATTATTATGAATTATTAGAAATGCTAGAAAATGGAAACAATGCTTTAAAACTAAAAGAATTTAGAAAAAAGGTTATATAGTATTGAATATGAGAAGAATACCAGGAACAAGGAATTTTTAGAAAATGGATAGAAAAACCTCTAAAATAATAACAATTGCGTCAATTAAAGGCGGTGTTGGCAAAAGTACCAGCGTTTTATTTTATAGCAATATATTAGCTAAAGAAAAATATAAAGTATTGATAATTGACAGTGACCCACAAGCTAGTATCACCAGTTATTTTTTATTCAAATTAAAAGAACAAAATGTAGATGTTGAAAATTACAATCTTTATGAAGTCTTTAAACAAAGAAAATACATAGAAAATTGTATTTTCAAAGTATCTAATTATCTAGACTTAATTCCTAGTTCATTAGGACTATCTGTTTTTAATTCAGAAAGTATACCATTACAAGACAATCTTTTAGAAAAAAGACTTTTAACTATTAAATCTAAATATGATTATATAATAATTGATACAAATCCTAGTCTAGGGCATCTTTTAAACAATGCTTTAGTAATTACCAATTATTTGATAATACCAATTAATTCTGATCTTTGGGCAGTTGAAAGTATAGATCTAATATTAGATGCAATAAATAAAGTTTATAGAAACGATATTAATCCATATTTTTTAGTGACGGGGGCTTTAGAAAGACAAAACATTGACAAGGAAATAATATTTAACTTAGAGAATAGATATAAAGAAAATTTAATAGGAGTTATTCCTAAGAGAGATGACATCAAAAAGACTCTGTTTTATAGGAAAGAATTTTCTTCAAAAACAGACTATTATAAAGAATATAAAGAATCTTTAAACAAAATGTTAAAGATAAAATAACAAAAAAAAATAATCCAGTAATGGACAAATAAGGAGCTTGAATGAGTGTTAAAAATAAGATGATAATAACCAAAAGAGTAGATATAAAGGAAAATATTTCTAAAATGGAATCGTTAGAAGAAATTCATAAAGAAGAATATTTAAGATTGAAAGATAAATTAAAAACTTTGACAACAGATGACATTTATAATAAAATAGAAACAGCAAAAATATTAAACATAATTAATCAAAAAAAATTGTATATCTTGGATGGGTATAAGAATTTTTATAGCTTTTTAGCTAATTTTAAAATCGCTAAATCTCAAGCATATAAGTATATAAAAATAGTATCGGGTGTAGAAAAAGGTATTATTGATTACAATTTTATTGCTAATAATGGTATTGAAAAAGCAATTAAGCAATTGGAAAGTAACAATGTTATTAAAAAGTCTAAACAAAATCCAATAAAGCCCTTAAGATTTCAACTTAAAAAGCAAGAAAGTTACGATTTTTATAAAAATCATGCTAAATTTACAGCGTTTATTTTGGAAGAACTTCTTGAAAATCAAAAGGATTTCCTTAATAAGCTTTTAAAAAAATATAAAGAATTAAGAGGATAATAAAGAGGATTTTATGAATAATTTAGCGTATAGAACATATAATATAGAAAGTATAAAAAATGAATTTTTAAATATAGGATTTAGCGAGGAGGCAATAGATTTTGTTTTTCTTCATAATGATAATTACAACTTTGAATATTTAAAAGAGAAATTGATTGATGTAGAAAAGAATTTACGAAAAGATATATCTAATTTAGACTCTAAGATAGATAATGTAGAAAAAAATTTAAATACAAAGATAGATTTTGTAGAAAAAAATTTAAATACAAAGATAGACAATGTAGAAAAAAATTTACAAAAAGATATATCTAATTTAGATACCAAGATAGATTTTGTAGAAAAAAATTTAAATACAAAGATAGATGGTGTATTTACCAAGATAGATTTTGTAGAAAAAAATTTAAATACAAAGATAGACAATGTAGAAAAAAGTTTAAACGAAAAACTTAGCATGGGAAACAGACTAGTACATTTTATGATAATAGCAGCAGCAATTCTT
>NZ_JACHFG010000054.1 GCF_014201775.1 Borreliella yangtzensis | reverse complement strand
AAACTAGCATTGGGGGTCGCAGTATAAAACATTCCCTCATTATCAAGATTGCTTTTAAGCCTAGCAAGCTCATGTGATAATGAATCATTGAGGCTGCGTAAATTAGAAATATCTTTACTATGATTGTTTGTATTTTGTTTTCTTAAAAAAGACGACAAAATACTATTTCCTTTTTCATTATTGCTGCTATTAGTAAGTGCGCTTAAAGAAGTTGTAGCACTTGAGAGTGCATCTTGTAGTTGCACCAAAGATTCATCTTTATAAAATAAGAAATTGTGGTTATCAATGCGTTTTTCTATTTCAACATATATCTTTTCAAACAAATAAATATCTAACAAAAAACTTTCCGTATAACACGGAACATATCTTTTTAAGATATAATCGAAATTTTCATATATTATGAGTCGACTTTTGTGTATTTTAACTGCATCCAAAGAATTGCCATTATTGGCTTTTACTTTATAAGTTATATGATCAAAATTAATTCCTAAATCTCTTACAGATTCATGATCAAGGTATTCAAATCCAATAGGTAGCTCTATATTAACCGGTTCTTCAAGGTCTAGTAGTGTATCTTTAGTTTTTACTAAAATATATCCAATTCCATGAAAACGGTAGCTTATAATACAATTAAATAGCGCATTTTTAAGCTGCACCTTTAATCTAGAAAGTTCTGTCTCACTAACATTGTGGCCAGTACTCTCAAGAACAAGTCCGTTCTTGAGGCAGTCTTCTGCTACATTTTCAATGTAATTTCTAAAAAATATTGAATATCTATATAGTTCTTGTGAACTTATTTTATCTACTAGTTTTGCTTTTCTTAAATTACACACTTTTTTATTTCTTATTCTTAATTTTCTTAATTAAATTATATGTATAATAGCAAAAACTAATATTTTTGTCAATTAAATTTACAAAAATTTTTGATTGCCAAAATGAACACTTCTCTCTTTATATCCTAAAGACAACATCAAATATGCAGCGGATATTGCATCAAGTGCATCATCATGGGTTTTGTTATCACCTTTATAAGAATAAATATCATTAAATACAGAAGAACTGCTGTATTTTGCAATGTAAAGTTTCTTGTAGGTAAATGGTGTGATTAATGATGTTATTCTACTAAACTTATTGGACTTTGGTTTAACCGGAGTAATTCTAAAATAATGGCTCATATTGTTTCTAAGAGTCATATATTCACGAGTCAATGCACCCGCACCTTTAGTATTATCTCTATCTTCTAAATAAAGCGCATTTACATTGAAATTTTCTAATACAGTCTTTACCATATTCATAATATAAGGGTCATTTGCTGGTCTTTGGTCTTGAAATACAAAAGCGTAATACTTATCATCAGCTCTTTCCATAACACATAAAGCGGTATTATCACCACCAACACTAAACGCTGGGTCTAAATATGCTATGGGGCTGCTAAACACATAATCTTGTGTAACATTAATTTGTGTAAAAATTGAATCTGTGCTTGCTATCCATTCTCCTAGCAAAACTCTTGCCTTATATGTTGGTATATCTTTATAAAGTTTCTCTTGAGTTTCAATAAATCCTTTACTAAGAAGTACATTATCATATGTTGTAAAATTATATGTTTTAAAAGTTGCTGTATTATCAATATAATCGGTTTTAAAATAATGTTCTGGATGATCAGGATTAGTATCAAAAATAATAGTTTCTTGTCCGCATCTAAGTCTTTTTAGCACTTCTTCTAAAGTTTGTTTATGTAAAGTAGTAGCCTCATTAACAAAAATAAGTGCTGAATTACTCCCTCTAAATCTTTCAAAATCACTTGCCTTATCACCCCCATATAAATTAATTCGAAGTGAATCAATTAGTATATATGAATTATTTGTATGCCTTGGAATATAAGGAATTTTAAGAAGTTTACATAGCTTTTCAAATTGCCCCAAAACATTAACTTCAACTGAGCGTTGCGAATTGCCTATTATGAAATTATTAGTATCACTAGAGTATAGCTTTTTATTTGCAAGTAAACTTTTGATAAACAAGTAACATGCAAGATATGTTTTGCCACTAGCTATACCACCACTAAGTATAATTTTCTTTTCATTGTTCTTTTGAA
>NZ_JACHFG010000053.1 GCF_014201775.1 Borreliella yangtzensis | reverse complement strand
TTGTAAAAAGTAATTTGTCTGATAAGAAAAAAGAACTAAGCAAACAATCTAAATTTGAAAGCTTAAGAGAGCGTGTTGAGAAATATAGGCTAACAGAAACTAAAAAGCTTATGAAACAAGGTATGGGCTTTGAAAAAGCTAGAAAAGAGGCTTTTAAAAGGTCTTTAATGTCTGATAGAGATAAAAGACGCCTTGAATATAAAGAACTTGCAAAAGAATCAAAAGCAAAAAGTAAACTGCTAGCAGCCTCTCAAGGAAAAGGACTTGTTGCCAAAATTGCTATAGGTAGTGCCCTAGGAAATGTTATTGGCAACGCTATTAGTAAAGTTGGGGGTGGTCTTTTTGGTTTTGTTTTTGGCTGGATTAAAAAATCAGTTGAAGCGGTTTCTCAACAAAGAAAAGCGCAACACCTCAATAGTGCATTTTATACAGAAAAACAACGAGCATTATTCATGGGGACTAAAGATGCGGAAGGAAATATTAAAGGGGGAATTCTTAATACTAGAAAAGGATTTGAACGCAACTTAGAAAAAGAAGAGTTTTTGCGGCAATTTTCTCTTATTAAGGGGACTCTAACAAGCATGGGCCAGTTGACTAATAAGAGAATACAACTTGCGGGAGAAATGATGGCTGATCTTGTATCTAGCGGCTACGCTAGCATGCAAGAAGCAGCAGCACTTGTTAACGCGCATATTAGCGGACGCGGAGACCTTTATAAAACAATGGAAGGTACAATAAAAGGCTACAAATATACTGTACAAGCAAAAAATAACTATGAAGAAGCCGTTATATCTAAAGATTTTAACTATAGATTTAAGAAATTACAAGAAATAAAAGATGACTATGCAAGTTATGGACTTACAAAATTTGCTGATGAAAAAGAAGAGATTGATAGCAATTTAATCAAATTGTCGGAAGCCCTTAAGGATGTAACTGCTGCGGGTATGCAACCGGTGCTTAAGGGTGCTTCAAAAATAATTGACTGGGTCCAAGACTTGATAAACACATATGGTAAATCGGGTTTTACTGGAGTTTTAACTAAAATGGCTACAGCTTTTGCAAATACTATAGGTTCTGCAATTAGTAATGCGTTCCAAAGCGCACTAAGCGGCATAGCTGGGGTACCTGGAGCTTTATTAAAGATGTTCATTAATCTTGGCAATGCAATTATTAAGAAGATAGTGGGGTAAAGGATAATTTTATGGCTATTAAAAATAAAAACATTGTTGGTGTAACTAAAACAACACCACCTGCAGCGCAAGAAAATTCTACAGGCTTTAAAAAACCAGATTGTGAAAATAGAAAAGAGGGGGAAATGTCTTGTGAAGAGATTAGACAATTAATAAAAGATATATCAACCCAACTATTTGCTCTTTTTGGAGCAGATAACTTCTTATTGCTATATCCACGACCAGATTTAAAAGGTTTTGGTTATGTACCACAATTGTTTTTTATAAAACCAAAAACCCAGCTAATAACACGGACTTACAACACCAGTTGCTCTAAAAGGCCCACTATCAACTATTATGACAGAAAAGCGGAATATGTAAGCTACAACCCCGTAATGACTGGAGAACATATCTCATTAAGTGGTGGGATATTAACCTCGATGTACAAAGATATGCTTTCAATATTTAAAACTACTGTTTTTGGCAATTTTTTGTTTCGCTTTGATTCGCACCTTGTAAAAGAACAACTAGCAAACAGAATACAAGCACAAGTTCCTTTTACTATCTACAGTCCAACTTTTGGCTTTAAAGAATTGGCTATAATTACTAGCCTTTCGTTTAAAGACACTCCATATATTGATGAAGTTGAAGTGAATCTTTCAATAGAAGTAGTAAAAACATTCACATTAGAAAAATATAAAGGATAATATATGTTTTTAAGTTATGATTTTAAAATTGAGTTCTATGATGTAGATAAATCAAAAAAATCAACTGATGGAACTCCTTTTCCTAAAAAAATTCCTAAAATTATAATCAATACACAAGACGGAATTCATGTTGATATTTCCATATTTAATAGACTATCATCAGACTTAAATACTGTAAGTTCAAAACAAGCAAAAATTGTACTTTGGAACTTACCTCTAGACTTTACAGACCACATTAAATTTGGAGATATAGTAAAAATATATTATAAGAAATT
>NZ_JACHFG010000052.1 GCF_014201775.1 Borreliella yangtzensis | reverse complement strand
AGATTTAGAAAAACAAGTATATGAATTTTATGAGAAAAAATATCCAGAACAAGGACCACTTACAAAATGGATAATAAAAAACCTAAAATAATAACAATTGCGTCAATTAAAGGCGGTGTTGGCAAAAGCATGTTGTCAATTATCTTTTCATATATTTTAAGTGAATCCAACAACAAAGTATTAGTTGTTGATTTAGATCCTCAAAATAGTTTGACAAGTTATTTTTTACGATATATTAGTAACATTGAAATAAATAATATTTATTATCTCTTAAAAAGAGATCAAACGGTGGATTTTAACGAATATATGAACCCAATAAATAAAAATATATATATTATTCCATCGCATCCAATTTTGTGTAAATTTGAAAAAGAAGATATTACTTATAAAGAGCTTATGTTAGAATTTATTTTTGATAACAATTTACATTGTTATAATTTTGATTATGTAATAATAGATACTCCACCTAGTTTAAGTTCTTTATTATTTAATGCTTTAAATATTACTCATAAAGTTATAATACCTATTCAAACGGAAAGATGGTCTGTAGAGGCGTTACCAATATTAATGAATGAAATAAAAGAAGTTGAAATGATAAGAAAAAAAAATATTGATACGGCAATAGTAGAAAACCAATTTATGAAAAATAGGAATACATATAAAGATATTGAAAGTATTTTGCAGCCAAAATACAAGAATCTTATTAAGGGAAGAATTCATTTTTATAATGCAATTAAAGTTTTTATAAACGAATTAAAGGAACCAGACAATAAAGAAATTTATTATCAAGAAATGAAAAAAATATTAAACGATTTATTATAAAAAGTATGCCAGCATACTTTTTATAAGGAAATAAAAACTAAGGCAGGAACTGCCTGAAGTAAAGCTTGTAGATCATGCTCTAGTGGATGGCGATTATTTAGAACTTAAAAAACTATCATGAGATGAAACAAGAAGCTATTTCTACAATCTTTGATTTAGAAATAGTAGTTCACAATAAACTAAAATTTAGGAGGCTTAAATGTCAAAATTAAAAGTAAAAAAAATATTATTAAATAATAGAACAGATAGCATTAAAGAATTTGAAAATGACGAACTTGAATATAAAAGCTATAAAGATCAACTTCGTAGAATTACTATTGATGATATTGATAATAAAATTAAAACAATGAAAATATTATATAAAATAAGGGAAAAAAAACTTTATTTGATAGATGGTTATAAAAAATTTGAAGACTTTTTGTCAGAATTTATAATATCCAGAAGTCAGGCTTTTTTATATCTTAAAATCTATAGAAAAGTATTAGATGGGAGTGTATCAATAAATGACATTAAAGAAAAAGGATTAAAGGGTGTATATAGAAACATATTAAACACAGAAATTAAAGAGGACAAATCAAGGCAAAACCTAATAAAACCATTAAGATTTCAACTTAAAAAGCAAGAAAGTTATAACTTTTATAAAAGTAATGCTAAATTTACAAGTTTTATGATGGATGAGATTTTTGAAAATCAAAAAGATTTGATTAATAAACTTTTAAAGAAGTATAAAGAATTAAAAATATAATAAGGGAATTTTATGAATAATTTGGCTTACAGAACATATAATATAGAAAGTATAAAAAATGAATTTTTAAACATGGGGTTTAGTGATGAGGCAATAGATTTTGTGTTTCTTCATAATGATAATTACAACTTTGAATATTTAAAAGAGAAAATAATTGCTGTAGAGAAGAATTTGCAAAAGGATATAGCTAACTTAGATACTAAAATTGATAATGTAGAGAAGAATTTACAAAAAGATATATCTAATTTAGATACTAAAATTGATAATGTAGAGAAGAATTTACAAAAAGATATATCTAATTTAAATACTAAAATAGATAGTGTAGAAAAGAGTTTAAATACTAAAATAGATAGTGTAGAAAAGAGTTTAAATACTAAAATAGATAGTGTAAAAAACGAACTTAATGCGAAAATAGATAGTTTAGATACTAAGATTGATAGTTTAGATACTAAGATTGATAGTTTAGATACTAAGATTGATAGTTTAGATACTAAGATTGATAGTATAGAAAAGACTTTACAAAAGGATATATCTAGTTTAAAAAATGAACTTAATGCAAGTAATAGAACAATACAAGTAATGCTAATAGCAGGAATAACACTTGCTCCAATTAT
>NZ_JACHFG010000051.1 GCF_014201775.1 Borreliella yangtzensis | reverse complement strand
GTTAACTTTATTGTAAGTAGTTTAAATGAAATACTTAAAAAAGAATTTAAGCTAAATCACGGTCTTGCAAATAAAGAAAAAGTTACAATACTAGACTTTGCAACAGGAACCGGTACATTTTTACTTGAAGTTATTCGTACTGTACTAAAAGAAATTAAGAAAAAATCCGGAAGACAAGAAGATTATATTAATTTTCATATTTTAAAGAATATTTATGGTTTTGAATATTTAATGGCACCTTATGCTGTAGCACACCTGAAATTATGTCAGTATTTAAAAGAAGTTTGCAAAGTTGACTTTAATAAGAATTCAAGGCTTAAAGTATATTTAACCAATACTCTTGACTTAAAAGAAATTACAGATCAGAAATTCTTTTCTTTTTCTTTTTTTAAAGATATTGCAAAAGAAACCAAGGAAGCAAATGAAGTCAAGCGTAATCCAATACTTGTAATACTAGGTAATCCACCTTATAGTGCAGAATCAAAAAATAATAACGAATATATATTAAATATAGTTAATGATTATAAAAAAATAGAAAATGAGCCTATAAATGAAAAAAATACTAAACCACTTAATGATGATTATGTAAAATTTATTAGGTTCGCAGAGAATAAATTAGAAGATAACAAAGAAGGATTGCTAAATATTAAAGGCAGTGAAGAGGGACTTCTTGGCATTATAACAAACAATGGATACCTTGATAACATCACATTTAGAGGTATGAGATACCATCTACTTAAAACTTTTGATGAAATTTATATTTTAAATCTACATGGTAACTTGCGTAAAAAAGAAAAAACTGGAGATGGCAGTGTAGATGAAAATGTATTTGATATTCAAACTGGGGTTTCAATTGCTATTTTTACTAAATATAAAGAAAAAGAGAAAAAAAACAAGTTAGCTAATATTTACTATAACAGTATAAAAGGTAAAAGAGAAAAAAAATATGAATTTTTAAATAATAATAATATCTTTACTGTTAATTTTGAAAAACTTGAATATAGTTCACCTAATTATTTCTTTATAAAAAAAGATTTTTCAATTGAAAGTATTTATAGTAAAGGAAAATCTTTAACAGATATTTTTAATGAATTTAATGTTGGAATAGTATCTTCTAACGACAAAATAGCAACTGATTTTACGCTTAAAGAACTTATAAATAAACTTAATGACTTTGCATATCTTAAAGAAGAAGATGCAAGAAGTAAATATGGTATAACAAAGGACAGCAGAGATTGGAAATTAATAAAAGTTCAAGAATTTTTAAAAAATACCAATTTAAATGAAAATCATATTAAGGAAATATCATATAGACCATTTGACGATAGATTTACTTATTATTCTAAAAATAGAGGAGTTGTAGCAGAGCCAAGATATAAAACAATGAAACATATTTTAGAAATTGAAAATAATATGGGGATTGTTACAACAAGACTTTTAACAACAAATAGTTTTCAACATGCTTTAATTACTTCTAAAATTTCAGATAAAGGTTTTGTTTCAAATAGGGGCGAATCGGGCTATCTTTTTTCACTTTATATAAAAGAAAATCAAGGTGTGTTCAAAGACATAAAAAAAGAAAACTTTAAGAATACTTTTAAAAATTTTATTAATGATAAATATAGCAAAATATTTACACCAGAAGAAATATTCGGATATATTTACTCAATTCTTTATTCAAATATTTACAGAACTCGTTTTATTGAATTTTTAAAAATAGACTTTCCCAAGATTATTTTTGTAGATAATGTAGATATATTTTTAAAGCTTAGTAATCTTGGAACTAACCTAATTAATCTTCATTTGCTAAATGATAATTTAAAACTTGATAATAGTATTGGTAATCATAAAGGAGACCATAATCGCATTGTAGATAGAATTACTTATAAAGAAGATAGTAATGAACTTTACTATAATTCAAAATGCTGTTTTACCAATGTATCTAAAGAAGTGTATGAATACATGATTGGAAGTTATCAAGTTCTTAAAAGTTACTTAAAGTATAGAAAAGGTAGAGAGCTTATTGTTAACGAAAATGAAGACGAAATTGAGCACATCGAAAAAGTTATTAAAGTACTTAGCCACACAATAAACATTCAAAAAAAAATTGATAGTATCATCCTCACAAGTGAACTGCTATTTCTATAATCTTTGATTTAAAAATAGCAGTTCACTTGTTATTGAAAATCTAATTTCTATTGCATGTTTTT
>NZ_JACHFG010000050.1 GCF_014201775.1 Borreliella yangtzensis | reverse complement strand
AAAAACATGCAATAGAAATTAGATTTTCAATAACAAGTGAACTGCTATTTTTAAATCAAAGATTATAGAAATAGCAGTTCACTTGTGAGGATGATGCTATCAATTTTTTTTTGAATGTTTATTGTGTGGCTAAGTACTTTAATAACTTTTTCAATATGCTCAATTTCGTCTTCATTTTCGTTAACAATAAGCTCTCTACCTTTTCTATACTTTAAGTAACTTTTAAGAACTTGATAACTTCCAATCATATATTCATACACTTCTTTAGATACATTGGTAAAACAGCATGTTGAATTATAGTAAAGTTCATTACTATCTTCTTTATAAGTAATTTTATCTACAATTCGATTATAGTCTCCTTTATGATTACCAATACTATTATCAAGTTTTAAATTCTCTTTCAGCAAATGAGAATTAATTAGGTTAGTTCCAATCTTACTAAGCTCTAAAAATATATCTACATTATCTACAAAAATAACCTTAGGAAAGTCTATTTTTAAAAATTCAATAAAACGAGTTCTGTAAATATTTGAATAAAGAGTTGCATAAATGTATCCCAGTATTTCTTCTGGAGTAAATATTTTGCTATATTTATCATTAATAAAATTTCTAAAAGTATTCTTAAAGTTTTCTTTTATTATATCTTTAAATATCCCCTGATCTTCTTTTATATAAAGAGGAAAAATATAGCCTGATTCACTGCCCCTATTTGAAACAAAGCATCTTTCTGAAATTTTAGAAGTAATAAAAGCATGATTAAAACCATTTGTTGATAAAAGTCTTGTTGTAACAAGTCCTATATTGCCTTCAATTTCCAAGATATGCTTAATGGTATCATATCTTGGAGCTGTTACAACCCCTTTGTTTTTAGAGTAATAAGTAAATCTATTGTCAAATGGCCTGTATTGTACTTCTTTAACAAAACTTGGATTGATATTAGTAGATTTTAAAAATTTTTGAACTTCTTTTAACTTCCAATCTAAGGAATCTTTTTCTATTTCATATTTGTTTCTTGCATCTTCTTCTTTAAGGTATGCAAAATCATTAAGTTTTTTAAGTAATTCTTCTTTTGTAAAGTCAATTGCTATTTTATCTTTAGAGCTCATAATTCCAAGACTTCTTATATTGAAAATATTTGTTAAAGATTTTCCTTTACTATAAATATTTTCAATTGAAAAATCTTTTTTTATAAAGAAATAATTAGGTGGACTATATTCAAGTTTTTCAAAATTAACAGTAAAGATATTGTTATTATTTAAGAATTCATACTTTTTTTCTCTTTTACCTTTTATACTGTTGTAGTAAATATTAGCTAATTTGGTTTTTTTTCTTTTTCTTTATATTTAGTAAAAATAGCAATTGAAACTCCAGTTTGTATATCAAATACATTTTCATCTACACTGCCATCTTCAGTTTTTTCTTTTTTACGTGAGTTACCATGTAGATTTAAAATATAAATCTCGTCAAAAGTTTTAAGTAAGTGGTATCTCATGCCTCTAAATGTGATGTTATCAAGGTATCCATTGTTTGTTATAATACCGAGAAGTCCCTCTTCACTGCCTTTAATATTTAGCAATCCTTCTTTGTTATCCTCTAATTTATTCTCTGCGAACCTAATAAATTTTACATAATCATCATTAAGTGTTTTAGTATTTCTTTCATTTATAGGTTCATTTTCTATTTTTTTATAATCATTAATTAAGTTTAATATATATTCGTTATTATTTTTTGATTCTGCACTATAAGGTGGATTACCCAGTATTACAAGTATTGGATTACGCTTAACCCCATTTGCTTCCTTGGTTTCTTTTGCAATATCTTTAAAAAAAGAAAAAGAAAAGAATTTCTGATCTGTAATTTCTTTTAAATCAAGAGTATTGGTTAAATATACTTTAAGCCCTGGATTCTTATTAGAGTCAACTTTGCAAACTTCTTTTAAATGCTGACATAATTTCAAGTGTGCTACAGCGTAAGGTGCCATTAAATATTCAAAACCATAAATATTCTTTAAAATATGAAAATTAATATAATCTTCTTGTCTTCCGGATTTCTTCTTAATTTCTTTTAGTATAGTACGAATAACTTCAAGTAAAAATGTGCCGGTTCCTGTTGCAAAATCTAGTATTGTAACTTTTTCTTTATTTGCAAGACCGTGATTTAGCTTAAATTCTTTTTTAAGTATTTCATTTAAACTACTTACAATAAAGTTAAC
>NZ_JACHFG010000049.1 GCF_014201775.1 Borreliella yangtzensis | reverse complement strand
TTATGGGAAAAAATACCCAGAACAAGGACCACTTACAAAATGGATAATAAAAAACCTAAAATAATAACCATTGCGTCAATTAAAGGCGGTGTTGGCAAAAGCACAAGTGCTATTATACTTGCAACATTACTTGCAAAAAATAATAAAGTGCTTTTGATAGATATGGATACCCAAGCATCTATTACTAGTTATTTTTACGAAAAAATAGAAAAACTAGGCATTAATTTTACCAAATTTAATATCTATGAGATTTTAAAGGAAAATGTAGACATCGATAGTACTATTCTAAATATAGATAATAATCTTGATCTTATACCTAGCTATCTTACGTTACATAATTTTAGTGAAGATGAAATTGAATATAAAGATTTTTTGTTAAAAACTAGTTTAGGAACTTTGCATTATATATATGACTATATAGTAATTGATACGAATCCCAGTTTAGATGTTACGTTGAAAAACGCACTTTTATGTAGTGACTATATAATAATTCCAATGACAGCTGAAAAGTGGGCAGTGGAAAGTTTAGATTTGTTTAATTTCTTTGTAAGAAAATTAAATTTATTTTTGCCCATATTTTTAATAATAACAAGATTTAGAAAAAATAGAACACATAAGACATTGTTTGAAATGTTGAAAACAAAAAACGGGTTTTTAGGAATAATATCTGAAAGAGAAGATTTAAATAGAAGAATAGCAGAAAATAATAATTTTGATTTAAATAAAGATTATATAAAAGAGTATAAAAATATTTTAGAAATTTTTTTAAAAAATATAAAGTCTAATTAGTAGACATTTTGAATGTAAAAGGAGTTTAAATTGGATATTAAGGTAAATAAAAGAGATTTAAGCGATAATGGGAATTATATTATTGCTGATAATGCATTAAATCATTATAATTCTTTAAAAGAAAAATTAAAAATTAATTCTAAAAAAGAAATTTATTGTAAATTAGAAACTTTAAAAATTTTAAAAGAAATTAAAGATAATGAATATTATAAACTTGATGGGTATAAAAGTTTTGAAGCTTTTTCTAAAGATTATAGACTTGCAAGAGCACAGGTCTATAATTATTTAAAAATTGCTAATGCAATAGAAGATGGGATTATACAAGAAGAATTTCTAATAAAAAATGGAATACTGGAAACGTTAATTGTATTAAGAAATAAAGAGAGTAAAACAATAAAAAAATCTAAACAAAATCCAATAAAACCATTAAGATTTCAGCTTAAAAGCAAAGAGAGCTATGACTTTTACAAAAGCAATGCTAAATTTACAGGGTTTTTATTAGATGAACTTTTTGAAAGTCAAAGAGATTTAGTTAACAAGCTTTTAAAAAGGTATAAGCAATTAAAAGGGTAATAAGGGGATTTTATGAACAATTTGGCGTATAGAACATATAACATAGAAAGTATAAAAGGTGAATTTTTAAATATGGGGTTTAGTGAGGAGGCAATAGATTTTGTTTTTCTTCATAATGATAATTACAGCTTTGAATATTTAAAAGAGAAATTGATTGATGTAGAAAAGAATTTACGAAAAGATATATCTAATTTAGATGCAAAGATTGACACTGTAGAGAAAAATTTAGAAAAACAATTCGAAATAAAGTTTGATAATCTTGATTTTAAAATTGATACTATAAAGAACGAACTTAATGCTAAGATAGATAGTTTAGATACTAAAATAGACAATGTAGAAAAGAGTTTAAATATCAAAATAGATAATTTAGATGCTAAGATAGATAGTGTAGAAAAAGGTTTAAATACCAAGATTGATAATGTAGAAAAGAATTTAAATACCAAAATAGATTTTTTTAAAATTGAACTTACTAATAAGATTGATAATGTAGAAAAGAATTTGCATTTAAAACTTAGCATGGGAAATAGAATGGTACATTTTTTGATAATAGCAGCAGCAATTTTTGGGCCGTTTATACATTCATTTTTAATGCAATATTTGCAAGGTATCAAATAATAAATAATACACAATTTTCTTTTTTTAAGAATAATATTATAATGCTTGTGAACATTATTAGAAAATAACATTTTATTTTTGCTCTATTTTAAATTAGAACTTATTTAATTTTTTAACAAAAGAATTTAAATAAGTTTTTGTTTTATACAAATACAAATTAATTTTAATTCTAAATTAAATCATATTTTTTTCTTTAAAAGAAGTTGACAAAAATAATTTTAGAGTTATATATATGTGTATAGCTAAAA
>NZ_JACHFG010000048.1 GCF_014201775.1 Borreliella yangtzensis | reverse complement strand
AGATTTAGAAAAACAAGTATATGAATTTTATGGGAAAAAATACCCAGAACAAGGACCACTAACAAAATGGATAATAAAAAACCTAAAATAATAACAATTGCCAGCCTGAAAGGTGGTGTAGGTAAAAGCACAACTTCAATAATTTTTGCCACTCTTTTATCAAGGTCAAAAAAAATTCTTTTGATAGATATAGATACGCAAGCATCAATAACCAGTTTTTATTTTAATAACATACAAAACAAAAATGTTAATTTGGAAAATTCTAATATATATGAAATCTTAAAAGAAGGTGTTTTAGGAATAAGAGATGTTATTATCAATATTGATAACAATTTAGATCTAATACCTAGTTATTTAAGTTTGCATAAATTTAATCAAGAAGCAATTCCATTTAAGGAATTGAGATTAAAAAAGAAGTTAGAATCTATACAAGATAATTATGATTATATAATCATAGATACTCCACCAAGTCTAGACTTCACCTTGACAAACGCTTTAGTAAGTAGTCAATATGTTTTAGTCCCGATAACTGCTGAAAAATGGGCAGTTGAGAGTTTGGATCTTTTAGAATTTTATTCAAAAAAAATAGGAACTAATGCGCCAATTTTTATATTGGTAACAAGATTTAAAAAAAATAATACTCATAAACAATTACTAGACATTTTACAATTAAGAGAGGATTATTTAGGGATTATATCTGAAAGAGAAGATTTAAATAGGAGAATAGCAGAAAATGATAAATTTGATTTAGATAAAGATTACATTTGTGAGTATAAAAAAGTTCTTGAATGTTTTTTAAATAAGATGCAGGTTATACCATCTTTTGGATGGCATATATAAAAGGTGGTTTTTATATAAAAAAATTCCGGTGCCGGAAAAAAATATGAGGTGATTTATATATGAATATACAATTAAATAAAAGAAATTTATCTACTGATAACGATATTATTGTTAGGTATAAATCGTTAAAATCTCAATTAACTATAAATGTTAAATCTGAAATTTGTTCTAGATTAGAGACAATGAAAATTTTAAAAGAGATTAAAGATAATGAATATTATAAGCTAGATGGATATAAAAGTTTTGAAGATTTTACAAAAGATTATAAACTAGCAAAAACCCAAGCTTATGATTATTTAAGAATTGCTAATGCTATAGAAGAGGGAATAATAGAGGAAGAATTTCTAGTCCAAAATGGATTTAGACAAACTCTTTTTGTACTAAGAAATAAAGAAAGCATAACGGTTAAAAAATCCAAACAAAACCCAATAAAACCCTTAAGATTTCAGCTTAAAAAAAAAGAGAGCTATGATTTTTATAAAAAACATGCCAAATTTACAAGTTTTATGATGGATGAGATTTTTGAAAATCAAAAGGATTTTCTTAATAAGCTTTTAAAAAAATATAAAGAATTAAGAGGATAATAAGGGGAATTTTATGAACAATTTAGCGTATAAAACATATAACATAGAAAGTATAAAAAATGAATTTTTAAACATAGGGTTTAGTGAGGAGGCAATAGATTTTGTCTTTCTTCATAATGATAATTACAACTTTGAATATTTAAAAGAGAAATTGATTGATGTAGAAAAGAATTTACGAAAAGATATGTCTAATTTAGACTCTAAGATAGATAATGTAGAAAAGAATCTACAAAAGGATATATCAAATTTAGATTTTAAGATAGATGCTGTTAAAACTGAACTTACTACTAAGATAGATAATGTAGAAAAGAATCTACAAAAGGATATATCAAATTTAGATTTTAAGATAGATGCTGTTAAAACTGAACTTACTACTAAGATAGATACTGTAGAAAAGAATCTACAAAAGGATATATCAAATTTAGATTTTAAGATAGATGCTGTTAAAACTGAACTTACTACTAAGATAGATAGTTTAGATACTAAGGTAGATCTTGTAGAAAAAAATTTAGAAAAAGACATATCTATCTTAAATAGCAAGATAGATAATGTAGAAAATAATTTAAGAAAAGATCTTAATATGGGGAACAGATTAATCCATTTTATGATAATAACAGCAGCAATTCTTGGGCCAATTTTAAATGCATTATTTATGAAATATTTACAGTTCATTAAATAATAAATAGTATATAGTATATAATTTTCTTTTTTAAAGCATTATAATATAATGCTGGTGAACATTATTAGAAAATAACATTTTATTTTTGCTCTATTTTAAATTAAAACTTATTTAATTTTTTAACAAAAGAATTTAAATA
>NZ_JACHFG010000047.1 GCF_014201775.1 Borreliella yangtzensis | reverse complement strand
TTTTTCTGATCTTTAATTCCTATATTTTTTAATTCTTTTATTTTTTTCGATTTCCAAAAAAATAAAAAGGTATTATCTCTTTTAATCTTTTCAATTACTGAAAGATTAATATATTCTTTAATTATTTTGCGAGTTTTCGAAAGATTTAAAATTATTGAATGATTTGTAAATTTATCTTTTCTAAAAAGAATAGCTTTATGATTTTCGGCAAAAATTTTTATTTTTTCTTTCACTTTTGAATATGAAAATTCATTATTGAGATATTTAGTATATAGAGTTTCTAACTCTTTTCTAAATATTTCAAAATCATTTTTTATCTTCACTTTCGGGGGCATATTAATTCAATTATACCAAGTTAAAAATTTTTAACTAAGTAAAAAATTTCCTATTTAATAGGAGGCCAGATCGGAATAAATTCATCTCTCCAAAAAAACTCCAGGAATTGCGCTAACATTATAGTATTAAAATTTAATTATTAGGGGTTATATTAATATGAAAAAAATTTTTACATTAATATTAATTTTTAGTTTTCTATCCAATTTATATGCCAACATGGATAGAGAAAAGAAAAAATGGGCAAGAAGCAATTACGCAGAAGCTGAAAAATATCTTTCAAAAGAAGAAAGTATTTTAATTAAAAACAAATTAGACAAATACGATTTTCAAGACGAGTACGAAAAAAGCGTATTTTTTTTATTTACCCCAGCAATTAAAGTTAATTTATCGGAAATCGAAATTAAAGAAAAAGGTGTTTTTTTAGATGCTGTTGATGTCATGGGATACCTTATAAAAAATAAATTAATAGATTCCGAATATCTAAAATTAGAGTCATATGACCCAATTTTCAAACTTATAAAGGGGGATCCGGATCAAATTTTTGATTATTTGATACAACTAGATTCAGATAAAATTGATTATGCTGAGAAATATGGAAACAAAGCTAGAGAGAGGTTTGACGAAAATTACTTTGATAAAAGCAAAATAAATACGGTAAAAAAAAAAACATTAAAACAAATTATAGCTGACTTACCTAAAGATTAAGTAGTAAATTCTAAAGCTAAGGAATAGATATGAAAAAAATAAGTTTATTTTTATTTTTATTTTTATTATTTAATTTGGATGCTACCATGGACAAGCATACAAAAAAAAGTATAGAAAAGAATTATGCAAAAGCTAAAAAAGCCTTTTCTATAGAAGACTTTAATTTAATTGACAAAAGATTAGATAAATACGATTTCAAAAGTGAGAAGAATAAAAGCATCCTTTTTGCATTTGCCCCACAAATTAGGGGATGTTTAAGAAAAATTGGGATTAAAGAAAAAGATGTATTTTTAGAGGCTCTTGATGTTATAGGCTACCTTTTTAAATATAACTGTATATATTATATAGATACAATTTCTAATTATGATCTCAATTATATAATTGAGCTTATAGATGGCAAACCGTTTGGTATTTTTAATCGTCTTGATAAGATCAATTCCGGAAAATATGGAGACAAAGCTAAAGAGAAGTTCCAAGAATCCTATTCTGAAGATAACGTAAATACAGTTAAACAAATATTAAAACAAATTTTAAACGACTTTCTTGCTTCAAAATCGGGATGTAAATAATAACTTGCTAATGAACTGCTATTTCTATAATCTTTGATTTAGAAATAGTAGTTCACTTCAATTATACGCCTATTATTAGTTTTTGCTAAAAATCGGCATATAATTGAAGTGAAGATGTAGTATTGTAAAATGTGTATGTATGTGTGTAGGCTTGGCTGGATAAAGATAGACGGTCTGAAAATTCAGACCGTCTATCTTTATTTTTGGAAACCAAAAAATGATGATCTATAATTGATTTTGAATTCTTCATTTTTGGATAATTCATTGATATTTCTATATTTTGTATACGCTGTAGTAAAGGCAAGAGGTTATTGCCTTTACTATTTCATTTTTCAAATTTTTTCAAAACTTTCAAAATTTACAAAACTTAAAGTTTCCGATTTTTATATTAAAATTAATAGGAAAAGGTATTAATGTGTGGACTTTTCAAAATAGATAGTATTAAATATTCAGATAATGGGCGTGAACTGCTATTTCTAAATCAAAGATTATAGAAATAGCTTCTTGTTTCATTCCATGATAGCTTTTTAGGTTCTAAAGAACGGTCATCCACTAGAGCATGGTCCACAAGCTTTACTTCAGGCAGTTCCTGCCTTAGTTTTTATTTCATTACAATAATAAGCTTTAAGATTTA
>NZ_JACHFG010000046.1 GCF_014201775.1 Borreliella yangtzensis | reverse complement strand
AAACTCCTAGTTTAGCTGCTATTTCTCCATCATTTAAAGTTCCTTCTATAAAATATGCAACATAATCATCAAAAGATCTTTTAACTCTTTTCAAAGATACTACCTTAAAGTAACAAAATTAACAAATTGTTACTCTAAATAGTAAAGCAATTTAATAATTTATTAACATAAACTGTTAATTTCTTTATGCCTATTGATGAATGTTTAATATTTATTTGCTTTTATTAAAGTTTGACTATACAACCTTGAAACAATCTTCCATTCTTTCTATAAACTTATTACTTGTTAAAATTCCTCTATTATAGCTGTGCATGCTAGTAAATAATATATCTACAAAAATATTCATAAAAAACGTTTGATTTTGTTTTGGATATTGTTTAATCTTACAAATAACACCATAAACAAATAACAAAAACGTATAGAATTTTGTTTCTCCTAGCTTCTCTAAAAAGTCTTCTAATGTCCCCTCTTTGTAGCTAAAATCAAATCTATTTCCATGGGCATTTTCGCGTTCTTTTATTATATATTCATTTTTCAGAATATTTTTAATAAAAATTTTTACAGTTTCTAAATCTTGTACTGCTTCATAAATATTGTATATTTGTTTTTTTCGCTTTTGAGTTAACTGATCAGTTTTATAAACTTTAAATAATTCTTTTTTTACTTTCTTATCTGAATTATCATAAAAATCTGAAACTTTATTATCATGCATCATAACTATAGATAGTATAAAAATAAAAAATATTTTAAACAATACTTTTTAACAAAAAATGTAAAAAATATAATTAAATTGAACACTGTAATAATTCAATTTACAAAAAAATAACAACTAACCAAATATTGCTAGCTGTTATTTTGTGTATACAAAGTTTAATTAAATCTAAATCTTATTCATCATCATCCTTAATCCTATTGCTATTAGCAGCATCGATATATCCTTTAATTGTTTCAAAATTAGATTTTTCTTCAAGATAGTTTTTAACCTTTTCTAATTCTGATTTTAATTTCTCTAAATCTGATTCAATTTCGCTAACTTTTACATTTTCTTTTAATTTGGGATCTGGTTGCAACGCAACTTGTTGTTTATTACCTTCATTTAATTTAGTCCTTAAACTACTCCTAGTATCCTTCAATTCTTTTAATAACTTTGGTAATCCTTCTTCACTATCATCTTCATCTGTTAAACCCCAATCATAATATATAGATTTGTCAGTTTGAGCACCATTTTCAGTATTTCTAGAACTATTAGTAAAATAGTCGAGTATAGGCCCTGTAACTTTATCTATAACTTCTTTTTGAGGATCTAATACTTGGTCTCCACTCTTTTGTTTAATATCATCTATACCCTTACTTATTTCATCTATTTTATTTTTAAGCTCTTCTATTTTATTTTTAAGCTCTTCATCATCTTCATCTTCAGTTTGTAATTGTGATTGTGAACTTACTTGCACTTGTATTTTTAAATTCTCTTTTTGCTCTTCTTGTTGTTTTTTTTGTACTACTTGTTGTTGTCCTTGTTGTTCTACTTTTTGTTCTTTTCCTTGTTCTTCTTGTTGACCACCATTTTGTTGCATTGTCTTTACTATCGGATTACTGTTATTAGGGTTTTCGTTCTGCCCCAATTCTTGTCGTTCTTGTTCTTTTTCTACTTTTTGTTCTTGTGCTTTTGGTTGTTCTCGTAATTCGTTTTGTTCTTCTTTCTCTTTCTCCTTATTTTTATCTTTTTCTTCTTCTTGTAATTTTTTTGCTATTTCATCTGAAATATCTTTTACTTCTTTTTCTAAAAATCCCTTAACTTTTTGTTCTGTTTGTTTTATACCTTGTTTAACTTTTTTTTCTATCCCTTCTCTAAAGCCCTTAACCTTTCCTTCTACGCCTTGTTTTAAATTTACATGATTATCACATGACATTATAAGTGCAAAAACAGCACAAGTGATAAATATTATTATTTTTTTATTCATAAGTTACTCCTATACATTGGACTTCTATTTTAAATCATTCATTCTCATTATTTTTAAGTTCTTTAAGTTCTTCTCCAATCTTTTGAAGTGCACTATCTATTATTCCACTTGACATATCACTAGTATCATCATCATTAGAATAACTTACACTTAAACCATATTCTTTAGCTTTTTGCCAAGCTTGTGCTCCCCCGCCTCTTTGATTTTGAGCTCGGTGACCATCAGTTGATCCAGTTGCAGAACCAACTTGATTTTTAAGCTGTTCAAATTCTTGCTTAGCCTTTTCTA
>NZ_JACHFG010000045.1 GCF_014201775.1 Borreliella yangtzensis | reverse complement strand
ATAGAAAGAACAAAACCTATAGCAAAAAAAGTCTATAATAAATATTCCCAATTAAAAATGTAAATTACAAAAAGGTTTTTCTTGCAAGAACTTATGCTTTATATTAATCAAATTGGATTTTACAACAGAAGAAAAATCTAGATATTATATTAAAGTAAATTTAATACCTAGATTTTAACATTTTTAATATGATTATTTACTAATTAATTAGTACCCTCTTCGAGAAACTTTATTATTTTATCTATCTGTCCTATAGCATCGCTAGACATTTGATCTCCTCCTTGGCCATTAACCCCATTATATTTTATATTCACTCCAACCAACTTTGCCTCTTTCCATATCTCAGTTTTTCCATTATTTTTATTAGTAATACTTTCAATTTTTTGTTTGGCTGCCTTTAAAGCTGCTAATTTGGCTGCTAATTTATCTTCAAAAAGACTTTGTAACTTTAATAATTTTTCTTTAAGCTCAGCATCATTTACATCCTTTAATCTTTCTTTTAATTCATTAATTCTATCTTTATAATCTTTAAATTTTTCATGACTAGTCTTATTATTAAGATTTTTTGGATTTGAAATTTCTGCAAGAATTGAATCTATTTCTTTTTTTTCCTCTACATATTTTTTCTCCTTTACATATAAGCTACAAGACATTACAAATAATATCGATAAACAAAATAATTTAACTATGTTTTTAATTTCCATTAGTTACTCCTTTATTTAATAATAATGAAGTTAAAACTAGCACAATATTTCAAAATGTAAACCTACCAATCAAAACTTGAGTTAAATTTTAAAAAATTTCTAAAAATAGGGTCTATAATTACAAGAATAATCTTTTTTGTTACTTAATGTATTGTACTGAAGAGAAAAAAGGAGATAACAAATGAAAATTATCAATATATTATTTTGTTTATTTTTACTTATGCTAAATGGCTGCAATTCCAATGATAATGACACTTTAAAAAACAATGCCAAACAATCACAAAGTAGAAAAAAGCGAGATTTAAGCCAAGAAAAATCACAAGAAGAAAAACCTAAATCCAAAGAAGAAATACTTAGAGAAAAACTATCTGATGATCAAAAAACACACCTAGACTGGTTAAAAGAAGCGATGGGCAATGATGGAAAATTTGATAAATTTTTAGAGAATAATGAAGATAAAATAAAAACAGCACTTGATCATATAAAAACCGAACTTGATAAGTGTACTGGAAATGAAAACGGAAAAAATACTTTTAAACAAATAGTTGGGGGCTTCTTTAGCAACGGGGATATAGATCAATTTGCAGATCAAGCAACTACTACATGCAACTAATAATAAGGAAAAGAAATAAAAATGAAAATTATCAATATATTATTCTGCCTATTTATACTCATATTAAACAGCTGTAATTCTAATAATAATGAAACTTCAAATAAAAATAATATGCAACAAGAAACAGGTAGACAAAAGCGTGATTTGGATACACAAGGACTTCAACAACAAGAAAAAATCACCCTAACTGAAGAAGAAAAAAAAATATTTAATTCATTAACAAATGCATTTCAATACATAATTGAAAAATTACCTAATGAAATACAAGGATGCAATAAGGAAAACGACAGTAAATGCACCGATTTCTTTAATTGGCTTTCTAAAGATATTCAAAAGCAAAAAGAATTAGCTAGTGCCTTTAAAAAAGTTTACGACTTTTTAGAGTCTAAAAGACAATCAAAAGCAAACAACGAAGACTTTGATACTTACATTAAAGGAGCTATTGACTGTAAAACAGCCAAAGATAAGGCTAATAATCAGAAAAGAGAACAAGATAATCAAAACGACTGTAATAAAGATAATAAATATGGGAGTGATGAAAATACTAACCTCATAGAAGAATATTTCAGAGGCGTCACTAATGATATGTCTGGCAAAAATTCTAATAAAGAAATTTATCAATATCTTAAAGATGAACTTTTAAAGACAGACAACCACTATTCTGGTCTTACATCTAATTGGCAAAACTAACAACAGCACTTAAGCACACATCTTAGATTATGATACGCATAGCAGGCCCCCTTATTGGGGGCCTATTATTTAGGTGTACTATGCAAGCATATTGCTATGCTGCAAAAATATAATCAAATTGTTTATCTTCTTTTAACGAGTCAAAAAATATTAATGGACTATCGTTATAATCGCGCTGATCAGACGGCATAAATCTTTCATCAAAATCTTTTAAATCCTTTAATCTATTGGTTTTTTTAAAATGGTTTTTTATAAT
>NZ_JACHFG010000044.1 GCF_014201775.1 Borreliella yangtzensis | reverse complement strand
GAGTGTTCGTCTTTTAGTGTTGATAAATCTGGATAAGTATATTCTGGATAATTCGGGTCATTAACTTTTACTTTTGTTTTAGCCAAAAATGTTACTAGGTACATAACATATTCTGATAATTGTGCTTCGTATTTAGCTAAAGTCCCTATTGTTTGGATAATTGGAGGTTTTGGTTCGTCTGGTAGACTAGCAATAGTAGTACAACATAGTAGTAATATAAGTAAAAAGAAGTTTACTAGCTTAAACATTTTTACCTCTTTTAAGAACATTGATATATTCCCTCATGATTTTATTGCGTTTTGCTTTTAATGAAGAGATAGTTCTTTTACTTTTATTGCTAGAAATAGCCTCTATTATTTCAATATTGCATTTTAATATGTCTTGTATTTCTGCAAATATTTTCATTGATTCAGCTGTTTCCATAGATTTTAGTGTTTCAATATATGTTTTGTAGAAAAAATCTATTACTTTATTGAAAATATTAATGTAGTTATCATCTATGTTTGTAGTATTTTTAGCTATGTTAGTTAAGTTAGATAGTAAATTAAGTCCTAAACCAACAGTATTATTTTGCATTAATTTATCCCCTCTTGGTAGATAGGTTTTCCGTCCTTATTGAATTTGAGCTTATTTGATATCTTTAGATTTTTTTCATCAGAATTAACTAGATCAATACACCTGTTGATTTTCTCATTCAGTGGAGAGAGTGTTTTATCTATTGTTGGTGTTAATGCATTCTCAAGTCTTTCCATATTTGATTTATAGATTAATTTATAATGGTTATATAGTTCATAAACTAAAAAAAATCCTTTATGTGCAGCCTCATCAAATTCATTTTCAAATTTAGAAAATATTTCAATAAGGTTTGATATAGATGTAAGTCCAGTGTTAAGATTATCTTTAGATAATTTCATAAATTAATCCCGTTTTTTAATATGATTGTTGCCATTGCCATTTCTAAAAATCTTGCCTACTACTATAGACAATATGTCTTTTAGTAAAGGTTTTAGAAGAATTAATACTCCTAGAACTAGTACAGTGACAAAAATCATTACTGCTATAAGTTTAATTTCGTTTAAGTTAATAAGAAGTTCAGTTATTTTAATATCCATTTTTAATCCTTCATTTTAATTTTTTTTGATATATATATTATATACCAAAACTTTAATTTTTGCTAAAAATTTACAGTTTCATAAGAACTGGTACAGGACTATAATTTTGGTAGATTCTTTTTTGAATATACCACCCTTTATACAGTGGGACTACGCCAGTAAGAGTTTCGCTTTTGAAAACTAGATTTCGGCTATATTGACTATCAGATTCATCCGAATATCTTAGATATAAGAATCTACCTTCTCTATCGAATTGGTCTATGTCAAGTTCTATATCAAGATAAATGGGGTTATCATCATCATATTTATAAAAAATTAGAGTTGCACTCCTTGATTGGTCTAAATCTACTTGGAATCTTTGATTTTTATAATCAGACGGATAAAGTGTAGTGCCCGCGGGTGCGTTCAGAGTAGCATCAAAATCAGATGGTACTCCTAGTAATTGTTTGGGAACTGGAGTTTTTTCAATACTACTTGAAGACATTATCAAAAGATTGTCACTTCTAGATAAAGTGGAGGAGGATATACTATCTGAAAGGCGAGATTTAATTTTGCTAAAAAGACTAGAAAGTTTATCAGACTCATTTTTAATTAGTTTATCCAATGCTTCAGCATAAATTTTTTCTACAAAATCTTTATTAGCTGCAAGTTCTTGAGCGATTGTAGACTTAATTATCTCTTTAAAATCGGCAAGTCCTTCGCCTTTAAATGTTTTGTCTTTAACGGTTTCTAAGAACTTTTTAAAAGTAATAGCATTGCAACTTGCAACCCCATCATCTATTAGTAAAAGATGGTCGTTTTCAACGGTTGTTACCTTATTTAAATCTTTTATTTGAACTGCTTCTTGTTCATCAATTAATAATTTTTCTTGATCCGCAGCCATTAAGCCTCCTTAATTGTTAAAAGTGATAATATTTGCACCATCTTTATTGTTAATTTTTAGAACTCTATCTATAGGAATAATTCTTTTTATAAAAGCATAAATTGAATGATCATATCCTTTAGGAAGAGAGTTGAATACTAAAGCCTTTTTAGATGCAGCATATCCATCTTTTTTTTCTCTAAGTATTATCTTTTTAAGCGATTTTCCTGATGTAGTGCTAGGAGAAATAAATGTAATAAAATTTGTTCTTATTGTCCCTTTTAATGAGATATCAATAACACCTGCTTCTGGTGTAGTAACTATAACATCTACATTTAAAAACGCCTTGAAAATCAATCTAAATGACTCATCAGTGCCAATATGGCGTAAAGCAAAAATAACACTGTTTATGTTGGTTGTAATACTTTGTAAAGTTTGGGTTTT
>NZ_JACHFG010000043.1 GCF_014201775.1 Borreliella yangtzensis | reverse complement strand
ACATAAACCCACATGATTTTGATAAACTACATGATTTTGATAAACCCACATGATTTTGATAAACTACATGATTTTGATAAACTACATGATTTTGAAAACCCACATGATTTTGAAAACCTACATGATTTTGATAAACTACATGATTTTGATAAACCACATGATTTTGATAAACTACATGATTTTGATAAACTACATGATTTTGATAACCCACATGATTTTGATAAACTACATGATTTTGATAACCCACATGATTTACATAAACCCACATGATTTTGATAAACTACATGATTTACATAAACCTACATGATTTTGATAACCCACATGATTTACATAAACCCACATGATTTTGATAACACGCATGATTTTGATAACACGCATGATTTTGATAAACCCACATGATTTACATAAACTACATGATTTTGATAAACTACATGATTTACATAAACCCACATGATTTTGATAACACGCATGATTTTGATAACACGCATGATTTTGATAAACCCACATGATTTACATAAACCCACATGATTTACATAAACCCGCATGATTTTGATAACACGCATGATTTTGATAAACTACATGATTTACATAAACCCACATGATTTACATAAACCCACATGATTTTGATAACCCACATGATTTTACCTACATGATTTTGAAAACCCACATGATTTTGATAACCCACATGATTTTGATAACCCACATGATTTTGATAAACCCACATGATTTACATAAACCCACATGATTTTGATAAACCACATGATTTTGAAAACCCACATGATTTTGATAACCCACATGATTTTGATAAACCCACATGATTTACATAAACCCACATGATTTTGATAACCCACATGATTTTGATAAACTACATGATTTTGATAACCCACATGATTTTGATAAACTACATGATTTACATAAACCCACATGATTTTGATAACACGCATGATTTTGATAACCCACATGATTTACATAAACCCACATGATTTTGAAAACCCACATGATTTTGCCTACATGATTTTGATAAACTACATGATTTTGATAACCCACATGATTTTGATAAACTACATGATTTTGATAAACTACATGATTTTGATAACCCACATGATTTTGATAAACCACATGATTTTGATAAACCACATGATTTTGATAACCCACATGATTTTGATAACCCACATGATTTTGATAAACTACATGATTTTGATAAACTACATGATTTTGATAAACCACATGATTTTGATAACCCACATGATTTTGATAACCCACATGATTTTGATAACCTACATGATTTTGATAACCCACATGATTTACATAAACCCACATGATTTTGAAAACCTACATGATTTTGAAAACCTACATGATTTTGAAAACCTACATGATTTTGATAAACTACATGATTTTGATAAACTACATGATTTTGATAAACTACATGATTTTGATAACCCACATGATTTTGAAAACCCACATGATTTTGATAACCCACATGATTTTGAAAACCCACATGATTTTGATAAACCACATGATTTTGAAAACCTACATGATTTTGAAAACCCACATGATTTTGAAAACCTACATGATTTTGATAAACTACATGATTTTGATAAACTACATGATTTTGATAAACTACATGATTTTGATAACCCACATGATTTTGATAACCCACATGATTTTGAAAACCCACATGATTTTGATAACCCACATGATTTTGAAAACCTACATGATTTTGAAAACCTACATGATTTTGAAAACCTACATGATTTTGATAAACCACATGATTTTGATAAACCACATGATTTTGATAAACTACATGATTTTGATAAACTACATGATTTTGATAAACCACATGATTTTGATAACCCCACATGATTTTGATAACCCACATGATTTTGATAAACCACATGATTTTGATAAACCACATGATTTTGATAAACCCACATGATTTTGAAAAACTACATGATTTTGATAAACCACATGATTTTGAAAAACTACATGATTTTGAAAACCTACATGATTTTGAAAACCTACATGATTTTGAAAACCTACATGATTTTGAAAACCTACATGATTTTGAAAACCTACATGATTTTGATAAACTACATGATTTTACCCACATGATTTTGATAACCCACATGATTTTGATAACCCACATGATTTTGATAAACCCACATGATTTTGAAAAACCACATGATTTTGAAAACCTACATGATTTTGAAAACCTACATGATTTTGATAACCCACATGATTTTGATAACCTACATGATTTTGATAAACTACATGATTTTACCCACATGATTTTGATAACCCACATGATTTACATAAACCCGCATGATTTACATAAACCCGCATGATTTTGATAACACGCATGATTTTGATAAACCCACATGATTTACATAAACCCACATGATTTACATAAACCCGCATGATTTTGATAACACGCATGATTTTGATAAACTACATGATTTACATAAACCCACATGATTTACATAAACCCACATGATTTACATAAACCCACATGATTTACATAAACCCAC
>NZ_JACHFG010000042.1 GCF_014201775.1 Borreliella yangtzensis | reverse complement strand
TTTTGTTATACAAAAATCTTACGCATCCGAATACCTTTGAAAAATATTTCTTTTGATTGGTGTTAGGATATATTCTGTACTTATAAGCTTTATTATCGCTCATTATTTTTTTAAATTATTATATTATGTTTTAACTTGCGTTGCAAATTCATCTCCACCTAAATTTCATAGAAATTATAGGTGGAGTATTCTTTGCTATTTTTTGATAAATTTATTTTTTAAAATACCTTATATTTTGATTTAAAAAATTTTACACTTCTATTATATAGAAAAAAATTTTATAAAAACATTTCAATCTTAACCAGCAATATACTATTTTAAAAAAAATTCATTTCAAATTAAAGATTATATTTTAATAAAAAATTTTTTATATCTATTTTATATTCTTTATCTTCATTAGAAACTAAAACAATCTTTAATCGTTTTAATTTTTTGATTTTATTAAAAAACCCTTTCGAAAGGGTAACGCGCAAGGTATTTTTTACCGTAAAAGGAAATTTTAAATGAAAAAATTTTTCATTAATATTTGGATTTCCAATGTTAAAATCCTTTAATTCTTGCCATTTCTCACTTGGTAAATTATTCTCATGCCTTGAAACTTGAGCATCCTCAAATCCTTCAAAAATTACACTTTTAAAACCTAGAATTTTATTATCGTGAACCATAAAATCAAAATTGTAGCTGGGATTCATAGCTCTATAAGCATCTATCAAATAACCTGTCATATTTCTATTCTTTTCATACTCAAGCTCAGGATCCATAAACTCCGATTTTATAAAAACTAGCTCTTTCAAATTGCCATCTTTAAAAAGATATGTATAAGTCTCATCAGTAAAGACTATATCTTTTGATTTTTTAATAATTTTATTAAAAATAATACTATTTTCTTTTTTAAAAAAGAAAAAGAACCCTAAAAAAACACAGATTAACAATAATCCGTAAAATAAAATTCTACTCATTAATAATCCATCCTATTGATGAAAAATCATATCAAATGCACTATAAAAATGCATACTGTTTCCCCTGCTCACCTTGAAAGAATATTTCTTTTTCTCATTATTTATCTCATCGAAACATTCAATGTATACATCAATTCCATTTGTTTCTGCCAACTTTCTTAGCATATTTACTTTTTCACCTTCAAAAAATAGATCCATGCCAAAATTAAAATGATTAATTCCATCAATAAAGTAAGTATTAATTGGATGCTCCATCACAGAAACCCCATTAATATATATCTTTTTAAGCAAAATCTCGGAACTATTTATAATTTGTATATTAAAATCTAAATCTATGTGTCCCGCACGATGATGCCTTAAAACAAAGGATCCAAATTTAGTTTTTGATGTAAGAATTATACCTAAATCAGATCTATTACTTTCATTTATAATAACAACTTCTTCAGATTCTTCATTAGAAAAAACAAACACATTGGAAATTAATAAAAACAAAATTGATAATATTATCACTTTGATACCTTTTATCATTATACTATTCTAAAGAAAAAATAAATAGGATAAAAATTTTAAAAAAGAGAAATCAAATTTTTAGATATTTCCATTATTATGATACACTTTTAATAATTTTATAAAAAGAAAAACAAACTTAATGCTCAAAACTAAATAATCTCTAAAAAAGGTTTTAATATTAGATGTGGATAATTTTGTATATAAAAATAGAATTGTTGTGTTTAAAAAGTATATTATTTGAAAATAACATATTGATTTTAGCAACATATATGAAGTATAATACTAGCAAGTGGTGCTATTAACTATAAGCATCCTTAACTTTGGTCGATGTCTATTTTATAGGGCTTGAGATAAGTATTCTTAAATTAAGAGTATTTATGGTTAAGCCCTATGTGATTTTGTATTAATAATTAAATTATAAAATGATAGTTATTATAAATCTTGCAGAAAGGATTTTTCAATATATAAATATAAAACCTTTAAAAAATATTTTGATTAATCAATGATCTATTTTGAAGTAGTCTCAATTTTTCATTCTAATCTATATTGGTATTTAATAAAAAATAAAATTATTCCAATATAATTAATTCTTGTATTAATTTCTTTGATATTACAAATTTTTATAAATTAGAGTTAAATATAGATCTCTAAAAAACTAAATAAGAATCATCTGATCAAAATGTCTGAAGATAACCCGATTAATTTAGCTATGATTCCCCTAATATTTTTGTTTCTTTATAAGAAACTTTCCTTTAGAATTTTTTCTAATTGTTGAAATTCTTTGTTAATAAATAGATTTTTTCCTATAAGCTTTCAAAATGATTTTTTTACATTATTAATAAATTTAAAATTGTGAACTACTATTTCTAAATCAAAGATTATAGAAATGGCTTCTTGTTTAATCTCATAATAGCTTTTTAGGTTCTTAAAAGAACGGTCATCCACTAGAGCATGGTCCACAAGCTTTACTTCAGACAGTTTCTGCCTTAGTTTTTATTTCATTACAATAATAAGCTTTAAGATTTAGAGATGCATTTATATCTCTATCATGCAAAACATTACAACTACCACAAGTC
>NZ_JACHFG010000041.1 GCF_014201775.1 Borreliella yangtzensis | reverse complement strand
TATTCTTTGATTGTAAAGACCAAAGAAACGAAAGAAGATAACAAATATACCAAAAATCCAGGAAATATCCGACTAACTGAAAATCCGTGTATCCAAAATCTAGGTAAAAAACTAAACTACATTAACGCATTTAAGCCCGTCAAGCCCAATGCAATAAATCTAAGTACTTACAAAAATAGTAAGAACGAAAATACATATATTATTGCAAATTTGATTTCTAATTTTTTTTCTGAAAATGAGCCTTGCAAAAATTTGCATAATCTAAAAACATACATTAATGTTAACTTAAGAAAATTAGGAATTTATGCAAATACAAGCACATTGCAAAACCGAATTTACAAAAAAATCTTTATTCTTTAATAAGCGTGTTGAAAATTTTCATGAAAAATCATCATGAAAAATCACTATGAAAATCACTATGAAAATCACCGTAAAAATAATCATGAAAAATCACCATGAAAAATCAAGCAAACATACTACCTAAGAACTATGAGATTTACTAATACTCGTTATTATTTGAAAAGCCCAGTAATTAGCGACATAACAAAAGGAACTACATGGGTTATCATAACGGGCAATACCACTACAGTAATGAAAATTGTAATTCTGTTACTTACATTAAGCTTTTCCAAAAAAATTTGATTATTAATTTTCATTTCTTTTGTAAGATTTTGTGCCAAATTATCAATCTTAGTATTGAGTTCATTTTTAACAGTATCAATCTTGTCATTTAAATTCTTTTCTACAGTATCAATCTTAGTATTGAGTTCATTTTTAACAGTATCAATCTTAGTATTGAGTTCATTTTTAACAGTATCAATCTTAGTATTTAAATTCTTTTCTATAGTATCAATCTTAAACTCAAGATTCTCAAACTTTATTCCAAATTGTTTTTCTAAATTCTCTAAATCTCTATACGTAAGGTTATTGTGATAATATCTTTTAGACAAATCTTGTGCTATTAGTTGCTCCATTCCTAATCGAAGGAACTCTTTATATATTTGTTCTTCAGTAATGTTTGTTATTGAAACTAATTCCATAATTTCTCACTCGCTAAGTGTAGTATAACACAAATTACAGCCAAATAATAGCAAATTTTTAAAAATTGACGAAATCGACGCCACTCAAACTTTTGCTTTACCCAACACCAACATCCGTGAATTTAGTATATTTAGGATCAAAATTCATAGTAGCAATACCACCAGTCTCCCCCCACCTATTTTTAGCAACTATGGCCTTAACTTTACGCACTTCTTCATCATTATCTTCTTGTTCCTCATTCTCTCTATACAAAAAAATTACCTTATCTGCATCCTCCCCTAAAGAATCCAAATCCTCTCCCAAATCTGCTAAACTAGACTTTCTATACTCTGCACTACTATCCAATTGACATAGAACTATTATTGGAATTTTAAGCTCACGGGCAAATGTAAACAATTCTTTACTCAAATTTGAAACTTGCTTATAACGGGATAGTAGATGAGCATGCTCAAGAGAAATAAGGCTAATATTGTCAATGACAATAATATCAACGCCATAATTTTTTTTCATTTTTTTAGCTTTAGCCTTCAATTCGCGTATTTCGATACCATACACGCCATCAACACAAATAGAAAAATTTTTTAGCTTAGCATGTGCTTCATGGTACATTTGTCGCTCATTTTCGTCTATCAAGCTATTGTTGCAAATTTTGTGGTATTCTATCCCCGCATTAATTGATATAAGTTTAAGCGGAATAGATTCGTGAGGCGATTCAAGTGAAAAAAATCCAACACTTCTATTTTGTTTGCACAAGTTGTTTACAATATTGAATGCAAAAGCAGTTCTATCAACATTGGGGCTTGCGCCAACTATTACAAAATCTGATTTTTTAAAACCTTTAATTATATTGTCGAGGCCACTAAATCCACTTTCTATGTAGTCATTTTCTATGAAATTTCTACTTTCAATGTCGTCAATTATAACTTGATCAATGTCGGCCGCGTTGTGAATTGAAGAAGTTTTGTAGTCTAGCCCCATTGAATTCATTTTACTTTGGGCATAGTCAATCAACGCCCCTAAATCCTCTGATTTGTCAAAAACATCTTTTCTAATTTTGTCAGTGAGTTCAAGAATTGAGCGCCTAACACTATTATCTCTGATGGTCTTACAATGGGTTTCTAAGATTGGGCCAGTCATAGCGTATTTTGATACATTGTCAACGAATTCGTTTACTTCAAAATCGCTAAAAAACTTATTAGACTTTCTTTCCTTTTCAAGCTCTTCAAGCACTATATTGGGATCAATCGACAAACCCTTTTGATGTAAATCGATCATACACGCAAAAATTTTTTGATTTACAGTGCCGGAAAAGTCTTCCGGTCTCAAATACAACAGAACTTCTTCAACCTCAACGGTGTTGTTGAGTAAACTACCTATCACAATACTTTCTGAATCCATATTAGAAAGCTTAAATTTCTCAATAATATCTTTACTATCTACGCAATTTTGCACTTAAAGCCTCCTTATATTTTCAAAACTTGCGAAACCGACTGCGTACACGCAGATGGGATGGGGGATTGATCAGATTACCAATTTGATCTAGCATTTCTTCCCTTTTTTGCTTAATTTTTGCAACCCACTTAGTAATAATTCCTCCGGGCTGTAACTCTTTGGAGTAAA
>NZ_JACHFG010000040.1 GCF_014201775.1 Borreliella yangtzensis | reverse complement strand
AGAAAAACAAGTATATGAATTTTATGGGAAAAAATACCCAGAACAAGGACCACTAACAAAATGGATAATAAAAAACCTAAAATAATAACAATTGCAAGTCTCAAGGGAGGTGTTGGTAAAAGCACAACCTCAATAATACTTGCAAATTTATTGTCACAGAAGTATAAAGTACTCCTAATTGATACAGATGATCAAGCTGCTGCTACTAGCTATTATTATAATGAATTAGAAATAAAAAATTTTGATGTTTCTCAGACAAATATAGGAAATGTTATAAAAGATAATATCAACATCAATAAAAGTATTATTAATGTTGATAATAATTTAGATTTAATACCTAGCTACATAACAGTTGATGAATTAAATGGAGATTATTATTATGACAATCGACATTTACCTATCGAATTTTCATTGAAAACAAAATTAAATTCCATAATTAATGATTATAATTATGTGATAATTGATACAAATCCTAAAAGGAATTTTACATTAAAGAGTTCTTTAATTAGTAGTCATTATGTAATATCTCCAATGACAGCAGAAAAGTGGGCAGTTGAAGGATTTGAAACATTGAGGAAATTTATAAAAGAAGTGGCTGGAATACCAGTATTTATTGTCATAACAAGGTTTAAAAAAAATATTACCCACAAACAATTAATGGAAATAGTAAAAATGAAAAGTGGATTTTTAGGATGTATAAATGAAAGAGAAGATTTAAACAAAAGAATATGTTGTAATGAAAAATTTGATTTTTCAAAAGATTATATTATTGAATATAGAAAAATATTAAAAACTTTTTTAGAGAAGATATAAAAATCAACAAACGCAACAAGTTCAGCGTGACGAACTTGTTGGGCATATAGGAGTAAATATGGATAAAAAAAATATTAATTTAAAAATTAATAAAAGAATTTCAGAAAATAATTTAAATTACATTCTTGATCAAAGTAATGAAAATCAAAGAAAAGAAGAATTTGATCAATTAATTACTCAATTAAAAAATAATATTAAATCAGAAATTTATAATATTATTGATACCATGAAAATCCTTAAAAAAATAAATGATAAAAAGCTTTATTTAGAAGGAGGATATAAATATTTTAACGATTTTCTATCAGATTTTAGATTAGCAAAGACACAATCTTATGAATATATAAAGTTGGCGACTGCAGTTGAAGCGGGATTATTAGAAGAGAATTATATCACTAGCAATGGAATAAGGGCCTCCATAAGATATATTAAGAGTAAGACAAATGAAACAATAAAAAAGTCTAAACAAAATCCAATAAAACCCTTACGATTTCAACTTAAAACCAAAGAAAGTTATGATTTTTACAAAAGCAATGCCAAATTTACAAGTTTTATGATGCATGAAATTTTTGAAAATCAAAAAGATTTAATTAATAAGCTTTTAAAAAAATATAAAGAATTGAGAGGATAATAGGGAAATTTTATGAGTAATTTGGCTTACAGAACATATAACATAGAAAGTATAAAAAATGAATTTTTAAACATAGGGTTTAGTGAGGAGGCAATAGATTTTGTTTTACTCCATAATGATAACCATAACTTTGAATATTTAAAAGAGAAATTAATTGATGTAGAAAAGAATTTAAACATTAAGATAGATAATGTAGAAAAGGGGTTAAATACTAAAATAGATAGTTTAGATACTAAGATAGATAATGTAGAAAAGAGCTTGCAAAAAGACATAGCTATTTTAAATACTAAGATAGACAATGTTAAAAATGAACTTACTGTTAAGATTGACACTGTAGAAAAGAATTTACAAAAGGATATAGCTAACTTAAACTCTAAGATAGACAATGTTAAAAATGAACTTACTAATAAGATTGACGGTGTAGAAAAGAGTTTACAAAAAGATATATCTAATTTAGATACAAAGATAGACAATGTAGAAAAAAGTTTAAACGAAAAACTTAGCATGGGAAACAGACTAGTACATTTTATGATAATAGCAGCAGCAATTCTTGGACCGTTTATACATACATTTTTAATGCAGTATATACAAGGTGTCAAATAAGAAATAACACACAATTTTCTTTTTTAAGAATAATATTATAATGCTGGTGAACATTATTAGAAAATAACATTTTATTTTTGATCTTTTTTAAATTAAAACTTATTTAACTTTTTAACAAAAGAACTTAAATAAGTTTTTGTTTTGTAAAAATCCAAATTAATTTTAATTCTAAATTAAAACATATTTAATTATTAAAAAGTTGACAAAAATAATTTTAGAGCTATATATATATGTATAGCTAAAAATTTTTTGTTAAAATAATCCATTTATACTTTTGGTTTAGCAAAGTTCTTTTATAAAGAATTAGCTAAGCTTTCTTTTTTATTAAACCTTTCATTTTTTTTGCAAAAATTTTTGTTAAAAAGTTGGCAAAAATAGTTTTTGCTATATAATTATTAGTAATCATAAAAGGAGGAACTTCAAAATGACAGAAGTAACAAAAAATCAAGAAAATATACAAAATAATAAAAGTATCAATGGAGAGGCTAAAATGATAAGTTTTGAACAACAAAGTTTTATTGGCTGCGAAGTATTTGAAGACAAATCTTTTCCAATTAAAGAAAAAAGTAAATTAAGCAAGATAGGCAAAAAATTGCCTGGAATAAGTAGTAAAGAGTGTTTTAGATTTAATAAAAA
>NZ_JACHFG010000039.1 GCF_014201775.1 Borreliella yangtzensis | reverse complement strand
TTGCGCCCAAAACCATGGAAATGAATTATTGGATAACAAAAGTTTTAGGACACGAACCAAGCGACATAACAGCAGCCTTTCATTATAATCGGTATGTTTTGGACAATTTAGATGATAAAGCAGACAACAACTTATTAAAATTGCTTAATCAAAGAATTTATACATATGTTAGGCGTAAAGCCACCTATTCTATTCTTACAATGGATCGTTTAGAAGGGTTGATTAAAGAGCCTAGGATGTTTGATGATAATTATATTAAAACTTTGATTGTAATTAAAGATTTGATGTTGAAAGATAATTTAGAAACTTTAGCGATGGTTAGGGGATTGAATGTTAAAATTCGCAAAGCTTTTAAAGCTAGATACGGATACAATTATAACTACATAAAACTTACAGAATATTTATCAATAATTTTTAATCATAAATTATAGTTTTTGTTTTCTAAAATTGTGGACAATTTTTGTATTTTGTTATAACATATGATTGTTACAATTCATAGAATTAGGCAACCTTTGATTATTGCAATTGTATCTCCTGTCATTAGGAACCTTCGTTTTTTTGCTATTTGTGTTAAGGATAAGGTCGCCTTTTTCATTGTTTTTGATAAAGCGTATGGTTACAGAATATATCCTAACATCTATTTTCAAAAAACTTCACTTAGAAATTCTTGATGAGAATTCTAAAAAAACCGACCCAAATTTGAAAGAAATTTCCAATTTACGGCTTAGTTCTCATATTGGTAGAAAAAAAATTGAATACCAACGACTTCTAAAAGTATCATTGGTTTTGGAAGAAAAATATTATGAATACCAAAAAACAAAAAAGAAATACCAAGTTAGGGACATATTGGCTTGCGTAAACTCAAGGCTAGCAAAAGCTAACTACAAAAAAATAGCTAAAAGAACAATTCAGAAAGATTTACAAAAACTTATTAAAATGGGCCTAGTGGCTAACTTTTCAAGAAGTTTAGGCAAAAAAATTGGTGGCTATTCACTTTACAAGGTAAATGCTGAAATTTGGAAGCACCGCATAGAAATAATAAGGGGTTACTTTGTAAATGAAATTAGAGAATTCGTAAAAGACAAAAGAATAGTTGACATCTATAGCAAAGAAATTGACGAATACATTTTTCCAAACTCAATCGAAACAAAAGAAAATCAAAATTTGAGTGAAAAAATAAAAGACTTAATTGAAGATGAATTAAAAAACCACGTGCCCGATAAAAGAATAGTTGCGGCCACTGTCTTAAGGAAAATAGCCGATGAACTTACTTTCCTTAAGATGAATTGAACTATTATATTGAGATTCTAATTCAGCTACGCCTTTTCATATTTGCTTTGTCTAAGTATTTCATACTAAATAATAATTATATATATAATTATTATTTAGTATGAAATACTTAGACAAAGCAAATATGAAAAGGCGTAGCTGAATTAGAATCTCAATATAATAGTTCAATTCATCTTAAGGAAAGTAAGTTCATCGGCTATTTTCCTTAAGACAGTGGCCGCAACTATTCTTTTATCGGGCACGTGGTTTTTTAATTCATCTTCAATTAAGTCTTTTATTTTTTCACTCAAATTTTGATTTTCTTTTGTTTCGATTGAGTTTGGAAAAATGTATTCGTCAATTTCTTTGCTATAGATGTCAACTATTCTTTTGTCTTTTACGAATTCTCTAATTTCATTTACAAAGTAACCCCTTATTATTTCTATGCGGTGCTTCCAAATTTCAGCATTTACCTTGTAAAGTGAATAGCCACCAATTTTTTTGCCTAAACTTCTTGAAAAGTTAGCCACTAGGCCCATTTTAATAAGTTTTTGTAAATCTTTCTGAATTGTTCTTTTAGCTATTTTTTTGTAGTTAGCTTTTGCTAGCCTTGAGTTTACGCAAGCCAATATGTCCCTAACTTGGTATTTCTTTTTTGTTTTTTGGTATTCATAATATTTTTCTTCCAAAACCAATGATACTTTTAGAAGTCGTTGGTATTCAATTTTTTTTCTACCAATATGAGAACTAAGCCGTAAATTGGAAATTTCTTTCAAATTTGGGTCGGTTTTTTTAGAATTCTCATCAAGAATTTCTAAGTGAAGTTTTTTGAAAATAGATGTTAGGATATATTCTGTAACCATACGCTTTATCAAAAACAATGAAAAAGGCGACCTTATCCTTAACACAAATAGCAAAAAAACGAAGGTTCCTAATGACAGGAGATACAATTGCAATAATCAAAGGTTGCCTAATTCTATGAATTGTAACAATCATATGTTATAACAAAATACAAAAATTGTCCACAATTTTAGAAAACAAAAACTATAATTTATGATTAAAAATTATTGATAAATATTCTGTAAGTTTTATGTAGTTATAATTGTATCCGTATCTAGCTTTAAAAGCTTTGCGAATTTTAACATTCAATCCCCTAACCATCGCTAAAGTTTCTAAATTATCTTTCAACATCAAATCTTTAATTACAATCAAAGTTTTAATATAATTATCATCAAACATCCTAGGCTCTTTAATCAACCCTTCTAAACGATCCATTGTAAGAATAGAATAGGTGGCTTTACGCCTAACATATGTATAAATTCTTTGATTAAGCAATTTTAATAAGTTGTTGTCTGCTTTATCATCTAAATTGTCCAAAACATACCGATTATAATGAAAGGCTGCTGTTATGTCGCTTGGTTCGTGTCCTAAAACTTTTGTTATCCAATAATTCATTTCCATGGTTTTGGGCGCAA
>NZ_JACHFG010000038.1 GCF_014201775.1 Borreliella yangtzensis | reverse complement strand
GGTTTTTCCCTGGGAATTTTCCTACCCTTTTTACTATTCTAAAGCTAATATGCTACCCCTTTGCTGCTGGATTTGGATTTTTTCTTTGTCCTGATCCTGATCCTGGTTCTAGTCCTGATCCTGGTAATGATCCTGATCCTAGTACTAATTCTGGTCCTGGTCCTGATTCCGGCGCCGACCTTGCTGATCTTCCGCTTCTACCAGAAGCTGGAGCACCAGCACCATCCTGAAGTCCTTTGATGAACACATCTTTGTAATCTTTGATGATTTTGGTTAATATTTTTTAATACTGGAATACCTTCTTGCAATGCAAATATATTCACGATTATCAACTTTTTCAAATTTGAACCAGCCGGCTTTACCATCGTACTTTGTTTTGATCCATTCACATACATACTTATACAAATAATCATAATCAAAATCCTCTGGTCCTAGACGCGGGAAATTTTTGATGCTACTGTCTTTAGCTTTATTTTGGACCTCTGAGCTCATGTAAACATCCCAAATTCTGTCCCTTCTTATGTAAAGACTTCTTACTAAATGCTTCATTCTTATTTTCATTTTACCTCCTAAAGCCACTTAGGCTCAAATTGCTTTTTTACTAATTCCTAAACTATCAAGTGTAAGCCCCTTTAGAGACTTAAACCCCGAACAATCCTTAGCAATGCCTTTTGTATGTACTCTTTCGTAAAGTTTTCTATGAGGCAGCTGCTGAGGCTGCTGGGGCTGCTGAGGCTGCTGCGACTGCTGCGACTGCTGATGCTGCGGCGGCACGCCCATATTTACACTATCTTGCTCGTGATTTACTGAATCTGGTATTTGTTCATCAGACTGAACCTGTTTGTTGTTCAATCTTTCTAACCGCTCCCTACTACGAATTTCTCTCTCTCTAGCTTCCATTTCAAGAACTTTTTTCACATAATCGATGTTATGAACCTTTTTACTTACAAATTCAGTGAATCGCTCTTTCCAAATCAGATCATCAAATGGGTTCAAAAATTGATTGACATGGTCGGCAAAGCATACGAAAAATTGAAAAATTTTGTTACTTTTTGGAAGAAGGAAGAAAAGAAAGAAGATGCTTCCAGTCCCGAACCCGAAAGAGACAAAAAAGTTGATCCAAACGCAAAAACTGACTACAACAAACAGATGGAGCAAGACTACAGTAAATTACAAGACGACATATTTGTAGCCCAAAGAAAAATTTACAATAAAGTTGGCGTGGAGCGAGAAAAAGCCTTAAGGGATCTTGAAAAAACAATCAAAACAAAAAATCAAGAATTTCTAAAAAAGTACTCCGAAAGTTTTGATGAGTTATCGGATGAGAACAAGAAAATTTTAGTTGGGGTTGAAAAATCAGTAAACGAATTCAATAACTCCAATTATGACTTTGTGAATGAGTACCAAGAATTACTAAAAGAAAAAGAAAGTCGTGAAAGAAAAATACTATTAACCCTACCCCATGCAGATCAAGAAAGCGCATTACAGAAACTAAATGATGAAATTAACGAAAAGAACAAAAATTTTGTGGAAAAATATGGAAAAAGTTTCACAACTCTGAATGAATCTAACAGAAAAATTGTAGCTGCACTCGAAAAACAAGTTAAGGAATATAGTAATGCTGCATTGGATCGATCTTTTGTCCAGGCTCAAAAAGATTTGCAAAAAGAAATACTAGCCTTAGAGTGGGAAACAATGCTACTTCCAGCAAAAGCAAGAAAAAGTGCTGAAGAAAAGATGGAATCCCAAATTCAAGCACTGTACAAGAAATTCGTAGATGATCACAAAGCCAAATTCGACAAACTAAGTGAAACCAACCAAAACGCACTAAAACAAATAGCTGAGAAAGCTAAGAATACTGCAAAAAGTTTATCAAAAAAAGCAAAGAATACTCCATCTATAATTTCTATGAAATTTAGGTGGAGATGAATTTGCAACGTAAGTTAATATATAATATAATAATTTAAAAAATAATGAGTGCTAATAAAGCTTATAAGTACAGAATATATCCTAACACCAATCAAAAGAAATATTTTTCAAAGGTATTTGGATGCGTAAGATTTGTGTATAACAAAATGTTAAGTGATAAGAAAGATTATTATGAAAAGAATAAGGAAAGTCTTAGTGTTAATCCAAGTAAGTATAAAAATGAATTTCCATTTTTAAAGGAAGTTGATAGTTTAGCCCTATCTAGTGCATGGGTTGACTTACATTCTGCATATAGTAATTTTTTTAGAGAAATTAAAAAAGGAAATAGAACGCAAGGATTTCCTAAATATAAAAGTAAAAAAAATAGACAAACTTTTAGAACTATTAATCAAAAAAACTCTATAAGAATAGAAAATAATTATATAAAATTACCCAAAATAGGGTTTGTAAAGTTAGCTCTACATAGGAATATTAAGAGTAATGAAGTTATTAAAAATGTAGTAGTAGAAAAAGATACTGATGATAAATATTATGTTTCAGTAGCAGTTGAGTGCTTAGATATTAAAAATAATGATAAAACTAAAGGTGATAAAAAAGAGATAGTTGGTATCGATATGAGCATGAGGCATTTTTTAGTAAGTAGTGAAGGTGAGAAAATCAATCATCCTAAATATTTACTAAAAAATGAATCCAAGCTTAAGAAATACCAAAGAAAACTATCAAAAAAACAAAAGGGCTCTAAAAATAGAGTTAAATCTAGATTAAGAGTTGCCAAGTTGCATAGGAAAATTTCAAATCAAAGAAAAGATTTTCTACATAAATTATCTTATTATTTTGTAGTTAATT
>NZ_JACHFG010000037.1 GCF_014201775.1 Borreliella yangtzensis | reverse complement strand
TACAAGAACAAATTGAAAATTCTTGTAATTTAAAACTTACTAAATATTTTGGCCTTGATATGAGATTTAATTCACTGATTATGTTAAGTGAAGATCAAAAGGTAGAAAGAGATATTAAGCTAATTGAGCTTTACAGTAAATATAATGAGTTTATAAACAATAACTCCTTTAATAAAGAGGAGTTAGCTATTTTAAAAGAAAAATTATTCTCATTTTGAGAAAAGGAGTTAAAAAGTGATTGAAAATGAAGAAAAAGAAGACTTGCAAGCACAAGTTAAAGAAGAACAGCAAGTTAAATCTGATACCAAGATTATAAGTTCTGGTGAATATGAAGAGTATATGCGCCTTAAAGAACAAGCAAATGCAAAACCCAAAGAGATAAATCGTGATTTAAGTATAAATGAGCGAATAACAAAAGAACTTGCAGAAGTTGAAGAGAGAGAGCGTGTTGAAAAGCAATTACTACTTGAGGCTGAGCGTATAAATGAAATTGATACACTAGCAAAAGCACATCTTAGCAATCATTTTAATAAAGAAGTGCTTTTGGCAAAAGGATACACGCTAAAAGACATTATTCAAGCACAACGCAGAGAACTTGTTCGCAAATTTGTTCCAATTGAGCAAATTAAAGCTATTTCTAAAGTAGCAGACATAACCCACATTGACGGTGAGATACTAGAACAACTAGTTTCATTAGCTAAAGTGAATATCAAACTAAGAAAAAATGCGAATAGCAATTCTTCTTCTGTTGATTCTATTAAAGGCAATATTGTTGCTAAATCAGAAGAGAGAGTAAGTTTACTTGATTCTAATTTTGTTCCAATTAATTTTACAGAATTTGTACAAGCTATAAGTAATACTTACAAGCAAAGACGACTTCAATTTTATGAAAACTTGAAAAGAAGTAGAAAAACAAGCTTTGCGTAAAGGAGTGTTTAAATGGCTGGTACAGACATAACAAAAATTAAGGAAGAATTTGATAAAAAAGTTGCTGAAATTAGGGCATTAATGAAAAATCCACAAACGGATTCTAGTTTACTTACTAATTCTCTAGAGTTTAGGGATAAAAATTTAATTTATTCCAATTCTGGTGGAGTTAGAACTAGCAGTAAAGACAAAATAGAAAATTATCCTGCTAAGGGTTATCCATACAAGCGTGGAGTCAAGCTTAGTTTTAGTACTGATGGTGCAACAGAACTAGAAGTTGAGGCTGGTGGTGGTGAGGACTTGTATGGAATATGCACAGATATAGATGAGTTCACTGGTATAGCAACTGTAATTCCAATTACTAATAACTTTGAAGGTTACTTAGTATGTAAGAAGCCTGGAAGTGATATAAATCCAGGGGATAAACTTAATTTTGATCAACACGGTGAGCTTGAAAAGGTTAGTGGAAATAATAAACCTATTAATGCTATAGCACTTTCAAAAGCACATAAATTAACTGAAGATTTATATATTATTCTTGCTAGTGTTTTTGGGAATAGAGCTAAAGGGTAAATGAATGTCTGTAAAAGGTAAAGGACAAGTTCCAGGGCCCGGTGTTGATGAGAATTTACAATTGGGCTTAGAAGAAGTTCAACAAGATGCTGCACCAGTTAGAGCTAGGCGTCAAGCAAGAAGTGTTGATGATGCACAAGGGGTAGACCCTTATTTGAATTCATTAAAAGAACTTGACGACATTCTTTTGAAATTTAAAAAATATTCAAAATCAATGAGTTCTATTGAAAATAGTGTTTTTGAAAGTTCAAGTGGTTGTTTTAAGTCAAAGAATGAGCAAGTTGATGCATATACATTTTCATGTTCAAGTTACGCAGACAAAATAGAAGAATATTTTTATGACCCAAAAAAGAGTTTTCCATACAAGCGTGGAGTAAAACTTGTTCCAAAAGAGAATTCTGTATATGTGGAGACTAGTTCAGATACTGATATTTACGGGATATGCGTTGATGTGTGTGAATTTAGCTGCACTGCTTATGTTTTACCAATTACAAATAATTTTGAAGGATATCTTGTTACAAGAAATCCAAGTATAAAAGCTGGAGAAATATTAGATATTAATAATGATGGAGTGATTATTAAAGCTGGTGGTGGGCCCCCAACATATATTAATGCATACGCACTTTCTGATTCATTTATAATCAATTTTAAATCAGAAGAAGAGATCAAGGATGAAAACCGTAAACATGATTATTATATTAATTTGGTAAAAGTTACTATTTTTGGCAATAGGGCTTATGAGAAAACAGTAGTAGCTGATAGTTAAAAAATAAAAGGAGATAATTGAATGGCAGAAAATACAGCCCAATTAGTAAAAGAATATCAAGAAAAGCGCAGTAAACTAGAAAAATTAATGAAAAATCCACAAACGGATTCTAGTTTACTAGGCAATTCTTTAGAGTTTAGAGATAAAAACGTAGAATTTTTTGCTTCTGGAGGTACTAAAACTAGTAAGTATGACAAACTAGAAAATCATTCATTTGTGGGATATCCCTATAAACGCGGAGTAAAAATAGTAATTCAAGAGGCAAAATCAAATGAACCGCATTATGAGCCCCATGTTGAGGCTGGTGGTGGTGAAGACTTATATGGAATATGCGTTGACATAGATGAGTTTAGCAAAACTGCTACTATTGTTCCAATTACAAATAATTTTGAAGGGTACTTAGTAGTAAAAGATGGAACGCCTAAAGCAAAAGATAAACTTTTTTTCAATAATGACGGTGTTCTTGAAAAGGTTAGTGGGGGAAATAAGGCGATTATTAATGCCATAGCATT
>NZ_JACHFG010000036.1 GCF_014201775.1 Borreliella yangtzensis | reverse complement strand
GGAGTTGATTAAAATTACATTTTCAGTTTGTTAAAATGTAATAACGCAATGTAACAAAATCAATTATTTAAACCTGTAAAAAATTGTAATTATTAGGGGTTGCATTATCTTTTGAACTTATGGAGTAGGAGTAATTTATGAATAAAAAAGTAATAATGTTTATTATTTGTGTCATTTTTGCATTAGTTATTTCTTGCAAGAATTATGCAATTAATAAAGATAGTAAAGATATAGAAAATTCAGAACAAGTTGTAAAAGGTTCAAAACAAGTAGAAAAAGAAGTAGAAAATAAATTTGATAAATTGTTAGATACTTTAAATACTTTGGATATAAAAGATATAAATGATACAAAAGAGATTGAAGAACAAATTAAAAAATTAAAAGAAACAATAGATAAAACGGATGCTAAAAAAACTTCTCTTAAAACATATTCTGAGTATGAAAAGAAAGTACAAGAAATAAAAGAAAAGTTAAAAGATAAGAAAGAGCTTGAAGATAAATTAAAAGAACTTGAAGATAGCTTAAAAAAGAAAAAAGAAGATAGAAAAAAAGAATTAGAAAAGGCTAAGCAAGAATTTGAACAGCTTAAAAATCAAGTTGGTTCTGCAACTGGATCAACTGATGGTCACCGAGCTCAAAATCAAAGAGGCAGTGGAGCACAAGCTTGGCAAAAAGCTAAAGAATATGGTTTAACTGTAAGTTATTCTAATGATGATGATACTGATACTAGTAATATGTCAAGTGGAATAATAGATGGGGCGATTAAACAGATTGAGGAAGAACTTAAAGAGATTAAGGAAGAGTCTAAAAGTTCAGAAGAAAAAAAATAATTTAAAATAGAAGTTCAGTATATAGGAGCAATTTATGGGTAAAAAAATAATAATATTTACTATTAGCGTTGTTTTTGCAGTGATTAGTTCTTGTAAAAATTATGCGGATTTAAAACAAGATGTAAAAGGAAAGGTTAAGGGATTTAGAGAAGGTGTAGAAAAAAAAGTTAAACAAGGTGTAAAACAAGCAGAACAAAAAGTTAAGGGATTTTTAGAAAAAGAAGTAAAAGATATTTCAGATGAAATAGCAAAAAGATTACAAGAAGAAGAAAATAAAAAACATAAAAAAGAAGAAAAGAAAGAAGAAGTTAAAGTAGAAAGAGAAGAAGAACAAGAAGTTAAAGATGATAAACAAGAAGATGAAAAAAAAGAAAAACAAGAAGATTCTAATAAGATAAATCAGGCTCAAATATTGCAGGCAAATAGTCAAGATAGCAAACCAGAATTAGAAGCAGTACAACAAAGCGAAAGTGGTGGTCAACAAAAAGATAAGAAAAATCAACAAAAAGATAAGAAAAATCAACAAGAAGAGAAAGAAAAAGAAGAAAGAGAAAAGAGAGAGAAAGAAGAGAAAAGAAAACAAGAACAAGAAGATGAACAAAAAGTTAAAGAGAAAATTAAAGAACTTACAAATAAAATAGACGAGATAAATAATGGCATTGATTCCATTAAATATAAAAGATGGTTTGTGGAGGATGAAAAAAGATTTGAAGTAAAGGCAACAGACATTAGAGATAAAGTTACAGGGCCTATACTCGACTATTTTACTAATAGTTCTAGAAATACTGAAAGTGATGCCCAAACTAAAAAATCTATATATTATGATTGGGGCTTAACAGATGAAGATGATGAAGAATTAGCAAAGTTATTAAAAGAATTAGGTAAAACTAGAGACGACTTAAGAAAAAATTTAAATGAAGGTAATCAACAAAAAGTTGCGTTGCAATCAGATCCAAAATTAAAAGAAAATGTAAAAGTTAGCGAAATTGAATCAGAGTTAAATAACTTGAAATCAAAATTAAGAGAGGTTAAAAACTATCTTGAAAGTGAATCTAATTTTGAAACAATTAAAGGATATATCGATGCTGCTAATAGCAATAGGATTAAGGTTGATGAAGATGAAGATTAATAGATTTTAGATTTAATTAAACTTTGTATACACAAAATAACAGCTAGCAATATTTGGTTAGTTGTTATTTTTTTGTAAATTGAATTATTACAGTGTTCAATTTAATTATATTTTTTACATTTTTTGTTAAAAAGTATTGTCTAAAATATTTTTTATTTTTATACTATCTATAGTTATGATGCACGCTAATAAAGTTTTTGATTTTTATGATAATTCAGCTAAGAAAGTAAAAAAAAAATTATTTAAAGTTTATAAAACTGATCAATTAACTCAAGAGCGAAAAAAACAAATATGCAATATTTATGAAGCAGTACAAGATTTAGAAACTGTGAAAATTTTTATTAAAGATATTCTGAAAGATAAATATATAATAAAAGAATACGAAAATGCCTATGAAAATAGAATTGATTTTAGCTATAAAGATGGAATATTAGAAGACTGTTTAGAAAAGCTAGGAAAAACAAAATCTAATACGGTTTTGGTCTTTGTTTATGGCATTATTTGTAAGATTAAACAATATCCAAAAATAGATCAACCGTTTGCTATGAATAGTTTTGTAGATATATTATTTCTGGTCATGCACAACTATGATAAGGGAGGTTACACAAGTAATAATCTTGTTAATACAATAAAAGGTTTTTATAAACTTATCAAAAAATAACAAAATACAATAAATTAGCAAATTACTGTTTTTAAATCAATAAAAGCCAATAAATATTAAACACCGCTAATATACATTAAGAAATTAACAGTTTATGTTAATAAATTATTAAATTGCTTTACTATTTAGAGTAACAATTTGTTAATTTTGTTACTTTTGGGTAGTGTTTTTGAAAAGAGTTAAAAGATCTTTTGATGATTATG
>NZ_JACHFG010000035.1:1388-2939 GCF_014201775.1 Borreliella yangtzensis | reverse complement strand
AATAAATTTAAGGTTTGAAGTACAAAATAAAAACCCTGGCAATAACTTACTCTCCCGCGAACTCGCAGTACCATCAGCGAATAAGAGCTTAACTTCTGTGTTCGGAATGATAACAGGTGTTTCCTCTTTTCTTTAACCACCAGGGTTTTTATATGAAAGACAAAAATATGGCCAAAGATACGGGTAATTAGTATTAGTCAGCTGAATATATTACTATACTTACACTTCTAACCTATCAACCTGGTATTCTTCCAGGACCCTTAAAGGATATCTCATCTTGAGGAAGGCTTCCCACTTAGATGCTTTCAGCGGTTATCCTATCCGAACGTAGCTACCCAGCACTTACCCTTGGCAGGATAACTGGTACACTAGAGGTTCGTCCATCTCGGTCCTCTCGTACTAAAGATAGCTCCTCTCAAATATCCAACGCTTGTGGCAGATAGGGACCAAACTGTCTCACGACGTTCTGAACCCAGCTCGCGTACCGCTTTAAATGGCGAACAGCCATACCCTTAGGACCTGCTCCAGCCCTAGGATGCGATGAGCCGACATCGAGGTGCCAAACCCTTCCGTCGATGTGAACTCTTGGGAAGGATAAGCCTGTTATCCCCGGAGTACCTTTTATTCGTTAAGTGACGGCGCTTCCACTTGCCACCGCCAGATCACTAAGACCTACTTTCGTATCTGTTCGACTTGTCAGTCTTACAGTTAAGCTACCTTATGCCTTTACACTTACAGAGTGATTTCCAACCACTCTAAGGTAACCTTTGCGCACCTCCGTTACTCTTTAGGAGGCGACCGCCCCAGTCAAACTACCCACCTGGCACTCTCCTCATATTTCTATGAGTTAGAAACCTAATTAAACAAGGGTGGTATTTCAAGATTGACTCCACTATCCCTAACGAGATAGCTTCAAAGTCTCCCACCTATCCTACACATATTTAATCAAATCTCAATACCAAGCTATAGTAAAGGTTCACGGGGTCTTTCCGTCTAACCACAAGTAATCGGCATCTTCACCGATACTTCAATTTCACCGAGCTCCACGTTGAGACAGCGTCCAAATCGTTACACCATTCGTGCGGGTCGGAACTTACCCGACAAGGAATTTCGCTACCTTAGGACCGTTATAGTTACGGCCGCCGTTTACTGGGGCTTAAATTCAATGCTTTGAGTAATCTAACATCTCCTCTTAACCTTCCAGCACCGGGCAGGTGTCAGTCCCTATACTTCTCTTTACAGATTTGCAGAGACCTGTGTTTTTGGTAAACAGTCGTTTGGACCATTTTTATGCTACCTAATTACTTAGGTCGTACTTATCCCGAAGTTACGTACGTATTTTGCAGAGTTCCTTAACGTGGATTCTCTCGCGCGCCTTAGAATTTTCATCCCACCTACCTGTGTCGGTTTGCGGTACGGTCCCTTATAGCCTAACCTTAGAAGCTATTTCTTGGCACCTTGACTATCTACATTTCATGTTACCTAAATAACACTCATCATCACATCTTAGTTCTCTTAACGGATTTTCCTATTAAGATCATCACCTTAACG
>NZ_JACHFG010000035.1:0-1292 GCF_014201775.1 Borreliella yangtzensis | reverse complement strand
ATGCTTAAACTAGGACAACCATCGCCTAGCAGTAGTTAACCTCATGCGTCACTCCATCGAAACTATAAGAGGTACGGGAATATTAACCCGTTTCCCATCGACTACACTTTTCAGCTTTGCCTTAGGGGCCGACTAACCCTGGGAAGACGACCTTTACCCAGGAAACCTTAGGTTTTCGGCGAATGGGGATCTCACCCATTTTTTCGTTACTCATACCTGCATTCTCACTTCTGATACCTCCATCAAGCTTTCCAGCTTAACTTCTCTGGCTTACAGAACGCTCCCCTACCATCTTAACTTTCGTTAAGATCCAAAGCTTCGGTAATGTGTTTAGCCCCGTTACATTATTGGCGCTTAAGTACTCGACCAGTGAGCTATTACGCACTCTTTAAAGGTATGGCTGCTTCTAAGCCAACCTCCTGGCTGTTTACGTACCTAAACCTCCTTTTCCACTTAACACATTTTTGAGACCTTAGCTGTTGGTCTGGGTTGTTTCCCTCTCGACTATGAACCTTATCGCCCATAGTCTCACTCCTATTCATCATTTAATAGCATTCGGAGTTTAACTGAGTTTGGTACCCTTTGACAGGCCCTAGCTCAATTAGTGCTCTACCTCTATTAAACTAAAATAAGGCTGAACTTAAATCCATTTCGGGGAGAACCAGCTATCTCCGAGTTTGTTTAGCCTTTCACTCCTATTCACAGCTCATCCCTGCCTTTTTAAACAGACTAGAGTTCGGCCCTCCACTTGGTTTTACCCAAGCTTCAGCCTGGCCATAAATAGATCACTCGGCTTCGGGTCTACCACATCTAACTAAATCGCCCTTTTAAGACTCGCTTTCGCTTCGGCTCCAGCACTTCTATGCTTTAACCTTGCTAGACATGATAACTCGCAGGTTCATTATGCAAAAGGCACGCCATCACCGTAATAAATCACGGCTTTGACTGCTTGTAAGTCTACGGTTTCAGTTCTATTTCACTCCCCTCCCGGGGTTCTTTTCACCTTTCCCTCACGGTACTCTTCTCTATCGGTAGCTTTTTAGTATTTAGCCTTGGAGAGTGGTCTCCCCAGCTTCAAACAAGGTTTCTCGTGCCTCGTCCTACTCAGGAACATTTTAAAAAGATATTTACATTTAAATTACAGGACTATCACCTTCTTTGGTTAAACTTTCCAGATTATTCTTCTATATAAATATTTTGTAACTTTTTTGCTTATCACAGACTAAGCCTAAACGTCCTACAACCCTATAAATGCAACGCTCTGCAACTTGACACATTTAAAGTTTGGGCTA
>NZ_JACHFG010000034.1 GCF_014201775.1 Borreliella yangtzensis | reverse complement strand
CATCATTTAAAGTTCCTTCTATAAAATATGCAACATAATCATCAAAAGATCTTTTAACTCTTTTCAAAAGCACTACCCAAAAGTAACAAAATTAACAAATTGTTACTCTAAATAGTAAAGCAATTTGATGAATTGTTAACATAAACTGTTAATTTCTTAATGTATATTAGTGGTGTTTAATATTTATTGGCTTTTATTGATTTAAAAACAGTAATTTACTAATTTATTGTATTTTTAAAAACCTTGACCTTATAAGTTTATAAAAATTTTTCATTTCATTCATAAAATTATTACTTGTGAAAATTCCCTTATCATAATAGTGTACGCTCATAAATAACATATCTTTAAATTCTTCAATCGCATATGGTTGATTTCGTTTTGATACTTTTCGTATTATTTTATAAAAAATCTTATTAACAAAAAGCAAAAAATTGACAGAAGCATATTTATCTTCTTCTAATTTTCCCAAACATTTTTCTAGCATTCCTTCCTTGTAGCTATAATTAATCTCAACATTTTTAGAACTTCTATATTTTTCTATTAGATATCTATCTTTTAAAACCCCTTTAATAAATTCTTTTACGGGTTCTAAAGGCTCATTTATTGCTTCATAAGCGCTGTTTCTTTCCCTTTTTGTCAAATTATCTAAAACATTATAAAAATCAAAAACTTTATTAACGTGCATCATAACTATAAATAGTATAAAAATAAAAAATAACAACTAGTCAAATATTACTAGCTGTTATTTTGTGTATACAAAGTTTAATTAAAACTAAAGCTTATTCATCATCTTCTGATATCCTGTTACTGTTAGTATCATTGATATAGCCTTTAATTGTTTCAAAATTAGATTGGTCTTTAAGATATTCTTTAACCTCTCCTAATTTTGATTTTAATTTATCTAAGTCTGATTCAATTTCGCTAACTCTTACATTTTCTTTTAATTTGGGCTCAGGTTTCCCTACAGTAGCCGCTTGATTACCTTCATTTAAATTTTTTCTTAAACTGTCTCTAGTATCACCCAATTCTTTTAATAACTTTGCTAATTCTTCATCATCTTCTTCTGTTAAACCCCAAGTATGGTATATAGCCTGTTTAGAATCATCAGTAAAGTGGTCATATATAGGCCCTGTAACTTTATCTATAACTTCTTGCGCCCCTACTATTACTCTTTCTACTTCTTCCACAAACCAACTTTGATGTTTGATGGAATCAATATCCTTATTTATCTTGTCTATTTTATTTGTAAGATCTTTAATCTTGGCTTTAACTTTTACTTTATCTTCTTCTTCAGTTTGTTCTTGTGTTTGTGCTTGCAAGATTACTTCTTCAGATTGTTCTTCTATATTATCTTCCTTATCTTCTTTTTGTTTTTCTTTTTCTTTGACTTTACTACTACCACTGTTATTTTGTACTGTTGATTTTAATACAGGTGTATCGCTGTGGCCACTTGTCGAAAATATTGGAGGCGAACTTAATACGCTATTATTAGGATCATCCCCCTGCATTAATTTTTTTTGATTTTCTTGTTGTGCTACTTGATCAACTCTCTTTTGTTCTTGCTTTGGTTGTTCTTGTCCCTTTTTCTCTTTACTACCTTGACCACCATTGTTAGCACTTTCTTCTTCATGTAATTTTTTTGCTATTTCATCTGAAATATCTTTTACTTCTTTTTTTAAAAATCCCTTAACTTTTTGTTCTGTTTGTTTTATACCTTGTTTAACTTTTTTTTCTATACCTTCTTTAAATCCCTTAACTTTTCCTTTTACATCTTGTTTTAAATCCGCATAATTTTTGCAAGAACTAATTACTGCAAAAACAGCACTAACAATAAATATTGTTATTTTTTTATACATAAGTTACTCCTAAATATTGAACTTCTATTTTAAATTATTTATTCTCTTCTAAATTTTTAAGTTCTTTTTCTTCTTCTTCAATCTTTTTAAGTGCACTTTCTATAACTCCACTTGACATATTACTAGTATCAGTATCATTAGAAAAACTTACAGTTAAACCATATTCTTTAGCACAATTAAAAGCTTGCAATCCAACACCACCTTGTCTTTGAACTTGATGCCCTTGAGTTACTCCAGTTGCACTCTCAACTTGCTTTTTATACTCTTGAAATTTCTTTTTAGCCTCTTCTAAAGCTTTTTTTCTTTCATTTTTTTTCTTTTTTAAACTATCTTCAAGTTCCTTTAATTTATCTTCAATTTCTTTCTTATCTTTTACTTTATCTTTTAATTTCTTCTCTAATTCTTCTTTTATTTTTTTTACTTTTTCTTCATATTCAGAATATTTTTTAAGAGGAGTCTTTTTGGGGTCTGTTTCTTCTATTGCTTTTTTCAATTCCTCTATTGTTTCTTTTAATTTTTTAATTTGTTCTTCAATTTCTTTTGTATCATTTGCATCTTTTATATCCAAAATATCTAAAGTATCTAACAATTTATCAAATTTATTTTCTACTTCTTTTTCTACTTGTTTTGAACCTTTTACAACTTGTTCTGAATTTTCCAAATCTTTACTAATTGCATAATTCTTGCAAGAAATAACTAATGCAAAAATGCTGCAAATAATAAACAAGTCTATTTTCTTTTTCATAAGCTACTCCATAAATCTTAAAGATAATGCAACACCTAGTAATTACAATTTTTTAAGAGTTTAAATAATTGTTTTTGTTACATTGCGTTGTTACATATTAACAAACTGAAAATGTAATTTTAATCAACTCCTGAAAATCTCTCCATTGCAAATGCTAAGCTCATTACAAAAGATTATAAAACCCATACAAATTAAATTTCAGAGTATTTGATAAATATTAGTTAAAGTATAGTATCTTTCTTAACTTACCCCCTTAAAAATCGCCACTTCTGCTTGCTACAACCACTCTAAATGCCAAATTCTGCATGCAATGAGAGACACTTCAATTTGACTAAAATTTTTAGTTTTTGATAAAATGTAAATTGTAATTTTTACCTATTTTTATTACTTTTACTTAA
>NZ_JACHFG010000033.1 GCF_014201775.1 Borreliella yangtzensis | reverse complement strand
TTTCATACATTCATAGTAAAGCTCCATTTCCCTTATTGAACACTCTTTTATTAAATCATTAAGCTCACTTTTTAAAGAACTAATTTCTTCACTAACACATTTTTCATTTTCATTGCTGGACTGTTTATTTAAAGAATCAATTTTAAATCTTAAATCTTCTATTTTTGAAAGCATACTAGCAAGTTCAATGCTAGAATATTGCTTAAATGCACGTATAAATCCCAATTCTAAATTGGAGCGCTCTAAATCTAATTCTCCCTTAACTTTTTTAGCCTTAACTTCCGATCTAAAAGTTTGTGCTACAAGGTGTTCAAAAGTATCCTCACTAATTGTTACTCTAGAATTCTCATTAACAAAAGTTTCTCTACTTTCCCATTTTTGTCTCATTCTCCACACATTTACTTTAGAAACTCCTAGTTTAGCTGCTATTTCTCCATCATTTAAAGTTCCTTCTATAAAATATGCAACATAATCATCAAAAGATCTTTTAACTCTTTTCAAAAACACTACCCAAAAGTAACAAAATTAACAAATTGTTACTCTAAATAGTAAAGCAATTTAACAAATTGTTAACACAAACTTTAAACTTCTTTATACATATTAACCACTGATCTATATTTATACTGTTTAGTAAGTGTGAACAAATAAAAAAATAAGACTGGGTATTAGTCTTATTTTTCATAATCTATGCTTACAAAACCTATTAATTCTTAATTAAAATCCTAATCTTTGGGCAAATCAGCCAAAATTTGTTTTAAAATCTGTTTTACTGCACTCACTTTATCTTTAGAATAAGCTTTTTTAAACTTATCTCTTGCTTCTTCTCCATATTTCTCAGCATAATCAATTTTATCAGAATCTAGTTGTATTAAATAATCAAAAATTGAATTTGGAAGTCCATCTATAAGATAATTTATACATTCAAGATTCATGACCCAAATAGTAGTTATTAACTTAATTTTTATAAGAGATCCTATAACATCAAGAGCGTCTAAGAAAACACTTTTTTCTTTAATTCCAATTTTTCTTAACTCTCCTCTAATTTTAATAGCATAAGAGAAAAAAATACTTTTATCATACTCATTTTCAAAACCATAATTATCTAGTCTTTTATTTAATAAATTAAAATCTTCTTCAGAAAAAGCCCTTTTAGCTTTTGCATAATGTTTTTCTGTATATTCACTCATAAAAGCATTCAAACTAATACTCAATACAAATAACAATAATAATAAACTTATTTTTCTCATTCCTCTCCTAGCTTTATTATCTAAATTTTAGCAATATTATTTTAAATAAGAAAACAAGACTATTTATTAGCCTTGTTTTTCATATCATAATTTATGTTTTCAAGAACCATTTTTTATTATTTTTTCTCTTAGAACTTAATAAGTTCTTCTTCAATCTTTTGAAGTAAATTGGTTATAATTTGATTCTCTGTTTCAATGCCCTTATAAACAATATACCGCTCGCCCTTATAAACAACATAACTATTATATAAATCATCGGGATTAAAACCTAGCTCAAAGGCACACTTACAAACTTCAGATTCAATTCTCATTGGATCATCAGCTGGATAATCAGTATCTTTATTTTGTTGTTTTTTATCTTTTACTCTCTTTTCAAGCTCTTCTAATTCTTTTTTAAACCCTTCTACTTTCTCTTTAGCATCTTCTAACGCTTTTTTTCTATTTTGTTTTTGCTGTTCCTCTTTTGATATTTGTTTTTTAGGCTCATCAGCTTGCATTAATTCTTTATCTTCTATTTCAAAAAATCCCTGAACTTGCCCTTTTACATCTTTTTCTTTAGTTTTTTCTTGATTTTTTTCTTCAATTATTTTTAAATTTCCATGATTATCACACGACATTATCAGTGCAAAAACAGCACAAATAATAAAAAATTTTTTCTTCATAAGTTACTCCTATATATGGGACTTCTATTTTAATTTTAAATTATTATCAATCTCTTTAATTTCTTCTTCAATCTTTTGAAGTGCATCCTCTATAACTTTTTTTGTTATATCACTAGTACCATCATTATCAGTAGAAGAATTTTTATCTAATAACCCTAATTTGCTAGCCTCCCTCCAAGCTTCCTGCCCAACTTTCCCTTGATTTTTAGCTTGATCACCGTAAGATTGTCCACTTGCAGAACCAACTTGTTGTTTATACTCTTGAAATTTTTTTTGAGCCTCTTTTAATTTTTGTTTTCTTTCTTCTTTTTTCTTTCTTAAGCTTTCTTCAAGTTCTTTTAATTTCTTTTTAAGTTTTTCTTTATCTTCTTTTTTATCTTTAAGCTTGTCTTCTAATTCTTTTTCTAATTCTTTTAATTCTTTTTCATAACCATAATATTCTCCAAGAGTAGTTTTATCACCAGCCCTATCTATTTTCTTCTTTAAATCCTCTAATTTTTTCTCTAATTCCTCTACTACTTGATTTTTATTATTAACATCTTGGACTATTTGTTCTTCAACTTGATCTTGTGGCTCATCAGCTTGCATTAATTTTTCTTGAACTTTTACAGAAACTTCTGATCCTAAACTTTTAAGCCCTTCAGTCAACTCTTCTTTTTTTATCTCTAAAAATCCTTTAACTTTCTCTTCAAAATTTTCTTTTAAATTTTTTAAATCCTTACTATCTTTACTAATTGCATAATTCTTGCAAGAAATAACTAATGCAAAAATGCTGCAAATAACAAACATTATTACTTTTTTATTCATAAGTTACTCCTAGTTCATAAACTTCAATGATAATGCAACCCCTAATAATTACAATTTTTTACAGTTTTAAATAATTGTTTTTGTTACATTGCGTTGTTACATTTTAACAAAACTAAAATGTAATTTTAATCAACTCTCAAAAATCTCTCCATTGCAAATGCCAAGCTCATTACAAAAGATCACAAAACACATACAAATTAAATTTCAGGGTATTTGCTATATATCACACAAAGTATTATATCTTTCTTAAGTGCCCCCTTTAGAAATTGCCACTTCTGCTTGCTACAACCACTCTACACTTTAAATTTCGCATGCAATGAGAGA
>NZ_JACHFG010000032.1 GCF_014201775.1 Borreliella yangtzensis | reverse complement strand
ATTTATACTAAATAATAATTATATATATAATTATTATTTAGTATAAATGTTTGGAAAGAAAATACTTGCTATCTTTATGAAAATACTTACTATCTTTATATAAATACTTGCTACTAGAAAACTAATATTTGCATTTACAAAATTTGGGAAGTAGATACTATTACATCTCTATAACAATACTTGCTATCAAAATATTAATATTTGCATTTACAAAATTTGGAAAGTTTTGTAAAATATACATTCATTTTTTTCAATTTTTCTTTCAAATTCCAAAATCTTGAGGATTTTGGAAAACCGCGTACTTCAAGTTTTGGAATTTTTGAAAGTTTTGAAAAAATTTGAAAAATGAAATAGTAAAGGCAAGAGGTTGTTGCCTTTACTATAGCGTAAAACAGGTAAATATACAAATATCAATGAATTATCCAAAAATGAAGAATTCAAAATCAATTATAGATCGTTAATCTTGGCTTTTCAAAGCTTGAAAAATAGATAAAGATAGACGGACTGAATATTCAGTCCGTCTATCTTTATCCAGCTAAGCATACACATACAACTGCATTTTACAATACTACATCTTCATATGTAATTATATATCTTGTTTTAGCAAAAACTACAAGAAGATATATAATTTCTAATAGAAAATACAATACTGAAAAGGGGGTACAGTTATGAACTGTATAAAATGCATAGAGAGAACAAGAATTTACAATCGTACAATAGCAGCAAGACTAATAAGTAAGCAAATGGGGGACCGCTGCGACAGTTGTGGAGAACTATTAACGGAAGAAGACTACAAAAGAGGATGGCTAGTAACACGGTCGTATAGAAACGATATGTGTGCTGTGTGCGGCGCGTTGTACAAAGCTTCATGTAAGTGTGAATTGTAGCACAACTTTAGAGGGGATTTACATCAAAAATAAGGCGTTATTCACGCCCAAAATAGATATAATAAAAGAACAGTAAAAGTATTTTTGCAAAAGCAAGAATCATTAAGTTAACCTACACAATAGACCAAAATAGCAAAAAAGTCAACAAAAAAACGCATTATTTAACTATAGAGAATTCGAACTCATTAATTTATGATTTTAATTATTTGTCATTAAAGCGCTTGTAAAGCGATTAATTTTACAAATTTAATTAGCTTTTTTTTGTAAAATTTTATTCATGATATTTTATTAGAAAACCGACTATTGGGGGTTTACTTGACAAAAACAGAAAAAAAGCCTACCTTATTCTTATGCAAACTAAAAAACCAAATAAGGGAGGACTAATTTATTTTTATGAATTCTATATATAATAAAAATTATTCTAGTTCCAGAATAGACCAAAATAACAAAGTTGTCAATAAGACAAAAAAATACATTTTCAAAAATCTTCACGAAGAAATTCTAGAAGAAAATTCACAAAAAATTGACCCGAATTTCAAGGAAATTTCCAGTTTACGACTTAGTTCTCATATTGGTAGAAAAGAAATTGAGTACCAACGACTTCTAAAAGTTTCTTGGTTTTTGGAAATGAAATACCAAAAATACCAAAAAACAAAAAAGAAATATCGACTTAAGGATATTCTAACTAGTGTAAATTCAAGACTAGCTAAAGAAAATTACAAAACAATTACTAAAAGAACACTATATATAGATTTACAAAAACTTGCAAAAATGGGCCTAGTGACCTCATTATCAAAAAGTTTTGGGAAAGATAAGGGGGGCTATTCACTGTATAAGCCGAATATCTTTATTTGAGGGCGCCGCGTAGAAATAATAAGGGGTTATTTTGAAAATGAAATAAAGGAATACGCTAAAGACAAAAGAATAGTCAACATATTAAAAAAAGAAAAAGACGAACATACAAAACCAATCCCATCAACTGCACTGCTGCAGTCGAGCCCATCAACTGCACTACCTTTATTACATAAAGAAGATAATAATAAGATAAAGAATTCTTATGAAGAAAACTTTTTTGAAAATATTGAGAAAAATAACGAAGAAAATATCCTAAAAAAGAAGAACAAAACCCTACTGGAAATGAAACTGAAAATGAAAAAATACCAAAAAAACAGAAACCGGTTAGCTGAAAAACTTCAATATTTAAAAAAATTTATCTCCTTATCCTTCCCTATAAACTCTAAAAATTGCACTAATATTTAATTATTAGTATGAAAAAAATTCCTACATTAATGTTAATTTTGTTTTTCTTCCCCAAATGCACAATAAAGAGTATTTATTAAAAGAATATATAGCTAATCTAAAAAGCACAAAATTAGATAAAAAACAGAGCATTCTGACAGAGAGTATTTAAGCAGTTTTCTTAACAAACTAAAACCAAATTCTAATATTAAGATTCAACATAAACCAAGACGAAGTAAAGAGGGTCTTGGATCGCCTGACTATGTCGTTATTAATAATATTAACAATGGAATAATAGGTTGTGTTGAAGTTAAGAAAATTGAACAAAACCTTGACGAAACACTTAAAAGTAAACAAATTGAGAAATATAAGAATATTGCACGAAATATACTTCTTACTAATTATATTGAATTTATTTGGATTAAAGACAAAGAAGTTAAATTAAGAGAAGTTTTATTAACTAAAAACGAATTAGATAAAAAATATTTCAAACTTGATAAAAATAAATTAATTAAAGTTATAAATATACTTAATGAATTCTTTAATTCTCATTTTGAAAAAATAAAAAGTATAGAAAAACTTGCTAATTTACTTGCAAGTAAAACTAGATCCTTAAAAGAAGAGATAGAATTAAACTTAAAAGCAAATGAAAGAAAATTAGATTTAAATATTGATGAAGCAAAACTAGGGGAACTTAATATTTTAGTATCAACTTGTAGAATACTTAAAAAAAGTATTTATAGTGATGATTTTAGTATTTCAGAATTTTCAGATTCAATTGCTCAAACTATTACTTATGGACTATTCATTGCAAGGCTTAACAATAAAAGCAATATAGAAATTGATTTTATTAGTATAGAAAGCTTTATACCTACTAATTTTTCATTAATACAAAATATTATAAAATTAATTAAAGATATCCATAAAGATA
>NZ_JACHFG010000031.1 GCF_014201775.1 Borreliella yangtzensis | reverse complement strand
AACGCTCTAAATCTAATTCGCCCTTAACTTTTTTAGCTTTAACTTCTGATCTAAAAGTTTGTGCTACAAGGTGTTCAAAAGTATCTTCACTAATTGTTACTCTAGAGTTCTCATTAACAAAAGTTTCTCCACTTTCCCATTTTTGTCTCATTCTCCACACATTTACTTTAGAAACTCCTAGTTTAGCTGCTATCTCTCCATCATTTAAAGTTCCTTCTATAAAATAAGCAACATAATCATCAAAAGATCTTTTAACTCTTTTCAAAAGCATTACCCAAAAGTAACAAAATTAACAAATTGTTACTCTAAATAGTAAAGCAATTTAACAAATTGTTAACATAACCTGTTAATTTCTTAATGTATATTAGTGGTGTTTAATATTTATTGGCTTTTATTAACTTAGTTAGTTGTTATTTCTAAACCAAAGATTATAGTAATAGCAACTAACTACTGTATTTTATGCCTTGTATTTAAATCCTTAATATACACTACAAAATTTGATAGTAATCCATCAACAAACTTCTTAGAATTCACAATACAATCATAAAAATGATGTAACTCCATAAAAGCAAACAATCTAAATCTTTCAACTTCACTAGCACGCTTTTCTTCTAGAACATATTTCATAATATTTTTAGGCACAAGATATATATATCCAAAAAATTCTAAAATTTTACCATATGATTTCAGCTCTTGTATGATTGTATCCATCATATTTTCCTTATAATCAAAATTTGGAATTTTTCTTCTTTGATCCGGATTAGTAGTATTAAATACTTGTATATAATCCTTATCTTTAAGGATGTCCTCTAAAAATTCAATCGCTTTTTCATTATTTTTAATGACTACATCATCTAAAGAATTTCCATAAATATTAGAAACAAATATAATAAAACCAAACAATATCTTGAATAATAATCTTTTCACTTTTACTCCTTAAAAATTAACTTAAACAAGAGAACAAGACTAATAGTTAGTCTTGTTCTTCATAATTTACGCTTATAAAACCATTTTTTATTCTTTTTTTTCTCTTCTAAATTTTTAAACTCTTCTTCTGATATTTATATAATCACTATCACTCAAACCACAATCACTATTATCTGGATCAATTACACATTTTATAACTTTTTTAAGTTCTTCTTTATTAGCATTACTTTGAAGATATTCTTTTAGCTCTTTTAATTTATCTTTTATTTTTTCTAAATCTCCTTTAATATCACTAACTTTTACAATATCTTTGTTTTTTTCAATATTACCTTCTTTTATTTTTATTTTAGCCCTTAGACCTTTCCTAGCGCTTTCTAATTCCTCCTTAAGGAACTTGTATAGCTTCTCATCATCTTCTAAAAAATTGCTCCACTCATAATAAAGAGAATGTCCGTGTGAAGAACTATAATAAGTGTGTTCACCACTTCCCGTATTAGCAGTAAAATCGTCATAAATAGCGCCTGTAACTTTATCTTCAACTTCTTTTCCAGATACTTCTGTTCTCTCTTCAAAATATGATTTTGGATTTATACTGTCAATATCACTAGTTATCTTATCTATCTTTCTTGCAATTTCTACAATTTTAATTGTAGTTACTTTCTCAAGAAAACTTTCGCCTGACTCTAATTCTCTTAATTTTCTTCTTTCTTCTCTTTGCTTTTTCCGTTCTTCCATTTTTTTCAGTTCTTCAGCATATTTTTCTCTTCTTCTTCTTTTTAAGTCCTCTTCCCTTTTTTCTTTAGCTTTTTCTTCTTCTGTTTTTTCTTTAACTACTGATTTTGCTACTATTGGCAATTTTGGAATTTCTGGTAATTTTGGTTTTAATGTTTCTGCTATTTCTAATTTTGGTTCTTTATTTTCTAAAGTTATAGGTTCGGGTTTTAAAACTTTAACATCTTCATTGTCTTTTAAATCATTTTTGGGATTTTCTTTTTCTTCTAAATTAAAATCTTTCCTATTTTCTTTTTTCTCCTTTATTTCTTCTTCCTTTAATTTTTCTGCTATTTCATATACTGTTGGATCATCTGAAATAATTTTTTCTTCTTTATCTAAAAATTTCTTAATTTGCTTTTCTATGCCTTGCTTAACCTTTTTTTCTATACCCTGCTTAAATCCCTTAACTTGTTGTTTTACATTTTTCACTGAATTTTCTAAATCTTCACCACTTGCATAATTCTTGCAAGAAATTATCAATGCAAAAACGGAACAAACAATAAACATTTTTTTCTTCATAGCTGTTCTCTCCTATACTGTAAACTTCTATTTTAAATTTTTCTTAAGTTCTTCTAGTGATATTGCATATCCAGCAGTTTTATCTCCTGAGTTATTATCTTTCTTAATTTTATCTCCTGAAAATGTAATATATTCAGAATTATCAATTTTCTCTATCTTTGTTATTATCTCTTTATCTTGGATACCGGAGCTTGTATTACTTTGTTCATCCCCATATCCATAATACAAACTGCTTTTAAATGATCCGCCTTCAGTCATTGCTTTTACAAAGTTATTAACTTCTGATTCTTCTACTTTAAAGAATGTGGCACTGTGCCCACCAGCATTTAAACCTGTTGCAATACCATATTCTCCTTTTTTTCTTTCTTCTTTTTCTACAACTAAATCTCCCAAGTCTGTCCAATTACCACTATTATCTTTATTTTTAATTTTTACAGTAAATTCAGTGAATTCTATTGTCTTGCTGCTTATCTGTTCACTTGTACTATTTGTACTTGTACTTGTAAAATTTTCACAAGAAATTATAAGTACAAAAACAGTATAAATAATAAACATTTTTATCTTTTTATTCATAAGTTACTTCCTTTTAAGTTTAAAATGATACTTCAAAAGTATAATAATTACAATTTTTTACAGTTTTAAATAATTGATTTTGTTACATTGCGTTGTTACATTTTAACAAACTGAAAATGTAATTTTAATCAACTCCCGAAAATCTCTCCATTGCAAATGCCAAACTCACTACAGAAACTCACAAAACACATATAAATTAAATTTCAGGGTATTTGCTATATATCACACAAAGTATACTATCTTTCTTGTGTGCACCCCTTAAAAATTGCCACTTCTACTTGCTACAACCACTCTACACTCTAAATTTCGAATGCAATGAGAGCCTCCAAAATTTGACTAAAATTTCTAGTTTTTGGTAAAATGTAAATTGTAATTTTTATCTATTTTTATTACTTTTACTTAATTTAAAAAGTAACACTTTAAGGAGCTTGCTTTATGCGCA
>NZ_JACHFG010000030.1 GCF_014201775.1 Borreliella yangtzensis | reverse complement strand
CCGCTTATTATTTAAAGAGAGAATGAATAACCACTATAACAAAATATTGTTTAATATGTTTACAGATTTAGAAAAACAAGTATATGAATTTTATGAGAAAAAATATCCAGAACAAGGACCACTTACAAAATGGATAATAAAAAACCTAAAATAATAACCATTGCGTCAATTAAGGGCGGTGTTGGCAAAAGCACAAGTGCTATTATACTTGCAACATTACTTGCAAAAGATTATAAAGTGCTTTTGATAGATATGGATACTCAAGCATCAGTTACTAGTTACTTTTATAAAACACTAATAGAAAGTGAATTTGATTTACTTGAAAAAAATATATATGAGGTTTTAAAAGGAAATCAATTAATAAATGATGTAATTATCAATGTGGACAGTGGGCTTGATTTATTGCCAAGCTATTTAAGTTTACACACCTTTAGTGAAGAACCTTTGCCATATAAAGAACATAGGTTAAAAGATAGTTTTAAATATTTAAAATTTAAATATGATTTTATAATACTTGATACAAATCCCCATTTAGATTCTACATTATCCAATGCTTTAGTTGTTAGTAAACATGTTATAGTTCCAATGACTGCAGAGAAATGGACTATTGAGAGCCTACAATTATTAGAGTTTTTCACAGATAAATTAAAACTTAAACCCAAAGTATTTTTATTTGTAACAAAATTTAAAAAAAATAAAACGCATAAAGATTTATTAGAAATATTGCAAAAAAAAGAAAAATTTTTAGGGATAATATCAGAGCGCGAAGATTTAAATAGAAGAATAGCAAAAAATGATAGATTTGATCTACATAGAGACTATATAAAGGAGTATGTTAGTGTTTTAAATAATTTTATTTCAAAAATATGAAATTTGTCCGATAGTTGGATGATTTTTTTTAACAAAAAATAGGAGGTTGATTATGGACTCAGAAATAAAAATAAACGATAGGGTAATATCAAAAAAAGAAATAAAAAAGGAATTAAGTAACAAAGACGAAATATTAAAGCATTATAATTTGTTAAAAGAGCGTTTAAAATCTAATTTCCAAAAGGAAATTTATAATAAGATAGAAAACATGAAAATTTTAAAAGAAATAAAAGATAATGAATATTATAAGCTTGATGGTTATAAAACTTTTGATGCTTTTATAAAAAATTACAAGTTAGCTAAAAGCCAAACTTATGAATATTTAAAGATAGCATCAGCTATAGAAAATGGCGTCATAGAAGAGCTTTTTTTATTGGAAAACGGGATTAAGGAAACCATACTCTTTTTAAGAAATAGCAATTCAGATGCAGTGAAAAAGTCTAAGCAAAATCCAATAAAACCATTAAGATTTCAGCTTAAAAGCAAAGAGAGTTACGAATTCTACAAAAGTAATGCTAAATTTACAGGATTTTTATTAGATGAGCTTTTTGAAAGTCAAAGAGATTTAGTTAATAAGTTTTTAAAAAGATATAAGCAATTAAAAGGATAGTAAGGGGATTTTATGAATAATTTGGCTTACAGAACATATAATATAGAAAGTATAAAGAATGAATTTTTAAACATAGGGTTTAGTGAGGAAGCAATAGATTTTGTCTTACTTCATAATGATAATTACAGCTTTGAATATTTAAAAGAGAAATTGATTGATGTAGAAAAGAATTTACTAAAAGATATATCTAATTTAGATGTTAAAATAGATACCATAGAAAAGAATCTGAACACTAAAATAGATAATTTAGATACTAAAATAGATTCTGTTAAAACCGAACTTAATGCCAAGATAGACAATGTAGAAAAGAATCTGAACACTAAGATAGATAATTTAGATACTAAAATAGATTCTGTTAAAACCGAACTTAATGCCAAGATAGACAATGTTGAGAAGAGTTTAAATGCTAAGATAGACAATGTAGAAAAGAATCTGAACACTAAGATAGATAGTTTATCTACTAAAATAGATTTTGTAGAAAAAAATTTAAATACCAAAATAGATTTTTTTAAAATTGAACTTACTAATAAGGTTGATAATGTAGAAAAGAATTTGCATTTAAAACTTAACATGGGGAACAGAATGATACATTTTTTGATAATAGCAGCAGCAATTTTTGGACCGTTTATACATTCATTTTTAATGCAATATTTACAAGGCGCCAAATAATAAAATAATATATAATTTTCTTTTTTCAAACATTATATTATAATGCTGGTGAACATTATTAGAAAATAACATTTTATTTTTGCTCTATTTTAAATTAAAACTTATTTAATTTTTTAACAAAAGAATTTAAATAAGTTTTTGTTTTATAAAAATCCAAATTAATTTTAATTCTAAATTAAATCATATTGAATTATGTAAAAAGTTGACAAAAATAATTTTAGAGCTATATATATGTGTATAGCTAAAAATTTTTTGTTATCAAAATAATCCATTTATACTTTAGGTTTAGCAAAGTTCTTTAGGTTAGAATTTAGTTAAACCTTTCATTTTTTTGCAAAAATTTTTGTTAAAAAGTTGGCAAAAATAGTTTTTGCTATACAATTATTTATAAACAAATATAAAGGAGGATGACGATTATGTCACACATAGAAAAAAATCAAAATATCCAAAATATCAGTATCAATGGAGAGGCTAAAATGATAAGTTTTGAACAACAAAGTTTTATTGGTTGCGAAGTATTTGAAGAAAAATCTTTTCCAATTAAAGAAAAAAGTAAATTAAGCAAAATAGGCAAAAAATTACCAGGAATAAGCAGTAAAGAGTGTTTTAGATTTAATAAAAATCTTGATTTTAGCGTGCAAAGAAACAAACTAGATAAATACGGTGCTAGTGAAGTAGGGACTGTTTTAATTGGTGGTGCAGGACTAAAAGACTTAATGGTAAATAGAGTGCTTAAATATTTTGGAATGAGTATGCCTTTTGAAGAGAATTTATACATGTTAAAAGGTAAAGAGTTAGAAAATTTAGGATTTAGAGAGTTTGCTAAGGCACACGATGGTAACATTGCGGTTTTGTATAAAAACAAATACGCTAACGGTGTTGATAAGTATAACTATTTCAAAAAAATGGGTAATTTAGAAAATTTAGTAGGCTCAACAATTGACGGCTGGTTTATTAATCTTTATGGTGATTTAGAACTTTTAGAAATTAAGAGTAGCGATTCTCATTATATGAGTAGCGCTATTGAAGAATACAATAAAAATGGCAATTTCTTAAGTAGCAAGTATTTTTTCAAATACTATGTGCAAGCACAAATGCAGTTAGCATGTACTGGACTTGAGTATTG
>NZ_JACHFG010000029.1 GCF_014201775.1 Borreliella yangtzensis | reverse complement strand
AAACTCCTAGTCTAGCTGCTATTTCTCCATCATTTAAAGTTCCTTCTATAAAATATGCAACATAATCATCAAAAGATCTTTTAACTCTTTTCAAAGATACTACCCAAAAGTAACAAAATTAACAAATTGTTACTCTAAATAGTAAAGCAATTTAACAAATTGTTAACATAAACTAGTAATTTCTTTACAATGTTTAGTAAATGTGAAGAAATAAAAAAATAAGACTAATAACTAGTCTTATTTTTCATAATCTATGCTTACAAAATCTATTAATTCTTAATTAAAATCCTAATTTTTAGGTAAATCAGCCAAAATTTGTTTTAAAATCTGTTTTACTGCCCCTGCTTTATCCTCAGAATAAGATTCTTTAAAATTACTTCTGGCTTTCTCTCCATATTTTTCAGCATAGTCAATTTTATCAGAATCTAGTTGTATTAAATAATCAAAAATAGAATCTGGATGCCCTCCTATAAGTTTAATCATATCCTCAGATAGTAAAATATTATCTATACTTATTTTAATTTTTATAAGATATTCTATAACATCAAGAGCATCCAAAAAAACACTTTTATCTTTAATTCCAATTTTTCTTAAATTTCCTCTAATTTTAGGAGCATCGGAAAAAACATGACTTTTTTCATACTCATTTTTAAAATCATAGTTATCTAGTCTTTTATTTATTAAATTAAAATCTTCTTCAGAAAAAGATCTTTTGGTTTTTACATAATCTTCTTCTTCTATATTTGCACTTAAACTTAATACAAATAAAAACAAAAGCATTAAAAAATTAATTTTTCTCATATCCTCTCCTAGCTTTATTATCTAAATTTCAGCAATATTACTGTAATTAAATAAATAACAACTAGTCAAATATTGCTAGCTGTTATTTTGTGTATACAAAGCTTAATTAAATCTAAAGATTATTCATCATCATCAATCCTATTGCTATCATCATTGATATAGCCTTTAATTGTTTCAAAATGAGATTGGTCTTTAAGGTATTCTTTAACTTCTTCTAATTTTGATTTTAAGTTATTTAACTCTGATTCAATTTCGCTAACTCTTACATTTTCTTTTAATTTTGGATCTGATTGCAACGCAACTTTTTTTTGATTACCTATATTTAATTTAGTCCTTAAACTACTTCTAGTATCACCCAATTCTTTTAATAACTTTGGTAATCCTTCTTCATCTTCATTCATTAAACCCCAAGTATGGTATATAGCCTGTTTAGAATCATCTGTAAAATCGTCGTATACAGGCCCTGTAACTTTATCTATAATTTCTTGTGGGTTTAATGGTATTTCTTCTACATAAGAACTTTTTCGTTTAATAACATCTATATTATCATTTATTTCATCTATTTTTTTTGTTAGAACTTTTATTTCATATTTAATCTCTCCATCTTCTTTTTTTTGTCTCTTTCCTTCTCCTCTTTCCTCTTCCTCTTCTTCAACTTCAATTTCTACTTCTGCTTCTGCAGTTTGTACTTGCAAGTGTTCTTCTTGTTTAACTTGTTCTTCTTCGCTCTTTTCTTTTTGTTCTGCTTGTTCTTGTACTTGTGTTTCTTGTACTTGCAAGTTTTCTTTTTCTTGTCCCTTTGCTTCTTCTAATTTCTCTACTTTCTTATCTTCTGATACTTGTACCTCTACCTTTTGTTTTTGTTGTTCTTTTTCTTGTTTCTTATTATCTTCTTGATTTTGTTTTTGCCTTTCTTGACCACCATTGTTAGCACTTTCTTGTGATTTTTCTTTGTGATTATTTGCCAACAATGTTGGAGCTTTATTTAATAAACCGCCAATAGGGGAAGAAGCCTCAATTAATGCTTTTTCTAAAAATCCCTTAACTTGCGGCCCTTTTAAATCTCCACCTTGATTATTTTTATTTACTTTTTGATTTTCTTTACCTTGATTTTTTTCTTCAATTTTTTTTAAATTTCCATGATTATCACACGACATTATCAGTGCAAAAACAGCACAAGTGATAAACATTATTATTTTTTTATTCATAAGTTACTCCTCTCCTATATATTTAACTTCTATTTTAAATTTTTCTTAAGTTCTTCTAGTGATATTGCATATCCAGCAGTTTTATCTCCTGAGTTTTTAATTTTATCTCCTGAAAATGTAATATACTCAGAATTATCAATTTTCTCTATCTTTGTTATTATCTCTTTATCTTTTAAACCACTTGCATCACTTTGTTCATTATTATATCCATAATACAAACTAGCTTTAAATGCTCCGCCTTCAGTCATTGCTTTTACAAAATTATTAACTTCTGACTCTTCTACTTCAAAGAATGTGGCACTGTGTCCACCTGCATTTAAACCTGTTGCAATACCATATTCTCCTTTTTTTCTTTCTTCCTTTTCTACAACTAAATCTCCTAAGTCTGTCCAATTACCACCATTATCTTTATTTTTAATTTTTACAGTAAATTTAGTGAATTCTATTGTCTTACTATTTATCTGTTCACTTGTACTACTTGTACTTGTACTTGTAAAATTTTCACAAGAACTAATTACTGCAAAAACAGCACAAATAATAAACATTATTACTTTTTTATTCATAAGTCACTCCTACTCCATAAGTTCAAAAGATAATGCAACCCCTAATAATTACAATTTTTTACAGGTTTAAATAATTGATTTTGTTACATTGCTCTGTTACATATTAACAAAACTAAAATGTAATTTTAATCAACTCTCAAAAATCTCTCCATTGCAAATGTCAAACTCACTACAGTATATTACAAAACACATATAAATTAAATTTCAGGGTATTTGCTATATATCACTTAAAGTATTATATCTTTCTTAAGTGCCCCCTTTAGAAATTGCCACTTCTGCTTGCTACAACCACTCTACACTTTAAATTTCGCATGCAATGAGAGACACTTCAATTTGACTAAAATTTTTAGTTTTTGGTAAAATGTAAATTGTAATTTTTATCTATTTTTATTACTTTTACTTAATTTAAAAGTAACACTTTTAAGGAGATGATTTTATGCGCATTAACAATTTTCCTAATTTAAATAATAATGATATGGACTTTATCCTCAAACTTCTAAAAGATTATCAAAAAGTTATTGATGAAAATAAAATTCTTAAAAATACTCTAAAAAATTCAACTAAAACTAAAAAAGAAACTCTAAAACCTAGTCCTAAGTTCTACCTAACTCCAAAAACTAGTAAACTAATTGTAAAATGTATAAATCAACTAAAACAAATTGATCCAATATCTGGTTGGTTTGTACATTTACTCTTAATAAGTGGCTGCAGGGGCACTGAAATTCAAAAAGTAAAAATGCAAGATATTACTACTTTACAAAGCAAAGCTGGTGAAATTTTATATAACATTAAAGTACATGTAGCAAAAAAAAGAAGTGTCGCTTGTATTAGAGAAATTGTTATTAACTCTAAGGAATTTGACGCTATTCAAACAGCGCACAAAAATCATTTTGATGATAAAAATCTAGACACTAGGCGTACTTATCTTTTCCAAAAAACTAAAAATAAATTTAAAGACAATCAAATTAGTATTATACATATTTCTAATAAATTCAAAAATCTTCTTAAAAAATCTGGATTTAAAGCAAATAAATCTCTTCATTTATGTAGAAATTTATTTATTTCAAATTTAAAAGCCAATGG
>NZ_JACHFG010000028.1 GCF_014201775.1 Borreliella yangtzensis | reverse complement strand
TCATTCTCCACACATTTACTTTAGAAACTCCTAGTCTAGCTGCTATTTCTCCATCATTTAAAGTTCCTTCTATAAAATATGCAACATAATCATCATAAGATCTTTTAACTCTTTTCAAAAGCACTACCCAAAAGTAACAAAATTAACAAATTGTTACTCTAAATAGTAAAGCAATTTAACAAATTGTTAACATAAACTGTTAGCTTTTCTATACTTATTAGCTATTGATCTATATTTACAATGTTCATTGTTATAAAAGGAGTATTTATATGAATAAATCTCAAATATTCTCGATATTTTTACTGTTTTCAACAAAAATAATAGGATTTTCCTATGATCAATCTACGGATGAGGGATATAAAGAAAAATACTATCACAAAAAAGGGACTACAGATGCAAATATTTCCTATTTTCAGACTTTTAGAAATGATGTTGAAACCCGTTATTCCGGTAAAGGAACTATTTCTAGTATCTCTACAGGAAAAGATGAAAAATCAAGTCGCATTAGCTTTACCACTTCAAGATATATTAAAAACGGGGAAGAAACATATTATAGGGGATTTAACTTAGAATACTATTATAGTATAGATTTTGAAAATTCATATCCTATGTTATATGAAATACGTGAAAACATTAGTAAAATAAAGGTTACATTCTCTTTTGCCAATGGAGCTGAAAAAATAATAAGAAAGTTAGATCAAAAATTTGTAAATGGTAGAGTTATGTGGGAAATTTGGAACGTTTCACGTGATTCACGTGAAGAGTTTATTAGAATTAATTTAAGAACTTCTGATCCAGGTATAGAAAATTTACTTCCAAAATTATTAAAACATAAAACTGCAACGATCATAATTGAGGTTCCTGAAAGTGAAGATCCAGGCAAACTAACGCGATCTATAACTTTTGATCTTTATGGTTTTCAAAGACTATATAATAAACACAGTGAATATTTTAAATAAGAGAACAAGACTATTTGTTAGTCTTGTTATTCATAATTTATGTTTTCAAAAGCCATTTTTTATTATTTTTTTTCTTAAAAACTTTCAAGCTCTTCTTCAATTTTTTGAAGTAAATTGGCTATATCTTTCTTTTCTGTTTCAATGCCCTTATAAAGGAACCCCTTGAATAAATCATCAGGATTAAAACCTAGCTCAAGGGCACACTTATAAACTTCATCTCCAATTCTCATTGGATCATCAGCTTGGTAATAAGTATTATCATTTACTCGTTTTTTATATTCTGCTCTCTTTTCAAGCTCTTCTAATTCTTTTAGAAACCCTTCTACTTTCTTTTTAGCATCTTCTAAAGCCTTTTTTCTATTTTGTTTTTGCTGTTCCTCTTGTGATATTTGTTTTTTAGACTCATCAGCTTGCATTAATTCTTTATCTTCTATTTCTAAAAATCCCTGAACTTGTCCTTTTACACCTTTCTCTTTAGTTTTTTCTTGATTTTTTTCTTCAATTATTTTTAAATTTCCATGATTATCACACGAAATTATCAGTGCAAAAACTGCACAAATAATAAAAACTTTTTTCTCCATAAGGTACTCCTACATATTGAACTTCTATTTTAAATTATCATTCTTATTCTCTTCTAATTCTTTTTTAATCTTCTCAAGTGCACCATCTATAACTTTTTTTGTTATATCACTAGTACCATCATTATCAATAGAAGAATTTTTATCTAATAACCCTAATTTGCTAGCCTCACTCCAAGCTTGTTGCCCAACTTTCCCTTGATTTCGAGATTGATCGCCTTCAGTTACTCCATTTGCATTACTATATTGTTGTTGATATTCTTGAAATTTCTTTTGAGCCGCTTCTAAAGCTTTTTTTCTTTTCTCTTTTTTCTCTTTTAATTTTTCTTTTAACTCTTTTAATTTCTTTTCAAGTTTTTCTTTATCTTCTTTTTTATCTTTTAATTTTTCCCCTAATTCTTTTTCTAATGTCTCTAATTCTTTTTCATAACCAGAATATTCTCCAAGAGTAGTTTTATCATCAGTTTTCTCTATTTTCTCTTTCAATTCTTTTAATTTTTTCTCTAATTCTTTAACTTCTTGATCTAATTGTTCTTGAGCTTGCCCTTGTGGATCATCAGCTTGCATTAATTTTTCTTGAACTTTTGAAGAAACTTTTGATCCTAAGTTTTTAATCCCTTCAGTCAACTCTTCTTTTTTTATCTCTAAAAATCCATCAACCTTCTCTCTAGCATTTTCTTTTAAATTTTCTAAATCTTTATTAATTGCATAATTCTTGCAAGAAATAACTAATGCAAAAATGCCACAAATAATAAACATTATTATTTTTTTATTCATAAGTTACTCCTATTCTATAAGTTCAAAAGATAATGCAACCCATAATAATTACAATTTTTTACAGGTTTAAATAATTGATTTTGTTACATTGCGTTATTACATTTTAACAAACTGAAAATGTAATTTTAATCAACTCCCGAAAATCTCTCCATTGCAAATGGTCAACTCACTACAGAAACTCACAAAACACATATAAATTAAATTTCAGGGTATTTGCTATATATCACACAAAGTATACTATCTTTCTTAACTTACCCCCTTAAAAATCGCCACTTCTGCTTGCTACAACCACTCTATACTCTAAATTTCGCATGCAATGAGAGACACTTCAATTTGACTAAAATTTTTAGTTTTTGATAAAATGTAAATTGTAATTTTTACCTATTTTTATTACTTTTACTTAATTTAAAAGTAACACTTTTAAAGAGATGATTTTATGGACTTTAATAATTATCTTAATTTAAATAATAGTCATACAGACTTTATCCTCAAACTTCTAAAAGATTATCAAAAAGTTATTGATGAAAATAAAATTCTTAAAAATTCTCTGAAAAATTCATCTAAAACTAAAAAAGAAACTCTAAAGCCTAGTCCTAAGTTCTACCTAACTCCAAAAACTAGTAAACTCATTGAAAAATGTATCAAAATGCTAAAACAAATTGATCCCATATCTGGTTGGTTTGTATATTTGCTTTTAATAACCGGGTGTAGGGGCACTGAAATTAGGAAAGTAAAAATGCAAGATATTTCTCCCTTTTTAAGCAAAACTGGTGAAATTTTTTACAATATAAAAGTAAATGTAGCAAAAAAAAGAAGTACCACTTGTATTAGAGAAATTGTTATAAATTCAAAAGAATTCGATGCTATTCAAATAGCTCATAAAAATCATTTCGAAGAAAAAAATATTGATACTAGGCGTACTTATTTTTTCCAAAAGACTAAAAATAAGTTTAAAGATAATCAAATTGATATTATCCATATTTCTAGAAAATTCAAAAATCTTCTTAAAAAATCTGGATTTAAAGCAAATAAATCTCTTCATTTATGTAGAAATTTATTTATTTCAAATTTAAAAGCCAATGGTTACAATTCTTTTCAAATTAAAGAGCTTATGAAATACTCTTCAACTCATGAAATTGATAATATCTATGGACTCTCTTCTGCTAACAAAATTCAAGCTTATAAATTCACAAAAAATAGTTTAAAGCTATAGTGCATTATTTAAACTTAAAAATACGCTTTGAAGTTACTCTAAATTCTTTCCCTCGTGGTTTTAAATCAAGTGAATCGTATAATATCTCTTTTTCTTTTGTCGCAATAAAGTGATATCCAGCAACATTTTTAATCTTAACTTCACTTATTTCAAACTCATTTGCAGCTGCAAGATATAGAGAATTTTCATATCTTGCCATACTCCTAATTCCATAGTAACTAAGTATCAAACAAGGATTCTTAATAAAGCAATTACTCCTAATATAATCAAG
>NZ_JACHFG010000027.1 GCF_014201775.1 Borreliella yangtzensis | reverse complement strand
CTACATGATTTTGATAAACTACATGATTTTGATAAACTACATGATTTTGATAACCTACATGATTTTACCTACATGATTTTGATAAACTACATGATCAAGTTAGACTCAAGTTTTCGACTTAATTATGTAATGGGTAATATGGTTTATTATGGAAATTTTAGTTTGTGTTTTTTGGCAAACGGCACATAAAAAAACCACTTTCAAGTTAACACTCGTATTTTAACTTGAAAGTGCATGTTACAAGTAGATATGCTAGTAAGCATAATGGATAAAATAAAAAATGTAAATAATCAAAAAAAATAATTGCAAATTCCAATATGAATTGAATTTTTAGAAAAGTGTACTACTATTGAGTAGTAATAATTACTTTATATTGTCAATAATATTGATATTTGCAAGTAATTAAGTAATAATATCTTGCGCGCTATTTGTAGCACAAAATATTATCGCCTAAGTAGTAAGAAATGAATTATAAGAATTTGTTTCCTAGGAAGGACGCGCTTTCTAAATTAAACTTGAGTGCGATTGAATATTGTGTTTTAGGTGATATGAAACGTGTTATTTCTGAATTGAAAAATAATTCTTCCAAAGATGAAAATTGTAATTTCATGTTGCCTTTGTTTGAAAATTATAATGAAAAATGTTTTGATAAATTTTTTGTGAAGTTGGGTCCTAGTAGAGCTAAACAACTAATTAGTTTGTTCCGTAAAATTAAAACAAGAATAAGTGATAGTCTGTTTGAAACAGAAGTTCTTTTACTGTACTTGTGTATTGAAGATGAGGATATGTGTTTAGCAAATCTTCTGTATTGTGGGGGTGAAGACTGTGGGGGCGAAGACAATTGTTTTGATTGCATGGGGTCTGATCTTGATCAACAATTCAAAAATATAAGTAAAACATTAATTTCTATGCTAGAGGATTTTGGTGTTTTTGTGTAGGATTTTTTACTAAAACAAGTTTAAATTATTTGTGATTTTCAAGTTGGTTTAGTCTACTAAAGAACTTATTATTTTATAACTTATTATAGCGCAAGCTTGTTCGGTGGTGTAATTAAGCTTATAATGGACTAAAAATCCACAATCTGTTGTTTTTCTAGTGCAACATTTAGTTATAATTTTAAATTCTTTTAATTTTTTAAGATATTTTTTCATTGTTGTTAGTTTAACATGTGCTAGGTGGGCTTTTGAAAGGCCATAATTATACAGCCTAAGCACATTTTCTATTGGATATTGACCAAATTGGTTATTTACTATTTCTATTGCAAAGACAAGAATTTCTAATTTTATTTGTTTTTTGTTAAATATTACCCCATTTTTATCCCTAATTTTTTGTTAAAAAAGATTAGCTTTTGTATTTTCTTTTTATGGGTTAAAATCCATAAAAACGCAATCTCCATGTAAAAACTAACAAGACCGGTTAATTAGTTTTGTTATTTTTTTTCAGTAAAACAGAAAGTAAAAAAGAAAACATTGATAATAATAAAAATATAAAAGCTATTTTGATTTTATTACGCAAGTATAAATTATGAATGCCTATGTAGCCAAAAGGCAAACACAATAAAAATATTAATCCTGAATAAAATTGTTTGTTTTGTCTATTTGTAGTCCTACAAGCGACACAAATTTTGTCATAATTTTTAATTAATTTTTTGCAATAAAAACATTGTATACTATTAAAATATTTACGCAAAATTGGCTCCCCAAACAAAAAATCTACTAAAAATTGTACAATCAAAAAACGGCTCTTTCAATATTCAAATTATTTTGTGAATAAATTGTAAATAATGTAGAGCACCATATTATACTTACTTTTTAAGTATCGTACTAATGAAGATTAAAAATATAAATTTCTACTATAATAGTAACGCATCGAATAAAAAATACAAATAATCAGAAAAATAATTGCAAATTAAGGGACAATTTTTTTAAAAAATGATTTTCTTAGCAAGAATTATTATAAATAGAGTAGCAATTCTTGTTACATTTCTAATTTTCAAGTTTTGATTTTTACGGTTAGAAAATTTCTTGAAAAATTAGGTGGAGGTTAAATTTCTCATGGTTAAAGTTTGGAGCCAAGATATTTATACTAATTAAAAATTATATATATAATTTTTAATTAGTATAAATATCTTGGCTCCAAACTTTAACCATGAGAAATTTAACCTCCACCTAATTTTTCAAGAAATTTTCTAACCGTAAAAATCAAAACTTGAAAATTAGAAATGTAACAAGAATTGCTACTCTATTTATAATAATTCTTGCTAAGAAAATCATTTTTTAAAAAAATTGTCCCTTAATTTGCAATTATTTTTCTGATTATTTGTATTTTTTATTCGATGCGTTACTATTATAGTAGAAATTTATATTTTTAATCTTCATTAGTACGATACTTAAAAAGTAAGTATAATATGGTGCTCTACATTATTTACAATTTATTCACAAAATAATTTGAATATTGAAAGAGCCGTTTTTTGATTGTACAATTTTTAGTAGATTTTTTGTTTGGGGAGCCAATTTTGCGTAAATATTTTAATAGTATACAATGTTTTTATTGCAAAAAATTAATTAAAAATTATGACAAAATTTGTGTCGCTTGTAGGACTACAAATAGACAAAACAAACAATTTTATTCAGGATTAATATTTTTATTGTGTTTGCCTTTTGGCTACATAGGCATTCATAATTTATACTTGCGTAATAAAATCAAAATAGCTTTTATATTTTTATTATTATCAATGTTTTCTTTTTTACTTTCTGTTTTACTGAAAAAAAATAACAAAACTAATTAACCGGTCTTGTTAGTTTTTACATGGAGATTGCGTTTTTATGGATTTTAACCCATAAAAAGAAAATACAAAAGCTAATCTTTTTTAACAAAAAATTAGGGATAAAAATGGGGTAATATTTAACAAAAAACAAATAAAATTAGAAATTCTTGTCTTTGCAATAGAAATAGTAAATAACCAATTTGGTCAATATCCAATAGAAAATGTGCTTAGGCTGTATAATTATGGCCTTTCAAAAGCCCACCTAGCACATGTTAAACTAACAACAATGAAAAAATATCTTAAAAAATTAAAAGAATTTAAAATTATAACTAAATGTTGCACTAGAAAAACAACAGATTGTGGATTTTTAGTCCATTATAAGCTTAATTACACCACCGAACAAGCTTGCGCTATAATAAGTTATAAAATAATAAGTTCTTTAGTAGACTAAACCAACTTGAAAATCACAAATAATTTAAACTTGTTTTAGTAAAAAATCCTACACAAAAACACCAAAATCCTCTAGCATAGAAATTAATGTTTTACTTATATTTTTGAATTGTTGATCAAGATCAGACCCCATGCAATCAAAACAATTGTCTTCGCCCCCACAGTCTTCACCCCCACAATACAGAAGATTTGCTAAACACATATCCTCATCTTCAATACACAAGTACAGTAAAAGAACTTCTGTTTCAAACAGACTATCACTTATTCTTGTTTTAATTTTACGGAACAAACTAATTAGTTGTTTAGCTCTACTAGGACCCAACTTCACAAAAAATTTATCAAAACATTTTTCATTATAATTTTCAAACAAAGGCAACATGAAATTACAATTTTCATCTTTGGAAGAATTATTTTTCAATTCAGAAATAACACGTTTCATATCACCTAAAACACAATATTCAATCGCACTCAAGTTTAATTTAGAAAGCGCGTCCTTCCTAGGAAACAAATTCTTATAATTCATTTCTTACTACTTAGGCGATAATATTTTGTGCTACAAATAGCGCGCAAGATATTATTACTTAATTACTTGCAAATATCAATATTATTGACAATATAAAGTAATTATTACTACTCAATAGTAGTACACTTTTCTAAAAATTCAATTCATATTGGAATTTGCAATTATTTTTTTTGATTATTTACATTTTTTATTTTATCCATTATGCTTACTAGCATATCTACTTGTAACATGCACTTTCAAGTTAAAATACGAGTGTTAACTTGAAAGTGGTTTTTTTATGTGCCGTTTGCCAAAAAACACAAACTAAAATTTCCATAATAAACCATATTACCCATTACATAATTAAGTCGAAAACTTGAGTCTAACTTGATCATGTAGTTTATCAAAATCATGTAGGTAAAATCATGTAGGTTATCAAAATCATGTAGTTTATCAAAATCATGTAGTTTATCAAAATCATGTAG
>NZ_JACHFG010000026.1 GCF_014201775.1 Borreliella yangtzensis | reverse complement strand
TCAAGCCTTCTAAGAATAAGGAAGAGCCACTTTGCGAAATTAATCCTAAAGAATTCATTATGATTAGTGAACATCTTATGAAGACTTCTAGCACAACTCACAAATTACTTGGAATTATTATGGCTTCTGGAATTCCATTATCTGATTTGAAAAATCAGAATATCAAAACCCCCTACAACTTCAAGTCCAATATACTTTCTTATGTGCTGGACAATGGCTTGATGTTGAAAACATATTCTTTAGTTCAATCTAACAAAATTTCTAGATGCATTGAAAATCTAAACAAAAGTGAATTGTTATCTATTAGAGCAAAAAAAATTAATCGTGTGGCAAGAAATATATTTGACTTCAATATAACTACCAAACAGCTGAAAATTGCCTATTCTTTGATTGTAAAGACCAAAGAAACGAAAGAAGATAACAAATATACCAAAAATCCAGGAAATATCCGACTAACTGAAAATCCGTGTATCCAGAATCTGGGTAAAAAACTAAACTACATTAAAGCATTTAAGCCCGTCAAGCCTAATGAAATAAATCTAAGTACTTACAAAAATAGTAAGAACGAAAATACATATACTATTGCAAATTTGATTTCTAATTTTTTTTCTGAAAATGAGCCTTGCAAAAATTTGCATAATCTAAAATTATACATTAATGCTAACTTAAGAAAATTAGGAATTTACAAAAATACTAGTGATTTACAAAAGCGAATTTTTTCTAAAATATTCTTGATTGAGTAAAAATTTTGGGCGCAACCATGGAAAATCAACTAAGTCAACTACCCAAGCTACTAGTCAAATTAGAAACACTTATGTTTACAATTGAACAAATTAAAAAACAATTTAGTCAATTTACTACAGAAACAATACTAAAAGACTATAACGAACTAATTCAACATTTTGGTATAGCTCAAGATACAGTAAAATCATTAGAAACCCATATCAACAAACTAGAAAAAATCAAAGTCATAGCCAGATTTTACACTAAAAATATAGACAACAATGTTATTGTCTATTACAAAATCAATTATCCTATACAAACATGTTATGATAAAATCAAGGAATACTATGCATAAAAGATCATGAAAGAAAATAACCATGAAAGCCGTATAGAAATATCTTTAGTTTTTGGGTAACTCTAAAGTTACTTAACCATATATTTCACAATGATTTTAATTTAATCTAAAAGATACTACAAAAAAATTTAATAATTTTCAACCCACTAAACCGTCAATAAAGTAGGGAATTTGTATTCACTCAATAATGTCTTTAATTTTTCGTTATTGCTTTTTTCCATTATCCTTTTTAGTTGTAAAACTTCGCGCACATTTAAAATATATCTTCTCTTTTTTAGATATATTAGATTAAATTTGATTAAAAGATTGATATTTCTTCTTACAAAAGATTCCGTCTTTCCAGATTTATTACATATTTTTACAATAGAGTAAATTGTGGATTGATTATCCTCAAGATAAGTGCAAATAAAATCAATAGCATTAAACAATTCTTTATTAAAAGTATAAGCATCAGTATCATTTTGTATGGTTGATTTTTTACTAAAATCAACTAATCCTTCAGAAGAACTAGCCAATAAATCTATATTTAATTTCATATTATTTGTGTTTTCATTAATTAATTTTGATTGCTGCTTTATTTCTTCGGCATACTTTTTTCTAGCACGATATATAGATGTCAGTAATTTCCCTATGAAAAAATCTAATGCACCAGACAATATCAAAAATGCCCACGCTCTAAACCTTTCTACATAATTTTTTCTATTTATCAGTGAAGAATTCCCAAATAATGCATAAAAACCTTGCATACGAACTACTTCTTCCTTTTTTTCCTTAACAAAATTAAGGAGCTCATTATCTAATTTACCAAATTCTCTTTCAATATTATCTATTTTTTCAGACAAATTCTCATTTTCTTTTTTTATCTCATTAATTTTTTTTTGTATATTATTTATCATGGTCTTATAATTGCTAGGATCTAGATCAAGTTGCTTATCTTCAAGATTTTCTATATTTGACAATCTCTTATTAATTAAATCTGAAGTTCTTTTTTTTTGAGTTAGCAAATCTTCTTTTTTCGCTTTTATAAAATTTTTTTTATTTTGCAATTCTTCTAAAATCTGATTTTTTAAGTCTGTTATTTCTATTTCATAGGATTTTGTGAAAATATCTTCAAAACTGTACCATGTACTAGGAATTTGAGTTGCAAATGCACACAATAGTAACAATAACATTTGCATTTTTAATGTAGACCTTTCAATCTTACCTTGTGCTTTTGAATGCTCGTAAGACTTATTGATCATCATGGAAAAGAAAATAGCCGGCACAACAATCATAAAAATAGTAAGAAATACATTATAATCATAGTTAACACCACTAATTTCTTTCAAATTTTCCCCGTAAAAATATAAACTTCTACGAAAATTCGAGCCGTTATGTGTCATAAAGAAATTTAACAGACATATGCTAATCGCTGTTAAAATTAAATGAAGATTTTCTAAAATAAATTGAATATTTGGCATAATTTTTCTTAATTTAGTATCATTCATATTTTTTAGCTTATTGCTTTTCCCCTATTATTCAAACACATGTTTGAATTTAAAATACCAGGCATCAAATAATTGTTTCCATTTTTTAGCATTTCTAATAATTCATAATAATATGAACCGAATACTTTATTATATTCTAATTTCTTTTTGCTATTCAAATAGTTTTTTATAATTGGTTTCAACACTTCAATTTCTTCAGTATTTTTTAGTCGATCAATAAGGATATTGAAAATGTTTGTTCTTATATGTTCATAATTTTTTTGTGGATTTTCTTTTTTCAATTCAATCGATTTTTCTAATTTACGCCTTATAATGCTTAAATCATTGTATTTTTGGTATTCAATAATAAAATGCGGTTTATTTTTGTATTTTTTATGTATCTTTTGAAAATTTATTTCCAATTGTTCTGAATTGTATCCTTTTTTTTCTAATTCTTTTTGTGTATTTTCTAGAATTTCTTTCAGTTTGTTTTGCTTTTCTTTAAGGCAAGATTTATTTGAAAAAATTTTCTTATTTTTTGTTAGTTCAATTTCATATCTTTTTATGGCTTTAAGTACTTTAATCAAAGTATCTTTATCAATATTTAAATTCAATAAGAGAAAGAGAGATTTTTTAGATAAAAAGTTACATTTATTGAAGTATTTTATTATTTGGAATTTTTTTATTGGATTATCTCTCTCTTTTTTTTCTTCTTTTATATTATTATTTTTATTACTTAAACATACCTCCAAATTTACACTCCCCTCTAAAGGAAATTTGTCTTTAAAGTGGTTATTAACCCTTTTTTGGAATCTTGTTTCTTTTTTTTCTTTGAAGAATTGGTTTAGCTTTTGGTAACACTCTTTTTTTGAAAAATTCAGTTTATAGTAAATTTCAGTTCCACAATTTACTCCCAAATGTTTATAGTAATTAGTTGTGACTTTTATTTCTTTTTCTAATTTGTAAAGATATTTTTGCAGTGTCTTTAGTTTAACAGGTGTTTGACCATTGCGTTTTAGATTTTTATTATAGTAATATAGTATGTTTTGTTGTGTGTATTTCTTATGGGTTTTGTTTATGTACTGTAGTGTTGAAATAAGAACAATTAATCTGTGTTGGTGGTTATTGTGGCAATTTGGACTTTTTTTACGGGTTATTACTTCTTTCATTTTGAAGTTACTCCTTAATATTTTGTTTAATAATAATTAATATTATAATGCATAATTTTGATTTAAAAGTAAATACTTTCTTAAAAAATATTTAGTTCTAATTATTAATTTCATTAATTAAATGTGCTTTTTATAATTTAGGGAAAATAAATTGATTTTAATTTTAAGTTGAGTTACACTACAAATAGCGTAGTGAGACTTCTTCGTTTGTTTTACTACCTTATATTTTGTTAATTTGCAAAAAAATAATGAGATAAATAGTCTAGTGGGGTCTTGGCGAGATTCTTTAGTAAAAGAGTTTGGTTAAGGCCCACTTTTTTTGCAAAAATTTTTGTTAAAAAGCTCAACTTTTCGGCTCATAAGTTGGGCTCAAGTTTACATAAACCCACATGATTTACATAAACCCACATGATTTTGATAACCCACATGATTTACATAAACCCACATGATTTTGATAAACTACATGATTTTGATAAACCCACATGATTTACATAAACCCACATGATTTTGATAACCCACATGATTTTGATAAACTACATGATTTTGATAACCCACA
>NZ_JACHFG010000025.1 GCF_014201775.1 Borreliella yangtzensis | reverse complement strand
CTTACTAAAGCTGAGGAAAATAAGAAAATAGAAACCGAGAGAGAAAAAAAACTTTCCAACCTAGAAAATGAACGAATTAAGGCACAGGCCGAAGTCGACAAGGTAAATGCTGAGCCGGGATACTTAGGTACTGGATGGTACTTCTCAAAAGCTAGTGATTTAGAAAAGACGCAAAAAATTTTAGATGAAATACTAAAAAGAATTGCAACAGTAAAATCGGCTGGCTCCATCGAAGAAATAAAATTTGCTCGTGGTGGTGCACGGTTCGTTTCAAACAAACCAACATATATGCCAAACTCAGGTGTAATGTCTAGTGAATTCGGTCAACCCGAACTGGTAAGAATAACTCCTGCACCAATAGATGAAAATCTACGCAAACTTGAAGCTAAAATCATTGCAGAAGAAATTGCCAAATTACAAAAAAGCGAAAATAGAACAATTGTTCAAAATTTCAATTACAACTTCAATGGCGATGTGCTTGATGCTGAAAAATTAGTTAGAATGCTAAAATCAAAAGAACATTTGATGGGCTTCAGAATGGCAGAATGAAAAAAATGTAAAAAAATTTTCAAATTGCTTTGTATTTTACAATTATTAATATATAATTACTAGTGTAATAAGTTAGTAATTTATTACTTAACTTATTACTCCTTGAAAAAGACTATTAACTTTTGTTAATAGTCTTTTTCTTTCATTCTAATGGTTGTGAATTATGACTATTTAATTTTTGCATTTCAGTAAAAAATTTCTCCATTCTTGTCGAATAAGTTTACTTTTTACCATGTTTTGAGTTATTATTATTCTTGATAGAAAACTTTAATGGCAATGTTATTAAAGTTTTTGCATGAAAAAATTGAGGAAAAAAATGAAAAACATAAAAACTAACAGCAATAAATACCAACATAAATTAATTGTCTTAATATCCACATTAAGTTATGCAAATTCAAACCTTGAGCAATATACTCAAAGTGATATACTGTATTATTTTAATAACAATATAAAAAGGAATGGTCAAAGGGAAGTTAAAATTAAAACTCTACAAAACTACCTTTACAAACTAGAAACAGTTTTTAGGGTAACTAATAATTACTATAAACATTTAGGTGTTAACATGGGTACCGAAGTTTACTACAAACTTAAATATCCTAAAAAAGAGTGCTACCGAATAGTTAATAAACATTTTAAAGATAAAAAAAAGAATAAATATAAAAGCCGTGTTAATTCCTATTTTGAAAAGAATTGCATTAAAAATAGCAATGTAGAAAAACAGGAGTGTTATAATAATAAAAATAATAATAAAGAAGAAAAAGAGACCATAAAAAAATTACAAATAAAAAATTACATAAAAAAATGTAATTTCGGATCGAATATATCTCATTCTATTTTAAATCTAAAATTAGAAAAAGAAATTACGATTGAAATATGTAAAATTATAAAAAGATCAGTAAATTTAATTAAAAAAAATATATACAAAAAAATATATAGCACTAAGTTACCAACAATGAAAAAGCTTAAAAACAAGCAAAAAGAACTAAGTAAAATACTAAACAAAATAAAAAATGAATTAAAAAATGAAAATTATGACAGCAAACAATTAAAAATAAAAGTTGAAGAAATATATAAAAAATATAAAAACAAGCCACATTTCATTATAGAAAACAACAAATACGATGATTTAGAAAAAATAGTAAAAAAACTAAAGAATAATCTTAAGAACAAAAAAATAAATGAAAAAGAAGACAAAACAGATATCAAAAACAATGTTTTCAATATACTCATTGAACAATTAAAAAATAAAATAAAGCTTAGTATTTTAATACCGTTATTGAAAAAATATTTAGACAAAAAAAGCAGTTTAGAATATAGCAAGATATTTAATAATCACTACTATTATGAGATTCTAAAAATGATAGAGTCCAATGAATATTATTTGAAATCAAAGGAATTTGAAAATAATGCTAATTAGAATTAATTGTGGAAAATGTATTAGAACCTATCAAAACCAAAAAAACAATGATCAAAAAAAATAAAAAAACTCGCATATTTATTAAAATAGAAGAGAATAACAGTAAAAAAATATATCATACAAGGATAATGAATGATTTATATGTATTTGGTGTCAATAAAAATCAAAAAAATAAATTTTTCATTTCATTTAGAGGATTGTTTAATAAAAAAAAAATTAGTGAATTTAATTTGTTTTCCTTAAAAGGAGATGATAAATTTTTAGGTATTTATTATGGATACAGAAAGCCAATACGAAACGTTGTAACAAAATACCAAGAAAACAACACTACAAAATCATATACATTTTCAAAGGCTTATTATATAGAATTTAGATTTAAAAAGGGGAGCATCTCCTGCTATATTAAAGGGATATCTCGTTTAATTAAAAAAGAAAAATCAGAAACAAAGTATAATCAATCTTTACTTAAACTAATAAGTAAGCTAGAAAGAGAAGTATACAATTTTTACAATAAAAAGTTGCCAAATGGAGGAATTATAAAAAAATGGATAGAAAGAAAACAGAAATAATAACAATTGCATCAATTAAGGGCGGGGTTGGTAAAAGTGTACTAGCAATCATTTTTAGCCACATCTTAAAAAATTTTGATAAAAAAGTTTTACTGATCGATTTAGATCCTCAAAATAGTTTAACTAGTTATTTTATTGAGAATATAAAGGGTGTTGAAGGAATTAATGTTTACTACATGTTTAAAGAATATAAAAACTTTGACTTGAATAAGTATTTAAACAAAATAAATAGTAAAATGTATATTATTCCTTCTCATCCAATTCTATGTAAATTTGAACAAGAAGATGAAAGATATAAAGAACAATTATTGGAACATTGTATAAAAAAAATTTTATCTAATAATGATTTTGACTATATAATAATTGATACACCCCCTAGTTTGGGCCCCCTATTATACAATGCTTTAAATATTACAGACAAGGTTATTATACCTATTCAAATTGAAAGATGGTCTGTTGAGGCGTTTCCCATGTTAATGGATGCAATAGAAGAAGTTGATATTTTTAAAAATAAAAAAATAGACGTTTCAATAGTAGAAAATCAGTTTGTTAAAAATAGAAATACTTTTAGAGACGTAGAAGAGGTGGTGTTTAAGAATTATGGAACCTTTATTAAAGGTAAAATTCATAGCCTTAATAGTATTAAAGTTTTAATTAATGAACTAAAAGAGCCTGATATTGAAGCAATGTATTATAAAGAAGCTCAGGAAGCTTTGGAAAAAATAATAAAAGTACGCTAAGCGTACTTTTATAAGTGGAGGTAGTTGTGTCTAAAAAGGAGCGAAAAGAAATTATTCTAAATAATAGGAAGACCGGTGTTAATCAATTTAAAAATAATTGCGATAAAGATGATGAAATAGAGTACGAAAGCTATAAAAATCAAATAAGAAGAATCACTATAAGTGAAGTAAACAATAAAATTGAATTAATGGAAATTTTATATAAAATAAGAACCAAAAAACTTTATCAGCTTGATGGGTACAAAAAATTTGAAGACTTTCTTAAAAAATTTATCATAGGAAGAACCCAAGCATTCTTATACTTGAGGCTTTACAAAAAAGTATTATCAGGCGATTTAAAAATAGAAGAAATAAAGCAGTTTGGATTTGCAGAAACATATAATAGAATTAAAAAATCTAACGCAGATAAAAGAATTGAAAAAGAAAATCCGGCAAAGATATTGAGATTTCAATTTCAAAATCAGGAAAGTTATGATTTTTATGGTAAAAATATACAATTTACTAGCTTTTTTTTAGATAAAGTTTTTAAATATAAAAAAGATTTACTAAAGGAGTTTATGGAAGAATTTGAAAGTTTGCGCGGTTAATTGCAGAAAATATTTTCTCATGCGAGCCGCTATTTCTGTGAACTGCTATTTCTAAATCAAAGATTATAGAAATAGCAGTTCACAGAAAATTTATTTTGGGGAGGGGGGTAAATTTTGTCAATAAGAATTGATTTTATTTGGAATTTGGGGTATTCTAATTATTGTTGGTTGAATTATTACTCATTTAGTAATTCCACAATTTTTCATGTCAATTTTTAAAGGCTTTGGGTCTTGGTTAAAAGTTCTTTCTAAGAGCTTTCAACTAAGACCCAAATTGAAACCACCCTATCTGTCAACTATTATTTCTAAATCAAAGTTTATCAAAAAAATAGCAAAGAATACTCCATCTATAATTTCTATGAAATTTAGGTGGAGATGAATTTGCAACGTAAGTTAATATATAATATAATAATTTAAAAAATAAT
>NZ_JACHFG010000024.1 GCF_014201775.1 Borreliella yangtzensis | reverse complement strand
TTATTATATTCTAATTTCTTTTTGCTATTCAAATAGTTTTTTATAATTGGTTTTAACACTTCAATTTCTGCTTTGTTTTTTAGTCGATCAATAAGAATATTGAAAATGTTTGTCCTTATATGTTCGTAATTTTTTTGTGGATTTTCTTTTTTCAATTCAATCGATTTTTCTAATTTACGCTTTATTTTGCTTAAATCATTGTATTTTTGATATTCAATGATAAAATGCGGCTTATTTTTATAGTTTTCATATATTTTTTTAAATTCTGTTTCCAATTGTTTAGCATTGTATCCGTTTTTTTCTAATTGTTTTTTGGTATTTTCTAGAATTTCTTTCAGGTTGTTTTGCTTTTCCTTAAAACAGGATTTATTTGAAAAAATTTTCTTATTTTTTGTTAATTCAATTTCATATCTTTTTATGGCTTTAAGTACTTTAATCAAAGTATCTTTATCAATATTTAAATTCAATAAGAGAAAGAGAGATTTTTTAGATAAAAAGTTACATTTATTGAAGTATTTTATTATTTGGAATTTTTTTATTGGATTATCTTCCTCTTTTTTTTCTTCTTTTATATTATTATTTGTATTACTTAAACATACCTCCAAATTTACACTCCCCTCTAAAGGAAATTTGTCTTTAAAGTGGTTATTAACCCTTTTCTGAAATCTTGTTTCTTTTTTTTCTTTAAAGAATTGGTTAATCTTTTGATAACACTCTTTTTTTGAATAATTAAGTTTATAGTAAATTTCAGTCCCACAATTTACTCCCAAGTGTTTATAGTAATTAGTTGTGACTTTTATTTCTTTTTCTAATTTGTAAAGATATTTTTGCAGTGTTTTTAGTTTAACGGGTTTTTGACCATTGCGTTTTAGATTTTTATTATAGTAATATAGTATGTTTTGTTGTGTATATTTCTTATGAGTTTTGTTTACGTATTCTAGTGTTGAGATAAGAACAATTAATTTATGTGGTTGTTTGTTTTTACAATTTGGACTGTTTTTATTGGTTGATAATGACATAATCGTCATCCTCCTATTTTATAGATATAAATAATTATAAATAATATAATGCATAATTTTGATTTAAAAGTAAATACTTTTCTAAAAAATATTAAATTAAATTATTAATTTCATTAATTAAATATACTTTCATAATTTAATAAAAATAAATTGATTTTAATTTTAAGTTGAGTTACACTACAAATAGCGTAGTTGTTTAATGATTGACATTGGCACCTACCTATTTATAGATAATTTGCAAAAAATAATAAGATAAATAGTCTAGTGGGGTCTTAGCGAGATTCTTTGTAAAGAGAGTTTGGTTAAGTCCCACTATTTTTTTGCAAAAATTTTTGTTAAAAAGTTGGCAAAAATAGTTTTTGCTATATAATTATTTATATCTATAAAATAGGAGGTTGACGATTATGTCACACATAGAAAAAAATCAAAATATCCAAAATAATATGCAAGCAGAAATTAAATTCTTAAACGATATGGATACCCTAATTATGAATTTACCAGGTATTGACAAAAGTCTTCCGGGACATAAGTATAAGTATCAAGATTTCAATGATATAGTAGAAGAAATTAAAAATGTTATTAAAAAGCACAATTTAGATCTTATGTTTAGGCAATTTCCAACTTTTACAGTTGCAGAGGGTCAAGTTATAGAAGTTATTAGGACCACATTTTACAGTAAAAGTACTGGCTATCGGGAGTCTTTTGATACGCGAATTCATATAGATGCGTCTAAAAATATGAATTCAATACCACAACAAGTTGGTTCAGCTATTACTTATTTTAAAAGGTATGCTTTAGTTGCATGTCTTAACATAAGAAGTGAAGTGGATACTGATGCAGCGCCTATTTACAATAATAGTTATGAAAATGAAAATCATACGCCTAATAAGCAAATTAGTTTTAATCAAAAGCAAGAACAAAAAAAAGAGATTAATCAAGAACAAAAGCAAAAAAATAACACTATTCAAAACCAAAAAAGAGATATTAAGCAAGAACAAAAAAAAGATAGATTTTATTACTACAGTATTTTTAAAGACGCTTTATCTAATATAAAAGATTGGGTAAATAGCCCTACAACAAAAGATAATATAAACTCAATTATTCAAAAAATAAGTTTTATTCAAAATATAGACCCCAATAATATTGATGGTATCAAGAAAATTGAAGCGGCTTTAATAAAACATTTTGAACAGAATGTTGAGTTCAAGAGCATAAAGTATTGGGCGGAGCTTATAAAAGAATATTTCAAAAAAAATAATAGATTAAAGGATTTAAAAGATTTTGAAAGGTTTATGTCATTTAAGCAGCCTATTTATGGCGCTAGTCCGTTAATATTCTTTGGAGCGTTAAAAGAAGATAAACAATTTGATTATATATTTGCAGCATAGCAATGTGTTTAGTAAAGCCCCCAAATAAGGGGGCTGTTATATTACGGAAGAATATCGCATAAACTAATTGCTTGTTCTGGAAATTTATCTATATCTCCATCGCTAAGTGCCCCTTTAACCATCTCTTTAAAAACGCTTTCTCGTTGAGCAGCAGTTTTTTTCCCCTTACATTTATCAAGTTCAGTTTTTATATGGTCAAGTGCCGTTTTTATTTTGGATACATCATATTGTAAAAATGTATCAAATTCTCCAGGATCAGTTAAAGCGGTTTTTAACCAGTCAAGATGTATTTTCTGATCTTCAGATAGTTTTTCTTTAAGTAATTCTTCAGGAGATTTAGGTATTTCTTTAGGTAATTCTTCAGAAGATTTAGGTATTACTTGTTGTCGTTCTATTTGGCCTGAATCATGTTTTTCCTCATTTTTAGCTTGCTGTAACTTAGTAAGTTTATTCTTGTTCTTGAGAGTGTCGTGATCATTGGAATTACAGCTGTTTAGTATAATCAAAAACAAACACAATAATGTATTAATAATTTTCATTTTTTCCCCTTTTCTTATCTTCAGTACAATACATTAGGTAATAATAAAATTTCTTCTTATAAATATAGATCCTATTTTTTTAATATTACTAATTTATAAGGGTTAAAAAAGAGTGTTTAATAATTTCTGTTTTAAGGGGAGCATTTAAAAATGATAAATTATGTGTCTAAGATTTTTGTAATTTCTATTTGAAAAACCTAGTAATTAGCGATATAACAACTGTTGTTATGATAGATATAGCTATAGGGACTACTACTATTGCTGCAATAGTTATTATTCTATTACTCACCTTGAGTTTTTCTGATAATAATTGATTGTTAATTTCCATTTTTTCTAATAATAATTGATTATTAGTTTGCATATCTTTTTTAAGATCTTGTGCCAAATTATCTATCTTAGTATTTAAATTCTTTTCTACAGTATCAATCTTTGTATTGAGTTCACTTTTTACAGTATCAATCTTAAATTCAAGATTTTCAAACTTTATCCCAAATTGTTTCTCTAAATTTTCTAAATCTCTATATGTAAGGTTATTGTGATAATATCTTTTAGATAAATCTTGTGCTATTAGTTGTTCCATTCCCAATCTTATAAACTCATTATATATTTGTTCTTCAGTTATACTTGCAGTGTTTTTTAGCACAGTTCTCATAATATTGTTCCTCTATGGTCTATTATACACTAAAATAGTACAATTGCATCGTAGGGGGGTAAAAACTCCCCCCTAGTATAATAAAAACTATAAATTATTTTTTCTTTTCTTTGTATACTACGATTAATCCGAAACCCATTAAATGATTTAGTGACTTAACTTCAACAATATTTTCGGCTCCTATTTGGTTAATAAAATATTCTAAACCTATTCCTATAATTTCAAATAGAGTTTTGTTTTTATCTTCTTTTTTTACAGGAAAGTTGATGTTAAGCTTATGGTTATCGCCACCTTCATCTAAAGCGATTAAAGTTTTAACTTTTATAATTTCATCTTTTTTAATTTCATAAGAAATTAAATTACTAACACTGATAATAAACATAAATAACATTAATAAATTAATTTTTTGCATATTGCACTCCTTAATAAATAGAATATTAGCAAGTTTATATCTTTATGAAGATTTATTCTAAAATATGAAATTCATTTAAATATAGCAGCAATAAACGATTTTTAAGATTATAAAGAAGTTTTCTTGCAAGAAAAACCTTTTTGTAATTTACATTTTTAATTGGGAATATTTATTATAGACTTTTGTTGCTATAGGTTTTGTTCTTTCTATATATTCTAAAAGTAGTTTGATATTGTGTTTTATTGAAGTTATTGAGTGTTCGTCTTTTAGTGTTGATAAA
>NZ_JACHFG010000023.1 GCF_014201775.1 Borreliella yangtzensis | reverse complement strand
TCTATGATAATGAGATATAAAATGAAAATTTTAACCAAAAATAAAACATATGAATACCCACTTAGAGTATTACCAGTCTATGAATGGGATAGAGTGCTAGGATTTAATCAAAGCGACGCCATTTATAAGCTTAATGAGGTGAAATATTTAAGAGAAATTACAAGCTTAATGATAAGCCCAAAATTTTTAGATGAATTTTATGTAATTTTAGATGCAAATAGAGAATTTATATCTTACTATAAGGACTATCTTGTTGCTATTATCTACACCGCACAATTCAATACTTTTCAAGCAGATAATGACCTTAAAAAACCCGCTTTAGTATTTTTAAGTGAATATGAAAACAATGTTGGTGATTTTGTTACTTATGACTATATCAATGATAATTTTGATTATGCAAAAGTAACTTCTTCACTTACATCAAATTCTACTGAATTGGTTGCTAAATGAGCAAAAAAATAAGTAGAGATATTGACAAAACTATTGCAAGCCTTAATGAGAGCAGAAAAAAGTATTTCGCCTTACTTGATAAAATTAAAAACGATAAATACTATTTTCCAGTAATTATGAATATTTGCTCATATGATGATGTTAAGAAAATGCCTTATGATGAGCTTTTAGAAGTTAATCGTATAGCTGATCTAAAACTAGAAAAAGAATTGTATGAATTAATTTTAGGTAAATGAGGGCTTAATGAGCGACAAATTCACCATTAAATTTAAAGGTGTTCTTGATCATGCAGCAACAAAAAAGGCTATTGAACAAGATATTACCAAAATGGAAAAATATCTTAAACCTAAAAAATCTAATTTGGGTAGTACTAAAGATATTGTAAAAAGTAATTTGTCCGATAAGAAAAAAGAACTAAGCAAACAATCTAAATTTGAAAGCTTAAGAGAGCGTGTTGAGAAATATAGGCTAACACAAACTAAAAAGCTTATGAAACAAGGTATGGGCTTTGAAAAAGCTAGAAAAGAGGCTTTCAAAAGGTCTTTAATGTCTGATAGAGATAAAAGACGCCTTGAGTATAAAGAACTTGCAAAAGAATCAAAAGCAAAAAGTAAACTGCTAGCAGCCTCTCAAGGAAAAGGACTTGTTGCCAAAATTGCCATAGGTAGTGCCCTAGGAAATGTTATTGGTAATGCTATGAGCAAAATTGGAGGCGGACTTATTGGGTTTTTATATGGTTTTGCAAAAAAATCAGTTGAAGATAAAGCAAAACAAGATGATTTAAAACAACTCAATAATGTGATTTATACGGAAAAAGAACGAACTAAAATTTGGAACGAACTTGAAAAAATGAAAGGATTTGAACGCAACTTAGAAAAAGAAGACTTGCTGCGAACAGCAAGTGTACTTAGAGGCCACTTAAGAGAATTGGGGCTTAATGATAAAGAGGGAGAAAATACATCGAATGCAGCAATACTTGCAGCTCGCTTTAAAAGTATTGGTCTTGCGGGTAGCAACGAAAGCGCCGTTGAAATTGTTAGCGAAATGCTTTTGGGGAATATGCAAAAAGCTTATGATTTGATGAAACCTATAGATAAATTTGGGAAAAAATATTTAGAATCTGCTAGAAGTTTACTGGAAATGAAGACTAAAGAAGGGGGAGATTTAAAATTGCGCCCGCAGGCAATTAAGGATTTAATGAGAGATCTACTATCTTTAAAGATTACAGGACATTCTGATGAACTTAATAGAGCTAAAAGTAATTTAGCCAAATTAGAGCAAAATCTTCAAAACGCAACCACTAAGGTTTTGATGCCAATAATCGGGAAAATTTCCGATTTGATTGAGAAAGTTATGAACTTTAATTTTAAGGATTTGATAAACGATATAGTCAACGGCATAAGAGATGGTGTAAAAGGGGTTTTTGGCGGAATTAAAAACATTGGTAGCAAAGTAGGTGGTGTTGTTAGTACGGGCTTTAGTTACATTAATCCTTTTGGTGATAATTTTTTAGGCGGATTTTTCAATTCTCGTGGGCATAACAATAACGATGACTTTGGCAACTTTCCATAAAAGGTGATTTTATGAATATTACAAACATAAATATTGGCGATGAAGCTAAAACAACAACACCTGTAGAACAAGAAAATTCTGCGGGCATTAAAGATAAATGCAATAATAGAGAAGAGGGGGAAATGTCTTGTGAAGAGATTATGCGATTATTTAAAGATGTATCAACTCAAGTATTTTCCCTTTTTGGAGCAGATAATTTTTTAGTGCTATTCCCACGACAAGATTTAAAAGGTTTTGGTTATGTGCCACAATTGTTTTTTATAAAACCAAAAACCGAGCTTATAACACGGACTTACAACACTAGTTGCTCTAAGCGCCCGGTTATCAACTATTATGATAGAAAAGCGGAATATGTAAGCTACAACCCCGTAATGACTGGAGAACATATCTCATTAAACGGTGGGGTACTAACTTCTCTTTACAAAGAAATGCTTTACCCACTTAAAATGACTGTTTTTGGTAATTCTTTACTCCGTTTTGATGTCCACCTTGCAAAAGAGCAATTAGCAAACAGAATACAAGCTCAAGTTCCTTTTACTATCTACAGTCCAACTTTTGGTCTAAAAGAATTGGCCATAATTACTAGCCTTACATTTAAGGACACTCCATTTATTGATGAAGTTGAAGTGAGTCTTTCAATAGAAGTAGTAAAAACATTTGCACCAGAAAAATATAAAGGATAATCAATGTTTTTAAGTTATGACTTTAAAATCGAATTTTACAACGAAAAACAATCTTCAAAAAAAGATACAAAAAATGGGGATTCTTTTCCAGAGGAAAATCCTAAAATTGTTATCACCACACAATGTGGAATTCATGTTGATATTACTATCGCTAATGTATTTTCAAATTATAATTTTGTAAAATCAAAACAAGCAAAAATTGTACTTTGGAACTTACCTCTAGACTTTACAGACCACATTAAATTTGGAGATATAGTAAAAATATATTATAAGAAATTTGCTTATGAAAAAAACTTTGATTTTATAATGGCCGGTTATCTAGGGACTCCCATGAGCACTGATTATCCTGGTGGAGATTTTAGTGTTGAGCTTGATGTTCGTTTAGCAGTTAGTAGCAACTTCTTCAATAGAGAGTTAGAGAACAAAAGCTTTAAAGGTATGACGGTTGAAAATGCAATAAAATCTGTATTTCCTAATCGTAATATCATTACCATGGATGAAGAAGATAAACTTGAAGTGATTGACAAAAATATTTATGCCTCAACACCAAAAGAGTTTATTGAAAAAATAAAAGGGGTATACATTCATAATGTAATAGCTGATTGTGGTACCAATGAATCCCAAATTGAATGTATTTACATTTTTACTAAAGATAGCAAAACTAAAACGGCTGAGAACTATAAAGCTTTAGAAGATTATGGACTTGAATTTATACCTCAACAAGAAATTACAGTTGAAAGCGAATACAATCTAAAGCGTATATATTGGAACGCTAAACTATTCTATACACATAAAATAAGAGTTGGGGATAAAGTTTCATTTATAGATGGACTAGGGAATATTATCAAAAACACTGTATTAGAGACAAGCGTAGCACTTAGCAATACAGGAGATTGTTCATTAACACTTAAGCTATATGATGAGGCTAATACTTCACCTATGCCTAAATACTAAAGGGGATTTAGAATGACTAAAGACTATAAAATTTACAGAATGAATCAGCGCCTTTATGGACATGCGTTGGCACAAGAAGATGTAAAAAATTGGATTTATTCAAATATTTTCATAACTCGAATTGGCACTGTAAAAGAATTTAAACAGCAAACACAAGAGGCTGTAGTTATAATACCAGAATTTGAAGACTTAGAAATTCAAACAAAAAATATTTCTAATATCAGTTTTGAACTATCAAAAGGTGATACTGTTATACTACTTCAATCAAGCATTAACATTTTTGATAAAAATGACGATATTCATTTTGATAAGCATCATTTTTATATACTTAGCGCAATTAGTCCAAAAACTTTAAATTTAATTTCTGATACTGTTAAAATAAAAGCAAATAGTAGAATTGAAATAGCTAACCAAACAACTAGCTTAAAAAAAATTTTAGATAATATTGTGAGCGCTATTAACGGTATAACAATAATATTCGATGAAAAAAACATTCCAGCAATTGAAAAAGTAAGTTTAGGAATAAAAACCACTAGAATTTCTAATGATATAAACAATTTGTTTAAGTAATTTTTGCTAAATATGGTATAATTATTAGTATGGATTTAAGAATTAGTAATGATTTTAAATTGGTATTTAATAACGATGTATCAATTGTTGATGGAATTGATGAGCAAAAACAAAAACTGTTTTTATTCTTAAAAACACTAAAGGGAAGTTTAAGCTAT
>NZ_JACHFG010000022.1 GCF_014201775.1 Borreliella yangtzensis | reverse complement strand
ATATTATCAATTTCATGAGTTGAAGAGTATTTCATAAGCTCTTTAATTTGAAAGGAATTGTAACCATTGGCTTTTAAATTTGAAATAAATAAATTCCTACATAAATGAAGAGATTTATTTGCTTTAAATCCAGATTTTTTAAGAAGATTTTTGAATTTATTAGAAATATGAGTAATGTCAATTTGATTGTCTTTAAATTTATTTTTGGTTTTTTGGAAAAGATAAGTACGCCTAGTATCAATATTTTTATTTTCAAAATGATTTTTGTGCGCTGTTTGAATAGCGTCAAACTCTTTAGAGTTAATGACAATTTCTCTAATACAAGCGACACTTCTTTTTTTTGCTACATGTACTTTAATGTTATATAAAATTTCACCAGTTTTACTTGATATTTGGGTAATATCTTGCATTTTAACTTTCCTAATTTCAGTGCCCCTACACCCGGTTATTAAAAGCAAATATACAAACCAACCAGATATTGGATCAATTTGTTTTAGCCTTTTAATACATTTTATAATTAGTTTGCTAGTTTTTGGAGTTAGGTAAAATTTAGGACTAGGTTTTAGAGTTTCTTTTTTTGTTTTAGATGAATTTTTCAGAGTATTTTTAAGAATTTTATTTTCATCAATAACTTTTTGATAATCTTTTAGAAGTTTGAGGATAAAGTCCATATCATTATTATTTAAATTAGGAAAATTGTTAATGCGCATAAAGCAAGCTCCTTAAAGTGTTACTTTTTAAATTAAGTAAAAGTAATAAAAATAGATAAAAATTACAATTTACATTTTACCAAAAACTTAAAATTTTAGTCAAATTTTGGAGGCTCTCATTGCATGCGAAATTTAGAGTGTAGAGTGGTTGTAGCAAGCAGAAGTGGCTATTTCTAAGGGTAGTACCCAAGAAAGATATAATACTTTGGGTGCTATTTATCAAATACTCTGAAATTTAATTTATATGTGTTTTGTAATATGCTGTAGTGAGTTGACCATTTGCAATGGAGAGATTTTCGGGAGTTGATTAAAATTACATTTTAGTTTTGTTAAAATGTAACAACGCAATGTAACAAAATCAATTATTTAAAACTGTAAAAAATTGTAATTATTAGGGGTTGCATTATCATTGAGACTTATGGAGTAACTTATGAAGAAGAAAATATTTATTATTTGTGTCATTTTTGTACTGATAATTTCTTGCAAGAATTATGCAGATTTAAAACAAGGTGTAGAAGATTCAGTTAAAAATACGGAACAACAAATTAAGGGATTTTTAGAGACAAAAAAAGAAGAGTTAACTGAAGGGCTTAAAAACTTAGAATCAGAAGTTTCTTTAAAAGTTAAAGGATTAATGCAAGCTGATGCACCACAAGAGCAACTACAAAAACAAGAAGAAAAGAAAGAACAAGAAAATAGAAAAAAAGCGTTAGAAGATGCTAAAGAGAAAGTAGAAGGGTTTAAAAAAGAATTAGAAGAGCTTGAAAAGAGAATAGAAGAGAAAAATAAAAATTCTGATGAAGATACTTATGACCCAGCTGATGATCCAATGAGAATTGGAAATGAAGCTTGTAAGTGTGCCCTTGAGCTAGGTTTTAATCTTGATGATTTATTATCCAAGATGTATGTTGTTTATAATGGCGAGAGGTATTTTGTTTATAAGGGCATTGAAACAGACAAGGGAATTGTAACCAATTTATTTCAAAAGATTGAGGAAGAACTTAAGAATAATAATTAAAAATAAAAGTTAAATATATAGGAGTAACTTATGGATAAAAAAATAATAATATTTATTGTTAGCGCTGTTTTTGCATCGATAATCTCTTGCAAGAATGTTGCAGATTTAAAGCAAGGTGTAGAAGATTCAGTTAAAAATACAGAACAACAAGTTAAGGGATTTTTAGAGACAAAAAAAGAAGAGTTAACTGAAGGGCTTAAAAACTTAGGATCAGAAATTTCTTTAAAAGTTAAAGGATTAATGCAAGCTGATGAGCCACAAGGGCAAGTTCAAGAACAAGTAGGTCAAGATGTTAATAATAAAAATCAAGAAGTAGAAGAGATTGAAAAAGAAATAAAAGAATTAAAGGATAAAATAGAAAAATCGAATGAAAAACAGTTTCTTAAAGCATATCTTAAGTTCGAAGAAGAAGTAAAAAAAATAAAAAATAAACTAACATATAAGGAAAAATTTAAAAAGGAATTAAAGGATCTTGAAGAGAGCTTTAAAAAGAAAAAAGATGATAGAAAAAATGTTTTAGAAGAGGTTAAAAGAAAACTTGAAGAGTATAAAAGAAAAGTTGAGCCTTCAACTGGAAAAGATACTAAGAAAGTTAAAGAACAAGGTAAAATTGGTTTAGAAGCTTTTAAATATGCTAAAGAATTTGGTGTAAATGGGCGTTATTATGTTGATGATGATACTGATAGTGATGATTTTGCAAAAAAGGTTATAGATGATGCACTTAAAAATATTGATGAAGCGCTTCAAAATACTATAGAAGACATAAAAGAATAAAAAATGATTTTTTGAAAACATAAATTATGATAAGAAAACAAGGCTATTTATTAGTCATGTTTTCTTATTAATATTGGAGAATCATGATAAATGAAAAGAGTTTATATTATTTTATATTTTTTATTTGCTTTATTTTCTTTAAATGCTAATGAATTTTTAAGAGGTATCTATAATGACAAGGATGATGATATTAATTTTGAAGATTTTAAAATGCAGGAAAATAGTTTGTATTTAAAAGTAAGTGATAAAAAAGATGAAAATAAAAAAGGATATTTTTTTATATCAGCTGATAAAGATGTTTTTAATTTTCTGTATATATTTGGAACTGCTTTTAGTAAAGCCTTTAGCAGTCCTGATGAAACTAAAACAAAAGACAAAAAGATAGCAGAAAAAGGATTAATAGAGGATATCAATGGTTTTGGATTTGGTTATACCTCTGAAAAAGGATCAAGAATTGTTCTTTTCTTTAAAAAAGAAATATTGAAGAATGCTAACAACATAAAAAATATGTTTATTAACTATTCTTTTGATAAAGAAGAACCCATTATAAGTTCAATTGGCAAGCAATGGATTGTAGAAGACAATAGCTTTCTAGTTTTGAAAGACAATGAAATGTCCAACTTTCTTAAAAAAGCACTATCAAGCAGAGTTTTAAAAGTAAAAGTGTATGATAATCAAAAAATAAATGAGTCTTTTAATATTAGACTTAGAAACTTTCAAGATTTATATGATATGTATGAACATAATTTTAATTAAGAAATGGTTTTGTAATCATAAATTACCAAAGACAAGACCAACAAATAGTCTTGTCTTTTATTTGTATTAAAACTTCTTTATTAATATTCTTATAAAATCAATAAAAACAATAATTTCCAGTATTGCTAATACGGGTATAATAATTAATAATCCAAAACCTAAGGTAAATAAATAAAATAAAGGAGACAAAAGAGTTATGCATAAAAATGCAATACCAGTTCCCGTTTTCCCTACATAAAACCTATGAGCCCCTAGTAAACCAAAAAATATGCAGTATAATGATGCTGCTAATCTGTTATAAGATTTTTTAACTTGTTTGTTTTTAACCCCACAAGCAATACAAATTTCAGCTTCTTTTTTAATAGGTTTGCCACAAGCGTGGCAATATATTTCGTCAAAAGCTTTTGACATAGTTTTACACTCCTTTTAAAAATAGAACATACGCAATTAAAAATATTTAATATAAGTAAGTTATATTTTTAGTACTTAAAGTTAATGAACATTGTAAATATATATCAGTGATTAACATGTATAAAGAAATTAACAGTTTATGTTAATAAATTATTAAATTGCTTTACTATTTAGAGTAACAATTTTTTAATTTTGTTGCTTTTGGGTAGTATCTTTGAAAAGAATTAAAAGATCTTTTGATGATTATGTTGCATATTTTATAGAAGGAACTTTAAATGATGGAGAAATAGCAGCTAGACTAGGAGTTTCTAAAGTAAATGTGTGGAGAATGAGACAAAAATGGGAAAGTAGAGAAACTTTTGTTAATGAGAATTCTAGAGTAACAATTAGTGAAGATACTTTTGAACACCTTGTAGCACAAACTTTTAGATCAGAAGTTAAGGCTAAAAAAGTTAAGGGGGAATTAGATTTAGAGCGTTCCAATTTAGAATTGGGATTTATACGTGCATTTAAACAATATTCTAGCATTGAACTTGCTAGTATGCTTTCAAAAATAGAAGATTTAAGATTTAAAATTGACTTTTTAAATAAACAGTCCAGCAATGAAAATGAAAAATGTGTTAGTGAAGAAATTAAAGCGTTAAAAAGTGAACTTAATGATTTAATAAAAGAGTGTTCAATAAGGGAAATGGAGCTTTACTATGAATGTATGAAAAAACTTGCATCTGCTCATGAAGTTGAGAGTAAAAGCAATTACAAAAGTAG
>NZ_JACHFG010000021.1 GCF_014201775.1 Borreliella yangtzensis | reverse complement strand
GTTCTATACGCTAAATTATTCATAAAATCTCCATATTATCCTTTTAATTGTTTATATTCTTTCATAATTTTTTTAATTATTTCTTTTTCATCAAATAATTTATCTAACAAAAACCCTGTAAATTTAGCATTGCTTTTATAAAAATCATAACTTTCTTGCTTTTTAAGTTGAAATCTTAAGGGTTTTATAGGATTTTGCTTTGATTTCTTTACTATTGGAGTTTCTTGCCCTTCTATTAAATCAAGAGAATCGTAAATACCATTTTCAATTATATAATCTTCATTAAGAATTCCCGCTTGCAATGCTTTTGCTAATTTTAAATATATATAAACTTGAGTTCTTGCCAATTTATAATCTTTTATGAAAGCATCAAAACTTTTATATCCATCTAGCTTATAATATTCATTATCTTTTATTTCTTTTAAAATTCTAATACTTTCTACTTTATAATAAATTTTCTTTTTTATATTGGTCTTTAGCCTATTTTTTAAATCATTATAATGAGCAAATACTTCTTCTTTGGTAATTAATTTTTTTTCGCTATCAGGATCTGCTACCCCTGATATAATTCTTTTATTTAATTCTATTTCCATAATAAACCTCTTTTATATGCGATGTGTACGGATCCGTATACATCTATTGAATATATTTATCATACGTGAACTGCTATTTCTAAATCAAAGATTATAGAAATAGCTTCTTGTTTCATCCCATGATAGCTTTTTAGGTTCTAAAAGAACGATCATCCACTAGAGCATGGTCCGCAAGCTTAACTTCAGGCAGTTCCTGCCTTAGTTTTTATTTCATTACAATAATAAGCTTTAAAAATTTTGACAATGCTTCTTCATATTCATGAATATAATCCTTAGTCATATCAAATTCATCATTTCTGGCAATTTTTTTATTTAAATCTTCTCTTTCATGTATAAATCCCAAAAATCCAGTCTTAGATCCAACATGTTTTAATAACTCTTTATGAGTATTGTTTTTTTTAAATCGTGTTATAATCAAAAATATTGGAATTTTTATTTTTAAATTATTCATGTGAAATTCCAATAATTCTAAACTTTCAACTGCCCATTTTTCTGCAGTCATTGGTACTATTATACAATTACTAGTCATTAATGCATTTGAAAGAGTATAATCTAAACTAGGATTAGTATCTATTATTACATAATGATACATTTGCTTTAAAAATTCTAAATTGTTTTGTAACCTTAACTCTTTTAATGGTATGGACTCACTTAAAAATTTATTTAAAGTCAAATAACTAGGAATTAAGCTTAAATTTTCTTTAATCTTTACAATTGAATCATTAATATCTAGTTTTTCTTTTAACACTCTATAAATATTTGTATTTACAATATCAATATTTTGATTTGAAATTTCTTTATAAAAATAACTAGTAGTCGATGCTTGTGTATCCATATCTATTAATAATACTTTATTATTTTTTGCAAGTAATGTTGCAAATATAATAGCACTTGTACTTTTACCAACACCGCCTTTAATTGATGCAATTGTTATTATTTTAGGAGTTTTTCTATCCATTTTCTAAAAATTCCTTGTTTTGGGTATTTTTTTCATATTCAATTCTCATATAACCTTTTTGCTAAATTCTTTTAGTTTTAAAGCATTGTTTCCATTTTCTAGCATTTCTAATAATTCATAATAATATGAACCAAATACTTTATTATATTCTAATTTCTTTTTGCTATTCAAATAGTTTTTTATAATTGGTTTTAGAACTTCAATTTCTGCAGTATTTTTTAGTCGATCAATAAGGATATTGAAAATGTTTGTCATTATGTTTTCATAATTTTTTTGTGGATTTTCTTTTTTAAATTCAATTGACCTTTCTAATTTACGCCTTATTTTGCTTAAATCATTGTATTTTTGATACTCAATAATAAAATGCGGCTTATTTTTATAGTTTTCATATATTTTTTTAAATTCTGTTTCCAATTGTTCTAAATTGTATCCATTTTGTTCTAATTTTTTTTGTGTGTTTTCTAGAATTTCTTTCAGTTTGTTTTGCTTTTCTTTAAAGCAAGATTTATTAAAGTAAGTATTTTTATGTTTTAATAGCTTAATCTCAATTCTTTTTAATTCTTTAAGCATTTTAATTTTCAAGTCTTTACTAATATCTAATTTTAAGACAAAAGGAAGAATTCCTTTACATTTATAGTTGCATTTATTGGCATATTTTATTACTTGAAAATTTTCTATCTGATTTTTTCTTTCTTCTTTTATATTATTATTTTTATTACTTAAACACTCTTCCGAATTTACACTCCCCCTTAAAGGAAATTTGTCTTTAAAGTGGTTATTAACCCTTTTTTGGAATCTTGTTTCTTTTTTTTCTTTAAAGAATTGGTTAATCTTTTGATAACACTCTTTTTTTGAAAAATTCAGTTTATAGTAAATTTCAGTCCCACAATTTACTCCCAAGTGTTTATAGTAATTAGTTGTGACTTTTATTTCTTTTTCTAATTTGTAAAGATATTTTTGCAGTGTCTTTAGTTTAACAGGTTTTTGACCATTGCGTTTTAGATTTTTATTATAGTAATATAGTATGTTTTGTTGAGTGTATTTCTTATGGGTTTTGTTTATGTACTGTATTGTTGAAACAAGAACAATTAATCTGTGTTGGTGGTTATTGTGGCAATTTGGACTTTTTTTATTGGTTGAAACTTCTATCATCTTGAGTTTTCTCCTATCATTTAGTTATAAATAATTATAAATAATATAATGCAAAATTTTGATTTAAAAGTAAATACTTTCCTAAAAAATATTAAATTAAATAATTAATTTCATTAATTAAATGTATTTATATAATTTAAGAGAAATAAATTGATTTTAATTTTAAATTGGGTTACACTACAAAAAGCGTAGTGTAACTTCTGTAGTTTACCTACCTATTATTTAGTAATTTGCAAAAAATAATGACAAGGGTTTAGCTTAGTTCTTTTGATAAGAGAATCTAGCTAAGCCCTCATTTTTTTGCAAAAATTTTTGTTAAAAAGTTGGCAAAAATAGTTTTTGCTATATATTTATTTATAACTAAATGATAGGAGGTTGACGATTATGTCACACATAGAAAATCAAGAAAATATGCAAAATAATATGCAAGCAGAAATTAAATTCTTAAACGATATGGATACCCTAAGAATGAATTTACCGGGTATTGACAAAAATCTTAAAGGATATGGATATAATTATCAGAATTATAATGAAATAGTTAGAGTAATAAAAAATGTTATTAAGAAACATAATTTGGAGCTTGGTTTTTATCAAAATGCAACTTTTACACATGATCCATATGGTAGAATTCATGTTATTAGAACTACATTTTACAGTAAAAGCACTGGATATAGAGAGTCTTTTGATACACCAATGCTTACCGAAAATTTACAATGGAGCAATGAAAATGGGTCTAAAAATGTTAATACAACGCCACAACTGGTTGGCTCAGCTATTACTTATTTCAAAAGGTACGCTTTAGTGGGACATCTTATGATAGAAAGTGAAGTGGATACTGATGCAGCGCCTATTGATAATAATTATGAAAATGAAAATTCTACACCTAATAAGCAAATTAGTTTTAATCAAAAGCAAGAACAAAAAAAAGACATTAATCAAGAACAAAAGCAAAAAAATAACACTATTCAAAACCAAAAAAGAGATATTAAGCAAGAACAAAAAAAAGATAGATTTTATTACTACAGTATTTTTAAAGACGCTTTATCTAATATAAAAGATTGGGTAAATAGCCCTACAACAAAAGATAATATAAACTCAATTATTCAAAAAATAAGCTTTATTCAAAATATAGACCCCAATAATATTGAGGATATTAAGAAAATTGAAGCCGCTTTAATAAAGCATTTTGAACAGAATATTGAGTTTAAGAGTATAAAGTATTGGGCTGAGCTTATAAAAGAATATTTCAAGAAAAATAATAAATTAAAGGATTTAAATGATTTTGAAAGGTTTATGTCGTTTAAAAAGCCCATTTATGGCGCTAGTCCGTTAATATTCTTTGGAGCGTTAAAAGAAGATAAACAATTTGATTATATTTTTGCAGCATAGCAATATGTTTGCATAGTACACCTAAATAGTAGGGCCCCCCAATAAGGGGGCTCTACTATATGTATATTAGAAAGGATAATAATGAATTTTATTTTTTATTATTGACTATCACAGTCACTAACTGCTCCAGTTTTAAAATTATTTATATCACCGCCGCTGAAGAAACCCCCAACTACAGTTTTAAAAGTATTTTTTCCGTCTTCTTTTCCAGTACATTTATCAAGTTCACTTTTTATATGATCAAGTGCCGTTTTTATTTTCTCTTCATCATTTCCTAAAAATTTATCAAATTGTTGATTCTCCAATGCGGTTTTTAACCAGTCAAGTTGTTTTTTTTGATCATCAGTTAGTTTTTCTCTAAGTAGTTCTTCTTTGGATTTAGGTTTTTCTTGTTCGCTTAAATCACGCTTTACACTATTTTTTGTTTGTTTAATATTGTTTTTCAAAGTGTCATTATCATTAGAATTACAGCCATTTAGCATAAGTAAAAATAAACAAAATAATATATTGGTAATTTTCATTTGTTATCTCCTTTTTTTCTCTTCAGTACAATAATTTAGTAACAAAAAAGATTATTCTTGTAATTATAGATCTTATTTTTAGAAATATTGATGTTTATAAGGGTATT
>NZ_JACHFG010000020.1 GCF_014201775.1 Borreliella yangtzensis | reverse complement strand
TGTATTTAATTATGACCCTAAGAAAAGGGCAATATCAGATAGATTTAAAGGACTTATACCAATAAGTAACAAAGTGTTGTTGTCTAACAATACGAACAATATGAGTAATATGGCGTATGCAAATAGTGTCCCCTTTTGAATGGGGATACTCAAGAGTTTAAAAAATAAATTAACAACGGAGGTTGATCAATGATTATTAGTAAAATAAAACAAAGTAATAAGGGTTTACTAGTAGAGATACAAAAGTGGGGCTGCTATTTCTTATGTCTACATTACTATGTAAGTTTATTTAAGAAACTCGAATTTAATGCTTTTGATATAAATGCAGCGTATTACAGATTTTTAGGACTTGATTATATTAGGAGTAATTGTTTTATTAAGAATCCTTGTTTGATACTTAATTACTATGGAATTAGAAGTATGGCAAGATATGAAAATTCTCTTTATGTTGCAGCTGCAAATGAGTTTGAAATAAGTGAAGTAAAAATTAAAGGAGTTGCTGGATATCACTTTATTGCGACAAAAGAAAAAGAGATATTATACGATTCACTTGATTTAAAACCACGCGGGAAAGAATTTAAGGTAACTTCAAAGCGTGTTTTTAAGTTTAGATAGTTTTACTACAGCTTTAAACTATTTTTGGTGCACTTATAAGCTTGAATTTTGTTAGCAGAAGAGAGTCCATAGATATTATCAATTTCATGAGTTGAAAAGTATTTCATAAGCTCTTTAATTTGAAAGGAATTATAACCATTGGCTTTTAAATTTGAAACAAATAAATTTCTACATAAATGAAGAGATTTATTTGCTTTAAATCCAGATTTTTTAAGAAGATTTTTGAATTTATTAGAAATATGAGTAATGTCAATTTGATTATCTTTAAATTTATTTTTGGTTTTTTGGAAAAGATAAGTACGCCTTGTATCAAGATTTTTATTTTCAAAATGATTTTTGTGCGCTGTTTGAATAGCGTCAAACTCCTTAGAGTTAATGACAATTTCTCTAATACAAGCGACATTTCTTTTTTTTGCTACATGTACTTTAATGTTATAAAAAATTTCACCAGTTTTACTTTGTAATTGGGTAATATCTTGCATTTTTACTTTTCTAATTTCAGTGCCCCTACACCCGGTTATTAAAAGCAAATATACAAACCAACCAGATATTGGATCAATTTGTTTTAACTGCTTGATACACTTTACAATTAGTTTGCTAGTTTTTGGAGTTAGGTAAAATTTAGGACTGGGTTTTAGAGTGTCTTTTTTGGTTTTAGATGAATTTTTCAAGGAATTTTTAAGAATTTTATTTTCATCAATAACTTTTTGATAATCTTTTAGAAGTTTGAGGATAAAGTCCATATCATTATTATTTAAATTAGGAAAATTGTTAATGCGCATAAAGCAAGCTCCTTTAAAGTGTTACTTTTTAAATTAAGTTAAAGTAATAAAAATAGATAAAAATTGCAATTTATATTTTACCAAAAACTAAAAATTTTAGTCAAATTGAAGTGTCTTTCATTGCATGCGAAATTTGACATGTAGAATAGCTGTAGAGAGTAGAAGTGGCAATTTCTAAGGGTAGTACCCAAGAAAGATAGAATACTTTAAGTGATATATAGCAAATACCCTGAAATTTAATTTGTATATGTTTTGTAATATGCTGTAGTGAGTTGCCCATTTGCAATGGAGAGATTTTTGAGAGTTGATTAAAATTACATTTTAGTTTTGTTAATATGTAACAGAGCAATGTAACAAAATCAATTATTTAAACCTGTAAAAAATTGTAATTATTAGGGGTTGCATTATCTTTGAGACTTATGGAGAGGAGTAACTTATGAATAAAAAAGTAATAATGTTTATTATTTGTGCTGTTTTTGCAGTAATTAGTTCTTGTGAAAATTTTACAAGTACAAGTACAAGTAGTACAAGTGAACAGATAAATAGTAAGACAATAGAATTCACTGAATTTACTGTAAAAATTAAAAATAAAGATAATGGTGGTAATTGGACAGACTTAGGAGATTTGGTTGTAGAAAAGGAAGAAAGAAAAAAAGGAGAATATGGTATTGCAACAGGTTTAAATGCAGGTGGACACAGTGCCACATTCTTTGAAGTAGAAGAGTCAGAAGTTAATAACTTTGTAAAAGCAATGACTGAAGGCGGAGCATTTAAAGCTAGTTTGTATTATGGATATGGGGATGAACAAAGTAATACAATCTACGGTATCCAAAATAAAGAGATAAAAACAAAGATAGAAGCTATTAATGGTTCTGAATATATTACATTTTCAGGAGATAAAATTAAAGACTCGGGAGATAAAACTGCTGAATATGCAATTCCATTAGTAGAGCTTAAAAATAATTTAAAATAGAAGTTTACAGTATAGGAGAGAACAACTATGAATAAAAAAATGTTTATTATTTGTGCTGTTTTTGCACTGATAATATCGTGTGATAATCACGGGAATTTAAAACAAGGCGTAGAGGGGAAGGTTAAGGGCTTTAGAGAAGGTATAGAAAAAAAAGTTAAACAAGGTATAAAACAAACAGAACAAAAAGTTAAGGGATTTTTAGAAAAAGTAGAAGGAATTATTTCAACTGATCCAACAGTATCTAAAATAGCAGAAAAATTAAAAGAAGAAGAAAAATTAAAAGAAAGTGCTAACAATGGTGGTCAAGAAAGGCGAGAACAAAATCGAGAAGATAATAAGAAGCAAGAAAAAGAACAACAAGAGCAAAATGTAGAGGTACAAGTAGCAGAAGAGAAGAAAGTAGAGAAAGTAGAAGAAGTAAAGAGACAAGAAGAAAAAGAAAACTTGCAAGTACAAGAGACACAAGTAACACAAGTTCAAGAACAAGCAGAACAAAAAGAAAAGAGTGAAGAAGAACAAGTTAAACAAGAAGAAAACTTGCAAGTAGAAACTGCAGAAGCAGAAGCAGAAGTAGAAATTGAAGTTGAAGAGGAAGAAGAGGATGAAGAAGAGAAAGCTAAAGCCAAGATTAAAGATCTTACGAATAAAATAGACAAGATAAGTAAGGATATTGATTCCATAAAACATCAAAGTTGGTTTGTGGAAGATGTAAAAAGAGTAATAGTTGGGGCAACAGAAGTTAGGGATAAAGTTACAGGGCCCATATACGACGATTTTACAGATGATCCTAATAAATCTATATATCATGCTTGGGGTTTAACAGATGAAGATGATGATTTTTCAAAGTTATTGAAAAAATTAGGTGAAACTAGAAGTGCTTTAAGGACTAAATTAAATGTAAATAATGAGAAACTTACTTCATCAAGCAGGAAGGAGCCCTCATTAAAAGAAAATGTAAAAGTTAGCGAAATTGAATCAGACTTAGAGAAATTAAAATCAGAATTAGGAGAGGTTAAAGAATATCTTAAAGACCAATCTCATTTTGAAACAATTAAAGGCTATATCAATGATGATAGCAATAGAATTGATGATGATGAATAAGATTTAGTTTTAATTAAACTTTGTATAACAAAATTACAACTAGTCAAATATTGCTAGTTGTAATTTTTTGTAAATTGAATGATTACAGTGTTCAATTTAATTATATTTTTTACATTTTTTGTTAAAAAGTATTGTCTAAAATATTTTTTATTTTTATACTATCTATAGTTATGATGCACGCTAATAAAGTTTTTGATTTTTATGATAATTTAGATCAAGAAATAAAAAAAGAATTATTTAAAGTTTATAAAACTGATCAATTAACTCAAGAGCAAAAAAAACAAATATATATTATTTATGAAGTAATGCAAGATTTAGAAACTGTAAAAATTTTTATTAAAGATATTCTGAAAGATAAATATATAATAAAAAAACACAAAAATCACTTTAAAAATAGATTTAATTTTAGCTACAAAGAGGGGCTATTAGAAGACTGTTTAGAAAAGCTAGGAGAAACAAAATCTTATATGTTTTTGGGCTTTGTGCATGATATTATTTGTAATATTAAACAATATCCAAAAAGAGAGCAACCGTTTACTATGAATAGTTTTGCAGATATATTATTTCTTAGCATACACGGCTATGACAAGGGAGTTTACACAAGTAATAAGCTTGTTAATAAGATAAAAAGTGTTTACAAATTTATATAGTCAAGCTATAACAAAATGCAGTGAACTACTGTTTCTAAATCAATAAAAGCCAATAAATATTAACACCGCCAGTATACATTAAGAAATTAACAGTTTATGTTAACAATTTGTTAAATTGCTTTACTATTTAGAGTAACAATTTATTAATTTTGTTACTTTTGGGTAGTGCTTTTGAAAAGAGTTAAAAGATCTTTTGATGATTATGTTGCATATTTTATAGAAGGAACTTTAAATGATGGAGAAATAGCAGCTAGACTAGGAGTTTCTAAAGTAAATGTGTGGAGAATGAGACAAAAATGGGAGAGTGGAGAAACTTTTGTTAATGATAACTCTAGAGTAATAATTAGTGAAGATACTTTTGAACACCTTGTAGCACAAACTTTTAGATCAGAAGTTAAGGCTAAAAAAGTTAAGGGCGAATTAGATTTAGAGCGTTCTAATTTAGAATTGGGATTTATAAGAGCATTTAAGCAATATTCTAGTATTGAACTTGCTAGTATGCTTTCAAAAATAGATGATTTAAGATTTAAAATTGACTCTTTAAATAAACAATCCAGCAATGAAAATGAAAAATGTGTTAGTGAAGAAATTAGTTCTTTAAAAAGTGAGCTTAATGATTTAATAAAAGAGTGTTCAATAAGGGAAATGGAGCTTTACTATGAATGTATGAAAAAACTTGCATCTGCTCATGAAGTTGAGAGTAA
>NZ_JACHFG010000019.1 GCF_014201775.1 Borreliella yangtzensis | reverse complement strand
AAGACTGCCTCAAGAACGGACTTGTTCTTGAGAGTACTGGCCACAATGTTAGTGAGACAGAACTTTCTAGATTAAAGGTGCAGCTTAAAAATGCGCTATTTAATTGTATTATAAGCTACCGTTTTCATGGAATTGGATATATTTTAGTAAAAACCAAAGATTTAATATTAGACCTTGAAAATCCCGTTAATATAGAGCTACCCATTGGATTTGAATACCTTGATTATGAATATGTAAGGGATTTGGGAGCTAACTTTGATTATGTAACTTACAAGGCAAAAGCCAATAATCAGGATAATTCTTTTAATGATGTTAAAATACACAAAAGTCGACTCATAATATATGAAAATTTCGATTATATCTTAAAAAGATATGTTCCGTGTTATACGGAAAGTTTTTTGCTAGATATTTACTTATTTGAGAAGATATACGTTGAAATAGAAAAACGTATTGAAAATCACAATTTTTTATTTTACAAAGATGAGTCTTTAGTACAGCTACAAGATGCACTCTCAAGCGCGACAACTTCTTTAAGCTCTCTTACACAAAACAGCAATAATGAGAAAGGAAATAGCTTTTTATCATCCTTTTTAAAGAAACAAAATACAAACAATCATAGTAAAGATATTTCTAATTTACGCAGTCTTAATGATTCATTGGCGCATGAACTTGCTAGGCTTAAGAACAATCTAAATAATGAGGGAATGTTTTATACAGCCACTCCTAGCGCTAGTTTAGAAGTTATTAAGTATGACCTTACTTATTTAAAAGAGGCTTTAGCATTAATTAAGGCAAAAATTGGTGCTGATACTAAGGAACCACTAACCAGAAGTTTCAATGAGCAGGCTAAAGGACTCGGAAGTGATGGTAAAGGCGATAGGAGTAATTATTACGATTTTCTAAAAGGCGTACAAGAACAAGTTGAGAATTCTTGTAATTTAAAGCTTAATAAATATTTTGGCCTTGATATGAGGTTCAATTCACTAGTTATGTTGAGTGATGATCAAAAGGTTGAAAGAGATATTAAGTTAATTGAGCTTTATAGCAAATATAACGAGCTTATACAAAGCAGTTCTTTCAATAACGAGGAGCGAGTTTTTTTAAAAGAAAAATTATTCTCATTTTGAGAAAGGGATTAAGAAAAAGGAGTTAAAAAGTGATAGAAAATGAAAAAAAAGAAATAATTGATGAGAAAGTTCAAGAAGTTCAACAAGTTAAATCTGATACTAAAGTAATAAGCGCTGGGGAATATGAGGAGTATATGCGCTTTAAAGAACAAGCAAATAATGCAAAATCCAAAGAGACAACTCGAGATTTAAGTATAAATGAGCGAATAGCAAAAGAACTTGCTGAGGCTCAAGAAAGAGATCGTTCTGAAAAGCAATTATTACTAGAGCTTGATCGCATATCTGAAATTGATGCACTTGCAAAAGCGCATCTCAGCAGCCACTTTAATAAAGAGGCCCTACTTGCAAAAGGATACACGCTAAAAGACATTATTCAGGCGCAACGCAGAGAACTTGTTCGCAAGTTTGTCACAGCTGGTCAAATTAAAGCTATTGCTAAAATATCAGATATAGATCATATAGATGGAGAGATACTAGAACAACTTGTCTCTCTGGCGAAAGAGAATATCAAATTAAGAAAAAATGCTAATAGCAATTCTTCTTCTATTGACTCAATCAAGGGCAATGTTATTGCTAAATCAGAAGAGAGTTTGCTTGATCCCAATTTTGTTCCAGTTAATTTTGCTGAGATTGTACAAGCCAAAAGCAATGCTTACAAGCAAATACGAGCACGGTTTTATGAGAATCGAAAATTTTATAAAAGAGTAGGCATTGCGTAAAGGAGTTTGTGAATGGCTAGTACAGATATAACAAAAATCAAAGAAGAATTTGAAAAAAAAGTTGCTGAAATTAAGGCATTAATGAAAAATCCCCAACAAGATGCTAGTTTGCTTAACAATTCTCTAGAGTTTAGAGATAAAAATCTAATTTACTCGAATTCTGGTGGAGTTCGAACTAGCAGTAAAGACAAGATAGAAAATTATCATGCTAAAGGATATCCCTACAAGCGGGGAGTAAAGCTTAGTTTTAGCGCTGATGGTGCAACAGAACTTGAAGTTGAGGCTGGTGGTGGTGAAGATTTATACGGAATATGCACAGATATAGATGAGTTCACTGGTATAGCAACTGTAATTCCAATTACAAATAATTTTGAAGGTTACTTAGTATGTAAAAAAGATAGTCAAAGCAGTATAAATGTTGGTGATAAGCTGAATTTTGATCAACACGGTGAGCTTGAAAAGGCTAGTGGAAGTAATAAAACTATTAATGCTATAGCACTATCAAAAGCGCATAAATTAACTGAGAATTTATATATTATTCTTGCTAGTGTTTTTGGGAATAGGGCAAAAGGTAATTAAATCATGGATGTAAAAGGTAAAGGACAAGTTCCAGGACCTGGTGTTGATGATAATTTACAATTGGGTTTAGAAGAAGTTCAACAAGCTGCTGCACCAGTCAGAGCTCGACGTCAAGCAAGAAGTGCTGATGATGCACAAGGGGTGGACTCCTATTTAACTTCAGCAAAAGAATTTGACGATATTCTTTTGAAATTCAAAAAATATTCAAAATCGATCAGTTCAATTGAAAATAAAGTTTTTAGCAGTTCGAGTGGTTGTTTTAAATCGAAAAATGAGTTTGTTGATGCATATACATTTTCATGTTCAAGTTATACAGACAAAATAGAAGAATATTTTTATGACCCCGAAAAGAGTTTTCCATACAAGCGTGGGGTAAAACTTGTTCCAAAAGAGAATTCTTTATATGTTGAAACTAGCTCAGATACTGATATTTACGGCATATGCGTTGATGTATGTGAGTTTAGTTGTACTGCATATGTTTTACCGATTACAAATAATTTTGAGGGATATCTTGTTACAAGAAATCCAAGTATAAAAGCTGGGGAAATATTAGATATTAATAATGACGGGGTGATCATTAAAGCTGGTGGTGGGCCCCCAACATATATTAATGCATACGCACTTTCTGATTCATTTACAATCAATTTTAAATCAGAAGAAGAGATCAAGGACGAAAACCGTAAACATGATTATTATATTAATTTGGTAAAAGTTACTATTTTTGGCAATAGGGCTTATGAGAAAACAGTAGTAGCTGAGAGTTAAAAAATAAAAGGAGATAATTGAATGGCAGAGAATACAACGCAATTAGTAAAAGAGTATCAAGAAAAACGAAGTAAACTCGAGAAGTTTATGAAAAATCCACAACATGATACCGGTTTGCTTTCTAATTCTATTGAGTTTAGAGATAAAAACGTGCAATTTTTTGCTTCTGGAGGTACTAGAACTAGTAAGTTTGACAAACTCGAAAATCATTCATTTATAGGATATCCCTATAAGCGAGGAGTCAAAAGAGTTATTCAAGAGGCAAAATCAAATGAAATTCACTATGAGCCTTATGTTGAGGCTGGGGGTGGTGAAGATTTATACGGAATATGCACGGACATAGATGAGTTTAGCCAAACAGCCACTATTGTTCCAATTACAAATAATTTTGAAGGGTATTTGATAGTAAAAGATTCTACGCCTAAAGCAAAAGATAAACTTTTTTTCAATAATGACGGTGTTCTTGAAAAGGTTAGTGGGGGAAATAAGGCGATTATTAATGCCATAGCATTGTCTGACGCAAAACAAATTAATGGTGAATATTTTTTAATAAAAGTGGCTGTATTTGGGAATAGAGCCAAAAGTAACTAAAACTTAGGAGGTTTTAAATGTCATTATCATTATACGATGAAAATTATTATGCAAAAACCATTGCTAATATTGTGGGGGAAATTGATGTTCCCGAAATGTATAGATGGTTTTTACCCGAACAATTTGAAGACGTTGATGTTTTGATGGGCTATCAGAGAACTGTAAAATGGGATGCATTTTTAAATGGGAATCCCACAACTATTGCTAATGAGGTTAATACCATCTCAACTATTGGGTTCAAATCTGAAGTGGTAAGACTAAACTATTTAAAGCTACAATATAAATTTAGACACTTAAATCAGGCTTCTGAAAAGTTTTACACTTCAGACTCGTATGTTGGGGATATTAATAATAATTTATTGCCTTTTGCTCGAGCTTATAAGCTTGCATGTAATGAGATTATCAAGCTTATAAGCCACTTTGTATTAACCGGAACTATTTCAATCCAACAAGATGGAAAAAATCAAAAACGTCTACTCCCTAATATGTATGGGCTACTTAATACGCCGGAGCAAATAAAAGAAGAAGTTGCAAGCGGTGATAAAGATAAAATGGATAAAATATTTGAAAAAATTGAAACTGGACTTTCAAAACTAGAATTGGGCAGCGGATTTTCTACACCCATGATGGTGATAGTTGATCCTAAAACTTCATTAAAGTTGGTAAAACCATATGCAGCAGGACAAGCTGCTGCATCAAATTGCGAAAGATGGGAATGGGAAGATGTCTTGACCCGTACCATTAAGGCTATTAATAATCGAGAAGATGTTTACATTGAAACTTCACACTTGCTAAAGCACCAAATTCTTATTTACCCGCTAAACCCCAAGTTGATAAAATTTAAACCTAGTAAGTACATGTTACCTCTTCCAAATAGACAAGTTGATACAGACTCAACTGATATAGCGCATTCATACATTGATTTTGTTTTAGGCGGACTGCTTGCTACTAAGAATACTATTTTGCAAATAAATATCAAGCAAAGTTAAAAAGATAAGGCAAATTAAAGTGAGTGAACAAAAAGACTTGCAAGCACAAGCTGAAAATGAAGAAGAACTTTTAGTAACAAAACTTCATACTGAAGTGTTATTGCTATTAGGAATAGATCAATTTGCGTTAAGTAAACAGAATTTTCTACTTCATTTATCTTT
>NZ_JACHFG010000018.1:4691-5279 GCF_014201775.1 Borreliella yangtzensis | reverse complement strand
CCTAAAGTATAAATGGATTATTTTAACAACAAATTTTTAGCTATACACATATATATAACTCTAAAATTATTTTTGTCAACTTCTTTTAAAAAAAAGATATGATTTAATTTAGAATTAAAATTAATTTGTATTTTTACAAAACAAAAACTTATTTAAATTCTTTTGTTAAAAAGTTAAATAAGTTTTAATTTATAAAGAGAGCAAAAATAAAATATTCTTATTTAATTATTCTCAATTGAAGAAATATTTATTGAATATAGAGTAAATAATTGGAGCAAGTGTTATTCCTGCTATTAGCATTACTTGTATTGTTCTATTACTTGCATTAAGTTCATTTTTTAAACTAGATATATCCTTTTGCAAGGTCTTTTCTGCACCATCTATCTTAGAATTTAAACTTTTTTCTACACTATCTATTTTTGCATTAAGTTCGTTTTTTACACTATCTATTTTAGTATTAAGTTCGTTTTTTACACTATCTATTTTAGTATCTAATCTAGATATATCTTTTTGAAAGTTCTTTTCTACATTATCTATTTTAGTATTTAAACCATCTATTTTGGCATTAAGTTCATTTTTTACACCGTC
>NZ_JACHFG010000018.1:0-4595 GCF_014201775.1 Borreliella yangtzensis | reverse complement strand
CGTCTATTTTAGTATTTAAACCCTTTTCTACATTATCTATCTTAGTATCTAAACTATCTATTTTAGTATTTAAACCCTTTTCTACATTATCTATCTTAGTATCTAAACTATCTATTTTAGTATTTAAACCCTTTTCTACATTATCTATCTTAATGTTTAAATTCTTTTCTACATCAATTAATTTCTCTTTTAAATATTCAAAGCTGTAATTATCATTATGGAGTAAAACAAAATCTATTGCCTCCTCACTAAACCCTATGTTTAAAAATTCACTTTTTATACTTTCTATGTTATATGTTCTGTAAGCCAAATTACTCATAAAATCTCCATATTATCCTTTTAATTGTTTATATTCTTTCATAATTTTTTTAATCATTTCTTTTTCATTATTAAATAATTTGTCTAACAAAAACCCTGTAAATTTAGCATTGCTCTTGTAAAAATCATAACTTTCTTGACTTTTAAGCTGAAATCTTAACGGTTTTATTGGATTTTTTTTTGATTTTTTAAATGTTGGACTTTCTTTATCTTGTATTAAATCAAGAGAATTGTGAATACCATTTTCTATTACATAGTCTTCTTTAATAAGTCCCTCTTGCAAAGCATTTGCTAATTTTAAATAATTATAAGCTTGAGTTCTTGCTATATTATAATCTTTTACAAAAGCAAAAAAACTTTTATACCCATCTAACTTATAGTATTCATTGTCTTTTATTTCTTTTAAAATTCTGATATTGTCAACTTTATGAAATATTTCTTTTCTAAAATTGGCTCTCAATCTATCCTTTAAAGAATTATAATGAGCAATTACATCTTCATCTGTAATAACTTTTTTTTCCATATCTGGATCTACTTCTTCTGATAAAACTCTTTTGTTTAATTCTATTTTCACAAAAACCTCCTTTATTTTAAGATTGTTCAGATTATGAACAACCTTTTATGGTGTATTTTTCATATATAGTGAACTGTTATTTCTAAATCAAAGATTATAGAAATAACTTCTTGTTTCATCCCATGATAGCTTTTTAGGTTCTAAAAGAACGATCATCCACTAGAGCATGGTCCACAAGCTTAACTTCAGGCAGTTCCTGCCTTAGTTTTTATTTCTTTGTATTAAAAAATTTCGACAATACTTCTTTATATTCATTAATATAATCTTTGGTCATATCAAATTCATTGTTGCCAGTAATTTTTTTATTTAAATCTTCTCTCTCATGAACAATTCCTAAAAATCCTCTTTTGGATCCAACATGTTTTAATAACTCTTTATGAGTATTATTTTTTTTAAATCTTGTTATAAAAATAAAAATTGGAATTTTTATTTTTAAATTCTTAATATAAAATTCTAATAAATCTAAACTTTCGACTGCCCATTTTTCTGCTGTCATTGGGACTATTATGCAATTACTGGCTATTAAAGCATTTGATAAAGTAAAATCTAAACTAGGATTGGTATCCATTATTATATAATCGTAATTCTGTTTTAAAAAAAATAAATTATCTTTTAACCTCAATTCTTTAAGGGGTATAAATTCACTTGAAAATTTATGCAAACTTAAATAACTTGGTATTAAATCTAAATTATCTTTTATATTAACAACTGCATCATTTATATCTAATTTTTCTTTTAATACTCTGTATATATTTTTACTTACAATATTAATCTTTCTATTTGCAATTTCTTTATAAAAATAACTAGTAGTTGATGCTTGGGTGTCTATATCTATTAACAATACCTTATATTTTTGAGCCAAAAGAGTTGCGAATATAATTGCACTTGTACTTTTACCAACACCGCCTTTAATTGACGCAATGGTTATTATTTTAGGTTTTTTATTATCCATTTTGTAAGTGGTCCTTGTTCTGGGTATTTTTTCCCATAAAATTCATATACTTGTTTTTCTAAATCTGTAAACATATTAAACAATATTTTGTTATAGTGGTTATTCATTCTCTCTTTAAATAATAAGCGGTATAATCCCTTAAAGTAGAAAAAAACACTTCCTGCTTTAAATCTAACTTCCATATAATATGCTCTTGCAAAGCCATAAGATTTTCTCTTCCCGTTTACTTCATACTTTACAAAAGCCTTATTTATTGGTTTTCTAAATCCATAAAAAATCCCCAAAAATTTATCCCCTTCTTTTTCTGGATATAGGTGAGTTTCTTGGACAATTCTTTCTCCATTATGTAAAGCCCTTACTGATACTCTAAATTCCATTCTTTTCTTTTTACTCTTTCTTTTATTTTCATAAACTCCAAATTTGTATAAATCCATCATTATTTTTGTATGGTACATTGCTTTGCCAGGTTCTTTTTCAATCTTTATGAATCTATCTTTATTTTGGCATTCAACTTTGCATTTACCTTTTTTTATTGTTTCTTGTGCACTTGCATTTTCCATGCTCAATCCTTATATAACCTTTTTGTTAAATTCTTTTAGTTTTAAAGCATTGGTGCCATTTTCTAGAATTTTTAATAATTCATAATAATATGAGCCAAACACTTTATTATATTCTAATTTCTTTTTGCTATTCAAATAGTCTTTTATAATTGGTTTTAGAATTTCAATTTCTTCAGTATTTTTTAGTCGATCAATAAGGATATTGAAAATGTTTGTCCTTATATGTTCACAATTTTTTTGTGAATTTTCTTTTTTTAATTCAATTGACCTTTCTAATTTACGCCTTATAATGCTTAAATCATTGTATTTTTGGTATTCAATAATAAAATGCGGTTTATTTTTGTATTTTTCATGTATCTTTTGAAAATTTATTTCCAATTGTTCGGAATTGTATCCTTTTTGTTCTAATTTTTTTTGTGTATTTTCTAGAATTTCTTTCAGTTTGTTTTGCTTTTCTTTAAGGCAAGATTTATTAAAGTAAGTATTTTTATGTTTCAGTAGTTTAATCCCAATTCTTTTTAATTCTTTAAGCATTTTAATTTTCAAGTCTTTAGTAATATCTAATTTTAAAACGAAAGGAAGAATTCCTTTACATATAAAGTTGCATTTATTACCATAGTTTATTACTTGAAAATTTTCTATCTTCTTTTTTCTTTCTTCTTTTATATTATTATTTTTATTACTTAAACACTCTTCCGAATTTACACTCCCCCTTAAAGGAAATTTGTCTTTAAAGTGGTTATTAACCCTTTTTTGAAATCTTGTTTCTTTTTTTTCTTTAAAGAATTGGTTAATCTTTTGGTAACAATCTTTTTTTGAATAATTAAGTTTATAGTAAATTTCAGTACCACAATTTACTCCCAAGTGTTTATAGTAATTAGTTGTGACTTTTATTTCTTTTTCTAATTTGTAAAGATATTTTTGAAGTGTCTTTAGTTTAACGGGTGTTTGACCATTGCGTTTTAGATTTTTATTATAGTAATATAGTATGTTTTGTTGAGTGTATTTCTTATGGGTTTTGTTTATGTACTGTAGTGTTGAGATAAGAACTATTAATTTATGTGGTTGTTTGTTTTTGCAATTTGAACTTTTTTTATTTGTTATTACTTCTTTCATTTTGAAGTTACTCCTTTATTGATTTATAATAATTATTATAATGCATAATTTTGATTTAAAAGTAAATACTTTTCTAAAAATATTTAATTCTAATTATTAATCTCATTAATTAAATGCACATTTATAATTTAATAGAAATAATTTGATTTTAATTCTAAGTTGAGTTAAACTACAAATAGCGTAGTGGAACTTCTTCGTTTGTTTTGCTACCTTTATTGATAATTTGCTAAAAATAATAAGATAAATAGTCTAGTGGGGTCTTAGCGAGATTCTTTGTAAAGAGAGTTTGGTTAAGTCCCACTATTTTTTTGCAAAAATTTTTGTTAAAAAGTTGGCAAAAATAGTTTTTGCTATACAATTATTTATATAAATCAATAAAGGAGTAACTTCAAAATGAAAGAAGTAATAACAAATCAAGAAAATATACAAAATAATATGCAAGCGAAAATAAGCTTCAGAAAAGATATGAAAACCCTAAGGATGAATTTACCAGGTATTGACAAAAGTCTTAAGGGATATGGTTATAAGTATCAAGATTTCAATGATATAGTAGAAGAAATTGAAAATGTTATAAAGAAACATAATTTGGAGCTTGATTTTTTTCAAAATGCAACTTTTACACATGATCCATATGGTAGAGTTCATGTTGTTAGAACTACATTCTACAGTACAAGTACTGGGTATGAAGAATCATTTGATACACCAATGCTTACAGAAAATTTACAATGGAACAATGAAAATGGGTCTAAAAATGTTAATACAACGCCACAACTGGTTGGTTCGGCTATTACTTATTTCAAAAGGTATGCTTTAGTTGGACATCTTCACATAAGAAGTGAAGTGGATACTGATGCAGCGTCTATTTATAATAATTATGAAAATGAAAATCCTACGCCTAATAAGCAAATTAGCGTTAATCAAAAGCAAGAAGAACAAAAAAAAGAGATTAATTACAATCAGAAAAAAACAATAATTCAGAGCAACAAAACTACACCATTCAAAAACAAGAAAAAAGATAGTTTTTATCATTATGGAATTTTTAAAGAAGCGTTGTCTAACATAAAAAATTGGGTAC
>NZ_JACHFG010000017.1 GCF_014201775.1 Borreliella yangtzensis | reverse complement strand
GGTTAAAATGTTGATTTTTATTAGTATAGATGTTTTCACCCTACCCTAAAAGATTAACCTAGAAAATCAAAACCTATCCTTATAAATATCAACATTTTAACCTTAAAACTCAAAACTTTAAATTATAATCTTTAAAAGATTCAAAATATTAACTTAGAAATTCCAAAATTTTACTAAAAATTTTTTGTACAAAAGCACATAATGTTTTTATGGCTTTATTCAAGTTTTTTTCAAAAAAGAACTCTGCTAAACAAAAAAATCTTTATAACATAAATCCAGACGAATTCATTATGATTAGTGAGCATCTTATGAATACTTCTAGCACTACTCACCAATTGCTTGGAATTATTATGGCTTCTGGAATTCCACTGCCCCCATTTAAAAAATTTGAATATCAAAACTCCTTACAATTTCAAATTTGACATACTTTCTTATACTTTAAACAACGGTTTACAAAAAAACATATTCTCTAACAGACTCTAACAAAATTTCTAGATGTATTGAAAATCTAGACAAGAATAGATTAGTATCTATCAATACATGTAAAATTAATTATGCAGCAACAAATATATTTGATTTTAGTATTACTACTAAGAAGATCAAAATTATTTACTCTTTAATTGTAAAATCAAAAGAAACTCTCTACACGAAATCAAATATAACTTTAAATCACAAAACTTTTTATTGGTTAAAAAACCTTGTATATTAAATCTAAACCAAAAACTCAATTACATTAAGTCATTTGCACCTCTAAGGCTAAATCGAAACAATCTAAATTACTACCTAAACAACTATACTAAAGCCAATCTCGCTATTGCAAATTTGATTTCGAATTTTTTTCTGGAAATGAGCCCTGCAAAAATGTGTATAATCTAAAATTATACATTAATGCTAACCCAAGAAAATTAGAAATTTACAAAAATACTAGTAAATTACAAAAGCTAATTTTTTCTAAAATCTTTTTTCTTAATTAATTATGGACAAAAATTTTTAGTAATTATTATTTGAAAAGCCTAGTAATTAGCAACATAACAAGGGGGCCTATAATAGTTATAGCAATATACACTAATATTATTGAAATATGTTTCATACTTGAGTGTATAATTTCACACAAGCTAACTTTTAATAATCACTGAGTATTAGTTACTAAATATAGACACAAATGCCGAGCTTTCATCTTCTCTTTACCAAATAATATTTAATATATGTTCTTTATGGAAAATAACCCTTAATAAATTTAAGCACGACAAGGATCATATTCATTTATTACTAGAATTTACCTCCAATATTCAACCTTCTAAATTAATCAATAATCTAAAAACAGTATCTTCAAGGCTTATAAGAAAATAATATTCTACCTTATTTAGATAAATATTATTGGAAACCTTATTTTTGGTCTGGAAGTTATTGTCTTATTTCTACTGGAGGAGTTTCTATTGATATAATCAAAAAATATATTCAAAATAAATCCATTTAGTAACAAATTTATCTCCCCCTAAATTTCATAGAAAATTATGGGGGGGAAAATTCTTTCTTATTTTTTGTTAAACAAATTCTTTAAGAAATTTTTTATAACTTTCCTCATTATATGGAACAATAATTTCTTTGTTGATTATTTTGTCAAAAAGATTATCAATTTCTTTTTCAAGTTCAATAGGAATTATCTTGGGATTTCTTACAAACCCTACAACTCCTTCTTTAAGACCATAATTTATTAATTTTCCACCTTCAAAAGTATTAGTTTCTAAATAGTTAGCTGTAAAAAGACTCAAAGCTCTACCAACATCCTTGATTGCAGATGTAATTACATTATCAGGAGCAAGATATGATTGATCATCATCAACGCCAATAACGTAATATCCAGAACCAAGTTCTTTCGCAACCTCAATAGCTCCAATTCCTGCAAGACTTGCAGCATGATGAATAATATCTATCTCATTAGAATACATTTTAGTTGCAATACTCCTACCAGCTTTAATGTCGGAGAAACTACCAATGTACTGAGAAGATATATTGATATCTTTATTGGCATACTTAGCACCAGCTTCATATCCATACCTAAAAGCATCTACTATCTCCCCCTTTATTCCCCCTAAAAATCCAATTTTACCCGTTTTAGAAATTTTTGCAGCAATATAGCCTGTCAAAAACGAACCTTCTTGTGACCTAAAAGTCATGCCTACTAAATTCTCGGGAATAGTCTCATTAGAATAAACAGCATCAATAATTGCATATTTTGTCTCAGAATTTTGCAAAGAAACAGTCTTAGCCACATCGCTAAATCTATAACCAATAAGCCAAATTAAATTTGAACCAGCATCTTTAAGACCTTCAAGATCAGATAAATAAGAACTTGCTGAAGATTCTTTTAAAACAAATTCAACAGCAAATTTTTCTTTAATTTTTTTTACGCCACTTAAAGCACTCTCATTAAAAGATTTATCATCAAAAGTTCCATCGACTATTACAGATATCTTGGGAATTCCACTCTCAAAACCACCCTTACCACCACAAGATAAAAAAACAATACATTCAAATAATATCAATAATAATAATTTATTCATACACTATTTATCCTTTTAAAATAAAGTTATAGTTAATATCTTATAACTTTTACTTAATTTTAACTAGTATTTCTTCAAGTTCACTAATACTTAATAAATTCTAATTATTTAAATATCTCAATATATACAATAAAAAATATTCTTAAAATAAAAAGAATCGATTCTTCAAGAATACTATCTAAAATAGCTTAGTAATTTCTTTGCCCTATATTATAAATAAAAATTAATCTAAATAATATCAAAATAGATTTTGTAAAAATCTTAAAATACTGTAAAACTTCTTGTAATGAAAATATTATTAGTATTAAAACAGGTAGCTTTCTCTTAGGCTGCTATGAGGCACAACGATTGGAACCTTTCATACCTAGCATCCAATTCTCATATCCTTTTATTAAAGACAAAATATAATCTTCTCCTTTTTTTTTATCCTTTAGCCTTAAAGTCATTAAGTAAAACTCTAAAATCTTCTTTGGTTAGTGAATAAAGGCTAATTACAACAAAATTATTTTTATTTTTTATTTTCTTTTTCTTTTAAAAAAAATTTATCTTTGATATCTAATTCAAGTATCTTGCTGATTTTCACCGTACTAAAGCCAAAATGTTCTAAGTAAAGTAAATTGGAGAAATTTAAAGGATCGTTTTTGGCTAATTAGCGGAAGTATTTTTGCAATATTAAAATATAATAGGTTAGCTAAAATATCTGCTTCTGGGGGCTGAAGCATTGGACATTGACATAAACATGGTTTTTGGCCACGTATATTAACAAATCTTCTGATCAAAAAATCAAATGTTAATGAATTAAAAATATATATAATAAATAATTTTTTATAAATAGATATTGACGTTTTCTCATAATTTACATGCAGTAAACTTACGCAATAACAATTTTTAGGAGATAAAGGGCTAATCATAATTCCTTAATCTGTATTTCTTGCAATATCTCTATATAGTATTATTTCGGTTTGATGTTGATTATCTTTAGATAATATTTTTGATAAATCTTCTTTTTTATCACAATAATTTAGAATTTTCTTTTGAAAATTTATCTTTAAAAGATTTTGAATCAAATTGATGAACATTGGCTCCAGAATAAAGAAATATAAAATTTCCATTATCATATTCTTTATACAATGCTTTTTATAAATTGTTAAATTCACTCCTAATCCAAAATCAATATATTCTTCACTAAGCGCACTAAATAAACTTAACATTTTATTGATTAAACTAAATTTTTCATTATCTTTAAATTCGACAATTTATTCTTGAATGAGGGATAGTTTTTTAACTTGGTCTATGTACCTTTATAAACATTATTTCTCATCTTTTAATTTAAATCTTAGGCTATTTCTTTAATAATATTATCGCTACTCTAAATCATGAATTTTGCTTTAAAATTTGTTGTGGGAGCTTTAGTATTGCTTACTTGAAATATTGAAAATTTAAAAAAATCCACATCTTGAAATCTTTTCTTATTTTTAAATTAGTAAATGTAATTAAGCCTATAGCTATTATAAATATGTTTTTTAGTGTTCTAGAACTAAATTCGCTCCAAAGACCTATAAGGAGTTAGATAAGTTAAATTACCACCTGGTTTTATTAATTTTAAATTAAATATAACAAAGTATCCAAAAAGATTTGGATCACCGCCACTAGAAAAATCTTTAAAATCATTTTTATAAAAAATTTAAATTATAGATTATGTCACATTGATAATATGACATCTCGCAGATTGTCTGTTTCTGTAACTTTTTCCCCCATTTGATTGCTCAATGTATCTATATGAGATGTACGCTTGGTGATATCTGTTTTTATAGAATTCCTATCACTTTGATAATCTAATAAAAGTTGTTTTAATTCTTCTGAGACTACTTCAATTATAGATAATACCTTTTCAAGTGATTGTTTAAGCTTTTCTAAATCTGAAATATCTAGTTCATCTAGAGTATCTTTTTTGGAATATAAGTGATCAATAACTTTATGGAAATTATTTCCAAGATAGGACAAGGGGTTAAAGATATTTGGTATACGATTTATCGGTTCTAGAATGCTTGAGAATTCTTTTAAGTCTTTAGTATCAATATCTAAAATGGTATAAACATTTTTTCTATAGTTTCTAGATCCTTTAGAATTGTCGGATATAAGTCCTGGAGCACCAGAACTCCATCGCATTGCTCTGAAGGCCAACCCATATCTGTCTTCGGGTTCTTTTTCCACCATTTTCATACACTTTTCTTTACGTACATTAGCTACTTCCATTAAATTGTTTAAATCATTAAGTAGTTTATTTTTTATTTTTTTATTTGGGTCTTCTTCTTCCTTCTTAATAAAGTCCATTTCTGCGTTGGGTTTTAATGCCTTTTTATTAGATATACGCTTAATATTTTTTTTATTAAAGCCAAAATCTTCTGGGGTGCAAGCTAAAATTAGAAAAAAGAATATATTTATAATAATAAAATATTTCATAAATATTCTCCTTGAATGTCGTTCAATCTTTAGTATAATTGAATAATTAATCATTTTCAATATTGAATACTTTATTAAATAAATTAATTTTTAAATAATCATAATAACATTTTTATTATCAAAAATTTTATAGAATTTTGAACTATTTTAATAATCTATTTTAGATATCATATAAATTTCTTAAAAATTTAAAAAAAATTATTATTTTAATTTATGAAAATTAAATCTTTAAAAGAAGATATTTATAAATAAAGCGCATCTGTCATTCTTAATTTTTTTTCAATTTCACAATGAACAAAAATAAGTATAAATGATAAAAATAACTATATGAGCAACCTTATTTTACTTCAAAAAGCAAAAATCAAAGGATTTTTAGAAAAAGAATTAATGCTAGGCGATGATCCTAATACCCGGACTTCATAATTTGTACTTAGGCAATAAAATCAAAATAGCTTTTATATTTTTATTATTATCAATGTTTTCTTTTTACTTGCTGCATTATTGCAAAAAACTAACAAAACTAATTAATAACCCGTCTTGTTAGTTTTTACATGGAGATTGCGTTTTTATAGATTAAAATCCATAAATAGAAAATATATAAAACAACAAAAATTAATATTTTTTAACAAAAAATTAAGGATACACCCTACAGTACTATAAAATATAAAGTCAAAAATATATAAATGCAATATTAAGACTATCAATGAGACTATATTTCCAGACTATCAATGATTCTTTATATTTGCTTAGCAGACTAAACCATTTACAAATACTACCCTTAGTGAACTACTATTTTTAAATCAAAGATTATAGAAATAGTAGTTCACTTTAAAAATAGTAGTTAAATTTTTTAGTCAACTCTTTTTTTGATATAATGAAAAAATATTTTATGAATTTTCAACATAAAATTAATAAGGGGAGATTTTAAAAACTAATTAAAGCAAAAAAAATTTTATGAAAAAAGGCATAAGTATTTAAAATATATTTTTTTATATCATTTTTTTATTCTTGTTTTTTAGTGCCAAAGTCTTTGAAAAACATCGCAACTGAAATTTCGGAATTCAGGCTAATCGAAGAGGGTAACGAAAAAGATATTAAAGAAAATAATAACAATATTTCTTTTAGATAAATATATATTTATCCTATATTTAAGGATTAAAATTATTTACTTCTATTATCTTTTTGAATATTTAGATATCAAAGTGAACTGCTATTTCTAAATCAAAGATTATAGAAATAGCTTCTTGTTTCATCCCATGATAGCTTTTTAGGTTCTAAACGAACGGTCATCCACTAGAGCATGGTCCACAAGCTTTACTTCAGGCAGTTCCTGCCTTAGTTTTTATTTCATTACAATAATAAGCTTTAAGATTTA
>NZ_JACHFG010000016.1 GCF_014201775.1 Borreliella yangtzensis | reverse complement strand
GTGTCTGTATCTTTAACACAAGCGCTTATTTCCATGAACTTAATTCCTTTTACTTCATTAACTGGTGCAAAAAAATCTTGATATTCAAAACTAATTCCCATATCAGCATAGTTATTTGAAATAATCCTAGAGTATATGTCTCTAATTTGAGAATCTATGTTTAAGTAGAGATAGTTTTTAAGGTCAAGTTTATATTTTACTTTCATATAAACATATTTTCGTTTTCCCAGCGATATTTTATAAGATTTATGTTGTCCAGTTGGGTTGAGTCCATCAATTTCTATATCTCCCTCAAGTAAAGTGCCACTAGGAGTTGTAAGATATAATGTTTCCCAAAGTTTTGCTTTAAATTCTGAATTATTAATAGTGGTTTTACCCGCGTCTAGTAAATCTTCTTTTAAAATTAGGTATATATTAGCTTTACCAGCAGAACTTTTAATATTTGCATACTCTATTCCATGAAGATTAAGTAAAGCAGCTCTAACTGCGCTATAAGTTGCGCTTTTAGAAGAAATGTGCTCTTCAATTGCAGTCCAATAGCTACCACCCGGTTTCATTTTAGAAAAAAAGAGATTAAGTTCGTCAATTACTTCTTCTTCAATAAGTGCTAAAGAAGATGCAATCATGTTGTAAATCGAGCTATTACTATCATCAATGTTAATTCCATAATTTGCTCGTAAGTACTCTCTTTTAGTCCGTACTATGTCCTTAATTGTACGCTTTAAAATTCCAAAATCAGAATCAAAAACAATACTCATAAATTAAACTCCATATTCAAAATGTCTCCTGAGAAAAAAAAGGATATATGAGCCTTGCGAGCTTTTATAGCAGTCGAAATATTTATTATATCTAAGTTAAGTTCTTTAGATATTTCATAAAAATAGTTTTTTATAGCTTGAAGATTGTTAATCTTGAGTAGTTTCAAAAGTAAATAGTAGTCTAGTCCCCAATTAGGAGCATAGCTTAAACTTCCCTTTAGTGTTTTTAAGAATAAAAACAGTTTTTGTTTTTGCTCATCAATTCCATCAACAATTGATACATCGTTATTAAATATCAATTTAAAATCATTACTAATTCTTAAATCCATACTAATAATTATACCATATTTAGCAAAAATTACTTAAACAAGCTGTTGATATTAGCAGAAATTCTAGAAGTTATTGGCGTTAATGCTTCATAGTTAACAACCGCTTGTCCTTTAACTGATATACCGTTGATAGCACTTACAATACTATTTAGAATTTCTTTCAAGCTAGTTGTTTGATTGGCTATTTCAATTCTACTATTTGCTTTTATCTTAACAGTATCAGAAATTAAATTTAAAGTTTTTGGACCAATTGCACTAAGTATATAAAAATGATGTTTATAAAAATGGATATCGTCATTTTTATCAAAAATGTTAATGCTTGATTGAAGTAGTATAACAGTATCACCTTTTGATAGTTCAAAACTGATATTAGATATATTTTTTGTTTGAATTTCTAAGTCTTTAAATTCTGGTATTATAACTACAGCCTCTTGTGTTTGCTGTTTAAATTCTTTTACAGTGCCAATTCGAGTTATGAAAATATTTGAATAAATCCAATTTTTTACATCTTCTTGTGCTAACGCATGTCCATAAAGGCGCTGATTCATTCTGTAAATTTTATAGTCTCTAGTCATTCTAAATCCCCTTTAGTATTTAGGCATAGGTGAAGTATTAGCCTCATCATAGAGCTTAAGTGTTAATGAACAATCTCCTGTATTGCTAAGTGCTACGCTTGTCTCTAATACAGTGTTTTTGATAATATTCCCTAGTCCGTCTATAAATGAAACTTTATCGCCAACTCTTATTTTATGTGTATAGAATAGTTTAGCGTTCCAATATATACGCTTCAGATTGTATTCGCTTTCAATGGCAATTTCTTGTTGTGGTATAAATTCAAGTCCATAATCTTCTAAAGCTTTATAGTTCTCAACTGTTTTAGTTTTGCTATCTTTAGTAAAGATGTAAATACATTCAATTTGGGATTCATTGGTACCACAATCAGCTATTACATTATGAATGTATACCCCTTTTATTTTTTCAATAAACTCTTTTGGTGTTGAGGCATAAATATTCTTGTCAATCACTGTAAGTTTATCTTCTTCATCCATGGTAATGATATTGCGATTAGGGAATACAGATTTTATAGCATCTTCAACCGTCATACCTTTAAAGCTTTTGTTCTTTAACTCCCTATTGAAGAAGTTGCTACTAACTGCTAAACGAACATCAAGCTCGACACTAAAATCTCCACCAGGATAATCAGTGCTCATGGGAGTCCCTAGATAACCCGCCATTATAAAATCAAAGTTTTTTTCATAAGCAAATTTCTTATAATATATTTTTACTATATCTCCTAATTTGATATGGTCTGTGAAGTTTAGCGGCAAGTTCCAAAGTACAATTTTTGCTTGTTTTGATTTTACAAAATTATAATTTGAAAATACATTAGCGATAGTAATATCAACATGAATTCCACATTGTGTGGTGATAACAATTTTAGGATTTTCCTCTGAAAAAGAATCCCCATTTTTTGTATCCTTTTTTGAAGATTGTTTTTCGTTGTAAAATTCGATTTTAAAGTCATAACTTAAAAACATTGATTATCCTTTATATTTTTCTGGTGCAAATGTTTTTACTACTTCTATTGAAAGACTCACCTCAACTTCATCAATAAATGGAGTGTCCTTAAATGTAAGGCTTGTAATTATGGCCAATTCTTTTAGGCCAAAAGTTGGACTGTAGATAGTAAAAGGAACTTGAGCTTGTATTCTGTTTGCTAATTGTTCTTTTGCAAGGTGGACATCAAAACGGAGTAAAGAATTGCCAAAAACAGTCATTTTTAGTGGGTAAAGCATTTCTTTGTAAAGAGATGTTAGTACCCCACCGTTTAATGAGATATGTTCCCCAGTCATTACGGGGTTGTAGCTTACATATTCCGCTTTTCTATCATAATAGTTGATAACTGGGCGCTTAGAGCAACTAGTGTTGTAAGTCCGTGTTATAAGCTCGGTTTTTGGTTTTATAAAAAACAATTGGGGCACATAACCAAAACCTTTTAAATCTTGTCGTGGGAATAGCACTAAAAAATTATCTGCTCCAAAAAGGGAAAATACTTGAGTTGATACATCTTTAAATAATCGCATAATCTCTTCACAAGACATTTCCCCCTCTTTTCTATTGTTGCATGTATCTATAATGCCCGCAGAATTTTCTTGTTCTACAGGTGTTGTTGTTTTAACTTCATCGCCAATATTTATGTTTGTAATAGTCATAAAATCGCCTCTTATGGAATGTTGCCAAAATCATCGTTATTGTTATGCCCACGAGAATTGAAAATTCCGCCTAAAAAATTATCACCCAAAGGATTAAGGTAACTAAAGCCCGTACTAACAACATTGCCTACTTTGCTACCAATGTCTTTAATTCCGCCAAGAGCCCCTTTTACACCATCTTTTATGCCGTTGACTATATCGTTTATCAAATCCTTAAAATTAAAGTTCATAACTTTCTCAATCAAATCGGAAATTTTGCCGATTATTGGCATCAAAACCTTAGTGGTTGCGTTTTGAAGATTTTGCTCTAATTTGGCTAAATTACTTTTAGCTCTATTAAGTTCATCAGAATGTCCTGTAATCTTTAAAGATAGTAAATCTTTCATTAGATCCTTAATCGCCTGCGGGCGCAATTTTAAATCTCCCCCTTCTTGAGTCTTCATTTCGATTAACTTTCTAGCAGATTCTAAATATTTTTTCCCAAAATCGTCTATAGGTTTCATCAAATCATAAGCTTTTTGCATATTCCCTTTAAGCATTTCGCTAACAATTTCAACGGAGCTTTCGTTGCTACTTGCAAGACCAGTACTTTTTAAACGAGCTGCAAGTATTGCTGCATTAGATGTATTTTCTCCCTCTTTATCATTAAGCCCCAATTTTCTTAAGTCACCTCTAAGTACACTTGCTGTTCGCAGCAAGTCTTCTCTTTCTAAATTGCGTTCAAATCCTTTCATTCCCTTAAGAGCTCCCAAAATTTTAGTTCGTTCTTGTTCCGTATAAATCACATTATTGAGTTGTTGTAAATCATCTTGTTTTGCTTTATCTTCAACTGATTTTTTTGCAAAACCATATAAAAACCCAATAAGTCCGCCTCCAATTTTACTCATAGCATTGCCAATAACATTTCCTAGGGCACTACCTATAGCAATTTTGGCAACAAGTCCTTTCCCTTGAGAGGCTGCTAACAATTTACTTTTTGCTTTTGATTCTTTTGCAAGTTCTTTATATTCAAGGCGTCTTTTATCTCTATCAGATATTAAAGACCTTTTAAAAGCCTCTTTTCTAGCTTTTTCAAAGCCCATGCCTTGTTTCATAAGCTTTTTAGTTTGTGTTAGCCTATATTTCTCAACACGCTCTCTTAAGCTTTCAAATTTAGATTGTTTGCTTAGTTCTTTTTTCTTATCAGACAAATTACTTTTTACAATATCTTTAGTACTACCCAAATTAGATTTTTTGGGTTTAAGATATTTTTCCATTTTGGTAATGTCTTGTTCAATAGCCTTTTTTGTTGCTGCATGATCAAGAACACCTTTAAATTTAATGGTGAATTTGTCGCTCATTAAGCCCTCATTTACCTAAAATTAATTCATACAATTCTTTTTCTAATTTTAGATCAGCTATACGATTAACTTCTAAAAGCTCATCATAAGGCATTTTCTTAACATCATCGTATGAACAAATATTCATAATTACTGGAAAATAGTATTTATCGTTTTTAATTTTATCAAGTAAGGCGAAATACTTTTTTCTGCTCTCATTAAGACTCGCAATAGTTTTATCAATTTCTTTACTTATTTTTTTGCTCATTTAGCAACCAGTTCAGTAGAATTTGATGTAAGTGTAGAAGTTACTTTTGCATAATAAAAATTATCATTGATATAGTCAAAAGTAACAAAATCACCAACATTGTTTTCATATTCACTTAAAAATACTAAAGCGGGTTTTTTTAAATCATTATCTGCTTGAAAAGTATTGAATTGTGCGGTGTAGATAATAGCAACAAGATAGTCCTTATAGTAAGATATAAATTCTCTATTTGCGTCTAAGATTACATAAAATTCATCTAAAAATCTTGGGCTTATCATTAAGCTTGTAATTTCTCTTAAATATTTCACCTCATTAAGCTTATAAATGGCGTCGCTTTGATTAAAGCCTAGTACTCTATCCCATTCATAGACCGGTAATACTCTAAGTGGGTACTCATATGTTTTATTTTTGGTTAAAATTTTCATTTTATATCTCATTATCATAGAAAGACGCTCCTTTTAATTTTTATTTGGGTGTGTTTTTTGGCAATTAATAGCCCTAATTTCAAAAGTCACTTTTTCAGCTTCAGCTGAATAATTTCTTGATGGTTCTTCAGTAAAAATTGCATGGTTAGAAATAATTTTTGTAGCAATTCTATCATTGAATGCTAAATCAAGCATTTTATCATATTTGCTAACATCCATGTTATAAAACTGATCATCTGAAATTTCAGTTAGTGCAATATAATCGTGACTACCTAGAGTAACTTCAATGTTAAAAATATAAGTTATAGTTTTGGGATCCCTTAAGCTTATTACAGGCATTCCTTTATCTTCAGTACTAACAACGGCTCTAGTTGTAGGCTCACTTGTAAGCTCAAGTTTGCCACTATGCAGCTGTATACCACCTATTGAAAAGTAAACTTCTCTTAAATCATAAAATTGCATAATATTAACTCCTTATATGTTTAAACTATTTTGATAATCAACTATATCTTGAGAAGTAATTACTAAAGCAACAGCATTAATACTAAAGTTGTAAGTAATATTCACACTAAGTTCTAATTTAAGCTGTTTAGTACCAGAAAGAGTAAGTTTTAAGTCTTTATATTCTACAATTAGGCCTCTATCTATAAACCGTTTAAGCAGGCATTCAATAGCAGAAGTATATGCATTATCTCTAGCGCCACTAAGTTGTAGTGCAGATAATTTGCTGTTTTGTCTATTGTTTTTATTCCAAATTCGAATAAGCTCAACAATAGCCTCATTTTTTATATAGTGGTAAGTAAATAGTTCATCTATTGATTTTCCAGATAGATCAACACCCTCTTTAAAAGCAGATACTCCATCAAGTCCAGTTTCATTAAGAAGTGAGTAAAAGTTGATTTTTGCATCTCTTAACTTTTTAATTGCAGAATCATCAAGAAGTGGTTTAGCAGCTAGTGGCATACCATAAGGATTAACAGAGTGGAAAATACTTGCTTGATGCAAATATGCACTTACAAATTTTAAATGTAGATTGTCTCTATTGTTACTATAAACGACAATATTTCTTTCTTTTTCAACTTCACCTTTATCCTTAAATAGCTCTTTTATTTCTTGTTCTTTAGTTGAGAATACAAAAAAAGTTGCAGGCATTTTGAACTTATCATAATCATCTTTGTATACTGTAAGTCCATCATCAGAATTATCACCTTCAGTATTAATAAGCACAACAAAAGAGTGTC
>NZ_JACHFG010000015.1 GCF_014201775.1 Borreliella yangtzensis | reverse complement strand
GCGTATTTGTTTTTATACAAAACCGCAATGTTATCATCGTGTGCCTTAGCAAACTCTCTAAATCCTAAATTTTCTAATTCTTTTCCTTTTAACATATATAAATTCTCTTCGAAAGGCATACTCATTCCAAAATATTTAAGCACTCTATTTACCATTAAGTCTTTTAGTCCTACGCCACCAATTAAAACAGTTCCTACTTCACTAGCACCATATTTATCTAGTTTGTTTCTTTGCACGCTAAAATCAAGATTTTTATTAAATCTAAAACACTCTTTACTACTTATCCCTGGTAATTTCTTGCCTATCTTGCTTAATTTACTTTTTTCTTTAATTGGAAAAGATTTTTCTTCAAATACTTCACAACCAATAAAACTTTGTTGTTCAAAACTTATCATTTTAGCCTCTCCATTGATACTTTTATTTTCTTGTATATTTTCTTGATTTTTTGTAACTTCTGTCATTTTGAAGTTCCTCCTATAAATTTGTTTATAAATAATTGTATAGCAAAAACTATTTTTGCCAACTTTTTAACAAAAATTTTTGCAAAAAAAAGAAAGGTTTTACTAAATTCTCAACTAAAGAACTTTGCTAAACCTAAAGTATAAATGGATTATTTTGATAACAACAAATTTTTAGCTATACACATATATATAGCTCTAAAATTATTTTTGTCAACTTTTTACATAATTCAATATGATTTAATTTAGAATTAAAATTAATTTGGATTTTTATAAAACAAAAACTTATTTAAATTCTTTTGTTAAAAAATTAAATAAGTTTTAATTTAAAATAAAGCAAAAATAAAATGTTATTTTCTAATAATGTTCACCAGCATTATATTACAATGTTTGAAAAAAGAAAATTATATATTATATATTATGTATTATTTTATGCCTTGTAAATATTGCATTAAAAATGAATGTATAAATGGTCCAAAAATTGCTGCTGCTATTATCAAAAAATGTACCATTCTGTTCCCCATGCTAAGTTTTAAATGCAAATTCTTTTCTACATTATCAATCTTATTAGTAAGTTCACTTTTAACAGAATCTATCTTAGTATTTAAAATAGATATGTCTTTTTGTAGATTTTTTTCTACACTATCTATCTTAGCATTTAAGCTTTTTTCTACATTATCTATCTTAGTATTTAAACTCTTTTCTACAGTATCTATCTTAGCATGTAAATTATCTATTTTGATATTTAAATTCTTTTCTACATTATCTATTTTGATATTTAAATTCTTTTCTACATTATCAATCTTAGAGTCTAAATTAGACATATCTTTTCGTAAATTCTTTTCTACATCAATCAATTTCTCTTTTAAATATTCAAAGTTGTAATTATCATTGTGAAGAAAAACAAAATCTATTGCTTCCTCACTAAACCCTATGTTTAAAAATTCATTTTTTATACTTTCTATATTATATGTTCTATACGCTAAATTATTCATAAAATCTCCATATTATCCTTTTAATTGTTTATATTCTTTCATAATTTTTTTAATTATTTCTTTTTCATCAAACAATCTGTCTAACAAAAACCCAGTGAACTTAGAATTACTTTTGTAAAAATCATAACTTTCTTGTTTTTTAAGCTGAAACCTCAATGGTTTTATTGGATTTTGTTTAGATTTTTTCAAAGATGGACTTTCCTTATCTTTCAATGCGCTTAATATTAATCTAAATCCATTATTTAATACATATTGTTCTTCAATAACCCCAGCCTCTATTGCATTAGCAATTTTCAAATAATTATACGCTTGAGTTTTTGCAACATCATAATCCTTTATGAAAGCATCAAAACTTTTGTATCCATCAAGTTTATAATATTCATTATCTTTAATTTCTTTTAATATTTTCATACATTCTATTTTATTAGAAACTCCTTCTCTAAGATTTACATATAATTTTTTCTTTAAAATATTATAACGATCTGTTTCAACACCATCTTTATTAACATTAGAAGAATCTACAAGCAATGCATTTCCTTCAGAATCAATGTCTCTTTTATTGATTTTTAATTTTGTATTATTGTTCACAACAATCCTCCTTAGCTATTTGTTCAGCGCGTTGAACAAATAAGTAAAATCATTTTAATTTTGTGCAAAAATTCATTAATGAATTTTTATATTCTTTTATATAATCCATTTGAAAATCAAAAGAAGAATTACTTGCAATTCTCCTATTTAAGTCTTCTCTTTCCGATATCATTCCTAAAAAATTTTCTTTAGAGTTCAACATTTCCAATAAATGTTTGTGTGTATTATTTTTTTTAAATCTTGTTATTATGAAATATGTAGGTAATTCTAGCCCTATCTTTCCCATAAAAAACTTTAAGAGATCAAAACTTTCAATTGTCCATTTTTCTGCTGTCAAAGGTACAATGACATAATTCCAACAAATTAAAGCATTGGTTAAGGTAAAATCCAAACTTGGAGGAGTATCAATTATTACATAATCATATGCAACATTTAAGTATTTAAGCTCATTTTTTAATCTAAATTCATCAAAAGTATGCTTATAGCCAAAAGCATTTATACTATGTAAAGTTAAATAGCTAGGTATTAAATCTAAATTATTCGCAACATTAACAATTGATTGATTAATATCTAATTTTTCTATTAGAATTTCATATATATTGTTTTTCCTTAAATCTATACCAAATTTTTGTATATCATCATAATAATAACTAGTAGTGGATGCTTGAGTATCTATATCTATTAATAATACTTTATATTTTTGAGCTAACAAAGTTGCAAATATTATTGAACTTGTGCTTTTGCCAACACCGCCTTTAATTGACGCAATGGTTATTATTTTAGGTTTTTTATTATCCATTTTGTTAGTGGTCCTTGTTCTGGGTATTTTTTCCCATAAAATTCATATACTTGTTTTTCTAAATCTGTAAACATATTAAACAATATTTTGTTATAGTGGTTATTCATTCTCTCTTTAAATAATAAGCGGTATAATCCCTTAAAGTAGAAAAATACACTTCCTGCTTTAAATCTAACTTCCATATAATATGCTCTTGCAAAGCCATAAGATTTTCTCTTCCCATTTACTTCATACTTTACAAAAGCCTTATTTATTGGTTTTCTAAATCCATAAAAAATCCCCAAAAATTTGTCCCCTTCTTTTTCTGGATATAGGTGAGTTTCCTGGACAATTCTTTCTCCATTATGCAAGGCCCTTACTGATACTCTAAATTCCATTCTTTTCTTTTTACTCTTTCTTTTATTTTCATAAACTCCAAATTTGTATAAATCCATCATTATTTTTGTATGGTACATTGCCTTGCCTGGTTCTTTTTCAATCTTTATGAATCTATCTTTATTTTGGCATTCAACCTTGCATTTACCTTTTTTTATTGTTTCTTGTGCAATTTCATTTTCCATATTCAATTCTCATATAACCTTTTTGCTAAATTCTTTTAGTTTTAAAGCATTGTTTCCATTTTCTAGCATTTCTAATAATTCATAATAATATGAGCCAAACACTTTATTATATTCTAATTTCTTTTTGCTATTCAAATAGTCTTTTATAATCGGTTTTATAACTTCAATTTCTTCAGTATTTCTTAGTCGATCAATAAGAATATTGAAAATGTTTGTCCTTATATGTTCATAATTTTTTTGTGAATTTTCTTTTTTTAATTCAATCGATCTTTTTAATTTACGCTTTATAGTGCTTAAATCTTTATATTTTTGATATTCAATAATAAAATGTGGTTTATTTTTGTATTTTTCATATATCTTTTGGAAATAAATTTCCAATTGTTGGGAATCGTATCCTTTTTGTTCTAATTTTTTTTGTGTATTTTCTAGAATTTCTTTCAGTTTGTTTTGCTTTTCTTTAAAGCAAGATTTATTAAAGTAAGTATTTTTATGTTTCAGTAGTTTAATCTCAATTCTTTTTAATTCTTTAAGCATTTTAATTTTCAAGTCCTTATTAACATCTAATTTTAAAACAAAAGGAAGAATTCCTTTACATATAAAGTTGCATTTATTGCCATAGTTTATTACTTGAAAATTTTCTATCATCTTTTTTCTTTCTTCTTTTACATTATTATTTTTATTACTTATACACTCTTCCGAATTTACACTCCCCCTTAAAGGGAATTTGTCTTTAAAGTGGTTATTAACCCTTTTCTGAAATCTTGTTTCTTTTTTTTCTTTAAAGAATTGGTTAATCTTTTGATAACACTCTTTTTTTGAAAAATTCAGTTTATAGTAAATTTCAGTTCCACAATTTACTCCTAAGTGTTTATAGTAATTAGATGTAACTTTTATTTCTTTTTCTAATTTGTAAAGATATTTTTGCAGTGTCTTTAGTTTAACTGGTGTTTGACCATTGCGTTTTAGATTTTTATTATAGTAATATAGTATGTTTTGTTGTGAATATTTCTTATGGTTTTTGTTTACGAACTGTAGTGTTGAGATAAGAACAATTAATTTGTGTTGGTGTTTGTTGCGGCAATTTGAACTTTTTTTATGGGTCTTGACTTCTTTCATTTTAAGTTTTCTCCTATAAATTTGTTTATTATTGATAATAATATAATGCATAATTTTGATTTAAAAGTAAATACTTTTCTAAAAAATATTAAATTAAATTATTAATTTCATTAATTAAATATACTTTCATAATTTAATAAAAATAAATTGATTTTAATTTTAAGTTGAGTTACACTACAAATAGCGTAGTGAAACTTTATCATTTAGTTTTCCTACCTATAATTTTGTTAATTTGCAAAAAATAATAAAAGGGTTTAGCTTAGTTCTTTTGATAAGAGAATCTAGCTAAGCCCTCATTTTTTTTGCAAAAATTTTTGTTAAAAAGTTGGCAAAAATAGTTTTTGCTATACAATTATTTATAAACAAATTTATAGGAGGAACTTCAAAATGACAGAAGTTACAAAAAATCAAGAAGATATACAAAATAATATGCAAGCAGAAATTAAATTCTTAAACGATATGGATACCCTAATTGTGAATTTACCAAGGATTGACAAAAGTCTTAAGGGATATGGTTATAAATATCAAGATTTCAATGACATAGTAGAAGAAATCCAAAATGTTATTAAAAAACACAATTTGGATCTTATGTTTAGGCAATTTCCAATCTCTAAAGAGGGGAAAAATGGCCAAGTTCTAGATTATATTAGAACTACATTCTACAGTAAAAGTACTGGGTACAGAGAATCATTTGATACACGAATTTATACAGAAAATTTACAATGGAACAATCAAAATGGTTCTAAAAATGTTAACACATTACCACAACTTGTTGGCGCATCTATTACTTATTTCAAAAGGTATGCTTTAGTTGCTTGTCTTAACATAAAAAGTGAAGTGGACACCGATGCAGCGCCTATTTATAATAATTATGAAAATGAAAATCCTACGCCTAATAAGCAAATTAGTGTTAATCAAAAGCAAGAACAAAAAAAAGAGATTAATCAAGAACAAAAAAAAGATAGATTTTATTACTACAGTATTTTTAAAGACGCTTTATCTAATATAAAAGATTGGGTAAATAGCCCTACAACAAAAGATAATATAAACGCAATTATTCAAAAAATAAGCTTTATTCAAAAAGTAGACCCCAATAATATTGAGGATATTAAGAAAATTGAAGACGCTTTAATAAAGCATTTTGAACAGAATATTGAGTTTAAGAGTATAAAGTATTGGGCCGAGCTTATAAAAGAATATTTCAAAAAAAATAATAGATTAAAGGATTTAAAAGATTTTGAAAGGTTTATGTCGTTTAAAAAGCCTATTTATGGTGCTAGTCCGTTAATATTCTTTGGAGCGTTAAAAGAAGATAAACAATTTGATTATATTTTTGCAGCATAGCAATATGTTTGCATAGTACACCTAAATAGCAGAGCCCCCGATAAGGGGGCCTGCTATGCGTATAATAATCAAGATGTGTGGTTAAGTACTGTTTTAGTTAATTCCAATTTGAAAGACTGGCATAATGGTTATCTTCATCTTCAAATTCATCTTTAAGACATTTATAAATTTCTTCATTAGAATTTTTACCATACATATCTCCAGCTATGCCTTTGAAATATTCCCCTATTAGGTTACTATTTTCACCGTGTTTATGATTATTACAGTTATTGCCGTTGTTATTTGATTGACAATCAATAGCTTCTTTAATATAAGTGTTTAAATCTTTGTCTTTTTCTTTTGATTGTCTTTTATTTTCTAAAAAATCATAAACTTTTTTAAAGGCACTAGCGAATTCTTTTTGCTTTTGAGTATTTTTAGAGAGCCAATTAAAGAAATCAGTGCATTTGGTTTTGTTGTCTTTGCACCCTTGTATCTGATCGGGTAATTTTTCAATTGTGTATTTAAATACAGTTACTAATGAATTAAATATTTTTTCTTCTTCTTCAGTTAGGGTTATTTTTTCTTCTTGAATTTCTTGTGTATCTAAATCACGCTTTTGTCTAACTTTTTCTTGCTGCATATTATTTTTATTTAAAGTGTCATTATCACTAGAATTACAATTGTTTAATATGAGTATAAATAGGCAAAATAATATATTGATAATTTTCATTCTTATTTCTTTTCCTTATTACTAATTGTTGCACGTACTACTTGCATTGCTTGCAAAGTTATCTATATCTTTGCCCCCGTTAAGAGCGCCTTTAACTATGGCTTTGAAAGTGTTTTTCTGTTCAGCTTTATCTCCAGTACAATTCTCAAGTTCTTTTTTTATATGGTCAAGTGCTGATTTTATTTTGTCTTCATCATGTTGTAAAAATGTATCAAATTCTCCAACATCAGTTAAAGCGGTTTTTAACCAGTCAAGTTGTGTTTTTTGATCATCAGTTAGTTTTTCTTTAAGTAGTTCTTCTTTAGATTTAGGTTTTTCTTGTTCGCTTAAATCACGCTTTACCTTATTTTTTGTTTGTTTAATATTGTTTTTCAAAGTGTCATTATCATTAGAATTGCAGCCATTGAGCATAAGTAAAAATAAGCAAAATAATATATTGGTAATTTTCATTTGTTATCTCCTTTTTTCTATTTAGTACAATAATTAAGTAACAAAAAAGTTTATTCTTGTAATTATAGACCCTATTTTTAGAAATATTGTTAGTTTATAAGGAGCATTTAGAAATGATAAATTATGTGTTTAGGATTATTGAGAATTTCTATTTAGAAAACCCATTAATTAGTGCCGTAATAATATTTGCTATGCTAGATATAGCAATT
>NZ_JACHFG010000014.1 GCF_014201775.1 Borreliella yangtzensis | reverse complement strand
TTACGCATCCAAATACCTTTGAAAAATATTTCTTTTGATTGGTGTTAGGATATATTCTGTACTTATAAGCTTTATTAGCACTCATATGTTTTATTTTTTGTTAAAACCTAAATTTTTTCTAAAATTTTTAAGTATTCTTTGTAATAATTTTCGCTTTCTTTTGGCTCTATAGCATAATCTATTACCTTTTTTAAAGCTTCACTTTTATGAACTTCTCCAATAAACTTATTTAGGTATTTTTCTTTTAATGCCGCCATAATCTCAGTTGAAGCAACTCTACCTATTTCAACTTTAGATGCAAAAATATGAATAATTTTAGTCTCTTTACCTAGAAAATTATTTTCTAGTTCCTTTATCTGATTTATTAGTAATGGTAAATTTTCAACCGCCCATCTTTCAAGCGGAACCGGTATTACAACTTTATCTGCAATCACAAGAGCATTATCAAGCTCTGATGATAAGCTTGGGGGAGTGTCAATTATTATATAATCATAATCTTCTAAATAATTATACAGTGCATTTCTAAGCATAAGCTCTTTGAACTGATTTCCTTCTTTACTAAATTTAGCAAGTTCTAAATAACTTGGAATAAAATCCAAATTTTTAGATACATTAATAACAACATCCTTAAAAGTTTTCTCTTTCTTTATTAAAGAATAAGAATTATAAATATTAATTAATTCCATTCTAGGATGATCTTGAGTTATGAAATAACTTGTAACCGCGTTTTGTGGGTCAAGATCAATAAGTAGTACTTTACTATTTTTATTAAGAATTGCTGAAAACATTATAGAGGAGGTGCTTTTACCAACTCCCCCCTTAATTGAAGCAATAGCTATGATATTTGGTTTTTTAGCCAATTTTTTTCTATCCATTTTATAAGAGGTCCTTTTTGTGGGTATTTTTTATCATAAAACTCGTATACTTGCTTTTCCAACGATGTAAACATGTCAAACAATGTATTACTATAGGGAACATTTACTTGTTCTTTTTTTAAAAACCGAAATAGACTCTTAAAGTAGCAAAAAATGCTTCCTTTTTTAAATCTAAACTCCATGTAATATGCTCTTGACAATAAATAAGATTTTTCAATTCCTTTAACTTCGTACCTTACAAAGATTTTCTTTATTGGTTTTTTATAACCATAATAAATGCCTAAGAATTTATCGTCTGCTCTTAATGCAAATAAATTAAATTCTTCAACTTTTGATTGATTGAATAATCTTCTTAATGATATACGAAATTTATTTTTGTTCTTGTTAAGTCCAAACTTATAAATATCCATCATTATTTTTGTGTGATACATTGTTTTATCATTGTCTTTTTCAATCTTTATAAAAAGATCTTTTTTATCTGAACATACAACTATTGGTTTATCCAATTTTGTTAATTTTTCTATGTTTTGCATATTTAATTCTTATACAATTTCTTCCAACATTAAAGATATTTTTTCCTTTTTTATTATTTCTAATAATTCATAATAGTATGTATCAAATACTTTATTATATTCTAATTTCTTTTTGCTGTTTAAATATGTTTTTAGAATTGGCTTTATAGTTTCAATATTTGATGTTTTTTCTAATTGCTCAATAAGAATATTGAAAATATTTATCTTTATATTCTCATAATCTTTTTGTGAGTTTTCTTTTTTTAATCCGATTGATTTTTCTAATTTGAACATTATTTTGTCTAAATCGCTATATTTTTGATATTCAATAATAAAATGTGGCTTATTTTTGTAGTTTTCATATATTTTTTTAAATTCTTTTTTCAGTTTTTCAGTATTGTGTCCTTTTTGTTCTAATTGTTTTTTGGTATTTTCTAGTATTTCTACTAATCTTTTTTGCTTTTCTTTGAAGCAAGAGTTACTAAAAGAAATATTTTTTCTTTTAGCTAGATTGTTTTCATATCTTTTTACGGTTTTAAATATTTCAATTGCCAAATTTGTTTTAATATTTAATTTTAATATCTTTGAAAGAGTTTGTTTATCGAAAAAGTTGCATTTATTGAAATATTTTATTTTTTTATATTCTTCTATTTTATTAAAATTTCTTTCTTCTTTTATATTATTTTTATTATATAAACACTCCCCCAACTCTACATTACCCTTTTTTGGGGATTTGTCTTTAATGTAGTTATTAACTCTAGATTTAAATCTAGAGTGTTTTTTTTCTTGAAAATATTGGTTAATTTTAAAGTGGCATTCATTTTTCTCACAATTAAGATAATAGTAAATTTCAGTACCAAAATTTACACCCAAATGTTTGTAGTAGTTGGTTGTTACTTTTATATCTTTTTCTAATCTGTAAAGATATTTTTGCAATGTTCTTAATGTAGTAGTAGCTTGACCATTCCTTTTTAGATTTTCATTAAAGTAATAGAGTATGGTTTTTTGTGTATATTGCTTATATTTAGTGTTTATGTATCCTAGTGTTGAAATAAGAACAATTAATTTATATTGTAACTTGTTGTGACAAGTTGTGCTTTTTGCATTATTAGGAATAATATACATTTTTTATCTCCATATTGGTAATTTATGATATATATTATCCACATTTTTTTATAAAAGTAAATGTTTTTCCCAAAAAAAATAGTGAATTGTTATTTTTTGATAAGCTCTCTTATTTAAGAGCTAAATAGTAATTCATCACAAAATGAGTTTAATATCGATTGATAATAATATTAAATTGTAATATTATTATTTTGAATTATAATTAATATTTAATAATATAAATTTATAAGGAGAGTATTTTGAAAAATTCTAAATTAAATATTATTAAGCTTAATGTTATTACAGCAATATTAGCTTCGATTTGCCTATCATGTGCACCTTTTGGCAATGTTAATCCAAACAAACTAAAAAATTCCACTACTTCTAAAATCTCAAAAAAAGTAAAGCGAAACAACAATTCTAGAAATCTAAAGAACCTAAACAGCCATACGAATGCAGAAAGTTCATTAGAAAATGACAAAAATCTTGAAAATGAATCTCAAAATTCAAAATCTTCAAATCAAAATTCTCAAGAAGAAACCACAATCTCAAAATTAGAAAACATTGGTAAAGACCTAGAAGCTCAAAAAAAGGAAGAAGATATACAAATAGCTAAAATAGCTAAATCTGATGGTGCTCAATATGATTTCTTAGAGACTTTTAAACTTAAAAATGATGATGTTTTTATGTTTCATGCAAAAATGACATTGAAAGGAATAATTTACCCATCCCTAAATTACGATACAAAAAAAATATTGGCATTAAAAGAAATTCTTGAAAAACTTGATACAGATAAAAACCAAATAGTAGCTGGAAACTTTCTAAAAACATCGAGGGATATTCAACAGCGATTAGAAGATGTGTATTTAAAGAAAATACAAAATGTATTACGCACTTTAAGCAAAGAAGAGGCCGAAAGGTTACTACAAAATGTAGAACGCAATTTAAAGATAAAACAAAACTTTATTAAAACCCTAAACGCAACTATTGATGCTTACGATAAAAATGTTGGTGGCATTAGAACAAATGATGAAGCTCTAGCAAGCCACATGAGGGATAAATACTTTTATGCTCTTAATCTACTAAATCAAGCTGATTAATCTAAACAAAGAAAAATAATATGCTGCACTCGATATTTAAAAAAGAGAAGTTAATTCTTCTCTTTTTTGTATTTATCAAAAAATATCAAAGAATACTCCACCTATAATTTCATAGAAATTATAGGTGGAGATGAATTTGTAACATAAGTTAGAATATAATGTGAACTACTATTTCTAAATCAAAGATTATAGAAATAGTAGTTCACTATTAGGGTGAGTTGATTTTAATTTTAAGTTACGCTATACTAAAAGCAATGTAGTAAATGGGAAAAATGAGCATTTATCTACTGTATTGGTATGTTTACAATTATGGGGCTTAAAGAAATTCTCTTATTTAAGAGAGCTTCTTTAAGCCCTATTAGTGTGTTTTATCAAAAAATAACAAAGAATTTTCCACCTATAATTTCTATGAAATTTAGGTGGAGATGAATTTGCAACGCAAGTTAAAGCATAATATAATAATGTGAACTGCTATTTCTATAATCTTTGATTTAGAAATAGCAGTTCACATTGATAGTATGACATCTCGTAGATTGTATGCCTCTGTAACCTTTTCCCCCATTTGATTGCTCAATGCATCTATATGAGATGTACGTTTAGTAAGATCTGTTTTTATTGAATTACTATCACTTTGATAATCTAATAAAAGTTGTTTTGATTCTTCTGCGACTATTTTTATTGTAGACAATAGCTTTTCAAATGATTGTTTAAGCTTTTCTAAATTTGAAATATCTAGTTTATCCAAAGTATCTTTTTGGGGATACAAGTGATCAATAACTTTGTCAAAGGTTTCTCCAAGATCGGACAAGGGATCGAAGATATTTTGTACCCTGCGTATTGGTTCTAAAATGCTTGAGAATTCTTTTAAGTCCTTAGTGTCAATAGTGCTTAAAATGGTATAAACATTTCTTCTATATGTTCTAGATTGTTCAGAATTTCCAGATAGAAGTTCTTTACTAGAAACCCATTCCATTGCTCTGAAAGCCATCCCATACCTATCATCGGGTTCTTTTTCCATTATTTTTATATACTTTTCTTTATGTGCATTAGCTACTTCTATTAAATTGTTTAAATCCTGAAGTAATTTATTTTTTATTTTTTTATTGGTGGCTTCTTCTTGTTTAGAAATTACTTCTGCGCCAGGCTTAAATGCCTCTCCAATTGGAAAGCCCTCTTTTTTCTTAGAGTTCCTTTCTGTTTTGGGTTTTACTGCATTTTTATTAGATGGACGCTTAATATTTTTTTTATTCATGCCAAAATCTGAGGTGCAAGCTAAAAATAATAAAAAGAATACATTTATAATTATAAGATGTTTCATGAATATTCTCCTTGAATGTCATTCAGTTATTAGTATAATAATATATTTAATTAATTTCAATTAATAGTATTTGATTAAATATATTAAAATAATATTGGGATAATTGTAATAATACGATAAATTAGTATAATTAAATTAATAGCATTTAATGCATTATCTTAATTAAACTAGGCCCCAAGGAGAATATTTATGAAATATTATGTAATTATAGGTATATTTTTTGCGCTACTTTTAAATGCTTGTGTTTCAGATACTAATGTCAATCGAAAAAATATTGAGTATCCATCTAATAAAAATGAATTAAAACCCAGCACAAAAGTAGTTCCTAATCAAAAAGGAAAAGAAGAGCAAGCACAAAAAGGAAAAGAAGAACAAGCACAAAACGAAAAAGACTTAATTAAAAAAATATTGCTTAATAATTTAATTAATTTAATAGAAACTGCTTACTCAAAAAAAGAAAAGCATATAAAAAAAATGGAAAAAGAACCCCAGGATCAATACAATATGTTAGTTTTTGAAAAAATAGGTTGGGGAGCAGGCACAGAGCTTATGAATGTAAATACTGATAGATCTATAAGGTTTAGAAGACATACTTATACCCTATTGGATACTATTGACGATAATGAATTAAAAGAATTTTCAGATATTATATTGCTTACAGGAGATGGAATTTTAATTTTAAATATCTATGGCAGCCTTGGAGGTACTCTTGACATAGTGTCTGACTACTTCTATCCCAAAAGAGATGCTTTGAATAAACTAGATATTTCAAATTTAGAGAAGATTAAAGAATCATTTGAGAAAATATTGTCTACAATAAAAGATGTCTCAGAAACGTCAAAACAACTTCTATTAGATTATCGAAATGATAAAAATCTTATAAAAACAGATGCTATTAAACGTGAAATTTATGTAGATTCGCTTCGCAATCGAATGCTAGAGAAAGCCATGGAGATGGAAAAGCTAAGAGATATCACAAAACTAAGTGAACTACTATTTCTAAATCAAAGATTATAGAAATAGTAGTTCACTTGAAAGCCCTAGTGATTAGCGACATAACGAATGGAACTACATTAGTTGTCATAACGGACAATACCACTACAGTAATGAAAATTGTAATTCTGTTACTTACCTTAAGCTTTTCAAAAAAAAATAGGTTATTAATTTTTATTAAATTTGCTTAGGGATTTCAAGGTCCTTAAAAATAAAAAAGGAGAAGATTATATTTCGTCTTTAATAAAAGGGTATGAGAATTGGTTGCTAGGGATGAAGGGTTCCAATCGTTGTGCCTCATAGCAGCTTAAGAGAAAGCTACCTGTTTGAGCCATTTACAATTATGGGGGTTTAAGGCTATTCCCTATAAAGAGAGTATCCTTAAACCCCAGTAGTATATGCTCTCTTCTATTTAATAACTCTTTTTAAATGAAAGTTGGAATCCGTTTATTCCAATATCAAAATTTGGTTCAAAACCTGCAAGCGAAATGCCAAGTTTTTTTCTAAGATCTGCATTGTGTCTATTTGCAAATGTAAATGGAATAATAAGTCCAGTTATGTAGGATGCAGTAATTGCAAGGTATCCAATTCCTAATAATGTTGTTCCGGTTATTGCTTGTGCTGGTCCGGTTGCTGTGCCTCCAATAATATACCCAGTTAGTGCTAATATTCCCCCCAATACTTGAGTTCCAAGCAGTGCGCCACCACCAATATAATCCCCTTGGACAAAAGATCCTATTCCTAAGGTAAGAAAGAAATTTAAAAGAAATGGCGCAAGCACGGTGGCTTTTTCACTTTCATATTTCAAAGTAGTTGAAATATCCCCAACACCTTTTCCAATTTTATCTTCTGATGCAAAGGTTTGAATTGTCAACCCAAAAATGAATATTAATGTAATAATTTTTTTCATATTAATATTCCTCCTAATAATTGAATTTTGATACTATCAATATTAGCGCAATTCCTGGAGTTTTTTGGGGAGGTGAACTACTATTTCTATAATCTTTGATTTAGAAATAGTAGTTCACTACAATCTATATAGATAGCCTTTTATTAAATCAGAAATTTTTTACTTAGTTAAAAATTTTTAACTTGGTATAATTGAACTAATATGCCTCCAAAAGTGAAGATAAAAAATGATTTTGAAATATTTAGAAAAGAGTTAGAAACTCTATATACTAAATATCTAAATAATGAATTTTCGTATTCAAAAGTGAAAGAAAAAATAAAAGTTTTTGCCGAAAATCATAAAGCTATTCTTTTTAGACAAGATAAATTTACAAATCATTCAATAATTTTAAATCTTTCGAAGACCCGTAAAATAATCAAAGAATATATTAATCTTTCAGTGATTGAAAAGATTAAAAGAGATAATACCTTTTTATTTTTTTGGAAATCGAAAAAAATAAAAGAATTAAAAAATATAGGAATTAAAGATCAGAAAAAAATAGAAGAGTTAATATTTTTAAATCA
>NZ_JACHFG010000013.1 GCF_014201775.1 Borreliella yangtzensis | reverse complement strand
TTTCATCCCATGATAGCTTTTTAGGTTCTAAAAGAACGATCATCCACTAGAGCATGGTCCGCAAGCTTAACTTCAGGCAGTTCCTGCCTTAGTTTGTATTTCCTTTTATTATAATATATTGTAGCTTATATTACAAATTCATCTCCACCTAAATTTCATAGAAATTATAGGTGGAGTATTCTTTGTTATTTTTTGATAAAGACGATTTTTTTTACCCTTAAAGAATTTTCAAAATTTCTTGTACTATTTTGGCCGAATTAATTGCAGCCAATTCGTAAAATTTATTATATTCAACCTCATTTTTTTCTTTATTTACTATGTCGCATATAGACCTAATAACTATAAAAGGCACATTAAATGTGTGAGCAACATGAGCTATTGCCGCTCCCTCCATTTCAACGGCCGCAACATCGTTAAAGTTTTTTATAATTTTACTTGCGTAAACCGGGTCAATAAACTGATCACCCGTTAATATCAGGCCCGTATACGCCTTTAAACCCTCAAGTTTTGATTTAATCACTTTTGTGGCTATATCAAGCAAGTTTATGTCAGCACTAAATTTTTGTGGATAGTCCATAATTTGGCCAATTTTGTGCCCAAACTTCGTTAAATCAACATCATGATATGCAATTTCTGAAGATATTACTATGTCGCCTATTTTAATATCTTTATATTTGTCACTAACAACACCTCCAGCAACTCCACAATTGATTATATGGCTTATTTTATATTTTGATAAAATGTAGCTAGTCCATAAGCCCGCATTAACTTTCCCAACTCCACAATCAATAGCTATAACATTTTTGTTAGATAAATTGCCCTTTACAATCTTTTTTCTAAGGCCGTATCCTTTAAGCTCTATTTCCTTTTTATTGGGAATGAGCTTTTTTATTTGTTCGAGTTCGTAGTCCATAGCGTTTACTATCAAAACATTACTGTTTTTAGAAAAAGCGATATGGCTATTTAAAATAACCAACAAAAAAACAAAAATTTTTAACAAAAATTTTTCCATAGAATTGTACTCCTTTATGGTAAAAATGAAATCTATAATTTTAATGTATACTGCCTTATAAGGAAAAAGGCAAAACATTTTTTACAATTAAAATTGTGTTATTAGGGGAGGTAACCACGAAGTGATCGATGTTAAAAAAAAATTAAAGTTACTAGAAACTAGCGTAGAAAAAAATGTAAATCTGGTGCTAAATGCCGTAAACAAAAATGAAGCGCTAGAAAAGAACACAAATACGACGCTAAAGATTATGAATTGCAAAATGGAGACTTTAGAAAAAAGTCTCCATAAAAAAATAGATAATTTAATTTCTAATATGGATTTAAAAATTAACAATGTAGAAAAAAATTTCGACTATAAAATGGAAACTTCAGTAAAAAATTCAGATAAAAAGATAGATAATTTAATTTCTAATATGGATTTAAAAATTGGCAATGTAGAAAAAAATTTCGATTATAAAACGGAAACTTTAGAAAAAAATCTATCTAAACAAATAGATAATTTAATTTCTAAGATGGAGGTCCTAGAAAAAAACCTAAATAAAAAAATAGATAATTTAGGTATTAGAATAGATGCTTTAGAAAAGAACTTCACTAGAAATAGATAGTGTAAACTATAATTTTTGATTTATATTGTATGCAGTTCCTTAAAAGCCAATATTTCCCTTATTAAGGGAAATATTGGGGTTGATTTAAATTGTTATAACGCAAATATATAATCAAATTGTCTTTCTTCTTTTAACATACAGAAGAATTTTAATACACTTGTATCATACACAGACTCCTTATCAGACACAAATTTTTCAAACTTATTTAGATCGTCCAATTTATTAGTTTTGTGGAAATAGTCTTTCAAAATTTTCGTCCAATATTCTATGCTTTTAAGCTTAGAATTCTTTTCAAGAATATTATCTAAAAGATTGCTATTATCAACACATAACGCCCTTATTAGGGCATTTATATTCTGTTTTTCCTTATCTTCATTTACCCAATTTTTTAAATTAAGTAGTGCGTTTCTAAAAATTTCATAACAATAAGATTTTCCAATTTTTAACTTCTTATCAAAATTTTGAATTTGATTTATGTCTTTTTTTCGTTCTTCTTGCTTTTGATTAACGCTAATTTGCTTATTAGGTGTAGAATTTTCATTTTCATAGTTATTGCCAATAGGCGCCGCATCAGTGTCCACTTCACTTCTTATGTTCAGATATGCCACTAAAGCGTACCTTTTGAAATAAGTAATAGACGAGCCAACTCGTTGTGGCAATGTATTAACATTTTTAGACCCATTTTCATTGTTCCATTGTAAATTTTCTGTAAGTATTGGTGTATCAAATGAGTCTTTATATCCAGTACTTGTACTGTAGAATGTTGTTCTAACAACATGTAGAACTTGTTGACTTTCTACGACCGTAAAAGTAGGTAGCTGCTTAAAATCAAGTTGTAAATCGTGTTTCTCAATAACGCTATAAATTTCTCCTACTATGTCATTGAAATTTTGATATTTATAGCCATATCCCTTAAGACTTTTGTCAATCCCTGATAAATTCGTCCTTAGGGTTTTCATGTCATTTATAAAGTTAATTTCTGATCGTATATTATTTTGGATATTTTGATTATTTTTTGTAACTTTTTTCATAAACTTACTCCTTTATTTGTTATTTATAATTGTATAGCAAAAACTTTTTTTTACAAAAAAAAGAAGTGGGCACTTAGCAAAACTCTTACTAAAGAATTTTATCAAGTTCCCACTGTCTTATTATTCTTTTTTTGCAAATTACAAATAAAGGTAGCAAACTACAAAAGTTACACTACACTATTTGTAGTGTAGCTTAACTTAGGCTTAAAATCAATTTTTTCACTAAACTATAAAAAGTGTATTTAATCAATGATATTAATACTTAGAATTTAATATTTTTTAGGAAAATATTTACTTTTAAATCACAATTATGCATTATATTATTAATAATTATTGACAACAAATAAAGGAGCAAGTTTATGACAAAATTTACGACCCATAAAAAAAGCCCAAATTGCTATAACAAACACCAACACAAGTTAATCGTTCTTATTTCGACGCTACAGTACATAAACAATAAATATGAAAAATACAATCAACAAAACATACTATATTTCTTTAACAAAAATCTTAAAAGAAATGGCCAAAATCTTGCTAAACTAAAAACATTACAAAAATATCTTTACGAATTAGAAAAAGAAATAAAAGTTACAACTAATTATCATAGACACTTGGGAGTAAATTTTGGAACTGAAATATACTATCAACTTAACTTTTCTAAAAAAGAATGCTATGAAAAAGTGAACAAATACTTTCAAGAAAAAAAAATTGCAAGATTCAAAAGAAGAGCTAAAATAGGCCTTAGAGACAAATTTATTAAAAATGGTAGTGTGAATTTGGGGGAGTGTATAAGTAATAATAATAATAATATAAAAGAAGAAAAAAAAAATCAGATAGAAAAGTTTCAAATAATAAACTATGCTAAAAAATGCAACTTCAAAAATAAAGAAATTCTTCCTTTTGTTTTAAAATTAGATGTTAATAAGGACTTGAAAATTAAAATGCTTAAAGCATCAAAAATAATTGAGATCAAACTACTAAAACATAAAAATATACATTTAAATAAATCTTGCTTTAAAGAAAAGCAAAACAAAATGAAAGAAATTTTAGAAAATACCCAAAAAGAATTTGAAAAAAATGGATATAATGCTAAACAATTGGAAATAAATTTCAAAAAGATATATGAAAATTACAAATATAAGCCACATTTTATTATTGAATATCATAAATACAATGATTTAAGCAAAATAAAACGCAAATTAGAAAAATCAGTTGAAATAAATCAAGAAAATCCACAAAAAAATTATGAAAACATAAGGATAAACATTTTCAATATACTTATTGAACAACTAAAAGAAAAGGCAAATATTGAAGTTTTAAAACCAATTATAAAAAACTATTTGAATAGCAAAAATAAAATAGAATACAAAAAAGTATTTGGCACATATTATTATGAATTATTAGAAATAATAGAAATTGAAAACAATTCATTTAATTTAAAAGCATTGGATAAAAAAGCTATATAGATAGTAAATGAGGAGGCTTTATGGTAATAAAATTCAAGAAAAAAGTAAAAGTTGTAGCAAAAAAATCAAATAATGATGTTGAGCAAAATTCCATGATAGACGAAAGTAAAACTTCTTATTACAAAACACTAAAGGAAAAATTAAAAGAAAATTTCAAAAAAGAGATATTCCATAAAGTGGAAAATATGAAAATTTTAAAAGAAATAAGAGATAATCAATATTACAAATATGACGGTTATAGAACATTTTTAGACTTTTTAAAAGAATTTAATGTTGCAAAAAGTCAAGCATACAAATATTTGAAATTAGCAGCTGCAATGCAAGACGGTGTTCTTGACGCAGCTTATGTAATAAAAAATGGTGTTACTAATTCCTTTAATTACATAATAGATAAAGAAGGCCCATCCTTAAAAAAATCTAAACAAAACCCAGTAAAGCCATTAAGGCTACAACTTAAAACTCAAGAAATTTATAATTTTTATAAAAGCGATGCTAAATTTACTAGTTTTATACTGAACGAAATTTTTGAAAATCAAAAAGATTTAATTAATAAGCTTATGAAAAAGTATAACGACCTAAAAATATAATTTTAGGCCAAAACAAGTTAGCTATTATGCAATATATGGAATATATTTAGATCGAGTACAATAAATTGTTGGATTCCTCTCCAACATTTATAATTTTGTATTCTATGTATAAACCTAATTTAGGGTAGTATTACCTTAAATTAGGCCTTAAATCCCTCATTGATTAAGTTGTATAAATAAAAATTGATTTTAAGCTTAGCTTAAGCTACACTACAAATAGTGTAGTGTAACTTTTGTAGTTTGCTACCTTTTATTTTCAATTTACAAAAAAGAATAATAGGATAGTGGGAACTTGATAAAATTCTTTAGTAAGAGTTTTGCTAAGTCCCCACTTCTTTTTTTAGAAAAAGTTTTTGTAAAAAAGTTGACAAAAAAAGTTTTTGCTATACAATTATAAATAACAAATAAAGGAGTAAGTTTATGAAAAAAGTTACAAAAAATAATCAAAATATCCAAAATAACGACAAGATAAACAAAAAATCCCAAATAATACATGTTAAGCAACAAAGTTTTATTGGTTATGAAGTATTTGAAGAAAAATCTTTTCCAATTAAAGAAAAAAGCAAATTAAGCAAGATAAGTAAAAAATTGCCAGGAATAAGTAGTAAAGAGTGTTTTAAATTCAACCGCAATTTTGATTTTAGCGTGCAAAGAAACAAACTTGATAAATATGGCGCTAGTGAAGTAGGAAATATTCTTATTGGTGGCGTAGGATTAAAAGACTTAATGGTAAATAGAGTGCTTAAATATTTTGGTATGAGTATGCCTTTTGAAGAGAATTTACATATGTTAAAAGGAAAAGAATTAGAAAATTTAGGATTTAGGGAATTTGTTAAGGTACACGGTGATAATATTGAGGTTTTGTACAAAAATAAATATGCCAACGGTGTTGATAAGTATAACTATTCCAAAAAAGTGGGTAGTTCAGAAAATTTAGTAGGCTCAACAATTGACGGCTGGTTTATTAATCTTTATGGCGATTTAGAACTTTTAGAGATTAAAAATAGTGACTCTAATTATATGAGTAGTGCTATTGAAGAATATAATAAAAATGGCAATTTCTTAAGTAGCAAGTATTTTTTTAAATACTATGTACAAGCACAAATGCAACTAGCATGTACTGGACTTGAATATTGTAATTTGTTCTTTTTAATAGGCGCTGCACCGGTTAATTGTAAGATAAAAAGAAATAATGCTTTAATAGCAAAAGTGCTTGAATTTGTTAAGAAATGTGAACAAGAAGTTTTCAATCTAAGAAACGAAATTGTTAAAAATGATAAAAATAAGTTATTGATATCAAACAATATTGATAATGATACATTTAATAAGTTTGTTGAAGAAATTGAATATTTAGTAGAAAAAAGTGATTTTTATCAATCTGGACTTGAATTTGAATGGGTAAAAGAATTTGTAGAATATGTTGAGTGCATTGACCTTGAGATTAAAACCGAACAGTTTGCTATAAACCTTGAAGATAGTCTTATTGAGATTGATAACTTAAAATCAGAATTAACTAAAATTCAAAATGAAAACAAAAAAAAAGAAAAACCCATAAAAGAACTTCTAAAAATCAAAATTGATGAAATTATATGTAAATATCCATTAATTACTCATGTAAATTACAGATTTAGAGAATTTGTGTTTAATTATGACCCTAAGAGAAGGGCAATATCAGATAGATTAAAGGGCCTATTACCAACAAGTGAACAAGTATTCTTTTCTAAGAATATAGCGTTTCCAAATAGTACATATGTCCCCATTTAAATAGGGACATAGAAAATTGCTAAAAAAATACATTAACAAGATTATACGCATTATTTACGCTAAATAGTAGTTCACAAGCTAACGCTATTCTTTATGCACTCATACGCTTGAATTTTACTTGCAGAAGATAGTCCGTAGATATTATCAATTTCATATGTCGAAGAATATTTCATAAGTTCTTTAATTTGGAAAGAATTATAACCACTAGCTTTTAAATTAAAAATAAACAAATTTCTACATAAATGAAGTGATTTATTTGTCTTAAAACCCCACTTTTTAAGCAACTTTTTGAATTTTTTAGCAATATGATCAATGCTAATTCGATTATCTTTAAACCTATGTTTGGTTTTTTGGAAAAAATAAGTGCGACTTGTATTAAGACCTTTTTCTTTAAAATGGTCTTCATGTGCTTTTTGAATAGCATCAAATTCTTTTGAATTTATAACAAATTCTCTAATACAAGTATTAATTCTTTTTTTTACTACATTTACTTTTATGTTGTATAAAGTTTTTCCAGTTTTGCTTAAAAAAGGGGAAATATCTTGCATTTTTACTTTTTGCAGTTCGGCGCCCCTACACCCACTTATTACTAGTAAATGCACAAACCAACCAGATATTGGATCGATTTGTTTTAAAATCTTGACAGATTTTATAATTAATTGGTTAATTTTTGGGTTTAAGTACAGTTTAGCAGGGGTTTTGAAATTTTTTTGTTTATTTTCAGTTGAATTTTTTATCCTATTTTTTAAGGTTTTATTTTTATCTATTATTTGTAGTATTTTCTGATTATCATCATTAATTTTAAGCAACACTTGTGCAACGTTTTTTTTAAAATCTAAATAATCACTAATTTCCATTTATTAACTCACTTTTAAATCAAACAAAATTAAATATCAAAATATAATAATATCAATTTATATTAATCCTAGCAAAATTACCAAGATCAGTCAACCTAAAAAAGCTTTACAACAAGGGGGGGTTGCGTTTATCTACTTTTGGCCTTATCTTTTATAGACCTATGAATAAATTCATCTCATAAAAAACAAGTATTTTTGTAGATTTTAGCTATTAAGTTTTTGTTAAAATTTACTAAATTATTTTGTTATAATATATTATTTTGTAGATTTAAGTTCTATAAAAATAATATTCTCCATTTTAAGCCTAACAAAACTAATTAATGACCAGTTTTGTTAGGTTTTTTGTGATACTACTACAAGCAAAAAATAAAAAATCAATAGAAATTGAAACACATTTTGATTTTACTTTCTAGGCCCCAAATTATGAAGTTTTGCGTAGCTAAAATATGCTCACAATAAGAAAATATTAAGGCCCGAATAATGTCGTTTATTGCGGCTATTTTAGCCCCTACAAGCGACACAAATTTAGCCATAACAAATTATATATCTGTTACAAGAAAAGCACACTAAAACCCCTATAAATGGGTAATAAAAGATTTTGTTTTATGCAGTGTGTATGGTAATTTTTTATACCTTTAAGGCGTAAATAATCAGCGTCAATTATTTAATATCTTTAAATAAAAATCAGTACAAAAATGTATATAGTCCAAATTGTTACATAGCATTAACATAATTTACATTGAATTACAATTCAAATTGTAGCAAAAACTAGTAAAGTATTTTTACCCCTAAACACCTCTCAATAAATTGAAAATTTTGCCTATAATAGGGATATAATAACCGTAAATTAGGGTATTAAGAATATTACACGGCTTATAGTATATACCCCGTTTAGGATTTATAAAAGACTTGAAAATTTACCTTCTATCTTCTTTATAACCTATTTTAATAATCATAATTTTTTTAATGGAAAGTTCTAAAAAATCTCACTAGTGTTACATTTGCAGTTTGTTAATATGTAATAACATAATGTAACAAATTACATTAATTAAATATTTAAAAAAATCGGAATTTAGTTGCTCCAAGAATAAGCAACTCGCTTTTTGGAATTTTTTTAATTTTACATTTTAAATAAAAATTTGTAAACATATATCTTTGCTTTACCTTTTTAATTTTGGAGCGGGTTTATGAAAAATAAAATGTTTATTGTTCGTATTTTTGTTGTGTTTTTAACTTCTTGCGTAGTTAATCCAGCAACAATAGAACAACAAACAACTTCTTGTACAATTCATAAAGAGACAGAAACTGAGCTTATAGAGTCTTGTAATCATAAATATAAGCGTACAGAAATCACAATTAGCAATTAAAAAAATTAATGCTTATTGCTAACACAAAATTTAAGGATTTTTATGATATCAAATATTAATAAAAACGATTTTGGTACTTACGACAAAAAAAATCTTTCCCAAAAAAATATTTACAGTAAAATAGAAAATCTAAAAAAAGAAATTTCCCTTATGAAAGAAAACTTTTCAGAAAACGCCTCATTCCTAGGCAACAAAATTCTGAATTTGGAAACACAAATAGCCTACTTAGAAAGCGATATAAACGCAATTAAAAAAGAATTTTATAAAACCAAATCTTTTGTACATGCAATATTTCATGAATATTATCTAAAAAGTATTCTTATTTTAACAATAATTACACCATTTATCACGACTATTTTTGGCTGTATTGCTTGGTGGATAATTGACAAGTTCATCAAATAGCATATGTTGTATTCTAAAAATTCTATGGCTATTTACTTAAAGGACAGGGTTTTAGAACTGGAATTGAAAATGATAGCAATGTTAATAAACATTGCAAATACCCACTTTAAGCAACTTCCCTTGGAAAAACTACTAGAGGACTTAAATAAAATTGTTGAACACCCAAATAGAAATATCACTACCCTAAAAACATTGAAAAAATATCTTTCCCTATTAGAGAAAGATATAAAAGTCATAACTAAACTTCATACTACGAATATAGATAGTAAATTTGCAAACTACTATAGACTAAATTTTTCTTTAGAAGAAACAAGTCTACGAATAAAAGACTATTTTTCAAAAAAATTAATTTCAAAACCCCCAAAAGCAATTATTTGAAAAGTACCTTGATTAACCAAAATTTTGAAAGATTATTATGAATAATAATGCGACTAGCGTGAGCTAAAAAATTAGAACTATTTGTATGCAAAATATATATACTTACCATAGTTATGGTAAGTATATATATTTTGCACAACAGGTTTATTAAACTTGTAGTTCAAAAGTTATCTTATTGTGGTTTTTAAGCTTAAACAGAATTAATTGTATAGCGCCTACTAAAAAAATCCAACACCTTTAAAAGGGGTGTTGTTTGTGCCTCGTGAACTACTATTTCTAAATCAAAGATTATAGAAATAGCTTCTTGTTTCATCCCATGATAGCTTTTTAGGTTCTAAAAGAACGATCATCCACTAGAGCATGGT
>NZ_JACHFG010000012.1 GCF_014201775.1 Borreliella yangtzensis | reverse complement strand
CGTTGTATTTTTGATATTCAATAATAAAATGCGGCTTATTTTTGTATTTTTCATATATCTTTTGGAAATAAATTTCCAATTGTTGGGAATTGTATTCATTTTTTTCAAATTCTTTTTGTGTATTTACTAAAATTTCTTTCATTTTGTCTTGCTTTAAAGAGAAGCAAGATTTATTTGAGAAAATTTTCTTATTTTTTGTTAGTTCAATTTCATATCTTTTTATGGCTTTAAATACTTTGATCAAAGTATCTTTATCAATATTTAAATTTAATAAAAGAAAGAGAGATTTTTTAGATAAAAATTTGCATTTATTGAAGTATTTTATTATTTGGAATTTTTTTATTGGATTATCTTTCTCTTTTTTTTCTTCTTTTATATTATTATTTTTATTACTTATACACTCTTCCGAATTTACACTCCCCCTTAAAGGAAATTTGTTTTTAAAGTGGTTATTAACCCTTTTTTGGAATCTTGTTTCTTTTTTTTCTTTAAAGAATTGGTTTATCTTTTGGTAACACTCTTTTTTTGAATAATTGAGTTTATAGTAAATTTCAGTTCCACAATTTACTCCCAAGTGTTTATAGTAATTAGTTGTGACTTTTATTTCTTTTTCTAATTTGTAAAGATATTTTTGCAGTGTCTTTAGTTTAACGGGTGCTTGACCATTGCGTTTTAGATTTTTGTTAAAGTAATATAGTATGTTTTGTTGCGTGTATTTCTTATGGGTTTTGTTTATGTACTGTAGTGTTGAGATAAGAACTATTAATTTGTGTTGTTGTTTGTTGTGGCAATTTGCGCTTTTTTTATTGGTTGATAATGACATAATCGTCATCCTCCTTATTTTGGGTATAAATAATTAATATTTAATATTATAATGCATACTTTTTATTTAAAAGTAAACACTTTTCGAAAAAATATTAAATTTTATTTATTAATATCATTAATTAAATGCGCTTTTTATAATTTAGGAAAAATAAATTGATTTTAATTTTAAATTGGGCTACACTACAAAAAGCGTAGTTGTTTAATGATTGACATTGGCACCTACCTTATTTTGGAATTTGCAAAGAAATAATGATGAGAGCTTAGCTTAGTTCTTTTAATAAGAGAATCTAGCTAAGCTCTAATTTTTTTGTAATAACCCCAAATTGATTTTAATTTTAAGTTGGGCTACACTACAAAAAGCGTAGTTGTGTAAATATTGACATTTACACCTACCTTTTAGTTTTGAATTTACAAAAAAGAATAATAGGATAGTGGGAACTTGATAAAATTCTTTAGTAAGAGTTTTGCTAAGTCCCCACTTCTTTTTTTGCAAAAATTTTTGTTAAAAAGTTGGCAAAAATAGTTTTTGCTATATAATTATTTATAACCAAAATAAGGAGGATGACGATTATGTCACACATAGAAAATAATCAAAATATACAAAATGATATTCAAGCAAAAATTTCTTTCAGAAAAGATATGAAAACCCTAAAAAGGAATTTACCGGGTATTGACAAAAGTCTTAAAGGATATGGATATAGATATCAGAATTTCAATGACATAGTAGAAGAAATTGATAATGTTATTGAAAAGCACAATTTGGAGCTTGATTTTGAACAATATCTAATTTCTAAATATGTAGATGGTCAAAAGGAACATGTTATTAGGACTACATTTTATAGTACAAGTACTGGATATGAATTTTCTTTTGATACACCAATGCTTACAGAAAATTTACAATGGAACAATGAAAACGGATCTAAAGTTTCAAATACAGTTCATCAAATGTTTGGTTCAGCTGTTACTTATGTCAAAAGGTATGCTTTAGTTGCTTGTCTTCACATAAAAAGTGAAGTGGATACTGATGCAGCGCCTATTTACAATAATTATGAAAATGAAAATCATACACCTAATAAGCAAATTAGTGTTAATCAAAAGCAAGAAGAAAAAAAAGAGATTAATCAAGAACAAAAGCAAAAAAATAACACTATTCAAGACCAAAAAATAGATATTAAGCAAGAACAAAAAAAAAGATAGATTTTATTACTACAGTATTTTTAAAGACGCTTTATCTAATATAAAAAATTGGGTAAATAGCCCTACAACAAAAGATAATATAAACGCAATTATTCAAAAAATAAGCTTTATTCAAAATATAGACCCCAATAATATTGAGGATATTAAGAAAATTGAAGCTGCTTTAATAAAGCATTTTGAACAGAATATTGAGTTTAAGAGTATAAAGTATTGGGCTGAGCTTATAAAAGAATATTTCAAAAAAAATAATAGATTAAAGGATTTAAATGATTTTGAAAGGTTTATATCGTTTAAGCAGCCTATTTATGGCGCTAGTCCGTTAATATTCTTTGGAGCGTTAAAAGAAGATAAACAATTTGATTATATTTTTGCAGCATAGCAATATGTTTGCATAGTACACCTAAATAGTAGGGCCCCCAATAAGGGGGCTCTACTATATGTATATTAGAAAGGATAATAATGAATTTTATTTTTTATTATTGACTATCACAGTTACTAACTGCTCCATTTTTAAAATTATCTATTTCCCCGCCGCTAAAGAAACCCCCAACTACTGTTTTAAAAGTAGTTTTTTGTTCATCAGCATTATCTTTGCCATTGCAGCTATCAAGTTCACTTTTTATGTGTTCAAGTGCTGATTTTATCTTATCTTCATTATTCTCTAAAAATTTATCAAATTTTTCATCATTGCCCATCGCTTCTTTTAACCAGTCAAGTTGTGTTTTTTGATCAGCAGTTAATTTTTCTTTAAGTAGTTCTTCTTTAGATTTTGGTTTTTCTTCTTGTGATTTCTCTTGGCTTAAATCTCGCTTTTTTCTACTTTGTGATTGTTTGGCATTGTTTTTTAAAGTGTCATTATCATTGGAATTACAGCCATTTAGCATAAGTAAAAATAAACAAAATAATATATTGATAATTTTCATTTGTTATCTCCTTTTTTCTATTCAGTACAATAATTTAGTAACAAAAAAGTTTATTCTTGTAATTATAGACCCTATTTTTAGAAATATTGTTATTTTTAAGGGGGTATTTAGAATTGATAAATTATGTGTTTAGGATTATTGAGAATTTCTATTTAGAAAACCCATTAATTAGTGCCGTAATAATATTTGCTATGCTAGATATAGCAATTGGAGCTATTATTATTGTGATAATAATTATTAATCTGTTGCTTATATTAAGCTTTTCTAATAAAAATTTTTCATGAATTTTTAGTTTTTCGTCAAGATTTTGTTTTAAGTTCTTTTCTACAGTATCAATCTTAGTATTTAAATTCTTTTCTACAGTATCAATCTTTGTATTGAGTTCACTTTTTACAGTATCTATTTTGGCATTTAAATTCTTTTCTACAGTATCAATTTTGGCATCTAAGTTAGCTATATCTTTTTGTAAATTCTTTTCTACATTATCAATCTTTGTATTGAGTTCACTTTTTACAGTATCAATTTTGGCATTTAAGTTCTTTTCTACAGTATCAATTTTGGCATCTAAGTTAGCTATATCTTTTTGTAAATTCTTTTCTACATTCTCTATCTTAGTAGTAAGTTCAATTTTTACAGTATCTATTTTGGCATTTAAATTCTTCTCTACAGTATCTATCTTAAACTCAAGATTTTCAAACTTTATCCCAAATTGTTTCTCTAAATTTTCTAAATCTCTATATGTAAGGTTATTGTGATAATATCTTTTAGATAAATCTTGTGCTATTAGTTGTTCCATTCCTAGTCTAATAAATTCTTTATATATTTGTTCTTCAGTTATGCTTGCAATATTTGTTAGCGCTGGTTTCATAATAATTTCCCTTTACAGCCATATTATACACTATTTTAGTTAGCTTTAAATATTTTTATATATAAATTATAAGTTCTTGCAAGAAAACTTCTTTATAATCTTAAAAATCGTTTATTGCTGCTATATTTAAATGAATTTCATATTTTAGAATAAATCTTTATAAAGATATAAACTTGCTAATATTCTATTTATTAAGGAGTTCAATATGCAAAAAATTAATTTATTAATGTTATTTATGTTTATCATTAGTGTTAGTAATTTAATTTCTTATGAAATTAAAAAAGATGAAATTATTAAAGTTAAAACTTTAATCACAGGTAAATTAAAGGATGAATATACTTTCCCTGTAAAAAAAGAAGATAAAAACAAAAACCCGGGTGAAATTTTAGGAATAGGTCTAGAAAATTTTATTAACCAAATAGGAGCTGAAAACATTATTGAAGTCAAGGTATTATCCCATTTAATGGTTGTTGGATTTGTTGTAGTATACAAAGAAAAGAAAAAATAATTTATAGTTTTTATTATACTAGGGGGAGTTTTTACCCCCCTACGATGCAATCGTACTATTTTAGTGTATAATAGACCATAGAGGAACAATATTATGAGAACTGTGCTAACAAATACTGTAAGTATAACTGAAGAACAAATATATAATGAGTTTATAAGATTAGGAATGGAACAACTAATAGCACACGATTTATCTAAAAGATATTATCACAATAACCTTACATATAGAGATTTAGAAAATTTAGAGAAACAATTTGGGATAAAGTTTGAAAATCTTGAATTTAAGATTGATACTGTAAAAAGTGAACTCAATACTAAGATAGAGAATGTAGAAAAGAATTTACAAAAGGATATAGCTAATTTAGACGCTTAGATAGATACTTTGGCACAAGATCTTAAAAAAGATATGCAAACTAATAATCAATTATTATTAGAAAAAATGGAAATTAACAATCAATTATTATCAGAAAAACTCAAGGTGATTAATAGAATAATAACTATTGCAGCAATAGTAGTAGTCCCTATTGCTATATCTATCATAACAAATGTTGTTCTATCCCTAATTACTAGGTTTTTCAAATAAAAATTACCAAGAATCTTCTTAAAAACAGAAATTATTAAACACTCTTTTTTAACCCTTGTAAATTAGCAATATTAAAAAAATAGGATATATATTTATAAGAAGAAATTTTATTATTACCTAATGTATTGTACTGAAGATAAGAAAAGAGGAAAAAATGAAAATTATTAATACATTATTCTGTTTGTTTTTGATTGTAATAAACAGCTGTAATTCCAATGATCACGACACTCTCAAGAACAAGAATAAACTTACTGAGTTGCAGCAAGCTAAAAATGGGGAAAAACATGATTCAGGCCAAATAGAACTACAACAAGAAATACCTAAATCTCCTGAAGAATTACTTAAAGAAACCCCTAAATCTCCTGAAGAATTACTTAAAGAAAAACTATCTGAAGATCAAAAAATACATCTTGATTGGTTAAAAACCGCTTTAACTAATGCTGGAGAATTTGATAAATTTTTACAATATGATGTATCCAAAATAAAAACGGCACTTGACCATATAAAAACTGAACTTAATAAATGTAAGGGGAGAAAAACTGCTGCTCAACAAGAAAACATTTTTAAAGAGATGGTTAAAGGGGCACTTAGCGGTGGAGATATAGATCAAATACAACAAGCACTTAGTTTATGCGACATTCTTCCGTAATATAACAGCCCCCTTATTTTGGGGGCTTTATTAAACATATTGCTATGCTGCAAAAATATAATCAAATTGTTTATCTTCTTTTAACGCTCCAAAGAATATTAACGGACTAGCGCCATAAATAAGCTGCTTAAACGACATAAACTTTTCAAAATCTTTTAAATCCTTTAATCCATTATTTTTCTTGATATATTCTTTTATAAGCTCCACCCAATACTTTATACTCTTAAACTCAATATTCTGTTCAAAATGCTTTATTAAAGCCGCTTCAATTTTCTTAATATCCTCAATATTATTGGGATCTATATTTTGAATAAAGCTTATTTTTTGAATAATTGCGTTTATATTATCTTTTGTTGTAGAGCTATTTACCCAATTTTTTATGCTAGATAGAGCGTCTTTAAAAATACTGTAGTAATAAAATCTATCTTTTTTTTTTGTTCTTGCTTAATATCTCTTTTTTGGTTTTGAATAGAGTTATTTTTTCGAATTTGATTAATCTCTTTTGTTTGTTCTTGCTTTTGATTAACACTAATTTGCTTATTAGGTGTATGATTTTCATTTTCATAATTATTGTAAATAGGCGCTGCATCAGTATCCACTTCACTTTCTATGTTAAGATATGCTACTAAGGCGTATCTTTTGAAATAAGTAATAGATGAGCACACAAGTTGTGGTGATGTATTAACATTTTTAGACCCATTTTCATTATTCCATTGTAAATTTTCTGTAGGCATTGGTGTATCAAAAGACTCTCTATAGACACTATTTGTACTGTAAAATGTTGTTCTAATAACATGATGAGCTTTTTGATCTTCCAAAACTGTAATAGTTGGGATTTGACAAAAATATAAATCCAAATTATGTTTATTAATAACATTTTTTATTTCTCTTATAATTTCATTGAAATTCTGATACTTGTACCCATAACCTTTAAGATTTTTGTCAATACCTGGTAAATTCATTGTTAGGATTTTCATATCTTTTCTGAAATCTATTTCTGCTTGAATATTATTTTGTATATTTTAATTTTTTTCTATGTGTGACATAATCGTCAACCTCCTAATTATTGTTTATAAATAACCGTATAACAAAAACTATTTTTGCCAACTTTTTAACAAAAATTTTTGCAAAAAATAGTGGGACTTAACCAAATTCTTTTAATAAAGAACTTCATTAAACCCCACTAGACTATTTATCTTATTATTTTTTGGCAAATTACAATAATTAGGTAGGAAAACACATGAGAATGTTTCACTACGCTATTTGTAGTGTAACTCAACTTAGAATTAAAATCAATTTCTCTCACTAACTTATAAAAATTGTATTAAATTAATGAGATTAATAATTTAACTTAATATTTTTTTAGGGAAGTATTTACTTTTAAATCAAAATTATGCATTATAATACTTATTATATTTATTAATAACAATAATTAGGAGAAAACTCAAAATGATAGAAGTTTCAACCAATAAAAAAAGCGCAAATTGCCGCGACAAACAATCACATAAATTAATAGTTCTTATTTCAACACTAGACTACATAAATAAAACCCATAAAAAATACACACAACAAAACATACTCTATTACTTTAATAAAAACTTAAAAAGAAATGGTCAAACAACCGTTAAACTAAAGACACTGCAAAAATATCTTTACAAATTAGAAAAAGAAATAAAAGTCACAACTAATTACTATAAACACTTGGGAGTAAATTGTGGGACTGAAATTTACTATAAGCTTAATTATTCAAAAAAAGAGTGCTACCAAAAGCTAAGCCAATTCTTTAAAGAAAAAAAAGAAACAAGATTACAAAAAAGAGTTAATAACCACTTTAAAGACAAAACTCCTTTAAAGGGTAGTGTAAATTTGGAGGAGTGCTTAAGTAATAAAAATAATAATATAAAAGAAGAAAGAAATAACAAAATAGAAAAATTTCAAATAATAAACTATGCCAATAAATGTAACTTTTACTGTAAAGACATTCTTCCTATTATTTTAAATTTCAATATTAGTAAAAACGAAAAGATTAAAATACTTAAAACCGTAAAAAGAATTGAGATTAAACTATTAAAACATAAAAATATACATTTAAATAAATCTTACTTTAAAGAAAAGCAAAATAAATTAAAAGAAATTTTAATGGATACCAAAAAAGAATTTGAAAAAAATGGATATAATACTGAACAATTAGAAATAAATTTTCAAAGGATACATGAAAAATACAAAAACAAATCCCATTTTATTATTGAATATCAAAAATATAATGATTTAAACGCTATAAAACGCAAATTAGAAAAATCGATTGAATTGAAAAAAGAAAATCCACAAAAAAATTACGAACATATAAGGACAAACATTTTCAATATCCTTATTGATCGACTAAAAAATGTGAAGGAAATTGAAGTTTTAAAACCAATTATAAAAGACTATTTAAATAGCAAAAAGAAATTGGAATATAATAAATTATTTGGTTCATATTATGATGAATTATTAGAAATAATAGAAAATGGAAACAATGCTTATAAAGTTAAAGAATTTAACAAAAAGGTTATATGAGGATTGAGTATGGAAAATGAAATTGCACAAGAAACAATAAAAAAAGGAAAATGCAAAGTTGAATGCCAAAATAAAGATAGATTTATAAAGATTGAAAAAGAACCAGGCAAAGCAATGTACCATACAAAAATAATGATGGATTTATACAAATTTGGAGTTTATGAGAATAAAAGAAAGAGTAAAAAGAAAAGAATGGAATTTCGAGTATCAGTAAGAGCCTTGTATAATGGAGAAAGAATTGTTCAAGAAACTAACCTATACCCCGAAAAAGAAGGGGATAAATTTTTGGGAATTTTTTATGGGTTTAGAAAACCAATAAATAAAGCTTTTGTAAAGTATGAAGTGAAAGGAATTAGAAAATCTTATGAATTTACAAGAACATATTATATGGAAGTTAGATTTAAAGCAGGAAGTGTTTTTTTTCTATTTTAAGGGATTATGCCGCCTATTATTTAAAGAGAGAATGGGTAACCATTACAACAAAATATTGTTTAATATGTTTACAGATTTGGAAAAACAAGTATATGAATTTTATGGGAAAAAATACCCAGAACAAGGACCACTTACAAAATGGATAATAAAAAACCTAAAATAATAACAATTGCGTCAATTAAAGGCGGTGTTGGTAAAAGCACAACTTGTTTAGCGCTAGCATTTTTGATGTCTAAAAAAAATAAAGTATTATTAATAGATATGGACACACAAGCCTCCGTAACTAGTTACTATCAAGATAAAATACAAGAAGATAATATAAATTTAAAATTTAACAATATATATGAAGTTTTGGCTAATGATTTGGATATTAAAAAAGCAATTATAAATATTGAAGATAATTTAGATTTATTGCCAAGTTATTTAAGTTTGCATATGCTCAATGAAATTGAAATAGAATTTAAGGACTTGCTATTAAAATCTAATTTAAGCTGCTTTAACAGTGATTATAAATATATAATATTAGATACAGCACCCAGTTTTGATGTTGCATTTAAAAACGCAATGTTTAGTAGTGATTATATTATTGTCCCAATAATAGCTGAGAAATGGGCAGTTGAGTGTTTAGATTTATTTGATTATTTCTTAAATAAATTAGGCTTGAAAGTACCAGTATTTTTACTTATAACAAGATTTAAAAAGAATAATACACATAAAGAATTTCTAAATTTATTAAAGAGTAGAAGAGATTTTTTAGGCATTATATCTGAAAGGGAGGACTTAAATAAAAACATAGCTAGTAATTCTAAATTTTCCTTAGAAAAGGATTATATGCATGAATATAAAAATGCTATTAATAAGTTTTTAGATTATTTAAAAATAATTGAAAAGGTCTAAATTAAGTTAATTTAGGTTATCCCGATTTGGGATAACTTATTAATAATAAGAAATTTTTATTCGAGGGGATTTTATGTTAGTAAAAATAAACAAAAGAAATTTAGAAGAAAAGGGCAATGATCAATTAGAATATTATGAAAAATTAAAGAGCAAATTAGTAAATAATTTTAAAAAGGAAATTTTTCATAAAATAGAATTTATTAAAATTTTAAAAGAGATAAAGGACAATGAATATTATAAATTAGATGGATATACAAGTTTTAATTCTTTTGCAAAGAATTATAGAGTAGCAAGAACTCAAGTGTATGACTACATAAGAATAGCTAATGCTATGAAAGAGGGGCTTTTAGAAGAGGCATTTATTATAGAAAATGGACTTACTATGTCTTTATTATCATTAAGAGATAAAGAAAGTTCAACATTCAAAAAATCTAAACAAAATCCAATAAAACCCTTAAGATTTCAACTTAAAAAGCAAGAAAGTTATGATTTTTATAAAAGCAATGCTAAATTTACAGGATTTTTGCTAGATAAATTATTTAGCGATGAAAAAGAAATAATTAAAAGAATCATGAAGGAATATAAACAATTAAAAGGATAATAAAGGGGATTTTATGAACAATTTAGCATATAGAACATATAACATAGAAAGTATAAAAAATGAATTTTTAAATATTGGGTTTAGTGAGGAGGCAATAGATTTTGTTTTGCTTCATAATGATAATTACAGCTTTGAATATTTAAAAGAAAAGTTGATTGATGTAGAGAAGAATTTGAGAAAAGATATATCTAATTTAGATTCCAAGATAGACAATGTAGAAAAGAATCTAAATGTGAAGATAGATAATGTAGAGAAGGGTTTAAATATTAAGATAGATAATGTAGAGAAGGGTTTAAATATTAAGATAGATAATGCAGAGAAGAGTTTAAATACTAAAATAGACAGTTTAGACTCTAAGATTGACAATGTAGAAAAAAGTTTGCAAAAGGATATATCTAATTTAGACTCTAAGATTGACAATGTAGAAAAGGCTTTAAATATTAAAATAGATAGCGTAAAAAACGAGCTTAATGCTAAGATAGATGGTGTAGAGAAGACCTTGCAAAAGGATATATCTAGTTTAAAAAATGAGCTTAATGCAAGTAATAGAACAATACAAGTAATGCTAATAGCAGGAATAACACTTGCTCCAATTATTTACTCCATATTCAATAAATATTTCTTTAATTGAGAATAATTAAATAGTAATATTTTATTTTTGCTCTATTCCAAATTAGAACTTATTTAAATTTTTAACAAAAGAACTTAAATAAGTTTTTGTTTTGTAAAAATCCAATTTAATTTTAATTCTAAATTGAACCATATTGAATTTTTCAAAAGATGACAAAAATAATTTTTAGCTATATATATGTGTATAGCTAAAAATTTTTTGTTGTCAAAATAATCCATTTATACTTTTTGCTTAGCAAAGTTCTTTTGTAAAGAATTAGCTAGGCTTTCTTTTTTTGCAAAAATTTTTGTTAAAAAGTTGGCAAAAACAGTTTTTGCTATACAATTATTTATAAACAATAATTAGGAGGTTGACGATTATGTCACACATAGAAAAAAATCAATAAGAAAATGTAAATAAAAGTATCAATGGAGAAGCTAAAATGATAATTTTTGAACAACAAAGTTTTATTGGTTGTGAAGTATTTGAAGAAAAACCCACTCTAACTAAAGAAAAAAGCAAATTAAGCAAGATAGGCAAAAAATTGCCTGGAATAAGTAGTAAAGAGTGTTTTAGATTCAATAAAAATCTTGATTTTAGCGTGCAAAGAAACAAACTAGATAAATATGGCGCTAGTGAAGTAGGGACTGTTTTAATTGGTGGTGTAGGACTAAAAGACTTAATGGTAAATAGAGTGCTTAAATATTTTGGAATGAGTATGCCTTTTGAAGAAAATTTATACATGTTAAAAGGTAAAGAGTTAGAAAATTTAGGACTTAGGGAATTTGCTAAGGCACACGGCAATAATATTGAGGTTTTATATAAAAACAAATACGCTAACGGTGTTGATAAGTATAATTATTTCAAAAAAGTGGGTAGTTCAGAAAATTTAGTAGGCTCAACAATTGACGGCTGGTTTATTAATCTTTATGGTGATTTAGAACTTTTAGAAATTAAGAGTAGCGATTCTAATTATATGAGTAGTGCTATTGAAGAGTACAATAAAAATGGCAATTTTTTAAGTAGCAAGTATTTTTTCAAATACTATATACAAGCGCAAATGCAGTTAGCATGTACTGG
>NZ_JACHFG010000011.1 GCF_014201775.1 Borreliella yangtzensis | reverse complement strand
GAAAAAACTTGATATTATAAAATCAATATTTGATATGCTAAGAAAAAACTTGATATTATAAAATCAATATTTGATATGCTAAGAAAAAACTTGATATTATAAAATCAATATTTGATATCAAAAAATCAATACTTGAACTTACAAAATTTGGAAAATAAAGTATAATATACATATGAAATTTCCCAAATTTTTTCTAAAATTCAAGTCTTCTAAGAATATGGAAGATAATAAGGAAAAGCCAATTTGCGAAATTAATCCTAAAGAATTTATTATGATCAGTGAACATCTTATGCAGACTAATAGTACGACACACAAATTACTTGGAATTATTATGGCTTCTGGAATTCCATTGACTGATTTGAAAAACCCAAAAATCAAAACCCCCTACAACTTTAACTCCAATGTACTTTACTATACACTAGATAACCAAGTTGCATTGAAAACACACCCTTTAGTCGACCCTAATGAAATTGCACAATATATCCAAAATCTCAACAAAAGCGAATTGTTATCTATTAGTGCGGGCGCAATTAACTATGTAGCAAGAAATATATTTGGCTTCAAAATCAATACCAAACAACTGAAAATTGCCTATTCTTTGATTGTAAAGTCTAAAGACAAACTACAACCACACAACAAATATACCCTAAATCCAGGGAATATCCGAATAACTGAAAATCCGTGTATCCAAAATTTGGCTGAAAAAGTCAAGTACATCAAAGAATTCAAGCCTATACGACCCCACACAATGAATTTGAACACATATAGAAATAGTGCCAACAAAAATACATCTACTATTGCTAATTTGATTTACGATTTTTTTTATGAAAAAGAGTCTTGCAAAAATTTGCATAACCAAAAAACACAAATTAACGCTGAAACAAAAAATTTGCATAACCTAAAATCATACATCAATGTCAAACTAAGAAGTTTAGGGATTAAAGAATTTGATACAAGTAAATTACAAAAGCGAATTTTTTCTAAAATATTCTTGATTGATTGAGTAAAAATATTTAGCGTAAAGGTAACGCTTAGCCTTACCCATGGAATTTTTTTCATTTTCCAAAAAAACATAAATTTTAACCCTAAAAAGTCCAAAAATTAACATTTTTAAGTTGAAATTTACAAACACAATTTGCAAAAATCAACACTTATTACTATAATAATAAGTGTTGATTTTTGCAAGTCAAAAAGGGGGGGGGATTAACAAAAATGCGTAAAAAATCATTAATACTTGTTTTTTTGCTGCTCTTTTCTTGTAATTTAAGTAAATCTGAACAAAATAATCAAATAAGCGAATTAGATACACAAAAAATAAAAGAATATCAAAAAAATGAGTCTCAAACAAATATTCAATTTTTAAGCGAAATTAAAGCACTGAAATTTAACAGTACAAATACTATTACTACAAAAGACTCAACAGTCACTTCCAATACAGACAGTCCGCCCCACACCACAACTATCTTAAAAATAGAAAAACAAAATGATGGAAACATTATTATTAGTGAAACAAATAGAAAATTATTAGAAATTCAAAAAGACAAAATTTATAAATTTAAAGAATCAGTTCAATATGGAATAAACTTTGAAGAAGTAAAAGATATTAGGGAAAAACAAAATAACAATGTTTCTACTCATTACCTTGCTTTAGAGGGTTATAGAGAATATATACAGTTTATCCTACCCTTAATAACTACTAAGTCTAATGATAATAATACTAATAATACAAGTAGTTATTTTAGAGAAACATATATAATGAAAGCAAGTGATCTATTAAAAATAATCGACAGCCTATGAAAAACTAAAATTAAAAATTAGGAATATTCAAGAACTTAATTTTCAAATATCTTAAAATATTTGAGATTTTCAACCCGCTAAACCATTAATAAAGTGAAGTGATTTACATGTTTTTTAATGGAAAAATTTGTACAATCTAAAACTGTACATTAACGCCGACCTAAAAAACTGGGGATTAAAAAAAACACTAGTAAATTGCAAAAGCGAATTTTTTCTAAAATATTCTTGATTGAGTAAAAATTTTGGGTGCAAACATGAAAAATCAACTAAGTCAACTACCCAAGCTACTAATCAAATTAGAAACACTTATGTTCACAATAGATCTAACAAACAAACAAATAATTTAGTCAATATACTCCATAAACAATTTTGAAAAAGTATAACGAACTAATTCAACAATTTGGTATAGCCCAATATACACTAAAATCATTAGAAAAAAATCTCAACAAACTAAAAAACATAAAAGTCATAAGTCATAGCTAGATTTTATACTAGCGATATGAATAATCATGTTCTAGTCTATTGCAAACCCAATTATCCAATACAAGATGTTACACCAAAATTAAGGAACATTATGGGTAATAATGCTTAGCTTGAACTAAATATGAGTGAAAATTCTAGTAAATTACAAAAGAGAATTGTGTCTAAAATCTTTTTGATTAAGTAAAAATTTAGTAATTAATCGCAATAACAAAAGAATTATGGTGTTTTATGTATACTGTTGTACTGCTATTTTCTATAATATTTGATTTATAAAATAGCAGTTCACTTACTTTTTAAATTTCTCTAAAAACATTACTATACTCAAAATATAAGTCAAGTTAAGCATTACAAAAAACCAACTTACCAACTTCCTTTAAGAATGCAAAATTTTTCTTTATATTTACTCGGATAAGTAATAGGACTTTGTTTATTATTTCCATAATAATCTTTCTTATCGCTTAACATTTTGTTATACAAAAATCTTGCACATCCAAGGACTTTTAAAAAATATTTCTTTTGATTGGTGTTAGGATTAGGATATACTCTGTACTTATAAGCTTTATTAGCGCTCATTATTTTTTAAAATAATTATATTTTAACTTAAGTTACAAATTCCTATCCACCTAAATTTCATAAAAATCATAGGTGGGAATATTCTTTGTAATTTTTCAAATAAAAACATTATTACTAAAAAAATGAAAATTTCTAAATTTCTTACAATTAAGCGCCAAAAATCATCCTAAAGTATTCTTTTCTATTTCTTTTTTAACCTTAAAATATTGTTGATCTATAGTGGGCCTACTAGGGATAACATAATCACCTACTACTTCACCAGAATACTGAATATTTGTAGAATATAACTCTCTTATACATGAATATAGCCAATAAACGTCCCTTTCAAATTTATCATTTTGCTCATTCTTAACTATACTAAATAACCTAATAAGGTCTTTAGATCGCTCAGAGCCCAAATCTAAAAAAAACTTATTAAAATATTCATCATTATATTCAAACACCGGGGGTACACCACGATAATTAGGATCTTTTAAGCTGATAGGATCTTTTAATCTGATTAAGGTCTTTTTTATATCAATTAACAAACGATGCTCAGGCACATATAATTTTAAATTAGAAAATTTACCTTCAGTAACAATCTCATTAGGCCCTGCATCGTAACTTTTTTCCAAATTCTCAAAAAAAGTTTGAACAACTTGCTCTTGCCTATCGGGCAAATGGCAACTCAATAAAGCCAATATCATTATGCAAGCGCCAACCAAAATCTTCATACACACTACTCCTTATCTTACTACTAAGGTAATATATAAAAAACTCTGCTAAAATAGATTCATCTAACAAACAAGCATATACCAAAATTCTCTCTTTACAAAATATTATAAAACCTTTGGCAATTAAAATATTTTAAATACAATACTAATACAATAATGTATTAGTATTGTATTGTATTATAAGTAAGGAGAGTATTTGTGAAATATAATATAATTGTAAGCATGTTTGTTCTTTTATTTTTAACTGCATGCAATCCAAGCTTTAATACCAACCAAAAAGAGATTAAGTATCCCTATAGTAAAAAGAAATTAAAGTCCAATAAAAAAATTTTCAGAGATTATAAAGTTATCAGACGAACAAGGTATATCTACCCCCTTGAGCATATTTGGAGGACACATTGAAGAAACTATTGTTTATCTATATCCCAAAAAAGACAATCTGGATAAACTAGACATTTCGGATTTAGAGAAGCTTAAAAATTTGTTTGAAAAATTATTATCTATAAAAGAAATTTTCTCAAAAATGATAAAATAAATTATATCGGATTATCAAAATGATAAAAACTCTATAAAAACAGATGCTAATAAACTTGGCCTTTATATAAAGAAAATTACCGAACAATTAATAGAACAAGAGAAAAAAGCGGAAACCCTAAAAAATGAAACACTTTCAATAAAAAACTTTTAAATCATATTAAAATCAAAATAATATAAAAGCCTATCCTTAATAGGGGATAGGCTTAATTTTTGATTATAGACTACAAAAAACCTTTTAACAAAAAATATATTAACTTAAGTTTTTAGTTGATTAATCAAATAAGGAGGAACTTCAAAATGGCAGAAGTAACAACAAAAAAATAATCAAGAAAATATATAAAATAATATACAAGCAGAAATTAACTTCATAAAAGATAGGAAAACCCTAAAAATGAATTTACCAGGTATTGACAAAAATCTTAAAGGATATGGATACAAATATCAAAATTTCAATTAAATAGTAAGAGAAATAAAAACCGTTATTAATAAGCATAATTTAGAACTTTATTTTGGGCAATTCCCAACTTATAGAGTTGTAGGGGGGCAAAACTGAAGCAAAGCTTGTGGACCATGCTCTAGTAGATGACCGTTCTTTAGAACCTAAAAAGCCATCATGGGATGAAACAAGAAGCTATTTCTAAAGCAAAGATTACAAAAATAACAGTTCACTTAAAGATATTATATGACAATATGACATCTCGCAGATTGTCTGCCTCTGCAACCTTTTTTTCCATTTGATTGCTCAACGTATCTATATAAGATGTTCTCTTAGTGAAATCTGTTTTTATAGAATTCTTATCATTTCGATAATCTAACAAAAGTTGTTTTGATTCTTCTGAGGCTATTTTTATTATAGACAATAGCTTTTCAAATGATTGTTTAAGCTTTTCTAAATCTGAAATATCTAGTTTTTCCAAAGTATCTTTTTTGGGATATAAATGATCAATAACTTTATCAAAGGTATCTCCAAGATAGGCCAAGGGGATGACCAAAGCCGGTACCCGGTTTCCCGGTTCTAGAATGCTTGAAAATTCTTTTAAGTCCTTAGTATCAATATTTAAAATGGTATAAAAATTCCTTCTATAGTTTCTAGATTGTTCAGAATTGCCGGATATAAGTTCTTTACCAGAACCCAATTGCATTGCTCTGAAAGCTACCCCATATCTGTCATCGGGCTCTTTTTCCATTATTTTTATATATTTTTCTTTGTGTGCATTAGCTACTTTTATTAAATTGTTTAAATTATTAAGTAGTTTATTTTTTATTTCTTTACTTGGGCCTTCTTCTTGTTTAGGAACTACTTTTGTACCAGGCTTTAATGCCTCTCCAATTGGAAAGCCCTCTTCTTTCTCAGAGTTTCTTTCTGTTTTGGGTTTTACTGTATTTTTATTAGATGGACGCTTAATATTCTTTTTATTCATGCCAAAATCTGGGGTGCAAGCTAAAAATAGTAAAAAGAACATATTTATAATTATAAGACGTTTCATGAATATTCTCCTTGAATGTCGTTCAATCTTTATTATAATAAAATATTTAATTACTTTCAATAAGTAGAATTTGATTAATTAAATTAAAATAATATTAGAATTATCACAATAATATTTTAATCACAAAGTTACAATTAATTAATAATTAAAAAAATAATGAGCGCCAATAAAGCTTATAAGTACAAAGTATATCCTAACACCAATCAAAAGAAATATTTTTTAAAAGTCCTTGGATGTGCAAGACTTTTGTATAACAAAATGTTAAGCGATAAAAAAGATTATTATGGAAATAATAAACAAAGTCTTATTACTTATCCGAGTAAATATAAAGAAAAATTTTGCATTCTTAAAAAGAATAAGATTTAAGATTTAAGATTTAGAGATGCATTTATATCCCTATCATCCAAAACAATTACTCTTGATATAATCAAGTCTAAAAATCTGTAATACGCTAAATTTATATCAAAAACATTAAATTTGTATAGTAATGCAGACACATATGTGTGACATAGCCGTCATATCACTAATTATTGTTTATAAATAATTGTATAGCAAAAACTTTTTTTGCTAATTTTTTACAAAAATTTTTTCAAAAAAATTAGAGCTTAGCTATATTCTCTTATCAAAAGAACTAAGAATAATAAAATTATTAAAAATGTAGTAGTAGAAAAAGATGATGATGATAAATATCATATTTCAATAGCAGGTGAGTGCTTAGATAATAAAAAGAATGTAGTTGGTATTGATATAAGTATGAAGCATTTTTTGGTAAGTAGTGAGGGTGAAAAAATCAATAATCCTAAATATTTGCCAAAAATGAAAGTAAACTTAAAAAATATCAAAAAAACAAAGGGGATTCTATTAATAGAGCGAAATATAGATTAAGGGCTGCCAAGTTACATAGGAAAATTTCAAATCAAAGAAAAGATTTTTTATATAAATTATCTTATTATTTTGTAGATAATTATAAAAATATAGTAATAGAAAGCTTATAAATTAGGAGTATACAAACAGGAACTGCCTGAAGTAAAGCTTATGAGCCATGCTCTAGCGGATAGCCGCTCTCTTGTAGAACCTGAAAAGCCATCATAGGGTGAAACAAGAAACTATTTTTATAATCTTTGATTTAGAAATAGCAGTTCACTACTATATACTAGATTCTCAATCTATCCTCAGTATCAAAAATATTTGATACTTTCCAAAAAGCTTTAAAACAATACATTCATAACCAAATTTTTAAAATATTAAAAATAGCCATCCTTAAATATACCCGTTTATAAAACACAAGAGAGGATCATTCAATAAAAACCTCTCTTTCAAACACTACTACTAGACATTAGACAATACAAATTTATACCCTAACACACATATCTCTTATGTTTTAAAGATTATCTTAAAGCAGACTTTGAATCTTCAACAAGAGCCTCTATTTCCTTCTTTATTCCCATTGCTTCAATTAGCTTTATAGAAGAAGATTCTAATTGATTTAATGCACTTTCTGCTTCCATTCGTGCCTGCCTAGCTACTAAATCGCTGTCCCTTTCTCTTGACCAGGAACTTCTACGTTTATCTTTTAATCTTTTAGTAATAGCTACTCTTAAAGTACTTTGGGACTTCTCAAATAAAGATTTTGAAGATACTCTCCCGATAAGTCCACTATCAACTTGAATCCTAAACCTATCAACATTCGATCTTGCCTTATCCAATTGATTGCGCAATTGAATTAGTCTTTGTCTCTTATTATTTCTAGGATAACTCTTTATTTTATCCTTAAGTTCTGAGAGTGTATCATAAAAACTGGATTCTAATTGCTCATATTCATTTTGTAATTTACATGCGTCCAAAACTAGCTTAGCAAATTCAACGCCTCCAAGAACCCTCTTTACATTACTAATTGCTTTATCTGCTTCCTTTTCTTCATTGGTAATTAAAACTAAATCCCCTTCCTTTGTCTCTATTTCTTTTTGATGAGGATAATATGGAGAATTTAAAATAACTGGAATTCCCACATTATCTACATTAACAGAATCTAAAGAAACATCCTGCACAACTTCTTTTACTCCTTCTTCTGGCTGTTGTTTAACAAAAGTTGATTGACTTACTTCACCCTCTTGCTTTTTCTCAAATTTTTGATTGATATCCTTAGAATTTAGATCTCCTACCTTTTTGTTTTCTCTTACTTTAATAAGCAGTTCATTATTGGCATTTATATCACATGCTAATAAACTCAGCAATATTAACATATATATTACCAAAATTTTCTTCTTCATATCTATTCTCTCCTAAATTAGAGCACCACTTAATTCTTAATTCATACAACTACTGGGAAATATATAACATTTACTATAAAAAGCGTTTTTCTTAGACAACTTTATTATGTACTTATTTTTTTTATTAAGAATTATTTCTTTTATTATTGACTTTAACATTCAAGGGTTCTCTTATTAAAAGCTAAAAAATATCATTTAAATTTATGGCAAATAATAGTTATTTTCAAATATAATCACACTGAAAAATGAAAATAAAATTATTTTAGACGGTTCTTGAGTAAAGATGGTCATTGTGTTTTAATTTGGATCGTTTTAAGGTAAAATTAATTGATACCTTGGATTTAATGATTGACGAAAATCATATTTAAAAGTATTACCTAATGTAGCAAAATTATTCTGCCATTAAAATATTTCCCAAGGAGGATTTTATTTTTAAAATAACAGAAAATAGTGCACTTATTTTAATAGATATACAAAATGATTTCTTAGAATCGGGTGCTTTACCAGTACCTAATAGTAACGAAATAATTCCCTTGATCAACCAACTTCAAAATTATTTCAAAAACATTCTTGCTACCAAGGATTGGCATTGTAAAAATCATGTAAGCTTTTTAAGCAACAAAACCGGAGGCATTTGGCCCATACACTGTGTCAAGAATACTTGGGGATCAAAGTTCCCTAACAGTCTAAATACAAAAAGAATAAAAAAAGTTTTTTTTAAAGGTAAAAGTCCATATTACGATAGTTATAGTGGCTTTTATGATAATTATATAAAAACTAAACAAACAGGCCTTCATTTTTATCTAAAAAAAAAATCAATCAATACATTATTTATAGCGGGATTGGCATTAGATTTTTGTGTAAAAGAAACAATATTTGATGCACTCAACTTAGGATTTCAAGTTTATCTAATACTAGATGCCACAAAAAGCATAACAACCACTCCCGAATTAATAATTCAGGAGCTTAAAAAGCTTAATGTATTAACTTGTTTTTCTAAGGACATCTTCGAAAGCCAAAGTAAGCTTAATCCCAAAAAGTTACCCTAAAAATATTTAAGCATGGAAAACAACTAGTTTATTTTTATTTTTATTTTTATTTTTTAGTGATAAACTTTACTAATATAAAAATTTGCTTTATTATATAAGAATATATAAAAACCAGCCGAAGTTGAGGAGGCAAAAGTGAAAGTTAATAAATCCCCACAAACAAAAAGTAAATATCAACACAAGCTTATTGCTTTAATTGCAACACTTGAATATGTCAACAAAACAAAAAAAAAATACTGCCAATCTGATATCCTTTATTATTTTAATGGGAACTTAAAGCGCAATGGGCAAAAAGAAGTTTCAATAAAAACGCTTAGAAACTACTTCTATAAATTAGAAAAGCTTAACATTACTATTAATTACTACAGACACATGGGTATTAATATGGGAACCGAAATCTACTATACTCTTAGACATTCTAAAAAAGAATGCTACAATATAATAAACCAACACTTCAGAGACAAAAAAAAAGAAAGATTCCAAAAACGAGTTAATTCATACATTAAAATAAATTATAGTAAAAAGGACAGTGTAAAAAATGGGGAGTGTTTCAATAATAAATATAATAAAGAAGAAAAAGAAAATAAAAAGGAAATGCAAATTAATAAACTAAAACTAAAAAAATATTCACAAAAATGTAATTTTAGCGAAGAAATTTCTTCTTTTATTATAAATCTTGGATTAAAAAAAGAAGAATCCATAAAGATTTTCAAGCTTATAAGTAAAGAAAAGTACTATTTCAAAAAAGGAAACGAAGATAATCCACAAAAATCGCTAAAACATAAAAGAAAAAATTTAATTTCAATTCTAAAAAAAATAAAAATAAGTTTAATAAATGAAGGTTACGATAAAGAAAAAATAGAAATTCAAATAAAAAACACATACCAAAAATACAAAAATAAACCTCACTTCATATTAGAACAAAACAAATACAAAGACTTTAGTAAGATCATAGAAAAAATAAAAGAAAATACCAAAAAATTTGAAATTAAAAAAAATAAAGATAATGTAAAAAATAACATTTATAACATACTTCTAGATCAACTAAGTTATAAAACCAACAAAATAAATTTGAAAAACAAAATTAAAGAATATCTAAATAAACAAAAAAACCTGGAATACAAAAAAATATTAAATAATCAGTACTATAATGAAATAACCAATTTAATAGAACAACAAAGTAATGAAAAAATAACTGTTTTAATTAAGAGTTAAAGATGAAAACCGTACTAGAAAAACTTAAAAACAAGAAAAAAGAAATAATAAGAGAAAGCAGAAAACCAGAAATTTTCATCAAAAAAGAAATTCTAAATGGAAGAACAATATACCATACTAAAGTGCTAATGGATCTATATAGATTCGAAATAAACAAATATAAAAAAAACAAATTTTTAATTCTTTTTAGAGAATTGTTTAATCAAGAAAAGCTAGAAGGACTCAATTTATTTTCCACAAAGGAAAATGATAAGTTTCTAGGAATTTTTTATGGGTATAGAAAACCTATAAAGAACATTATTACAAGATACAAATTCAATGGTACTGTAAAATCATATACATTTTCCAAAGTATACTATATAGAATTCAAATTTAAAAAAGGTAGCGTATTTTGCTATTTAAGGAGTCTTGCCAGACTAATAAAGAAAGAAAAGATAAATAAAAAATATTTTCAGACATTTATTGATATGTTAAATAGATTAGAAAAAGAGGTATACGAATTCTATCAAAAAGAATTACCAAATGGAGGAATCATAAACAAATGGATGGAGAAAATACCAAAATAATTGCCATTGGCTCAATTAAAGGAGGAGTTGGCAAAAGCACAAGTGCCATTATCTTTTCAACACTCCTATCTGAAAAATATAAAGTTCTTTTGATTGATACTGATCCACAAGCATCAACCACCAGTTATTTTTCAGATCTTTTAGAAGAACAAGGAGTAGATGTTTCGAAAAAAAATATTTATGAAGTACTAACAGATAAAAAAAATATAAATTCTTCCATCTTTAGGCTAAACAATAACTTATACATATTACCCAGTTACATATATTTATACCTTTTTTACGACGATAATATTCCCTTTAAAGAAACAAGGCTAAAAGACAATTTAAAACTATTAAAATATAAATACGATTACATAATAATAGACACTAGTCCTAGCTTAGGGATTATTTTAACAAATGTACTAGTTGTAAGCCATTACATAATAATCCCAATGACTGCCCAAAAATGGTCAGTAGAAAGTTTGCAATTATTAGAATTTGCTCTAAGAAGATTAAAATTAAAAATACCAATTTTCCCAATGGTAACTAATTTTAAGAAAAATAATACTTATAAACACTTATTGGAATTAATAAGCAAAGATGATAAATTTTTAGGACTCATTCATGAACGCGAAGACTTAAATAAAAGAATAGCAGAGAATGATACTTTTGATTTAAACAAAGATTATATAAAAGAATATAAAATTACACTTAAAAAATTTTTCCAGTTAACGGAAAAATTTTTAACTTCATAACAAATAAGGAGATAAAATGAGTGTAAAATTAAAATATATGAATATAAAAATAAAAGATCGCATCAATACTACAAAAAATCAAATTAAAAATGAAATTAGTTTTAACGAAGATAAAATTGAACGATTTCTCTTTTTAAAAGAAAGATTGGCGATAAACTTCCAAAAAGAAATTCATAATAAAATAGAAACAATGAAGATACTGAAGGAAATTAAAGATAAAGAATATTATAAATTAGATGGATACCAAAATTTTGAAATGTTTACTAGGAATTATAAAATAGCAAAAAGTCAAGCTTACGAATATTTAAGAATAGCAAATGCAATAGAAGAAGGATTAGTACAAGAAAAAGATATAATTGAAAACGGCATACAAAATTCTTTGTTCTTTTTAAAAGATAAAGAGGGTATGAAAATTAAAAAATCCAATCGAAACTTTATTCGACCATTAAGATTTCGGCTTAAAACAGAAAATGCATACATATATTATAAGTCAAAGGCAAAATTTACTAGTTTTTTGTTAGAAAAACTACTTAAAGATAAGGAAGAATTGCTTAATGAAATTATGAAAGAGTATAAGAAATATAGGGAATATAAGTGAAATACTATTTGTAAATCAAAGACTATAAAAACGTTAATTCACCAAAATTTAACATTTTGTTATACAGAAGTCTTAAACATTGAAATTTTTTCTAAAAGCATTTTTTTGATTAGTGTTAGGAGATATTGTATGCTTATAATCTTTTAAAAAGAACACATTATACTTAATTATTATCTCGTATTAGTTACCGAATGTGGATTTAAACGTAAAAATAATAGACTTTCAATTTCTATTTAAAAATAATATCCAATATATTTTCCATAAAGAACATATATTAAATATTATTTTGTAAAGAAAAGATGAAAGCTCGGCATTTATGCCTATAGTTGGTAACTAATACTAAGTAATAATTAATAGAATATACGCAGTGATTATTAAAAATTAGCTTGTGTGACATTATACACTTAAGTATAAAATAATAAAACATATGAGTGCTAATAAAGCTTATAAGTACAGAATATATCCTAACATCAATCAAAAGAAATATTTTTCAAAAGTATTTGGATGTATAAGATTTTTGTATAACAAAATGTTAAGTGATAAGAAAGATTATTATGAAAAGAACAAATAAGGTCTTATTACTTATCCAAGTAAATATAAAAATGAATTTCCATTTTTAAAGGAAATTGATGGTTTGGTTCTTTGTGATGCCCAAATTGACTTAAATTTTGAGTATAGTAAATTTTTTAGAGAAATTAAAAAAAGAAATAGAACACAAGGATTTTCTAAATACAAAGGTAAGAAAAATAGATAAACTTTTAGAACTAATAATCAAAAAAACTCTATAAGAATAGAAAATAATTATATAAAATTATCCAAAATAGGGTTTATAAATTTAGCCCTACATAGGAACATTAAGAGCAATGAAGTTATTAAAAATGTAGTAGTAGAAAAAGATACTGATGATAAATATTGCATTTCAGTAACAATTGAATGCTTAGATGTTAAAAGTAACGATAAAACTAAATGTAATAAAAAAGAGATAGTTGGTATTGATATGAATATGAGGCGCTTTTTAGTAAGTAGTGGGTGGGAGAATATCAATCATCATAAATATTTGCTAAAAAATGAACGAAAACCTAAGAAATATTAAAGGAAATTATCAAAAAAACAAAAGGATTCTAGAAATAGAGCTAAATATAGATTAAGAGTTGCCAAGTTGCATGGGAAAATTTTAAATCAAAGAAAAGATTTTTTACATAAATTATCTTATTATTTTGTAGTTAATTATAAAAATATAGTGATAGAAAATTTGTCAATTAAAGGTATGC
>NZ_JACHFG010000010.1 GCF_014201775.1 Borreliella yangtzensis | reverse complement strand
CTTCAAGTTTCTTTAGTTCGATTTCACTTCGTTTTTCAAGTTCTTCTAAATCTTTGTCCCGTTGTTCTTCGATTTTTTTCTTTTTAGCCTTACCGGAACCATTTATAAGCCCCCAAAAGAAATCCTCTAATTGCTCAATTACTTCTACCAAAGCTTTACCGGCCGATCCAAGGTAAGCTTCTGCTACTTGTTTTCTCAAATTTCTAAATCCCTCGTACGCACCTTGTATTGCATGGTCCATGAAATAATCAAAGCCCTCTTCAGCAAGTATTTCTCCCCCTTCCTTATTTAAAATTTTGCCTGAAAATTCCGTTAATTTGTCTAGATTTTCTAATAATTTGTCAAAAAAGCTTTTTGCAGTATCCTTAGCTTTCTCAGCCATTTGTTTTAGTGCGTTTTGGTTGGTTTCACTTAGTTTGTCGAATTTGGCTTTGTGATCATCTACGAATTGCTTGTACAGTGCTTGAATTTGGGATTCCATCTTTTCTTCAGCACTTTTTCTTTCTTTTGCTGGAAGTAGCATTGTTTCCCACTCCAGGGCTAGTATTTCTTTTTGCAAAGCTTTTTGAGCCTGGACAAAAGATCGGTCCAAGGCAGCATTACTATATTCATTAACTTGTTTTTCAAGTGCAGTTACAATTTTTCTGTTAGATTCATTCAGAGTTGTGAAACTTTTTCCATATTTTTTCACAAAATTTTTGTTTTTTTCGTTAATTTCATCATTTAGTTTCTGTAATGCGCTTTCTTGATCTGCATGGGGTAGGGTTAGTAGTATTTTTCTTTCACGACTTTCTTTTTCTTTTAGTAATTCTTGGTACTCATTCACAAAGTCATAATTGGAGTTATTGAATTCGTTTACTGATTTTTCAACCCCAACTAAAATTTTCTTGTTTTCATCCGATAACTCATCAAAACTTTTGGAGTATGCATTTAGAAACTGTTGGTTTTTTGTTTTGATTGTTTTTTCAAGATCCCTTAAGGCTTTTTCTCGCTCCACGCCAACTTTACCGTAAATTTTTCTTTGAGCTGTAAATATGTCGTCTTGCAATTTCTTGTAGTCTTGCTCCATCTGTTTGTTGTAGTCAGTTTTTGCGTTTGGATCAAATTTCTTGTCTCTTTTGGGTTCAGGACTGGGAGTGTCTTTTTCATCTTTTTCTTTTTCAGGTTTTTTGGAAAGCCCGACAATTTTTTTGAAACCTTCCCAGGCTTTGACTGTCAAATCTACTACTTTTTGAATCAATTTGATGATTGGGTCGAACGCAATCTTGAAACCCTCCACAAGCTTTCCAGTAACATATATCACCAGTTCTGTAAGTTTGCCGATCAGGTAAATAACCGCAGAGGTGACTTTTGTCAAAGGTTCCAAAATTCCTTTAATCATGAATTGTTTTACTTTTTCAAATCCAATCATCATTGGCTCTAAAGCTTTCCCAATATCTAAGAAAAGCTTTTCACTCATTTTAGCAGTTTGTTGTTGGGCTTGAGCTAAAGTTTTTGCTTCTTTGGCGGTATTTCCGTAAAATTTGCCACCTTCGCTAGTAGCCTTAGAAAGAGCCTTATTTAGAGCTTCGAATCCTATTTGTCCTTCACTCGCAGCCTTGTATAATGCCTCTCCAGCTAAACCAGCTTCTTCTGCTAAAATGTCTGTAATATCAACTCCAGCGTCACGAAGTGCATACAAATCTTCTAAATTCACTTGATTACTGGATTCTACACGAGAATATACTTCAGCTAATTTCTCAAGTCCCTCACTACTTCCACCAGCAGCCTCTCCAAACATTCGAATTCTTTGTTCAACTTCGCTTGCAGTTGCACCATAAGATAGCATTGTCTTAGTAGCATTAGCAATAGCCTCTCTAGTAAAAAGAGTTTCATCGCCAAAAGCCCGCATTGATTCTGCTAAAGATTTCCCAAGGTCTTCATTTCCAAGCATATCGGAAAATGTTGACACTTCTTCGTTGAATTCATCAAGAGCATCCATTGCGCCATCAAAAATTCCACTTATTGTGGAGCCAATTGCTTGGAGAGCTTTTACAGCTATCATAATTGGGCCAAAAGCTGCCAACATTTGGTTGAATGCTTCACCGGTTTTGTTTGCCAAATTCTTTACATTTCCCAAACCTTTGCCAACGCTTTTGAGAACTTTGCCAATACCTTTCATGCTGCCAGCTTTAGAATTAACAGAATCAACAGAATCTGCAAGAGATTTGAAGTTTTTACTAGCATTTTGTGAACTTTTGTTTAGAGCTTTCTCTAAATTGGATCCAGATTTAGCAGATTTTTCTAATTTTGACTTCAAATCATCTAGACTTGCAAATTTTTGTTCGGCAATTTTTTTTAGAGTTTCTGATATTGCGTCCAGCTTTTGATTATTGCTGATCGACATTGACAACGGAATAATGATTTCGTCAAGTTTCATGTACTTCTACTCTCGTTTTCAAGGGTTTTGATGTATAAGTTCAACTCGTTTAGAACCAGCACAAACCAATAATTTTGCTCGAAAAGGCCACCCTTGTTGGGCAAGCTTCCAATATTTCTTGAAAGTAATGCTTGATTGATCAAATGTAGAATCTCATCTTCATTATGTTTGATCCAAGGGAGTTCCTTTTTCATATCTATTATGAATTCTGAATTAATTCGGTCTGAAAACTCTAGTACTTGGTCATAGTGCTGTTTCTTTGTAAGATATGCAAACGCAAGTTCTACTTTTTTGAAAGACGCTCAACCCTTAGAGTATCTGCTAAAAAGTTAATCTCAATTGCAAGATTTGAAAGCATATCTTGAAACAAAATAGCATCCTTTTCAACCATTTCTTTTGTAATTAATTCCCCTTCTTGATTGTAAAGTCCAACAAATTCTACTACATTTTCAGTCCAAATTTTTTTTACAAATTGAATTTGGGCACTTGTTGATTCAATCATAGCATTAGAATTGTTTTTACCATTTTCCCCATTCAATTTTTTGAAAAGTTCGATTTGTCTTGCTTTTAGCTTTTCTACAAATCCATAGTTAACGTCTTGCAAAACTACGAATGCCTTATCTTCTTCTTTTACAATTTCTTTACTGTTTCTAATGTAGTCTGGGATATAGGGTATCCTTACCCTACCACTTATGTTCACATTTATTATCATTTTTCACTCCTAAATCTTGAAGAACTTTGCATCTTGAATATAATCGCATGAAATTGATACTAAAGGTTTTGTTAGAGTAAGCTGACACTTTAGATCGATTTTTTGATTGTTAAGGTCCTGGCTTGGGTTGTAAGTTGCAATTTGTCCTTCGCCTACCATGAATTTGGTTCTTTGATCTTGATCTGCAATTTGATCTACAAAAAGTACCGTGAACTCGTAATTTGTAGGCAAACTGCGTTTTCCAATTTGCCATTGGTTATTATTTTTCGAAAAATCCTGCGTTATAAAATGAGATTTTTCAATATATGTATCAAGGATTTCTTCCTTATTAGTTGAGGTTTCTCTAACGGAGTACCCACTGAACTCAACAGTTTGCTCTGGTATTTTTCCAATTGCCGAGATTGACCCACAAGTTGTTTTTAGGGTCTCTGTTGATTTTGTTGAGCTTATGGTATATGAATACCCTAAGCAATATGTTTTGAAAAGTAAAACATCAATTTCATCAGCATTATCACATGCGGTAGATATTTTTGTCAAAAAATCTTTGTTATAGTAGAAAATGCTGCCTTCTTTTAGATCTAAATCTGATGTAAGTTTTGACTTAGAATCAATCTTTTTCACCCTAAAAATGCATTCGCTAATTGATTTCCATTTGCCAGGTTTTTGAGTGCTTGAGCTCAAATCTTTTACAACTAAATTAGTAGCATCTGTTCCAGAAGGTTCAGCATTGTTTTTGATGTCTGAACCCTTGAAAGTCCATTTGAATTTTTCAATATTGACCGTAACTAGCACTGCGCCAGTCGGCATTCTCAATTTTTCAACTGCCATTTTTACCTCCACGACAATTAATGTAATCAGCTCCATCTATCCTAATTCCTAATGTTGAATCAACTAATGTTACCATTCTTGCATCAGAAGTTTCGTCTTCAACCTGGGAATCGTCAATGCTGAAATACTTAAGCGAATAGTTTAGCATCAAAAACGCCACAATTATATTTGCAACCTCAAGTCCTAAAGTAGGACGCATGTTGCACTCTGTGTAAATTACGAACTTTGGACACAAAATCATCGAATAATTTTTACAGTGATTCATAATTTCTCCAGTACTTTTTACTGCAAATACAATTGATGGCAAATCTTTTGTTGAACATGCAAACATTTCAGACTTGTAATATACTTTTGTGGTTGTATGTTTACATGCAATCAGGTAATTGTTCAAATTTTTTTTCAAATTAATAATAAACTCTTCAATTACTTTCATTGAATTAACTTTGCGACCTCTTTTACTAAATGCCTTTTCCAATTTACATATTTGGGTTTAGGTTTTTGATTTTTCAGAGATAGCCAAATGGGTACTGCTGAAGATTCTATACCTTTGTATGCTGCCCAACTCTTAATTTTTGCTAGGCTTGGAGCTGGAGAATTGTTAGCATATGCTTGCCCTGAATCTAAAAATTCAGAAAGGGGCGAGTTTACTTTTACTTTTACGCTCATTCCAGAAGAAGTTTCTTCTAAATCAATATTTGTTACATTTGTCAATCGTCCAGGTATATGCGATTTCACTGTGTCTTTTTTAGATTTGATTTTGAATCCCACAAAGCTTTTTGAATTCTCAAATATAGATTTTCTTATTTTTTCTCCAATTTCCATTTACTCTCCTTTTGGTTACCCAATGTAAAGAAAGGGACAAGAATCAATACGTGGGAATAGAAAATCAAGTTGAGAGATCAAATATTTGAATTTACACTCTTTTTGATCTCCTTTGCACCTAATATTGAAAACTTCTAAGTAGAGAACATCAAGTAAAATTACAAGCCAATTCTTGTATGCAGCTCCCATATCGTATAAGGCTAAAATAGATTTAGCGTATCTTAGAACTTCAAAAAGTTGCACTTTGGTTTGATCTGGGATGTTAATGCTTCCGTCTTCTTTAGTGCATTCAATGCGTAAAGATTCTATCTTAGTCAGGCTTATCCACGTAATAAGATCGTCAAGTTCACTCATTTTTTTTCTTAACTACCACTAGGTTTTGTAACGCTAATTTCGACAACTTCGTGCGGTTTAAAATGCACTACGCCTGCTGATTCCATTGAAGCGTGAATGTAATCACCATCTGGTGCTGTAAATCTTCTATAGAATATATCTGACAATAATGGAACAAACATTACTTCTGGATTTGGTTCATACAGTATAGGGTTTGTCAGGCCCTTCAAAACAATCGTTGCAATTCCATGATCCCTTTCTAGTGCTTGTTTGACTGTTACATACTGAGGTTCGCTGTACAGCTCTAGTAAAAGATTCGAATAATTGTGTGGAACTAAAAGAATGTATCCCAAATCAAGTCTTTCTTTGGATTTTTCTGACTCGCGTTTTGCTTGTGCTGCTTTTTCATACAAAGTATACCCGTTAACCAGTGTCTCAACAGTAACTTTGCTTTTACCCTTAAGATTTGTGATTCCTTCCATATTGATGTGTTTTTTACCAAAAATAACAGAATGGTACGCATCTTTCATCAGACCAAGTTGTAGATTAGCTTTTACTTCGTCTTCGCTTAATGTTTCATACATTAGGTCTTTTATTGGAATTCGCTGCACCGTTTCAAACAAGTAAATTTTGTATGCCATTTCTTGGAAGAAAATGGTGCTTTTCCCAATTTCATTACTATGTTCCCCAAAAGTTGCTGTCACATTGTGGTCAACTTCTGATTTTCTTACAATGTAATATCCCTGTCTTAGGTCATTTCTGGTTATAGACTTGACCGGAACAAGATCTTTAAGACCGTTTTTTGTAAGGTCTTTTATATCGCAACTGTAGCTGCCGGTTGGTTGCTCAAACATACTTCTACTCAAAGTAGACCTCCTATTTTTTCATTAATTTTTTTGTCTTTACGACAGTTTTCTTGTACCATTGCTTTCATACTCTGGTCCAATGTTTACATCAAGCAAAACCACTTTGCTATTTTGTTCAAGGCTAACATCTTTGATTCTGCCAACTTGAGTAGCTCCTTTGCCATCTTTTACTAGTTTGCCTCCTTTCAAGAAAACATAATCTCCGACTTTGGGAGTTGTAAATCCATTGTCTAATGTAACAGTTACTTCCCCAGCGCGTCTTACCGGAATTAGTTCTCCTGGAGAGTAATTTTCATTTTCTAATAAACCTATACTTTCTTTTTTTAGGGCAAATCCCCGAATAGGGCCAACTCCAGATGTTGCAAGTGCTGATTTTACCAACACTTCTCCCATTTCGCTTGATCCACTTGCGTAAACTGGATCTCCTGGTTTGATGGGTTGGGATTCAACATCAACTATTGCAGTTTCAGTTTGATGAACACCTGATTTGTGTTCAGTTCCCAAAACGAATTTTTTGCTAATTTTTGTTAAGTCAAAGTCTGACATTTACACCCCCCATTTAGTCGATCCATTAATCGTTTTGCTACTGTATCATTGATAATTTGGCCTGTGGCTCCATTTCTTGCATTTACCACCTGTTTATATGCGGTAAGCTCTTGTACTAGCAAACTTATGTTGGCAATTTGAGCGTCAAGATCGCCTTCTTCGTCAATTTTGAAATTGACATTATATTTTTTCTTCATTGCCTGCAAAAATGCAAGCTTGGCGTCTTTTACGCTCAAAGCGTTTGCAAAAGGCGGAGTAATTTCATACTGCTCACAAGCTTTTTCAAGATTTGTCAAAACTTTAGAATCTTTGAAAGCATTCGCCTCGGCTTGTCTTTCAGCTTGCTTTCTAGCTTTAGTAAAGTTACTTTCAGCTTCAGCAAGGCGTCTTTCAAAATCTTCTCGTGAAATCATGCCCGACAATTTTTTTGCATCAGACACTAATTTTTCATATTCTTCTGAAGATATTGTTACTTGTTCTTTGTCATTTTTAGGCAAAGATTCAGAAATTGCAACAGTATCTTCACTAAATTGTTCTTGCATATAACCTCCTTAAGCAAGATTTTTTTCTAAATTAAATTTGTAAATATTGGTTAAGTTCGTTTTGTATTTTTAGATACAAATCATCATTTTCCATCTCCTTGGCTTTACTTAAAAGTTCCACATAAGTTGCTAAAGTTTTTGCGTGTTTTTCATCAATTTCAGCTTGTTCTTTTTGGCTAATTGGCTTGACTGGTTTGTAGCACCAGTTGGATTGTAGTCCAAACTTGAAAAGCACTGCATTGATGAATGGTGTTACCATTAGTTTGCATATCTGCTCAATGTTTAGGTAAAAAATATCGTAGTTTCCAACACTGCCTTCTCCAGATGGCGAGACCGGATATAGTATTTCTTTTGGAATTCCAGAATGGAGTGTTATGTCTGATACAATGATTTCAAAAGCATCTCTTAGTGGACTTACAGATCTTGTAACATTAGCAATATCATCTTCTCTTCCGAGTATCATCATTTTGTGGTTACTGTCGAGAACCCCTTCAATATTTTTTTTTACTTCAGCCAGGTCGTATGCGGTCATATCCTTGACTGATGGTAGCGTTGCTGATTTTAGAAAAGTAAAATTGTTAACTTTCAAAAATCCCATTGTTTCGTTGAGTAGTGTATCCATAATATTGCTGCTTTTTTTTAGAGCCTCGAAATTTAGAAAAGATGACTTCATACTGATGATTCTACTTTCATGTATATTTTTTAGAGAATAAGAGCCTTCATCAAGAACTTCACCGAAGTTGTAGCAAAGACTTGGGAATCCTTTTTTTAGTGGTTTTTTGGGATCATCGGAGTCTGGAACTACTATGTAAAAGTTGCTTTCTCCAAACAAGATTGCTGTGTATACCATTTTTTTGATAACAGCTCTAAAGTTACTATCAAATAACTTTGAGAGGCCATCACCTATTTTGTGCTCAATGTCTCTGGAAGATGCAAAACCTGCGTAAATTTCGGCTACTTGGTGTGCAAGTCGCAATTGGTCTTTGTGAGATGTGTATTCGCTTACTGGAAATAGTTTTATTTCTTTAGTTTTTTTGAAAAATTTCATTCCAAACATTTCTATCCCTTTAGTTGAAAATAGATGCAGCGTTGAGAAATGCCGGTATGTATGTCAAATCTTTCTGCATAACAAAATTTGTAACTTCACTATCTTCTGCGCTAGATTCATCATAGTAATATTCAGTTTCGTTGAACTCTGAAATTACATCAGTTGTTTCGGGGATGTTTACTACACTAAGATTGGCTGGAATTAGATAGTCCGAGAGGGAATACAAATTCCGTTTTTTTGCAAGCAAAGTGCCTCTACCAAGCCGAGAGAATACATATTTGAGTTCTTCTCTAGAAGCTGGAAGAACAAAAGTTCCCTTGAAATTGTTAATTTCAGATTGGTAATCATCTTTTGATAGTAAAACTTTACTACATGCGTTTGTAACAATTACAACTGGAAGATATGAAATTCTTCCGACAAGAATTTCTAAAAAACAAATTCTATTTCCCTTGATGTGTACCCCTGTGTAGTAGCTGCCATTGGCTCTGGAAATAAGGTCTGGTTCACAAACATTGAATTTTTTGATTAATCTTGCAGTACCAAAATCAAACTCTTCTCCCAAAACTTCAATTCTAAATCCAATGTCATTTCCATGATATGCAAGTTTTTGTTTTTCAAGCCAAGCTTCAACATCTCCACCGTTCAAAAATGGGTTGTCGCGGTAAGTACTTTTGATAATACAAACAGCGGGATTGTCTTGATTTGCCAAGTATCTTTTGTATAGCCAATGTGACTTGGGTACCGGGTTGCTTGACATATAGATTCTTCCGCCTTGTTCTCTCATTGTAGGGATAAGCATTTCTATATCATCGGAGCTAAACTGATTGGCTTCTTCTAGCCACAAGTCTTTGAAATGAGCATAAGATTTCAAATCTTTTGTGTCGTGGCCTCCTTCGAAAACAAAAGCTCGTTTTTTACCAAAAATCAAGCTTTTACTCTCAATTTTTGCTTTACTTATATTGAAAAATTTTCTTAAGCCATATATGCTCAAAAGTTCTAAAATTTCTTTGTGTATTGATTGTGTTGTTTTGTTTTTCTTTTTTCGTATTGCAAGTGTATCTCCTCCATCAACACTAAATTTTCTTTCTAAGTTGACAGTTGCAATATCATAAGTTTTACCAGTTCCTCTACTGGAGTAGTATATGAAAATTTCAGCATTAGGTTTTTCTTTATACGCGTTAACATATATTGGGAGTCGCCTTAGTCTCATAGTTCACCTTTGGTAATAATTTTGTTGATTTCTTCTTCAGTATAAGAACAACTTTTTACAAAACCCGTGCTTGTATTGTTTCCAATAATTAATTTTTCTTTGTTAATAATGTCTAGCACTAAATCTTCAGCTTCGCTCATTTCAAAAACCGCAAAAAACATTCTAAATGCATGTAAACTTGTTGCTAGAACATTACTGTTTGAGAATTCAAACATTTTGTTGACAAATAGGTTAAGTAAAGCTTGTTTGCTTGTGTTATTTGAATATTGATTGTCTATACCAAGCTTATCTTCTATTAATTTTTTCAAAAGTTCTTGTATTTCTAAATTATTCATAATTTTCTCCTAAAGATCGTACCTATAAAAAGAGATATAACAGGTATTTTTGGGCCTTGTTTCTTTGGAGCCTGCGTACTTTGTAATAGGAACAAATAATATATCGTCTGCTTCATCGCCATATTCAAGCCCAACAACAAATCTAGTATTGCCTGTAGACCAATAATAATCCTTATCACGGTAAATTTTTGTATCATTTTTTACTAATCTCCCTTCAAATTCGATACGGTTGGTTTCAATATTATGTCTATGTTTTTCTAAAGAGTGGCTTTGTGTATCACCCAAACTTCTTGAGCCGGAAGAGTCGGTACTGCCACCAGAATCGTAGTGTCGTAGGAACCTTCCCGATAAATTGGGGGCATAAGATATTCCAAAAACTTTGTATGCATAGCAATCACTTGGTAAGCTTCTACCGTCTGGAATGCAAAATTTGTTTGTGTTTGTGAATGTCTCAATTAATTTGTCTCTTGTAAGAATTGATCCTTCTTGTGCAAATTTTGCAGTTAGAGCACCAACAGGTGTTTTTTCTAGAAAAAATAAAACCATATGCTCTAGATATTCACTAAGTGAATCTAAGTTTGGTGCACTTTTAGTAATTTCATATTCTTTTCTGTTGCCAATACTTTTTCCATCGCATACCGAAAAAGTAAGTTTATCTTTTAGCAGGATTGGTTCTCCAAGAGAGCCCTCATATCCTAGCGAGTCTGATTTTTCTGCATTTCTAAATTGAATGCGAGTTTTGGCTTTTTGTAGTTTTTCTTTGATTCTTTCATAATAGTTTTGTGTGATCATTGATTTTCCCTACCAATCGTATCTGTAAAATGAGATATAACATGTATTTTTTGGCCTAGTCTCATCACTTCCTGTGTATTCTGTCCAGGAAGGGTAGCGCCATGAGCTTATGCTATCGCCATACTCTATTTTGGTAACAAAACTGGTGGAACCACTGGACCAATTGGAATCTCTTTCAATGTAGCGGTATTGAGATACAAGATACCCTTGTAGTGCGCTTAATTGACTGTTATCAATACCATGATCGTGTTTTTCTAAAGAGTGGCTTTGTGTATCACCTAAGCTTCTTGAACCGTCAGAGTCAGTGCCGCCACCAGAATCGTAGTGTCGTAGGAACCTTCCCGATAAATTGGGGGCATAAGATATTCCAAATTCTTTTTTTACAAAACAGCTTTCAGGAAGACTTCTTCCATCTGGAATGCAGAATTTTTTAGTATCTTCGAAAGCTTTTACCAGCTTACTTCTTGAGAGTGTTCCTTCTTTAGCAAATTCAGCAGTTAAAAACCCTGGGTAAGTGTTTTCTAAGCACCAGTTAACTAAATGTTCTAGATAATCATCCAAATTTTCGCCAATAGGGGGTTTGGTATTCTTATTAATAGGATAATATTTTCTGTTAGTAGTGTCTTGGCCATTGCAAATGGCAAATAATTCTTTATCTTTGACAACAATGGGTTCGCCAAGTTTGCCAACATAATTTTTTGCTTCTTCCATAGTTCCAACGCCAAATTGGAATTTGATGTTGTCGGCTTGAAGTCTTTTTTTGATTTCTTCAAAGTCTTCATCACTTATCATTTACGCGGCCTCCTGTTTGTCTTTAGTATTTTCTGTATAAGTACTACTATCAATTATTCTTCCTTTTGAATCTGATAGATCAAGAGCAAGTGTGTTTTTCAAAAAAGTGTCTTGAATGATCAAGTCAAAAGAATGATTTTCAAGTCCAACTTTGTTTTCGACAAAAACATTATTGTTTAGTCTTGCGATAGTAATGTCAACTAAGTTAAGTGCTGTACCTTTGTTTTTACTGAGCTGAGAATCTAGTATTTTTACGCTTGAGAAATTCGAAAGTTTTAGTGCATTGTTGTTGTTTTCGAAAGAACTTCTCCTGATCATAATGTTGTATCCACTTGCAACCGATTCTTTTTTGCTGCTTTTGATGTTGGTGTTGACGAGCGTAATATTTTTAGCGTCACTGATTTCGAATCCTTGATTTGCTGAGTCGAAATCAACATCTTCTAGCAGGATTTTTTTTACTTTTGTCAAATGTAGGGCATTGTTTAGAGCACAACGAAATGTGACATCTTTGATGTACACAAAATTTGCATCTGTAACATAGACGGATGATCTGGCATCTTCTTTTACTGAATATGAAGAGCAGAAGACCATATCAGGGGGCTGTGTAAAGCTTTTGTCTTCTAGATACATTGACAATTCTTCTTGATTTAGGTCTCCTCCGTTAATGTAAAGTTCGCTTAATGGTTGTTGGCATATGCTAATCCCGGAAAGTTTGAATGATTTTTCTGATGTAAAAATATGTTTGGAAAACCCCGTACTTCTTATTGCTACTTCGTCATCGCCTTGGATTTCTAAATTGTTTAGGTTTACTTGATCGTAAATGTAAAAATCTCCGTTGAGGAGTTTGATTTTGTTAAGTCCTGCTTGTTTTGCAAATTCAATTGCGGTGTTTAGAGTATCTTCGTCTTTGAATCCGTCGGCTTTGAACTGGAAAGTTTCAGGGCCATTGTAATTAAACGGCGCAATAACAACTTTGTTGACCCCAGACAAGTAGTCGCTTACTGATATTTTAGTTGAAGTTGTAAGGTATTCGTAATGGGTGTAGTCACCCCAGGTGATTCCTTCGTATTCGTAAAGCTTGATATCTAGATCAAAGTTAGTAAATTTTTTTGAAAGTATAAGGAAAAAATGATCAATACCAATATTATCAAGCCTAAGTTTGACAAAATCGGTTATGTTTAGATTTTGCATTGACCGGAAATTAACAATAGTGTGTCCTTTGACGCGTAAGTTTGTTAGGAATTCGAAAAGTCTTACTGCTGATTGTTCAGAAAAAATGAACCTGGTTGTATATTCAAATTTTTTAGAGTAAAAATCATCAGCATTATCAGTTTGAATTACATTTTTAGCTATTGTATAAAAAACATCTCCGTAGATATCAAAGTGGTAAATGTATCTGGAGCCTTGACTACTAGAAGTGTTTCTAAACCAAAGTTTAGCCTTTGTTGGAAAATATTCTTTGTGCTCAAGCTTGATGTAGGAATCGGCGCTAAACCTTGATTCAAGGTTGTGAGTTGAGATTATTGCTAGGTGCTCATTAATTGCGTAGTGGTCGTGCCAAACTTCACGCCTTTTGAAGTCCCATTTGTAAACTGTATCTAGCCAACTAGGGTCGTATTCTTGGAAAACACTGCTTCCTAATTTGTCTGCAAAGTCGGGGTACACAACGCCTTTTTGAAGTACAGCAACATACAGTGCGCCGTCAGTACCAGCAACATTTATTGGTGCTGAGTAGAGTGGTCGTTTTTTGGATATTGAGTCTTCTTTACTTTGGAATTTGCCTTCTCTCCAAATAATTTTGGTTGCATCGTAGCTGCTGGAGCTACTTTTTGACATTACATAACTTTCGGCATCTATGGTACAAATTTCAATTTCTTTGTTGATTACTTCACTTTTCCAAATTGGAAGAATTTTTAGTTTACCAATTGGAGAGAAAGTGTATGCGTACCCAAATTCGTAAAGCAAGGCTTGTAAAATAGTTTCTACATTTTCGTTACAATCAATGATTACGGCTGGGACTTTGTCAAGAATTGGTTCGCTAGCATCATCATCAATAAGGTCTTTTAGTTTAGTTTTTCCTATTATTAGGTGGACAAGTGAGAGTTCTTTTGCCAAAGGATTGTATACGAAAAGCCAGTCTGGTGAAAAATTGATTGGGAATTGAACTGGATTTTCGAATGCAATCTTTAGCAGGCTAGAGTAGTCGTTTACCGTGAACGATACGCTTTTGGTGCTATTGAACAAATCTCTGCTGAAAAATTTTTCTAAAATTCCTGTAAATACGGGGGTTTTATTGTCGCTTACTTTTACGAAAATATCTTCGTTTCTGAAGAACAAGAAATTCAAAAAATCTTCTGAGAGTCCACTTACGCTGAAGCTGAAACTGCTTGATGCTGTTTTTAGACTTGGGTCTACAATTTTTTCTTCTAATACAATGCTTGAAATATCTACAAAAGGGGTAAGTTCAAAAATTTGACCTTCATCCGTATAGAATACAATGTCAAACCCCAAAGAAGTACAATCTTGTGTTGTATCTTCTTTGGCACTTGATATTTCTGGATTTTGGCCAGTAATTTCTGGACTTTCCAGGTCAATTTCTTGGACTGTAATGTCTTGATCTTCCAATTTAGTGTGTTACCTTCTGCTGTATTTTTTATAACAATTGAATACAATCGGTTCGGTTTTTTCTATGTACCTTTTATAGTATGCAATTCGGCTTTTTAGCATATTGGTATCATCTGGCTCATTTTCATTGTCAACCATGGGCTCAAAGTTTTCAAACACAGGAAACTTTTCACCAGCATAGTGCTTGTTTGCATAGGCCTTTACAGACAAAAGCCAAACATTGAGTGAAGTTGCGTATCTAAAAAGTTCCGCTTCATCAACAATTAAGTTTGAAATATCTTCTTTATTTGTTAGTGTTGGTTGTTTTGGAATTGATGGGATTGATTCACAAGAAAGTAGTAGTAAGAGTATCCAAAAAATTCCTATGAAATTAATTTTTGTTTTTAGTTTCATTGATGTCTCCTTACACCTGGTTTTCTAAATCTTTTAGCATTTTGCTTGTAACTTGGTCTCTAAGCTTGATTAGTTTTCTGTATTCACAAAAGCTACCACCAGAACTTCTGTAAGCCTCGGCAGCTTGTATTGAAAGCTCAATTGTATCCTTTAGGCGCTTGTCAATTAGCTCAACAGCAGCTTTGTCCTCATTGTTTTTTTCTATTTTGTCTTTCAAAAAAAACACTAGCCTTAAAAGTGAGCTTGTGAAGGCCATTCCTTCGTTTACTATATCTAGTTTTTCTCTACCAAAAGAGCTTTCAAACCCTTTGAGTAGTGCATTTTTTACATCTACTGCGTCTAGCAGTTCATGAATATTTTTTACTGCGTTCATTACGCTACCTCCAAATTGTTTCTAAATTTTGCGCTGTAGAATTCTAGTCTGTTCTTTACGCGTTTTACTATTTCTTTGTTTTGAATTTTGAAAACCCTTAGCGAGTCTATGTATCCGTTAGAAACGGCCTTAGAATTGCCAAGTGAATCCCAAATTACGGTTTTTTTGTCATTTGATACAATTACAAAATGGTAAAAGCTAGAACTTTCGTCTTTGTACTTTGCAATCAAAATATCCGATTCTAAAGGTTCATAAGAACTTGGATAATGTTTTTCATCAAAGAAAATATCTTCGTCAATGCCCAAGTTTGCAAATATTGCATTTGGAGAATTGACAAAAGCATTGTCACCCCTTAGGCAGCCTTTACTTACAAGGCCTTTGAAAAGTAAATCAATCTCAAAGCAATCAAAACATTTTTCCACACCGTTTTTGATTTCTTTTACTACAAGGCCAACAAACAAAATACAAAGAAAATAACATCCAAATTTTGAGATAATTTCGTTTTGTTCTTTGAACCTCATTTGCAAGGGCACTGCAATTCTATGAATTTCGACTTCTGTGAAAGTTACTTTTTCTAAATTTTTGTAGTGCTGTGTACTTTCTAGTAACTCAGATTTGTACTTTTTTAGAAAATATTCTTTGAGAAGATTGTAAAAAAAATTGTAAATACCTAAAAACATTTTGTTATTCATTTGCCTTTTCCAATTTCATTAATCTTAGTTGTTCTCTTAGAATTTCTTGTGCTTTGATTTTTTCTTTTGCACAAATATTTCTAATTTCTTGTGCCAAGTTTTCTTTGTTTACTGTATTGATGAAATCTGTAGTTCTTTTTAGTTCTTCTTTTACTGAATTTTTCATTTCTTCGAATTCGGTTTTGATTTTTTCGTTGTAGTAATTTTCTAGTTCTTTGAAAATTTCGGCTTTTACCATTTTGTAGTGAATTTCAAATTCTTTGAAAACTTCAGCCTTGACCTTGGCCACTTGAGCTTTGATGTCTGCCAAAAGTCCCTTGAAAGCGTATGTGCCCAGTCCAGAAATAGATATTACTAGCATTGCTACTATGCTGCTTAGAATATTTACTTTCTTTAGTTTTGCCATATTGCCTCCACCAAATTCCTAATTTTACAAAAAAAAGTCATACTTCACCCATTTTGTACATGTACGACAAAATAAATAAAATATGACTTAGCTAATTTAGACTACTTAGTCTAAACTACCTAATAGTGCTTTCGCAGTATTAGATTTAACAAAATCTACAGCGTTTTTGCTAAAAATCCAAAAAATTTTTCACATTTTTTTGTTTGAAACTGAATCTGCTTGATGTATAATTCTCTATGAGAGGATTTTTTCATTAAAAAATACCCTCCGTTATTTTGATTTTATAGAGAGAGGAATGAAATAAGTAAAGTCTAGCTGCTAGCGTTGTGCAACCAGACTTTCACCCTTTCATCACTAGTGATGATGAAATCGGTTTCATAATATACTATTATGAAAGATATTTTATTAGAAAATAAAACTTTATACAATTCTAAAGCGCGCGACTTACTTATTAAGTTGGTGGAGAATAGTATAAAAAAGACTTGTACGGACACTGTAAAAGTGTCCTACGCCAAGTCTTTGATCAGAAAAATTTGTGTAACCCCTTACAATAGGATGCTGAAAGTCTACTGGGCAATCAGCGTAAAAAATCAAAACTACAAAAATTCTTTTGGGGTTGAGTGTTATTCGGCTTGCGACATTTACAAAATTGTTGCAAAACTTCTTGAAAAAGATTCAAAAAAAGCCGTTTCCAAGCGCACTGTACAGCGCGACATCAAGATTCTTAATGATCTTGGTCTAATTCAGACCGTGATTAGAAAGTTTGGTAAAGACAAAACTGGTCATGGAAGTGTTGCTCATTACATTCAAAACATGAAATTTGCAGCATACCACAAAGAAATAATTTGGGAATATTTCGTATCGCTTATTGAAGAAAAACTTGTTAACAAAAAAATAGTTGGCGACTTCGACTACAGCATTCAAAATGCGGTGTTCAAAGTTTCTAAATTCCAAAATATCCAAAACAAATTTGAAAATCATGCCAATGGGCATAATATCCTTCCTTATAATTATTTTGATAACAAAGTTTCAGACAAAAATTCCTCTGGGACTTTTGAACAACCATGCGACATTAGCTTGCTTTCTCAACATACCAAATGTCGCGTCAATATCATGTCGCCTCAAGTGGCGCCGCCTGTTATTAATAAAGATAATATAAGTATTATTAAGTATAAGAATTATAAGAATTCTAAAAATAATTCAAAAAATCTAAAAAACAATCTTGATCCTGAAAAAAATGATGTCGAGGATAGACTTATTCAAAGAGACATTCCAAAAGATTTCCTTTACCGAGTAAAAGATCTTAGCAACAATGAATCAACTTACAAAAATGCTCTTAATAATTTGGAAACAGTTCTTGATGAGCTTCCAAATGCTAAAGTCAATTATATTCTTGAGCATTTCTTGGCACAATTTTCTGAATATCGCTATAAAGTTTGGATGATGATGAAGCGTAATGATGGGGTTAGCAGTGATTATGATCTGATTTGGAAAGAGCGATTTTCTGAATTTGTAAGTAAAAAGGTTCATAACATCGATTATGTGAAAAAAGTTCTAGAAATGGAAGCTAGAGAGAGAGAAATTCGTAGTAGGGAGCGGTTAGAAAGATTGAACAACAAACAGGTTCAATCTGATGAACAAATACCAGATTCAGTAAATCACGAGCAAGATAGTGTAAATATGGGCGCGCCGCCGCAGCATCAGCAGTCGCAGCAGCCTCAGCAGCCCCAGCGGCCTCAGCAGCTGCCTCATAGAAAACTTTACGAAAGAGTACATACAAAAGGCATTGCTAAGGATTGTTCGGGGTTCAAGTCTCTAAAGGGGCTTACACTTGATAGTTTAGGAATTAGTAAAAAAGCAATTTGAGCCTAAGTGGCTTTAGGAGGTAAAATGAAAATAAGAATGAAGCATTTAGTAAGAAGTCTTTACATAAGAAGGGACAGAATTTGGGATGTTTACATGAGCTCAGAGGTCCAAAATAAAGCTAAAGACAGTAGCATCAAAAATTTTCCGCGTCTAGGACCAGAGGATTTTGATTACGATTATTTGTATAAGTATGTATGTGATTGGATTAAAACAAAGTACGATAGTAAGACCGGCTGGTTCAAATTTGAAAAAGTTGATAATCGTGAATATATTTGCACTGCAAGAAGGTATTCCAGTATTAAAAAAATATTAAACAAGATTATCAAAGAGTACAAAGATGTGTTCATCAAAGGACTTCAGGATGGTGCTGCCGGTTCAGGTTCTAGGAGCGGCAGATCAACAAGATCAGTGCCGGAATCAGGACCAGGACCAGAATTAGTACTAGGATCAGGATCATTACCAGGATCAGGATCAGGACCAGCATCATTACCAGAATCAGGACAAAGAAAAAATCCAAATCCAGCAGCAAAGGGGTAGCATATTAGCTTTAGAATAGTAAAAAGGGTAGGAAAATTCCCAGGGAAAAACC
>NZ_JACHFG010000009.1 GCF_014201775.1 Borreliella yangtzensis | reverse complement strand
TATTTGAATCTCTGAAGGTTAGCCTTTATACTAAAAAAATATAATATATATTATATTTTTTTAGTATAAAGGCTAACCTTCAGAGATTCAAATATCTTTAATCTTTAACCTAAAACTAACTCCATTACATTAATAACCAAAAAATCATTTTAAACTTACTGTTCTATTACTTTCTTCACTTTTAAATATTGTTCATCAATAGTGGGCCTAAGCATAACAACCTCACTCCCATCAATATAATGTCCCCCGCTTTCACCAGAATACTTAATATCTGGAGAATATAAATCCCTTATACATGAATAAAGACAATGAACTCCGAGTTTAAATTTATTATTCTGCTCATTTCTTATCCTACCAAACAACTTAATCAATTCTTTAGATCGCACAGAACCTAAGTCTAAAAAGAATCTATTAAAATACTCCTCATTATAGTCGCTCACTGGGGGTACATCGCGACAAGTAGGATCCTTTAAACTGATTATAGTCTTTTTTATATCGACTAACAAACTATGTTCAGCCACATATAATCTTAAATTAGAAAATTTACCTTCAGTAATAATTTTATCAGGCCCTTTATCGTAACTTTCCATTTCCAAATTCTCAAAAAAAGTTTGAACAGCTTGTTCCTGCTTATCAGGCAAATAACAACCCAATAAAGCTAATGTTATTATGCAAACACCAACCAAAATCCTCACATATACTCCTTCTCCACCTTATTGCTAAAAAAATCTAAAAATATATAAGTTTGTCCAAATACTATTTTTAGAAAACTTTTAAAAGTTATGCTAAGATAGATTTCCTTAAAGTAAAAAACATATACCAATTTTATCTTTTCTCAAGAATAAGTAAACTACTATTTCTATAATCTTTGATTTAGAAATAGCTTCTTGTTTCATCCCATGATACTAGTTATTTCTTTTAGAATACTGTCGCTACTTTGAATCATGAATAAACATTTAATAATTTGGAATAGTGTTAGTTTGTAAGACAATTTTCATATAAATTAGAGTAAGATAAATTTTTTATTTTTGCAAAAAAGTATTATTATTAATCTTATGAAAAAGGCTATTGGCCAAAGCAAACAGCCTTTTTATTTTATTCTTACCTAAAAAAAGCAACATTTAAAACCTATTTATTATTATATAGTGAAGGCTGGAGGGCTATTAGTTTTTCATTTATTTAATAACTTTTTCTCGAAAGTTGAAATCCGTTTATTCCAATATCAAAATTAGATTCAAACACTGCAAGCAAAATACCGAATTTTTCTAAAATCCATATTATATTTATTTGCAAATGTAAATGGAATAATAAACCTCTGGTTATGTATAATGTAATAACTGTTATGACTATCTATTTCACTATTATTGCTCCGGTTATTGCTCCGGTTATTGCTTATGTGCTGGACCCGTTCGATTGATGTAACGCCAATATATTCAGTTGGTATGATATTCTTCAATACTTGAGTTATAAGAACTGAAGCATCTATATATCATTTATTTTAAAAAATATCAGGCTTATGCATTGTTAAGTTTCATTTTTTGCATTGATAATAAAACATCAAAGTAAGCTAATTAACTTTTCATAATTAAATTTTCAACCTGAATATAATCTTCCTTTTTATTTATACCCACCAATCATTAAAAATAAAATATAGTTAATTTTCATATTAATTGATTTTAAATATAACTTTTTAAAGTGAATATCATTAACCAACATTAATCTATTGTTAACAACTATTATTAAATTAAAGAACATGGAAATACTTTACATAATATTTACCACCTCAAAGTATCTTAATTTTCTAAAAATTAAAATACTACAAAACTTATTGCAATGAAAATATTATTATGATTAAATTTAATATTAGATTTGATATTGTATTATATTAATATTGTATTATATTTATATAATATTAAATTAAATATAATATTTTAATTAAGGAGAATATTTATGAAATATAGCACAATTGCAAGCATATTTGTTTTTCTATTTTTAAATGCTTGTAATCCAGATTTTAACACCAATCAAAAAAATATGAAGTATCAATCTAGCAAAAAAAGATTAAAACCTATTAAAAATAGGTTAACACAAAATAACGAAGTAACACAAAATAACGAAGTAACACAAAATAACGAAGTAACACAAAATAACGAAGTAACACAAAATAACGAAGTAAAAAACACACTGCTTGATGATTTAATAAATTTAATAGAACAAGCTAACAAATACAGAGAGAAATATGTAAAAAAATCAGAACAAGAACCCTCAAATCATTATGGAATGGAAGTTTACAAAAGATTACATTGGTCAGATGCACCAAATGAATTAATATCAGATAATACCGAAAAATCTAAAACCTTTAGAAAAGAGATTTATTGTGCCCTAAATGATCTTGATATTATTAAATTAAAGGAACTTTCAGAAATTACAATAACAATACGAACAAGCTGTGCAGCAAAACTATTTAACGCTATTAGAGAATTTGGATATATTTTCGACACAGTGATTATGTTCTTATATCCTAAAAAAGATTCTTTAGACAAACTAGAGATTTCAGATTTAGAGAATCTTAAAAATTTGCTTGAAAAATTTTTATCTATGAAATCAATCACCTCAGAAATATTAAACAAATTTTTATTAGATTATCAAAGTAATGAAAATCTTATAAAAACAGATACCACCAAGCTTGAATCTCATATAACCACACTTAAGAATCAAATTTTAGAAAATATTAAAGGTTTTAAAGAAATAGGAGACAACATAGTTTCAATAGATATTTAAAAAATACAGCATTGATAATATTATAATTAAAAGCCTATCTTTAATTAAAGATAGGCTTAATGTTTTAATCAAAGATTGCAAAGAATTTTTAACCTTTAATTTACACCAAATTTAAACAAAGATGGGTCCTTCAAATTAATTATTGATTTAGTGAACTGCTATTTCTAAATCAAAGATTATAGAAATAGCTTCTTGTTTTATCCTACTATAGTTTTTTAGTTTATTAAAGAGCGGTCATCCACTAGAGCATGGTCAACAAGCTTTACTTCAGACAGTTCCTAACTTAGTTTTTATTTCCTTATAATAATAAGCTTTGCGATTTAAAGATGCATTTATATCTCTATCATGCAAAGTATTACAACCGCCATAAGTCTATCTAATATCACTTAATTTTATAGTTGTATTTTTAATACTGCAATTGTTATATAGCTTACTTAATAAGGAATATCTATCAACTTTACGCAAATAGGATCCGGACCACTCTGATTTATATGACAAATTGATAAATTTTCTATTACTATATTTTAATAATTAGCTACAAAATAATAAGATAATTTATGTAAAAAATATTTTCTTTGATTTGAAATTTTCCTATATAACTTGGCAACTCTTAATCTAGACTTAGCTCTATTTTTAGAGCCCTTTTGTTTTTTTGATAATTTTTTTTGGTATTTCTTAAGTTTTCTTTCATGTTTTAGTAAATATTTAGGATGATTGATTTTCTCACCTTCACCACTTACTAGAAAATGCCTCATGCTCATATCAATATCAACTATCTCTTTTTTATTGCATTTAGTTTTATCGTTATTTTTAACATTTAAGCACTTAACTGATACTAAAATATAATATTTATCATCAATATCTTTTTATACTACTATTTTTAATAACTTAATTACTCTTAATAATCCTAGTAGGGCTAACTTTACAAACCCTATTTTGGGTAATTTTATATAATAATTTTTTATTCTTATAGAGTTTTTTAAATTATTAGTTCTAAAAGTTTTTCCATTTTTTTACTTTTATATTTAGGAAATCCTTGTGTTCTATTTTCTTTTTTAATTTCTTTAAAAAAATTACTATAAGCAGAATTTAAATTAATCCATGCATTACAAAAAGATCCAAACTATCAACTTACTTAAAAATGGAAATTAATTTTTATATTTACTTGGATTAACACTAAAATTTTCTTTATTCTTTTCATAATAGCTTTTCTTATCACTTAATATTTTGTTATACAAAAATCTTATGCATCCAAATACTTTTAAAAAATATTTATTTTGATTGATATTGAAATATATTCCGTACTTATACGCTTTATTATCACCCATTATTTTTTTAAATTATTATATTATATTGCAACTTACGTTACAAATTCATTTCCACCTAAATTTCATAGAAATTATAGGTGGAGTATTCTTTGTCATTTTTTTGATATTAAAAACTAATATTGAAATAGACATATTTTTATATCATATACAAATGATAATACTTCTAAATATATATACCTAAAATACTACTAATATCGATTGTATCAGTATTAATAACGTCTAACATTTCATACATATATAGCTATTAGCATTGTAAAATACGAATTCAATCTCTTATAAAACCTTAAAACTCAAGTTTAACAATCTATAAATATTTTATTATCATTTTAATTCAATTTTGTTTCCAAAATATTTTTATTATATTTATATTTAGAAAATTAAAAAATAACAGTTCCGTCTAATTTGGTAGACACAAAAAAAGCCCCTACGGGCAAATATTTTACTACTGAAAACGGAGAGAGAAAAGTTCTCTAACCTAACTTGATTATAATATATTATATTATAATCATCAAGACCTAACCTTCACCTTTTTCTCTTTACCTTTTCTATGATTTTCATAATCAATGATAAGTCCCGATAAGATATTATTCTTATCTTTAATTAATCTTTCTAGAATAAAATAGATTCTTTTAGTATCTTTTTTGCAAAAATCATAAACTTCTTTATCTTTCATTAAAATTCTAATATATATATTTTGACTATCAAAATTTTTCTCTACATCTTCTTCAATCATATTTTCTTTATATACATCCGGCAATTTGTTTTTTAGGATATTTTTATATGCAGCTACAAAGCCTATTTCTTTAACTTTTTCAATAGAAATAGCCCCTTCTAAAACTTTCTCATAAATTTTTAAATACATGTATGCTTGACTTCTGGCAATTATATAGGACTTTGTAAACTGTTTAAAACTTTTAAAACCATCATATTTATAAAGTCCTTTTTGCTTAATTTCATATAGAATTTTCATTCTTTGAATTTTATTATTAATATCGGATTTCAAATTTAATTTCAACTGTTCTTTTAACTTATTATAAGTTTTCAATTCTTCATCTTGATCATTATCTAAATTTAATTCTTTGTCTGTCAGTATTTCAATCCTTTTATATAAAGTTACTTGCTTTTTGCTTTCTTTCTTTCCCATTCTTCTATCCTATTTTTATTTAATTTTTCCAAAATTTATCTGTCCGATATCGGACAACCCCAAACAAATAATGTTATAACTAACAAAAATGTTAACTATAAATAAAAAATACTTTTTAAAGTATCTTTTATTTCTTTATGATATATTTCTTTTGCAGAGGGTTCTAATCGTTCGTTTATAAGAACTTTTATGCTATTTGAAAAATGAATCTTGCCTTTAACATATTCTTTATATTCTTTATACAATAAATCCTCTACTTCTTGTATCGTTTTTCTATTTTTTATAAACTGGTTTTCTACAATAGAAATATTGTATATTTTCTTCCTAAATTTTGTAATATCATTAATCGCATTAATCAAAATGGCAAAACTTTCTATTGACCATATTTCTAATTGAACTGGAATTACGATATAATTTGTAACATTTAAGGCATTTTTTAAAAGAAAATCTAAACTAGGAGGAGTATCTAATAAAACATAATCAAAATTATAATTTTGAATATTCTCATTTAAATGATGTTCTAAAACAATTTCTTTATAATCAATGGCTTCTGAATTAAATTTTCCTAAAATGGGATGAGAGGGAATTATAGATATATAATCATTAATTTTGTAAATACATTCATTAAAATGGAAATCTCCTTTTAACATACTGTAAGTATTATATTTTTCAATATTTGAAATATACCTATTAAAATAAGAAGTTAAAGAATTCTGTGGATCTAAATCGATTAGTAATACTTTTTTACCTAATTCTTTTAATAAATAAGAAAAAAGTATAGAAAGTGTGCTTTTTCCAACGCCTCCTTTAATTGAGGCCATTGTTATTATATCTGATTTTTTAATATCCATTTTTTTAAGATTCCTCCATCTGGTAATTTTTTATTGTAAAACTTATATACTTTACTTTCCATTTTTTCTAAATGATTTAGAGTGTATTGATAGTATTCGGTAGTTTCTTTTTCTTTTTTTCTCAACAAAGTTCTCAAAGACAGTATGTAAGACTTAACAGATCCTTTTTTAAATCTAAACTCTATGTGATATAGTTTTTTTATTGCATAAATTTTATTATCTACTTTTTTAAGAAAAAAAGGTTTCTCAAGTCGATCCCATCCATATTTTATTCCTAAAAATTTGTCGTTTTCTTCTAGTGAAAAAAGGTTAAAAAAGTAATAATCTTTATTATTATATTCTTGAAAGACAAGCCTAAATCTTTGTTTTTTGTTGGTGACTTTAAAATCAATTACATGATTAAATATTTTTGTGTAATATACTCTTTTATCGTCTATTTTTTCTATTTTGTTAAAAGTATCTTTTTTAATTGGAACATTGCTAATCTTTATTAAAGCTTTTTTTTGTTTCAATTTTTCAAGTAATTTATTCAAATTTCAATCCTTTTTTCAAGATGTTTTTTAAAATATCATTGGCTATTTTGCCAGCATGTCCTGAAAAGCTATTTGTTTCTTTTACTTTCCATTTAGTAGTATAAATGTCTTTAAATTCCCCTGCAAGTGTGTAAAAATCGGTTTTATATGTTGCGATTTTTCTCATAAAGTGAATCTTATGTTTATACAATTTTAGTTTATGTAAGAAAAATTCTTTAATATCTTTTACTTCGTAGTCGTATTTTAGGTAATTTTTAAAGTCTTTGTAGTTTAATAAGGTATTTTTCAATGTTTTAATAGGTTCTTTGGTGTTATGGATTACGGATTTAATTTTTTCTTTGAAAGAATTTTCTATAGAATTCTTATTATATATATTTATATGTTGTTTATTATATACAGTAATATTTTCAGTAATATTTTGAGGTTTAAAATACTCTTTTTCTTTCTTTAAAGCATCTTTTTTTTTCTTTACTTTCTTAATTAAGTCTACTTTAGTGCTACTAAAATATGCATCAATCAATTTATGTGCAATAGGTGACACTTTGTATATACAAAGCTTTCCTTTAAATTCTCCAAAGTTATTTGAAAATGTTAGTATTCTTTTTTCTAATGTTTTTAGTCTAGCTAAAAAGCCTAAATCTGATCTTAAAGTATTAATTGTAGTTTCTTTTTTATTTTCTTTATTTATATTTGAGTTTAATACGCGAAGTATATCACCTTGATGATGAACCCGAAGTTCTTTTACTTTTTTGGAAGTAAAGTGTTCTTTATTAATTGAGGTACTGTATTTTTTTTCAAACTCTTTATTTAAGTAAATAATAACCGAAATAATTTTTTTCAGTCTGCTTACTTTGCTAAGTAGTTTGTTTTTATAGGTTTGGTGGCTAGGGTTAGATATAACTGATTTCATTTTTAACCTCCATTTTCAGTATACTCTTATTAACAACTTTATTATAATCAAAATATTTAATTAATTTCAACCCTTAAGCTATGGTTTCTAAATAAAAAATTATAGAAATAGTTTTTTATTTATTCCTATGATACCTTTTTAGGTTTTACAAGAACGATCATATGCTAAAACATGGTCTGGTAGCTTTGCTTTCGTTGGTTTCAGATTTAGTTTTTATTTTTTGTAATAATAAGTTTTAAGATTTATAGTTTCACTATATATAGAGCATGAGTAGTGTTACAACTATTGCAAATCTAACCAGTATTATTTAATTTTAGAGTTGTATTTGAAATATTGTAGTTGTTGCACGGTTTATTTGAAGCAAAATATTCATTTTTATTTTAGTATCATTAACGGGGCGTTTTAGTTTTTTAAGAGCAGATTTGATTTGTTCATTTTTTTAACTTTAATATAATCTATGATACTTTCATTTGTTTTACCTAAAATAATCAGGTAATCTAAATTTTTTGACTATATTTTTAGTTCTTGTTGAATACTGATATTTGAATTTTAATTAATTATTTAATTTTATTTAAAGCCATTAAGTAGCTTTTTAAAATTATTTATATCAGTATATCCATTTTTTATGTCCTTTAGGGATTTTTTAAGATTATCTATATATTAATCACATATATTTCTTAGCTTTTTCTATTATTTTTAAATTTATATGTCACAGCAATAGATAATATACAAAAAATAAGTATTAATAAAACAAATGTATTTATGGCACTGGTAAAATTAGTTAAAACCGAACATATAGCTAATGCTAAAAATGAAAATATACGAGATAATGTGCTATTAATAGAAGTTATAGTTCCTAAAACCTTTGAATCTATATTTTTTCTTAAAAAATATTCTAAATTATTAGAATAAATAGAAATTAAAATTACTAAAGATACGATTATAGTAATAAATGTATAAATATGTGAAATTATTTTTATAGAATTTGATAATAAAAATATTATAGTTAGAATAATATAAATATCATATTTTGAATGTTTGGTTTTTTTAAATGTCCACGCCCCTACAATATCTGATAAGCGAAATAGTACATATACAAATCCAAATGTGCTGATAGATATATTTTTATCAATAAAAATTGCTTGCCAGTATAAATAAAAAGGTTGATAAAAAAATTGAATAGAGCTATTTAAAATAAATACCTCTAAAAGGTTTTTAGATTTTAATAATGTTATTATTTTTTTCTTAAACTTCATAAGATATGAAATAAAATCTTCTTTATCACTCTTATAATCGGTAGTTTTATCATTTGGTATAAAAAAAATTGTAATTAAAGATGACATTAAATATATTAATAATGAAATAAGATATATTTTTGTATTAATATATAAATAAACTACATTTCCGATATATCCGCCTAAAATAGCACTAATGCTTAGGAGCATTTTTACAGATGCTATAAAAGCTTTTAGTTTTTTTGAATTATTTTGGTAGATTTTAGTAAAACTAATATCGATTGTACCGGTGTTAATGGCAGCTGACATTCCATATATAAACCAGGAAATACAAAGAAGTACGAATGAAGAGGCTTTAAAAATAATAAGATAAGAAATCATTAGTAGAAAAATTGATACTAAGTAAACAATTTTTCTATCAAAAATATCTGATATTATACCTGATGGAAATTCAAAAATAATAATTGCTGTCATATAGCAAATTTGTACTATAGCAATATCTTTTAGTGATAAACCCTTGTTTATTAAAATAATGGTTAGTACAGCATGGGGCAATGTTCTTGCAAGTTCTGATAAAAATAACGAATAGAAATAATATTTTTGATGTTTACTTCCTATCATAAGCCTTTATTATCTTTGAAAGATTTGTTTTATAAAATATCAATAAAATAAACTAGTCAATATTAATAATAACCTATATTCGATGTAATTACATTTTTAATAAAGAAAGAGGAGAATTGATAATCATTATTTGCTAATATTATCTTTAAATTTGGAAAATGGCGTCTTTTTTATAACTTTAATTTTGGAGGCAGTGCATATTAGTAAGTTATATATTTGTAATATAAAATAAACTAAATACCTGGAAAATCATTAAAATAGCCAATATTTATAAGCGTAATAGAATTTTAATGTATTGGCAGTATTGTTGATTATGTTTAATTTTGGAATTGGTAAAAATATGTTTACTGAGCATATTGTCAATTCAAATAATATTATTAATTAAAATATTAAATTTTTTTAAAATCAAAACAAAATATTTTGTGATTTTTATCTATAGGTGCGTAATTTTTTTTGTAAAATAAATTCTACTTTTTAAGGTGGTTAATAAATAAGTAAAAATGGCTTCTATAACACTATTTTGTCTATAAATTGGGTAAATTTATAGACAAAATTCTCAAGTAAATCTGGTAAAAGCATAAGCAATGCATACAAGGCAGTTGATTTAATTTTTACTTTTTTATATAATATTTAAGCATATAGTATTCGATATTTAATCCCCTTTATAAGGGGATTAAATATCGACTTTAATCTTGATTAAAAGGAAATAAAATGTGTTGTATTAAAAAATATCTAATCTTTTTTCTATTATTAAGTTTTATAAACTGCAATTTATTCAATAAAAACAAAAATTCAGATCAGGCGAACAGTATCATTAGTAGTCTTGATAGTAATCAAAAACAATCTCTCGCATTTTTCAAGGACTTGCTTCAAAATAAACAGTATTCAAAAGATTTGGAACAAGCAAGTAAAAGTTTTTTAGAAGATTTAAAGAAAGATAACGAAGATTTTGGTTCCCAGAATAAGCTTAATCAAGGACTTAACTGTGATTATGATGATAGTAAAATAGAAAATTTATTTGCTCAACTTGGAGATGACAAAGTAAAAAAATTCCTTCAACAATTACATATCATGCTTAAAGCTATTAATGACGGGACGCTTGCAAGCTTTTCATCTTTAAATTTTAAAGATCTCTCTAACTTAAGTCAAAAACAAGAACGAGCACTAGAATATGTAAAGAGTCAATTATATGTTGAATTTTATTTTTATATTAATGATATTAGTAATACAGAATATTTCTTTAAAAAAGCAATGCTAGAAATTTTAAACACGGATTAGTGATTCGGAATTTTTCTTGCATTTTTTTGCAGAGAAAAAATTAGAAACTTAAAGTTAATTATTTTAATTATTTATATATGACTCCTGAAAAGGTGTGTTTAATGGGTATTCATATTTTTAGTATGAAACTATATTTTCAGATTAAGTATTAAATTCTCAATAGTAGAATTCAAAATAATTTACTTTAAACAAAATGTTTTTAAAAATTAAAGTGTAGAGCTTATTTGGAATTAAGCTAGATATTATTTCTTTTTATAAAAAAAATAATAAAGAGCTTTCATTTAAAAGAATGTCTCTATGCTTTTAAATAATTCCCAAAATATACAAAAATTGATCATATTGATATAACTAATTTAGAAAAATTCCTTATGGCTTTAATTTAAATTAGTCAAAATTTAAGTATTAATATTTAATCTTGCTAGATTAAATAAATCTCATCGGTACCTAACGGTTGTATCTTGTTTTTTATAGAAATTAAAAAACAAGATTTTTTAATTTTTTAAAGACAAGAAAATTGAATTGAGATATATCTTAGGAAACATATAGAGTAGTTTTTTTAAAAAATCTTAAATAAAATTATTTAAAGATAGATGAAGTTTAGAGGGAATCAAAAAAAATGAATAATATTGTCCAAAACTTACTAAGCTTAGTAAAGCGTTATTATATGATTTGCCTATCGATTTGGTAGCACTAAACGACAAAAAAGATCATTCAAATACTATTAAAGTCTCTTAAATTGATTCATGTATCAAAAGAGTAAAATCAAACCAATACCTTTGAAGGGCTATTGGTCAATATTTTCAAAACCCGAAATTATAAAACTACATGTGTTGCCATGCGATATTTGATGCGTGATATTTATGGAATAGTTGCGGATCTGCTTGAGAAAGATATGGCGAAAAGGGGTGCTTGTGTAGGTATTGTGTGACATGATCTTAAGATGATTAACGACATTGGGTTAATTTGAACTAAACTAAGAAAGTTTGATAAAGACAATAAGGGTCGGGGGGATTGTTTCGCATTACATTCAGAGCATGAAACTTGCATTATCATAGTGATAGAATTTGGAAATGTCTTGTTTCAGTACTTAAAGAGAAGCTAAAAATAAAAGAATAGTAGATGATTTTGATCATTTAGTAACACAGTGTTTAGAGTTAAATGTTTTGTAGATTTATTGTGCTTTTCCAATTTTTGCCAAAAATTTTCTAATAGGTTTTCAGAGAAATTTTCTGAGAACTGATTTTGAAATTCATGTGATATTGCTTTACACGACTATAATGTAAATATTTAGGTTAATACAATCTTGTACCATTTTTCATCCAGTTTTATTTAATAAATGCTACAGCAAGCAATATTAATTATAAAAATTTTAAAAATTCAAAAGAACAATATTAATTTTGAAAAAAGATGTTGAGATTAAGTTGCTCCCAAATAAACATTCCAAAAGACTTTCTGAGTTGCATAAAAGATCTTAGCAATAAATTTGTAATTTACTACAAAAATGAACTCTATACCTCAAATAAGGCCTTAATGACTATAGGGGCATCAAATTGAAGTATATACTTAAGCACTTTTTGGATCATTTTTATAAGTGTCGCTATAAAGCTTTGATGATGAATTGTAAAAAGAGGTGTTATTAGTTATTATAATATTATTTGGAAAGACCGATTTTGAGAGTTTGTTATAACGAAAGTTTGAGCTTTACTATATAAAGCAAAGTATTCTTACTAAATGTTTCATTTTACTTCTTAAATCCATTTAGGCTCAAATTACTTTTTTATTCATCCCAATACCCTTAAGAGTAATTCCTTTCATTGACCTAAATCCCTTATAGAATCTTTCATAAAATTATTATTCTCTCTTAAATGAATTCTATCCGGCAGTGTATTTACACTATCTTGTCCCTGATTATTTGATAATTCTCTTACTTGTAATAAATTTTTGGATGAGTGGATTTAGAAGAAATACAATGATAAATTGAGAGTTTTGCTACTAAAAAGGCAAATGAACTTGAGTATATGCGAGGCAAAAAGATGTTCTACTCCTAAGAAGATATTAGCCAAAATTTTTGAAGAGTATAAAGGAATATTTTTTGGCAGTTTGCAAAAGGCTTCTGGTTTTTCATCAGTTATCGGATTGGGAGGCAGCCGGGCTCGGACCCAACAAATCGAGAAGTTTAAAAAAAGGAGTGTGTTATGGTTTTTAAGATAGAAAGGGTAGTAAAAAGTTAAATAAAAACATCAAGTTCGTAAAATATTGTTGTAAATACGAAAAAACAGGGCTCTTTTTTCCCAAATTATTTGTTTTTTAGGAATGAAATTGTTATTTACAAAACTATGTATTATACAAGGTTGATGGATATTTATTTACAGGGGGTCGGGCTTGGAATCATAATTTATGCGTTTATTTTGTGTGAATCAGCTTGACAATAAAGAGAAAAAATGGACCATACTGTACCGCATTAAGGAAATAGGTAGGTTTTTAGGGATTTTTTCGGGTTCACAAAAGTAAAGAATAATCTATCTTATAGTGACTATGTTTCTGTTTTAACTTTTCTAGAAGAATATCCAAAACCTTAAATAAAAGTGCATTACATAGAATTTAGATTAGAAACAGTGAGTGTGTTTTTTATATTCACACGACAGCTTATTTACTTAGGGGTAATATCGATGACTTCATAAATTTATAAAATGTGCTATTTTTAGGTTGTATTTTGTGTTATACTACACTTAGTGAGTATAGTTTGTAAGTGAGAAATTATGGGATCAGTATTAACAGTAAATGTTACTGAAGAACAGATATATAAAGAGTTCCTGAGATTAGGGATGGAGCAACTAATAGCACAAGATTTGTCAAAAAGATATTATCGCAATGAACTTACATATAGAGATTTAGAAAATTTAGAAAAACAATTCGGAATAAAGTTTGAGAATCTTATTTCTGAGATTTCTTTTGTAGAAAAAAATTTAGATACTAAGATTGATGGTATAAAAAGTGAATTTAATGTCAAAATAGACGGGTTATCTATTAAAATAGATAATTTAGACACTAAGATTGATAATTTAGAAAGGAATTTGCAAAAGGATATGTCTAACTTGTCGCGAGATATAAAACAAAATCTTGACGAAAAATTAAAAATTAATAATCAATTATTATCTGAAAAACTCAATGTGAGCAACAGAATAATAACTATTATGACAATAGTAGTAGTTCCTATTACTATTTCCATTATAACAACAGTTGTTATATCTCTAATTTCTAGATTTTTCAAATAGTAATTACGAGTAATTTTTTTCCCTAAGTAATTAAGAAAAAAGATTTTAGCTATAATTAGCTTTTGCAGTTTACTAATATTATTTCTTAATTAACATTGATCCTTTAATATTAGAACTATGCCCAATGAGTTAAATTTATCATTTAAATCTTTTTTAAAGTTTATAAATGATAAAATAAAATAATGAAAACTAATGGCATTGTAAAAACAAATGATCCAAATATATCTCTTTATAAAGAACTAGCAAAGGACTTTATAACAAAAGAAAATATTGATAAACTAAAAAACTTTTTTCTTCTTTTAAAGAATAAGCTTTCTTCAATAGATGGTAATTCTACAGAAGCAAATATAGAGTCTTTACTAAAATCTATATTTGAAGAGCTAAATTATTCAGTAGAACAGCAAAAAGGTGGACAAATAGAAGGAGTGTCTTCTAGAATAGATATACTACTTTTTGAAAATGATAAAGGCAAATTAGATTTTAATAATAAATTAAAAGAAGCTAAAAAAAATAATGAGCCTGTTCCGGCCGAAGATATTTTGCTTATAGTAGAAGTTAAGCGCCCATTATTTAGTTTTGATATTAAAGATAAAGTAAAAGAAGCAGAAGATCAGTTATATAGATATCTAAATCAATATCAAAAGCATTATGGGATAATTTCAAATGGAAAGGTGTGGAGACTTTATGACAAATCTAAAGTACTTTATGGAGAAAAAAGATATATTGAATTTAATTTTTCTAAAATTGAAAAAAAAGAAGAATATAAAGAGCAAGAATGGTTTGTTTTATTTAGCTATCTTATAAGAAAAGAAAGATACCTAAAGACAAGTAATGTAATAAAATTTGAAAAAGAGCAAATAAATAAAGAAAAAGAAATAATTAAAAAAACTTTAAAAGAGATACTTTACGAGAACCCCGATGATTCTATAGTATTTAAAATTGCAAAAAATATATATGACAAAGAATTTAAAGTGTCAGACAAAGAAATTACTCAGAGTATTTTAGCGAACATACTTGAAGAATCGATTATTTTTATTTTAAGAATATTTTTTATTGCATATATTGAAGATAACGACATTTTTAAGAAAATTTTAGAAGAAAATAAACTATACAGATCTTCTATATCTTTTAGATATTTTTTTTATGATGAAAATACAAAAAAGAAATTAGGATATAGAAAAATAATAAACATTTTCAATTTACTTGATAAAGGAAGTGAAACAATAAAGTTTCCTATATTCAACGGAGGATTATTCGCGAAAGATAAGGTGAAATATTTGAATAATGAAAATTTATTAAGTATTAGTGAACTTGAAAAAATACTAATTAAAATACTTTTTTTTGAAGAAAAAAATATTAAAGATAAAAAATTTGTAGAGTATTCAAAGCTAGATCCTAAAAGTTTTGGAGAATTATACGAAACTTTACTTGAATATGATCTAAGAATTGCTGATACTACTGTTCATCGTATTGTTGAAGATGGGATTTATCTTATTCGTACCGAAGAAGAGCTTAAAAACAAAAAAATAAGTAAAATTGCTACATACTATAAAGGCAATATGTATCTTACATCTAGATCGCTTGATAGAAAAAAAAGTGGTGCATATTATACCCCAGAAGACCTAACTGATTTTATGGTTGCATCATCAATTGAAGAACAGCTTAAAGCCAAATCCCCTTTAGATATAAAAATAATTGATAATTCTTGTGGATCAGGGCATTTTTTAATTTCTTGTCTAGATTACTTAACAGAAAAAGTATGGTACGAGCTAGATAAATTCGAAGATGTAAAAAAAGAGCTTGATAGAGAATATATAACTATTCTTAAAGAAAGTGAAGAATATGATATTGGGGATAGTATAAGTAAAGAATTAGTGCTTAAAAGGTTACTATTGAAAAAGTGTATTTATGGTGTTGATATTAATCCTATTTCTGTTGAAATTACTATGCTAAGTTTGTGGATTAATACCTTTATTTTTGGAACACCATTAAGTTTTATTGAACATCACATAAAAGCAGGAAATGCCTTGATAGGCTACACCAAAGATGAATTTTTTGATATTACAAAAAAGAAATTTGAAAGTGGATTTTCTTTATTTAAAAAAAGGATTAAAGAAATTACAATTATTTTAGAAGATAGATATCAAAAAATTAAAAGTATTAACGATACTACTAAAGAAGATATAGAAAAATCTAAAAAGATATACAAAGAATATGAGAAAAGTGAAGATACAGATAATTTAAGAATAATATTTTCATTAATCAAACTTTATTCATTATCTTTTGACAAATCTTTGAATATAGAATTTACTGATATTACAGCTGTAATTAGTTTAATTGAAAATATTTTAAGCAATAAAATTTCTATTGAAGATAAAGAAAAAATAGAAAAAATTAGGAAATTAAGTAGCCACTATAAATTTTTTCACTATGGAATTGAATTTCCAGATATTCAGGAAGGATTTGATATTGTAATTGGAAATCCTCCATGGGAAAAACCCAAATTTGATGAATCTGAATTTTTTTCAAAACATATTCCTAGTTACAGAAAACTAAGCATAAAAGAGCAAAATAAAATAAAACAAGAGATACTTAGCAAATATAATCACCCTTTAAATATTGAATACAATGAAGAAAAAAATAGTATAACTACTATTAATAATATTTATAAAAATGATTTTAAAGATTTTTCTAATGGTGGTGATTCAAATCTTTTTAGATACTTTGTTACATTTAATTTGAAATTAATAAAACCAGGTGGCAACTTAACTTATCTAACCCCTTCTAGTCTTTGGAGTGAATTTAGTTCTAGAGCACTAAGAAAGTATATATTTGATAATTATAAACTAAATTACATTTATCAATTTGAAAATAAAAAAAGATTTGAAGATGTAGATTCTCGTTTTAAATTTGCAATATTTCAAGTAAGCAATGCCAAAGTTCCCACAACTAACTTTAAAGCAAAATTTATGATTCAACGCAGTGATAATATTTTAAAAGAAATAACTAGCAATTTAAAAGATGGTAAAAAAAATGATTATAAGGGGATTAAATTAAATTTAGACCAAATTAAAAAACTATCTCCTATTCAAGAATCAATAATAGAATTTAAAGATAATGAGGAATTTGGCCTAATCAATAAAATGTTTAATCAGTTTAGTACTCTTAGTCAAGAGTATATTGATTTTAAAAGAGGGTTAAACCCAAGCGTTAAGAATCGTAAGTCTTTGGTAAAAGAATATAGTGGTAAAAACTTTATATTTCTTTATTCTGGAGCTAATATACATCAATTTAATTCAAGATTTTTTGAAGATAAATCCTCAAAAGAAAGTTCTAAATTACTATGGATAGATAAAGAAGATTTAGCAAAAGTATTAACCGAAAAAAATAAACATCAAACTGAAAGGATACTGTATAGAGATATTGCAAGCAATACTAATGCAAGAACAATGATAAGTACATTATGTCCTAAAAATTGTTATTGTGTAGATTCAATATATATAAATTATGAGAAAACGCCAATATCTATTTATAAAAAACTATTTATTATATCCATTTTCAATTCATTAGCATTTGATTTTTTGCTAAGAAGATTTGTTAATATACATGTGCTAAAATCATGCCTTTATCAATGTCCAATGCCTCAACCCGAAGAAAAAGATATTTTAACTAACCCGCTATACTTAACTTTAGTAAAAAATACTTCCTTGTTGATAGCTAAAAACGACCCTTCAAATTTTTCTAATTTACTTTACTTAGAGCATCTTGAGTTTAGTGAAGGAAAAGTCAACAAAATACTAAAATTAGATACCAAAGATGAATTTTTTAAAGAAAAAGAAAATGAAAATAATTTTATTGTAGCAAGTCTTTATTCACTAACCAAAGAAGATTTTAGAGTTTTACTTAAAGACTTTAAAACATTAAGAAATAAAAACGGAAAAGATTATATTTTATCCTTAATAAAAGGATATGAAAATTATTTATTTGAATAATAAAAGGTTTTAGGCAAATAATTTTTTTAAAAAACACAAATAATTTGAGTCCGTAAAAATACTAAATATTTTAAGACAATTTAAAAATTAAGCTAAAAGGTAAGTTTAACAGCTTTTAAGCTGGAAGTTTGACATGTGAATTATTTATAAATCAAAAGATTATAAGAAATAGCAGTTTGTAGCTACTTATAAGTAACTGTAAACATATATACTATGTAAAAATAGCCCTAGGTTTTTAGGTAATGTTAGCCAGTCACATAATAATCCTTAATTTTAGTATAGCATGTTTGTATGGGGTAATTGAGTTTGTAATAGACTAAAACACAATTCTCCACTATATCTCTAGTGTAAAATTTAGCTATAACTTTAATTGCTTCTAGCTTGTTGAGATTCATTTCTAATGATGTTGATGTATCTTTGGCTATCCCAAATTGTTGAATTATTTCGTTGTATTGTTTTAGGATCCTTTCTGTAAGATATTGACTAAATTCAGTATTTACTAGTTCTATTGTGAAGACAAGAGTTTTTAATTTAATTTTCAGGTTGTTTAGTTGATTTTTCATAATTATCTATAAATTTGATATTGTGACCACCATTTTAACATAATAAGTATCTCCATAATAATAACAGTTATTATCTCTCTAATTACCGGGTTTTTTCAAATAGTAATTGTGTTAAAAATTTTTTACTCCAATAATTAAGAAAAAAGATTTTAGATATGATTTTCTTTTGTAATTTACTGGTATTATTGTAAATTCTTTTACTTTTTAAGTTTGAGCTAATGTCTAATTTTAGAGTATGTAAATTTTTACAAGGTTCATTTTCAGTGAAAAAATTTGGAATTAAATTTGCAATAGTAGATGTAAGTCTGTTCTGCTTAGATAATAATTTCGATTATTTTGATTTGGCCTTATAGGTGCAAATGTGAATATTGGGATTGAATTTTAATAATAAATGAATAAAACCTTAGCTAGGTTAGATCCATTAAGGATCCTTTTCAAAAAAGAATACATATTAAGTATTATCTAGTAAAGAGAAGATGAAAGACCAAGATTTATATATATTTAATAAATAATACTAGGCGATAATTAATAAAATATGCGTAGTTATTATCAAAAGTTAGTTTATGTAATATTGGGATAAATTTTGTATTTACAAGCTTTATTAGCAATAATATATTCGTTATTTTATATTTAGTATATAGGAATAAGGAAGGTTATTATTGAAAAAATAAATAAAGTTTATTACTTATCAAAATAAACATAAAGAGAAATTTCTATTTTTAAAGGAAGTTGATGTCTTTACTCTTTATAATGCCTAGCTTGACTTATATTTTGCATATAGTAATTTTTTAGAGAAATTAAAAAAGGAGAATAGAATGCAAGGATTTCCTAAATATAAAGATAAAAAGAAATAGATAAACTTTTATAATTAAAGTTTTACTAAAAAATGAAAACAACCTTAAGAAATATCAAAGAAAACTATCGAAAAAAACAAAGAAGTTCTTTCAATAGAGTCAACGAGACAACTCTAGATTAAGGATTGCTAAGCTACATAAAAAAAATTAAATTCAAAGAAAAGATTATTTACATAAGTTGTCTTATTACTTTGTAGATAGTTATAAAAACATCGTAATAAAAAATTATCAATTAAAGGGTTGCAAAAAGGAATGTTTGTGAAAAATATTAATGATTTAGAATGGTATAAGTTTATAGGGCAATTATGATATAAATAAGAGTGGTACATATCCTTTGTTATTTTTTTTGATAAAATTAGTTATTTAAAAATTTAAAAAATTGTATTTATTAGATGTTGGGTTAAATTAAGGTTTATGGAGTAGGAGTAACTTATGAGTAAAAAATATTTATTATTTGTGTCATTTTTATTAAACTTAGTTTTTTATCATGGATTATTCTCAATTACAATGTTAAATTCCGCTTGAGATATCTGAAAACTCAATCCCATAGGTGATCCAAATCTTTTTAGATAGTTTATTAATGATAAATTAAAAGAAGCTAAAAAAATAATCATTCTATTCCAGCCAAAGATATCTTGCTTGTAGTAAAAAAGTTGAGTGACCATTGTTTAAATCTTTAATTTTAAAATAGCAGTTAAAGAGGATTTTTTATGCAAGATAAATATAATTTTTATATTAAACATAGATATTTTGTTTATTTTTAATGAAATAGCGTTATATTTCATTAAATTAACTTTAAATTTATATAGATTTTAATAGGGGAAAGTTATGAAAAAAAATATTTTATTAATAAATATGATAATGCTAATAAGTTTATTATCTTGTAATACAAGTGGTAAAGTTTTAGGGTTTTTAGAGAAAATTCCAGAAGAAAATATAGAAGTTGTTAAGCAACATATAGAAAGGAAAGAAAAGCAGGAAGAAAATATAGAAATTGTTAAGCAACATATAGAAGGGAAAGAAAAGCAGATGGTGGAGGCTATTTTTTTACAGCCTGTGTTTGAAACTAACAATTCTTCGTATTTTTTACAAGAAGAGATAGAGATAAAAGAAGAAGATTTAGTTCCAAGTACTAATGAAGAAAAGGAAGTAGAAAAGATAATTAATGATACAAAGAGTTTTCTTGAAAGTAGTGAATTTACTAAATTAGGTAATGAAGAAGTTGAGCTTGAAAATAAATATAAAGAATTAGAATCTAGTTTTAATTCTGTTTATAATGCTCTTAAAAAGAAATTAGGACCTAGTTTTTTTGATGTTTATGATGTTGAAATCTTATATCCCCCTAAAAGGAAATTAAGTTCAGAACAGAAGAATAAGCTTGTAAAAAGATATTATACAAGACCTGATATAACAGTGAATAAAGAAAAAAGGCAAGAGCTAATCCATTCAATTAATCAGTTAAACAATAGAAGAGTTGATCTTGACAGACTTGTAAGTAAATTAGAGGTAGGGCTTGGTGAGAGAACATCTGGAAAATACTTTTTTAAGAAAGCCCAAGAAGATTTAAAAAAAGCTATTACTGAGAGATTGAAAAACAAAAAAAATAGAAATCACTGGTTAAGAAAAAGTGATTTTTTAGTTAAACAAGCACTAAGAGAAGCAGAAAATTCTTTAAATCAGTTAAAAACTTCTTCCTTTAAGATAGTGGAAGTAATGAATGGAATGAAAGAGATAGAAGAGCTTATTGAAGAGGTAAATGACGTTTTAAGCTGATAATAAGATATAAATTTAGAGATCATAATGTCGTTAAAAAGTTATTAAGTAGTATCATTTCACTTAATTATTTTTTTTGTGACGGTTTGGGTTAATCATATTTAAAGATAAAATTTTTAGCCTCTAAACATAGAGGCTAAATAAATTTAAAAAAAAGGGTGTATTGCACCTAAGCGGAACAAACTTTGGAATGTTTACATAAGCACTAATTCTAAATATAAAAGCATCAAAAATTTCTCCAGTTGAAACAGAATGTTTATATTATAAGCATATCTATTAGTATTTGAATGGATTTTTTTTAAAAAAGTACAAGATTCCATGAATAAAGTATATATCTTTCTTTTAGAACCTAAAAAGCTATCATGGGATGAAACAAGAAGCTATTTCTATAATCTTTGATTTAGAAATAGTAGTTCACCTACTTTAACAGAAATCTTTTAAAAAAGAAAAAAATTTTAGATGTAATGTGCTTTTGTAATTTACCAATATTTTTGGAGATTTCCAGATATTTTA
>NZ_JACHFG010000008.1 GCF_014201775.1 Borreliella yangtzensis | reverse complement strand
AATATACATACTAAAAAATTATTATATATATAATAATTTTTTAGTATGAATATTTGAAATCACAATACTTAATATCTTAATTACAATACTTGCTATTTTTATCACAATACTTGCTATGAAAAAATCAATACTTGATTTATGCCTTTTTTAAATGTCAAGTATTGACATCTTAATAATAATACTTAGTATCTTAATCACAATATTTGAATTTACAAAATTTGAAAAATGCAGTATAATATATACATGAAATTTAGCTTTTTTCCAAAATTCAAGTCTTCCAAGAATAAGGAAAAGCCACTTGAATACCCACTTTACGAAATTAACCCTAAAGAATTCATTATGATTAGCGAGCATCTTATGAAGACTAATAGCACGGCCCACAAATTACTTGGAATTATTATGGCTTCTGGAATTCCATTAACTGATTTGAAAAATCCGAATATCAAAACTCCCTACAACTTCAAATCCAATATACTTTACTGCATATTGGACAACGGCTTTGCGTTGAAAACACGCCCTTTAGTCTCTCCCAATGAAATCGCTAAATGTATTGAAAATCTAAACAAAAGTGACCTGCTAGCTATTAGCACGAACAAAATTAATTATGCAGCAAGAAATATATTCGACTTCAATATAACTACTAAACAACTGAAAATTGCCTATTCTTTGATTGTAAAGTCTAAAGACAAGCTAATGGCACATAACAAATATACCAAAAATCCAGGAAATATCCGACTAACTGAAAAGCCGTGTATCCAACTAGGCGAAAAAATGAAATATATCAGAGCATTTAAGCCTGTAAGGCCAGACACAATCAATCTGAACACATTTAGAAATAGCGAAAACAAAAATACATCTGCTATTGCGAATTTGATTTATGATTTTTTTTCTGGGAATGAGCCTTGCAAAAATTTGCATAATCTGAAATCGAGCATTAATGTTGACCTAAAAAATCTACATAATCTTAAATCATACATTAATATCAAACTAAAAGATTTAGGGATTAACGAAAGCACCGCCAGTAGATTGCAACAGCGAATTTTTTCTAAAATATTTTTTATTGAGTAGAAATCTTTAGCATTTAGGCACAAAGCCCATAGTAGTAGCGCCAGTCGCTCCATGCCTATTTTTGTCGACGATGACCTTTATTTTACGCGGCTCTTTGTCATTATCTTGTTGTTGTTGCCCATCATTATCTTTTTGTTCTTCATCTTCCCTATGCAAAAAAATTACCATATCAGCGTCTTGTTCTAAAGACCCCGATTCACGCAAATTTGCTAAATTAGGCGCTTTACCTTGGGCTTCCCTATTCAGTTGAGAGAGGACTATTATTGGGATTTCAAGCTCAATTGCAAGTGCGCGTAGATTACGGCTCAAAAATGCAACTTGCTCAAAACGGGGTGTATTATTGTACTCAACAGAAATTAGACCAATGTAGTCAATGACAATAATCTCAACACCGTCTTTTTTCATTTTTCTAGCTTTAGATTTTAGATCATGTATTGGGATATTAGGCGTATTGTCAACCACAATTGGGTAATTCTCAATCTTAGAGCATGCTTTTACACACTTTTGGCGCTCATTTTTGTCCATTAAACTTTTTATTAATCTTGTAAAACTCGACGCCCGAATTAATTGATATGAGGGTCATTGCTATGAAGTCACTGACAACCTCAAGTATAAAAAATCCAACACTTACACCTTGTTTTCACAAATTGTTTGCAATATTGAGTACAAAAGTAGTCTTACCAACACTAGGCCTTGCACCAACTATCACATAGTCACCTTTTTAAATCCTTTAATTATTTTGTCGACGCCACTAAACCCACTAGGTATGTCTCTACTTTCCTTTCTATTTTTGTAGTTTTTGATCAAGTCTTTTCCGGTCAACGAATTTTTGGTTTCGTAGTTCAGTTCCAGTGAATTTGCCTTGGACTGTATAGTGTCGATCAACGCTACTAAATCTTTTGATTTATTAAAGGCAGCTTGATTTACCGAGTTAGCAAATTCAACAATTGAGCGCCTAACACTGCAATCCCTAATAATGCTACAATAATTGTCTAAGATTGGGCCAAGCATAGTGTATTTGGACATAGTTTCAATGTATGCGTTTACATCAAAATCCGTTAAAACTTCGCTAGACTTACTATTCTTTTTCAGCTCTTCAAACACTATAATCGGGTCAATCGACAATCCTTTTTGATGTAAATCGACAATACAGTAAATATTTTCCTATGCGACTCGCAATAGAAGTCTTCACAGTCTGTAACTGCAGAAAAACTTCTTCAATGCCTACAGTATTGTTTAGCAAGCCACTAAATTACAACACCTTCTGAATGCCTATTGAAAAGACCGTATTTTTCAGTAAAATCTTTGATTTTCAAATGTTCGTTCACTTTTTACTCCTTTTCTTCGCTCCTAAAACCATTTTTTAAAAATTCCTTAAAGTGGGTTGATAACTTGATAAAATCCTCAACTTTACAAAAGTTCCTATTTTCACATCAAAGTAACCTTTTTGTCCATTACAAACACCTTTTTGCCCCTTGAAAATTACATAACCCTTGTCTATCTTATGTTTGCTTATTGGTTTTGGGGTTGTCTCAACTTGCTTGTAGATAGGAACATATGTGTCCTTGAATTCACCGACTATAGCGAAGAAATCAGTACCTTTAAAATTGGTACTCATAAACCATACCTTTTTTTGGTATTTTTTGATCTTTTTCAAGAAGAACTCCAGTATGTCTTCTAAGCGATTTTGGGGCGCCAAATACGCGAGGTATTGTATTAATATGGGTTATCTTTATTATTTTTTTCATGAGACCATTTTTTTAATGATTCTAAATAAAGCCAAAAATACAATTTTAAAGTAAAGGTTAAATCGGTTTTGAATCCTACTAATAGAGAAAATATAGACACTAAAAAGTCCCTAATACTATAAATTAGCATAAAAGAATAATAAGAAGTGAGAATTCTAGTTAAATATTGTACTAATAATCAAGGACCTTTTAAAGTAAAATCTAAAAATAAATATGATTTTAAAGAAGCTATGCTTCTAGGTGTTAAAACAACTTTAAAAGCTATAAATACTGGGAATAATAAATTAAATTCTATAAAAACATAAAGATCATATTTTATTAAAATTTAAAGATAATAAGACATATATAATTCAATTATCTGACCTTAAAAACCATTTATTAAAAAACAAGAAAACCCCATTATTAGGAAATCTGGGACCAGGAAGAGAATATGTAGAATTTATAGATGACCCTAACGACAAAATAGAAGCAGAGTTATAATCAGAAAAAACAAGAAGAGGTAATTAAAGAAGACTTTAGGGGATAAAGAAGATTTAGAATGATTTTCTAAATCTTCTTTATCAATAAAAAAGTAAGATTAAAAAATTGAAAAGCAAAATGCATAAAATTCTAACCAAATTAATAAGCTATATGTTTCTATCTAGCAATTTAAAAAAATAAATTTAAAGTATATCTTTTAAAGCGTTTTCAGCTTCCCTATAATAAATTTCTTTCAAAGAAGGTTCTAAAAGGTCATTTATAAAAACTTTTATACTATTTGAAAAGTGAATTTTCCCTTTTATATATTTACCATATTTTTTATACAATACATTCTCAACCTCCTTCAAGGTATTCCTATTTTTAATAAATTGGTTTTCTATAATAGAAATATTGTATTTTTTATTTTTAATATTTTGAATATTGTTGATAGTTTCCGTTAAAATAGAAAAACTCTCTATTGACCATCTTTCCACTTGAACTGGGATTATAATATGATCTGTAACATTTAAAGCATTCTTTAAAAGAAAATTTCTACTAGGAGAAGTATCTATTATAATATAATCAAAATCAAAACTTTTACTACTTTTATTTAATCTAAATTCTAAAATAATTTCTTTATAATCTATATCATCTGTGTTAAACTTTTCTAAAACAGGATGGGAAGGAATTATAGAAATATATTCATTAATTTTATTTACACATTTATCAAAATATGTGTTTCCTTTTAAAAATTCATAAATATTATGTTTTTTAATATTCGTTATATATCTATTAAAATAGGAACTTAAAGAATTTTGCGGATCAAGATCAATCAATAATACTTTTCTCTCTAATTCTTTTAAAACATAAGAAAAAAGTATAGAAAGTGAACTTTTACCAACCCCTCCTTTTAAACTTGCAAGTGTAATTATAATTGGTTTTTTTTGATCCATTTATCTATAACTCCCTCATCTTTAAATTTTTTCTTATAAAATTCATATACTTTTTTTTCCATTTTTTTTAAGTGTGATAAATTAAATTGATAATACTCGGTATTTTCTTTATCTTTTCTTAAGAGCGTTCTTAAAGATTGTACATATGCTTTAATAGAACCATTTTTAAAAGCAAATTCTATATAGTAAAGTTTCTTTATTGCATAAGTTTTATTATTTTCTTTTTTTAAAAAAAAAGGTTTATCTAGCTTTTCATGCCTGTATCTTATTTCTAAGAACTTATCATTTTCTTTTAAAGGGAAAAGATTAAAAAAAAGAAAATCTTCAGTATTATTAAACTTTTGGAAAGTAATCCTTAGTCTTTCTCCTTTATTTGTAATTCTAAAGCCAATTAGATGTTTAAATATTTTTGTGCAGTATATTTTCCTACTATTGACTTCTTCGATTCTATTAAATATAATTTTTTTTTCTATATATTTTTTTTTGTTTCTGAGTTTTTCAAGCAAACCACTCAAATTATGATCCCTTTTTCAAAATGTTACCTAAAATATTATTGGCTATTACTCCAGCATGTCCTGAAAAGACAGTTATTCTATTTGCTTTCCACTTATTAGTATAAGTGTCTTTAAATTCTCCTGCAAGGATATAAAAATCCGTCTTATAAGGGGCAATTTTTCTCATAAAATGAATTTTGTTTTTATAAAAGTTTAGCTTAGATAAAAAAAATTCTTTAATATCTCTTATCTCATAATTATGTTTTAGATAATTTTTAAAATCTTTATAGTTTAATAAAGTATTTTTTAGCGTTTTAATCGGGTTTTTAGTGTTAGAAACCATTGATTTAACTCTTTTGAAGAAAGAGTTTTCAATAGAATTCTTATTATATATGTTTATATATTGTTTATTATATACAGTGATATTTTCAGTGATATTTTTAGGTTCAAAAGACCTTTTTTTTTCATTTAAATTATCTTTTTCTTCCTTTACTTTTTTAATTAGGACTGCTTTAGTGCTACTAAAATAGGCATCAATCAATTTATGTGCAATAGGCGACACTTTATATATACAAAGTTTTCCCCTGAATTCTCCAAAGTTATTTGAGAATGTTAGTATTCTTTTTTCTAATGCTTTTAGTGAAACTAAAAATCTTAAATCTAGTCTTAGAGTATTAATTGTAGTTGTTTTTTTATTTTCTTTATCTATGTTTGAGTTTAGCACACGAAGTATATCTCCTTGACGATGAACCCGAAGTTCTTTTAGCTTTTCAGAGTCAAAATGAATTCCATGTATTGATACATTATATTTTTTTTCAAACTCTTTGTTTAAGAACATAATGACAGAAATTATTTTCTTAAGTTTGCAATCTTTTGAAAGTAGTTTATTGGATTTATTAGCATTAATTTGGTAGTTATTATTAGGCATCATAGCTTTCATTTTTTTGTCCCCCAGCTTAATGTGTACTTAATTATTAATTAACATTTAAAATGTAATACATAAAATAATAAATTTCAACCCCTTTTAAAATTAAATCTAAAAACTATTTTAAATAATATTTAAGTTATTAGGCTTGAGTTTTTAATAAAAAAAGAATTTCGGGTTTATGCAATAACTAGGAGAAAACTTTTCAATGATATTGATTAAAAATAAAACAATAAATAAGGCTCAAAGTATAAATAATCAAGACAATTTAAAAAATATATTTTTTGTGACTGCTGTTTCTAAGCTAAATATTATATAAATAGCTTCTTTCCTCGTTCAGAACCGAACGAATTTTTTTGTTATTGGTAATTATTTTTTTATCAAAAAATTGTAAATATTGACACAAATGTAAATTTGTGTCAATATTTACTCACAGATTAGTGGTATGAGATTTATTATTTATACCATTGGTCAAAATTTCTTTTTTTTAGATGCTAATTGATACTTAAATACATAGAAATGAATACTTCTAAAGCAAAATAAGTATAGGAGGATAAAATGAGGAAAAAACAAAATAAAAAAGAGATGATTCTAAATGATAGATTTGAAGATTTTATTGATAAAAGTCAAAATTTAAATAGTCAAGATCAAAATTTAATAATTTACAATGATCTAAAAGACCAATTAAAGCTTAATTTGAAAGATGATATTGACAATAAAATTCAAAGAATGAAAATTCTATATGAAATTAAGCAAAAAGAACTTTATAAATATGATGGTTTTAAAAGCTTTGAACAATTTATAAAATCTTTTATAATTGCAAAAACTCAGGCCTATACATATTTAAAGGTTTATGAAAAGGTTTTAGAAGGCGTTGTTTCTATTGATAAAATTAAGGAGGTGGGTTTTAATAGCATATATCATACTATACAAAAACAAGGATTATTAGAAATAAATCAAGAAGATATGAGTAAAAACAATAAAGAAAATACCCCAATTAGAATTTTAGTAAAAGACGATGAATTATATGATTTTTGTAAAAAAGATACTAAAAGAGTCTATTTTATTTTAGAGGAGATTTTTAAAAATAAAAAAGATATTTTATCAGAGATCATAATTAAATATGATTTTTTAAAAAAGAAAAGGAATAAATAACTTCTCAAGTTTTGTTGACTTTAATGTTAATTAATGGTAATCTATTACTTCTAATAGGCTTAAGTTTATTTTGCCTAGTTTAATGTCGAAAAGATGCCCGGAAAAAGGGTTTTTTTCATTTTAAAATCCAAATCTTAAGGTTTATTGGGATCAAAAAAGGTTTTTATCCTTAAATTCTTTTTGCATGCATTTGATGGATAAATTTTCTATTGTTGTGTTTTTATAATTGGCTACTAAGTGATGAGACTTTTTACATAAAAAGTCTCATCTTTGACATATAATTTTATTATGTTGTTTAGCAACTCTTAGTCCAGATCAATTCTATTGGTAGAGCTTTTTTGTTTTGTTGATAATTTCTTTTAACTATTTAAGTATATTTTAAGCAATAAAATTTCTAGTGAAGATAAAGAAAAAAATAGAAGAAATCAGGAAATTAAGTAGCTATTATAAATTTTTCTATTATGGAATTGAGTTCCCAGATATTTAGGAAGGATTTAATATTGTAATTGGAAATCCTCCATGGTAGAAAATTAAGTTTAATGAATCTGAATTTTTCTCAAAACATATTTCTAGTTACAGAAAATTAAGTATAAAATAACAAAATAAAATAAAACAAAAAGTATTTAGTAAAGACAATCATTCTTTAAATATTGATTACAATTCAGAAAAAATAGTTTAATTACTATTAATAATATTTATAAAAATGATTTCAAATATTTTTCTAATGGTGGTGATCTAAATCTTTTTAGATACTTTGTTACATTTAATTTAAGGATAATAAAAGAAAAAGGCAATTTAACTTATTTAGTCTCTTCATCTCTTTGGAGTGAATCTAGTTCTAGATCATTAAGAAAACATATATTTACAAATATAAGCTTAAATATATTTATCAATTTTAAAATTAAAAAAGATTTAAAGATGTGATATCATTTTTAAAATTTACGGTATTTCAACTTAGTAATACTAAAGCCCTACATCAAGTTTTAACGCAAAATTTATGATTCGGAGCAATGATAATATTATGAAAGAAATAGCCAATTACTTAAAAGATGGCAAAGATAATACATATAAAGGGATTGAATTAAATATAAATCAAATTAGGCAGCTATCTCTTATTCAGGAATCAATAATAGAATTTAAAGGTACTAAAGAATTTAGCTTAATCAATAAAATGTTTGGTCAATTTAGTACTTTTAGTGAAGAATATATTGATTTTGGAGTAAGGTTGCATTTAACAAAGTATAAAGCATTGTATAAAGAATATAATAATGGAAGATTTATATTTCTTTATTCTGGAGCTGATATTTATCAGTTTGATTTAAGATTTTTTGAAAATAAAGCCGCAAAAGAAAGTTTTAAGCTTTTATGGGTAGATAAAAAAGACTTTAAAAAAGTATTAACTAAGGATAATTAATTTCAAACCGAAAGAGTATTCTATAGATGTATTGCAAGTAATACAAATGGAAGAACTACGATTAGTATTTTGTCTCCTAAAAATTGTTATTGTGTGCACTCAGTATATATAAATTATGAAAAACACCAATATCTATTTATAAAAAATTATTTATTATGTCTATTTTTAATTCATTAACATTTGATTTTTTAATCAGAAGATTTGTTAATGTACATGTTCAAAAACCATGTTTATATCAATGTCCGATGTCTCAACCCAAAGAAAAAGATATTTTAACTAACCCGTTGTATTTAACTTTAGTTAAAAATACTTCCTTGTTAATAGCCAAAAATGATCCTTTAAATTTCTCCAATTTACTCTATTTGAAACATTTTGAGCTTATTAAAGAAAAGGCTAATAAAATACTAAAATTAGATGTGAAAAATGAATTTTTTAAAGAAAAATAAAATGAAAACAATTTTATTGTAGTTAGCCTTTATTCATTAAGCAAAAAAGATTTTAGGGTTTTGCTAATGACTTTAAGGTATTAAAAATAAAAAGGAGAAGAATATATTTCTTCTTTAATCAAAGATATGAAAATTATTTGCTAAATAATAAAAGTTTTTAGTATGAAAAATGCAATAAAAAGGTAAAAAAATGGGATTTTAAACTAAACAATAAGGCAGAAAAAAGGAATTAAGTAGTACTTAAAGGTTTTAAATGTAGATAATTTAGATAGAAAGTGTGTTAAAGCTTTAGTTATTAAATACCGAGCGACATTTAAAAAATTTATTTTTTAAATAAATTTTTTTAATTTTATTGCTAATATATAATTATGTTACATAAAGATAAAGATATAAATTTTATAAAATCAATAAAAGATGTAAGTAGAAAAATACAAAATTATAAAGATTTTGTTGAAAACGAAGCACAAACAAGACAAAATCTTATTGATCCATTTTTAGATGCGATGGGTTATGATCATACTGATCTTTCAATTGTTAAAGTTGAATATAAGGCAGATATTCCTAAGTTTAATGGACTAAAAAAAGCTGATTATATTATTTATCCAACAAAAAAGGAAGAAGAGCCCACTATTTTGATAGAGGCCAAATATCACAATAGTAGAGAAAAGCTTGAAAGCCATCTAAAGCAATTAAAGCCTTATTTTGAAAATATTCGTTCTCAAGGAAAGAGAGTTGAATTTGGGATATTGACAGATGGTATAGAATATAGATTCTATACTGACTTAGATAAAGATAATTTACTAGATAATGAGCCTTTTATGGTTATTAATTTAGAAAAATTAACATCTAAAGATTTTGGGTATCTTAAAAAGTTTTCTAAAAATTCTTTAAATATTGAAGAGGCCAGAGCTTTTGCATTAGAAAAAAAATATACAGACAAACTTTTAGATTATTTAAAAAAAGAAATTAAAAACACAAGTGATGATTTTCTTGAATTTTTTAAAGCTAAAATTGGTTTTAAAGAGACATATTTAGGCAATATATTTAATGATATTATTAAAAATGCTTTTGGTATGTTTAGCAAAAGAAACGATGTGATTTTAGAGAGTAAAAAAAATAACATAGAAGATGACATATGTTCTGATATAAAAGACAATAACATTGAAACCGAAAATTTAAAAAAATTTGAAAAATTAAATTCCGATATGAAAGCAATATATCAAAACTTAGAAAGTTTTATTTTTGCTTTAAATCCTGATGTAATTGAAAAAGTTGAAACAAAGTGTTATACAGGATTTAAGGTGAGGGGTGGATATTTTGTAGATTTTAGCTTTAGGCCTGGGGCAAACAAAATAAATATTACTGTTACTGTTGCTCTAAATCAAATAACTTTAAAAGAAGGTTTTACTAGATATATTAAGAATATTGGTAAATGGGGAAGAGGAGATATTCAGATTTTATGTACATCGGATCTTCAAATTGAAGAGATTAAATCTATTATTAAATTAAGTTATAACAATGTTGTTTCAAAAAATAAAAAAATATATTAAGTAAATGCATAAACATTATAAATGTTTTAGTAAACTTAAGGGATTGTGATTTAAAAATACAAAAAATATATAGCTTAACAAAATTTACTTTCAATTTACTTTCTTTCATCGTTATATTTAGTTATAATATCAAAAAATATATTTTCTATGCTGAAACAAGCTCTTTAAAAATATGTTATTTTTATACCTTCTTTTATAAACTAATATTATTCTTTATCTTTTATGAAAATTCTAATAGAAAGATTCTTATTATCTAATAACTTGTATTAGTATACAAATCTAATATTTTTTGAAATTATAATTATCAAATAATGATAACTTCCCAGCATTGTTTTCTTTAACTAATTTGATCAGTTTTGAAGTTTAAGTCTAATTCAAAATGTATCTTTTCTTTTTAATACATATCAAATTTGATTCAATTAAAAAATTAATATTTTGTCTTACAAAATATTTTGTTTTTTCCTATTTTTTATATTACCCATGTAATTAATTATAGCCGTATTGTTTTCTAAAAAATTTAGAATAGAATCATGTGTATCAAATAATTCTTTTCCTAAATTATTAACATTGACTTTATTTTGTGTATTGTGTTTTAAACGATATGAAGCGTGTTATTAGAGAATTAAAAAATAGTTATTTTGAGGCAGGAGATAGTATAATTAAGAACAATAATATCAAAAAAATGTTGGTTATTTGCTTATATTTTAAAGATTAAATATAATTAAATAAATAAGCAGGTTGTTATTATATGGATTTTTATAATTTAATTAAGGATTTTGGCAGTTTAATTGGTATTTTAGTAACTTTAGTTAGCATTCTGACAATAAGTTATAAATTTGGTGGTAGACTTACTAAAATTGACTTAGAATTAGGGAATTTAAAAGAAGATAATAAAAAATTAGATACTAGAATAGATAAATTAGATACCAGAATAGATAAATTAGATACCAGAATAGATAATTTAGATAAAAGATTGCTAACACTTGAAGTTGAGTCTAAGAATTTAAATAATTCGGTTAATGAGGTTAGGTCTGAAATGAAAAGCTATCTTAATAGGGTTGAAAACAGATTAGATAAAATAGAATCTAGATTGGAAAAATCAGATGAAAGATATATGATTTTCTTTACCAATAGAGCCTTAGATTTACTTAAAACAGAAAAATCAGAAAATAAGAATGAGTAGGTTCAGAAGAACATGGGGGATGACTTTTTGTTTCCAAAAATAATATTAAAATTAACATCCACCTAAATTTAAAAGTTTTTGAAATTAAATGATAAATAAAGTATTTTTTTTTTGATAAAAATTATTTTTTAAGTTTAAATAACAGATTTTATTATTTTGACATAATGATTAATAAATAAAAAAAGCAATTTTAAAATTTTATCTTGTTTTTTAGTTTGCTTGCCATCATTTTTCAATAGCTATTTTAGGTTTTTTAACCTCTTTCAAATTTTTTCTAATTTCTCTTTTCTTTTATCTAATATGCCAAATAACTAAAAAACCAATACCCAATGTCTAACTGATGTGTATATTTTCTCTTTATAAGTGAATGCAGAAGCTTTGAGCTGTAAAAATTTGAAATGTAAAATATAATGTTCATGGTAGTGTAAGCGCAAAAAGTAGTCACCCTCTTTTTGTATTTTTAGAGTCTAACTTTTATTAATAATACAGCAATAAAAACTAAGGCAGGTGCTTCCTTGAGTAAAGCTTTTAAACTATGCTCCAGGGTAGAGATGTTCGTTTTTTAAAAAAGAACTTAAAAAGCTGTTATGGTGTAAAACAAAAAATTATTTCTATAATCTTTGATTTAGTAGAGATAGTGGTTTACTCCATAATGTTGGGAATAGGTGTTGATAATATGGTTGTTCTCAGATTATTAACCTCTTTATTTTTTTCATTAAGCTGATTTGATAGCGTATCTAAATAAGAGTTTAATTGAGAATCATCTGTTTTTATAGAATTTTTATTTTTTTGATAATCTAATAAAATCTGTTTTATGGTTTTTGAAAAAAATTTTCTTATAGAAAATAATTGTTCAAGGGAATTTTTGATCTTTTTTAAATCTGAGATTTTTGCTTTATCTAAAGCATCTTTTTTCAAAAAAAGGTGATTAATTGTTTTTTCCACTTCAAGTTCTAAAATTGCTATAGTATTTAATACTTTAGCTGCTATTGATTTTTGTTTTGGTTTATTAAATATTGTTATAAATTCATCGATTTCATTTTCCGCTAAAAAAGTACTTATAAAATCAAAAGCCCTTGTATCTATCGTGAAAATTTCCCCATCAGCTTGACTATCTACAGTTTTTTGTTCTTCTGGCTTAATTGGTGATATTTTGTTTTTGTCTATGGTTGCTTTAGGTATCTCTATTAAATTTTTTATTTCATCAATATATATATTTTTTGTTTTATTAATGTGTGAACTTTTTGCTTTATCAATATGCTTTTTTATTGCTGTTTCGGTATCATGATCGGCACTACAACTATTTAAAAGTAAAAAAACATACATACATAAAATTATGTTATTTTTCATAAAAAACATTCTCCTCAATCGGTATAAATTAATTGTATTATTATATTATAGAGTATACAATATTATAATGTATTTTTATCATTACAAATTATAATTTTTTAATATTTTTAAAATATTAAAAATGGTTATTTTTCACCCATAAAAGTATCTTATTACTTTTTAAGCCTGTTACAATCTCTTTAATATTTTCGAAATTTTTTGATTTTTAATATGTTTTTTAAAGTTTTTATAAAAATCTTATTTAAAGAACAACATCCATATCTTTTATTGCTGGGATTAAATTTGTATTGCTTTGTATTAATCAAATTTTTTTATTATCTATCCACTTATTATTTTTTACATTTTTATTCTTATTTAATGCTTTTTAGCAAAAAAGTAATTTACTATTTGCAAATATTCCCCCAGTTAAATCTATTAGAAATTAATCTTCTCTTAGTATTAATATTTAAATATTTGCATCGTTACTTTTAATGTTCCAGTTTTAACCCATTTTAAGTTTAAGCTTATTAACAATAATACAAAAACATATCATATGATAAGACATCATAATATGTATATTACTATTGTCAAAATATTTGACATTTCATTATTCAAATGAAACTCTTATAAAAGAATCTTTATTGTTTTGAATTTTTTTTGAGTTCTTGTGTTAAATTAGATATTTTCTTTTGAAAGGTTTTTTCTTATTAACTACATTTTATTTTTAAAAACTCATTTTTTCTTTTATAACTTTAAAATTATAGTTATTATTATAAATATCAAATCTTTTATTTTTTATATTGTTTTATTTTGTGAGGCTTATATGCATAAAATTGCCAATATAATTACCTTATTGTCTTTTTAATTCTTAGTATTTCTTAAAAGTTTATTAATTAAATCTTTTTGATTTTCAGAAATCCCATCCATCGTAAACTTTATAAATATGATATTTTTTTTATAAAATTACAATTTTTTGTTTATCTCGATTTAGAGTCTTAACAAGGCTCTAAGATATATTTTTTTGTTTTCTTTTTTTTATATATTCTAACCAATCTTCAATTTTTTTATTTTTACCATGTTATTTTCTAAATAATGAGTATTTTGTGTCCCACTTAAAGTGACATCTTCATATTCTTTTATGATATAAATCTTTGGTATATGGTTTTTAGGTAATTTAATCATAGTAATTCTTACTAACATATTTAAAATTATTATAGTAGTTTGATTCTTTTGTTTTTAAAATTTTATGATTCATATAAATAAATAGATTATGAATATCTTATAAACAGGGCTAATTTTTAGATTTTTGCTTAACATATATATTTTAATTTTAAACTTTTAATGTAATTGTTGCAAATATTTGTTGATAGATTATTAATGTTTTTATTCTAAAGTCTTTTTCAATAGTTCCTATAAATAGAAATTGCGATGATATTTTTTAGAGATAATAGAATTTAGTGATAATTAGAATCACATATTCTAAGTGACTTTAATATTTAGATTAAAAATCTAGACCCTTTACAGGAGAGCTTTATTATCTAAAATAATAGTACATGTGCTTTTAAAAGTCTTTGGCTATTCTGGCAAGATTATAAAAAGGATAGCACAATAAATCATATTTTTTTCAAATCTAAAAAATAAATTGATATATATGTATCTGAAAAGTCGGGGCATCATGTTTTTTTGAAGTGTAAGAAGCCCTATATAAAGTTTCATACTAGTCTAGGTGGTTGTTTTATTAGAATCCCCATGGGTGTCTGATTAATTATAACTTAGCATAGTAGGCTTTTTAATTTATTTTTTCTTACTTTAAAACGTATTTTTTTTATAAATACTAATTAATTCAGGTGATTGAAAAAAGGAAATGATAATGAGAGTAAAACTGCCGATAAGCAGGATAAGGACCAGGCTGATATTTTTGCTAATGATGCAAGGAATAATAAGAATATTCTATTAGTGATTTGTGGAAAATTTAGTTAGTTATTTTTAATATAGTTGCTTGGACTAAAAAGAAGATAAAAGGTTATTGGAAGAAATTTAAAAAAGATTTTTATAAGTAATATTCGTTTATTTTAAGCTTCATTTAATATTAATATTATTTAATATAAAAATAGTTTCATATTGTGTATAATATAATACGGGAATGTTTTTATATTAAAAAGGTATAGTTTTTATGAATAAAATTGGAGAATATATTTTATCTATAATATCTTTATTTTTTATTATTTCTTGTCATATGCTAGACAGAGGACGAAATGATTTAAATCAGGAGCAAGGTATTCAAAATCAAGAAGGAAATAGTGAAAAAAGCAAAAAAAATATTAATAAAAGCATTTATGATTTAAATCAAGATCAGTCTAACGAGATTGTTGGTGGATTAAATCAGAGAAATATTGATGAGCTTAAAATTTTTGTTGAAAAGACTAAGTATTATTCTATAAAATTAAACACTATTTATAACGAATATACAGAAGCATATAATAATATTATGACTTATTTGGGAGGTAGTGACGAATTTTCAGATTTTTATAAAAGTAAAGTTACTCAAGCTATATCTATACTTAAAAAAGATAATAAAATTGTTAATAAGTTTAAGGAGCTTGAAAAGATTATAGAAGAATACAAACCTATGTTTTTAAGCGAATTAATTCATGATTTTGCTATAAAATTAGACCAAGCTTTAGATAATGTGTTTAATGCCAGAGATGTTGTTGATTCTTATAAAAAACTGAGAAAATCTATTGTATTAGCCTACGTTGAGAGTTTTGATGATATATCTTCTAAGTTTATTGATACTAAGTTTGTTGAAGCTTCCAAAAAATTTGTCAATACGGCTAAAGATTTTGTAGAGGAAAATGATCTTATAGCTCTTGGGTGTATTGTGGAAACTATTGGCGATATGGTTAATGATAGGGGAATAAATTCAAGAATCAGGTATAATAATTCTTATAAAAAAGAAGCAGATTTTTTGGCTGCTGCTGTAAAACTTGAGGAGGCTTATAAAGCTATTAAGTAAGTTTTACATATAGATTAGGTAAATTTAGGCTTAATCCAATTTATCTAAAGAGAGGTATGTTTCTCAATTTAAAAGCATATTTCTCTTTTTAGTACTACTATTTGAAAATTTATAAACTTTAACCTAATAGAAAAGCAAAATTTTTTTAAAATTTCTAAAAAATAATTCTCTACATACTCTTCTTATTACATTAAAAAATATTATAGCTTATATAAAGCACATAGGTAAATATAATTTTTTTGTATTAAACAGAGATGTTTTGTTTGTTTTTATAGAAATAGTGTTTTATTTCATTAAATAACTGTGAATTTATATAGATTTTGATAGGAGAAGGTCATGAAAAAAATATTTTATTAATAAATATGATAGTGCTAACAAGTTTATTATCATGTAATACAAGTGCCTTCCCATATAGAAGTAAAAGAAAAGCAGATGGTGAAGGTTGTTTTTTTACAGCCTGTGTTTGAAACTAATAATTTTTTATATTTTTTACAAGAAAAGATGGAAATAAAAGATGAAGATTTAGTTCCAAATACTAATGAAGAAAAGTAAGTAGAAAAGATAATTGATGATACAAAGAGTTTTCTTGAAAGTAGTAAATTTGCTAAATTAGGCAATGAATAAATTAAGCTTGAAAATAAATATAAAGAATTAGAATCTAGTTTTAATTCTGTTTATCATTCTCTTAAAAAGAAATTATGACCTAATTTTTTGATGTTTATGGTGGTGAAATCTTGTATCCTCAGCTTGTATGAAGATATTATATAAGACCTGATATAACAGCGAGTAAAGAAGAAAAAAGGCAAGAGCTAATCCATTCAGTTAATCAGTTAAACAATATAAGAGCTGATCTTGATAGACTTGTAAGTAAATTAGAGGTAGGGCTTAGTGAGAGAACATTTAGAAATACTTTTTTGAGAAAGCCCAAGAAGATTTAAAAAAAACTATTACTGAGAGATTGAAAAACAAAAAAATAGAAATTACTGGCCAATAAAAAATGATTTTTTGGCTAAATAAGCACTAAGAGAAGCAAAAAATTCTTTAAATCAGTTAAAAACTTCTTTCTCTAAGATAATGGAAGTAACAGATAAAATGAAAGAGATAGAAGAGCTTATTAAAGAGGTAAATGATGTTTTGAGCTAATAATACATATATGATTAGAGATCATATGTTGTTTTAAAAAAGTTATTAAGTAGCATTTCACTTAATTATTTTTGTAACAGTTTGGGTTAATCATTTTTTAATATAAAACTTAGCCTCTAAACATAGAGGCCAAGTTTTATATTAAAAAAAGGGTGTAATTGCACCTAAGATGTGATAAACATTTATAATGTTTATATGAACATTGAGATACAAAACAATTCTAAAGATAAAAGCATCAAAAAATTTCTCCCGGTTGAAACCAGAAGATTTAGATTATGAGTATGTCTATCAGTATTTAGATGAATGGATATTCAAAAAAAGTACAAGATCCCATGAATAAAGTAGATGGGCTTGAATATATTTATAATGCAAAAAGGTATCTCAGTTTGAAAAAATATTAGTTAAGATGTTAAGATACTATAAAGAATATTCAAGTAGGCTTGAGAAGGATATCACAGAGAGCCGTTGATTCCATAGTATTTAGAATTACAAAAATATATATGAAAAAGAATTTAAAGTAAAGGCCAAAGAGATTTCTAGATCTATTTTGGCTAGCATTCTTGAAGAAATACCAGTTAAAATTCTTTTTTTGAAGAAAAAAATATTATAGATAAAAAATTTGTAGCGTATTCAAAGTTAGAGCTCAGAATTTTAGGAGAATTGTATGAAAATTTACTTGAATATGAGCTAAGAATTGCGATTACTACTATTAATTGCATCCTTGAAAAAGGAATTTATTGTATTGCTACTGAAGATAAGCTTTAAAACAAAAAAGTAAACAAGGCCTTAACCTACTATAAAGGCAACATTTATCTTTTGGGGATTTAGAAAAGCAATTCGTCATAAATTTTGAAAATCTTGAGTTTAAGATTGGTATTGTAGAAAAGAATTTACAAAATGAAATGTCTAGCTTATGTAGCTGATTATCATGTTTTTCAAATAATAATTACGAAAAATTTTTTATCCCATATTTAAATCTTTTTTAAAGTTTATAAATGATAAAATAAAATGATGAAAACTAATGGCATTGTAAAAACAAATGATCCAAATATATCTCTTTATAAAGAACTAGCAAAAGACTTTATAACAAAAGAAAATATTGATAAACTAAAAAACTTTTTTTTGCTTTTAAAGAATAAGCTTTCTTCAATAGATGGTAATTCTACAGAAGCAAATATAGAGTCTTTACTAAAATCTATATTTGAAGAGCTAAATTATTCAGTAGAACAGCAAAAAGGTGGACAAATAGAAGGAGTGTCTTCTAGAATAGATATACTACTTTTTGAAAATGATTTGAAAATGATAAAGACAAATTAAATTTTAATAATAAATTAAAAGAAGCTAAAAAATATAATGAGCCTATTCCGACTGAAGATATTTTACTTATATCAGAAGTTAAGCGCCCATTATTTAGTTTTGATATTAAAGATAAAGTAAAAGAAGCAGAAGATCAGTTATATAGATATATAAATCAATATCAAAAGCATTATGGGATAATTTTAAATGGAAAGGTGTGAGACTTTATGATAAATCGGAAGTACTTTATGGAGCAAAAAAATATATTGAATTGAATTTTTCTAAAATTGAAAAAAAGAAGAATACAAAGATCAAGAATGGTTTATTTTATTTAGATATTTTATAAGAAAAGCAAGATATCTAAAGAAAAGTAGTGTAATAAAATTTGAAAAAGAGCAAATAAATGAAGAAAAAGAGATAATTCAGAAAACTTTAAAAGAGATCCTTTGCGAGAACCCCGATGATTCTATAGTATTTAAAATTGCAAAAGATATATATCTTTACAAGAAATTATTTATTGTATCTATTTTTAATTTATTTGTATTTGACTTTATGATTAGAAGATTTGTTGGCTTAAATGTATTAATGTTTATACCAATGCCCTATGCCGCAACCCGAAGAAAAAGATATTTTAGCTAGTCTGCTATACTTAACTTTAGCAAAAAACACTTCTTTACTAATAGCTAAAAATGATCCTAAGAACTTTAAATATTTACTTTACTTAGAATGTTTTGGGTTTGATAAAGAAAAAGTTAATAAAGTTCTAAATCTAAATGCGGAAGATGAATTTTTTAAAGAAAAAGACAATGAAAGTAACTTTATTGTAGCTAATCTTTACACATTAACCAAAGAAGATTTTATTCATTTTACTTAGTGATTTTAAAGCATTAAAAAACAAAAAAAGGAGAAGATTATATTTCATCTTTAATAAAAGGATATGAAAATTATTTGCTAAATAATAAAAGTTTTCAGTATGAATAAGTCAAAAAAATAAAAAATGATATTTTAACAAAAAATTAGTAAATTATATTGGATTTAAAATTGTAAATAATTTTGATATTTATATTTTTTAGATGATATTCTTTTTAGTAAGAAAGGTTTGTTAATTTTTGTAATTCAAATTAAAATGGTCTAAAGTTAAAGTTAATGTTAACTTTAGAGGAGAGGAAGCGTGAAATTTGAAATTAAATATTTAGCTTTGGGATTGCTATTTGGTTTTATCAGTTGTGATGTATTTATGAAAGGTGAAATGAAAGAGAAATCTCTTGGTTTGTTTGATGGTAAAGGAAATTCTATTTTAGGTACTAACGAAGAATCTATTAAAAATTCTATTAATGAGAAGAAAATCGAAGTCAAAGAGAAGATTACTAAAGAAGAGCCTTATAATCATGCAAGGGGGTTGTTTACTAATAATGGTAATTTATTGCAAAAAAATGTAATATCAGGAGAAGAAGTTTTAGAAACTAAATTATTAAGGGATCAGCTTGAGTCTACCGGAAAGGAAAAAATACAAAAACAACAGAATGAACATAACGGGATGATCAAAGGAAGTTTGAATTTTCTTAGTGGTGAAAGTGGTGAATCCAAGGATATTTTTGAAAGAAATGAATTTTATTTTACTATAGATTCTGATTCAAGACCAAAAAGTGACTTACAGACTGTTTCAGGTTCAAATACTATTTTATACGACGATGAAGTAGAGGAAGAAAGTTATAATGAATATGATGAGGAGACAATATTAAATAATCGATATAAATCTTATCTACAAGGTGTTAAATATAATGTAAATTTAGCAATTGAAACAATTAGCAAAATATATGCTAATTATAACTCGTTTGCAACAAAGCGAACCCGGATGTATTCTACATTTCTTGATGACTCTGCTAAAGCCAGAGCTAGAAAAAATGCTAAAAAGTTTACAAAAGAAAAGCTTGAAAAAAATCTTAATACCCTATTGAATTATATTCAGGTGAGTTCAAATACTGCAGCAAATTTATTATACATAAGTGAAATGCACGCTAAAAGAAAATTAGATGAGATTAAAACAGAAATAAAGACTTTGATTTCAAGTATTAAAGGACAATCTGATTCTTACGAAGCATATAAATCAATAGTACGTCCAATCTTGTTAATTAAGGATTCACTTAGAGAAATGCAAGTTGTAATTGATAAAAATGGCGTTTGGTACTAATATTCAATAATTGAATATTAGTACTTTATCGAAAAAATTCATTAAAATAGAAAATGAATATATTATTATCTAAGTAGTAGTGTAATATAGTTCTACATAGTATTAAGTGTTAATAGCAGCTGACATCCCATATATAAACCAAATACAAAGAAGTCCAAATGAAAAAGCTTTAAAAATAATAAAATAAGAAGTCATGAGTAAAAAAATTGATACTAAGTAAACAATTTTTCTATCAAAAATGTCTGATATTATACCTGATGGAAATTCAAAAATAATAATTTCTGCCATATAGCAAATTTGCACTATAGCAATATTTTTGAGTGATAAACCTTAATTTATTAAAATAATAGTTAGTACCGCATGGGGCAATGTTCTTGCAATCTCTGAAAAAATAATGAATAAAAATAATATCTTTGAAGTTTCCTTGCTATCACAATTCTTTATTATATTTGAAGAATTTGTTTTTTTAAATATAAATCAAATGAAAATGAAATGGGAAATTATTGTTGTTAATATCAATTTGTTTATTTAAAAAATTAATTTTTTCATATTGATTGCTAAAATAAAACATAATATCAATAATAACCTATATTAGATACAATTGAATTCTTAATAAAGAAAGGAGAGGTCTGATAGTCTTTATTGACTAATATTATTTTACTTTCTAATTTAGAAGATGATGCCTTTTTTATAACTCCTACTTCAGTACAGTAGTAGCAAGATGAGATATTTAGAATATAAAATGAACCAGTAGCTGAAAAATCATTAGGATATCCAATATTTATAAGTGAAATAAAATTTTCAATATAGATTTTATTAACTATATCTCAGATTAAGTATTAAATTTCCAATGGCAAAATTCAAAATAATCCATTTTAGATAAATTTTGTTTAAAAATAAAATATAGTTTTAATATTAAGTAAGAGTAATTAACAATAGATTTAATATTATTAATAATATATTCTTTAGATATAGACTCTTTATTCATTTTTATCAAAAAATATTAAGCCTATATTTTATTTTAGATAGAGTTTTTTCATTATGACAATTTCAATACATACCTTAAATTGTATGTATTGAAAATATGTCGCTTTTTAGCTTTTCTAATTCTTCACTTTTTTTTACAAGTTGTTTGTAAAGTTCAATTACATGAGATTTGAGCTTAGTGAGATTTGTTTTTATAAGATTTTCATCATTTTGATAATCTAATAAAAGTTGGTTTAACATTGTTGAAACGATTGTTTTTGTAGATAATAATTTCTCAAATGAATTTTTAAGCTTTTCTAAGTCTAAAGTGTCTAGTTTATCTATAGTGTTTTTTTTGGAATATAGATAAACAATCACGTCGTCAATAGCACTTCCAAACCTGTTAAAGATGCTAAATAGGCTTTGTGTTTGTTCCGATGATATTATAATTTCTGAAAATTCCTTTAATTTATTAGTGTCAATATCATTTAAGGCGGCATAGATATATTTTCTATATCTTTTAGATTTTTCGCTATTATCGGCTATCTTTTCGCCTGATAAATTTCCCACCCAAGCCAATTTTTTAAAAGCCGCTATTCCATATTGGTCTGAAGGTTCTTCTTTTAGTTTTTTTACATATTTTTCTCTATCTATGTTGGCTGTTTCTATTAAATTTTTTAGATCATCAAGCGGTGTGTTTTTTATTTTTTTATTGGGGGCTTCTTCTTGATTTAGGGTTGCTTCTGTTTTAGTTTTTAATTCCGCTTTATTAGATTTTAGTTCTTTTTTACTAGATAGATCCTTCATATCTTTTTGATTTGCGTTAAAATCTGTATTGCAAGAATTTAAGAATAAAAAAACAAATATACTTGCAATCATACTATATTTCATAAATATTCTCCTTGTTAATATTATATTTAATTTAATATAATAATGTTATTATTAACCAGAAGTTTTATATTATTTTGATCTTTTTTAAAAATTTATTTTGATATAAATTTAATTAAATTTGTGTATTTAAATAATAGTATGTGTTATTTATGAATAGATTTTGATGATTATTGTATTAAAGGTTTAAAAACTTTGAAATTGTAAATAATTTGTAGAGTATTTTAAGGGATTATTGTATTGTCCTGTGAAGTTCTTAGCCTTAAATTTTGTTGATAATTGGGGCAAGACCGTGTAGTTGGTAAAACTGCTTTTGTGTTTAATATTGCAAATAATATTGTATGAAACAAAATCGGAGTGTTGTATTTTTTTTACACTTGAAATTACAAGTAGGTTTATTACAAAAAGGCTTATATCACTTAATGCTGACATTTAATTCTACAAAATTAATAATTTCTCGATGAATCGAAATGAAGTTATTGTTCATAGTCAAGCACTTTCTAAGCTTAATAATTTGTCCTTTTTCGTTGGAAGTATGCAAAGTATCCAAATACATGAACTAAAAGCTTAAGCTAGAAAAATTAAAAAGAATTAGATGTTCAGATTATTTTCATTGACCATATTGGCTTAATTACCATACAACAGAACAATATTCCCTGTTTTGAGCAAGTTGCATTTTTGAGTCGTACTATATGTTTACTTGTTCTAGAGCTTGAAATTCCAATAATAGTTCTATATCAAGTTACCAGAAGTGCATAAGGCAGAAAACCTAGTTTGGCAGCTTTAAGGGAGTCGAGAGCGCTAGAGCAGGATGCAGACATTGTAATTTTTTTATATCAAGAAAATGAAGGATATAAAGAGAATACTAGCATTTTAATTAATACTTTAGTTAAAGTAAAAGTGGGGTAGTTGCTAAGAATAGAAATGGTCCTACCTGGCGATGTAACTATGGATTTTATACCCAAGTTTACCAAATTTATAGATAAAAAAAGGCAATGTACTAAAATAAGTTGTTAGCTTTTTATAGTGCTTATTTTGTTGGTAATTTATTTCAAAAAAAATAACAAAGAATACTTTACCAACTCCGCCCTTTAAGCTTGCCATTGTTATAATAATAGGCCTATTGCCTTGCATTATATTTCCTTTATTATTGGATATTTTATTTTTAATAATAACATTATATCAATATTTTATGTTTATAAGCTTTATTAGCGCTCATTATTTTTTCAAATTATTACATTATATTTTAACTTACATTACAAATCAAAATTAAAACTGTTCCTGTTTAAGCAAGATTTTAGAGCATGTTTTAGTGGATAATCATTCTTAAAAAGAGCCCAAAAAGATATCGTTAGGTGAAACAAAAAGCCATTTTTATAATCTTTTATTTTAGCAATGTTAGTTCATTAGCTTAGTTATTGAGTTAATAACTAAGCTTTTTGGTTATTAAGTTAAGTTTACTCTTAGGTAATTTTGATTTTCTTTTTCTTTAAAAAATTTATCAAAAAATAGCAAAGAATACTCCACCTATAATTTCTATGAAATTTAGGTGGAGATGAATTTGCAACGTAAGTTAATATATAATATAATAATTTAAAAAAATAATGAGCGCTAATAAAGCTTATAAGTACAGAATATATCCTAACACCAATCAAAAGAAATATTTTTCAAAGGTATTCGGATGCGTAAGATTTTTGTATAACAAAA
>NZ_JACHFG010000007.1 GCF_014201775.1 Borreliella yangtzensis | reverse complement strand
AGGTTAATCTTTAGAGTCAAAGTACCTATACTAATTAAAAATTAATTAATTAATTTTTAATTAGTATAGGTACTTTGACTCTAAAGATTAACCTAAAAATTCAAAAATTTATCCCCCCAAACAAAAACCTTTTATAAAATAAATCCGGGTAAATTCATTCTCATTAGCAAACATCTTATCAATTCTTCTAGCACTAATCACCAATTACTTAGAATTATTATGGCTTCTGGAATTCCATTAATTCATCTAAAAAATCAAAACTCCTTACAATTTCAAATCTGATATACTTTCTTATACGTTGAACAACGGCTTACAAATTCAAACATATTCTCTAATTTGCTCTAATGAAACTTCCAGATGTATGGAAAATTTAGACAAAAATAGGCTAACATCTATTGATGCACGTAGAATTAATTATGTGGAAAACAATATATTCGGTTTTGGAATTACTACTAAACAACTAAGAATTGTTTACTCTATGATTGCAAAGTCAAAAGAAACACTAAATGAAATCAAATACAACTCTAACTCACAAAACATCTTTCTAGTCAACACGCCTTGTATTTTAAATTTATAGCAATGACTTAATGTAATTAAGTCATTTAAACCTCTAAAACTCAATCAAGGCAATCTAAATCATTAACTAAACAGCGCTACTGAAACCAAATTTATTATTATAAATCTGATTTCAAATTTTTTTACTGAAAAGGAATCTCGCAAAAATTTATATACTCTAAAATTATGCATTAATGTGAACCTAAAACATCTAGGAATCTATAAAAATACTAATAAATTGCAAAAGCAAATTATATCTAAAATTTTTTTTAATTAATTAATTGGTGTGAAAAATTCTTTATAATCTCTATTTGAAAAATTTAGTAATGAGCGATACAACAACAGTTGTTATTACAGATATCGCAATAGGAACTACTACTATTGCAACAATAGTTATTATTCTATTGCTCACCCTGAGCTTTTCCGATAATAATTGATTATTGATTTCCATTTTTTCTAATAAGAATTTTCCAAAAATTTCTAGCTTTTCGTCAAGATTTTGTTTTATATCTTGTGCCAAATTAGACATATCTTTTCGTAAATTTTTCTCTACATTATCAATCTTAGCGTTTAAATTCTTCTCTACAGTATCAATCTTAGCGTTTAAATTCTTCTCTACAGTATCAATCTTGGCGTTTAAATTCTTCTCTACAGTATCAATCTTAGCATCTAAATTAGACATATCCTTTTGTAAATTTTTCTCTACAGCATCAATCTTAACATTGAGCCAGCTTTTAACGACATCAATCTTATCGTCTAAATTATCTATTTTGGTATTTAAATTCTTCTCTATAAAAGAGATCTCGGAAATAAGATTATCAAACTTTAAACCGAATTGTTTTTCTAAATTTTCTAAATCTCTATATGTAAGTTCATTGTGATAATACCTTTTGGACAAATCCCGAGCTATTATCTGCTCCATTCCCAACCGAATGAACTCTTTATATATGTGCTCTTCAGTAATATTTGTTGTCAACACTGATTCCATAATTCACTTACTCACCAAATACATTGTAACACAAATCAAAGCTAAATAACAGCAAATTTTCAAAATATCCTAAATTCTTTTAGAACTTGACAACGGGGAGGGGGATTAATCGGATTGCCAATTTGATCTAATCTTTCAGCTTCTTTCTGCTTAATCTTTAAAAAATCCACTTGGTTATAGTTCCTTGGGGATCCAAATCTTTAGAGTAAAACTTAAATACTTCTTTTTCCAAATCCAGTATCCGCTTATACAATTTTCTAGTAAATCTAATATCTCGATCCCCAAATAAATAAGCTATGGTATGAACATAGAAAAACACACTACCATTCTTGAACCTAAATTCAATGTAATAAGCTTTATTAAAATTTTTGATTTTTTTTTAGAAAATTTACAAACAGAAACGTAGTCACTGTAAAATTTATCAAATTTGATCTTTTTGAATCCTCGAAACATCCCTAAAAACTCATCTCCATCTTTCACTGGGAACAAAGTAATCCACTTTTCCTCCTTATATTGAAAGGGTATTAATGAAACATAACCAAAAGCTTATCTTCTAGGGCCTTGAAACCCTTCAAAATATTCATCAATATTGTATGATATATAGTTTTATCGCCAACAATCTCTTTTTTTGGAAAAAGAATAATTTTCAAAAGCTATTTGTTTTCTATCAGTTACATCAACTTTCTCACTTGAGTTTGGCTTTTTTACTACCCTTTTCAATATCCTAAATCTAATGATTACTCCCTTATAAGTATTTTACAAATATAAATATAACTTTAGACTATAATAAGATTAATATGACAATACTATAAAAAATAGTATTGCTTATTTTTATATTTTTCTAATTGCTTAATAAGTTGATCCTTATTTTTTTGATAAAAATATTCAAGAATATAGCTAATAAACTTTGAATTCCTTTTATAAAAATTACATGCTTCTTGTGTTTCTTAATTAACCCAAAGCAGTTTTATTAAATTAATCTAAACTTAACTTTTTTATCTTTTATTAAATTGAATAAAGTTTTAGCAATCCCATTTTCTATATGAAGGACTCAAGTATTCTTATATTTTTTAACCCATTCGATTTAAAATTTCGTTATGGTTTGCTATACTTATCATATTAATGATAATAACTATAAAATACTAGGGATAAAGTGCCGATATCTAAAATAATAGCATTTGAGTCAACTAAAGATTTGCCTTGGTTTTACTGTGATTAGTTTAAGAATCTTTAAAAGAATCTGAATGAAATAATTTATATAATTTTTAGTTTTTTTTGATGACACCTTAACAGATTTTTTTAAACTTTTTTATAAAAAGAGTAAATATAACTATATGCTTGCTCATATTACTGTAAAAGACAAACAAATCAATGAAGATAAAATCTATGAAATTGCATTGAGTCTAAAGCTATTTAATGACATTACTTTTAAGTAAAAAGTGCCAAGTATCCAAATTTAACAAGTGAGAAATTAAAGCTTCCTATTAATGAATAATAAATTTTTATATTTTAAAAATCAAAGATAATAAAGATAACAACTCTCACAAACAATTGATTCTAACTTTAACAATAAGTAAAAATATTTTTATAGTAAAAAAGTATAAAATACAAATAATGATATTGATATATTATTGCAAAAATAACAAAATGATATATAATACCAATTAATAATCATTATTATTTATAATAATGATTATTAATTGGAGAAATGGAGAATGTTTTTATGATAAAAAATTTGTTTTTATATACATTATTAATGGTGGGATTGATGTCTTGCAATCTAGATTCTAAATTATCTGATCACAAAGGGCAAAAAAATAATAATTATGTAAAAGAAGTTTCGAATAGTGTTCAAAAAGATGTTTTTAACAATTTATATAGTAATCAAAAAGGGTTTAATAAAAATTTTGGAGAACAGAAATATGAGAATTTAATTATTACTCTAGAGCAAGAATTTCCTTCAGAAACATTAAATAGTAATAAGGCTAGGATACCATCAATTGAGCATGCTCAAAAAAAAGAGATAAAAAAAGAGGATTTAATTCCTTTTACTAATGAAGAAAAGAAAGCAAATGACACAATTAGAAATATAGAAAATGTCATTAAAGGTTACGGATTTTCTAAGTTAATTGAAGATGTTTGTATGCTTAAAGATGAATATGTTTTAATAAAACATGACTTATGTGATGTGATGGAAAAGATTCAAAATAAAAAAACGTCACTAATGGAAAATTCTAAGAATAATAGAAATAAGATAGGGGAATTAGCACAATTGCAAAATCAGTTAAAGATAGAAAATGTTGAAATTGATAATCTTATTTATAAGATTGATATAGCAGAAAATGAAATAAGATCTGCGGATTTATTTTTTGGCGACGCACAAAAAAAGTTAAAAGAGAGTATTATTAAAAGATTAGAGAGTAAAAGTAGGGAATCTTATGCATTGAAATTATCTCGATTAGCTTTAAATACCGCAGAGAATTCTTTAAGGCAATTAGAATCTTTTTCTTATAAAAGAAATGAAGTGTTAGCTAGAAAGCAAGAAATAAAAGAACTTATTGAAAATGCAAAAACAATTTTATCAAATTTCAATAGATAAGAGAATCAGTGAACTACTATTTCTAAATCAAAGATTATAGAAATAACTTCTTCTTTCATCCCATGATATCTTTTTAGATTCTAAAATAATGGTCATCCACTAAAGCATGGTCCACATTTACTTCTGGCAATTCCTACCTTAGTTTTTATTTTCTTATAATAATCTTTAAGATTTAAAGCTGCATTTATATCTATATCATGAAAAAATATTACATCTGCCACAAGTCCACCTAATATAACTTAATTTTAGAATTGTATTTTTAATACCACAGTTGTTGCTAGCTTGCTTTATTATGGAAAATATCTATCTATTTTATATAAATAGAATCCGGACCACTCTGATTTATATGATAATTGTCTTACAAACTCATACCATCCCAAATCATTAACACTTTTTCCAAACATTCCTTTTGCATACCTTTAATTGATAAATTTTCTATTAATATATTTTTATAATTATCTACAAAATAATAAGGTAATTTATGTAAAAAATCTTTTCTTTGATTTGAAATTTTCCTATGTAAATTGGCAACTCTTAATATAGATTAAGCTCTATTTTTAGAGTCCTTTTGTTTTTTTAATAGTTTTCTTTAGTATTTCTTAAGTTTGCATTTATTTTTTAGTAAATATTTATGATGATTAATTCCCCCCCCTCACCACTTACTAAAAATGCCCCATACTCATTCATATTAATACCAACTATCTTTTTTTTTATTGCATTTAGTTTTATCTTTAGTTTTAACATCTAAACACTCAACTGCTACTGAAATATAATATTAAGTTAATCTAAGTTAATCTAAGTAATTATAAAAATGAATTTCCATTTTTAAAGGAAGTTAAAAGTTTGTCTCTTTGTAACTCAGGGATTGATTTACATTCTGTGTATAGTGATTTTTTTAGATAAATTAAAAAAGGAAGTAGAATACAAGAAATGCCTAAATATAAAAGTAGAAAAAATAGACAAACTTTTAGAACTAATAATCAAAAAAACTCAATAAGAATATAAAATGATTATATAAAGCCACTTAAAATAGGATTTGTAAAATTAGATCTACATAGAAATATTTTAAATAATTAACTTATAAAAATGTAGTAGTAATTAACAGATACTGATGATTAACACTAATATTTTTCTCATTCTTTTCACAATATTCTTTCTTGTCACTTAATATTTTGTTATACAAAAATCTTGCACATCTAAAATACTTTAAAAAATATTTCTTTTAATTGGTGTTAGGATATATTCAGTACTCATAAGCTTTATTAGCACTCATTATTTTTTTTAAATAATTAAATTATATTTTATATAGTAGATGACAAACTGTAGAATTATAGTGATAATTTTGAAGATCCTATTAGGAGCTAATTATAAATATAAATTTGCATAAATTTTGCAAATAAAATAATAAAAGAATAAGCTTTATGTTATGAAATCTTTATAAAAAGAATAGAATATATTCTTTTGCAACTTAAATCAAAAATATGGCTTAAAGGAAAATGAATAGCATTACAATATTTTAAAAATGAAATTATTTATATATGAAAAAAGCCCCAAAAGGGACGTTTTTATCTGCGACGATAAACTAGGAGAGAGAATTAACTCTAACCTAAATTAACAATAGCATTATATGTAATTAAAATCAAGAATTTATTTTTTCTTTTTTTTTCTTTTATATTTTTCATATTCAATTATCAAATCTGATAAAATTTCTTTTTTGGTGAAAAAAAGTCTTTCCAAAATAAAATATGTCCTTTTGGTGTCTTCTTTATAAAATTTATAAACCTCTTTATTTTTCATTAAAATCTTAATATAAATGTTTTTATTGTCCCCTCTGATAAAATTCTCTTTTTTGGTGTCCGGGAATTTTTTTTTTAACTGTCTTTGTATCCCTCTAAACCCTATTTCTTTAATTTTATCTATAGAAATAGACCCTTCTAAAACCTTTTCATAAACTCTTAGGTAAAAATAAGCTTGGGTTTTTGCAATTATAAAATGTTTTATAAATTGCTCAAAGCTAGGAAAATTATCATATTTATAAAGTTTTTTTTCTTTAATTTCGTATAGAATTTTCATTCTTTCAATTTTGTTATCAATATCATCTTTTAAATTATATTTTAATTTTTCCTTTAAATTTTTGTAATTAATCAAATCCTTATCTTGGATATTGTTTATATTTATCAATTCTTTATTTATAGGACTGACCTTTCTATTATTTAAAAATAGTTCTTTTTTATTTGATTTTTTACCCATTTTACCCCTTGTGTTTACAAATAAACACAGGGTCGTTCAATGCTGAACGATCCTGTGTTTACAAATAAACAATGTTTTTTAAAGCATTTTTCACCTCTTTATAATACGCTTCTTTTAAAGAAGGCTCTAAAAGTTCATTTATCAAAACTTTTACACTATTATAATAGTGAATTTTCCCTTTTATATAAAAGGCATATTCCTTATAAAGTAAATATTCTACATCCTTAAACGTATTTCTATTTTTTAGAAACTGATTTTCTATTATAGAAATATTGAAGCTTTTATTTCTAAAATCTTTAACATCATTAATAACATCCATTAAAATACTCAAACTTTCTACGGAAAATCTTTCTACTTGAACCGGAATTATAATATAATCTGCAACATTTAAAGAATTTGCTAAAATAAATCCCAGATTGGGGGGAGTATCTATTAAAATATATTCAAAATTATAATTTGAAATGTTTCTATTTAAATGATATTCTAAAAGAACATCTTTATAGTTTAAAACTTCCGAATTAAAATTTTCTAAAACAGGATGAGATGGGATTATAGAAATATAATCATTAATTTTATTTATACATTGGTCGAAATAAACATCTTTTTTTAAGAGACTGTAAATATTATATTTCTCAATGTTAAGGATATACTTGTTAAAGTAAGAACTTAGAGAATTCTGTGGATCTAAGTCAATCAATAGTACCCTTTTATTTAAATCTTTTAGTATATAAGAGAAAAGTATTGTTAGTGTGGTTTTACCAACACCTCCTTTGGGACTTGCAATTGTTATAACATTTGATTTTTTTTTATCCATTTATTTATTATTCCTTCTTCTTTTATTTTTTTATTATAAAATCCATATACCATTCTTTCCATTTTTTTTATATGTCCTAATGTAAACCTATAATATTCGGTATCTTTTTTTTCTTTTCTTAATAAGGTCCATAAAGACTGCACATAACACTTAATAGATCCTTTTTTAAATCTGTATTCTATATAATATGATTTATTGATTGCATATCGTTTATTATTGTTACCTATAATAAAAAAGGTATTTTCGAGCTTATCCCAACCATACTTTATGCCTAAGAATTTATCATCTTCTTTTAGTGGGAACAAATTGAAAAAATTCCATCCCCCAATATCGTTAAATTTTTGGAAAGTTATTCTAAATCCTTTTTTAGTGGTTTCAAAGTTAATTAAATGTTTGAATATTACAGTATGATATATTTTTTTATTGTCTTTTTCCTCTATTCTATCGAAAATAATTCTTTTTTTTACTTTGTTTTTACAATTTTTAAATTTTTCTAAGAATTTTTTCAAATTTTTTTCCTTTTGTAATTAGCTAGACAATCAACCAATGTTTTGTTTTGATTTAGTTTCCATTTAGAAGTATAATGGTCTTTAAACTCCCCAGCAAGTTTAAAGAAATCTGTTTTATATGGCGCATTTTTTCTCATAAAATGAATTTTATTTTTATATTTTTTTAGATTTTTTAAGTAAAATTCTTTGATATCCTCTGTTTGATAATCTTCTTTCAAATAATTTTTAAAATCTTTGTAGTTTAGAAGTGCGTTTTTTAATGTTTTTTCTGGTTGTTTGGTATTTGCAGTAATAATTTTAATTTTTTTGAAAATAGAATTTTTAGAATTCTTATTATTTATATTTATTAATGATTTATTATATACAGTGACATTTTGAGTGACATTTTTATGTTTTAATTCTTCTTTGTTTGCGTTTATTTTCTTAAATAAATCAAGCTTAGTTCCAGAAAAATAAGCATTAATTAGGGAGTATGAAATACTAGAAGTTTGGTATATACAAAGTTTGCCTTTAAATTGCCCTAGGTTATTTGAAAATGTTAGGATTCTTTTATTAATTGCTTTAATGTGAATTAAAAATCTCAAGTCTTCTCGTAGTGTACGAATTGTAGTTGGTTTATACCCTTCTTTGATTAAAAATGAGTTTAGTATATTTAGTATATCTTGTTGATGATGGATGCCAAGAATAAAAAGCTTTTCATTTGCAAAATATATTTTGCAAAGATTAATATTATAATTTTCTTCAAACTTTTTATTTAAATGATTTATTATACTGATTATTTTTTTAATCCTAAGGTTTTTTGATAGTAGCTTTTTAGTTGTTTTGTAATGGCAATTACAATTAGGTATAATTAACTTCATTTTAATCTCCTAGATCATCGTATATTTAATTTTATTAATAAGTCTTATTAATAATAAATTTATTATATTTTAAATGATAGATAATTTTCAACCCTTATTTAATCTTTTTTATTTTTATCTTGTCTGTTTTTTGATTTTCGACATTTTGGGTGTTATTTATTATTTTGTTCTTAATTAAATTCATTGAAAAGTTTTTCTTAGTTAGTTATTAAATAAAAGCGGCATGCTTTTATTACCTGAAAGTCAAGCTTTAGGTGTAAATATTCGTACATATTTTTAAAATAAAAATAATGAATATATGGTGAACTTTTCTTTTTGATATTATTAAAAAATATTTTGTGAATTTTTAACATTAAATTAATGGAGCAAGGCTTTAAAGATTGCCCAAAGTAAAGGAAATTTTATTAAGAAAGGCATAAGTATTTTAAATATATTTTTCTTTATATTATTTTTTATTTCTATTTTTTAGTACCAGAGTCTTTAAAAAATATTGCAACTGGAATTTCGGATTTTGAGCCAATTCAAAAGGATAATGAAAAAGATATTAAAGAAAATAATAATGCTATTTTCTCATATTAATATTAATAAAGAATCTAGGTTAATTAAAATAAAAGAAGGAGAAGTTTATAGGGGATTTTTCAGGTTATGTTACATGGGCAAAATCTTACAATTTGGGAGTTATAAAAGGTAAATATAATAATTTAATTAAAGGTTTTAAAGGATTTAAGTATTCTTATATTTTTTCACCCACTCGATTTAAAACTTCATAATGGTTTAGCCATGTTTATTATATTAATTATGATAAATAAATCTATTAAAAGAAGCCTTAAGGTATGCAAGTAATGCTATAGATCTAGAAGAAAAATTTTTAAATTTGCAAAAAAGTTTTCAAGAGAAATTAACAGCCAAAATAAGCGCTTTAAAAGTGGCTAGAAAATCCATCCAAGAGATTAATGTGAGCGATAATGACAAAAAAAAGAAAGATAAGGTCAAAAGCAGCATCGGTTGGGGTAAATACTAATATTATTGAACTCCATGTCCCCATATAAAAGAACTATCTGAAGATGTCGCCGCACACATAAACGACACAATAAAGCACCTTAAAGAAGATTATAGTGAAGAAAAACAAATATTTGGCATAAAACTTAAGCCACTATTTTACTAGACAATCTTTAAATCAATTGTCTATGTTAAATGAAATATATCTCAAATTCTAGCACTATATCTACAGATATCGTCAAATAAACTGCTTGCTATAATAATAATCAAAAAGCTAGCAACTTATTTTAGCACATTGCCTTTCTTTATCTACAAATTTAGTAAACCTAGGCATAAAGTCTATAGTTACAGAACCAGTAGGTCCATTTTTATTTATAGCAGCCATTATTTTTACTTTAGCTAAATTATTAACCAAAGTACTATTATTCTCTTTATATTTTTCATTTTTTTGATGTAAAAAAATTACAATGTCTGCATCCCGCTCTAACGTTCCCGATTCTCTAAGGGTTGCCAAACTTGGCTCTCTACCTTTTTTTGTACACTTCTGGTAACTTGAGATAGACCTGTTATTAGAGTTTTAAGCTCTAGAGCAAGTGCGCGTATAGTACGACTCAAAAATGCAACTTGATCAAAATGGGGAATATTGTTTTGATTTATGGTAATTAAGCTAATATGGTCAATAAAAATAATTTGCACATTATAATTTCTTTTCATTTGCCTAGCTCGATCTTTTAATTCGTATATTTAGATACCTTGAGTACTTTCAATATAAAAAGGCAAATTATTAAGCTTAAGAAGGTGTTTGATTGTAGGCAATAAGCTCATTTTTAGTTATTAAGAAACTATTAGGCTTATGATATTCAATACTGGCATTAAGCCATATAAGTCTTTTAATAATAGACTTACTTGACATTCCAAGTGTAAAAAACCCCCAACTCTCCGATTTTGTTTGAGGCATAGGTTGTTTACTATATTGAGCGTAAAAGAAGTTTTGCCAACTCTCGGTCTTGCTCCAATTATCACAAAATTCGATTTACTAAAACCTTGTATAATTTCGTCAAGACTTTTAAATCCGCTTACTACAAAATTACTTTTTGTAAAATTTTTATTTTAAAAATCATGATTAATTTCTTTTGAGAAATCACTTACATATATTAAATTTCTATTTTTGCAAGTTAGTTCAATTAAATTTGCTTTATTTTGCACATTATCAAAAAGCACTCCTAAATCTACTTATTTATCTATATCGCCTTCAATTATAGTACTAGCAATACTAAGGGCTACACGCCTTATGCTGTATTCTCTTATAATTTCAATATGTTTTTTTATTATAGAGCCGACTGTAGTGTATTTTAATATTGCCTGAATATATTCATTTATATCAAAAGCTCCTAAAACTTTACTAAAGTTTATATCTTTTACAAGTTAGTCATCTCAAGCCACTATAATAGGCTTAATAGATACTTCTTTTACATGTAAATTGCCCATACACAAGAAAAAATTTTCTTATTTATATCAAAATCAAAATCATCGGATTTTAGATAGGGCAAAATTTCTTCAATTTTAACAGCGTTATTCAATGCACTACCAATTACAACACTTTTAGAATTCCTATTAAAAGGATTATTATTTTCAATAATATCTTTAATGCAAAAGTTATTTTTCATTTTCAGCATATTCCTTTATATTTGGCATTGTTAGTTCTCTTGAAATATTTCCTAAAGTGATATTTCTCTCAACTTTATAAAATATACCGCTTGCAAAATAATCTTTTTGCTCCCCAAGCATATTCTTTAATCTCATTTTTGATGAAGTTTCTTATAATTGCTATTCTATTTTTCAAATACTGGTATTCATTTTGTAAAATGAAAAGCCCCCATTGTCTTTGCCCAAACTTTTAGAAAATAAAACTACCAAATTCATTTTCTAAAAGTTTTTTTATATCTTCTTGTATTATTCTTTTAGTGACCGACCTATTTTATCTTTTAATAGTATTAAATTTACACTAGCTACTATATCTCTAAGTTGATATGTTTTTCGGTTTTTTAATTTTACATATTCGTTGTATTTTACTTATAGAAATCATGATACTTTCAACAATCTTTGGTATTCTATTTCTTTTTTAGTAATATGAAAACTAAGTCTAAGATTGGAAATTTATTTTAGATTGAAATTATTTTTTATATATTCTTTTCTAGAATTTCTAGATGAGCATTTAAAAAAATATATTTTTTTATTCTTGACACTTTTAATATTACTCTAATATTCTATTATCAGATTGATTATTTAAAATCAAAATAGATTCCTTTGTATTTAAAATTTTTTATAAAATATGTATGCTTTTTTGTGATTTAAATGTCAAACCCCCCCCGGCTTAAAATATTGGGCATTTTTTATAAACCCAACTTCATTGCAATTTCTATTTAAAAATTTTAATAATTAGCTACATAAAAAAAGGAGCTATACTAGACATAGTAATGGGCACTAATACTATCGCTAAAATAGTTACTATTCCCCTGTTGCTCATCTCCAGCTTTTCTAATAAGAATTTACAAAAAGACATACCTACAGCATCAATCTTAGTATTAAGTTTAATTTTTACACAGTCAATCTTAGAAACAAGATTATCAAATCTTATCCCAAATTGTTTTTCTAAATTTTATAAATTAATATATTTTATAATTTATACTCTTAATACAACTATATATATTTTTGTTATACAAAAATATTACACCCCCAAAATTCTTTTAATTTTGTTTAATATTAATTTGCAAAATACTATTCTTAGTAGCAAGTAAACCACCTAAAACAAAATCAATGTATGAATGAGCAATACCGGTTGAGTCTTCATCAACATGTTCATTAGGCACAGGCAGCATATATTTGCTAGGTTTAAACTTAATAAGCTTTGGGTTTAATGGGTAAATGAGTATTTGATGACTTAACAAGTTTGAAGTTTCAATGTAAACGTCTTGTCGATTATTAATAGCTTTAATAGTTTGAATTAAAACATCTTCCCATTTTTCGCAACTTGATGGAACAGCTTGTCCTACTGTATATGGTTCTATCAATTTCAATGAGGTTATTGGATCAACTATTACCATCATGGGTGTAGAAAATTCGTCCTCTAGCTCTAGTTTGGAAAGTCCTACCTCAATTTTTTCAAATATTTTATCCATTTTATCCTTATTACCACTTGCAACTTCTTCTTTTATTTGCTGCGGCATATTAAGAAATCCGTACATATTAGGAAGTGGACGTTTTTGACTTTTTCCATCTTTTAGAATTGGAACAGTACCTGTTAGTACAAAATTATTAATAATTTTCATAATTTCTTTATTTGCAAGTATATAGGCTTGAGCAAAAGGAAGTGGATTATTATTAATGTCGCTAATATATGAGTCTGAAGTGTTAAAGTTTTCAGACTCATGCTTTAAATGTGTAAATTTGCGCTGCAAATTTAAGTAGTTTAGTATTACCTTTTTGTAACCAAAAATAGTTGAGACAGTATGAATCTCATTGGCTATTGTTGTGGGATTGGCATTTAAAAACGTGTCCCATTTTACAATTTTTCGGAAGCCCATTTGTAGATTAACATCTTCAAATTGTTCGGGTAAAAACCATCTATACATTATAGGGGCTTCAACTTCTCCTATAATGTTAGCTATAGCTTTTGCATAATAATTTTCATCATATAATGACATTTAAATCCTCCTAAATTTTAATTTGAGCTTTTATCTCTATTCCCAAATACTGCTACTTTTATTAAATAAACATCATTACTAATTTGAAGTGCATCAGATAGCGCTATAGCATTAACAGTTGCTTTATTTTGTGCTCCATTAACCTTTTCTAGAGCATCGTATTTATTAAAAAAAGCTTGTCTTTTGCTTTAGGTGTAGCATTCTTTTTCTACTAAATAACCTTCAAAATTATTGACAATTGGGACAATAGTAGATGCTAGATGCTTTGCTAAACTCGTCTATATTGATGCATATTCCGTATAAGTGTTCACCACTGCCAGCTTTAACATGAGGTTCGCAGTGAATTTGATCCTTTTTATCCTCTTGAATAGCTATTTTGATCCTGCACTTGTAAGGATACCCCAAAAATGGATGATTTTTTAATTTATCAATCTTACTAGTTCTAACGCCTTCAGAATCAAAAAATTGCATGTTTTTGTCTCTAAACTCAATAGAATTGCTAAGTAGGTCAGAATCTTGCTGTGAATTTTTCATTAATGCTTTAACTTCAGTAACTTTTTTGTCAAACTCTTCCTTAATTTTTGCAATATCACTCATTTAAAACTCCTTTAAGCAATGCTCATTCTTTTTAGATTTTCATAAAATTGAACTTTCCTTTGCTTGCAAATATTTATTAAAGCTTGTAAAAACTCCGTAAAATCAATTGGAATAAAATTAGAATTGAGCAAGCTTGCACTTTCTTAAAATCCTTCATCAGTTATAACTTTAGTATCAGATTTAACTTACTGTTCTTCTTTGACTTGTGTTTGCAAGTCTTCTTTTTTTTCATTTTCAATCACTTTTAAACTCCTTTTCTCAAAATGAGAATAATTTTTCTTCCAAAAAAAACTTGTTCCTCGTCAATAAATACTATAATTATAGATCAATTCTTAATAAGAATAAAAAGGCTGGCAACTTATTTTAACACATTACCTTTTTTTATCTATGAATTTAGTAAACTTGGGTATAAAGTCTATAGTTACAGTACCAGTAAGTCCATTTCTATTTTTAACAACCATCATTTTTATTTTAACTAAATTATTAATTAAAATTATTTTGCGTAAAAAAAAGAAAAACAATTTGATTATATATTTAAGTCGTAGCAATATGCTTACATAGCAAACCCCCACAATAATAATAAAAAGGATCACTATATTATTGATTGCTGTACATGTATGCACCAGCATTCATTTATAAAATTGTAATTTATCTATACTGCTTTGAAGAACCCCTCTTTAACTGTCTCTTAGAAGGTATTTTTTGATTATTAGCACTCCTCTTTTCCATTGCATTTATCAAATTAGGTTTTTACGTAATTAGGCGCTGTTTTTATTTTGTATTCATTATGTTGTAAGAATATATTAAATTCTCCGTCTTTATTTAAAGCTGCAAAAAATTGTAAATTTAGAGCTTTGATATATTTTTAAATTCTAGAATGTGATAATTATGAAAAAAATGTTTATTATTTGCGTTATTTTTGTATTGAAAAGTTCTTGCAAGAATTATATAAGTTGCAAAGATTTAGAAAGTTCAAAACAAAATTTAGAAAAACAATAATAATTGATTTTTAGATATTTTAGATACAGAAGAGATTGAAGAAAAAAATTAAGAATTAAAGGATAAAATAGAGAAATTGAATTCTAAAAAAAACTTCTCTTAGAACGTATTGTTAGTACGATAAAAAAAATAAAAAATTAGAAGATAAGGAAAAGTTTAAAGACAAATTAAATGAGCCTGAAGATAGATTTAAAAAAGAAAAAAAGGAATAGAAAAAAAAGAATTAGAAGCGGCTAAAAAGAAATTTGAAGAGCTTAAAAATACTTGAGAAGGGCTTCAAAAAATTAAAAGGTAAAGAAAAACAAAAATAAAAACAAAAAGAAATGGTTTTTGTAAGCATAAATGATGAAAACTAACAACATTGTAAAAACAAATGATCCAAATATGTCACTTTATAAAGAACTATCAAAAGATTTTATAAAAAAAGAGAATATTAATAAGCTAAAAGCTTTTTTTATTCTTATGAAGAATAAACTTTCTTCAATAGATGATAATTCAACAGAAGCAAATATAGAGTCTTTACTAAGATCTATATTTGAAGAACTAAATTATTCAGTAGAACAACAAAAAGTTGGGCAAATAGAAGGAGTGGAGTCTAGAGTAGATATACTACTTTTTGAAAATGATAAAGACAAAGTAGATTTTAATAATAAATTAGAAGAAGCTAAAAAAAATAATGAGCCTATTCCAGCTGAAGATATCTTGCTTATAGCAGAAGTTAAGCGTTCATCATTTAGTTTTGATACTAAAAATAAAGTAAAAGAAACAGAAGATCAGTTATATAGATATCTAAATCAATATCAAAAACATTATGGGATACTTTCAAATGGGAAGATATGGAGATTATATGATAAATCTAAAGTCCTTTATGGAGAAAAAAGATATATTGAATTTGATTTTTCTAAAATTGAAGAAAAAGAAGAATACAAAGAACAAGAATGGTTTATTTTATTCATCTACCTTATAAGAAAAGAAAGATACCTAAAGACAAGCAATGTAATAGAGATTGAAAAAGAACAAATATCTAAAGAAAAAGAGATAATTCAAAAAACCCTTAGAGAGATACTTTATGAGAGGCCCGACGACTCTATAGTCTTTAAAATTGCAAAAAATATATATGACAAAGAATTTAAAGTATCAGACAAAGAAATTACTCATAATATTTTAGATAGAATACTTGAAGAATCAATTATTTTTATTTTAAGAATATTTTTTATTGCATATATTGAAGATAACGAATTTTTTAAGAAAATATTAGAAGAAAATAAGCTATACAGATCTTCTATATCTTTTAGATATTTTTTTTATGATGAAAATACAAAAAAGAAATTAGGATATAAAAAAATAATAACAATTTTCAACCTGCTTGATAAGGGAAGTGATGCAATAAAGTTTCCTATATTTAATGGAGGATTATTTACAGAAGACAAGGTTAAATATTTAAATAATGAAAGTTTACTAAGTATTAGTGAACTTGAAGAAATACTGGTTAAAATACTTTTCTTTGAAGAAAAAAATATTAAAGATGAAAAATTTGTAGAGTATTCAAAGCTAGATCCTAAAAGTTTTGGAGAATTGTACGAGACGCTACTTGAATATGACCTAAGAATTGCAGATACCACTGTTCATCATATTGTTGAAGACGGAGTTTATCTCATTCGTACTGAAGAAGAGCTTAAAAACAAGAAAGTAAGCAAGGTTGCTACATACCATAAAGGCAATATTTATCTTACATCTAGATCGCTTGATAGAAAGAAAAGCGGAGCGTATTATACCCCAGATGACTTAACTAACTTTATGGTCATATCTTCAATTGAAGAACAGCTTAAAACCAAATCTCCTTTAGATATAAAAATCATTGATAATTCTTGTGGATCAGGACATTTTTTAATTTCTTGTTTAGATTACTTAACAGAGAAAGTATGGTACGAGCTAGATAAATTTAAAGATGTAAAAAAAGAGCTTGATAAAGAATATAGAGCTATTCTTAAAGAAAGTGAAGAATATGATGTTCAGGATAGTATAAGTAAAGAATTGGTACTTAAAAGGATGCTATTAAAGAAGTGTATTTATGGTGTTGATATTAATCCTATTTCGGTTGAAATTACTATGTTAAGTTTATGGATTAATACCTTTATTTTTGGAACTCCACTAAGCTTTATTGAACATCACATAAAAGTAGGAAATGCCCTGCTAGGATATACCAAGGATGAATTTTTTGATATTACAAAAAAGAAATTTGAAAGTGGATTTTCGTTATTTAAAGAAAGAATTAAAGAAATTACAACTATTTTAGAAGATAGCTATCAAAAAATTAAAAGTATTAACGATACTACTAAAGAAGATATAGAAAAATCCAAAAAGATATACAAAGAATATGAGGAAAGTGAAGATACAGATTATTTAAGAATAATATTTTCTTTAATCAAACTTTATTCGTTATCTTTTGACAAATCTTTAAAAATAGAATTTAGTGATATTACAGCTGTAATTAGTTTAATTGAAAATATTTTAGGCAATAAAACTTCTAGCGAAGATAAAGAAAAAATAGAAAAAATTAGAAAATTAAGTAGCTACTATAAATTTTTTCACTATGGAATTGAGTTTCCAGATATTGAGGAAGGCTTTGATATTGTAATTGGAAATCCTCCATGGGAAAAAACCAAGTTTAATGAATCTGAATTTTTTTCAAAACATATTCCGAGCTATAGAAAACTAAGTATAAAAGAACAAAATAAAATAAAGGAAGGAATACTTAGTAAAGATACTCATCCTTTAAATATTGAATACAATGAAGAAAAAAATAGTATAACCGCCATTAACAATATTTATAAATTTGATTTTAAAGACTTTTCTAGTGGTGGAGATCCTAATCTTTTTAGATATTTTGTTGCATTTAATTTAAAATTAATAAAACCAGGGGGCAATTTAACTTATCTAACCCCCTCTAGTCTTTGGAATGAATATAGTTCTAGAGAACTAAGAAAGCATATTTTTAATAACTATAAACTCAGCTATATTTACCAATTTGAAAACAAAAAAAGATTTAAAGATGTGGATTCTCGGTTTAAATTTGCTATATTTCAACTTAGTAATATCAAAGTTTCTACATCAAGTTTTAAAGCAAAATTTATGATTCAGAGTAGTGATAATATTTTAAAAGAAATAACTAGAGATTTAAAAGACAATAAAGACAATGCTTACCAAGGAATTGAATTAAAAATAGACCAAATTAAAAAACTATCTCCTATTCAAGAGTCAATAATAGAAATTAAAAATAATGAGGAATTTAATTTAATTAGAAAAATGTTTATTTCATTTAGTGTTCTTAGTGAAGAATATATTGATTTTGGATTAGGACTCAATTTAACAATTCATAAATCATTGTATAAAGAATATGATAATGAAAACTTTATATTTCTTTATTCTGGAGCTAATATTCATCAGTTTAATTCAAGATTTTTTAAAGATAAATCCGCAAAAGAAAATTCTAAATTACTGTGGATAGATAAAGAAGATTTATCAAAAATATTATCTAAAGATAGTCAACATCAAACTGAAAGAATACTATATAGAGATATTGCAAGTAATACCAATGAAAGAACCATGATTAGCACTTTATCTCCTAAAAATTGTTATTGTGTAAGTTCATTGTATATAAATTATGAGAAAAAACCAATATCTATTTATAAAAAATTGTTTATTATATCTATTTTTAATTCATTACCATTTGATTTTTTGCTAAGAAGATTTGTTAATATACATGTTCAAAAACCATGTTTATATCAATGTCCAATGCCTCAACCTGAAGAAAAAGAAATCTTAAGTAATTCTTTATATCTAAATCTTGCAAAAAATACTTCTCTACTGATAACTAAAAATGATCCAGAGAACTTTAAATATTTAATTTACCTAGAACATTTTGGGCTTAATAAAGAAGAAGTTGATAAAATATTAAATCTAGATAAAGAAGATGAATTTTTTAAAGAAAAAGAAAATGAAAATAATTTTATTGTAGCTCGTCTTTATTCTCTGACCAAAGAAGATTTTAGGGTTTTACTTAATGACTTTGAGGTATTAAAAAATAAAAAAGGAGAAGTCTATATTTCGTCTTTAATAAAAGGATATGAGAATTATTTAAGAATAAATAAACTTAACTAAGCTTAACAATTTATGCTTAGTTAAGTATTATAAAGATAAATTTGTTGTTATAAAGAGCTTTATATTCATTTGATGAAATGTATGTTTTTACTAAAAATATTACTATAAAATAATGCAAAAGCTATTCTTGGCGAAGTTATTTTTAAAGAAAGCAGTAGATAAACTAAAAAACTTTTAGAAATTGAAGAAAATAATGTTTATAGATTTAAAAATGCAGCAATGTATCATTTTAGTTGGGTTTTTAGGCCAAAGATTTTAAAAATAAAGAGTTTGTAGTCCATATAGAAAGTCATAGAGAAGTATATATTAGTGACATTTCGTAATTCTTTTTGTGATTCGTAATGGGGCCAAAGAATATGATTTAGTAAAAATTATTGGTAATTTATAAAAAGAGTTTTTATAGTTTTTTATATTAATAAATCAATTAAGTATCATTTAGGACAATCTATGCTAAATACTCCGCATTTTATAACTTTAGAAGTTATCTTTTCCTTTTTGGAATTTTCAAGTTATCCTTTAATTTCTTTTAAATAACTTTTTAATCTTTCTAAATTATCCCCAATATCACTAACTTCTACAGTATTTTATTTTCTTTATCATCTTTTATTTTGCTTCTTAAAGTGCTTCTAGTATTTTCCAAGCAATAAATCTATTTATTAAAAATTTCACCAGGGTATTTATTGTTCGTCAAATCAATAGGAAGCTTTAATTTTTCTTTTGATAAAAATCTGGATACTTGGCAAATATTAGCTTAATAGTATCAGTAAATAGCCTTGGATTTAATATAATTTCATAGGTTTCATAGTTATTGGTTTGTCTATCTTTTATAGTAAGGGATGCAAGCATATATCTATATCCACTCTTTTTATAAAGAAGTTTAAAAGAATTTGTTAGGTCTTCGTTAAAAACCCCGAAATTATATGAATTAATATATCCGGACTCTTTTGAAGACTCTTTTAAACTAATTGCAGCAACACCAGTTCTATATCGCTCAAAATCAATATTCGATCCTGCAGAAATTAACTTTAGGCTTTTAACTTCATATTTTTCTTCAAACTCTTTGGTTGACTCAAATGCTATTCTATTATTTTAGCTATTGGTACTGCATTACCCAATATTTTATAGTTATTATCATTAATATAATAACTATAGTTATAGCTAAACCACAATGAAGTTTTTTTAAATCGAATGGGTGAAAAAATATAAGAATACTTAAGTCCTTCAAGATTTTTAATTGAATTATTATATTTGTCTTTTATAGCTCTCAAATTACCAGATTTTGCCCATGTAACATAACCCGCAAAAAGGCTCCCATAAATTTCTCCTCCTTTTATTTCGGTTAATATAGATTCTTTATTAATATAAGAAATATTGTTACTATTTTCTTTAATATCTTTTTCATTGCCCTCTTCAATTAGCCTGAATCCCGAAATTTCAGTTTCGATGTTTTTCAAAGATTTTGGCGCTAAAAAACAAGAATAAAAAAATGATATAAAGAAAAATATATTTAAAATACTTATACCTTTTTTCATAAAATTTCTTTTGCTTTAATTAATTTTTAAAACCTCTCCTCATTAATTTGATTTTGAAAATTCATAAAATATTTTTTCATTATATCAAAAAGAAGAGTTAACTAAAAAAGTGAACTACTATTTTAAAATTAAATATTATATAAATATTATATAAATGGTAGTTCGTGTTAAAGATATTATGTTAAGTTGAGCTACTCTTTAAATAAGTAAATATTTATCCCTTATTAAAGTAACAGAAGCTATGGATAATTCAAAAGGACCACTTAATTTAAAGGCAGATGTATTGATTTTGATCTATATTCTTTTGAAGATTATTTTTTTTCTTCTACTTTCTTTTCTTTGCCTGCATCTGGTTTTAGTGAATCTGGATTCAGAACCAAAGGTATTAGCAGTAAAACTAGAAGTACCAAGATTATCAAAAGCACCTAAAGTTTCAACCGTTAAGCCACCAGTAGTTAAAGAAAAATTAGAATAAGAGAAAAAAAAGAAGAGATAGAATCAAAGAAAAGAAGAATAGGACAAGCTAAAAAAGATAAAATAGCAATGGAAGAACGAAAAAAGGAAAGAGAAAAAAACAAAGAAAGAAGAAGAAAAGTATCTGAAGATAATCTTCTTGAAAAGAATAACTAAAAATGAAATTAATAAGGCTGCAAATAAAATAGATAAGATAATTGGTGATATTGATAACATTAAATAAAAGGGAAGATGAAGCAACTGGACAAAAAATTAAAGACAAGGTTACAGGTGCTATATATGATGATATTAGTAGTTCTAAAAGCATTATTGATTCTATGCGTAATATATGGGTAGATTATCTTAGTAAAGCAGTAGACATCTTTGTGAAGAATTAGAAGAAACTAGAATTAACTTGAGAAGCAAAATAAAAGAATCAGATAGTAAAACAAATAAATCTATTATAAAAGTTAATAATATTGAAAGTGATTTAGAAACATTAAAAGAATTATTGGAAAAAATTAAAAATTATCTTAATAATTATCAAGAAATTTATAAAGCTGTAAAATGCTCAATTGATTAAGATGATAATGATTGTAAATAATAATATTAAATTAATTTTTTAATATTAAATGTATATTATAAACTATAAGAACCTCTAAATATAGAAGTTCTTAATAATATTTCTTTATAATTAAAGTAAAAGACATTCTAAAATGCGCTAAATAAATAACCATAAATATTCTTTAAAAATGCTCTACTAAGCAATAAAAATTTCAAAAATTACCTAAAAAATGACTATGAAATAGTAGACACAAACAATTTCTTTATTAAAAAACTTTCAAAATCCAAAAATAAAAAGTTATACTCTAGCGAAACTAATAATTTCATTATTTGCAATTCTCAACGTTCGGTTGAAGTCAATGTTTTGGGTCAATTTGAAAAGTTGTGCAAACTTCTTAATACTTCTTATATCCCCATACATTCAAATAATTCGTATATAATGACTGACTCACTTCGTATTAATTTGTATGGGGGGGGGATAAGGCAAGTGATTTTGAAAGGTTTAGAGATAGTAATTCGGCACTTATTTTTGTTAATGAGGCTACTGTTTTACACAAACAAACTTTAGAGGAAGTATTAAAAAGACTTAGATGTGGGCAAGAAACTATTATTTTTGATACTAATTCGGACCATCTAGGACATTATTTTAAAACTGATTATATTGATAATGTAGCAACTTTTAAGACGTATAATTTTACAACTTATGATAATCTACTTTAAAGTAGATTTTTAATCTAATGTATAGGGAAGATAAGCTGAGAATTAATACATATATGATTTTTTTAAAAAAAGATAACCATAATGATATTAGAGGGAAGGGAGGAGTTTTGATGGGTTGATTCTAGTGATTCATTAGATCATATTGGAATTTACCTCCACATGCAAGATTACTCACATATCCCCTCTTTACTTCAATTATTTTTGTTATTTACATTTATTATTCTTATATTTATAGTATAAACACTAAAACATATTAATACATAGTAATTTAAAAATTAAAAACCAAATACAATAGTTACGTCTCTACTGTATTTTCTACATTATTTAAAATACTGTTATCTAAATTATTAGGAGAATCTATACTTTTTACTGTCATTTTTTAAGACTTATAGATAAAGCTAACAAGCTTTATCTATAAGCTTTTCACATAGCTTAAAGATAATTCTATAAAAGTTATTTTTTTTGTTTATTTTAACATCAAGAAGCATACTTTTAGTATTAACTGCTGTTTTCTGTGGTCCTAAGTTAGTCAAGATAAATAGAAATTAGACAATTAATATTAAAATATAATTAATATTAAAATATAATTAATATTAAAATATAATTAATATTAAAATATAATTAATATTAAAATATAATTAATATTAAAATATAATTAAAGACATTATGTTTATTATAGGAGTGTAAATATGAAAAAATTAATAAAAATATTACTGTCAAGTTTATTTTTACTACTCTCAATATCTTGTTCTTTGGATAATGAAGGTTTAAATTCAAAAGATTACGAATCAAAAAAACAGAGTACATTAGGTGAATTAAATCAGTTATTGGGGCAAACTACAAATTCACTAAAAGAAGCAAAAAATACAACAGATAATTTAAATGCATCAAATGAGGCAAATAAAGTTGTAGAAGCAGTTATAAGTGCGGTTAATTTAATTTCATCTGCTGCAGATCAGGTAAAAGGTGCAACAAAAACTATGCATGATTTAGCGCAAATGGCAGAAATAGATTTAGAAAAAATAAAGGAATCTAGTGATAAAGCAATAGTTGCGTCTAATGTTGCAAAAGAAGCATATAACCTTACTAAAGCAGCAGAACAAAATATGCAAAAACTGTATAAAGAGCAAGAAGAGCAACTAAAAACACTATCTGATTCTGATGAAATAGAACAAGCTTCTGATGAAATAAAACAAGCTAAAGAGGCTGTAGAAATAGCTTGGGAAGCTACAGTAAAAGCAAAAGATGAGTTAATTGATGTAGAAAATGCAGTCAAAGAGGCATTGGATAAAATAAAGACAGAAACTGAGAACAATACAAAACTTGCAGATATAGGAGAAGTAGCAGAGTTGGTATTACAAATAGCCAAGAATGTAAAGGAAATAGCGCAAGAAGTTGTGGCCCTGTTAAATACTTAAATATATTTTTATTAACTAGATTGTGGAATTAGCTAAAGTTTTTAAGAATAAATTTCTTAAACAAAAAAATAGCGATACAAAAAATGTAAGGCTAAAAGTATAGCTATTTTTAATAATGTTGATGAGTAAATTAATAAAAAAGAATATCTCTTAGTTAAGATGTGTGTGGTTACTATTATAATAGAGTCTTCTTTAAAAGAAGGCTCTAATTTAAATATTTTATTATCCATTTTAAGACTTACTTAAAACATTTTTTTCATTTTCAATAAGTTCTTTTATAATCCTCTTTCTTCTCATTGTTAATTGTTGATACTGCCCTATTTTTATTTTCCAATCTTTTAATAATGCCTTCTTTTAAACTTTCCTTAACTTTAGTTTTTCTCTATTCTTAGAAGACTTGAATTTTGGAAAAAATTTGCTAAATTTCATATATATATTATATTGCATTTTGCAATTTTCCAAAACTTAAAGTTAGGAATCCCAACATTAAAACTACTACAAAAAGGTATGAATTCGTGGAATTTTGAAAAAGCGTATATTAAATGTTGGAATAATGGTATTAATGTATGGAGTAATAGTATTAAGTGTGTGACTTTCAAATCTTTATACTAAATAATAATAATATATATTATT
>NZ_JACHFG010000006.1 GCF_014201775.1 Borreliella yangtzensis | reverse complement strand
GGACGACGCCCTATTGCCATTAAAACTCCATAAAATTTCAATCTAACATCTCGGTTCTGATTTAATAAAAGTTTAATCATTTCAATATAAGTATTGAAATTAATTTTAACAAATATCTGTTCTTTCCTATAACTATTGATTTTTTCAATTTTATATTTATGAGCATAATCATTTAACCATTTTGGAGTTACAAACAAATCTATAAAATATTGAAAATAGAGCCTCTCATTATTAATTTGATTTAAAAATATTAACTCTTCTATTTTTTTCTGATCTTTAATTCCTATATTTTTTAATTCTTTTATTTTTTTCGATTTCCAAAAAAATAAAAAAGTATTATCTCTTTTAATCTTTTCAATTACTGAAAGATTAATATATTCTTTGATTATTTTACGAGTTTTCGAAAGATTTAAAATTATTGAACGATTTGTAAATTTATCTTTTCTAAAAAGAATAGCTTTATGATTTTCGGCAAGAATTTTTATTTTTTCTTTCACTTTTAAATACGAAAATTCATTATTGAGATATTTAGTATATATAGTTTCTAGCTCTTTTCTAAATATTTCAAAATCATTTTTTATCTTCACTTTTGGAGGCATATTAATTCAATTATACCAAGTTTAAAATTTTTAACTAAGTAAAAAATTTCTGATTTTCCAAAAGGTTATCTATATAGATTAGATTAAATAATGCAATATTGTACCAAACTAAATAAAACTCACCAAAGCAATGCCACTCATGCCAACCAATCTTTTCATTGATTTAAAACACAAGAGAATAAAATTTAAATTATTAAATAAATTTTTATTGCCTAAAAAAGAGCTATTTATAAATAGCTCTTTTGATATTTTTATCACAAGTTTTACAATAGCAATTTAAAAAAATTTGCTACTCTTTTTCCTGTAAAAGCAGAACTTTATCATATGCTTTTATAAAGGGCAAATACATAAATACCGAAATAATTAATAATAGTACAACCAAAACAAACGCTTTAATATCAAGCCCTGTAGAAAAAAAAGCCGCAATCGGAGCAGGGGTTGTCCATGGAGTCAAAGTTCTGACCCTTTCAATAATTCCAAAATTAGTAAGAGTATATGCAACAATTATATTAAACATAGGAATAAGTAAAAAGGGAATACCTAATATAGGATTTAAAACTATTGGCGCCCCAAACATAATAGGTTCATTGATGTTAAAAAGACCAGGCGCAAATGAAAGCCTACCCATGGCCTTTAAATGTTGAGATTTACTAAGCATCATAGCAATAGCAAGGCCTAAAGTTGCACCACTACCACCAATATATACAAACGAATCAAGAAATCCCCCCGCTAAAATATGGGGAAGTGGAAGATTGTCAGAAAGAGCTCTAATATTAGAATCAAGATTTGTCAAAATTATAGGATTAAGCAGAGCAATAATAACATTAGTACCATGAAGACCACAAAACCATAATACATGAACAATAAAAGAAATCATTAAAGTCCCAACTAAAGTATCACTAATTTGCAAAACAGGTCTAAACATACTCATAATTATTTCAGGGAAAAGGCTTCCTACCGAACTTTGAATAGCAACATTAACACTTTGCGCTACAATTGAAAGTACAATAACAGGCACCAAAGCTTCAAAAGATTTTAAAACAGCAGGAGGAACAGACTCTGGAAGTTTAATTGCCATATTCCTTTGCACTAAAAATTTATAAACTTCAACAGAAAAAATAGCAGAAATAATAGCCGTAAATATCCCTTGAGCACTAAAATATCTCGCATCAATTACAGGAAACCATGCATTGGGTTGAATTCCCCATTTATCAGTATCCCCACCGTAAGGTATCCAATCTGATTGTCCAGCTAAAATTAAAAATGTATAAAGAGATAAAAATCCCCCTGTAATTCCACTAAGTTTATAATGATTAGATAAATTATACCCAATACCAAAAACAACAAATATGGACATAATTCCCATACTTACATAAAATGGCTGAACAAGATTTCCTTTATATTTAGCCATTAAATCAACATACCACTGCTGATACAACAATGTTTGAGAATCTGTAAATGGCAAATTAACTAAAAGCAAAATAAAAGAACCAACTATCAAAAAAGGCATAGAAAAAGTAAAACCATCTCTTAAAGCAATTAAATATCTATTTGAACCAATTTTACTAGCAATAGGAACTAAAGTAGTTTCAATAAAATCTTGAAAATTCATGCAAATAATCCTCCAAAAAAAACTAATTAAAAGTTATAACTAACGACTTGTAATATTAAGTCTAATATAACTCAATTGATAATCATTATATCAAAAAATTCTTACTGGGATATATTTAAAATAAAATTATTTGTTTTAAATAAATCTTATAATATAATATATTATAAAATTTATTTAAAAAATATTAATTATTGATTTATAAATAAAAGGAGTATATTTTATATATGAATAAAAAAATATATAGCATAGAAGAATTAATAGATAACATAAGTATGCCTGTTGTAGCTTACTCCGGTGAAGCTAAAAGCTTTCTAAGAGAAGCTTTGGAACATGCTAAAAACAAAGACTATGAAAAAGCAGAACTTGCCATACAAGAAAGTAAAAACTCTATTTCAAAGGCCCATGAAACACACAGAGAAATAATACAACAGTCAACTACTAATCCAAACTCTATTAAAATACCTTTTATTTTAATTCATGCTGAAGATCATTTAATGTCTGCAATTTCAGAATTAAGCATTTTTGAAGAATTAATCAATGTTTATAAAATAATAAATGAAATAAAAAAATAGGAGAAAATATGAACATACTACTTGTATGTGGAGCTGGAATGTCCACAAGTATGATGGTACAAAGAATTGAAAAGCATGCTAAAGCAAATAATATAGATGCAAAAATTGAAGCTATTGCTGAAACACGACTTGAAGAAGTTGTTGACCGCTTTGACGTTGTTTTACTTGCACCACAATCAAGATTTAATAAAAAAAGACTTGAAGAAATCACAAAACCTAAAGGAATTCCAATCGAAATAATTAACACAATCGATTATGGAACAATGAACGGAGAAAAAGTATTACAAGTGGCAATTAACGCATTTAATAATAAAAGTTCTTCTTGAAGAGGTTAAAATGAAAGAAATTGGAATATCCATATACCCTAATGTAAGCAATAAAAATAAAATTATTGAATACATTGAGAAAAGTGCTCATTTTGGATTTACTCAAGTATTTACCTCTTTACTATATATTAACGGAAATGAATTTGACATGTTTAAAGAATTGCTAAACATTGCAAATAAAAACGGAATGAAACCTATTGTTGATGTAAGTCCTCAAATTTTCAAAGAATTGGAAATCGATCTTTCAGATCTTAGGAATTGTTCAAAACTAGATTATTTCAAAAGACTTGGTGCTTGGGCAATTAGATTAGACAATACATTTACAGGCATAGAAGAATCATTAATGACTTTTAATGATTCTGACCTTAAGATTCAACTTAATATAAGCAATATAAATAAACATATTGACACAATAATGTATTTTAAACCTAATATAAAAAATTTGCTTGGATGTCATAATTTTTATCCCCACAAATATACAGGACTTTCAAGAACTTTCTTTAAAGAAACAACAAAAATATTTAAACATTATTCAATCCCAACAGCTGCATTTATTAGTTCTAATCATGCAGAAGAATGCGCACGCGGAAAAGAAAAAGAAGGAGTTCCCACACTAGAATCGCACAGATCTAAAGATATAGAAACCCAGACAAAAGATCTTTTCAAAGAAGGAATAGATACTGTCCTAATTTCTAATTGTTTCCCAAGTGAATCAGAACTAAAAAAAGTATCAAAAGTAAACAGGAATATTTTAGAAATCAAAGCAAACATAAATCCAAAAGCAACTTTAGTGGAAAAAGAAATAATGCTTGAAAATTTACATTTTAACAGAGGAGACATTAATTCCTATAGAATTCGATCAACTATGCCAAGAGTATACTACAATGATAAAAAATTTCCTGTGCATTCCCCAAATGAAATCAAAAAGGGGGACATCTTAATAGATTCTTCAAAATATTTAGGTTATGCAGGAGAACTTCAAATATCATTAAAAGATACTCCAAATAATGGCCTTACAAACGTAGTTGGGAAAATAGTTGATGATGAAATATATCTACTTGAAAAAATAGAACCTTGGGAAAAATTCAAAATAGTAGAAAATAAATAAATGCCCTAATAAAAGTTTGTTTATTGTAAAAATTTCTCAATTGCTTTAAGAACATAATAATAAACAGTAATGTAAGACTCTTTTAAATCAATATTTTTAGAACTGTTAAAAAAATATATAAACTCATTAGTGGTGGAATTAAGGTCTTCAATATGATTTTTAAGCTCAAAGTCCCGATTAATAGCTTTTATGTCATCCAAATTTAAAATAATAGTGGCAATATTTTGGATATTGCTATTGATATTATTTTTTAAAGCAATTTTTTTATCGAAACTGTTAATAACGTTAAATTCAGGTTCATTTGAATTTAACTTAGAAATTGTTAATTTAAATTTATGATCAAAAAAAATACCAAAATCATAGGTTAATAAACCTTCTTTTTTAGAACTTAAAATCAATTTTATTACAATATTATTGCTAAATTTGTCTAAAATAAAAAAATAAGAATAATAACTAATATCTTTAATAGAAGCAAAGAAATCCTTAGCATGAATACCGGTTTTAAATTTGCCATTTCCTAATGATTCATATAAACCAATTTCAATTTTTATTGCTTCATCTAAAGATTTAATAAAAATTGAATGAGCGCTAATATTACATGAAAATAAAAAAAGAATAAAGGTAAAAAGAAAATTATTTTTTATTTTCATATAAGATTTCTCACAAAATATACTAATATTAATAAAAAGCTTACATAAAAAGTATAACAAATTCTTCAATAATTAAAATCAAAAAGAATGTAATTATTGCACTAGAATTACATTTATATAAAAGCACTCAAGGAATAAAAAATGAAATACCTAAAAACCATTTCCTTATTTTTACTAATTTTAAGTTGCAAATCCATCTCAAATGGTAATTTCAATCTACACGATACAAATCATAAATTAGGAAAAATAAAATTTCAAGAAGATTCAATAATAAGCAGAAATTATGACAATAAAATATCTATTGTGGGGGTATATAACCCTTTAACAGAAAAAGAAAATTTTAAAATCAATATTTACATCAAAAAAAAGGGATTGCAAATAAATCCCGAAAGTATTTTGATAAATGAAGAAAAAATTAATTATTTCAAATATAAAGCAGAGCTTAAAATAAAATCCAACTTTAATATAAGTATTATTAGTATTTCACTAACTAATTCAAGAGATCTATTAACCCATATTTATGATAAAAGTATAGGGAAATACATTAACATTGACTTTCAAGACAATTGGAATGTATCGCACAGCACAAAATTCAATAAGGACTATGTTTTAGAATATTTAACAGATTTTGATAAGGAAGCTAAAATAGCTAAAAATATATTACAAAAACGTATTGATAATAGAAAAATCGAAATTGAAAAAACAGAGCTTAAAACAGAATATAATGAAATAGAAGATTATTACATCTACAGTATGAAAATTCCAAAATTATTTGAAAAATATAGCACACCTGCAGAAACTTACGAAACATTTGTTATAGCAAATTATTATCCCTGTGAAAATTTAAATATTCTTTTTCTAAATTTAAGCCTATACTCTGATCAATTACGCTTTTTAAACTCCATTTATGATGAAAATGACAGAAAATTAAAAATTGAGCCTCCCATGAGAACTTTAAAAGATTCAAAAACAATAAAAGAAACATTAAATATAGTATTAAGTCCCCAAAAAATAATCGAACTGACAAAAAACATTGAAAAAGATATTACTTTAAAATTAAAATCTTATGGGGAAAAAGGGGAATTCACATTTGAAATATATAAACCACTTCTTCTAAAATTTTTAAAAGAAGTGGATCATTGTATAAAAAATTTACAATCAAGTAGACAAAATTCTATAAGATAAAATATATGTCTACTTGATTGTAAATTCCCCAATAAAACTTTACTTTTTTTAGTAAGTGTATTATTATTTATTGCAATGCTTAATGCAATAAAAGATCAAACGATAGGAGATTAAATGTATCAATTAACAACTACTAAAATACCTTTCAATAAAGTAGTAGACAGAAGATTGAAAATATTTTGGGTAATCCAAAAACTAAGTGTTAACTATTTCATATCCAAAAAAAAATATTCTCTAAGCAATGTTGTGGTAATGACGAATTCTATATTGGAAAAAAAAGGTTTTAAAAAAGTTACTAAAAGAACAATCCAAAATGACATAAAAATTTTTGAAAATTTAGGATTAATTAAAAGTCATTTCAATCCGCTTGGAAAAAACAATGGAAGCTTTACTTACTATACAATAAACAAAGCTCTTGAGAAATTTGCTAAAAAAATTATAAGTACAGCTTATTTTATTAATAAAAAAATTAAACTTGAAAAATCAAAAAATAAGGAACTAAAAAAATTTAAAATAGTTGAAGAATCTCAAAACTATAAAATTTCATATCAAATAACTTCACATGTATTAAGTAATAATATAAGTAAAAACTATAAGAATTCTAAACGTTTTAATAAAAAACAAAACATAAAAAAAACAATAAACTTTCTAGAAAAAGAAATCATAAATAAATCAAAAAAAATAAATTTAGAAGAAATAAAGCAAATAACAAAAAACATAACAAGTTACAAAAACTCACTATGGAATTTGAAAGACTTTATGGAAGAATTATATGAATACGAAGAAACAAAAATTGTAAGGTTTTTTAAAAAAAACTTAGAAAAAAGGAAAAATAAAGTATGGTTTATGGCAAAAAAATTTAAAAACACAGACTTTAATAAACTTATAAAAAAATTCAAAATGGAAAATAAAATAAAATTTGAAAAAAATCCACAAATTCAAACACCAAACAATATAAAAAATGCTATTGTACTAATGAAAAATCTAATAGAAAACCAAAAATATGATAAAAAAATCATAAAACAAGGTCAAAAAAGTTAATGGAAAACAAAGAAATTAAAAAAAAATTTTTTAACAAAATTGAACAATCAGAAAACAAAATTATTTATCATACTAAAATCTTTAGTATGATAAATAATTTTGAAGCAAAACCTAAAAAAGGTAAATTTTGGTTGTGTCTCAGGAATGTATTTAACAATAAAAAATATGAAAGTTTTCATTTATTTTCAATAAAAGAAAACGATAAATTTATAGGGATATTTTATGGTTTTATAAATCTTTCAAAACCATTTATCATAAATTATTCAGAAAAAGGAACAAAAAAAACTGTGCGATTAAAAAAAATATTTTATACAGAATTCAGGTTTAAAAAAGGCAGTGTTTTTTGCTATATAAGAAGCTTATACATATTCACCAAAAATGTAAATAAAAATAAAGTATTTTACAAATCTCTTTTAGAAAGAACTTTAAAAATCGAAAAAGAAATACACAAATTTTACGGTAAAAAATATGAAATCAATAGGGGAATATTAAATTGGATACAAAAAAACCAAAAATAATAACAATAGCATCAATCAAAGGGGGAGTAGGAAAAAGTACCACAGCATTAATGTTCACAAATATACTTTCAAAAAAAAATAATAAGACATTATTAATAGACTTGGATCCACAAGCAAGCAGTACAAGCTTTTATATTAAAATCATAAAGAAAAAAAATTTTAACCCAAAAGACATTAACATATATAAAGTCTTTAAAAAAGAAATAGACATAGAAAATTCAACAATTAAAATTAATGACAAAATAGATTTCATAGCCAGTCATATAAACCTAAGTAGGTTTAATGAAGAAAGTGTTTCACTAAAAGAAAATTTGCTAAAAATCTTTTTAAGCTTCATTCAAAATAAATACGATTTTATAATAATGGATACAGCACCTACATTAGGAAGCTTACTTAACAACAGCCTAATAGTTACAGACTATTTAATTATACCATTAACAACTGACCAATGGGCAATTGAAAGTTTAGATCTAATAACAAGTAGATTGCAAGATCTTTTTAGACAAGATTTACCAATATTTTATTTAATAACCAAATTTATTGAAAGACAAAATATTGATAAAGAACTTAAAAATTTTATCGAATATGAATATAAAGACAAATTTTTAGGAAGTGTACCCAAGAGAGACAATTTACGTAAAACTATTTTTTATAGAGAAAATTTTAACTTTAATGAAGACTATTATAAAGCCTATGAAAATATACTTGAAAATTTTTTAAGGATAATATCAAAATAGTTCCATATGGAACTATTAGTTCCATATGGAACTATTTTGATATTATCCTTTGGAGATAAAATAAAATATGAAACTAAATAAAAAAATAGAAATTGTTAAAAGGGTTGAGATCAATAAAGATGAAATTAAAAAAACAAGAGAATCTAGATATTTAAAATTAAAAGAAAAACTAAAAATTTTGATAAAAGAAGAATCTTATAACAAAATTGAAACAGCCCGAATTTTAAAAGAAATTAACGATAATAAATATTACGTTATAGATAATTATAAAAGCTTTATCCATTTCATAAAAGATTATAATATGGCAAAAACTACAGTTTATAGATATATGAAATTAGCAATAGGAATAGACAATGGAAAAATCAATTACGAAATAATTATAAAAAAAGGAATACATTATGCTATGCAAATTTTAGAAAACAACGGTATTATAGACAATTCAAAAAAAGTATTAAATAGGTCCTTTAAACTAAAAATTAAAGATGAAGAAAGCTTTAATTTTTATAAATCAAATACCAAATTTGTTAGTTTTTTACTAAAAGAGCTATATTATAACAATCAAAAATTACTTACAAACATTAAAAATAAATATGAAAATTTTAAAAAATAATGTATCAATATTCTATAAATATTGATACATTCAAAAAATATTTTAAAAACACTTTACAAAAAAATAAAATACTATATAATAATCTATATAGATTGAGATGCAATGTCTCGCTCTTGTTGTTTGATTAGAATAATAAGTTGGCTACCTTGTGGTAGCCTTTGTCATCTTTAAGAATTATTAAAATAACATTTATACAAAGCAAGTAAACACCCTATTATAAAACAGAATTTTATTCTATATTTAATTTGTATAATCTTTATTCTCAATTGATTCAATCATTACTAAAAAATCCAGAATTTTGTATTTTTTCAAACTTAAATCCTCTAGTCCAATTTTGATTTTAACCGTAGCATTCTTATAAGACGCATCTTCTTCTTTTACTATTTTTTCCAATAAAGGCTTAGACAAGGCAAATGAGGAATAATTAATCCAATTGCCAAAAAAATGGTTATCATCTCTTTTATGACTTATTTTCCCTTCAATTCTAGTTCCATCCGGTAAAAATAAAGGAGTTTGCTCTGTTATACTATGATTTCTAAATTGTGTATATAAAAAAATCTTAGTTATTCCTGTTTTGTAGTTGAAAATTCCTTTAAGTTCTGCGTTTTTGTTTAATCTTTGGTATATTCTAAATGTTTTTCCAAATTGATCATGCTCAACGTTTAAAGAAGCGCAAGATATTAATAAAAAAAATGCAAACAATTTTAAAAATTTCGATTGATCTTTATATAATCCCATATCCCTCTCCTTTGGTAAAAAAATTATATATTAATGAAGATAATAATATATTTTTTATTAGATCATTGCAAACAATTTTTAATAAAATAATTATTTTTTTTTAAAAAACGATTCACAAAGTTTTTTTCTATAATTTAATATTTTTTTCAAAAATATTGTGGATGGTTTTTAAAACCAAGAAATTAATTTCAAAAACACAAACAGAATTCCTTTTTTGTTAATGAAATTTTCAAATTTATCTTTTGCTCAGTATTACAGTAAGTTACTGAAAATGTAAAAATAAAGATTTCATGCGTTTTAATATTTTAAAAGATGTCTTAAAAGCAACAAAGTTCTTACAAAAACTTTATTGCCACAAAGGAAGTGTTAAATATTAAATTGCAATTTACAAATTATAATTTAATATTTAAATAGATCAATAAAAAAATTTAAAAATTATTTTTATATACATAGAATAACCGTTGGAGAGGAACCAGTGAAAAATTATAATTTTTTTAATAAAAGGTTAACTATTTTGTTTATTTTAATAATTTTTAGTTTTCAGAAAAATGTTAGTTTTTATGGATTATTATATCATTTTTATAAAAAAAGAAATTATCAATGTAAAATACGAATTTTGGTTTAAAAAATTCAATATTAAAGTAATTAGAATATATCCCGATAAATATTGAAAATCAAAATATGATAGATATCATTTTAATGAAGAATAAATTATAAGTTTTTATTTTAAGAAGCGTTTAAGTTCTTTTAATGATGTTTTTTAATGATGTTAATGAGATATTACATTTCATATATAATAAAATATAAGCAAAATTTAAATTTATAAAAACTTATAAAGGATGCTTGGTATGAAAATATTGATAAAAAAGTTAAAAGCAGTGTTATTTTTTAACATAATCTTATTTATTGCTTGTGTTAAAGAAAATGATGGGCACAAATTGATGTTTAAGCTAAACATTGGAAGCGAGCCTGCTACTTTAGATGCTCAGTTAATAAACGATACGATTGGATCAAAGATTGTGAGTCAAATGTTTCTTGGCATTTTAGAGGGAGATCCTAAAACTGGAGGATACAGGCCAGGACTTGCTAAAAGTTGGGATATTTCTAATGAAGGAACGGTTTATACGTTTCATTTAAGGGATAATCTTGTTTGGAGTGATGGAGTTGCTATTACTGCTGAAGGGATAAGAAAATCTTATCTTAGAATTTTAAATAAAGAAACTGGTGCGTCTCTTGTTAGCATGATTAAGTCGGTTATAAAAAATGCAGAAGAGTATTTTGATGGAAAAGTAGATGAATCTGATCTTGGAATTAAAGCTCTTGATGAAAAAACTTTAGAAATAACGCTAAAATCCCCAAAACCCTATTTTCTTGATATGTTAGTACATCAAACGTTCATTCCTGTACCAGTACATGTTATTGAAAAGCACGGACAAAGTTGGACAAATCCTGAGAATATGGTTGTTAGTGGTCCTTTCAAATTGAAATCTAGAGTTTTAAATGAAAAGGTTGTTCTTGAAAAGAACAATAAATATTATAAATCCAAAAATGTTTTTCTTGACAACATCATATTTTTTACTACAGACAATAGTATTACAGCTTATAATATGTATTTAAATGATGAAATAGATGCAATTTTTAACAATGTTCCATCAGATTTACTTAAAGATCTCAGGCTTAGGGATGATTATTATTCAATAGGTGCTAATTCAACTTATTTTTATTCTTTAAATACCAAATTAAAACCACTTGACAATGTTAAAGTTAGAAAGGCACTATCTCTTGCTATTGATAGAAAAACTTTAACAGAGAGCGTTCTTAATGATAGTTCCATCCCCACGAGAAGAGCAACCCCAGATTATATTGATTACTCTTACAAACACAATTTAAGCTTATTTGATGCTGAAATGGCAAAAAAACTTTTGGTAGATGCAGGGTATCCTAATGGAAAAAATTTTCCTTTATTGAAAGTAAAATACAATACAAATGATAGTCAGAGAAAAATTGCTGAATTTATCCAAAATCAGTGGAAAAAAAATTTAAATATTAATGTTCAGCTTGAAAATGAAGAGTGGTCAACTTATATAAATAGCAGGGTAAATGGTAATTATGAAATAATAAGGGCAGGTTGGTCAGGAGATTATGCGGATCCCATGACATTTTTAAGCATCTTTAAAACTGAAAACACCTCTTTTTCATCTTATGGGTATTCAAATCCTGAATATGATAAACTTTTAATAAAATCAGATCATGAAAGAAGTATTTCTGAAAGACAGAAGATTTTAAAAAAAGCAGAGGCAATAATAACCGAAATAGATTTTCCAGGTGTATTTATTAATATAACTTCTTCTAGTTATCTTTTTAGGAACGATAAGTGGAAAGGTTGGGAGCCAAATGTTTCGGAAAGGTTTAATCTATCTGAGATAAAGCCAATTAAATGATTTATATTTTATTTTTTAAAAAATTAATTTTTGATTACAAACAGTTTATAGCCAGATCTTTTGATTTGGCTATAAATAAAAATAAGAAATGAATTTTTTCTTATTAATTTTAGAGATATTATTTTACAATAGAGTAAATTTTTAGCGCACTAATGTTAGAAAATGTATTGTAAAGTAGGCGAAATTATTATGTTCCTAATTATTTGCCTGCTTTTAAGGTGTTATTTAATTTGATACATATTTTTTTATTATATTTTTTATGTTATGTTAAAAACATCGTGAGGATGGGATTCTTTTAATGAAGAATGGCTTATTTTTACAAAGTTAGAATTTATTTTTAAATCAGATATTGTGCTTGTTCCTAAGTAACCCATTCCGGACATTAATCCGCCTTTTAATTGAGCCAAAATATCTTTTAATTTTCCAGAATACGGTACCATTCCTTCAATTCCTTCAGGAACTAATTTTTTAGGTTCATTGTTTTCAAGTTGAAAATATCTTGATTTAGAGCCTCTTTTCATAGCAGAAATAGAACCCATTCCAACATAAGATTTGAATTTTTTTCCATTGTAAATTATTTCTTCTGAAGGAGATTCTTTTGCGCCTGCAAAGAGATTGCCTATCATTACGCTATCAGCTCCTGCTGCGATGGCTTTAACTACATCTCCTGAAAACCTGATTCCGCCATCTGCTATAATGCAAATATTTGTGTTTTTACAAACTTCATAAACATCACAGATTGCTGTTATTTGGGGAACACCAACTCCCGCAACGATTCTTGTTGTGCATATACTACCCGGACCTATTCCTACTTTTAAACAGTCTGCTCCTGCATTGATTAAATCTAATGCAGCTTCTTTTGTTACTATGTTGCCAGCAATAAGATCTAAGTTTGGATATTTGTTTTTAATTGTTTTGACAAGTTCTAATATTCTTGTAGAATGACCATGGGCAGAGTCTATGACAAGTAAATCTACATGTGCTTTTACAAGCTCTTCAACTCGTTCTGTGGTATCAACATCAATGGAAACAGCAGCGCCTACTCTTAGTCTATTATTCAAATCTTTGCAGGCATTAGAAAAATCTTCAGCGTATTCCGCATTTCCGTATATTTCGGGAGCTTTGAGCTCTTGTTTTGGTACAAGCATTTCGGTTACTTGTTCGTTTGTCCCCTTATTTGTGTTAATAGTTTTTTGAATTTTGTATGTTTTTACTTTCTCTATTTCTTTTTTTTGATTCTCTATCGACATATTTTTATGTATAATCCCGATACCACCTTCTATAGCAATGGCTATTGCCATTTGACTTTCTGTGACAGTATCCATAGCTGAGCTTAAAAATGGTATATTTAAAGATATATTTTTTGTCAATTTTGTTTTTAAGCTGACCTCACTAGGCAATACAGAGGATTTTCTTGGAATTAAAGAGACATCATCAAAAGTTAAAGCTTCTTTTATTATTTTATTTATCATAAAATTCCCTTTTATTGTTTTTATTATTCCCATTCTATGGTTGACGGAGGTTTGGAAGAGATATCATAGCAAACTCTATTTATACCCCTAACTTCATTGATTATTCGTGAAGAAACTTTTTTTAAAAAATTATAAGGAAGTTCAGTCCATTCTGCAGTCATGAAGTCTTGAGTATTTACGCATCTAATGACAGCTGTGTATTCATATGTTCTTTGATCTCCCATTACGCCTACGGATTTTACAGGTAGCAATACAACAAATGCTTGTCTTATTTTATAATATAAATCATTTATGAAAAGCTCTTCTGTGAGTATATTGTCTGCTTCTTGCAAGATGCTTATCTTCTCTTGTGTTACTTCTCCAATTATTCTTATAGCCAATCCTGGACCTGGAAATGGGTGCCTATAAAGAGCTTCTTTTTTAATGCCTAGATTTATTCCGATTTGAATTATTTCATCTTTAAAAAATTCATTCAAAGGTTCCAAAAGTTTTAAACGCATTTTATCTGGAAGTCCTCCCACGTTGTGATGAGATTTAATTTTTGAAGAAGTGTTATTTTTTGATTTAGATTCAATTACATCAGAATAAATTGTTCCTTGAGCTAAATATTCTATATTTTGATATTCTAGAGTAATTTTTTCAAAAATATTAACAAATTCTTTTCCTATTATTTTTCTTTTCTCTTCAGGATCACTTACATTTTTCAAATGGTTTAAAAATTCTGCAGAAGCATTAATATATTTTATATTTAAATCATATTGATCCTTTAATTCTAGTATTTTTTTTTCTTCATTTTTACGCAACAAACCAGTATTTACAAAAACGCAGATTAAATTTTCTTTTATTGCCTTTTTTATAAGTAATGCGCAAACTAAAGAGTCTGTTCCACCAGAAAGCCCTAAAATAACCTTTTTACTACCTACTTTAAGTTTAATTTTTTCTACAATAGTTTCTACATTGCTTTCTAATGACCAATTAGGTTGAGCTTGGCAAATTTTAAAAACAAAATTTTTAAGTATTTGGTCACCGAATTCAGAATGAGTTACTTCTGGGTGAAATTGTAGACCATAAATTTTTTGAGTTTCATTTGATATGGAAGCAATACAATTATTTGTAAAAGCTAACTGTTTGAAATTGTTGGGAATTTTTTCAATACTATCTCCATGACTCATAATTATTTGAAATTTTTTTGGAAGTTCTGAAAATAAAATAGATTTTTCATCTTTTAGAAAGATTTCAGAGCTTCCATATTCTTGTTTACAGCCTTTAGATACTAAGCCCCCAAATAATTTAACAATTAGTTGCATCCCGTAACATATTCCTAAAACAGGTATTTTTAAATTAAAAATTTCTATGTTCAAGATAGGAGCTTCTTTCGAATAAACAGAATCGGGTCCCCCACTTAGTATTATTCCTACGATGTTCATATTTTTAATTTCTTTTAAAGGGGTACAGTAAGGCATTACTTTTGTATAAACGCCAATTTCTCTAATTCTTCTTGCAATTAGCTGACTATATTGGGAACCAAAGTCTAATACAAGTATTGCACGAACATTCATTATACAAGTCCTTAATATAAATAAAGTTGTTATTATTAAAACCCATTCCATTCAATTGTAACATATTTATCTTTGTTTCTGTCAATCTTAAGGCTAAATTAAGACGATTAGTTGGTAATAATTTAAATAATTTTTCAATAAATTTATTGAAAAATTATTTAAATTATTACTCTTGAAAAATTATTTTTTTTATATAAAAAATTGAAAAAATAAAATTATTGAATTAATAATTCAATAAAAAGGAGGCACAAATTAATGAAAAAGAATACATTAAGTGCAATATTAATGACTTTATTTTTATTTATATCTTGTAATAATTCAGGAAAAGATGTAACTACATCTACTGATTCTGTTGATGAGTCTGTGAAAGGGCCTAATCTTACAGAGATAAGTAAAAAAATTACAGATTCAAATGCAATTGTACTGGCTGTGAAAGAAGTTGAGACTTTGCTTTCATCTATCGATGAAATTGCTACTAAGGCTATCGGTAAAAAAATAGATAATAATACCGGTTTAGGTAATGAAGCAGGGCAGAACGGATCATTGTTGGCGGGGGTTTATGCAATATCAACCCGAATAACACAAAAATTAGATGGATTGAAAAATTCAGAAGTATTAAAAACAGAAATTGAAAAGGCTAAGAAATGCTCTGAAGAATTTACTAATAAGCTAAAAGGTAGTCACGCAGAGCTTGGTAAAAAGGATGCTGCTGATGATGATACAAAAAAAGCTATTTTAAAATCAAATGCGGATAAAACTAAGGGTGCTGAAGAGCTTGAAAAGTTGTTTAAATCAGTAGAAAGCTTGTCAAAGGCAGCTCAAGAAATATTAACCAATTCAATTAAAGAGCTTACAAGTCCTGTTATGGCAGAAAGTCCAAAAAAACCTTAATTTAGGTCGATATTATAAGATTAATTTGTTTTAAAAAAAGTAACTGGAAAAATAAAGTCAATTAAAGCCAAGAAAGATTTCTTGGCTTTTTATTTTTTATATTTTCAATAATTTAAGAAATTAATGTCAAATAAGTATTAAATGTATGACCTTAAAAACAATTTTTAAGAGCAAGGCTTATTTCAATATAATCGTTAATAAATTGAATTTAAGTATTAAATATAAAAAAATTAGTTATCAGTTTTATTTAGAGATTATAAAAGTTTAATTTTGAACGCTTAAATAGTTTTAGCAGATTTTTTAAAAATACGTAGTTTATATAAGATTTTATAAAGTTATTCAGTAAGTGGAATATCTTGATAATAAAAATTCTTTTTTTATAATTTAAAATTTAGTTTCTTATAAAGCAAATTTTAAATTTTTTTTATAAATAGCAAATCAATTAATAACCATAAATAAATTTAATAATAAAAATTAGACAGAGTATTATCATTATTGGAGAGATTTTATTTTTTTTATTTTCTAATAAATTAAGTATTAAGTTGATTAAAACATAAAATATTATTCCAATGCTGATCCCCGAAGAAATATTGTATGTTAAGGGAATTAAAAAAAATATTAAAAAACTGGGAATATTTTCTCTTATATTAGAGAAATTAATTTTTATTATTTCTTTGCACATTGAAAATCCTACATATATTAGTGCTGCGGCGGTTGCGCTAGCAGGAACAGCAATAAATAATGGAGAAAGAAATATTGCAACAAAGAACATTATTCCCGTTACTATTGTTGTAAGCCCAGTTTTGCCACCTTCTTCTATTCCCGTACAACTTTCAATGTATGCTGTTACAGTAGAAACCCCCATTATTGCTCCAACAGTAGTAGAAATGGCATCAATTAAAAATACTTTACCAACATTGGGAATTTTCCCATTTTTATCTAACATATTACTTTTTGCTGCTACTGCTATTAAAGTACCCAAAGTATCAAATAAATCGTTAAACAGCAATACTAATACAATTGTAATAAAGCTCCAAAAATGTTTGTTTAATATGTAGGAAAAATCCAACTGATTAAATATTGGCTTAATAGATTCGAATCTTAAAATTCCGTCTGGAAAACGAATTCCAGCAGTAACGGCGCTTTCTGGATTAAAGATTGCATATGTCCAAGCTATGGCAGTAACTGAGCAAATTGCCCAAAGTATACTTCCTCGTACATTTAATTGTTCAAAAATTACAATAAAAAATAATCCTAAAAATGTAAATAAAACTTTTAAGTCAATAAATGATCCGATTCCAACCAATGTGGCATCATTTTTAATGATGATTCCACCATTGACAAAACCAATAAAAGCAATAAAAAGCCCTATTCCAACTGTGATAGAGTATTTTAAATTTACTGGTATAGAATTTGCAATACTTTCTCTAGCTCTTGACAGAGACAATACAATAAAAATAAGTCCTTCAGTAAAAACAGCAGCTAATGCAACTTGCCAAGGGATATTCATTCCAATTACTACGGAAAATGCAAAAAATGCATTAAGGCCCATGCCTGGAGCTAGTGAAATAGGGGTATTAGTATAAAGCCCCATTAATATACTGGAAAATGCTGATGTTAAGCATGTTGCAGTAACTAATGCACCAATTGGCATACCTGTGCTAGATAATATTGCTGGATTAACAGCTATTATGTATGCCATGCTCAAAAAAGTAGTAATCCCCGCTATAATTTCTTTTTTATAATCAATGGTGTTATTTTTAAATTGAAATAATAATGTTTCTTTGGATTGATTCATTATAAATTACTCCTTAAATTTCATTTTATATCAAAAATAAAACCAACACTATTCATTATATTTAATCTACTAGCAAAATGTAGGAATAAATTTAATTTAATGAAAACATTAATACCCATAAGCAAATTTAATAATAAAAATTAAGCACAATATTAACATTGTAGGAGAAATCTTAATTTTTTCTTCACTAAAAAAATTTAATGATACATTTACCAAAATGTAAAATATTGCTCCAATAAAAAATCCTGAGGAAATACTATAAGTTAGAGGAATCAAAAAAAATATTAAAAAACTAGAAACATTTTCTCTAATATTATAGAAATCAATTTTTACTAGCTCTTTACACATTGTAAATCCCACATATATTAAAGCAGCAGCAGTGGCACTAGCAGGAACAGCAATAAACAGAGGTGAAAAAAAAACTGCAAATAAAAACAATAATCCAGTTACAATTGAAGTAAGACCCGTTTTGCCACCTTCAGCAATTCCTGTAAAACTTTCAATATAAGTAGTAACAGTAGAAACTCCCATTATTGCTCCAAAAGTAGTAGCAATGCCATCAACTAGTAATATTTTTTTTGCATTAGGAATTTTCCCATTTTTATCCAACATGCCACCTTTTGTTGTAACACTTATTAAAATACCCACAGTATCAAATAAATCATTAAATAGAAGAATAAAAACTATTGATATAAAAGTCCAGAAATGCTCGCTCAAAACATAGGAAAAATCTAATTGATTAAATATTGGTTTAATAGATTCAAATCTTAAGATTCCATTAGGAAGATGTATTCCAATGGATTTGGCACCTTCTAAGTTAAACATTGCATATATCCAAGCCGTAATAGTAACTATACTAATTGCCCAAAGTATACTTCCTCTTACATTTAATTGTTCAAAAATTGCAATAGCAAATAATCCTAAAAATGTAAATAAAACTTTTAAGTCAATAAATGACCCGATTCCAACCAATGTAGCATCATTTTTAATGATGATTCCACCATTGACAAAACCAATAAAAGCAATAAAAAGACCTATTCCAACTGAGATAGAGTATTTTAGATTTATCGGGATGGAGCTTATAATTTGCTCTCTTACCCTTAAAAAGGATAGGAGAATGAAAATTAATCCTTCAATAAAAACAGCAGCTAATGCAACTGGCCAAGGAATATTCATTCCAATTACTACAGTAAATGCAAAAAATGCATTTACACTCATTCCAGAAGCCAATGCTAGAGGCGTATTAGTGTAAAGCCCCATTAATATGGTAGAAAATGCTGCTGTTAGACAGGTTGCAGTGACTAGTGCACCAATTGGCATCCCTGTATTAGATAGTATTGCTGGATTAACGGCTATAATATATGACATACTCAAAAAAGTAGTAATACCTGCAAAAATTTCCTTTTTATAGTTAATATCACTGTTTTTAAATTGAAAAAACAAACCTTTTATATATTTTTCCATAAATTTTCCTTTATATTTTTTTAAAATATTTTTAATAATAATACCCTTTTAATTCTTTTAAAAGACCTATTTAATCTTATTAAGCATATTATTCTGACAAAGAATATTTTCACTGTCGGGCAAGTTTGAAAATACAATAGTTTTAATAACCTTTTCAGAACTATTTATAATAACAAATTTTCTAGCTTTAATAAGCTTTAAATAAGCTTTTAAAGAAATATCGTTTCCAACGCTAAAAAAGGTTTGCAGATATTTCTGATTAATCAGTTTGTGACGATTAAATAAAAATAAAGTAATTATGTCATTTCCAACTTTTAAAAATAAAGGTTCTTTATACCTTAAATTCCACTTATTAGAAATAGTAAAATAATGCCTTAAAGAAATTTTATTATTCTCTTGAATTAATTTAATATATTTAGAATCTTTTTTTAATTCAGGAATACCGTCAAAAGAAATTGTAGAACAAGACAATGTTAATTGTAGTAGATAAAAAAATAATAAGTATTTTTTTAAAATTTTCAGATCATTCAATAATATACTATTTTTTTTATAAAATTTTATTTTTAAATGCATATTCTAAAGTATTTTTTGTATTCTTGAAATTAACATCAATAAATCTTGGATCATATTGCAAGGTGTCCTTAGTCCAAACTTGAAAAGAATCGTTGTTAAATAAAAAAACTAGCTTTTTGTAGGGGGTTAAAGCTTTTAACATAAGAGTGAAATTGTCTTTATTAAGATTGATGTATAAAAACTTAAAATTTCCAATACTAACTACCTTAGAAATGGCAATACTTCCGATATATTTATTATCTTGAATTAATTTTAAATAACCTTTAGTAAAATTTAAATTTGAGTCTAGCATAACATTTAAAAATACAGTAAATCTATTACTAGATTTGTCTTTTTTAATATAGATTTGACTATCTGGATAAAAATAAAGAAAATAATCTGCTCTTTCAATTTTTTCAAAATTCTTTTCTAAGTCTTCTGCAATATTCAAAATTTTGCAAGAAAAACAAATAAAAACTATTAAAATCAAATAAAAACTATATTTCATAATTAACTTATATTATACAATACAGAAAGGAGAGTATTTATATTAAATGGATGAAAACAACTTTGGCTCTTATATTGCAAATTCTAAAGTCTATTCGGATTATATAATATTAAAACATAAAATATTACTTATTCCTGTTCCTATAATAAAAATTGCTATGGAAGAAGATCTTAAAATTTTTGAAATAGGTTTTCAAGATAAACATAAAGATTTTTCAGGATATATTCAACTAAATGAAAAATCTTTATATATAAATGAAAATATGAGTCTTGAAAATAAAAGATTTACAATAGCAAAACACTTGGGACATTATTTGATGCATAAAGATCAAATAAAAAATTTATCTAAAAATGAAAATTATTACAATGATATTCAAGATAGTCAAATGATAACAGAAGCCAATATATTTGCAGCAAATATTTTAGTTCCAACAATCACATTAAAATTAAAATTATCTAAATATAAATCTATAGAGTATCCTCAAAAAGCAATAGCAAAAGAATTTCAAGTAACCGAAAATACAATTTATTTAAAATTAAGTATACTTAATGATCTTAGCAAAATAAATAAAATAAAAAAGAGTAAAAAGTTTTTAAAAATTAAAACTACAAAGCATAAAGCAGATAATAATATCTACCTCCACAATACAGATAAAATTAAAGAATCAATAGCTATTGATTTGGAAAAATATGAAATTGAAAAAAAAGAACAAATTAAAAAAATATTTGAAGACCTAGAGTAAAAAGCTTTTTTAAATTGAAAACTTTTTTAGTATATATTCCATCTTTACATTAGCCAAGACTAAATAATCTTTACTCTTAATAAGAGAATCTAAATGTTTTTTTGCAATTACAATCCAATACTTATCATCCATAAATTTTTTAGTAGTTGGAAAATTTATTATTAATGAAAAATTTTTTAAAATTTTTTGTTTTTCAAGATAAGACAAAACTTCTGCCTTAAACGCTGCACCTTGGGTCGAACTATAAGCAATAAGTATCCCATATAATTTTTTATTATAAATAAAAAGATCCTTAATAAAATTAATATTACTATTGTAATTAGGTTCATCAACATAAACATAAGCACTATTCTTGACATTTTTTAATCTTTCAAAATCAGATGAACGATATAAATATTTGTAATCTTCTGTTTTAAAATTTGAAATCTTCAAATCAGGATAATTCATCAAAGATGTTAAAACAGTTAAATTTATTTTATCTTTTTCTGGTATTTTAACCAAAGAAATTGTTGAACAGCCGCAAAGAAATAAAAAATAAACAGGAATTAAAAACTTCTTCATTTAATACTTTAATTGTATGTTTTTAATAAAATAAAGTAAAGTAAATCAAAATTATATAAATATTTTGATATAATATAAAAACGAAGTTTAAAAGGACATATAATGAATTATTATGTGCTAAGCAAAATATTTCTATATTCTGGGTACCTTGTTGTTGGATTTTTATCTTTTACAATTTTCAATAAAAACTTACGAAATAAAATCAGAAAGAAATTAAAAAACTTATACTTTTTATATTATTTAACTTTTTTTGCTCTTTTTATAATCAGCTCAAATTTATCTTATTATTTTACTGAAAAGCAGTTATTGGAAAATTTTAATATTTTTGAAAAAGAATTTTTTGAAATACATAAGATAAACGAACAATTTTTTCAAAAATACTTACTAAATTTTCCAGTGCCAATAAGAATGGAATTGATGTCAAAATTTAATCCACTATATACAGTATTTAATGCTAGCTTTGAGAAATATTCTAAAAATATTGGCAAAAGTTCTTATGAAATCCAAACAAATTATAAAAATTACGTCAAAGCAACAAATTCAGAAATTAAAAAAAAAATAGAACAAATAAAAGAAAATATTACCCCTATTTATAATAAATATAAATTACCTATTCTAAATGGAGAAAATACAGAAATAGGTATTGATTCAAATGGAAATATTATTCCTGTTACAAAAAATACAAACGGTCAAATAACAGAATTGCTTTTTTACGATCAAAATTATAATTTAATTCCCTTTAAAAAATTTGAAAACTATGAAGTTAAATTTGATCTAATCCCAGAAAATAAAAATATACACTTTAAAGAACTAATAAATGTTTATTATTTTGATGAAAATAATATTACTAATCCCATAGAATATTATAAAAATAATATTGAGACTAACCCTTATTACATAGACTTACAAGAAGATAAAGACAACTTTCTTAAAACAATAAAAATTAAAAAAGAGTATGGTTTATACTTGGAGAAAAAAAAACAACTACAATATTTAACTGAAAATGATAAACTTAATGATTTTAAAGAATTTTTAGCAAAAAATAACAATATTTTTTCATTAAATACAATATTTTCTAACGGCAATCCAATATTTACTTATGCCATAAATGTAAAAGCAAAAAATATTATAAATTATATAATAACAAAAGAATTTAACATTAATTTAACAAATCAAAGTTCTCAAACAGCTCTTCATAGTGCCATAATTAAAAATTACGATTTAAAATTTATTAAATCACTTATTAAAAAAGGGGCTAATCCATATATCAGAGATAGCGACAATAAACTACCTATAGATTACTCTAATAAAACTAATGAAATCTATAAATATTTAATTGGCATTTAATGTTGTCATGCTAATTTAATTAGCATGACAACAACATTCTAAACCAAATTGATTCGATCTATTAGGTTTAAACTTAATTTAAAATAATTATATTGAGAATAAAAGTTACAATCGATATTTAAATAATAAATGACATTTAATTAAATTAAAAATAATCTTTAATATTTTTTAGAAGTATAAAAGTTTATAAACAACCATTTAATAATATTATTATTTATCCGTTGTTAATCTTTACAAGATCTAAAAATCTTGTTAAGATATTAAGCGTATTAATTAAATTAATTATTTTAATTAATTAATTTGAATTTAATAAAAAGGGGAAAATTATGACAACATCATCAGCATCTATATCTATATTTACAATATTACAAAAAATAGGAAAAGCTTTCATGCTTCCCATAGCACTTCTACCAGCAGCTGGAATTTTATTGGGAATCGGAGGAGCATTTACTAACGAAACAATGATTCAAGCTTATGGATTAGAAGAAATGCTTGGGAAAGGAACTGTAGCAAACTCAATACTTTATCTTATGAAATACACGGGGGAGGTAATTTTTGCAAACTTGCCTTTAATGTTTGCAGCAGCAATTCCAATTGGACTTGCTAAAGTAGAAAAAGGAACAGCCGCTCTAGCGGGAGTAGTTGGCTTTTTAGTTATGCATCAAACTATAAATGGAATCTTATACATACAAGGAATCACACCAGAAAGTGCCAGCCTAAAAGCACTATTAGAATTAGGAATGCCTGAAACAGCTGCAACTGCAAAAAGTCAGGAATATACAAATGTACTTGGAATATTTTCTCTTCAAATGAGCGTAATGGGGGGATTTATAGCAGGATTTATTGCTGTCTTTCTTCATAACAGATTTTATAATATTCAACTACCCACATTTTTAGCATTTTTTGGGGGTACAAGATTTGTACCAATCATAACAACAATAACAATGTTTATAGTGGGAATATTTTTAACATTTATTTGGCCTTTTATCCAAGGTGCAATGACTTCGTTCGGAAAAATTGTAGAACAATCCGGACTTTTTGGAACATTTGCATATGGAGCAATAAAAAGGTCTTTAATTCCGTTTGGACTTCACCATATATTTTATATGCCATTTTGGCAAACAGCTGTTGGTGGGACATTGGAAATAAATGAAGAGCTCATATCAGGAGCACAAAATATATTCTTCAAACAACTTGCAGATCCTAATACTGTACACTTTGAAGTTGCAAAAGGAACAAGGTTTTTTAGCGGAGAATTTGTCGTTATGATTTTCGGATTACCTGGAGCTGCGCTTGCTATGTACCATACATCAAAACCCGAAAATAAAAAAAACGTAGCTTCATTATTACTATCTGCTAGCTTTACATCAATGTTAACAGGAATTACAGAACCTCTTGAATTTGCATTCCTTTTTGCAGCACCAGCGCTTTATTACTTTATATACGTTCCTCTTTTTGGATTAGCGTATCTTTTAACACACCTTTTAAACGTAGGGGTGGGACTAACATTTTCTGGCGGATTTATAGATATGTTTCTATTTGGAATACTTCAAGGGAATAGCAAAACAAATTGGATAGCAATTCCTATATTAGGAATCTTCTACTTTATTGGATTTTATTTTATATTTAAATATGCAATCATGAAATTCAATCTTAAAACAATAGGAAGAGAAGATGCAGAAATGGAACAAGATAGCATAGGTCCAGAAAAAACAAGTTTATCAGAAACTTCTTCAAAAGTATTAGAAGGTCTTGGAGGTAAAGATAATATTACATACATTGATGCATGTGCATCAAGACTAAGAGTTAATCTAAAACAAATAGAATTAGTCAAATCAGATGCCTATTTCAAAAATCTGGGTGCTAGTGGAATATTAAAAAAGGGAAATAGTGTCCAAATTGTATTTGGAGGATTATCCGATAACATAAAAATGGAAATAGACAAGCTTATGTAAAATTTTAAAAATAAAATATAAAAACAGCTAATCCAATAGAAAAATTTTAAAATTTTTCTATTGGATAAATTCTATACAAGAAGGTAATAATGTATAAACAACAATATTTTATTTCTGGGAAAGTTCAAGGTGTTGGTTTTAGATTTTTCACAGAGCAAATAGCAAATAATATGAGACTAAAAGGGTTTGTAAAAAATCTAAACGATGGAAGGGTAGAAATTGTGGTTTTTTTTAATACTAAAGAACAAATGAAAAAATTCGAAAAATTACTAAAAAATGGAAATAAGTATTCAAACATTGATGATATTGAAAAACAAACTTTAGATGAAAACTATCCCTTCCAATTTAATAGCTTTAAAATTTATTATTAGAACTTACTTTCAGTTTGTCAAATACCTTAATTTTTTAAAACTTGGCTTAATGCCTTAAATCAAAATTATTATTCTTGGAATAAGACGCACCTCTAAAAAAATGTTCAACTTTAAATTTCAAAAATTCTAAAGACTTCCGGTTTCTACAAAAGATATTCAAATTGCCATCAGAAAATTTAATATCAAGACCACAATTACAATCTGTTTTTAAAAATCTACATGAAATAAAATTACCATTTGAACCATTTCTATTAAAAAGAATAAAATATTTTTTACCTCTTTTAGAATCTTTAAAATAAATTTTAAGCCAATCTCCTTTTGGCTTAACTGAAGCTAACTTATCATAAAGATAAGAAATATAAATCGTTCTATTATCATTAGATTTTAAAATTTTTTTAAAGAAATAACGAAGACCTATTTTCATATCAGTTATATAATATCTTATTAATAAAATATTTTCTAATATTCTCAAAATGTATTAAACAATAACTAAAATTTTAAAAAAAGCAAAAATTATAGTTTATAATTAAAAATTATTGATAAATATTCTGTAAGTTTTATGTAGTTATAATTGTATCCGTATGTAGCTTTAAAAGCTTTGCGAATTTTAACATTCAATCCCCTAACCATCGCTAAAGTTTCTAAATCATCCTTCAACATCAAATCTTTAATTACAATCAAAGTTTTAATATAATTATCATCAAACATCCGAGGCTCTTTAATCAAACCTTCTAAACGATCCATTGTAATAATAGAATAGGTGGCTTTACGTCTAACGTATGTATAAATTCTTTGATTAAGCAATTTTAATAAATTGTTGTCTGCTTTATCATCTAAATTATCCAAAACATACCGATTATAATGAAAGGCTGTTGTTATGTCGCTTGGTTCGTGTCCTAGAACCTTTGTTATCCAATAATTCATTTCCATGGTTTTGGGCGCAAATGCAAGATAAGAAAATTTACAATAAATAGCTCTGCAAAAATAAACAGATTCTTC
>NZ_JACHFG010000005.1 GCF_014201775.1 Borreliella yangtzensis | reverse complement strand
TTACGCATCCAAATACCTTTGAAAAATATTTCTTTTGATTGGTGTTAGGATATATTCTGTACTTATAAGCTTTATTAGCACTCATATGTTTTATTATTTTATAATATTTTATACTTAAGTGTATAATGTCACACAAACTAATTTTTAATAATCACTGCGTATATTCTATTAATTATCACTTAGTATTAGTTACTAAATATAGGCATAAATGCATAAATGCCGAGCTTTCATCTTCTCTTTACCAAATAATATTTAATATATGTTCTTTATGGAAAATAACCCTTAATGAATTTAACCATGATAAGGATCATATTCATTTATTACTAGAATTTACCCCCAATATTCAACCTTCTAAATTTATCAATAATCTAAAAACAGTATCTTCAAGACTTATAAGAAAAAAATATTCTACTTATTTGGATAAATATTATTGGAAACCTTATTTTTGGTCTAGAAGTTATTGTCTTATTTCTACTGGCGGGGCTTCATTGATATCATCAAAAAGTATATTCAAAATCAAAATAAATCCAGCTATTAGCAAATTCATCTCCACCTAAATTTCATAGAAATTATAGGTGGAGAATTCTTTGTTATTTTTTGTTAAATGAAATAAAAAAATTAACAAACCGCTTTTCAATTTCATAAAATTTTTACCTATAAAAAAGGATAAAATCAAGGTTAACACCCAAATTATTTCTTTCAATAATTAATTTTATGAAAAAGTCCCCCGGAAGTATATTTTTAGCCTCATTTAAGTACATAACATGAAAAATAAAAAAAATATATGCAATTTTAACTGCAAGAATATATCAAGGAAAAAATTTTTTCCTTGATATATTCTTAATAAAAAAATAAATAAATCCCTTGATTACTTATCTAAAATTTTTGTTATTTCATAAGATAAAATCTCGGTTTTAAGTATTTCATGCTTCAAAAAATATTCATATTTTAAATTAATGTGCTCAATACATCTTATCATTTTCCCAAAATCATCTTTAATATCACCATTTAAATTGATATTATTTGTACAATAACCAACAATTTGATTTACAATATCGATCCACCTTGTTTTAAACGTTTTCAACTCTTTAAGTTTACTTAAAATAAGATTTAACTCTTCTGTATTCAAATTTGTTAACTTATCCATTTGCTCGTTTATTTTTTTAGCCGAATGTTCTAATTCATATTGAGAATAATATTGTCCAGCCTTAACAATAAGCAAATCTAAATTTTGATTATTCACATTACTTGATATTTTATTAAGAATTTTACCAAAAACTCTTATTAAGGGTTCATTATAGTTCAAAGATGAGTAAAACTTTCTTCGTACATCTTTGTTTTCATTATGAGAATACCTCTCATGATTGGAGTCTACTATGAGATTATTAAATACAAAGTCTTTCATGCCAAATTGATCTAAGGGTTCGATCTTTGCTCTATCTAAAATTGTCTTTGCCTCAATAAGCTTAACAATTTCCATTATTTTAACTATCAAATCATTTTGAATCGCTTCGCTTTTTAAGTGATCTTCTTTTAATTTTAAATTTTTTTCAATTATCTTTTCACTTTGATTAAATTCAAAACCCTTGTTTTTTGATGATGAATTTGCAAGATTACATGACAAAAAGCTTAAAAAGTAAGTTATAATAACAAAATAATTTTTTTCCAAAATATTCTCCTTATTATTACAGCAATTTACATTAAAAAATATATCAATGTATTTTAATTTCAAATCTTTTTTAAGATATCTTAAAAAAGATTTGAAATTTTTAAAAAGGTTGTTGAGGAAAAATCGATATACTTAAAGTTTGCACAATCTGTTGATACAAATTAAACAATACTTAGTATTAGAGCTTAATTAAGCTTTCTTTTTGAAAAGAAAGCTTAATTAAGCTCTAATAGCTCACAATGGCGGTCACAAATTAAGGTAAATTTTAAATGAAAAACTTATCCTTAAATTAAGGATACATCAATTTAAAAATAAAATCAACATTTATATAACATAAATAATAAATTATTCAGTTTTATCTTTGAATTCTTTCATAATTTCCTCAATCCAATCTTTTTTATCCCAAAAGACCTTATTTAAAAAAAATTCTGTAAACTTATAGTTTTTTTTATAAAAAAAATAACTTTCTTGATTTTTAAGTTGAATTTTTAAAAACTTTTTTGAGCTTTGAATTGGGGCTTTCTCTTCTTTATTGTCAAAATTCATTAAAAATAGAATCGATTGCCTGAAACCATTCTCAACTAAATATTCTTGTTTTAAAACGCCTTTTTTAATTGCACCAGCTATTTTTAAATATGTATATGCTTGAGATCTGGCTAATCTGTAATCTTTAATAAATTTTTCAAAACTTTTATATCCATCAAGTTTATAATAAGCTTTGTTTTTAATTTCCATTAAAATGTACATGGCCTCTATTTTATTATAGATATCCTCTTTTAAATTATCTTTTAGCTTACCTTTTAAAAATTCAAATCTTTCTTCATCATTAAATAATTGAATATCGTTATTGACATCTAAAATAGAATTTTTACTGTGATTTAAATTTCTTGGGTTAATAGTTACTTCATTATTGTGTTTTTTGTTCATAAAAAATCCTTGTTTATTTTAAATTCTAATTTATAAATTGTCTAGCGCTGGACAACTTATTTTGGAAATTTCCATTTTTTCTGAATAAGTGTTTATTTGAAATATTAAATTTTTTAATATTAAATTATATTCTAATATATAATTAGATTTCAAATCAAACTCACTATTAGTTGCAATTTTTTTATTCAGCCCTTCTTTTTCTGATACAACACCTAAAAAATTATTCTTTTTTTGCATTATTTTCAATAATTCTTTGTGTGTATTAGTTTTTTTAAATCTAGTTATAATAAAAAAAGTTGGTACTGACTTTTCCAAATTTTTAATGAAAAATTCTAGAAGTTCGTAACTTTCAAACGTCCATTTTTCTGCTGTCATCGGTATTACCATATAATGCGTAGCATTTAAAGCACATCTTAATGTTAAATCCAAACTTGGGTTTGTATCAATCACTATATAGTCATAATTAATTTTTAATCTTTTTATTTCTATTTTCAATTTCAACTCAATAGCTTTGTGTTTATTTAAGCAATAAAAATCTCCGTTTAAGCTATGTAATGTAAGATAACTGGGAATTAAGCTTAAATTGTTTCCTATATTAACAGCTGTACTATTAATGTCTAAATTATCTTTTAAAACTTCACAAATGTTTTTTCTTTCCAAGTCTATGTTATTTTCTTTTAATTTTTCATAAAAAAAACTAGTAGTTGATGCTTGTGTATCCATATCTATTAATAATACTTTGTATTCTTTTGATAGAAGTGTGGAAAGAATTATGGCACTTGTACTTTTACCAACGCCTCCTTTTATACTAGCAATGGTTATTATTTTTGTTCTTTTTCTATCCATTTGGTTATAAGCCCCCCATTTGATATTTTTTTGTTGTAAAATTCATATATTTCTTTTTCTAGAGTTAAAAGTATTTTGATTAAGGATTTATAATATTTTTTTTTAATTTTGTCTTTTCTTAATAAATAAGAGATTCCTACAACGTAGCAAAATATGCTTCCTTTTTTAAATTTAAATTGTATGTAGTGTATTTTCGAAAATGTGGCTGTTTTTATTTTATTGTTTTCCTCATATTTTCTTAAAACATTTTTTATTGGTTTTCTGCATCCGTAACTAATTCCTAAGAATTTGTCTTCATCTTTCAAAGAAAAAAGACTAAATGCTTCTGTTTTTTTTCTATCAAGCAATTTTCTAAATGAAATAAAAAATCTATGATTTTGATTTTTTTTTGTTCCAAACGCATGAAAGTCTAAAAATATTTTTGTGTGGTATATGCTTTTGTCATTTTTTTTTTCAATTTTAACAAAAATGTTATTTTTTTCTGGTTTGATTTCTGGTTTTTTTTCTTTAAGCTTTTCTAGAATGTTTTTCATATTTTATTCCTAATTAATAATTTTTTTTCTGATTACAAATTGGTTTTTATCTTTAATTAATTTTAATATTTCATTGTAGTATTTATTGTTAAATAAATCGGTATATTTTAATTTTTTTGTTTGATTTAGATAGTTTTTTAGAATTTTTATTAAAATTTCGTTGTCAATTAGGAATTTTGTTTTTAATTGCTCAAATAATATATTAAGCATGTTGTTTTTAATATTTTTTTCCTTTATTTTGATTTCATCATTTTTGTTTACGTTTCTCTTTAAGTTTTTCTTTATTTTGTCTATGATTTGTTTTAAATCATCATATTTATTATAATCTAATATAAAGTGGGGCTTATTTTTATATTTTGAATATACATTTTGAAAATCTTTCTCCAATTCTTTTTTATTTAGTCCTTTTTGTTCTAAATTTTTTTTATTTTTTTCTAATAATGTTTTTAGTTCTTTTCGTTTTGTTTTCATGGATTTTTTTCGATTATAGTTTTTATCAAATTTTTTTTGAAAGGAAATTTCTATTTTTTTAATTTCTTTTAGTATTTCGATTTTGAATTTCTTTTTTATATTTAAGTCCAAAATTTTAGAGAAGGAATTTGTAGTAAATTTGCATTTTTTGGCATAATTTTTTGTTTGTAAATTTTCAATTTTTTTAATTTTTTCTTTCTCTTTATTATTATTATTATTATTACATTCCTTTGATTCTACACTCCCTTTTTTTGGATGATTTTCTTTAAAGAATTTATTTACTCTTAAGTTAAATCTGATTTCTTTTTTCTCTTTAAAATATTGGTTTATTTTATAGTAACATTTTTGTTTTTGATATTTAAGTTTATAGTAAATTTCGGTTCCGCAGTTTATCCCTAAGTGTTTATAATAATTGATTGTTACGTCAAATTCTTTTTCTAGTTTGTAAAGATAGTTTTGCAATGTTTTTATTTTAATAGGGTTTTGACCATTTCTTTTTAAATTTTCATTAAAATAATAAAGTATGTTGCTTTGCGAATATTTTTTATATTTATTGTTTATAAAGCAAAGCGTTGATACTAATACTATTAGTTTATGTTGACATTTGCTTTTAAAGTTTTCCACTTTTTCCATTTCATTTCTCCTTAATTTGTGCATATCTAACATATATGTTAGATCAAAATTGATTTAAAAGCAAACTTAAATGAATTTAAATGAAAGAAAATAATATATAAAGTAATAAAATCAAGAAAAAAACTATGAAAGATGTCAAAGAAGCAGCAATCTGATCATCCTTCTTCATCGCCTCCTTAGCAAACGCAGCAGCATTATTCTGCTCCGCCGTACTCCCAATAGTCGCCGCAATCGGATTTTCAGCATCCTTCACATCATCAACAACCGCCCCATCACCATTAGCAGCATCAACAATAGCTTTTAAAATCTGCTCCCCACTAACCTTACTAACAGCAGCAGCCGCCTTCCCAGCATCTTTATCATCACCACCACCATTATTAGCATCAGCATCCTCCTTCTTCTTATTAGCAAACAACTTCCCAGCATTCACATTACCAGCAGCGGCATCAGCCTTCAACTTTCCTTCATCACCAGCCTTCTCTGCAGCATCAACAATCCCCTTTATTCCCTTAGCAATCCCATTAACACTTTTCTCATCACCACCTTTTGCTGCTGCTTTATTATTCTCAGCCTTAACAACATCCCCAATCGCACCAGCACCACCATCAGCAGCAGCTTCTGCAGCCCTAGCAGCCTTTTCATTCTTAACAGTCCCTTGATGATTCGTATGATCATCACTCTTCAAAGCAAACTGCCCACCTTTAGCCATTCCCCGCAGCACCATAGCAGCAGCAATCTGATCATTCTTCTTCATCTCAGCCTTAGTAAACGCCGCAGCCGCAGCATCAGCATCCCCCGTACTCCCAATAGCCGCATCAATCGGATTTTCAGCATCCTTCACATCACCAACACCCGTCCCATTACCTTTAGCAGCAGCAACAACAATCCCCTTTATCCCCTTAGCAATCCCATTAGCACTCGCCGCCTCACCACCTGTTGCTGCTTTATTAGCCTCAGCCTCAACAACATCCCCAATCGCTGTAGCACCATCAGCAGCATCTCCTGCAGCCCTAGCAGCCTTTGCATTCTTAACAGTCCCTTGATGATCCGCATGATCAGCATTCTTCAAAGCAAACTGCCCATCCTTTAGCCATCCCCCGCAGCACCATAGCAGCAGCAATCTGATCATCCTTCTTCATCTTCCCAAACGCCGCAGCAGCATCATCATTCGCCGTACTCCCAATAGCCGCCGCAATCGGATTTTCAGCATCCGCAGCCTTCACACCTGCCTTCTCCTTCTCCCCCTTACCAGCAGCATCAACAATAGCTTTTAAAATCTGCTCCCCACTAACCGCAGCAGCAGCAGCAGCTGCCTTCCCAGCATCTTTATCATCAGTCGCGCCTTCCCAGCATCTGCCGCATCACCACCACCATCATCAGCCTCCTTCACAAACAATTTCCCAACATCCGCGCTCTCACCAGCAGCAGCATCAGCAGTCAACTTCTCACCAGCTTTCTCAGCAGCATCAACAATCCCCTTTATCCCATTAGCAATCCCATTAACACTTTTCTCATCACCACCTGTTGCTGCTGCTTTATCAGCCTTAACAACATCCCCAATTGCTGTAGTACCATCACCATCAGCAGCAGCAGCAGCAGCCTTTTCATTCTTAACAGTCCCCTTATGCTCCGTATGAGCATTAGCACCACCCTTCAAAGCAAACTGCTCATCTTTAGCCATTCCCCGCAGAACCATAGCAGCAGCAATCTGATCATTCTTCTTCATCTCAGTAAACGCCGCAGCAGCTTTATCCGCCCCCGTACTCCCAATAGCCGCCGCAATCGGATTTGTAGCATCCTTCACATCAGCAACACCTGCCTTCTTCGCCTCATCCTTACCAGCTGCTGCATCAACAATAGCTTTTAAAATCTGCTCCCCACTAACCGCAGTAACAGCAGCAGCCGCCTTCCCAGCAGCTTTATCATCACCACCACCATCATCATTCGCCTTCTTCGCAAACAATTTCCCAACATCCGCGTTCTTATCATCACCAGCAGCATCAGCAGTCAACTTCTCACCAGCCTTCTCAGCAGCAACAACAATCCCCTTTATCCCATTAGCAATCCCATTAACACTTTTCTCATCACCACCTTTTGCTGCAGCTGTAGCAGCAGTAACCTTAACAACATCCCCAATTGCTTTGTCAGCACCACCATCAGCAGCAGCCATAGCAGCAGCAATCTGATCATCCTTCTTCATAGTAGCAAACGCTGCAGCCGCAGCATTCTGCTCCCCCGTACTCCCAATAGCCGCCGCAATCGGATTTTCAGCATCCTTCACATTATCAACACCTTTCTTCTTCGCCTCATCCTTACCAGCTGCATCAACAATAGCTTTTAAAATCTGCTCCCCACTAACCTTACTAACAGCAGCAGCTGCCTTCCCAGCATCTTTATCATCAGTCGCCTTCCCAGCATCTGCCGCCCCACCACCATCATTCTTCTTCTTAGCAAACAACTTCCCAGCATCCGTGTTGCTCTCACCAGCAGCAGCATCAGCAGTCAACTTCTCACCAGCTTTCTCAGCAGCATCAACAATCCCCTTTATCCCCTTAGCAATCCCATTAACACTCGCCTTATCACCACCTGTTGCTGCTTTACCATTCTCAGCCTTAACAACATCCCCAATTGCGTTGGCACCACCACCAGCAGCAGCTCCTGCAGCCTTAGCAGCATTTTCATTCTTAACAGTCCCCTCATGTTTATCATGATCATTCTCCTTCAAAGCAAACTGCCCATCCTTAGCCATCCCCCGCAGCACCATAGCAGCAGCAATCTGATCATCCTTCTTCATCTCAGCCTTAGTAAACGCCGCAGCATCATTCGCCGTATTCCCAATAGCCGCCGCAATCGGATTTGCAGCCTCTTCAGCCTTCTTCCCTGCCTTCTCCTTCTCATCCTTACCAGCAGCATCAACAATAGCTTTCAAAATCTGCTCCCCACTAACCGCAGCAACAGCAGCAGCCGCCTTCCCAGCAGCAGCCGCATCACCACCATCATCCTTCTTCACAAACAACTTCCCAGCATTCACATTGTCCTCCTTACCACCAGCAGCATCAGCAGTCAACTTCTCACCAGCTTTCTCTGCAGCATCAACAATCCCCTTTATCCCCTTAGCAATCCCATTAACACTCGCCGTATCACCACCTGTTGCTGCTGTAGTAGCATCAGCCTTAACAACATCCCCAATTGCCTTGTCACCACCAGCAGCACCAGTAGCAGCCGCAGCAGCAGCCTTAGCAGCCTTTTCATTCTTAACAGTCCCCTTATGCTCCGTATGAGCATTACCAGCACCCTTCAAAGCAAACTGCCCATCTTTAGCCATTCCCCGCAGCACCATAGCAGCAGCAATCTGATCATCCTTCTTCATCTTCTCAAACGCTTTAGCAGCAGCATCATTCGCCGTATTCCCAATAGCCGCCGCAATCGGGTTTGCAGCATCCGCAGCCTTCTTCCCTTCCTTCTCCCCCTTCCCAGCAGCATCAACAATAGCTTTTAAAATCTGCTCCCCACTAACCGCAGCAACAGCAGCAGCCGCCTTCCCAGCATCAGCCGCCTCACCACCATCATTATCCTTCTTCACAAACAACTTCCCAACATCCGTGTTGTCCTCACCAGCAGCAGCATCAGCAGTCAACTTCTCACCAGCTTTCTCAGCAGCCTCAACAATCCCCTTTATCCCATTAGCAATCCCATTAACACTTTTCTTATCACCACCTGTTGCTGCTTTATTAGCATCAGCTTTAACAACATCCCCAATCGCTTTAGTACCACCAGTAGCAGCCTCAGCAGCAGCCTTAGCAGCCTTTGCACTCTCCACAGCATTCTTAACAGTCCCCTTATGCTCCGCATGAGCATTACCACCCTTCAAAGCAAACTGCCCATCCTTAGCCATTCCCCGCAGCACCATAGCAGCAGCAATCTGATCATCCTTCTTCATTCCATCCTTCGTAAACGCCGCAGCCGCAGCATTCTGCTCCCCCGTACCCCCAATAGCCGCCGCAATCGGGTTTGTAGCCTCTGCAGCCTTCTTACCTGCCTTCTTCGCCTCATCCTTACCAGCAGCATCAACAATAGCTTTTAAAATCTGCTCCCCACTAACCGCAGCAGCAGCAGCAGCCGCCTTCCCAGCATCAGCCGCCTCACCACCAACATCACCAGCCTTCTTCACAAACAATTTCCCAACATCCGTGTTGCTCTCACCAGCAGCAGCATCAGCAGTCAACTTCTCACCAGCTTTCTCTGCAGCATCAACAATCCCCTTTATCCCATTAGCAATCCCATTAACACTCGCCTTATCACCACCTTTTGCTGCTGCAGCATCAGCCTTAACAACATCCCCAATTGCTGTAGTACCACCACCATCAGCAGCAGCCGCAGCAGCAGCCTTAGCAGCCTTTGCATTCTTAACAGTCCCCTTATGAGCATCATCAGCATCACTCTTCAAAGCAAACTGCCCATCCTTAGCCATCCCCCGCAGCACCATAGCAGCAGCAATCTGATCATCGCAGCATCAGTAAACGCCGCAGCATCAGCATCCGTACTCCCAATAGCCGCATCAATCGGGTTTGTAGCATCCGCAGCCTTCACACCTTTCTTCTCCTTCTCCCCCTTACCAGCAGCATCAACAATAGCTTTTAAAATCTGCTCCCCACTAACCGCAGCAACAGCAGCAGCCTTCAACTTTCCTTCATCACCAGCATTCCCTGCAGCATCAACAATCCCCTTTATCTCATTAGCAATCCCATTAACACTCTCCTTATCACCACCTTTTGCTGAAGCACCATCCTTAGCCTTAACAACATCCCCAATCTTTTTCAACCCAGCCTGTACCGCTTTACGTACTAAATTGCTAAGCGCAGTAACAGTCTTGTTAGTTGCACTCTCCACAGCATTCTTAACAGTCCCCTTATGCTCCGCATGAGCAGCACTCTTCAAAGCAAACTGCCCACCTTTAGCCATCCCCCGCAGCACCATAGCAGCAGCAATCTGATCATCCTTCTTCATTCCATCCTTCGCAAACGCCGCAGCAGCATCATTCCCCGTACCCCCAATAGCCGCCGCAATCGGGTTTGTAGCATCCTTCACATTATCAACACCTGCCTTCTCCGCACCATCCTTACCAGCTGCATCAACAATAGCTTTTAAAATCTGCTCCCCACTAACCGCAGCAACAGCAGCAGCCGCCTTCCCAGCAGCAGCCGCATCACCACCCTCATCAGCCTTCTTATTAGCAAACAATTTCCCAACATCCGCGTTCTTACCATCAGCACCAGCCTCAACAGCCTTCAACTTTCCTTCATCACCAGCTTTCCCAGCAGCATCAACAATCCCCTTTATCCCATTAGCAATCCCATTAACACTCGCCTTATCACCACCTGTTGCTTTATCCCCAATTGCGTTAGCACCACCAGTAGCAGCACCATAGCAGCAGCAATCTGATCATCCTTCTTCATTCCATCCTTCTCAAACGCTTTAGCCTCAGCATCATTCGCCGTACTCCCAATAGCCGCCGCAATCGGATTTTCAGCATCCGCAGCCTTCACACCTTTCTTCTCCGCACCATCCTTAGCAGCATCAACAATAGCTTTTAAAATCTGCTCCCCACTAACCGCAGCAGCAGCAGCAGCCGCCTTCCCAGCCTCATCAGCACCACCAACATCACCAGCCTTCTTCACAAACAACTTCCCAGCATCCTTGTTGTCCTCCTTACCACCAGCCTCAACATCCTTCAACTTTCCTTCATCACCAGCTTTCCCAGCAGCATCAACAATCCCCTTTATCCCATTAGCAATCCCATTAACACTCTCCTTATCACCACCTTTTGCTGCTGCACCATCCTCAGCCTTAACAACATCCCCAATTGCGTTGCCACCACCATTAGCAGCCGCAGCAGCAGCCTTAGCAGCCGTTACCATCTCTTCCAACCATCCGTTAATCTCATTTATAGCACCTTCAATCCCATCACCAGCACCACCTTTTGCAGCACCAGTTGCATTAGCCATTAACCCGCAGCATCCGTAAGCGCAGTAACAGTCTTGTTAGTTGCACTCTCCACAGCATTCTTAACAGTCCCCTTATGATCATCACTCTTCAAAGCAAACTGCCCATCCTTAGCCATCCCCCGCAGCACCATAGCAGCAGCAATCTGATCATCCTTCTTCATTCCCTCATTATTAAACGCCGCAGCAGCATCATTCGCCGTATTCCCAATAGCCGCATCAATCGGGTTTGTAGCATCCGCAGCCTTCTTACCTGCCTTCTCCTTCTCATCCTTACCAGCAGCATCAACAATAGCTTTCAAAATCTGCTCCCCACTAACCGCAGCAGCAGCAGCAGCCGCCTTCCCAGCAGCAGCCGCATCACCACCCTCACCAGCCTTCTTCACAAACAACTTCCCAGCATTCACATTGTCCTCCTTACCACCAGCCTCAACATCCTTCAACTTTCCTTCATCACCAGCCTTCGCTGCAGCCTCAACAATCCCCTTTATCCCATTAGCAATCCCATTAACACTCTTCGCCTCACCACCTTTTGCTGCAGTACCACCAGCCGCAGTAACCTTAACAACATCCCCAATTGCTTTGTCAGCAGCATCAGTAGCAGCCTTAGCAGCAGCCTTAGCAGCCGTTACCATCTCTCCCAACCATCCGTTAATCTCATTTATAGCACCTTCAACTCCACCAGTTCCACAGCCATTAACCCGCAGCATCCGTAAGCGCAGTAACAGTCTTGTTAGTTGCACTCTCCACAGCATTCTTAACAGTCCCCTTATGAGCATCATCAGCATTATTCTTCAAAGCAAACTGCCCACCTTTAGCCATCCCCCGCAGCACCATAGCAGCAGCAATCTGATCATCCTTCTTCATTCCCTCATTATTAAACGCCGCAGCCGCAGCATCATCCTCCGTACCCCCAATAGCCGCTTCAATCGGATTTGTAGCATCCTTCACATCAGCAACACCTGCCTTCTTCGCACCATCCTTAGCAGCATCAACAATAGCTTTCAAAATCTGCTCCCCACTAACCGCAGCAACAGCAGCAGCCGCCTTCCCAGCATCTTTACCCTCACCACCACCATCATCAGCCTTCTTCACAAACAATTTCCCAGCATCCGTGTTGTTCTCGTTGGCCTCACCAGCAGCAGCATCAGCAGTCAACTTCTCACCAGCTTTCTCAGCAGCATCAACAATCCCCTTTATCCCATTAGCAATCCCATTAACACTTTTCTCATCACCACCTGTTGCTGCTTTATTAGCAGCAGTAACCTTAACAACATCCCCAATTGCCTTGTCACCACCATCAGCAGCAGCCGCAGCAGCAGCCTTAGCAGCCTTTGCACTCTCCACAGCATTCTTAACAGTCCCTTGATGAGCATCATGATCATTCTTCAAAGCAAACTGCCCATCTTTAGCCATCCCCCGCAGCACCATAGCAGCAGCAATCTGATCATTCTTCTTCATTCCCTCATTATTAAACGCCGCAGCATTAGCCCATTAGCCTCAGCATCCCCCGTACCCCCAATAGCCGCCGCAATCGGATTTTCAGCATCCTTCACATCAGCAACACCTGCCTTCTTCGCCTCATCCTTACCAGCAGCATCAACAATAGCTTTTAAAATCTGCTCCCCACTAACCGCAGCAGCAGCAGCAGCCGCCTTCCCAGCATCAGCCGCATCACCACCACCATTATCATCATCAGCCTTCTTCTTCGCAAACAACTTCCCAGCATCCTTGTTGCTCTCACCACCAGCCGCAGCAGCATTCTGCTCCCCCGTACCCCCAATAGCCGCATCAATCGGATTTGCAGCCTCTGCAGCCTTCACACCTGCCTTCTCCGCACCATCCTTACCAGCATCAACAATAGCTTTCAAAATCTGCTCCCCACTAACCGCAGCAGCAGCAGCAGCCGCCTTCCCAGCATCAGCCGCATCACCATCATCATTCGCCTTCTTATTAGCAAACAATTTCCCAACATCCGCGTTCTTATCACCACCAGCAGCATCCTTCAACTTTCCTTCATCACCAGCTTTCGCTGCAGCATCAACAATCCCCTTTATCCCATTAGCAATCCCATTAACACTCGCCTCATCACCACCTTTTGCTGCTGTAGCAGCAGCCTTAACAACATCCCCAATTGCTTTGTCAGCACCACCATTAGCAGCCGCAGCAGCATCCTTAGCAGCCTTTGCCATCTCTTCCAACCATCCGTTAATCTCATTTATAGCACCTTCAATCCCACCACCAGTTGCACCACCTTTTGCAGCACCAGTAGCAGCCTCACTAGTTGTACCAGCTCCATTATCATTGATTTTAGGTAATTTAGTTAAACCTTCTTTTGTTTCTTCTAAATTTTTGGCTAGAGAGTCGAAATAAGTTTTCACTTCAGATTTTTTTGGGTCTGCCTTAAACCCTAATGCATCTGCAATTAATCCACCGAAAGAGGTGAATACATCTAAGAACCCATTGCCCAATTTAATTAAAGATTGCTGAAATTTGCTTGTTGGATCATCTGGGTTATCCGCAGCACCATTCGCCTTGCAATTAGCAAAGACAAGCATAGCTCCTAAAAGGATTGCACTTGACATTTTTTTCATATTAGTCTCCTTAATGAAAGTATATAAACTACTACTTTAGCTCAAAAGTGTCTATTTGACAAGCATAGAGGTAATTTTTTTATTATTCTTTTTTTAAAAAAAGAATAATAAAAAAATTACCTCTATGCTTGTCAAATAGACACTTTTGAGCTAAAGTAGTAGTTTATATACTTTCATTAAGGAGACTAATATGAAAAAAATGTCAAGTGCAATCCTTTTAGGAGCTATGCTTGTCTTTGCTAATTGCAAGGCGAATGGTGCTGCGGATAACCCAGATGATCCAACAAGCAAATTTCAGCAATCTTTAATTAAATTGGGCAATGGGTTCTTAGATGTATTCACCTCTTTCGGTGGATTAATTGCAGATGCATTAGGGTTTAAGGCAGACCCAAAAAAATCTGAAGTGAAAACTTATTTCGACTCTCTAGCCAAAAATTTAGAAGAAACAAAAGAAGGTTTAACTAAATTACCTAAAATCAATGATAATGGAGCTGGTACAACTAGTGAGGCTGCTACTGGTGCTGCAAAAGGTGGTGCAACTGGTGGTGGGATTGAAGGTGCTATAAATGAGATTAACGGATGGTTGGAAGAGATGGCAAAGGCTGCTAAGGATGCTGCTGCGGCTGCTAATGGTGGTGCTGACAAAGCAATTGGGGATGTTGTTAAGGCTGCTGCTACAGCAGCAAAAGGTGGTGATGAGGCGAGTGTTAATGGGATTGCTAATGGGATAAAGGGGATTGTTGATGCTGCAGCGAAAGCTGGTGATGAAGGAAAGTTGAAGGATGCTGCTGGTGGTGATAAGAACGCGGATGTTGGGAAATTGTTTGCTAATAAGAAGGCGAATGATGATGGTGATGCGGCTGATGCTGGGAAGGCGGCTGCTGCTGCTGCTGCGGTTAGTGGGGAGCAGATTTTGAAAGCTATTGTTGATGCTGGTAAGGATGGTGCGGAGAAGGCAGGTGTGAAGGCTGCAGAGGCTGCAAATCCGATTGATGCGGCTATTGGGGGTACGGGGGAGCAGAATGCTGCTGCGGCTGGTGGTGAGAGCAACAAGGATGCTGGGAAGTTGTTTGCGAAGAAGAAGGCTGATGATGATAATGGTGGTGGTGATGCGGCTGATGCTGGGAAGGCGGCTGCTGCTGCTGCTGCGGTTAGTGGGGAGCAGATTTTAAAAGCTATTGTTGATGCTGCTGGTAAGGATGAGGCGAAGAAGGCAGGTGTTGCTGATGTGAAGGATGCTGAAAATCCGATTGCGGCGGCTATTGGGGGTACGGGGGATGCTGAGGCTAATGGGCTAATGCTGCGGCGTTTAATAATGAGGGAATGAAGAAGAATGATCAGATTGCTGCTGCTATGGTGCTGCGGGGGATGGCTAAAGATGGGCAGTTTGCTTTGAAGAATGATCATGATGCTCATCAAGGGACTGTTAAGAATGCTGTGGAGAGTGCAAAGGCTGCTAAGGCTGCTGCTGCGGCTGCTGCTGATGGTGGTGACAAGGCAATTGGGGATGTTGTTAAGGTTACTGCTGCTAATAAAGCAGCAACAGGTGGTGATGAGAAAAGTGTTAATGGGATTGCTAATGGGATAAAGGGGATTGTTGATGCTGCTGAGAAAGCTGGTGAGAAGTTGACTGCTGATGCTGCTGCTGGTGAGGCCAACGAGAACAACACGGATGCTGGGAAATTGTTTGTGAAGAAGGCTGATGATGGTGGTGGTGAGGGTAAAGATGCTGGGAAGGCGGCTGCTGCTGTTGCTGCGGTTAGTGGGGAGCAGATTTTGAAAGCTATTGTTGATGCTGCTAAGGATGGTGCGAAGAAGGCAGGTGTTGCTGATGTGAAGGATGCTACAAATCCGATTGAAGCGGCTATTGGGGGTACGGAGGATGATGCTGCGGCTGCGGCGTTTAATAATGAGGGAATGAAGAAGGATGATCAGATTGCTGCTGCTATGGTGCTGCGGGGGATGGCTAAAGGTGGGCAGTTTGCTTTGAAGAATAATGCTGATGATGCTCATAAGGGGACTGTTAAGAATGCTGTGGAGAGTGCAACTAACAAGACTGTTACTGCGCTTACGGATGCTGCGGGTTAATGGCTGTGGAACTGGTGGAGTTGAAGGTGCTATAAATGAGATTAACGGATGGTTGGGAGAGATGGTAACGGCTGCTAAGGCTGCTGCTAAGGCTGCTACTGATGCTGCTGACAAAGCAATTGGGGATGTTGTTAAGGTTACTGCGGCTGGTGGTACTGCAGCAAAAGGTGGTGAGGCGAAGAGTGTTAATGGGATTGCTAATGGGATAAAGGGGATTGTTGAGGCTGCAGCGAAGGCTGGTGATGAAGGAAAGTTGAAGGATGTTGAGGCTGGTGGTAAGGAGGACAATGTGAATGCTGGGAAGTTGTTTGTGAAGAAGGCTGGTGAGGGTGGTGATGCGGCTGCTGCTGGGAAGGCGGCTGCTGCTGCTGCTGCGGTTAGTGGGGAGCAGATTTTGAAAGCTATTGTTGATGCTGCTGGTAAGGATGAGAAGGAGAAGGCAGGTAAGAAGGCTGCGGATGCTACAAACCCGATTGATGCGGCTATTGGGAATACGGCGAATGATGCTGCTGCGGCGTTTAATAATGAGGGAATGAAGAAGGATGATCAGATTGCTGCTGCTATGGTGCTGCGGGGGATGGCTAAGGATGGGCAGTTTGCTTTGAAGAGTGATGATCATAAGGGGACTGTTAAGAATGCTGTGGAGAGTGCAACTAACAAGACTGTTACTGCGCTTACGGATGCTGCGGGTTAATGGCTAATGCAACTGGTGCTGCAAAAGGTGGTGCTGGTGATGGGATTGAAGGTGCTATAAATGAGATTAACGGATGGTTGGAAGAGATGGTAACGGCTGCTAAGGCTGCTGCTGCGGCTGCTAATGGTGGTGGCAACGCAATTGGGGATGTTGTTAAGGCTGAGGATGGTGCAGCAGCAAAAGGTGGTGATAAGGAGAGTGTTAATGGGATTGCTAATGGGATAAAGGGGATTGTTGATGCTGCTGGGAAAGCTGGTGATGAAGGAAAGTTGAAGGATGTTGAGGCTGGTGGTAAGGAGGACAACAAGGATGCTGGGAAGTTGTTTGTGAAGAAGGCTGGTGATGTTGGTGGTGCTGATGAGGCTGGGAAGGCGGCTGCTGCTGCTGCTGCGGTTAGTGGGGAGCAGATTTTAAAAGCTATTGTTGATGCTGCTAAGGATGGTGCGGAGAAGAAAGGTGTGAAGGCTGCGGATGCTGAAAATCCGATTGCGGCGGCTATTGGGAGTACGGCGAATGATGCTGAGGCTAAAGCGTTTGAGAAGGATGGAATGAAGAAGGATGATCAGATTGCTGCTGCTATGGTGCTGCTACTGGTGGTGCTAACGCAATTGGGGATAAAGCAACAGGTGGTGATAAGGCGAGTGTTAATGGGATTGCTAATGGGATAAAGGGGATTGTTGATGCTGCTGGGAAAGCTGGTGATGAAGGAAAGTTGAAGGCTGTTGAGGCTGGTGCTGATGGTAAGAACGCGGATGTTGGGAAATTGTTTGCTAATAAGAAGGCTGATGAGGGTGGTGATGCGGCTGCTGCTGGGAAGGCGGCTGCTGCTGTTGCTGCGGTTAGTGGGGAGCAGATTTTAAAAGCTATTGTTGATGCAGCTGGTAAGGATGGTGCGGAGAAGGCAGGTGTTGATAATGTGAAGGATGCTACAAACCCGATTGCGGCGGCTATTGGGGGTACGGGGAATGATGCTGCTGCGGCGTTTGCGAAGGATGGAATGAAGAAGGATGATCAGATTGCTGCTGCTATGGTGCTGCGGGGGATGGCTAAAGGTGGGCAGTTTGCTTTGAAGAGTGCTGCTCATGCGGAGCATAAGGGGACTGTTAAGAATGCTGTGGAGAGTGCAACTAACAAGACTGTTACTGCGCTTAGCAATTTAGTACGTAAAGCGGTACAGGCTGGGTTGAAAAAGATTGGGGATGTTGTTAAGGCTAAGGATGGTGCTTCAGCAAAAGGTGGTGATAAGGAGAGTGTTAATGGGATTGCTAATGAGATAAAGGGGATTGTTGATGCTGCAGGGAATGCTGGTGATGAAGGAAAGTTGAAGGCTGCTGCTGTTGCTGCGGTTAGTGGGGAGCAGATTTTAAAAGCTATTGTTGATGCTGCTGGTAAGGGGGAGAAGGAGAAGAAAGGTGTGAAGGCTGCGGATGCTACAAACCCGATTGATGCGGCTATTGGGAGTACGGATGCTGATGCTGCGGCGTTTACTGATGCTGCGATGATCAGATTGCTGCTGCTATGGTGCTGCGGGGGATGGCTAAGGATGGGCAGTTTGCTTTGAAGAGTGATGCTGATGATGCTCATAAGGGGACTGTTAAGAATGCAAAGGCTGCTAAGGCTGCTGCTGCGGCTGCTGCTGATGGTGGTGGTACTACAGCAATTGGGGATGTTGTTAAGGCTGATGCTGCAGCAGCAAAAGGTGGTGATAAGGCGAGTGTTAATGGGATTGCTAATGGGATAAAGGGGATTGTTGATGCTGCAGAGAAAGCTGGTGAGAAGTTGACTGCTGATGCTGCTGCTGGTGAGAGCAACACGGATGTTGGGAAATTGTTTGTGAAGAAGGCTGGTGATGTTGGTGGTGAGGCGGCTGATGCTGGGAAGGCGGCTGCTGCTGCTGCTGCGGTTAGTGGGGAGCAGATTTTAAAAGCTATTGTTGATGCTGCTGGTAAGGATGAGGCGAAGAAGGCAGGTAAGAAGGCTGCAGAGGCTACAAACCCGATTGCGGCGGCTATTGGGGGTACGGGGGAGCAGAATGCTGCGGCTGCGGCGTTTACGAAGGATGGAATGAAGAAGGATGATCAGATTGCTGCTGCTATGGTGCTGCGGGGAATGGCTAAGGATGGGCAGTTTGCTTTGAAGGGTGGTAATGCTCATGCGGAGCATAAGGGGACTGTTAAGAATGCTGTGGAGAGTGCAAAGGCTGCTAAGGCTGCTGCTGAGGCTGCTACTGGTGGTACTAAAGCGATTGGGGATGTTGTTAAAGCTGATGCTAATAAAGCAGCAACAGGTGGTGATAAGAAAAGTGTTAATGGGATTGCTAATGGGATAAAGGGGATTGTTGAGGCTGCTGAGAAAGCTGGTGAGAAGTTGACTGCTGATGCTGCTGCTGGTGAGGACAACACGGATGTTGGGAAGTTGTTTGTGAAGAAGGATAATGATGGTGGTGAGGCGGCTGATGCTGGGAAGGCGGCTGCTGCTGTTGCTGCGGTTAGTGGGGAGCAGATTTTAAAAGCTATTGTTGATGCTGCTGGGAAGGGGGAGAAGGAAGGGAAGAAGGCTGCGGATGCTGCAAACCCGATTGCGGCGGCTATTGGGAATACGGCGAATGATGCTGCTGCTAAAGCGTTTGAGAAGATGAAGAAGGATGATCAGATTGCTGCTGCTATGGTGCTGCGGGGAATGGCTAAAGATGGGCAGTTTGCTTTGAAGGGTGCTGGTAATGCTCATACGGAGCATAAGGGGACTGTTAAGAATGAAAAGGCTGCTAAGGCTGCTGCTGCGGCTGCTACTGGTGCTGCTGGTGGTGACAAGGCAATTGGGGATGTTGTTAAGGCTGATGCTACTACAGCAGCAACAGGTGGTGATACGGCGAGTGTTAATGGGATTGCTAAGGGGATAAAGGGGATTGTTGATGCTGCAGAGAAAGCTGGTGAGAAGTTGACTGCTGATGCTGCTGGTGGTAAGGAGGACAATGTGAATGCTGGGAAGTTGTTTGTGAAGAAGGATGATGGTGGTGATGCGGCTGCTGCTGGGAAGGCGGCTGCTGCTGTTGCTGCGGTTAGTGGGGAGCAGATTTTGAAAGCTATTGTTGATGCTGCTGGTAAGGATGAGAAGGAGAAGGCAGGGAAGAAGGCTGAAGAGGCTGCAAATCCGATTGCGGCGGCTATTGGGAATACGGCGAATGATGCTGCGGCGTTTACTAAGGCTGAGATGAAGAAGGATGATCAGATTGCTGCTGCTATGGTGCTGCGGGGGATGGCTAAGGATGGGCAGTTTGCTTTGAAGGAGAATGATCATGATAAACATGAGGGGACTGTTAAGAATGAAAATGCTGCTAAGGCTGCAGGAGCTGCTGCTGGTGGTGGTGCCAACGCAATTGGGGATGTTGTTAAGGCTGAGAATGGTAAAGCAGCAACAGGTGGTGATAAGGCGAGTGTTAATGGGATTGCTAAGGGGATAAAGGGGATTGTTGATGCTGCTGAGAAAGCTGGTGAGAAGTTGACTGCTGATGCTGCTGCTGGTGAGAGCAACACGGATGCTGGGAAGTTGTTTGCTAAGAAGAAGAATGATGGTGGTGGGGCGGCAGATGCTGGGAAGGCGACTGATGATAAAGATGCTGGGAAGGCAGCTGCTGCTGTTAGTAAGGTTAGTGGGGAGCAGATTTTAAAAGCTATTGTTGATGCAGCTGGTAAGGATGAGGCGAAGAAGAAAGGTGTTGATAATGTGAAGGATGCTGAAAATCCGATTGCGGCGGCTATTGGGAGTACGGGGGAGCAGAATGCTGCGGCTGCAGCGTTTGCTACTATGAAGAAGGATGATCAGATTGCTGCTGCTATGGCTGCTGCTGATGGTGGTGCTGACAAAGCAATTGGGGATGTTGTTAAGGTTACTGCTGCTACAGCTGCAGCAAAAGGTGGTGATGAGAAAAGTGTTAATGGGATTGCTAATGGGATAAAGGGGATTGTTGTTGCTGCTGAGAAGGCTGGTGAGAAGTTGACTGCTGATGCTGCTGGTGATGATAAGAACGCGGATGTTGGGAAATTGTTTGCGAAGAAGGCGAATGATGATGGTGGTGGTGATGATAAAGCTGCTGGGAAGGCGGCTGCTGCTGTTACTGCGGTTAGTGGGGAGCAGATTTTAAAAGCTATTGTTGATGCAGCAGCTGGTAAGGATGAGGCGAAGAAGGCAGGTGTTGCTGATGTGAAGGATGCTACAAATCCGATTGCGGCGGCTATTGGGAGTACGGGGGCGGATAAAGCTGCTGCGGCGTTTACTGAGATGAAGAAGAATGATCAGATTGCTGCTGCTATGGTTCTGCGGGGAATGGCTAAAGATGAGCAGTTTGCTTTGAAGGGTGGTGCTAATGCTCATACGGAGCATAAGGGGACTGTTAAGAATGAAAAGGCTGCTGCTGCTGCTGCTGATGGTGATGGTACTACAGCAATTGGGGATGTTGTTAAGGCTGATAAAGCAGCAGCAACAGGTGGTGATGAGAAAAGTGTTAATGGGATTGCTAATGGGATAAAGGGGATTGTTGATGCTGCTGAGAAAGCTGGTGAGAAGTTGACTGCTGATGCTGCTGCTGGTGAGAGCGCGGATGTTGGGAAATTGTTTGTGAAGGAGGCTGATGATGGTGGTGGTGATGCGGCAGATGCTGGGAAGGCGCGACTGATGATAAAGATGCTGGGAAGGCAGCTGCTGCTGCTGCTGCGGTTAGTGGGGAGCAGATTTTAAAAGCTATTGTTGATGCTGCTGGTAAGGGGGAGAAGGAGAAGGCAGGTGTGAAGGCTGCGGATGCTGAAAATCCGATTGCGGCGGCTATTGGGAGTACGGCGAATGATGATGCTGCTGCGGCGTTTGGGAAGATGAAGAAGGATGATCAGATTGCTGCTGCTATGGTGCTGCGGGGGATGGCTAAAGGATGGGCAGTTTGCTTTGAAGAATGCTGATCATGCGGATCATCAAGGGACTGTTAAGAATGCAAAGGCTGCTAGGGCTGCAGGAGATGCTGCTGATGGTGCTACAGCGATTGGGGATGTTGTTGAGGCTGAGGCTAATAAAGCAGCAACAGGTGGTGAGGCGGCGAGTGCTAATGGGATTGCTAAGGGGATAAAGGGGATTGTTGTTGCTGCTGCTAAAGGTAATGGGACGGGTGTTGGTGATGTGAAGGATGCTGAAAATCCGATTGATGCGGCTATTGGGAGTACGGGGGATGCTGATGCTGCGGCTGCGGCGTTTACTAAGGCTGAGATGAAGAAGAATGATCAGATTGCTGCTGCTATGGTGCTGCGGGGAATGGCTAAAGGTGGGCAGTTTGCTTTGAAGAGTGATGATCATACGAATCATCAAGGGACTGTTAAGAATGAAAAGGCTGCTAGGGCTGCAGAAGCTGCTGCTGATGGTGGTGCTGGTGCGATTGGGGATGTTGTTAAGGCTGAGAATAATAAAGCAGCAGCAAAAGGTGGTGATGAGAAAAGTGTTAATGGGATTGCTAAGGGAATAAAGGGGATTGTTGATGCTGCAGAGAAGGCTGGTGATGAAGGAAAGTTGAAGGCTGATGCCGCTGCTGGTAATGTGAATGCTGGGAAGTTGTTTGCTAATAAGAAGAAGGAGGATGCTGATGCTAATAATGGTGGTGGTGATGATAAAGATGCTGGGAAGGCGGCTGCTGCTGTTAGTAAGGTTAGTGGGGAGCAGATTTTAAAAGCTATTGTTGATGCTGCTAATGGTGATGGGGCGGTTGTTGATGATGTGAAGGATGCTGAAAATCCGATTGCGGCGACTATTGGGAGTACGGCGGAGCAGAATAATGCTGCTGCGTTTGCTAAGGAGGCGATGAAGAAGGATGATCAGATTGCTGCTTCTTTGACATCTTTCATAGTTTTTTTCTTGATTTTATTACTTTATATATTATTTTCTTTCATTTAAATTCATTTAAGTTTGCTTTTAAATCAATTTTGATCTAACATATATGTTAGATATGCACAAATTAAGGAGAAATGAAATGGAAAAAGTGGAAAACTTTAAAAGCAAATGTCAACATAAACTAATAGTATTAGTATCAACGCTTTGCTTTATAAACAATAAATATAAAAAATATTCGCAAAGCAACATACTTTATTATTTTAATGAAAATTTAAAAAGAAATGGTCAAAACCCTATTAAAATAAAAACATTGCAAAACTATCTTTACAAACTAGAAAAAGAATTTGACGTAACAATCAATTATTATAAACACTTAGGGATAAACTGCGGAACCGAAATTTACTATAAACTTAAATATCAAAAACAAAAATGTTACTATAAAATAAACCAATATTTTAAAGAGAAAAAAGAAATCAGATTTAACTTAAGAGTAAATAAATTCTTTAAAGAAAATCATCCAAAAAAAGGGAGTGTAGAATCAAAGGAATGTAATAATAATAATAATAATAAAGAGAAAGAAAAAATTAAAAAAATTGAAAATTTACAAACAAAAAATTATGCCAAAAAATGCAAATTTACTACAAATTCCTTCTCTAAAATTTTGGACTTAAATATAAAAAAGAAATTCAAAATCGAAATACTAAAAGAAATTAAAAAAATAGAAATTTCCTTTCAAAAAAAATTTGATAAAAACTATAATCGAAAAAAATCCATGAAAACAAAACGAAAAGAACTAAAAACATTATTAGAAAAAAATAAAAAAAATTTAGAACAAAAAGGACTAAATAAAAAAGAATTGGAGAAAGATTTTCAAAATGTATATTCAAAATATAAAAATAAGCCCCACTTTATATTAGATTATAATAAATATGATGATTTAAAACAAATCATAGACAAAATAAAGAAAAACTTAAAGAGAAACGTAAACAAAAATGATGAAATCAAAATAAAGGAAAAAAATATTAAAAACAACATGCTTAATATATTATTTGAGCAATTAAAAACAAAATTCCTAATTGACAACGAAATTTTAATAAAAATTCTAAAAAACTATCTAAATCAAACAAAAAAATTAAAATATACCGATTTATTTAACAATAAATACTACAATGAAATATTAAAATTAATTAAAGATAAAAACCAATTTGTAATCAGAAAAAAAATTATTAATTAGGAATAAAATATGAAAAACATTCTAGAAAAGCTTAAAGAAAAAAAACCAGAAATCAAACCAGAAAAAAATAACATTTTTGTTAAAATTGAAAAAAAAAATGACAAAAGCATATACCACACAAAAATATTTTTAGACTTTCATGCGTTTGGAACAAAAAAAAATCAAAATCATAGATTTTTTATTTCATTTAGAAAATTGCTTGATAGAAAAAAAACAGAAGCATTTAGTCTTTTTTCTTTGAAAGATGAAGACAAATTCTTAGGAATTAGTTACGGATGCAGAAAACCAATAAAAAATGTTTTAAGAAAATATGAGGAAAACAATAAAATAAAAACAGCCACATTTTCGAAAATACACTACATACAATTTAAATTTAAAAAAGGAAGCATATTTTGCTACGTTGTAGGAATCTCTTATTTATTAAGAAAAGACAAAATTAAAAAAAAATATTATAAATCCTTAATCAAAATACTTTTAACTCTAGAAAAAGAAATATATGAATTTTACAACAAAAAAATATCAAATGGGGGGCTTATAACCAAATGGATAGAAAAAGAACAAAAATAATAACCATTGCTAGTATAAAAGGAGGCGTTGGTAAAAGTACAAGTGCCATAATTCTTTCCACACTTCTATCAAAAGAATACAAAGTATTATTAATAGATATGGATACACAAGCATCAACTACTAGTTTTTTTTATGAAAAATTAAAAGAAAATAACATAGACTTGGAAAGAAAAAACATTTGTGAAGTTTTAAAAGATAATTTAGACATTAATAGTACAGCTGTTAATATAGGAAACAATTTAAGCTTAATTCCCAGTTATCTTACATTACATAGCTTAAACGGAGATTTTTATTGCTTAAATAAACACAAAGCTATTGAGTTGAAATTGAAAATAGAAATAAAAAGATTAAAAATTAATTATGACTATATAGTGATTGATACAAACCCAAGTTTGGATTTAACATTAAGATGTGCTTTAAATGCTACGCATTATATGGTAATACCGATGACAGCAGAAAAATGGACGTTTGAAAGTTACGAACTTCTAGAATTTTTCATTAAAAATTTGGAAAAGTCAGTACCAACTTTTTTTATTATAACTAGATTTAAAAAAACTAATACACACAAAGAATTATTGAAAATAATGCAAAAAAAGAATAATTTTTTAGGTGTTGTATCAGAAAAAGAAGGGCTGAATAAAAAAATTGCAACTAATAGTGAGTTTGATTTGAAATCTAATTATATATTAGAATATAATTTAATATTAAAAAATTTAATATTTCAAATAAACACTTATTCAGAAAAAATGGAAATTTCCAAAATAAGTTGTCCAGCGCTAGACAATTTATAAATTAGAATTTAAAATAAACAAGGATTTTTTATGAACAAAAAACACAATAATGAAGTAACTATTAACCCAAGAAATTTAAATCACAGTAAAAATTCTATTTTAGATGTCAATAACGATATTCAATTATTTAATGATGAAGAAAGATTTGAATTTTTAAAAGGTAAGCTAAAAGATAATTTAAAAGAGGATATCTATAATAAAATAGAGGCCATGTACATTTTAATGGAAATTAAAAACAAAGCTTATTATAAACTTGATGGATATAAAAGTTTTGAAAAATTTATTAAAGATTACAGATTAGCCAGATCTCAAGCATATACATATTTAAAAATAGCTGGTGCAATTAAAAAAGGCGTTTTAAAACAAGAATATTTAGTTGAGAATGGTTTCAGGCAATCGATTCTATTTTTAATGAATTTTGACAATAAAGAAGAGAAAGCCCCAATTCAAAGCTCAAAAAAGTTTTTAAAAATTCAACTTAAAAATCAAGAAAGTTATTTTTTTTATAAAAAAAACTATAAGTTTACAGAATTTTTTTTAAATAAGGTCTTTTGGGATAAAAAAGATTGGATTGAGGAAATTATGAAAGAATTCAAAGATAAAACTGAATAATTTATTATTTATGTTATATAAATGTTGATTTTATTTTTAAATTGATGTATCCTTAATTTAAGGATAAGTTTTTCATTTAAAATTTACCTTAATTTGTGACCGCCATTGTGAGCTATTAGAGCTTAATTAAGCTTTCTTTTCAAAAAGAAAGCTTAATTAAGCTCTAATACTAAGTATTGTTTAATTTGTATCAACAGATTGTGCAAACTTTAAGTATATCGATTTTTCCTCAACAACCTTTTTAAAAATTTCAAATCTTTTTTAAGATATCTTAAAAAAGATTTGAAATTAAAATACATTGATATATTTTTTAATGTAAATTGCTGTAATAATAAGGAGAATATTTTGGAAAAAAATTATTTTGTTATTATAACTTACTTTTTAAGCTTTTTGTCATGTAATCTTGCAAATTCATCATCAAAAAACAAGGGTTTTGAATTTAATCAAAGTGAAAAGATAATTGAAAAAAATTTAAAATTAAAAGAAGATCACTTAAAAAGCGAAGCGATTCAAAATGATTTGATAGTTAAAATAATGGAAATTGTTAAGCTTATTGAGGCAAAGACAATTTTAGATAGAGCAAAGATCGAACCCTTAGATCAATTTGGCATGAAAGACTTTGTATTTAATAATCTCATAGTAGACTCCAATCATGAGAGGTATTCTCATAATGAAAACAAAGATGTACGAAGAAAGTTTTACTCATCTTTGAACTATAATGAACCCTTAATAAGAGTTTTTGGTAAAATTCTTAATAAAATATCAAGTAATGTGAATAATCAAAATTTAGATTTGCTTATTGTTAAGGCTGGACAATATTATTCTCAATATGAATTAGAACATTCGGCTAAAAAAATAAACGAGCAAATGGATAAGTTAACAAATTTGAATACAGAAGAGTTAAATCTTATTTTAAGTAAACTTAAAGAGTTGAAAACGTTTAAAACAAGGTGGATCGATATTGTAAATCAAATTGTTGGTTATTGTACAAATAATATCAATTTAAATGGTGATATTAAAGATGATTTTGGGAAAATGATAAGATGTATTGAGCACATTAATTTAAAATATGAATATTTTTTGAAGCATGAAATACTTAAAACCGAGATTTTATCTTATGAAATAACAAAAATTTTAGATAAGTAATCAAGGGATTTATTTATTTTTTTATTAAGAATATATCAAGGAAAAAATTTTTTCCTTGATATATTCTTGCAGTTAAAATTGCATATATTTTTTTTATTTTTCATGTTATGTACTTAAATGAGGCTAAAAATATACTTCCGGGGGACTTTTTCATAAAATTAATTATTGAAAGAAATAATTTGGGTGTTAACCTTGATTTTATCCTTTTTTATAGGTAAAAATTTTATGAAATTGAAAAGCGGTTTGTTAATTTTTTTATTTCATTTAACAAAAAATAACAAAGAATTCTCCACCTATAATTTCTATGAAATTTAGGTGGAGATGAATTTGCTAATAGCTGGATTTATTTTGATTTTGAATATACTTTTTGATGATATCAATGAAGCCCCGCCAGTAGAAATAAGACAATAACTTCTAGACCAAAAATAAGGTTTCCAATAATATTTATCCAAATAAGTAGAATATTTTTTTCTTATAAGTCTTGAAGATACTGTTTTTAGATTATTGATAAATTTAGAAGGTTGAATATTGGGGGTAAATTCTAGTAATAAATGAATATGATCCTTATCATGGTTAAATTCATTAAGGGTTATTTTCCATAAAGAACATATATTAAATATTATTTGGTAAAGAGAAGATGAAAGCTCGGCATTTATGCATTTATGCCTATATTTAGTAACTAATACTAAGTGATAATTAATAGAATATACGCAGTGATTATTAAAAATTAGTTTGTGTGACATTATACACTTAAGTATAAAATATTATAAAATAATAAAACATATGAGTGCTAATAAAGCTTATAAGTACAGAATATATCCTAACACCAATCAAAAGAAATATTTTTCAAAGGTATTTGGATGCGTAA
>NZ_JACHFG010000004.1:22870-39446 GCF_014201775.1 Borreliella yangtzensis | reverse complement strand
ATTTTTTACTTTTAGGTGAGAATATTTATACTAATAACAAATTATATATATAATTTGTTATTAGTATAAATATTCTCACCTAAAAGTAAAAAATTTACCTTCAAAATTGAAACTTAAAACTTGATATTTTTAAAAATGTAAATTTATTCCACACAAAATCTCAAACAAATTCATCTCCACCTAAATTATCATAAATTATCATAAATTATCATAAATTATCATAAATTATCATAAATTATCATAAATTATCATAAATTATAGGTGGGATATTCTTTGTTATTTTTTCATTAATACCAAACACCATTTTTACCAATGGTAGTTTGCACTTTTTTAAGAGAATCTCTAACTAATAGAACTGTAGTTGGGGTTTCTTTATATGCTTCATACGGGTGAGATTGTTTTTCGACTTTTGAAATTAAATTTTTTACTTCGTTTTCAATTTTAGCCAATCTGTTTCTTGCCCCTATTTCGCTTATGTATATAAAATTTTGTGAAGCTTTTACACTTACTTGAATATAATATAACAAATTTTCAAGGTCGTGTTTAAGCTTTTCTTTTGTAAGCTCTTTAGCTTCTTCTTCAGCTTTGACTTTAGCATCTCTGTCGAGGAATGTGGAATACCTTTGTGTTTGCTTTGTTAAAAATAATGTATAATCATCATATATCTCATTAATTGTTTTAATTGCTAAGTTTACATTATATTCAACACTTTTTAGATAAGATTCATATCGATTGCTTAATTTTATTTCTGCATAAGAATCGTCGTAATTATAATAATACTTGTAATAGTCATAATAATCGCTCCAATCATAATAATTCTCTTCCTCTATTTCATAGATTGATGAAATAGGAATTGACCCACCATTCAATCCTAAATTAGAATAGATATTGAAATCAATTTCATTGCTTTCAATAATTTCTTTCAATTCCCCACTTTCGCCTTTAAGAGAAGAGAAATTCAAACTTCCACCAAGAGTTATTCCTTCACAATCATCTCGTTGCCTTTGCATTTCTTCTTTTTTAGGTTTTTTGGATTGTTCTACCGATAACTTGGAATTTAAGTTATTTTCTTCTGACATTACAGTTTTTTGTAATAAATTACTATTATTAGTAGACTTTTTTACAGGATAATTAAATGTTTCTTTGCTGCTACCTTTACCGTCTTTGTCTTTATATTTATTTTTATCAACTCCACTTTTGCCTTTCATTAAGATTTTTTTAATAGATGCCTCATTAGTATCTAAAATAGAATTCTTATCGCCAAGTAAACCAAGAGATTCCTCTTTCATTTCATTTTTCATGGATAAATCGCAACTGATAAAACCAAAAAGCAATCCCAAAGCTAAATATTTGTTTTCAACTCTCATATTTTCCCCTCTCCTTTAAAGTTAATCATAATACATTTTAAGTCAGATTTCTACCAAAAGTTAATAGCCTGTTATTTTAAAATCAAAGATTATAGAAATAGCTTCTTGTTTCATTCCATGATAACTTTTTAGATTCTTTAAAAATGAACGACCATTCACTAGAGCATAGTCCACAAGCTTAACTTCAGGCAGTTCCTGCCTTAGTTTTTATTTCCTTATAATAAGCTTTAAGATTTATAGATGAATTTATATCTCTATCATGCAAAATATTACAACCGATACGAGTCCATCTAATATAACTTAAATTTAGCGTTATATGTTTTAATACCTCAATTGTTACAGTTTATTTAATAAAAAAATATCCATCAAAGCAATACAGAAATTGATTTTATTAGTATAGAAAGCTTTATACCTACTAATTTTTCATTAATACAAAATATTATAACTTAAAGATAGTGAATTCAATTATTTAAAATGGATTTTAGAAAGTATTATAAACATAGTAAATAATATTGATACTGATCTTATTTTTAATGAATTCTCATTCATCAGTAATAAAAGAAATCCGAAAGATCTATACCTTTATTTTTATGAATATTTTCTTTCTAAGTACAATGCTAATTTAAGAAAAACAAAAGGGGTTTACTACACTCCACAACCTGTTGTCAGTTTTATTGTCAGCAGTTTAATGAAATACTTAAAAAAAATTTAAGCTAAGACATGGTCTTGCAAACAAAGATAAAGTTACTGTACTTGATTTTGCAGTAGGTACTGGTACATTTTTACTTGAAGTTATTCGAACTATAATACTAAAAGAAATTAAAAAAGAATCTGGAAGACAAGAAGATTATATTAATTTTCATATTTTAAAAAATATTTATGGTTTTGAATATTTAATGGCACCTTATGCTAAGCACACCTTAAATTAAGCCAGTATTTAAAAGAAGTTTGTAAAGTTGACTTTAATAAGGATTTAAGGCTTAGAGTATATTTAACCAATACTCTTGACTTAAAAAAATTGCAGATCAAAAATTTTTTTCTTTTTCTTTTTTTAAAGAAATTGCAAAAGAAACCAAGGAAGCAAATGAAGTTAAGCGTAATTCCATACTTGTAATACTAGGCAATCCACCTTATAGTGCAGAATCAAAAAAATAATAAGGAATATATTAAATTTAGTTAATGATTATAAAAAAATAGAAAATGAATCTATAAATGAAAGAAATACTAAAACACTTAATAATGATTATGTTAAATTTATTAGGTTTGCAGAGAATAAATTAGAGGATAATAAAGAAAGATTCCTAAGTATTAAAAGCAGTGAAGAAGGACTTCTTGGTATTGTTACAAACAACGGATACCTTGATAATATAACATTTAGAGGCATGAGATATCATTTACTTAAAACTTTTGATGAGATTTATATTCTAAATCTACATGGTAGCTCACGTAAAAAAGAAAAAACTGAAGATGGAAGTGTAGATGAAAATGTATTTGATATTCAAACTGGAGTTTCAATTGCTATTTTTGTTAAATATAAAGAAAAAAAGAATAAGTTAGCTAATATTTATTACAACAGCATAAAGGTAAAATAGAAAAAAAGTATGAATTCTTAAATAAAAATAATATTTTTACTTTTGATTTTGAAAAACTTAAATATAGTTCGCCTAATTATTTTTTTATTAAAAAAGATTTTTCAATTGAAAATATTTATAATAAAGGAAAATCTTTAATAGATATTTTTGATGAATTTAATGTTGGAATAGCAACTAGGAAAGATAAAGTGGCTCTTGATTTTACAAAAGATACCCTTATGGATAAACTCAAAGAATTTGCAAATTTATCTGAACAAGATACAAGAAACAAATATGATATAGAAAAAGATTCTATGTTTTGGAAATTAACAGAAATTCAAAAATTTTTAAAAAATACCAATTTTAATGAAAATTATATTAAAGAAATATCATATAGACCATTTGATGGTAGATTTACTTATTATTCTAAAAGTAAAGGGGTTGTAGTAGAGCCGAGATATAAAACAATGAAATATATTTTAAAAATTGAAAATAATATAGGGCTTGTTACAACAAGACTCTTAACAACAGATAGTTTTCAACACACTTTAATTACTTCTAGGATTTCAGATAAATGTTTTGTTTCAAATAGGATTTAAAGATATAATAAAAGAAAACTTCAAAAAAGATGAAAAAGATAAGGAAAATTCTTTTAGAAATTTTATTAATGTCAAATATAATAAAGAATTTACTCCAGAAGAAATACTTGGATATATTTACTCAATTCTTTATTCAAATATTTACAGAACTCGTTTCATTGAATTTTTAAAAATAGACTTTCCTAAGATTATTTTTGTAGATAATGTAGATATATTTTTAAAGCTTAGTAAGCTTGGAACTAACCTAATTAATTCTCATTTACTGAAAGATAATTTAAAACTTGATAATAGGTAATCACGCCGGAGACCATAACCGAATTGTAGATAAAATTGCTTATAAAGAAGATAATAATGAACTTTACTATAATTCAACATGTTGTTTTACCAATGTATCTAAAGAAGTTTATGAATATATGATTGGAAGTTATCAAGTTCTTAAAAGTTATCTAAAGTATAGAAAAGGTAGAGAGCTTAATGTTAACGAAAATGAAGACGAAATTGAACATATCGAAAAAGTTATTAAAGTACTTAACTACACAATAAACATTCAAAAAGAAATTGATAGTATTATATCCACTCTTAAAGAATTTACTGGGCAAGCTGCTATACAGTCAAACAATTGAATCTCCTGCGCACCTAACAAATAATTTTCATATCCTTTTACAAGGGCTTCGATTTAATCTTTTCCCTTTTGATTTTTAATAAAGAATAACTTATATAACCTAATACCAAATAGCCTTTGTTGACAATTTTAAAATGTGAACTGTTATTCCTAAATCAAAGATTATGAAAATAGCTTTTTGTTTCATAACATGATAGCTTTTTAGGCTCTTAATAACTACCATCCACTAGAGCATGGTCCAAAAGCTTTAATTCAGGCAGCTCCTGCCTTAGTTTTTATTTCCTTATAATAATCTTTAAGATTTAGAGATGCATTTATATTTCTATCATGCAAAATATTACAACTGCCACAAGTCCGCCTAATATCACTCAGTTTTAGAGTTGCATTTTTAATGCTGCAATTGTTACATAGTTTAATTGGTGAGAATATCTATCAACTTTATGCAAATGTATCCAGGCAACTCCGATTCATATGATAATTGCCTTACAAACGCATACCATCCTAAATCATTAACGCTTTTACCAAGCATTCCTTTTTGCATACCTTTAATTGATAAGTTTTCTATTACTATATTTTTATAATTAGCTACAAAATAATAAGACAATTTATATAAAAAATCTTTTCTTTGATTTGAAGTTTTCCTATATAACTCAGCAACTCTTAATCTAGATTAAGCTCTATTTCTAGAACCCTTTTGTTTTTTTGATAGTTTTCTTTAGTTTTCTTTCATTTTTTAGTAAATATTTAGGATGATTGATTTTATCACCCTAAACTACTCAACCAAAAAAGACCTTATGTTCGCTATGACACATAATATGATTTCAATAAATAAAAATTAATCTAAATAATATCAAAATAAATTTTGTAAAATCTTAAAATACCATAAACTTATTGTAATAAAAATATTATTATAATTAATATTGAATTATATTAATATTGAATTATATTAATATAATATTGTATTAATACTAAATTATAATTAAGGAGAATATTTATGAAATATAGTACAATTGCAAGCATATTCGTTTTTCTATTTTTAAATGCTTGTAATCCTGATTTTAACACCGATAAAAAAGATATGGGGTATAAATCCAGTAAAAGAAGACTAAAATCCAATAAAAATAGATTAAACCCTAAAACAGCAGCAACCCAAAATCAAGAAGCAAAACCAAATCAAGAAATAGCACAAAATCAAGAAGAAGATCCTAATAAAAAAACAAAAAGTACACTGATTGATGATTTGAAAAATTTACTAGAAAAAGCTAATACGGATAGAAAAAATTATGAAAAAAAATTGGAAGAAGAGCCTTCAGACCAATATGGAATGAAGGAGCTTTTCAAAATGTCAATTTGGGCAGACTCACAATATGGAACTAAGAAGCCTCCCACAATGCCAATTAGGCCAGACTCACAATATGAATCATTCGCAGATAATACCGAAAGATCTAAACAAGAGAGAAAAGCATTTTATTGCGCCTTAAATGACATTGATATTAGTAAATTAAAGGAACTTTCAGAAATTATAATCTTGTCAAAAAAATACGAATTCATATTTAACAGCATTCTAGAATTTGGACATATTCCAGACGAAATGATTCTTGCCTTATATCCTAAAAAAGATACCTTACACGAACTAGAAATTTCAAAATTAGAAAAGCTTAAAAATTTGTTCGAAAAATTTTTATCTATAAAAACAAACATATCAGAAATGATAAACCAACTTTTATTAAATTATCAAAACGATATAAATTCTATCAAAACAGATAGCACTAAGATTGAATCTTATATAAAAACACTTGATAATCAAATTTGGGAAAAAATTAAAGAGGCAAGAGAAGTAAGAAATGAAATATTATCTTTATTTAGAAAGGATATTTAAAATATCTATTAAAATTATCATAATATAACAGCCTATCTTTCATTAAAGATGGGCTTAACGCTTTAAGATTACAAAAAATTTATAACCGTTAATTTACACTAAACTTAAATGGAGACAAGTTTTTTAATTGATTATTGATTTAAATATGCTTTTCATGACGTCTATCAAACTCCCTTGATAGAAAGAAGGAAATAATTTTAGATCAAAAAGATTTTCAATAATGCCTATTCAAACGGCAAAAACTTTTATGCTAAACTGGCATATCACAACATCAAATTAATAACCAAACAGCTAAAAATTTTTTACCCTCTGATTGCAAAATCAAAAAGAAAAGAGGAATCTACAATAATTCCGTAAATTACAAAAATAACTTATATTTAAAATCTTTTTTCTTAATTAATCATTGCTGAGTAAAAAATTTTTAATAACTATTATTTGAAAAACCTAGTAATTAGCATTATAACAACAGTTGTTATGATAGATATCGCAATGGGAACTACTACTTAATAAGTATAGCTAATCCAAAATAGAAAAGCTTTAAATCGAATGCGTTAAAAAATATAAATTTTATCTAGTCCATATCCTAAACCTTAGCATACTATAACATTTCTGGTAATGAAAATACTATTATGACTATTACAATACTACATTTTTAATATAATATTATATTAGATATTGTATTATACTGATATTGAATTATACTAAGTATTACATTTTAGATTTTAAGCAAGGAGAATATTTATGAAATATAATATAATTGTAAGCATCTTGGTTTTTCTATTTTTAAACGCTTGCAATCCAGATTTAAACACCAATCAAAAAGATGCGGGGTCTTACTATAGTAAAAAGGGATTAAAATCTAATAAGAAAAGACTAAAATCCAATAAAAAGGGATTAACCCCTAAAACAGAAGTAACCCAAAGTCAAGAAGTAACCCAAAGTCAAGAAGTAACCCAAAGTCAAGAAGTAACCCAAAGTCAAGAAGTAACCCAAAGTCAAGAAGTAACCCAAAGTCAAAGAGCAAAAAACACACTACTTACTGATTTAAGAAATTCAATAGAAACAGCTATAGCAGATATAAAAAAATTTGAAGAAGAACCTTCAAACCAATATGAAATAGCAGCTTTCAAAGAATTGCATTGGCCAAATTCACCAAAAGAAACACTAGCTGATAATACCGAAAGATCTAAAAAATACAGAAAATCTATTTATGAGGCCTTAAGCGCTATTAATACTAATAAATTAAAGGACCTTTCAGAAATCATAATATCGGCACATCAAGCATCTGACCTATTTAACATCTTTAAAAATTTTGGAAGTACTTTAAACGCCGTGATTGTTCGCCTATATTCCAAAAAAGACACACTAGACATACTAAATACTTCAGACTTAGAGAATCTTAAAAATTCATTTGAAAAATTATTATCTATAAAAAAAATCGTTTCAAACATATTAAACCAACTTTTATTAGATTATCAAAATGATAAAAATCTTATAAAAACAAATACTACTAAACTTGAATCTCATATACATGAAATTTTTAAACAAATTATAGAAAAAACCGAAGAAGCAGCAAAGTTAAAAAATAATATCTTTTCAATACATACCTTAAAGGTTATGTATTGAAATTATCATCTTTTTTTTTACAGTATCAATCTTAAAATAGTCCCATGTTTTTTATAAGACATCATTATCCTGGAGTTTTTATCAACTTTAAATAATTCTTAAAATTTCTTGCATAATTTTGGTTGAATTAATAGCAACTAACGAATAAAATAAAGAATACTAATTAACTATTGAAGTATATTTACTTATACTAATTTGTAGTTTTTGAAAAGTAAATATTAATTATTAAAACAGGAGAATAAAAAAATTTATGGACAAAAAGTTTATTATCCCATTACTGTTTATAATGTCAATATCCTTATTGGTATTAAGTTGTGATTTATCAATAAATAACGATCAAAACAAAAACAAAATGGATGGTGATTTAGATTACAAATGCTCAAGTAAAAAAGAGTCTAGGGAGTTTAAAAATTATCAAATCAAAGATGATAATAGCAGAAATAATTCTTATTATTCTAGAGCATCTAATTATTCAAATTCCTATAGTAGAACCTATTCATCTTGCAAAATAAAATAATCAATTTTATCAAAAAAACATAAGAATGCTCTGCTTATCATCCAATTGCAAAAACTTTTAACTTGTGTCCATATTTGTAGCTTTAGCATTTCTATTTGCTTTATCAAAAAATAACAAAAAATACCCCGCCTATAATTTCTATGAAATTTAGGTAGGGATGAATTTGTAACTTAAGGTACAATATAATTTAATAATTTTAAAAAATAATGAGTGCTCATAAAGCTTATAAGTACAGAATATATCCTAACATCAATGAAAAGAAATATTTTCCAAAAGTATTTGGATATTTAAGATTTTGTATAACAAAGTGATAAGAAAGACTATTATGAAAAGAATAAGAAAAGTCTTAGTGTATTAATCCCATTAAGTATAAAAATTAATTTCCATTTTTAAAGAAAGTTGATGGTTTAACTCTTTGCAGCGCATGGGTTGACCTAAACTCTGCTTATAGTAAATTTTTTAGAGAGATTAAAAAAGAAATAGAACACAAGGATTTCCTAAATATAAAAGTAAAAAAATTAGGCAAACCTTTAGAACTAATAATCAAAAAAACTCTATAAGAATAGAAAATGATTATATAAAATTACCCAAAATAGGGTTTGTAAAATTAGCCTTACATAGGAACATTAAGAGTAATAAAGTTATTAAAAATGTAGTAGTAGAAAAAGATATTGATGACAAATATTATATTTCAGTGGCATTTAAATGCTTAGATGTTAAAAAATAAGGATAAAATTAAATGCATGCAATAAAAAAGAGATAGTTAGTATCGATATTAGCATGAGGAATTTTCTGGGAAGTAGTGAAGGTGAGAAGATCAATCATCCTAAATATTTACTAAAAACCGAACGAAAACTTAAGAAATACAAAAGAAAAGCTATCAAAAAAACAAAAGAGCTCTAGAAATAGAGCTTAATTTAGATTAAGAGTTGCCAAGTTACATAGGAAAATTTCAGATCAAAGAAAAGATTTTTTATATAAATTGTTTTATTATTTTGTAGCTAATTATAAAAATATAGTAATAGAAACCTTATCAATTAACGATATGCAAAAAGGAATACTTGGTAAAAGCGTTAATGATTTAGGATGGTATGAATGGTATGAGTTTATAAGGCAATTATCATATGAATCGGAGTTGTCTGGATACATTTGCATAAAGTTGATAAATATTCTCACCAATTAAACTATGTAACAATTATAGTATTAAAAATGCAGCTCTAAAACTGATTGATATTAGGCGGACTTGTGGAAGTTGTAATATTTTGTATGATAGAAATATAAATGTATCTCTAAATTTTAAAGATTATTTAGATCATTTTTATATCGCAAACCTATACAATGTCTTCTTTGTTATTGTAAATATTTTGTTTAAGTGCATTGTAGGTTTCGACCAAAATATTTTTTTAATTAATTTCAATTTTGTTTATTTTTTTAAAACCTTTGTTATTGGAAAAAAATAAATTTATTTTTTTTTCGTGGTTAAAAATATTTTTTTTGTTTTTCAAATAGTAGTTTTTATTATTTTCTTTTAAACTTTTGTTCAAAAATGTTTTTTTAAATCTTTTTTCCCAAATTTCGTTAAAATCATTGATTTTATCGGTTTTTCCGTTCATCATCCATATTTTTTTACTATATTTATTTTTAAATTCTTTTATGAAATGCCTTGAAATGTCTTCGATTTCATATTCTTTTTTATATTTTTCTATTGCCGATTTTAAATTTCTTAATGCATTTATATAAGTTTTTTCATTGTTACTTATTTTTAGTATTTTTGTTATTTGAAGCTTTTTTATTTTATGCACTTTCATTAGTTTTTTTGTGATATATTCTTTGTAGGATATTTTGTTCATTTTTTCAGGTTTTTTTCTTATAGAATTCTTTATCTTATATATATCTTTTGTACCTTTAGGTATAACATCTGCAATTGATTCATCTGCAATTGAGCTTTTAGGTTTTATATTATTCTTTTTTATAGTATTGTCAATTTCTTTAGAAAAATCAGATACTATTTTTTTGTCTTTCAAATATTCTTTAATTTCTTCATTAATTATTTCTTGTATAACTTTAAAACGGTGTTTCCAAAGATTTTTATTCTGTATATAAAATGCAAAGCTTCCATTATCTTTGCCCAAATGCTTAAGTTTGGTTGTTATTAATAGTGCTTTATTTAAAAATGATATGTCATATTCTAAGGTTCTGATTGATGTTTTTTGATTATCTTTTGAAAGACATTTGTTAACGATATTGTATATTTCTATTGTAGAATATGTTTTAAGTTTGTTAGATTTATGGTATTCTTTGTTTTTAAGTTCAATTGCCCAGCATACTTTGAGGATTCTTTTGTATATAGTCTTTTTTTTAGTTAAATATGATTTTAGTCTTGATTGTTTTAATTCTATTAAATTAGAGTTGGTGTTTTTTTGGTTCTGCTTTAGAAGCTCTTCTAATGTTATGAGATTATTGAAATTTTTATTGACATTATTTCTTATTTTTATTATCATTATCTTATCCTGGCTTCTGAAGTGAAATTTGTTGTAGTTTCAGAAGCTTTTCCAATTATATGGCTTGCCTTTTAGGTTTTTAATGTTTTGCAAGCAAAATAATCAGCTTTTTGTTATAGTTTATAACAATGCTTTTGAAATGTCAATATGATAGATTATAAAATATGACCCATGTGTTTGGAAACAATTTGTATTTCATGTTTTGTAGATTTTCGATTCATTATTTTTTTTGCTTGTTCAATTCTTAATTGAATTGTTTCTTTCATGCTATTTGTTATAGGCTTTGGCCTTCTAAAGTCCATTAAAAAGTATGTACAAAAATCTTCTAAAAGGTAAGGACGGTTGTCTATATGGATTGCGCATTTTAAAATTTTTGATTTTTTAGATATAGTATTTTTGCTAATTGAAAGATTATAAGAATCTTCTAATATATTTTGGAATTCTTTTAAAGAATAAAGTCTTACACCGTTAATACTTAACATACATACCTCATTGATTTCATTTTATTATATATTGTATGCTAGTTTCAAGGAGGTGGATTATGTTAAATATTTTTGATAAAGTTTGTGTTAAAAGTTGTTAGATATTGTAGGTGGGGATGATTACAGCAATTTGTCTGACCAAGAAATTCACAATAATTTGACATTATTAAGAAATGTATTTATGTTTGGGGTTTGGTTTAAGTATTTTTTTTCAATTTTATCCTCTAGTAAAGTGATGTCAATTTTGATATAGCTATTTTCTTGTATAATATTGATGTCATTTAATACAAAGTCTAAGTTATTTAAGTTTGAATTTTTATTCAAAAAATTTGTTTTTCCCAAGAATATTACTCTTATTTTGCCCCCCAATCCGTTTTCATTTTCGATAAAAGATCTTAACGTTTTTAGAATTTTCTGTTTGTTATTGATAGTTTTTATTTGATTTGAATTTGTTAAGATTAGTTCTTCGTAAATTTTTGTGCTCAGATTTAGTAACATCCTGTTTGTTGTTTTAATGTTTACATTTAAATTTTCACTAGTTTTTATATCGGCATTATTGATAATTTTGATATTTGAATAGCTGATTCTTGTTAAGAAAGGAAGTTCAATAATCTTATTGATACCTTTTAATAGCAAATTAACTTTTTGGTTGTTTGCTTTGTTTTCAAAAAGGTAAGTATTGTTATTTTTTATAATAGGAATAAATGCATTTTCAATATTTTCTTTTCTATAAATAGAACCAATTATTTTAAGTTCTATTTGGTAGATTTCATCTTTATTGATAGTGTTTAAATCAATTTTATAAACTTTTACTGCCATCATATCGTGAACTATTTTAAGTTTTTCTTCACTTACATAGTTAATGTAAAATTCAAGTTTTCCTTTTAGAATGTCTTTTGGTAATTTAGAAAATTCATTTGACCTTAATTTTAAGCTAATAATTCCACCTTTAAATGTTTTGAGTGGTATATTCTCTTTTGAGTTTTTTTTTATAATTTTTTCAAAATTAAGTTCGAATTTAAAAGCTATGGGATTGATAATGAATATTTTTTTGTTTTTTACAAAGTAAGTATTAATAATTGACCTTGGGTCAGTATACACGATTTCTCCTATAGATGCACTTTGAAATTTATATAAATTGGGATTAGACATAGCCTAATCTTTTTAATGGTTTTTGTTAGAACAACACCTAATAATAATAGCTTTTTAATTTTAATTCAAGCTGTAAAATTAGAATGTTTTTATTTGAATTTATTATACTATTTAATTTTCTGATTTTGAGAAATTTTTTAAAAATAAATATAAGATAAACTAAAGGGGATTTTAATGAATGCAAAGTTTGTTGTAAAAAATTTTATTTTGGTATTTTTTTTAATTTCTTGCCAAACTTATCAAATAGCTTATGATAGGTTTTCTCAAGTATTAGATTCACAATATGATATTGGGGTAAATTATTCTAGAGATGGGACATTTAAGTCTGTGATTTCTATTAAATATGATAAGTTAAAAAACAAAAGGGAATATTTTATTTTAGTTAAAGTTGAAGCTAGAAATTCTAGTCAAATAAAGCTTGAAAAAATAATCACAGATACTAGATTTGAGTCTAAAGGGGAGTTGGTTTCAGAGAACAGCAAACGTGTTGTTTATTATAGCGATTTTTATGATTCATATTTTCCTTATGATTATACAACAGTGATTACTGAAAAAAATATTAAGGTAGAAATTTATAAATTTGATATTTCAGAAAGTGAATTTATGAAATTTGTTGCTTTGGGTAATGACAATATAGCGGCATTTAGAATTTATGCGTTTAGGAATGATGTTGTTGTAAGTTTTAGTAAGATCTCGTTTAAAAAGTTTTTGGATGATTTTAATTTAAAAGCTAAAGAACTTGGTGTGAGTTGACTTGAGTTTGAGCAATTTTTAAGCCCAAGTTAAATGATTATTTGCCAGAAAGGAATAAATTAAGAGCATTTAGTATAAACAAGAAGTTTTTTGATAATATCAAAAAACTTGTTTTTATATTATCTATTGTGTTAATCCTTTGAAAGGTTGATGAATTCTAATATGGCTTTTTCATTTCTCAGTAAGAATAGACCTTCTCTTATTCCATTGTGGAACTCTTCAAAGGAAATTAAAATTGTTTTTAAATTTTTATCTTTATTATCTATACTATCATAGTAAAAAATAAAGTAAGGTCTTCCGGTATTATCTTTGAAGCCGAGAAAATTTACAAATATTGCTTTTTCTTGAAAATCTGTTTTTAAATTGTATGATAGACCGTTTTTATATAAAAAAATTCCATTCCCATCAAGGTTTTTAATTTCTAAATTATTGATTGTATTTTTGATTTGGGTAAAGCTTTCAATTGCTTTTAAAATATATTTTATCGATGAAAATTTGGTATAATATGTGCGGTTGTTGATTTGAAATTCCAAAAAGATTCCACAGTCATTTCCGGCTCTAATTACATCTTCCTCATTTTTAATAGAAGATGCAATTTTTTTATCAATAACAAGATTGATTTTGAATGTGGAAACATGGTTTAAGGTTTTTACATTATCAATTGCTAAATTATCTGTTAGATAGACTTTGTAATTAATAAATATTCCTTTTAAATTTTTAATTTTAGTTTGTTTAAATTCATAGTTTGTGTTATGAGCATATATTGCTAAATTTTGAATCAAAAAAATTAAGAATATAAAAGTTTTGCTTTTCATTATGTACTTATTATATGATAGCAGTCTTTAATAATTATAGTAAACTGTTTTTATCTATTAAGTCTGAAATTTATAAAAATTTTAGAGATATAAGTATTTTTTATTGATTTTCTAGAGAAAATCTCTTTCTTTATTTTATCAAAACATAACAAAGAATACTCCACCTATAATTTCTATAAAATTTAGGTGGAGGTGAATTTGTAACGTAAGTTATAATATAATATAATAATTTAAAAAATTATGATTGCTAATAAAGCTTATCAGTACAGAATATATCCCAACATCAATCAAAAGAAATATTTTTTAAAAGTATTTGGATACGTAAGATTTTTGCATAACAAAATGTTAAGTGATAAGAAAGACTATTATGAAAAGAATAAGGAAAGTTTTAGTGTTAATCTAAGTAAGTATAAAAATGAATTTTCATTTTTAAAGGAAGTTGATAGTTTAGCTCTTTGTAGTGCATGGATTGGCTTAAGCTTTGCTTATGGTAATTTTTTATAGAAATTAAAAAAGGAAATAGAACACAAGGATTTCCTAAATATAAAAGCAAGAAAAATAGACAAACTTTTAGAACCAATAATCAAAAAAACTCTATAAGAATAGAAAATGATTATATAAAATTACCCAAAATAGGGTTTGTAAAGTTAGCTCTACATAGGAATATTAAGAGTAATTAAGTTATTAAAAATGTAGTAGTAGAAAAAGATATTAAGGCATGCAAAAAGGAATGTTTAGCAAAAGCGTTAATGATTTAGGATGGCATGAGTTTGTAATGCAATTATCATATAATCATAGTAGTCTGGAGCCTATTTGTATAAGATAGACGTTTCCTATCAAGTAAACTATATAACAATTGTGATATTTAAAATACAACTTTAAAATTAAGTGATATTAAGTGGACTTGTGGCGGTTGTAATATTTTATTGATAGAGATATAAATGCATCTCTAAATCTTAAAGCTTCTTTATTATAAGGAAATAAAAACTAAGGCAGGAACTGCCTGAAGCAAAGCTTGTGGTCCATGTTCTAGTGGATGATCGTTCTTAAGAACTTAACAAGCTATCATGGAATGAAACAAGAAGTTATTTCTATAATCTTTAATTTAGAAATAGCAGTTCATGTCAAATGGTTTAATTGATTTTTGGGGTTCTCTATAAAAAGAAAACCTCTTAAAGATAAGAGGTTCATTTAAAAGAATGTATGGTATGAAGTAAATATTGATAATAAATTCTTTTAATTTTAAAAAAGGAGAATATTTAATACTCAATTATTAGTTCAATAATTGAGTATTACCATGTATTTTGAAAATTTTTTTAAAGAATTTTTTTGCAAAAAAAATTAATATTAATCAAGTTGAAATTTTATCGTTAAGCTTGATTAAAGCTTAGATATCTCATTGAAATTTTGTATATTATATTCACTTAATAGAAATTAAATTTTTAGTTAGTTTATGCTTTTTAGATTTTCATTTTTTCTATTTGCTATAAACTTATTGCTTTAGGCGTTGAATGTTTTAATTTTTATCAAAAAAGAAGTCCCTACCCCTAATCTTATTTGGAGAGGATTAATAGGGGTGTTGGGGACTGTTGGTAGATCGGTTTCTACCTTATATATATAATATTTTATTTTTTTAATTTTGTAAATATTATTTAATAATAATAAATAAATTTGATGTTTTTGAGCAAAATGTTAAATTTTGACCTCTTTTCTACGATTTCCTTTTAATTTTTTAGCTGTGCTGTTTGATTTAACGTTATGTTGTTGTGATTGATTTTTAATTTTATTGATGGATTTTAGGAGCTTTATTTGTCCTTTGTTAAATGTTTTTTCTTCGTTGTTAAGCTTCAAAGGGTTTAATTTTTGATTCATTGATTGAATCTCTTTAATCTCTGCTTCAGTTGGTTCATAATCTATCCATTTTTTATCTATCCAACCTTTTTCCCATTCATAGTAGCTTTCATTGAAGTTAGTTTTGTTTTTTTCGTCGAAGTGTCTTGCTAGTGCGGCAATTATTTTTGTTCCATATTTAAGCATTTTTTCTGTTTCTGTTTCTGTAATAAATGTGTCGTAATCGTAATTTTCTCCAGTTTGCATATTAACAACATCAACTATAAGTTTAAAAGTATTTATGCAATTCATTGCAATATTAGTGGATGAAAAATTAGGATCACTAAGGGCTTTAATATTAAGTTCATATTTTTTCTTTAGACTTATGGGAATTTTGAAAAAATCTATTATAAAGCCATTTATTTTTGCTCGATAATTAGCTTCATATTGAGAATTCCCAAAGAAAGTTTCTTTTATACCTCCAATTGCATATTCATTATAGTTTTTTATTATTTTTTGTTGCATTTTTATCCCTTAAAAACATATTATTATAATTTATATACTATCAATTGATATTGTATATCAATTGATATACAATATCAATTGATATACAATATCAATAAAAAAATATTTGTATTTTTGTTTTTTTTCTAAATTGTTGTAAATTTTAACTTATCTTTAACCTTTAACCATTTATAAAAAGTTCTTAAGAGAGAAATTTCTTAGGGCTTTTTATTTATTTAATTTCTGTTTAAATATTTTATTAATGAATTTTTGTTATTTAAATAATCAAAGCTTTTGTTTTTAATAGTTTTAGAAACCATATCAAAATTTCTTATTCATTAAAATAATTAATATATGA
>NZ_JACHFG010000004.1:16676-22774 GCF_014201775.1 Borreliella yangtzensis | reverse complement strand
CCTATATAAAATAATTAATATATGATATAAAATAATTAATATATGATATAAAATAATTAATATATGATATAAAATAATTAATATATGATATAAAATAATTAATATATGATATAAAATAATGTAAGGGAAGTTTGCATGAAAAAAATAGCGTTTCATATTCAAAAAGGTGGTGTTGGCAAAACTACCTTAAGTGGTAATATAGCAAGCTATTTATCTAAAACAAAAAAAGTTGCATTAGTGGATTGCGATATACAACAAGGAAGTTCTTCTACATGGTTTCTTAATCATGAAATTCTTAGTTTAGATATTAAAGATTGTTTTTTAAAGAATGTAGATGTAGATCGAGTGTTAAAACAAATACAAAAAAATTTTTATATTTTACCATGTGTTCCGAGCGGAACTTTTAGAAGAAATGTGCAACATGAATTGCAAGATTTCCCATATTTGATAGATGATTTTTGTTTGGAACTAGAGAAATTGGGATTTGAAATTGTTATTTTCGATTTATCTCCTAGTTTTGAGCTTTGGGAAAGGAGAATTATTCTTGCAATGTGTGAAGTTGTTACTCCGTTGACTCCAGAATTTTTAAGTCTTGAAGGAATTAATATTTTTAAGGAAGAGTTTGATTCTTTGTTAAAATCTTATAGAAAAAAAGTTAAACATGAGAAGATTATTTGTAATATGCTTAATAAAAGTTTTAAGAGACATAATATACATTTAAGGCAATTTAAAACTTTTGGATATGATCTTTATGAAATTGGACAAGATGCTAAAATAGCAGAATCTCAGTTATATAAAAAGTCGATTTTTGACTACTATCCCGAGAGTAAGTCTATCTTGGGACTTTCAAGATTGGGGGATGCTTTATGCCTATAAACAAAGAGGTTGATTTAGAAGAAGCTATTAAACAAAATGTTAGTAAATCTAAATTTGCTTTTCGAGGTGACAATGATACTATTAGTAATAATATCTCAAATATTAAGCCTGGTAGATCAAAGATGACGATCAAGCAAATAAGTGTAGGATTGAAATATGAATATTGGGTTGAATTTTATTCTATTTTAGATGAAAAGGGATTAACAGCTTCTGGTTTTATAAGAACTTTAATTATGGAATATATAGAAACTTCTAGGAAATAATACTTTTTTAGAAGTTAATTATTCTTTAATTATTGACAATATCTGTTATTTTTATAATCAAAGATTATAAAAATAACAGTTTACTTATTAGTTTGTAATTAAGAAACTTAATTACAAACTAATACAGTAATTTAAATTACAATATTAATTGCAATTAAAGCTATTGATATTAATATAAATATATAAAACTTATTGTTAATAATTAATAAATAAAAAATTAATTTTAACATTTCTAGTAATAAAAAAAAGATATAAAAACATTTTTTACACAATCTAATTAATTTTGTAAAAAATGTTTTTAGTTGTATGCGAAAATATACTATACACATAGTTAAGCATGAATACACTATTATCGCTGTCATAAAAATTTTAATTCTCCCTTGATTTCTGATAAATCTCAGTCTATCTCAATTCTGTAAAAATTCCATTTTTGTTTATATATAGTTTTTTATTATTTTTATGCATTTATTAAGCGAATATTATAATTTTAATATTTAACATTGGTTTGGCTGTGTTATTTTTTGAAAAGCTTCCACCCAAAAATTTTTTTTGTTTCCTTTTTTTTATTTTTTCTACTTAATTTGTCACATTTAATATGTATTCTTTTTTCTCTAGGTTTTGAATTGAAAATAAAAAGTATATTATCTATATAATCTTTATTCAATGTTTTAAATAAGCCATATTGATCTAGATCTAAGACATAGTTAGGATTTGTTTTTTTTAAAATTTTAAAATAATAGGATTTACTAGGTAGTATTATTGGATTTTTATATATTTTTATTGCAAACTCTTCAAATGTTATAGCGTTTTTAACCAATTCTAATAGATTGTACTTGGGAAAATGTTTGTAGGGATTGTATTCTTTTAAAAAGCTTGGTGTTATAAAATATTTTAAAATTTGTTCTTTAGGATATAAATTAATACTTTTTTTACCATATTTTTTGAAAGCTTTTATATTTTGTGATAGTTTATAGGGAATAATTTTCCCTTGTTTTTCTAATCTAATCAGTTTTATATAAATGGTATTTTTTTTTATGCTGTTATTTTGCATGATTTGTATTTCTTTTAAAGTAAAATATTCTTGATTCTTAGCATCAATAAGCATTGTTATGTCCTTTATTGCAAATATAGCCCTAATCTTTAATTTAAAAACCTAGTGATAGGTTTTGTTGGGCGCTTTTAAATTTAAAGTTATCAACAAAGTCTATTTGGTATTGGGTTGTAGAAGGTGAACTGCTATTTCTATAATCTTTGATTTAGAAATAGCAGTTCACCATTAGTCTACTTAATAGCGTTTTTTAAACAAAAGTTGAAATCCGTTTGTTCCAATATCAAAGTTAGGTTCAAATCCTGCAAGCGAAATGCCTAATTTTTTCCAAGTTGCTTATCATTCCATTTACATTTGTAAATGGAATGATAAGCAAGGTTATGTAGGATGTCAAAAGTGTGAGCACTTCTGTTTCCATTAGTATATATTCGTTTTGTTTTATATGTACTGTCGTGCTCAGGCATATTAAAAAATTCTATTATAAAGGAGCGCTTCCAGCAAGCTGAATCCAAGTACTGGGTCACCACCAATATATATCTCCTTTGGGAATAGGAGCCTATTCCCAAAGGAATTAGCATGTTAAGGAAAAATACCATTAATTCTAGATCATATGTATAGTTGATCTTGGATATATGTATGGATATCCTGGATAATATCCAATTTATTTTATAGGGAGGGTAAATTTGTTATATTTTAGTATTGTGTTTCCTTTTTGTAAAAAATATCGTATAATATATAGCGTTCTTTTTCAATAATTTGCGATCCTTCAATAATTGAAGAGAGAGTTTTAGAGAGACAACCTTTTTAAACAAGTTTGTCATTGAGCGGGTTGTCTCAATATTTTATACTAAAAAATTGTAATATATATTACAATTTTTTAGTATAAAATATTGAGACAACCCGCTCAATGACAAACTTGTTTAAAAAGGTTGTCTCTCTAAAACTCTCTCTTCAATTATTGAAGGATCGCAAATTATTGAAAAAGAACGCTATATATTATACGATATTTTTTACAAAAAGGAAACACAATACTAAAATATAACAAATTTACCCTCCCTATAAAATAAATTGGATATTATCCAGGATATCCATACATATATCCAAGATCAACTATACATATGATCTAGAATTAATGGTATTTTTCCTTAACATGCTAATTCCTTTGGGAATAGGCTCCTATTCCCAAAGGAGATATATATTGGTGGTGACCCAGTACTTGGATTCAGCTTGCTGGAAGCGCTCCTTTATAATAGAATTTTTTAATATGCCTGAGCACGACAGTACATATAAAACAAAACGAATATATACTAATGGAAACAGAAGTGCTCACACTTTTGACATCCTACATAACCTTGCTTATCATTCCATTTACAAATGTAAATGGAATGATAAGCAACTTGGAAAAAATTAGGCATTTCGCTTGCAGGATTTGAACCTAACTTTGATATTGGAACAAACGGATTTCAACTTTTGTTTAAAAAACGCTATTAAGTAGACTAATGGTGAACTGCTATTTCTAAATCAAAGATTATAGAAATAGCAGTTCACCTTCTACAACCCAATACCAAATAGACTTTGTTGATAACTTTAAATTTAAAAGCGCCCAACAAAACCTATCACTAGGTTTTTAAATTAAAGATTAGGGCTATATTTGCAATAAAGGACATAACAATGCTTATTGATGCTAAGAATCAAGAATATTTTACTTTAAAAGAAATACAAATCATGCAAAATAACAGCATAAAAAAAAATACCATTTATATAAAACTGATTAGATTAGAAAAACAAGGGAAAATTATTCCCTATAAACTATCACAAAATATAAAAGCTTTCAAAAAATATGGTAAAAAAAGTATTAATTTATATCCTAAAGAACAAATTTTAAAATATTTTATAACACCAAGCTTTTTAAAAGAATACAATCCCTACAAACATTTTCCCAAGTACAATCTATTAGAATTGGTTAAAAACGCTATAACATTTGAAGAGTTTGCAATAAAAATATATAAAAATCCAATAATACTACCTAGTAAATCCTATTATTTTAAAATTTTAAAAAAAACAAATCCTAACTATGTCTTAGATCTAGATCAATATGGCTTATTTAAAACATTGAATAAAGATTATATAGATAATATACTTTTTATTTTCAATTCAAAACCTAGAGAAAAAAGAATACATATTAAATGTGACAAATTAAGTAGAAAAAATAAAAAAAAGGAAACAAAAAAAATTTTTGGGTGGAAGCTTTTCAAAAAATAACACAGCCAAACCAATGTTAAATATTAAAATTATAATATTCGCTTAATAAATGCATAAAAATAATAAAAAACTATATATAAACAAAAATGGAATTTTTACAGAATTGAGATAGACTGAGATTTATCAGAAATCAAGGGAGAATTAAAATTTTTATGACAGCGATAATAGTGTATTCATGCTTAACTATGTGTATAGTATATTTTCGCATACAACTAAAAACATTTTTTACAAAATTAATTAGATTGTGTAAAAAATGTTTTTATATCTTTTTTTTATTACTAGAAATGTTAAAATTAATTTTTTATTTATTAATTATTAACAATAAGTTTTATATATTTATATTAATATCAATAGCTTTAATTGCAATTAATATTGTAATTTAAATTACTGTATTAGTTTGTAATTAAGTTTCTTAATTACAAACTAATAAGTAAACTGTTATTTTTATAATCTTTGATTATAAAAATAACAGATATTGTCAATAATTAAAGAATAATTAACTTCTAAAAAAGTATTATTTCCTAGAAGTTTCTATATATTCCATAATTAAAGTTCTTATAAAACCAGAAGCTGTTAATCCCTTTTCATCTAAAATAGAATAAAATTCAACCCAATATTCATATTTCAATCCTACACTTATTTGCTTGATCGTCATCTTTGATCTACCAGGCTTAATATTTGAGATATTATTACTAATAGTATCATTGTCACCTCGAAAAGCAAATTTAGATTTACTAACATTTTGTTTAATAGCTTCTTCTAAATCAACCTCTTTGTTTATAGGCATAAAGCATCCCCCAATCTTGAAAGTCCCAAGATAGACTTACTCTCGGGATAGTAGTCAAAAATCGACTTTTTATATAACTGAGATTCTGCTATTTTAGCATCTTGTCCAATTTCATAAAGATCATATCCAAAAGTTTTAAATTGCCTTAAATGTATATTATGTCTCTTAAAACTTTTATTAAGCATATTACAAATAATCTTCTCATGTTTAACTTTTTTTCTATAAGATTTTAACAAAGAATCAAACTCTTCCTTAAAAATATTAATTCCTTCAAGACTTAAAAATTCTGGAGTCAACGGAGTAACAACTTCACACATTGCAAGAATAATTCTCCTTTCCCAAAGCTCAAAACTAGGAGATAAATCGAAAATAACAATTTCAAATCCCAATTTCTCTAGTTCCAAACAAAAATCATCTATCAAATATGGGAAATCTTGCAATTCATGTTGCACATTTCTTCTAAAAGTTCCGCTCGGAACACATGGTAAAATATAAAAATTTTTTTGTATTTGTTTTAACACTCGATCTACATCTACATTCTTTAAAAAACAATCTTTAATATCTAAACTAAGAATTTCATGATTAAGAAACCATGTAGAAGAACTTCCTTGTTGTATATCGCAATCCACTAATGCAACTTTTTTTGTTTTAGATAAATAGCTTGCTATATTACCACTTAAGGTAGTTTTGCCAACACCACCTTTTTGAATATGAAAATCTATTTTTTTCATGCAAACTTCACTTAAATTATTTTATATCATATATTAATTATTTTATATCATATATTAATTATTTTATATCATATATTAATTATTTTATATAATATATTAATTATTTTATATCATATATTAATTATTTTATA
>NZ_JACHFG010000004.1:0-16576 GCF_014201775.1 Borreliella yangtzensis | reverse complement strand
TCATATATTAATTATTTTAATGAATAAGAAATTTTGATATGGTTTCTAAAACTATTAAAAACAAAAGCTTTGATTATTTAAATAACAAAAATTCATTAATAAAATATTTAAACAGAAATTAAATAAATAAAAAGCCCTAAGAAATTTCTCTCTTAAGAACTTTTTATAAATGGTTAAAGGTTAAAGATAAGTTAAAATTTACAACAATTTAGAAAAAAAACAAAAATACAAATATTTTTTTATTGATATTGTATATCAATTGATATTGTATATCAATTGATATACAATATCAATTGATAGTATATAAATTATAATAATATGTTTTTAAGGGATAAAAATGCAACAAAAAATAATAAAAAACTATAATGAATATGCAATTGGAGGTATAAAAGAAACTTTCTTTGGGAATTCTCAATATGAAGCTAATTATCGAGCAAAAATAAATGGCTTTATAATAGATTTTTTCAAAATTCCCATAAGTCTAAAGAAAAAATATGAACTTAATATTAAAGCCCTTAGTGATCCTAATTTTTCATCCACTAATATTGCAATGAATTGCATAAATACTTTTAAACTTATAGTTGATGTTGTTAATATGCAAACTGGAGAAAATTACGATTACGACACATTTATTACAGAAACAGAAACAGAAAAAATGCTTAAATATGGAACAAAAATAATTGCCGCACTAGCAAGACACTTCGACGAAAAAAACAAAACTAACTTCAATGAAAGCTACTATGAATGGGAAAAAGGTTGGATAGATAAAAAATGGATAGATTATGAACCAACTGAAGCAGAGATTAAAGAGATTCAATCAATGAATCAAAAATTAAACCCTTTGAAGCTTAACAACGAAGAAAAAACATTTAACAAAGGACAAATAAAGCTCCTAAAATCCATCAATAAAATTAAAAATCAATCACAACAACATAACGTTAAATCAAACAGCACAGCTAAAAAATTAAAAGGAAATCGTAGAAAAGAGGTCAAAATTTAACATTTTGCTCAAAAACATCAAATTTATTTATTATTATTAAATAATATTTACAAAATTAAAAAAATAAAATATTATATATATAAGGTAGAAACCGATCTACCAACAGTCCCCAACACCCCTATTAATCCTCTCCAAATAAGATTAGGGGTAGGGACTTCTTTTTTGATAAAAATTAAAACATTCAACGCCTAAAGCAATAAGTTTATAGCAAATAGAAAAAATGAAAATCTAAAAAGCATAAACTAACTAAAAATTTAATTTCTATTAAGTGAATATAATATACAAAATTTCAATGAGATATCTAAGCTTTAATCAAGCTTAACGATAAAATTTCAACTTGATTAATATTAATTTTTTTTGCAAAAAAATTCTTTAAAAAAATTTTCAAAATACATGGTAATACTCAATTATTGAACTAATAATTGAGTATTAAATATTCTCCTTTTTTAAAATTAAAAGAATTTATTATCAATATTTACTTCATACCATACATTCTTTTAAATGAACCTCTTATCTTTAAGAGGTTTTCTTTTTATAGAGAACCCCAAAAATCAATTAAACCATTTGACATGAACTGCTATTTCTAAATTAAAGATTATAGAAATAACTTCTTGTTTCATTCCATGATAGCTTGTTAAGTTCTTAAGAACGATCATCCACTAGAACATGGACCACAAGCTTTGCTTCAGGCAGTTCCTGCCTTAGTTTTTATTTCCTTATAATAAAGAAGCTTTAAGATTTAGAGATGCATTTATATCTCTATCAATAAAATATTACAACCGCCACAAGTCCACTTAATATCACTTAATTTTAAAGTTGTATTTTAAATATCACAATTGTTATATAGTTTACTTGATAGGAAACGTCTATCTTATACAAATAGGCTCCAGACTACTATGATTATATGATAATTGCATTACAAACTCATGCCATCCTAAATCATTAACGCTTTTGCTAAACATTCCTTTTTGCATGCCTTAATATCTTTTTCTACTACTACATTTTTAATAACTTAATTACTCTTAATATTCCTATGTAGAGCTAACTTTACAAACCCTATTTTGGGTAATTTTATATAATCATTTTCTATTCTTATAGAGTTTTTTTGATTATTGGTTCTAAAAGTTTGTCTATTTTTCTTGCTTTTATATTTAGGAAATCCTTGTGTTCTATTTCCTTTTTTAATTTCTATAAAAAATTACCATAAGCAAAGCTTAAGCCAATCCATGCACTACAAAGAGCTAAACTATCAACTTCCTTTAAAAATGAAAATTCATTTTTATACTTACTTAGATTAACACTAAAACTTTCCTTATTCTTTTCATAATAGTCTTTCTTATCACTTAACATTTTGTTATGCAAAAATCTTACGTATCCAAATACTTTTAAAAAATATTTCTTTTGATTGATGTTGGGATATATTCTGTACTGATAAGCTTTATTAGCAATCATAATTTTTTAAATTATTATATTATATTATAACTTACGTTACAAATTCACCTCCACCTAAATTTTATAGAAATTATAGGTGGAGTATTCTTTGTTATGTTTTGATAAAATAAAGAAAGAGATTTTCTCTAGAAAATCAATAAAAAATACTTATATCTCTAAAATTTTTATAAATTTCAGACTTAATAGATAAAAACAGTTTACTATAATTATTAAAGACTGCTATCATATAATAAGTACATAATGAAAAGCAAAACTTTTATATTCTTAATTTTTTTGATTCAAAATTTAGCAATATATGCTCATAACACAAACTATGAATTTAAACAAACTAAAATTAAAAATTTAAAAGGAATATTTATTAATTACAAAGTCTATCTAACAGATAATTTAGCAATTGATAATGTAAAAACCTTAAACCATGTTTCCACATTCAAAATCAATCTTGTTATTGATAAAAAAATTGCATCTTCTATTAAAAATGAGGAAGATGTAATTAGAGCCGGAAATGACTGTGGAATCTTTTTGGAATTTCAAATCAACAACCGCACATATTATACCAAATTTTCATCGATAAAATATATTTTAAAAGCAATTGAAAGCTTTACCCAAATCAAAAATACAATCAATAATTTAGAAATTAAAAACCTTGATGGGAATGGAATTTTTTTATATAAAAACGGTCTATCATACAATTTAAAAACAGATTTTCAAGAAAAAGCAATATTTGTAAATTTTCTCGGCTTCAAAGATAATACCGGAAGACCTTACTTTATTTTTTACTATGATAGTATAGATAATAAAGATAAAAATTTAAAAACAATTTTAATTTCCTTTGAAGAGTTCCACAATGGAATAAGAGAAGGTCTATTCTTACTGAGAAATGAAAAAGCCATATTAGAATTCATCAACCTTTCAAAGGATTAACACAATAGATAATATAAAAACAAGTTTTTTGATATTATCAAAAAACTTCTTGTTTATACTAAATGCTCTTAATTTATTCCTTTCTGGCAAATAATCATTTAACTTGGGCTTAAAAATTGCTCAAACTCAAGTCAACTCACACCAAGTTCTTTAGCTTTTAAATTAAAATCATCCAAAAACTTTTTAAACGAGATCTTACTAAAACTTACAACAACATCATTCCTAAACGCATAAATTCTAAATGCCGCTATATTGTCATTACCCAAAGCAACAAATTTCATAAATTCACTTTCTGAAATATCAAATTTATAAATTTCTACCTTAATATTTTTTTCAGTAATCACTGTTGTATAATCATAAGGAAAATATGAATCATAAAAATCGCTATAATAAACAACACGTTTGCTGTTCTCTGAAACCAACTCCCCTTTAGACTCAAATCTAGTATCTGTGATTATTTTTTCAAGCTTTATTTGACTAGAATTTCTAGCTTCAACTTTAACTAAAATAAAATATTCCCTTTTGTTTTTTAACTTATCATATTTAATAGAAATCACAGACTTAAATGTCCCATCTCTAGAATAATTTACCCCAATATCATATTGTGAATCTAATACTTGAGAAAACCTATCATAAGCTATTTGATAAGTTTGGCAAGAAATTAAAAAAAATACCAAAATAAAATTTTTTACAACAAACTTTGCATTCATTAAAATCCCCTTTAGTTTATCTTATATTTATTTTTAAAAAATTTCTCAAAATCAGAAAATTAAATAGTATAATAAATTCAAATAAAAACATTCTAATTTTACAGCTTGAATTAAAATTAAAAAGCTATTATTATTAGGTGTTGTTCTAACAAAAACCATTAAAAAGATTAGGCTATGTCTAATCCCAATTTATATAAATTTCAAAGTGCATCTATAGGAGAAATCGTGTATACTGACCCAAGGTCAATTATTAATACTTACTTTGTAAAAAACAAAAAAATATTCATTATCAATCCCATAGCTTTTAAATTCGAACTTAATTTTGAAAAAATTATAAAAAAAAACTCAAAAGAGAATATACCACTCAAAACATTTAAAGGTGGAATTATTAGCTTAAAATTAAGGTCAAATGAATTTTCTAAATTACCAAAAGACATTCTAAAAGGAAAACTTGAATTTTACATTAACTATGTAAGTGAAGAAAAACTTAAAATAGTTCACGATATGATGGCAGTAAAAGTTTATAAAATTGATTTAAACACTATCAATAAAGATGAAATCTACCAAATAGAACTTAAAATAATTGGTTCTATTTATAGAAAAGAAAATATTGAAAATGCATTTATTCCTATTATAAAAAATAACAATACTTACCTTTTTGAAAACAAAGCAAACAACCAAAAAGTTAATTTGCTATTAAAAGGTATCAATAAGATTATTGAACTTCCTTTCTTAACAAGAATCAGCTATTCAAATATCAAAATTATCAATAATGCCGATATAAAAACTAGTGAAAATTTAAATGTAAACATTAAAACAACAAACAGGATGTTACTAAATCTGAGCACAAAAATTTACGAAGAACTAATCTTAACAAATTCAAATCAAATAAAAACTATCAATAACAAACAGAAAATTCTAAAAACGTTAAGATCTTTTATCGAAAATGAAAACGGATTGGGGGGCAAAATAAGAGTAATATTCTTGGGAAAAACAAATTTTTTGAATAAAAATTCAAACTTAAATAACTTAGACTTTGTATTAAATGACATCAATATTATACAAGAAAATAGCTATATCAAAATTGACATCACTTTACTAGAGGATAAAATTGAAAAAAAATACTTAAACCAAACCCCAAACATAAATACATTTCTTAATAATGTCAAATTATTGTGAATTTCTTGGTCAGACAAATTGCTGTAATCATCCCCACCTACAATATCTAACAACTTTTAACACAAACTTTATCAAAAATATTTAACATAATCCACCTCCTTGAAACTAGCATACAATATATAATAAAATGAAATCAATGAGGTATGTATGTTAAGTATTAACGGTGTAAGACTTTATTCTTTAAAAGAATTCCAAAATATATTAGAAGATTCTTATAATCTTTCAATTAGCAAAAATACTATATCTAAAAAATCAAAAATTTTAAAATGCGCAATCCATATAGACAACCGTCCTTACCTTTTAGAAGATTTTTGTACATACTTTTTAATGGACTTTAGAAGGCCAAAGCCTATAACAAATAGCATGAAAGAAACAATTCAATTAAGAATTGAACAAGCAAAAAAAATAATGAATCGAAAATCTACAAAACATGAAATACAAATTGTTTCCAAACACATGGGTCATATTTTATAATCTATCATATTGACATTTCAAAAGCATTGTTATAAACTATAACAAAAAGCTGATTATTTTGCTTGCAAAACATTAAAAACCTAAAAGGCAAGCCATATAATTGGAAAAGCTTCTGAAACTACAACAAATTTCACTTCAGAAGCCAGGATAAGATAATGATAATAAAAATAAGAAATAATGTCAATAAAAATTTCAATAATCTCATAACATTAGAAGAGCTTCTAAAGCAGAACCAAAAAAACACCAACTCTAATTTAATAGAATTAAAACAATCAAGACTAAAATCATATTTAACTAAAAAAAAGACTATATACAAAAGAATCCTCAAAGTATGCTGGGCAATTGAACTTAAAAACAAAGAATACCATAAATCTAACAAACTTAAAACATATTCTACAATAGAAATATACAATATCGTTAACAAATGTCTTTCAAAAGATAATCAAAAAACATCAATCAGAACCTTAGAATATGACATATCATTTTTAAATAAAGCACTATTAATAACAACCAAACTTAAGCATTTGGGCAAAGATAATGGAAGCTTTGCATTTTATATACAGAATAAAAATCTTTGGAAACACCGTTTTAAAGTTATACAAGAAATAATTAATGAAGAAATTAAAGAATATTTGAAAGACAAAAAAATAGTATCTGATTTTTCTAAAGAAATTGACAATACTATAAAAAAGAATAATATAAAACCTAAAAGCTCAATTGCAGATGAATCAATTGCAGATGTTATACCTAAAGGTACAAAAGATATATATAAGATAAAGAATTCTATAAGAAAAAAACCTGAAAAAATGAACAAAATATCCTACAAAGAATATATCACAAAAAAACTAATGAAAGTGCATAAAATAAAAAAGCTTCAAATAACAAAAATACTAAAAATAAGTAACAATGAAAAAACTTATATAAATGCATTAAGAAATTTAAAATCGGCAATAGAAAAATATAAAAAAGAATATGAAATCGAAGACATTTCAAGGCATTTCATAAAAGAATTTAAAAATAAATATAGTAAAAAAATATGGATGATGAACGGAAAAACCGATAAAATCAATGATTTTAACGAAATTTGGGAAAAAAGATTTAAAAAAACATTTTTGAACAAAAGTTTAAAAGAAAATAATAAAAACTACTATTTGAAAAACAAAAAAAATATTTTTAACCACGAAAAAAAAATAAATTTATTTTTTTCCAATAACAAAGGTTTTAAAAAAATAAACAAAATTGAAATTAATTAAAAAAATATTTTGGTCGAAACCTACAATGCACTTAAACAAAATATTTACAATAACAAAGAAGACATTGTATAGGTTTGCGATATAAAAATGATCTAAATAATCTTTAAAATTTAGAGATACATTTATATTTCTATCATACAAAATATTACAACTTCCACAAGTCCGCCTAATATCAATCAGTTTTAGAGCTGCATTTTTAATACTATAATTGTTACATAGTTTAATTGGTGAGAATATTTATCAACTTTATGCAAATGTATCCAGACAACTCCGATTCATATGATAATTGCCTTATAAACTCATACCATTCATACCATCCTAAATCATTAACGCTTTTACCAAGTATTCCTTTTTGCATATCGTTAATTGATAAGGTTTCTATTACTATATTTTTATAATTAGCTACAAAATAATAAAACAATTTATATAAAAAATCTTTTCTTTGATCTGAAATTTTCCTATGTAACTTGGCAACTCTTAATCTAAATTAAGCTCTATTTCTAGAGCTCTTTTGTTTTTTTGATAGCTTTTCTTTTGTATTTCTTAAGTTTTCGTTCGGTTTTTAGTAAATATTTAGGATGATTGATCTTCTCACCTTCACTACTTCCCAGAAAATTCCTCATGCTAATATCGATACTAACTATCTCTTTTTTATTGCATGCATTTAATTTTATCCTTATTTTTTAACATCTAAGCATTTAAATGCCACTGAAATATAATATTTGTCATCAATATCTTTTTCTACTACTACATTTTTAATAACTTTATTACTCTTAATGTTCCTATGTAAGGCTAATTTTACAAACCCTATTTTGGGTAATTTTATATAATCATTTTCTATTCTTATAGAGTTTTTTTGATTATTAGTTCTAAAGGTTTGCCTAATTTTTTTACTTTTATATTTAGGAAATCCTTGTGTTCTATTTCTTTTTTAATCTCTCTAAAAAATTTACTATAAGCAGAGTTTAGGTCAACCCATGCGCTGCAAAGAGTTAAACCATCAACTTTCTTTAAAAATGGAAATTAATTTTTATACTTAATGGGATTAATACACTAAGACTTTTCTTATTCTTTTCATAATAGTCTTTCTTATCACTTTGTTATACAAAATCTTAAATATCCAAATACTTTTGGAAAATATTTCTTTTCATTGATGTTAGGATATATTCTGTACTTATAAGCTTTATGAGCACTCATTATTTTTTAAAATTATTAAATTATATTGTACCTTAAGTTACAAATTCATCCCTACCTAAATTTCATAGAAATTATAGGCGGGGTATTTTTTGTTATTTTTTGATAAAGCAAATAGAAATGCTAAAGCTACAAATATGGACACAAGTTAAAAGTTTTTGCAATTGGATGATAAGCAGAGCATTCTTATGTTTTTTTGATAAAATTGATTATTTTATTTTGCAAGATGAATAGGTTCTACTATAGGAATTTGAATAATTAGATGCTCTAGAATAATAAGAATTATTTCTGCTATTATCATCTTTGATTTGATAATTTTTAAACTCCCTAGACTCTTTTTTACTTGAGCATTTGTAATCTAAATCACCATCCATTTTGTTTTTGTTTTGATCGTTATTTATTGATAAATCACAACTTAATACCAATAAGGATATTGACATTATAAACAGTAATGGGATAATAAACTTTTTGTCCATAAATTTTTTTATTCTCCTGTTTTAATAATTAATATTTACTTTTCAAAAACTACAAATTAGTATAAGTAAATATACTTCAATAGTTAATTAGTATTCTTTATTTTATTCGTTAGTTGCTATTAATTCAACCAAAATTATGCAAGAAATTTTAAGAATTATTTAAAGTTGATAAAAACTCCAGGATAATGATGTCTTATAAAAAACATGGGACTATTTTAAGATTGATACTGTAAAAAAAAAGATGATAATTTCAATACATAACCTTTAAGGTATGTATTGAAAAGATATTATTTTTTAACTTTGCTGCTTCTTCGGTTTTTTCTATAATTTGTTTAAAAATTTCATGTATATGAGATTCAAGTTTAGTAGTATTTGTTTTTATAAGATTTTTATCATTTTGATAATCTAATAAAAGTTGGTTTAATATGTTTGAAACGATTTTTTTTATAGATAATAATTTTTCAAATGAATTTTTAAGATTCTCTAAGTCTGAAGTATTTAGTATGTCTAGTGTGTCTTTTTTGGAATATAGGCGAACAATCACGGCGTTTAAAGTACTTCCAAAATTTTTAAAGATGTTAAATAGGTCAGATGCTTGATGTGCCGATATTATGATTTCTGAAAGGTCCTTTAATTTATTAGTATTAATAGCGCTTAAGGCCTCATAAATAGATTTTCTGTATTTTTTAGATCTTTCGGTATTATCAGCTAGTGTTTCTTTTGGTGAATTTGGCCAATGCAATTCTTTGAAAGCTGCTATTTCATATTGGTTTGAAGGTTCTTCTTCAAATTTTTTTATATCTGCAATAGCTGTTTCTATTGAATTTCTTAAATCAGTAAGTAGTGTGTTTTTTGCTCTTTGACTTTGGGTTACTTCTTGACTTTGGGTTACTTCTTGACTTTGGGTTACTTCTTGACTTTGGGTTACTTCTTGACTTTGGGTTACTTCTTGACTTTGGGTTAATTCTGTTTTAGGGGTTAATCCCTTTTTATTGGATTTTAGTCTTTTCTTATTAGATTTTAATCCCTTTTTACTATAGTAAGACCCCGCATCTTTTTGATTGGTGTTTAAATCTGGATTGCAAGCGTTTAAAAATAGAAAAACCAAGATGCTTACAATTATATTATATTTCATAAATATTCTCCTTGCTTAAAATCTAAAATGTAATACTTAGTATAATTCAATATCAGTATAATACAATATCTAATATAATATTATATTAAAAATGTAGTATTGTAATAGTCATAATAGTATTTTCATTACCAGAAATGTTATAGTATGCTAAGGTTTAGGATATGGACTAGATAAAATTTATATTTTTTAACGCATTCGATTTAAAGCTTTTCTATTTTGGATTAGCTATACTTATTAAGTAGTAGTTCCCATTGCGATATCTATCATAACAACTGTTGTTATAATGCTAATTACTAGGTTTTTCAAATAATAGTTATTAAAAATTTTTTACTCAGCAATGATTAATTAAGAAAAAAGATTTTAAATATAAGTTATTTTTGTAATTTACGGAATTATTGTAGATTCCTCTTTTCTTTTTGATTTTGCAATCAGAGGGTAAAAAATTTTTAGCTGTTTGGTTATTAATTTGATGTTGTGATATGCCAGTTTAGCATAAAAGTTTTTGCCGTTTGAATAGGCATTATTGAAAATCTTTTTGATCTAAAATTATTTCCTTCTTTCTATCAAGGGAGTTTGATAGACGTCATGAAAAGCATATTTAAATCAATAATCAATTAAAAAACTTGTCTCCATTTAAGTTTAGTGTAAATTAACGGTTATAAATTTTTTGTAATCTTAAAGCGTTAAGCCCATCTTTAATGAAAGATAGGCTGTTATATTATGATAATTTTAATAGATATTTTAAATATCCTTTCTAAATAAAGATAATATTTCATTTCTTACTTCTCTTGCCTCTTTAATTTTTTCCCAAATTTGATTATCAAGTGTTTTTATATAAGATTCAATCTTAGTGCTATCTGTTTTGATAGAATTTATATCGTTTTGATAATTTAATAAAAGTTGGTTTATCATTTCTGATATGTTTGTTTTTATAGATAAAAATTTTTCGAACAAATTTTTAAGCTTTTCTAATTTTGAAATTTCTAGTTCGTGTAAGGTATCTTTTTTAGGATATAAGGCAAGAATCATTTCGTCTGGAATATGTCCAAATTCTAGAATGCTGTTAAATATGAATTCGTATTTTTTTGACAAGATTATAATTTCTGAAAGTTCCTTTAATTTACTAATATCAATGTCATTTAAGGCGCAATAAAATGCTTTTCTCTCTTGTTTAGATCTTTCGGTATTATCTGCGAATGATTCATATTGTGAGTCTGGCCTAATTGGCATTGTGGGAGGCTTCTTAGTTCCATATTGTGAGTCTGCCCAAATTGACATTTTGAAAAGCTCCTTCATTCCATATTGGTCTGAAGGCTCTTCTTCCAATTTTTTTTCATAATTTTTTCTATCCGTATTAGCTTTTTCTAGTAAATTTTTCAAATCATCAATCAGTGTACTTTTTGTTTTTTTATTAGGATCTTCTTCTTGATTTTGTGCTATTTCTTGATTTGGTTTTGCTTCTTGATTTTGGGTTGCTGCTGTTTTAGGGTTTAATCTATTTTTATTGGATTTTAGTCTTCTTTTACTGGATTTATACCCCATATCTTTTTTATCGGTGTTAAAATCAGGATTACAAGCATTTAAAAATAGAAAAACGAATATGCTTGCAATTGTACTATATTTCATAAATATTCTCCTTAATTATAATTTAGTATTAATACAATATTATATTAATATAATTCAATATTAATATAATTCAATATTAATTATAATAATATTTTTATTACAATAAGTTTATGGTATTTTAAGATTTTACAAAATTTATTTTGATATTATTTAGATTAATTTTTATTTATTGAAATCATATTATGTGTCATAGCGAACATAAGGTCTTTTTTGGTTGAGTAGTTTAGGGTGATAAAATCAATCATCCTAAATATTTACTAAAAAATGAAAGAAAACTAAAGAAAACTATCAAAAAAACAAAAGGGTTCTAGAAATAGAGCTTAATCTAGATTAAGAGTTGCTGAGTTATATAGGAAAACTTCAAATCAAAGAAAAGATTTTTTATATAAATTGTCTTATTATTTTGTAGCTAATTATAAAAATATAGTAATAGAAAACTTATCAATTAAAGGTATGCAAAAAGGAATGCTTGGTAAAAGCGTTAATGATTTAGGATGGTATGCGTTTGTAAGGCAATTATCATATGAATCGGAGTTGCCTGGATACATTTGCATAAAGTTGATAGATATTCTCACCAATTAAACTATGTAACAATTGCAGCATTAAAAATGCAACTCTAAAACTGAGTGATATTAGGCGGACTTGTGGCAGTTGTAATATTTTGCATGATAGAAATATAAATGCATCTCTAAATCTTAAAGATTATTATAAGGAAATAAAAACTAAGGCAGGAGCTGCCTGAATTAAAGCTTTTGGACCATGCTCTAGTGGATGGTAGTTATTAAGAGCCTAAAAAGCTATCATGTTATGAAACAAAAAGCTATTTTCATAATCTTTGATTTAGGAATAACAGTTCACATTTTAAAATTGTCAACAAAGGCTATTTGGTATTAGGTTATATAAGTTATTCTTTATTAAAAATCAAAAGGGAAAAGATTAAATCGAAGCCCTTGTAAAAGGATATGAAAATTATTTGTTAGGTGCGCAGGAGATTCAATTGTTTGACTGTATAGCAGCTTGCCCAGTAAATTCTTTAAGAGTGGATATAATACTATCAATTTCTTTTTGAATGTTTATTGTGTAGTTAAGTACTTTAATAACTTTTTCGATATGTTCAATTTCGTCTTCATTTTCGTTAACATTAAGCTCTCTACCTTTTCTATACTTTAGATAACTTTTAAGAACTTGATAACTTCCAATCATATATTCATAAACTTCTTTAGATACATTGGTAAAACAACATGTTGAATTATAGTAAAGTTCATTATTATCTTCTTTATAAGCAATTTTATCTACAATTCGGTTATGGTCTCCGGCGTGATTACCTATTATCAAGTTTTAAATTATCTTTCAGTAAATGAGAATTAATTAGGTTAGTTCCAAGCTTACTAAGCTTTAAAAATATATCTACATTATCTACAAAAATAATCTTAGGAAAGTCTATTTTTAAAAATTCAATGAAACGAGTTCTGTAAATATTTGAATAAAGAATTGAGTAAATATATCCAAGTATTTCTTCTGGAGTAAATTCTTTATTATATTTGACATTAATAAAATTTCTAAAAGAATTTTCCTTATCTTTTTCATCTTTTTTGAAGTTTTCTTTTATTATATCTTTAAATCCTATTTGAAACAAAACATTTATCTGAAATCCTAGAAGTAATTAAAGTGTGTTGAAAACTATCTGTTGTTAAGAGTCTTGTTGTAACAAGCCCTATATTATTTTCAATTTTTAAAATATATTTCATTGTTTTATATCTCGGCTCTACTACAACCCCTTTACTTTTAGAATAATAAGTAAATCTACCATCAAATGGTCTATATGATATTTCTTTAATATAATTTTCATTAAAATTGGTATTTTTTAAAAATTTTTGAATTTCTGTTAATTTCCAAAACATAGAATCTTTTTCTATATCATATTTGTTTCTTGTATCTTGTTCAGATAAATTTGCAAATTCTTTGAGTTTATCCATAAGGGTATCTTTTGTAAAATCAAGAGCCACTTTATCTTTCCTAGTTGCTATTCCAACATTAAATTCATCAAAAATATCTATTAAAGATTTTCCTTTATTATAAATATTTTCAATTGAAAAATCTTTTTTAATAAAAAAATAATTAGGCGAACTATATTTAAGTTTTTCAAAATCAAAAGTAAAAATATTATTTTTATTTAAGAATTCATACTTTTTTTCTATTTTACCTTTATGCTGTTGTAATAAATATTAGCTAACTTATTCTTTTTTTCTTTATATTTAACAAAAATAGCAATTGAAACTCCAGTTTGAATATCAAATACATTTTCATCTACACTTCCATCTTCAGTTTTTTCTTTTTTACGTGAGCTACCATGTAGATTTAGAATATAAATCTCATCAAAAGTTTTAAGTAAATGATATCTCATGCCTCTAAATGTTATATTATCAAGGTATCCGTTGTTTGTAACAATACCAAGAAGTCCTTCTTCACTGCTTTTAATACTTAGGAATCTTTCTTTATTATCCTCTAATTTATTCTCTGCAAACCTAATAAATTTAACATAATCATTATTAAGTGTTTTAGTATTTCTTTCATTTATAGATTCATTTTCTATTTTTTTATAATCATTAACTAAATTTAATATATTCCTTATTATTTTTTTGATTCTGCACTATAAGGTGGATTGCCTAGTATTACAAGTATGGAATTACGCTTAACTTCATTTGCTTCCTTGGTTTCTTTTGCAATTTCTTTAAAAAAAGAAAAAGAAAAAAATTTTTGATCTGCAATTTTTTTAAGTCAAGAGTATTGGTTAAATATACTCTAAGCCTTAAATCCTTATTAAAGTCAACTTTACAAACTTCTTTTAAATACTGGCTTAATTTAAGGTGTGCTTAGCATAAGGTGCCATTAAATATTCAAAACCATAAATATTTTTTAAAATATGAAAATTAATATAATCTTCTTGTCTTCCAGATTCTTTTTTAATTTCTTTTAGTATTATAGTTCGAATAACTTCAAGTAAAAATGTACCAGTACCTACTGCAAAATCAAGTACAGTAACTTTATCTTTGTTTGCAAGACCATGTCTTAGCTTAAATTTTTTTTAAGTATTTCATTAAACTGCTGACAATAAAACTGACAACAGGTTGTGGAGTGTAGTAAACCCCTTTTGTTTTTCTTAAATTAGCATTGTACTTAGAAAGAAAATATTCATAAAAATAAAGGTATAGATCTTTCGGATTTCTTTTATTACTGATGAATGAGAATTCATTAAAAATAAGATCAGTATCAATATTATTTACTATGTTTATAATACTTTCTAAAATCCATTTTAAATAATTGAATTCACTATCTTTAAGTTATAATATTTTGTATTAATGAAAAATTAGTAGGTATAAAGCTTTCTATACTAATAAAATCAATTTCTGTATTGCTTTGATGGATATTTTTTTATTAAATAAACTGTAACAATTGAGGTATTAAAACATATAACGCTAAATTTAAGTTATATTAGATGGACTCGTATCGGTTGTAATATTTTGCATGATAGAGATATAAATTCATCTATAAATCTTAAAGCTTATTATAAGGAAATAAAAACTAAGGCAGGAACTGCCTGAAGTTAAGCTTGTGGACTATGCTCTAGTGAATGGTCGTTCATTTTTAAAGAATCTAAAAAGTTATCATGGAATGAAACAAGAAGCTATTTCTATAATCTTTGATTTTAAAATAACAGGCTATTAACTTTTGGTAGAAATCTGACTTAAAATGTATTATGATTAACTTTAAAGGAGAGGGGAAAATATGAGAGTTGAAAACAAATATTTAGCTTTGGGATTGCTTTTTGGTTTTATCAGTTGCGATTTATCCATGAAAAATGAAATGAAAGAGGAATCTCTTGGTTTACTTGGCGATAAGAATTCTATTTTAGATACTAATGAGGCATCTATTAAAAAAATCTTAATGAAAGGCAAAAGTGGAGTTGATAAAAATAAATATAAAGACAAAGACGGTAAAGGTAGCAGCAAAGAAACATTTAATTATCCTGTAAAAAAGTCTACTAATAATAGTAATTTATTACAAAAAACTGTAATGTCAGAAGAAAATAACTTAAATTCCAAGTTATCGGTAGAACAATCCAAAAAACCTAAAAAAGAAGAAATGCAAAGGCAACGAGATGATTGTGAAGGAATAACTCTTGGTGGAAGTTTGAATTTCTCTTCTCTTAAAGGCGAAAGTGGGGAATTGAAAGAAATTATTGAAAGCAATGAAATTGATTTCAATATCTATTCTAATTTAGGATTGAATGGTGGGTCAATTCCTATTTCATCAATCTATGAAATAGAGGAAGAGAATTATTATGATTGGAGCGATTATTATGACTATTACAAGTATTATTATAATTACGACGATTCTTATGCAGAAATAAAATTAAGCAATCGATATGAATCTTATCTAAAAAGTGTTGAATATAATGTAAACTTAGCAATTAAAACAATTAATGAGATATATGATGATTATACATTATTTTTAACAAAGCAAACACAAAGGTATTCCACATTCCTCGACAGAGATGCTAAAGTCAAAGCTGAAGAAGAAGCTAAAGAGCTTACAAAAGAAAAGCTTAAACACGACCTTGAAAATTTGTTATATTATATTCAAGTAAGTGTAAAAGCTTCACAAAATTTTATATACATAAGCGAAATAGGGGCAAGAAACAGATTGGCTAAAATTGAAAACGAAGTAAAAAATTTAATTTCAAAAGTCGAAAAACAATCTCACCCGTATGAAGCATATAAAGAAACCCCAACTACAGTTCTATTAGTTAGAGATTCTCTTAAAAAAGTGCAAACTACCATTGGTAAAAATGGTGTTTGGTATTAATGAAAAAATAACAAAGAATATCCCACCTATAATTTATGATAATTTATGATAATTTATGATAATTTATGATAATTTATGATAATTTATGATAATTTATGATAATTTAGGTGGAGATGAATTTGTTTGAGATTTTGTGTGGAATAAATTTACATTTTTAAAAATATCAAGTTTTAAGTTTCAATTTTGAAGGTAAATTTTTTACTTTTAGGTGAGAATATTTATACTAATAACAAATTATATATATAATTTGTTATTAGTATAAATATTCTCACCTAAAAGTAAAAAAT
>NZ_JACHFG010000003.1 GCF_014201775.1 Borreliella yangtzensis | reverse complement strand
GAGGTAATCTTTAGAGTTATAACATTTATACTAATTAAAAATTAATTTATTAATTTTTAATTAGTATAAATGTTATAACTCTAAAGATTACCTCAAGTTTGTGTATTTTTACTTTTATATTTAGAGGTTCCTTGTGTTCTATTTATTTTTTTTAATTCCTCTAAAGGATTACTATGCGCAGAGTTTAAGTCAATTTATACACTATAAAAAGCTAAGACTTTTTTTATTTTTTAATAATAGTTTTTATTATAATTTAACATTTTGTTATATAAAAATTTTAAGCATCCAAATACTTTTAAAAAAAATTTCAAATATTTCTTTTGATTCATGCTGGGATACATTATGTACTTATAAGCTTTATTAGCACTCATTATTTTTTAAATTATTAAATTATATTTAAACTTATGTTACAAATTTATCTCCACCTATAATTTCTATTAAATTTGGGTGGAATATTCTTTGTTATTTTTTTGCTAAAACCTCTGGTAATACAGACATTATTACGATTATTCCAATAATCTATATTGAACACAATATAATACAATATTAATATTGTATTATATTGATATTGAGTTATATTTAATATTAAATTATAGTTAATATTGTATTATATTAACTATTAGATTAAAGTAAGGAGAATATTTATTATGAAATACAATATAATTGTAAGCATGCTTGCTTTTCTATTTTTAATTGCTTGCAATCCAGATTTTAACACCAATCAAAAAGATGTGAGGTCTTACTATAGTAAAAAGAGATTAAAATCTAATATAAAAAATTTAAAATCCGACCAAAAAGGACTAAACCCTAAAACAGAAGTAGACCAAAATAAAGAAGTAGACCAAAATAAAGAAGTAGACCAAAATAAAGAAGTAGACCAAAATAAAGAAGTAGACCAAAATCAAAGAACAAAAAACATACTGCTTGATGATTTAAGAAATTTAATAGAAAAAGTTAATAAAGATAGAAAAAAATATATAAAAAGATCAGAAGAAGAGCCTTCAGACCAATATGGAATATTGGCTTTCAAAGAACTGTCTTGGAAAGACACAAAAGAAAACGCAAATGCTAATATCGAGAGAGCTAAAATATATAGACAACGAACTTATTCTGTCTTAAATGATATTGATACTAATGAATTTAAGAAATTTTCAGAAATTATAATATTATCAAAACAAACACAAAGTTTACTTAACTCCTTTAACTCGTTTGGAGCTACTATTGAAGACACATTTGTTTTTTTATTAAATCCCAACAAAAAAGATAATATAGAAAAACTAGAAATTTCAGATTTAGAGAATCTTAAAAATTCGATTGAAAAACTCTTATCTATAAAAACAATGATCTCAAAAACTTTAACCCAATTATTATTGGATTATGAAAATAATAATAATTCTATACAAACAGATAGCTCAAAGCTTAACTCTTATGTAGCTACAATTTCTAATCAAATTGAAGAACAAAATAAAGAAGCAATAACGCTAAAAAATGACATATTTTCAATAGAGAATTTCTAAGTCATATTAAAATTATTAACAATGCATAAGCCTATCTTTATTAAAGATAGGCTTTATTTTTGACTAAGATTACAAAAAACTTTTGAACTATGGTTTACATAAATTTTAATTTAAAATAAGTAAACTACTTTTTCTATAATTTTTAATTTAATAATAGTGATTAGAAATAGATTTATATTATTCTTAAAATATACTTTAAAAGGGGTATATTTTAAAAATTTATTAGCATAATGATAAATGCTTAATAAAATTAATATGATTTCTAAAGTTTGTTTAATAAATAAAAAGATACTAAACACTATAAAGTCAATCAATCCCCAGTTTATCTTTTAATAAGTCTAATTTTTTAGAGTCCATACTAAGCTTACTTAAATCCAAAGCATTGATAATTGCTATTATCTCTTCACGAGAAAATCTCTTTCCTTTCAAACAATGATTTTCAAAACTGTTATAAGAGATAGGAACAATTTCTTTTACTATACTTATTAATGCTTTAGCATATTCGCGCATTTCTTTTGGTGAATTTTCTTTAATTTCTTTTGGATTGTCTAAAGCTAATCTCAATTTAATAAAATGGAAAAGATTGTTTAAATCAATTTGCCAATACCATTCAGTATATAAACTTAAGGGCAAAACTATCCTTGAAAGTTCTTTTGGAATATTAGAATTAACCATATCTTGATAAAGTTTATAAGAATATTTTTGATGATTCTTTACTTTAGCTGAAAAACTGCTTTCCAAAGAATCCAATTCTCCTTTAGGTTGACCATTGCTAGAAATTTGATACTCCAAATCTTCCTCCAAGGGAACATAAAATTCCTCTCTTGCCAAGCTGTAGCATCCAGAAACTTCATTAATTCTTGCTGTTCTATGCCTCATCCATTGCCTTGCAATAAATATTGGGGCTTTAACATGGAATGTGAAAACCACCTGCTCCAATGGACTTGTATGCCCATTTCTTATTAAATAATCAATAAGTTCCTCATCTTTCCTTTTAACGCTATCTCCTCGATAAGAAATTCTTGCGGCCTCAACTATTCTTTTATCATCTCCCATAAAATCAACAAGCTTTAAAAACCCATTGTCCAAAACTTTGTACTCTTTACTCAAAAATTGATACTCCTTGCTTAAAAGATAAATTTATTAACTTTTTTCAGAATGAAAATATTTAGAATGCGAACATTATATCATAAAAACAGCCTTAATAGGGGCTTAATTTTATTGCAAAAATAGAAAATAAAAAAAGGCAGAAACTAATATAATTAGCCTCAAACCTTTTCCTTTAACCTTTAATTATTTATAAAATAAATAATTAACTATCTCATATATAAAGAAATGGTCATTACTTTTGTAAGATCTCTTGCACCCTGAGCTACCTTAACAACATTAGAAATAGCCTTTGCAACATCTTTTTTTGCTACTGCTTGATCTTTATTTGACGGATTAAACCCATTAACGGTGTTTAGAACTTTTTGAGCCTCTTGAACTGTTTTATCTAAAGCTTTTTCAGAAGCCATTAAAATTTCTTTAACTTGTTCTACTTTGGCAGATTCTTCTTTTGTCAATTCTAATTTCTTATTACTTGGAGATTTATTTGACATTATTTGCTTTTCTATTATAAACATTGCTTCTCCTGCAACAGAAACAGCTTTTTGAGTTTCTTGAACGGCCTTTTTGGACATTTCAACAACCCTGTTTGCATCCTCAGCAACTATACCGGAACACTTAGCTACAATTGTTGCTTCTTCTGATGCAACAACAGCTCCCTTAGCAACGTCAGAGATTAAAGACATTGAACCTACAAACTTTTTCACTACACCCGCATCATTTGATTCTACCAGCTCAAGAGATGACTCTCTAACTTCTTCTAATTTACTAGAAACATCCTCTGTCACCTTATTAATAATCTCTAGAGCTTGATTAACTTGATCTTTTTGATCTAATTTTTTATCACCATCTTGACTCGATTTTTCACCACCATCTTGATCTGATTTTTTATCACCATCTTGACTTGGTTGATCTAAAACGTTGGATTGGGACTGAAGAATATTTACATTGTTAGAATCTGCAAACACATTTAAATTTACAAATCCAAACAATAATCCATTAATTATTAAATTACTAAATATTTTCATTGTTAATTCTCCTTATTTAAAATAATTTATTTTAAATATTTTAAAACATAACTAAATTAGAATCAATACATATTTGTATATAAACAAATAATTAATCTTTTTAATTAAAAAATAATTTTAAAATAAAGGCTTATAATAAAGATTAAAAAACTTAAATTTTACATTAAAATGGGGAGAACGGTGTTATTTTATAATCGTTAGATTTTTATTATAAAATAACACATGAAAAATATACTGCAACTATTAGTAAAAATAAAGCTACTAACAAAAATTTTTAAAATTAATATAACTTCAAAATACAACATTAACATCAATGTTGATTGCATTACCAACAAGTTAAAACCCCTAGCTAAAAATTTTAATTTTTTTTAAAAAAAATTATTTTAAAAGGTTAATTTATTATCTTTTATTTTAAATAAATAAAACAAGCATTGAAAATTAAACGAATTGAAATATATTTATATTAGAAATATTGAACTTGCCAAATGAGATTAACGATTTTAAAGGATTACGTCTTGAAAAAAAACATAATTTATAAAGTATTAAAGCTACTTAAAATAACTTTACTGGCCTCATGTTCTTTTTATTCTGAATCAAACGACACAGAAGCAATAGAAGAATTGCAATCAAACTACATTGAATCTAGTACAGATAGCATTGCTAATGAAAAAAATCTTGAAAAGATTTTAAATCTAGAACAATACCAATTCCCAAAAAATGAAAAAGAAAATGTAATTAAAAAAATTATACAAAGATTTAATGAAAACGAAAAATACATTAATCAAATAGGACCTATTGTAGCAATATTTTCTCAAAAAATACATAAAGATATTCAAAAAACAGAGCCTATTGACCAATTCGGAATAAATAAACAAAACTTCCAAGAAAAACAAGACTTAAATATTGATTATATGTTATCAAATAATCTGTTTAGAAGATTATTTTATTCATCCCTAAATTATGATGAAGATAAAATAAAAAAATTAGTCAAAATCCTTGCAAAATTATCAAGTTCAAATGGCTACCATTACCGTCTTATTGGCTTATTTCTTTGGACAGGAGTTAAAATCCAAGAAGCATTTGAAAAAGCTATTAATCTTTTAAATAAAGATGCACAAAGACGCTTATTGTTCAATTTTAAAACAAAAACGGTAAAAGATGTTCAAAAAAATTTTGAAAAATTAATACAAAAAAGAAATGCCTGGATAACAACCATAGAAACCCTTCTTAGAGAATATAACATGTATCCAAATGTTAGAGCTGACAGCATAGTTTTATCAGAATTCGTACGCAATGGATACGAGGATAAGCTTAGTTCAGATGAAAGTATGCAAATTATATTAATAGACATTAGAACACTACTAAGAGCCTGTTGTGACCACATACACTACTAGCTAGTGGTGTATGTGTAATAAAAAAATTCCAAAAAAGTTGTTTTTGATATTAAATGGTGTTATTATTTAATAACAATTATAATATGATAATTGTACTGTATTGTATTAAAGTTAATAACTTTTGATTTTAATTTATAAGGAGAGTATTTTGATAAACACCAAACTAAATATAATTAAACTTAGTATAATCACATCAATACTACCCTTAATCTTCATCTCCTGTACACCCGATAATCAAGTCAATCCCGACCTAAAAAACAACACCAATCCAGAAATTGCACAACGTTTTAAAGATAAATTTCAAGAATTTACAGAACCTGTGAATTCATATCAAGAATATCAAGACCTCAAAATTGAAATTGAAAAACATCGAGGAAATACAACCTCAAAATTAAAAGCACTGCAAAAGCATATGGAAAATCAAAAAAAGAAAGAAACCGAAGAGGTTGCTAAAGTTGATGCAGAAATAGCTAAAATTAGCACACAATCTGATTTCATAAAAACTTTTACTACTAATTCAAATTATGCTACTTCCGATACAGACCGACTATTAATGAAAAGAATGATTTACTCATCTTTGTATTACAACACAACAAGAGTAAAAAAATTATACGAAATTCTTGAAAAACTTAATGCAAGCTCCCAACACAAAGACATAATTACAAACTTACTTTATCAAATAGCACTGGGTATTCAGATGAGACTAGACAATCATTTAGAAACAATAACAAAAGATGAACTACCCCTTCCAAACCAAACAAAATCCGAAAAAGAAGAAGAACTACTAGAATCTACAAGTAATGACTTAAAGAAAAAAGACAATGTTGGAAAAGCTCTAAATAAGACTATTAACGATTACAACAGAGATTTTAACAAAATTAAAACTGATGTAGAAAAACTAGCAAACTACATGAATAAACAATTCCCAAGACATGATTTTAAATAAATCATCAATGACTAATTAAAACAAAAAATAATATGTTGCACTTGATATTTTTTAAAAGAGAAGTTAATTCTTCTCTTTTTTTTTATTTACTTAATCTAAACCCTAGCTGAACACAACAATGTCAAATAATATTAAATAATACTTGTTATTTGACATAACAATACTATATTTACAATATTATTATGTATTAAAGTTAATAAGTATTGACTTTAATTTATAAGGAAAATATTTTGACAAACACTAAACTAAATATAATTAAGCTTAGTATCATTACAGCGATATTAACTTTAATTTTAATATCATGCGCACCCGTTACTAAAATCGATCCCAATCTAAAAGAAAACACCCATAATTTTGAAAATGCATCTCAAGAATCTCAAGATCTTGGGCCTTTAAAAAAAACGAACCAAGAACTCGAGCCTTCAAATCAAAAATCTAGAAAAACTATAATCTCAGAATTAGAGGCGATTGGTAATACACTAAAAGATCAAGACAAGCAAGACAATGTACAAATAGCTAAAATTGCTGCAGAAAAATATGATTTTCTAGATACTTTTAAAGCTGATCCTGATGAAATTATTGAAAAAGATACTCAACTAAAAATAAAAAAAATAATTTACTCATCTTTAAATTACGAAACACAAAAAATAGAGATATTAAAAGAAATTCTTGAAAAACTTAAAACAAATCCTCAACACAAAAAGATAGTTGAAACATTTATTTATCATTTATCATGGCCTATTCAATTTAAAATAGACGATTGCTTAGAAACAATAAATAAACAATTACACATTCTAGATAAAGAAAATTCTGAAATGCTGCTAATTTATTTAAATGACAGATTAAAGCTAAAACAAAGATTTGCAAAAACTTTAAAAGCAACTATTGATGATTACAATAACGATGTTGGAAACATTAAAACCAATGAGGAAGAACTAGCAAACCATATGGATGCAAATTACAAAGACTTTGGTTCTTTAAATCCCATTGATGACTAAAAAACAAAAAATAGTATGTTGAGCTTAATATTTTTATATTTTGAAAAAATGATTTAATATTAACTAATATTGATTATTGACTTTAATTAAAAGGATAGCATTTTGAAAAAAATTAAACTAAATATAATTAAGCTTAATATTATTACAGCGATATTAACTTTAATTTGCGCCTCATGCGCACCAGATAATCATATCGATCCCTACCTAAACAGCAGTAATGATATAGAAAAAATGATCCAAGATTATGAAAATAGATCTCGTGAATTTGAAAATAGATCTCGTGAATTTAAAAATCTGGGATTTTCAGACCCAAGATATCAAGAGCTCAAGCTTAAAATTGAAAAAGAAAAAGCTAAAAAAAGTAAAGAACCAAAATTAAAAGCACCTAAAGCTAGTACAAAGAGTCAAGCAAAAGGGAAAATCAGAAAAAAATAGCTAAATACTGAGCTTGCAAATTTGATTAAGTCAATAATCGACAGAGGATAAATTTTTGTTTAAAATCCTCTAGAAATTGCTGTTCTTGACATATATAAAGAAAAGATGATCTTATCGACTTTAATAGCAAAGAAAAATTAAAAGATATTAAAAATAAAATTAATAAAATTCTAGCAATGAAACAACATATGACAACATATTAAAGCCGGACTCAAATGAAATTTACGATTTAATAATAGAAATTGAAAAGGACTTTCAAGAAAACTTATAAAGATATCACAATAAAAAAAGAACAAAAGGCGCTGCTCTTTTTTATTTATACCTGTTGATTATTTTTTAATTTGAACTAAGTTTTTATTAATTAGTAATTAATTTTAAATTTTAATTAATTTTGATTATTAAAATTCATTAAAAAGAAACCGAGGAATAATATTTTGAAAATTAAGTCATTAATATATTTAAAGTTCATGGTCTTGCTTTTATTTTCTTGTACAGTTGATGCTAATCTAACCGAAGACTATAAAACCAAAGTAAAAGAACTTCTCAATAGAACAACAAATGATAAAGCAAAAACAAATATTAACACAAACCCAAATGCTGTACAAAGTCACACAAACACTAATAAAGTAGCTGGGTTACAAAAACAACCACAAGCAGCAAAAGCTAAACAGCCGCAAATCTTGCAAAATCAAGCAAATCAAGCTCAAGCAAGTCAAGCAAGTCAAGCAAATCTGAGACACTTATTAAATCTAGTAAATTCACCACAAGGAAATCTAAAAAATACACAGGTGAAAATACAAGTCACACCGCCAAAACAAATAGCACAACTAGCACAACTAGCAGCACCTGCTCAATCAGTTAAAAATGTGCAAAAAAGTATAAAAATAAATACAAAAACTCAACGCAAAAGAATCCAAAAATTACCACCAAGACAAGAATATGCCTTTAATGATGATTACAATTTGCGTCAAGCAATAAACTATACAAATTTTGGCTTACAGAAAAACAATAATTCTTCTACAGCTTATGACAAAGTTCAACTAGGCCTTAATCAAAGATCTTTTAGCAATCATTCACAAACATTAAAAAATGACCTTATTAGAAAGGTAAATGCAGAAAAAACTAAAACAAACAACAATAATGGATTTAGAGAACCTTACGATCAATTTAAAATGAAAGATTTTGCATTTGATCTACTGGATGTTATTTCAAAAACTTCGGTTTACGATAGAAGTTACGCGCCACAGCTTAACTCTAACACACCAGAAGCAGAAAATGAAAGATATAAATTCTATGCGATTTTGAATTTTGATCAATCCAAAGCCGAACAATTTGGATCAATAATGGAAATCCTTTACGGTGAAGATCAAAATCACAGCTTAATCAGATCATTAATAATATCAGGACTTGGAATACAAATTTCTTTCGAACTTGCACTAGAAGAAATAGAAAGTAAAATTGAAATCTTTAGCCAAAAGCTATTAAACAATACAATTGACAGCTTTAATTTTGACATTCAGATGCAAGAACTTAGCTTGAAGCTTAATTCAATATTAACTGAAAGAAAAGAATGGTCAAAACACGTTGACTCCCTTATTGCAAATGTAAACTCCAATGCGAGCCTAAAAAATCCTCAATCTTTGGCACAATACATTGAAAACAGGTACTTAGATAAAATGCAAAATGCTCGCCAAACTGTTCTTGATCTATACCTTAGCATAACGGAACTTAAATAGTTTATTTAAAAAACGAAAATAAAATTTTTTATAACTATTTTAAAAAAAAGAAGAGAATCTATCTCTTCTTTTTTTATTGTTCAATTTAAAATTTGAACTAAATTTAAATAATTAAGTATTAATTTTAAATAATTAAAATTACTTAAAATTTTTATTAAAGGATCAAATTTTGAATAAGAAAAAATTTTTAATATTTATAAAATTGGGGCTAATAGCATTTTTTTCTTGTAAGCTAAACTATGAAGATAGTCCAAGCAAAGTAGCAAGTTTTAAAGAAACAAAATTAGATGAATTAACCCTTAAAAAAGAAATAAACAAAGGGCTCAAAAGCACAACAAAAGACTTAAATGCTCTTAAAGGCAACAAAAGCAATAAAGTCAACAAAGATTTAATTGACAAACTCCTTGAAATCTTAAAAAAAGAAATGGCAATAATAAAAAGAGACAAACTCCAAACAGAAATACCTAGCCAATTTGGACTAGCAAATAACATGTTTGAACTAATCAATGTTTACAAAACAAACTCTGATGGGGTAAGACTACAAGAGAAAATGAACTCAAGCCTAGGGGAATCTCAAAAAATGAGGAGACAATTTTATTCATCACTAAGCTACAACACTACCGACATTTTTAATTTGGCAGAGATTGTAAAAAAGCTCTACAATAACCCAAAAGCCCACGACACAATAAAAACAATATCACGGGGCATACAAATTCAACAAAGATTTGAAGTTGCGCTTGAAGATTTATCAATTAACATGGAGACACTAAAAGAAAATACTTTTAGTAAAAAAACTTTAGAAGAAATTTATACTGTAATTGTTGATTTAGTAAAAACAAAAAAAGAATGGCTTAATACAATAGAAACACTAATTAAAAGTTCAAACGCAACCTTAGAGCTACAAAACAATATAGAAAAACTAAAAAATCACATAGAGCAGCTATATAAAGATAAAATAATTTCTCTTTGCTTGAAATCCGAACAATTATTAATTGCCCTAGACACATTATTTAAAAAAGATAATAATTAAAAAAAATTTTCAAAACAATAAAATCTTGAACCTAAAGAGAGCGTAAGCTCTCTTTTTTCTTATTTTTTTTTGTACAATAACAATTTTGAATTAAAGTTATTAATTGGGTAATTAAAATTATTAATTAATGATTAATTACTTAAAATTTTTATTGAAGGATAACATTTTGAAAAATAATAAATTAATTGCAATATTTTTATTGCATACATTAACTGTGCTAATTTTGCTCTCTTGCTCGCTAGAAGTCAAAGACAACACTGAAAATGAGGAAAATAAAAAAGCAAAGACAAAATCAGCCAAAAGCGCAAATGGCTCTCTAGGCATTAAAAAAATGTCTAAAAAAGCTAAAACTGGTGAGAAAGCAATGGACAATCTATTTGTTGCCATTAATACTCTAAAAAATCCGCCAAAAGTTACAGCTAATAATAAAAAAAAATCAAATTCATTAGCCTTAAAACAATCTAACAATGCCAATGCTCCAAAATTAGACCCTGAGTCTCAAGAGTTAATAAACAAAATATTAACCAGATCTGAGAGTATTATTAAAACAAGCGAAATTGATTCTAACAAAGGTGAGCCTGATGACCAATTTGGAATGAAAACAGAAATATTTAGTAAAATATTTTTCAATGCAGGTTCAACAGTTCCTTTTGACGAGAACGAATATTTAAATGAAAGAAGAATGCTTTACACATCCTTACATTTCGACGAAAACGTAATTACAAATTTTGGAGAAGTTTTATCAAATCTCAGTCAAGATTCAAACTACCGAAACTTAGTTAAAGAAACCCTTATAAACAGGGGATTTAGCATTCAATTAGCAATGGAAGAAATCAGTTCAAACATACTAGATGTAAAAGACAAGCTACAACAACTAAACAAACCTAATTTGAAATCACTCTTTTATGATTTCAATAAACTTCTAACACTTAAAGACAAATGGCTAAAAGATGTAGATGACATTATTAATGACTACAATACGAATCAAGAATTACAAACTAACATTTCAAAATTATATGAAAATATACGCTCAAAAAATTCAAGAGCTCAATTCGCAGAAATTCACGATTTAATTTTAAATTTAGTAAATACAACTACCAATATTCTTGCCCCAATTAAGTAATATTGGTCTGTGATCCAAAAGGAAGGAGAGATTGTTGACAATCCTCCCTTCTTTTTTATATTTAATTTTTCTAATAATTGTTTATTTGTATTCTAAATTAATCTAAAACTAGACTTTATTACTTTTTAATTGCCTTCATAGATTGTTTATTTGACTTCATAGGTTTTTCTTCTGGCATTGGAGCTGTAACTTTTGAATCTTCATCGCTAGCATTTTCCATTTCATCTGAAATTCTTGTAGTTTCGCAAGCAATAAATAATATCGCACTTAAAAACATAGCGTACATTAATTTTGTCATTATTTAATTCTCCTTGTTTAAAATTTATACTATATTAAAATAAAATTTTAAAATAATCAATATTAATTAGTTTTTTATTTCAAAAAAAAATATTATAAAATAAGTTATAAACTATTGATAAAATATGTATAAAATGATATCATATATAAATAAATTTGGACTGAGGAATAATTAAATATTTATGAGTGCAACTTTAAATATTTTAAAAAAGAATTTAAGCAATTCTAATATTACAAAAGATGATATGAATGCATTTAAAAATAATCTAATTTACAAAAGTAATTTTACAAAGCCTTTTAATCCTATTCTTTATGCACAATTTTATATCAGAACCTACAATGTAGATTCAAATGCAACAATTGAAATAAAATCAGAAGCACAATATTTAGACCAATACGATAAAATTGCACTCACAAAAGGTAAACTAAAATCAATAAGCATCTTGGCTCACAAAAATACTATGAACAAAAAAGGTTTGCAAAACCTGATTCAATTAAAAAATCATGAGGATTTTATTTATTTTTTTGAAAATAATTACATACGATGTTGTTTAAATTTCGAAGATAAGCAAAAAAGGGAAATCAATTTAATGCCTTTGTTTCATTACCACAGCTTGTTAAGCATAAACAAAGCAATCCTAAGCACAGAAAAATCAGGCAATTTACAATTTGGAAGCTCATTTTATGTATCAACCAATTACAGCTGGAAATATCTTAACTTTACCAAATTCCAAAAAAGCCTAAGCAAAATCAAAATTATCTATTCTCCTTATTCTAATAAAAAATATTACATTAAATTAAGTCAAAACATTTACGATACACTCAAAATATTAACCAATGCTTCAAGATTAAAAGAATTCATCAAATAGCTTAAATAAAATTTAATTTATTAAACACTTCCCACACACGTTTCAAAGAGGCGCTCCGCCGTGAGTCCTCTTTGTATAAATTTATAAAACTTTAAAAAAATTCATCTTTTAAAATGTGAGCTATACTTAAACTAACTACAAAGCTATGCCAAAATTATAGCTTGTTAAAGCAATATAAAATTAATACTACTTTTAACTACCTCCAAAGAAGTTCTTTTATTGCGTTGAAGAACTTCTTTTTGCAAAAATAAATACCTGCTATTTTTTAAAAATTTTAATCTAATATTGTTTAAAATAACTTATTAATAATCATTAATGGTGTATAATAAATACATAAAGGATAAGGAACAATAAATGGTTAAAAGGATAATTTTGATATTATTAGGATTTGCAATATTATCTTGCGATTTGTTTACAACTAAAAGCCCAAAAAATTCACGAACGGTTTTAGAGCCAAAAAATCCAGAACAAAAAACTAAAGAACAAAAACCTGCAGCAAAAATAATTCCCACAGTATCAATTCAAAGTGTAGAAATAAGACAATCAAATAACATCCCAACAAGCATTGAAAATTACTATAAACAAGCTTACCCTATTCAAACATTTTCTATTGATTTTAGCATTAATAGAGAAAAGGAATTCCAACAAACAGAAGATAAAATCTTATCTACACAAGGAGTAGTAGCATCTCTGAGCATCTTAATACAACAAAAATTGTTAGACTTTAAACAGCCAAAAAATTCCACTTTCAAAACATTTAAAGAAATTCAAAATATTGAGAATTTTTTCCAAAATCAAGATCTCTTATTTGTTTTAAACCTTAAACCTAAAAATGGTAAAAATATTATTAATATTATGCTCAATCCCCCAAACGACATCGGTAAACCCAAAAATCATGTTTTACTAGGCATTAAAGATATAATTAAAAATGGCATAGGTGAACAGAACTTAAATCCTATTTATAGATTTCAAATAAAAAACAACAAAGATTACCATTCAATAGACTACAACAAAATATCTATTACCGAAAACAGCGTAGAATTAGACCTATTACCGCACAATCAAATCTTTAAACTAAATAAAAATTTCACGCAAATCCTAGAAATACTAACAGACATAAATAAGCTAAAATCATTAATTCAAAAAGAATATATCTAAAAATATATTAAGCTTTAAAATTATATTTATTTAATTGATAAATATAATTTAATAATATATAATTACACTTAAATTGCTTAGGTTAGAGGAATGATTAAATGGTTAAAAAAATAATGTTTATTTCGTTTTTAGTATTTATGATGTCTTGCAACGCAATTGGTCGTGGGGTTTTAATAGATTCTATTCTTAATAAAGTGATAAAAGACTTTGCTAAAGAAGAAGAAGAAGAAGAAAAAGAAAATTCAAACTCAAAGCCCTCAATTAACGAAAATGCTGATGACGATTCTGAAGAAGAAGAAGAAGAAGACATCGAGTAGAGTAAATCAAACATTTTATTTGAAAACACTTTATTAGATTAATATTTAAAATTTTAAGCTCACATTTTAAATATATTAATATATTCAAAGGAACATCGATTACACCCGATGTTCTCCTTTATTAATAAATCTGAAAAATTTGAAGTATGCTATACACTTAGTACAAAGCAAATCCTTTGCATCAATACAAAGAGAAGAATGGTGCTGATGTTTTATTTAAAAAATAAAACCGCGCCACTACTTCGACACCAAATTACAAATAAACCAAAGGCTAAAAAGTATTAAATACTAATTTCTACAAAATAAAAAATGAAAATTTAAAAAATAATGGTATAAAATCTATGATACCCCCTTAAAATCCCCTTAATAGGGGATTTTTTATTTAAAATTAAAATCTAATAAATAATGTGGTATAATATTTGTCAATATTCTTTTTAAAAGGAGTGCAAGGCTTTGAAAAGAACACTTAGAAAATTTTCAAACAAATTCTTAGTACTTGCGTCATGGCTGCTGATTATTAGTTGTAATGCTAATATGAATGCAAATGACAAAAACAAAGCCTTAAACGAACATAAATTAACAAATATTTCAGAAGTTATTAAAAATAGCTTCCAAATTGAATTGGACTTTAAAAAAGAACTCGAAGCAAACACCAATCAAAATACACCCCCCATTTTAGAAATTGAAAAAATTGAGCCTGGAAAACAAGAATTTCTCTTAAAATCTGAATCTGGTGGCGAAAGCTTAATGCCGATAGAAACACCAGAAGAAACAAACATGGCAAAATCAGAAGAAGAAATTGCAAAAATACAAGAGAAATTGTTGTTAATCGGAGCTTCTGATGAAATTACAGAACAAGCACTAGACCCAAATATGCAAAAATCTTTACATCCAACTACAATAGAATTCAAAATTTCAAGAACCCCTGACGGACAAACAATACTTAATCCAATTGACCCAATTGAAAAAGAAGAGATTAATACTAATATGGAAGGTAAATTTTTTGACCCGAAAGAAGAAAATAACCCCTTAAAAGAAAATACAAAAACCCAAAATCAATTCCAAAACCAAAAGATATACCTTAGTAAAGGTGAAAACTTTATTGCAAAAGAATACGCAGAAGAAGTTAGAAAATCTCTAGATAAAGCACTAAATGCAATAAAAAATTTAGAAAAGTCTAAAGAGATTGAATTCGAGTTTGAAATTGAAATTGAAAATTTATCAAAGGCTCTGGGAAACTCTGCAAACACAACAGACAGCTTGACTGTAAACAATAATAATATAGAAAAAACAAAAAATAAATTGCTTGAAGATCTAGAAAAAAGTGAGCTTATTTTTGAAGAGATTAAAGATCCCCTGGGAACAAGCACCATTAAACAAGTAATAGACGCTGCTATCAATTGGAAAGAAAAAGAAAATTTAAGTCAAATAAACTGGGACTTAGGATCTAAGTTTCATCCAAACCCAAAGCTTTACAACAAACAAGTAGCTCAAATATATAAAGCTTTGGCTGAAAAATTTACTAAAGTAAAAAATGAGTATAAAAATACAAAAGAACAACTAAAAGTTCAACCTAAATTGACAACCGCCAACATCAAAAAAATAATTGACGCATCAAAAGAGTTTGCAACTCAAGTAAAAAATTTAATCTTACTAGTAGAAGACAATAATAATAATCCTATCACAATAAACCCTAAAGTAGTTGTGAATTATTGATTTTTGCGCACTACTTCAAGCAATAGGACCCGTTTTCCCAGTTGTAGTTGTTGGCAAACCACTACTATTAATGTAAGTCAGGGTACCAGAACTATGCATGTGATTTTCGAATTTAGTTCCATTAATCTTTAAATTGCCTTTAATTTCAATATCATCTACATCAATAACCAATTTTTTAGCTTTAACTTTTATATTTTCACCTAGCGTATTAAACTCTTGCAAGCTCAATTTAAGCTCATTAAGCTTAATACCAATTTTTTGGGGATTAAGAACGCTTAGAATGTAAAAATAATTTTTATCAAAATGATTATTGTCACTTTCTTGGAAAATATTAAAATTACTTTGAAGCAAAACCACTTCATCTTTTTCTGCTAGATCAAGATTAAAGTTAGATATATTTCTAGTATTAATCTCTAGCTCTTCGTACTCTTTAATAGTAACAACACCTGTTTGAGTTTCGCAATCAAAACTTTTAATAACACCTATTCTGCAAATAAAAACATTCTCAAAAAGATACTCCTTAAACGCACCAACAGAAGAACCCTTCAGGCTGCTTACCCCTACGCAAAAATCATTATTTTTCATAATACATTCCTTTTTTAACCCCCAGAATAAAGTTCAAGATTTAAAACACACTCTCTAGTACTGCTTAGTCTGGCACTGGTATTCTTAACCTTACAATTAACGTTGTTTCCGTGCCTGTCTTTAAAGCTTAGACTGTCTCCAATCCTAATACTGTGAGTAAACATTACTTGCGCCCGGTAAAAAACTAAACTGGAATTGGCAGAACTTGCAGAGTCTCTTTGGGGAACAAACAAAAGTCCATAATCTTCAAGTCTTTTGTACTGACCAGAAATAACTTGTCCAAAATTAGTAAAAATAAATTTTGAATCAACGTCTTGCCCAAGATTTCCAATGTCAACAACAACAGAATCAACGTACCCTTGTCGCATTAAGTGTTCTATTAATCCTTTTGGTGAGTTGCAAGCCAAGCTCTCGTTAATCACTCTTGATTTTTCAAGTCCATTCATGCAAAAAATTGCTTTATCCTTAAACACATAATTTATTACATCAGCAACAGTACTACCTTTGAAATTTTTATACTCAAATTTTCTCTCTAAAAAGGTAGCCTTGGACAAAAGATATAATTCACACTCAAAACTAAAATTTTCAGACCTACCAATTCTTTCAAAAGGTGCTCCTAAATAACCAGCCATAATAAATTGATAATCTTGCTGATGCGCAAACTTCTTATAATAAATTTTTACAATGTCTGAGGTATTAAAATCAGAAAAATTTACAGGCACATTAAAAATTTGAAGTTTGGTTTTTTTACCAATTATTAAATTATTCTCAGAATACGTATTTTGAATAACAATATTTAAATCGGGAGCACCATTTTGAGTGGCAATAACAACCCTGGGCCGCAAGCCTGCAAGTCTCCCGCCAATGCTATTTTTAGAATCAACTGCATTGTAAAATTCAATTTTAAAATCGTATTGAAAAATTAACATCTTTTTTAAATAAAACTCCTTTTTAAAATTAACAAACCAATAAATCAATATTGCCTTAGAAACTTAATTTTCTATTCTTGACTTAATTTATAATCAACATTACTGCTGATAAGCTTTTAAAGCAAATCAAAATAAAATATTCAAATTAAAGAATTTAGCTAAATTGATCTTCTTGAAGATCAAAAAACTCATCTTCACTTTGATCCTCCTCATTAACCCAATCGTCTCTGCTATCTAGCTTATTTAGATTCTCATCTAGATCCTCATTTGATTCTTCTAAATTTTCGCTGTATAACATATCTGGATTTTTGCTACCTTTACCAAGATCTTCACTTTCTAACTCATCTGAAAGCCTACTATCTGGGCTAATATCATACTTGTTTAAGATTCGTCTTTTATCACATTCTTTTGAATCTTGTGATTTTTTTGAAGCTCTAAAGTCTGAAAACTGTGATCTGGGCGGGCTGCTGGGGATACCCTTAAAAGACTTTAAACGACTCTGATCAGGATTTATTCTTCTTTGAATATTTTCATTAGATCTTGCATTCCTAAATTTAGCTTGAAAATAATTTTCTAGAAAAACAACTTTTTTAATGATTCTCTCTGCAATAAGTTTTGTATATTTTGGATTTTCAATCAAACTTTTATTTTTATAATTTTTTGTTAAATGTTTATATCTTCTTGAAATCTTAAGCAGTGGCAATTCAACTTCTTTTTGAAACCTACTCTTAGAGAGTCTGTTTTTTATTATTTTCTGCAAAGTATTAGAATAAACACTCAACTTATTAAGCTTAGTAAGTATTTCTTGACTTTTAATGCTGCCGGCTTTATCTTGAGATTTGGTTAAAATTCCATTATCAATATGGTGCATTAATACATATGCCAAATCTATGTCTTTTTTGTAGTTCCATTTTCTAAAATCAAATGGTCTTGCTACACTTGCATGAGTTGTTGAAACAATAAATAAAAAAAATATAAAAATAAGCTTAAAATGTCTCATTAATATTCTCCCAATATTAAAGCTATATTTACTTAATATTTTAACCTTTATATGTCAAAATACTAAACGTTTTGCAAATTTTTAATTGCAAGCTAACTTCTACCTCTTCTAGATACACTGTATCTTTAAGCTTTAATGAATTAATACTCACCACCTCATGAAATCCTACTGAAGGGCTGTACATACTGTAATAAACCCCTAAGTTAAACCTCTGTCTAAATTGCATTTTTATGAAATTGCTGTTAAATTCTAAAGCACTGTTCATAAAAGGGGTTTCTTTTAACACCCTTAGTAAAGTTTTGTCATAAATAGATGACAAAATCCCTTTGTTAATTGATATGATCTCAGGCCTTGTTGTAATGTTAAAGTTCACATATTCACTTTTTGTATTTGTAAAATCAATCACTGCACGGTCTGAACTTATGCTTGAGAGATTCTCTTCTATTAGATCATTCTTTATGAAAATAAAAAACAGTTGCGGAATGTACCCAAGCCCTTTAAAATCAAGTCTTGGAAAAAGTAAAACAAAATTTGAAATACTTGCTAAACTTGAAATTTGATTTACAACATCTTCTATTAACCTTGTAGTTTGTTTTGTGATCATTTTAAACCTCTTTTAATTTAAGGCATTCTAGAATCATCATCAATTCCTCTTGAACTTGATCCGCCATTATCCCTTATCACATTTGTCATGTGCTCAACCAAAGGTAAGTTTTCAAATGCCTGTACTAATATATTGCCAAGATTTGAAAAAGTATTTCTTAAAGGATCTAATACACTACTAGTAAAATCGTAACTTTTAGCCCATTCTAAAAGTTCTACAGTTTTTTCTAAAAGTGGATCTACTTTTTGCTCAGAAACACTGTTTATTATTTTATTGCTATTTAAAACTTCAGGATCACCGTTTAACTTACTCTTTAGAGACATTGTTGGTTTGTCTAAACTTAAAACTTCTTCTAAATCATTCTTGCTGCCTAGAAAATCATTTATTAGACTAATAGCTTTAAAATCATTTTTTGCGTGCCCTAAGTTTTTTAATTTCTGTGCAATCTCAACAATAAAAGAAAAATCATTTAACTTTGAATTTTGTGAACTTTGAAGAATATAAAGTTTTCTTAAAAAATCATTTCTTTCAAATTCTGTTTCAAAAGATCGCTGGCCTTTTAGTATTTCATTTGCACTTTCTCTATGACCATCTTCGCAAATAAGATTTTCAAGACTTAGTTGGGAAATTTTTTTGTCTTTCAAACTTTGAAATTCATTTAAAGACAACTTAAAATCATTAAAACCATTTTTTATACTTAAAAAATCAACTACCCCCAGGTCCTTTGACAGATTTCTTAAAAACATTAAATTTTCCCAAATAAGATTATTTTCGTCTTTGAAGCTTAATGGCTGTAAATCAGCCTTAACGCTAAGTGCAGTCTTGTCAAAATTGGAATTTAATACCAACTCTTTGGGTGCATTAGTTTGATCTTTACTAGAATTGTTAAAAAAATTTTGCTTAAAAGAATTTTTAATATTTTCAGTTTTAAAATATGAATATTGTTTGTTAAAATCTAAATCTAATTTATCTACTTCTGGCTTTACATAAAAATCAAGATTGTTACTTTTAAAATCTAAATTCTTAGCGCCCAAAATACTTTTATCTTTTGCAAAGTCCAAATCCTTTAAAGTACTCTTTAGTTTGTTTTTCTTAAAATCTAGGTCAAAGTACTCCTTAAAAGAACTACTTTTGCTTGCGGCATTAAAAGATTTAAAACTTGCTGATTTTTGTAGATTATCGTTTTTTAGCTTTTCAATGCTTTTTAGTCTTTCAAGACTTAGGGATAAAAAATCCTTACTACTTATTGGGCTTAAACTAACATTTAAAAAATCTTCCTTTTTAAAGCCTAAAAGTTCTTTTTTTAAATTATTCCTGGTGGCATTTCTATCAAGCACGCCTTCTAATTTAATTGTAAATTTATCCTCATTATTATTTTCTTCGTACATAAAAACCTTTACAACATGCCACTAAAGGACAAAACTCGTTCGTACATTTCCTTGTTAAGCTTTAAATTAGCCGCTCGGGTAACCTCTACAAGCTCTTTGTAGCTCATTTTTTTAATATCTTTGTATGTACAAATACCCATTACAATAGGAAAATAATATTTGTTAGATTCCTTTTTCAAATGATCTATGTATTTTAAATAACTAGTTGCAATCTCTGATTTATTCATTAGTACCTTCTTGCAGTAAAGGCTCAAGACTGTCTTGCAAAGAAGCTTCTTGATTTAAATTAGATGATAATTTGCTTGTAATTAAAAAATTATAACTCCAGCGCTCATCAATGTAGTCATACTTGATATAATCACCGTTTCTATCTTGAAAACTTTCTATGTAAACTAAACCGGGTTGTTTAAACCCTTCTATTGTTTCAAAAAGTGAATACTGCACTGAAAAAAGAATCGTGGGTAGAGCATACTTGTAAAGCTCAGAATATCTTCTCTCTTTGTCTAGAATCTCATAAAATTCATCTAAAAACCCTCTTGAGATCATTAATTTAGTTATTTCTTTTAATGTTTGCAAACCGTTGAGTTTGCTAATAAGTTCATCTCTTTCAACATCAAATCCCAAAACATTGTCCCATTCGTACATTGGAATATCCTTTAAAACGTATGTATATGTTTTGGCTCTGGTTAATATTTTTAACTTATATCTCATTTTAAATTCTTGTCCTTTATTAAAATTTAAATTCAATCAACTTGCTTTCTCAACATCACAATTGATTGCATGAATTGTAAACTTCACCGTATCATTATCAGATGAATACTTTCTAGTTGGAATTTCTGCAAAAAATGCACTATTTGAAATAATTTTCAATCCCATTTGATCATTAAACACTAATCTTTTTAATTTTTGAGATTTTGGGACATTCTCGTAAAATTGCTCGTTGCTTAACTTTGTTAAAAGCTTGTAATCAAGAGATCCTTTGCTTACTTCTAAATCAAAAATATGAACAACAGTTCTTGGGTCTCTAAAGCTTGGAATTGGAAAATTTCTGTCTTCTGTGCTTGCTTTAGCCATTATATTGGGCTCTGTACTGTACTCAACAGTACCTCTGTCTATTAAATTATCATTAAAGCTAAAAAATACTAAATCTAATGAATAATATTCTCTCATTATGATGCTCTCCTTAAATATTCATTTATCTCTTGTGCAGTAATTATTAAACTAACATTATTGAAACTGTCATTATACTTAAGCGCAACTTCTAAACTTAAACTCAAACCCTCAGAAGAGTTAATTTTAAGTTTTATCTCTTTGTAAGAGATAATAAGACCTCTTTCTTTAAGTTCATGGAAAAAACATTCAAGCCCTGCTGTGTATTCGTTTGGCAAATTCCCGCCCAAATTTAAAGCACTAAGTTTACTGTTAGATCTATTGTTCTTATTCCAAATCCTAATAAGTTCTTTGATTGCTTCATTTTTAATATAATAAAGCGTAAAAGCCTCATCAATTGGATCCCCCGAAAGACTAACACCTTCTTTGAAGGCAAAAATGCCATCATTGCCAGTTTCATTTAAAAGAGAATAAAAATTAATATTGGATTTTCTAAGAGAATCAATTATTAAATCATCATAAATAGGAGTAGAATTTAAAATCATCCCATAAGGATTAACAGCATGGAAAATACTTGCTTGATGCAAATACATCGCTGTAAACTTAAGATGCAAATTTTCATTGCCGCTGTAAACAGCAATAATATTTTTAAATTCACTCTTGTCTTTGCCTTTTAAAAAATTTGATAAATTATTTTCTTTAGTAGAAATTACAATAAAATTGCAAGCCTTTCTAATAGTTTCAAAATCGCTGCTAATAGCGTCTTCCGCTTCATTTACAAAGACTACAAACGGATGTAAATTGGATTTTAAAAAATCTTTAATCTCTTTAATCTGATTGTAAACATATAAATCAACTGATTTGAGTCCTTCTTGTCCAAAAAAATCGCCCATTGATTTTTGTAAAGCACTTACCTGATCACTTGCTATTTTTTTCTTAGAAGAATCAGACTCATGTACTTTTTGTATCTCAAGTTTTTTAAGTAACTCCTCAAAATTTGTAACACTTAATGCCAAGTATTTATTTTCTAAAACACTGCTTTTGTAGACTAAAAGCGGATTGTAATAATTAATTTTGTTGGTAATCAGTCTGTTCTTAACCAAGCTAACGCTTATTGTATCTTTTGGCATTTTTCCTCCTTTTTAAATTTCTTTTTTTTAATTTTTTTTTAATTTTTTAAAATTTATATTTCTTGTTTTATAACCTGTATATTTGCAAGAAAAATCTGATTTAAGCTAAAACACATATTACTGTGCATATTCGAAACACCAAGCAGTCCATCATTATTTAAATTACTAATCGAGCAGAGATAATAAGTTAAAAACAAACAATAACCCCCTTCAAGCTCTTTTATAAACTCAAACCTAAATTTATTCTCATATAAAAATTCCAAAAAGTGCTCGTAAACTTTGCACATACTCTCATAAGAGTCTCTGCAAGCTTTAAGTAAAGTAAAACTTAAAAAATAAAGCGAAAACCTTAATCTAAACTCATTAGATGTTTTACAAAAATTTTTACCCTTTAGATTTCTAGGAGTAAGCCCTTCAAAAGATTCACTTTTTAATACAATTAAATTACTAGCATTTGTGGCAAACTTTTCCAAATACGGGTGGTTGTAGGTGTTTAAAATTTCTAACTCTATTTCTTTAAGATCTAAATATTCTTTAAATTTCGTAAGTATTTGAATTAAAAACTGTACAGATTCGTTTAGTCCTACAATCATGCTCATCCTTTTATTTTTGTTTTTGAAAAATTAAATTTTTCAATGTTATTGGCAAAACTTTCAAATTTTTTAGCCTTAAAAGCACTTTTGTGCCGAAGATCTAGTTGTCTGCTAAGTAAATAATTTTTATAAAAAACTCTAAACTGATCTTTTATTTCAATAAGCCCTTTTTGAATAGATTTCCGAAAAGCTATTTTTATTCCTTTGTTTGAAAAAATATTAGAATAAAACTCTTTGTAAGCAGCCTTTGCCAGCTTAAAAGTAATATCTCTTTCAAGTTCTTCCGATTTGATATTAATGCTATTTTCTGCATTAAAAGAATAAGTATCTTTAAATCCAATTTTTAAACTCAACAGGAACTCCTTAAAACTAGCGTGTTGTAATTTAAACCTTCCTTGTAGCCTTTTTGAACTCCCAAAATTGAATAAAAATCATCATGAGCCTTAACCAAGTCTCCGTACTCAAACTTAAAACTCTCAAGAGTATACACTTTGGCATAGCTATTTTTATCAAAAATATTTACGCCTTCAATTTCAACCGCTTCTTCTGGACTTATTAGCAAAAACATTCCTCTAAAACCAACAGCATCAGAACTTTTAAATCTAGTTTCATAAGATGCATTAATTGGATCTTTGATTATTCTAAATTTGCAGAAAAAAAGATCTTGCGAATATGAACTTATAATATTACTTAAACTTGTATTAATCATCTCTAAAGATTTCATTTAATTACCCCTATTAAAGAGTTTTTTACTCTTAACTCTTCTATTAAGCTATCCAAGCATTTACAAAAATCACCCCCACAACTACTGCTGGCACTTAAAGTTGTGGGGAAATATTCTAATGATATCTCTTTAAATTTTTCAGATTTGATGTAATTTAAATTAAAACCTTTCAATCTGTTTCGTTTTTTTAATTCACAGCCAACAAAATAATAAATTAAAACAAACATTGTTGCATCATTTAAACTTTTAATTCTTATTCTTTTAAGAATTAAAATATTTTCAAGCAAATTCAAATATAACAAAAATTCTTTCATGCTAAGATCTTTAGCGTCAAGCATTAAAAGTTCAAGTATTTGGTCATATACTGGCTTTAAGCCTGATTCTAGATTCTCAGTGTCTAAAGTTTTTAACTTTACGCTTTGAATTTGATTCGAATCTATTTTACTTTCATTCATTTTTAGCTCAATTTTATTCTAAGAATTGAATTTTTTGTTGCCAAAATTGTTCCAATAGAAAAGTCAAGAAAACTCGTTCTAAAATTACTACTTGAAACTTCTGTGTATGAATTTAATACAGGCTGATGTCCGTCTTTTAAAAGCAGTAGTTTGCTGCTTCGTGGATATATTAAAATTTCATCGTCTAATAAATTTGTAGTCTCAAGTTCAATATTTGCATCATTATTAATTGCGCTTATGAAATCAAAAAGCATATCTTTGTATGAATAATTATTGTTTGGAAGTCTTTCTAGTAAACGACCTTTGATTTTGCTAGTTGTAAGTATTTTAAAAGGAACCCTTCTCTCATCTTCTAAATTAATCTTTCCAAGCTCATCATTTATTGATTTTATTTGATCCAATATGTTTGCATGTTTAATCGTTTTGTCTATTTGGTTTGGAAGATTCAAAAATCCATACATAGTTTCATTGTTAGACTCATCAACAAGAAGCGTTCTTTTACTACTTTTTGAGAGTGCAAGTCCCCCTTTTAAATAATGAGTGCTCATTAATTTTTGTATTTCAATTATTGCTCCTAGAAGTCCTTCTCTCATGTTAATGTTTGTATTTGCCTCTACGTTAACTTTTCCATCTGGTGCATAGTATGTAAATGCATACTGAAAAGGCAAATAATTAATTTTTACTATTTGTCTTTGAAACTTGATTGTTGAGACTGTATTAAAATCATTAACCTTTAGTGTAGGAACATCTGTTAAATTAGAATACCACTTGATAATTCTATCACTTCCAAGAGAAATATTACTACTCTCTATTTGGGGCGAATCTAAAAAATGATAATATTCCGGAATTGGGCATTCACTCACCAAAACATCCCTTACTGTGTCTACATACTCATCGTTATTTAATGTACTCCTGTCCATTTTAAATTCTCCTATTTTAAATTGCATCTTTTATTTGTTTGACCAAAAAAAGAACTCTAACACCAAAAACATCCTTTCTGTCTTTAAACTCTTCAACCGGTCCTAATGCTAAAGCATGAATAACTGTTGCATTCTCTAAAGCTTTTTCTAAAAACCCTTCACTGTTTATTATTAATTTATCTTCTGCTTTAATTGTTTTGTCCTTAGCAATCAAAACACATTCAAAACTACAACTCATTGGGACAACCGTACCGGTTTTTGAAAAATCATCAAAGTCAACACAAACTCCATAAAGATCACTACCGCCACCTCTTGCTATTTGTAAATGTGGGCCGTTAACAATAAGCTTCACCCCGCATTTGTAACAAAAATCTTGAGCTTGATAATTTTCAAACTTATCAGCAGAAGAGTTTTTAAGAATGCCTTTTTGAGCAAAATAAAACCCTTCATCTTGAAATTTACTGCCCTCAAACACGGGGTAACTGTTAGCATTAACACTTTGCAATTTATCTAAAACATTTTTTTGAGTTTGATTTTTTTTTAAACTCTCAAGCTGACTCTCAAGTTCTACTTTTGATGCTTTTAGTTTTTCTATCTCTTTTTGAAAATCAATTGATTCACTCATTAATAAATATCTCCTTTTTTAAATTATTTTTTTATTAAAAGCTTAAATTACAAAAATTTAAGCTAATACTTTTTTATTACAATAAAATTCACGCTTAAGCTCTTCCCACTCATTAAGCATTGCTTCTCTTAAATCATTATATGTGCCAAAAAAAGCATTTTTGTTTCTTAAATTATTTTCCTGATTTGCATTTACTCTTTGAAAATCTATTGTTTTGTATGAATTTTTTATATTCTTATTCTGCTCAATATTAGTCTTTGCAACCCTTATTAGTATTGAGAGAGAAGATGAATCAATCTCATCAAGGTTATTAGTGCCAGCTATTGCTAAAATTTGAGTCGCTTTTACATACTTCCTAATAAGCTCTAAAGCTTGCCCTTTTACAACCTCTTTAAAAGAATACCCTTTTGATAAAAGATTTTCTGTATTGTACTCAAAACTTAAATTATCATTTGCAAGTTTATTTATCTCAACAGATTCTCTTAAGTTGTTGTGAGAAAAATTATTTGAATCATCATTACCACTTTTAAGATTTTTATATTCTAAAAACTCCCTAATTAAAGCATTACTAGAAACTTCATTGTCTGTATTTAACTTTTTAAAATCTTCTTGGGCGCTTTTGCTCTTGTAATCTATACCCTCAGAAAACTCTTTTTCCATAATTACCCCTTTTAAATAACTAAACTTAATTGTTCTTTTAAATTTTCTCTTGCCTTATGACTTAGATTTTCATTTTTAATTAAATCTAAATATTTTATATAAACATCAAGAAGCAAATTGTCTCTCTCAAGTCTTTGCTCGTAGCTTAACACTTCAAGTTCATTAAACTTCATATTTAATCTGTAATATTTGTTAAGCTTAAGATTGCATGCATTAGCAACAGATTCTTGTACACCTTTTAAATAATCGTAATAATTGCTTTTGTCTCCCTTGCCACTACTGCCTAAGCCTTTTACCTGCTCATTAAAACTTCTAGTAAGTGGCTCTTTAGTATCAGCACCAATTTTTGCTTTAACAAGTTCAAATGCGTCTTTTAAAAACTCTAAATCATACTTTATTACTTCTAAATGAGCATTCTCCGATGCTGTATAAAAAATTCCATCGTTGTTTAGCGCGCTTTTAATCTTGCCAAGCTCTCTGTTAAGCTGCTCAGAAACACTACTTAATGCTGAGAAGCTTTTGTTTGGCTCTTGACCTTTAAAAAAGGTAGAAAATATTTTGCCTTTATTATTGTTTGCTAAAACACTAATTTCTTCTTTTGCAAGCTCTAAAGACTCAACAAGTCCCACTAAATGTTCGTCTTTGTAAAACAAAAAATTATAGTTTCTTATTCTTTTTTCTATTTCTAAATAAATTTGTTCCAAAAGACAAATATTAAGAAGCAAACTTTGTGTATAAGCTGGTTCGTGTGATCCTAAAACATAATCATAATTTTCATAAATTATTACTCTACTTTTATCTATTTTTACAATACTTGCCTTCTTACCCTTGCCATCTAAGTCTTTTGAAGTGGAAAGGTATTCTATATACTCAGATTCTCTTTTGTTAATAATTTTTTGAAAATCTAAATATTTAAAACCTGTGGGCAGTTCACTGTTAACCTTTTTACTTAAATCTTCATCTTCTCCTTTGGGTTTTACCAAAATATAGCCTGCTCCATTAAATCTATAGCTTATCATTGCCTCAAGAAGAGCCTCTTTTAATTCCACCTTTAAGCCCAAAAGAGATTCTCTACTTTCTTTTAAACAAGAAGTTTCAAGTAAACTTAAATTAATTCCATTTTTAAGAGCATCTTCTGCAGAACTTTCTATGTAATTCCTAAAAAAAATTGAATATTTGTAAACATCAATAGGATTAATTTGGGACTGTTTGCTTTTTATTTCCATTTTAAATTCATTAATCATTTTTTTAAATATCATTATACATTATTATATCAAAAACCGTTTTTTATGCAAATCGTTATTATTTAATATTTATTATCAAATAATATTTATAAACAAAATTTAAATATTAAAATTCATTTAAAATTTTATAAAAAACCAATATGTTTTAAAGTATTTATGCTAATATTAATTTAAGAATATAAGTAAAACTTACAAAATATTCTGCTTACTGTTACGCGCATTGTTAAAAGGTAAACATTATAAAATAACATTAAAAAGAATATTAAATTAATACTTTATCCAATCCCAATAAATATTAAAAAGGTAGAGAGCCGGCTCTCTACCTTTTAATATTTAAACATGTCTGTAAATTAAATCATCACAACCTAAATGAAAAAAAATAAAATTTGCTTGCCTTCTATTCCCCGTTGCGCAATAACAGATGTTGCCAAAAGGGATGCTCTGATTGCTTTTATTAAGGCTTTGTCTGCTTGAAATGTAGATTTAATAACAAAAAGTAGCCCAAAAAGAAATTCTCTTTTCTCTAAATTTGAGATACTGCTAATCTCTTCTTCTGCTGATTTAATTCCTTCTTCTTCATCATACAGAAAATCAATTTCCTTTAACCCTATTGATTCAATCTCGCTTACTGTATGTGAATCACAATTGACTATCGTCCAATAAAATATTTTTAATATCTTGTCAACAATGTTAATTGTTATAGGAATATCAAAATCAGAAGGAATTTTATCAAATTCTAAAAGTAAATGGTTATTTAGTTTTTTAGCCAGCTCAATCGTATAAACAAGTCTTGATTTTGACTTTTGAAGCCTTAAATAAGCATCATCCAAATTGCTTGTCTTTAAAATTTTATTTAAATTAGTCTCTATTGTTAAGGAAAATTTGATAACTTGAGTTGACAATTCTTTGGCAAATTTAACATCATTAAATTTAAAATCCTGAAAATTGCCCTTTGTGTTGTTATTATTATCACCCATAACCTAAAGACAGAATCTTACAAAAGTTTTTTAAAGTCGATTTCAAAAAACAAAAAAGACAAGTTCACACTAGAACCTGCCTTTATTGTAAATAATATCTCAAATACTTAAACATTCCCATCATTTTTCAAATTTTTCAATTCGTTGTTACTATCGCTTTCAGTAAACACCCTTTTAATTACTTTAAAAATCTCTTCATTGCATTTCTCAGGTTTTTGACTATTCTCATCATCTTTGTTCTTGTACGCTTCAGTGCCAAATGCATCAGCTACCTTTTGGAAAAATAAACTTAAAGCTCCGCCTTTGCTCTTTTTAATTTTGTAACAAACATATTCATTAAAACTTAAAGACTGCTGATCAGGAGATCTTTTCTTGTTTGCATCCACTGATTTAGTGACAATACCACAAATATTATTAAAAGAATCTACAAACTCTTTTTGTCTGTTAACATCCTTAGAAAGCCAATCAAAAAATTCTTTATAGGATTTTTCATACTCAGCTTTTAAATTTTCTTCTCTACCATTAGCATCCATTGCGTCTTTTAAAAAGCTTTTTAAAGCCTCTAGCCTTTCAGACTCCTGTGATGTTAAAGTAGGCCCCCCTTTGGGAATCGGATCTTTAGCTAACAAATTATCGCCAACAACAATACGGTTGTTATCCGCATCAGAATCAGAAGCAATTTCTGTAAATGATTTAACACCAGTACTAAACTGCTTACAAGAAAATAATAATATTAATAATATAGGTACAACATTTATCCTTTTCATTAAAACCTCCAATAAAATATCTCGACACTATAGTTCATTTTTTAGAATTCTCAAGACATACAAAAAATTAATCTTATTTGTTATCTATTTGTATTTGTTTAAAAAGAAAATTAAACCTTAAATTTTTATTCCATTTAAAAGTCTTAAAAAGCTAAATAAAGGTTCAAATTTTTTTTGGAAAAAACAAAGAGAGATATATACTTGTTTATTGTTATAAATCAACAATTCATTGAAAACTTCTTTAAAACTACAAATAGGGCTTTAAGGCCCTATTTGTAGTTTTAAACCCAATAATAAAAACTAATACATCAACAGTCTTTTGAATTTACTATTTAGACTGTTTTGATTTTTTATTAAAACTTTTCATACTCTAGAATACATCTTTTAAAACTGAAAACATTTAAATTGATACGCAAACAAAAAGCCTTTTAAGGCTTAACAAAAGCAGAAATTGTATTTTTAAAAAAATTTTGCAATATAATTTGCTATAAAATAAATTAATTATTGAAAAAAAAGGAAAAAGTATGATCAAAAAAAAAACATTATTTTTGATGCTGGTCATCATAGTTGTAATCTCGTGCACAGTTTATAAAGCACAAGATGATCTTATCTTTGGAGTTGGAATTGGAAACGAACCAACATCACTTGATCCACAATTCTGCAGCGACAGATTAGGCCAGCTAATTATAAACGAATTATTTATTGGACTTTTAAGAGGTGATCCCAAAACGGGCGGGTACAGGCCGGGTCTTGCAAAAAGCTGGGACATTTCTCACGACAACACTTGCTATACATTCCATTTAAGAGACGACATTTATTGGAGTGACGGCGTTAAAATAACAGCAGATACTGTGAGAAGCTCATACATAATGGCCTTAGAAAGTGAGGAGAATATACCAAATATTAACCTATTAGCAGAAAAAATAAAAAATGCAAAAGAATTCTACACAACAAAATTAAATGCAGATGAAGTTGGAATACGGGTAATTAATGAAAAAACCTTAGAAATAACTCTTTCTCATCCAACAATATATTTTCTTGATATGCTTACACACCCAATATTTATACCTATTCCTACTCATGTTGTTAAAAAGTTCGGAAATAAATGGACAAGCCCCGAAAACATAGTTACAAGCGGGCCTTTTAAACTAAACAGAAGAACTTTAAACGAAGAAATATCTCTTGAAAAAAATAAAAAATTTTATGATGCCAAAAACATTGCTATTAATGAGATTAATTTTGTTACTGTAAACGACGCTCGCAGAATTTATAGCATGTACGAACACAACGAGATTGATGCTATTTTTAACAGCATACCTTTAAACCTTATTAATGAGCTTATTTTAAGAGAAGACTTTTATTCAGCCGACATTAGCCGAGTTGGATTTTTTTCATTAAATACAACTGTCAAGCCTCTTGACAACGTAAAAGTAAGAGAAGCATTATCTCTTGCAGTTGACAGAGAAACATTAGCCTACAGAGTGCTTGATAATAATTTTAAAGCATCAAGAAGAATAAGCCCCAACCTTAACAATTATAATTACGGAAAAAAATTAAAACTATACAACCCACGAAAAGCAGAAAAACTTTTAGCTGAAGCTGGATATCCAGATGGTAAAAAATTTCCAACCCTTACAATACAATACAATAACAATGACCTTGAAAAAGAAGTTGCAATTTTTATTCAAGGCCAATGGAAAAAAGTTTTAAATATTGATATAGAAATTGAACCTGTAGCATGGAATACTCACATATCAAACATTCTAAAAGGACAGTATGAGATCTCAGTAAGGTCCTTGCAAGGAGATTATTTAGATCCCATGGCATACTTTGATATGTTTACAACTAAAAACTCACATCTTTCATCTTACGGATATTCAAATTCTGAGCTTGATGAGCTGCTTGGTAAATCTGAGTTTGAAGTGGATGAAAAAATCAGACTAGAACTACTTAAAAAGATTGAAGAAATAATAATTGAAAAGGATTATCCAATAATTCCAATATACAGTGTTGTGGGAAACTATCTTTTTAGAAACGATAAATGGACAGGGTGGAATACAAACAATTCAGAAAGATTTGCCCTATCAGAAATAAAACCTTTAGAAGAATAAATGATTTTTTATAAATAGAGTCATTAATTTTGACTCTATTTATAAAGTTCTTTAAAAGATATAAGTTAATACGGTTTATTTTTTTAATTTGCTCGACTAAGCATAAGGGAAAGTACACAAATAAAATTAATAAATAATAAATTAAAGCTTATTTTTGCATTAATGCTAAAGAACTCTCTTTTAAAGAAGTTAAATCCTCTAAAACCTTATTAAAGTCAATACTGCTGCTAAGAATGTAATTGCATATTTCTCTTAATTTTTCATCTATATCTGAATATTTTTGGTTTAAAAGTCGCAATTCTGGCTGTGGATCAAGAACGGCATAATTGCTCCCGCCTAGCATGCTAAGCTTACTTAAGCTATTACTACTTTTTTCCATTAACCCGTGCTGTACATTTAGAATCTCTAATATTTTGTTTAAAAGATTAATTTTTTGTTCACTAAATTCGCTAAAGAAATTGCTAACTTTAATCTCACTATAATTAGAGATTCTAGAGCTTAGTCTATCAGTAAGGCTTTTAAATTTCCTTTGAATTTTTAAAATAGCACTCTCTCTTTCAGCTAAAGAAAGTTCAGCAAAATTTAAATCGTATTTATTAAGGTTTCTCTTCTTCATATTAGAAAAATCATTTAAATAACAAAATTTACTGCTATTGCCAATACATACATAAATATAAATTTATCTCTTCATGTATATTCTCCTTAATTAAAATTCAATTTATTTCAAAAACTATAAAATAGTTTAAGTATCTAACAAACACACATCTTTTACATCAATCCATCGACCAATTCAAATATATCGCTTAATATTAAAATTACTTTAAAATTTTTAATAAATTTAATAATTTAATTTTTTCTATTTAATTTAATTCCTTCTGTTTCTACGATATCGCTCTCTAGCTCTTAATTTAAGTTTTTCTCTGTTCTTTAGATAATATTCTCTGTTATAATTAGAGGCTCTCTCTTTATTTTCAGATAATGAATTCTTATTGTGAGTATTATTAAAAGAACTACAACCAAAAAGACATATTATAAAAAAAAAATGGCCATTCTCATATTTCTCTCTCCTTGAAATATATTTGAATAGATAAAAAAATATCTGAAATATCTGATTGGTCTTTTTTAAATTATCGAAATTATTAAATAATACATTTTTAAAATAAACTTCTTTAAATTTTCTTAAATTAAATACATTCTATTTAGTTTTAGGGTCAATAAAATTATCAAATTCGTTTGTTAACTTTTCGAAATCCTCTACTGTGTAATTAAGCTGTTTTAGCTTAGATTCAAAATCACTTTTTAAAGCAGCCTTATTAGCACTTTCCTTTTCTGCCTCTTTAGAGTCTATATATTCAAATGCAATTGAAAATAAGTTTAAAACAACATCTCTTTTAGAATCGTCAAATTGATTAAAATATTCATCAACTCTAGCTATTTTTTTAGGGTCATTGTCAAGTCTACTCTTAATAGTCTTTAAAATTTTTGATTTTTGTTCGTCTGTAAGTTTTGATCCAGACTTCAAATCACAACTAAAAATAAAAATTAAAGCTGAGAATAAACATATATAAAAAAATCTACTTTTCATATCCGCTCCTTTAAAATAAAAATTTATAGAAATTCAATTATAAATTATATCAATAACATTTTCCAAACAATTAAATTTAAAAATAATTTTTCAAAACTTTTAAAAGATTAAATATTGATTTTGTTTTTTTATAAAAAATTGTATTATTTAAAAATAAATTTTAATCGCTTTAAATTTATCTAATTTTGTCCTACTTTTAAGACAAAGTAAACTTAACCCAAAGTCAACACAAAACATAAAAAATTTCTAATATTTATAATCACAAGCTTAAATTGGCTACTAAAAATTTAGATCAAATCATAAATATTTAAACTTACCAAAATGAAATAATTTTTCTTTATAATTTAGCGTTAAAAGAAGATAGGCATTTGCAAGAGAATCAAGTGCATCATCTTTTGTTTTGCCATCTCCTTTGTAGCTGTAAATATCAGCTATAACATTTTTACTGATTATTTTTAAAAATTCTATTTTTCGGCTTTCAAACAAAGGAATAAGAGCACATATTCTTTTGAATTTACTGCTTAAGGGTTTTATTGGAGCAACTTTAAAATAATTAATACTTTTATTTCTTAAAAAAAGAATGGTTTTGGTCAAAATTCCATCTCCTTTCGTACTATCTCTCTCCTCAATATAAACAGTATTTACATTAAAGCTTTCTATTAAAACTTGAATAGAACCAAGCATTAAACTATCACTTACTGGTTTTTGGTCCTGATAAATATATGCATAAAACTTATCAAAAGTGCGTTCTAAAACACAAATAGCTGTATTGTCACCACCTACTGAGAATGCAGGATCAATGTACATTATTGGGTTTTTAAATTCATAATCCTGATTGAAAATCATTTCATTAAATAATGCAGATTCATTTAAAATCCACTCTCCATAAAGCACTCTAGCCTTATAAGCAGGAATATGCTTGTAAAGTTTTTCCTGAGTTTGAATAAAATCTGTTGAATTTAAAGGATTATCATACGTTGTGAAATTATATGTTTTAAAAACATCTGTATTTTCAATATAATCTGTTTTAAAATAATGTGCTGGGCTTTCTGGATTTGTATCAAAAATAATAATTGATTTGCCTTTTCTAAGCCTTTTTATTACTTCAAGCAAAGTTTCTTTGTGAATTACTGTTGCTTCATTTACATAAATTATTGCACTATTACCACCACGAATCTTAGAAAAAGAATCCCTGTTTCTACCCCCGTAGATATTAAGCTCAAGTCCTGCTATTTTACAAAAAGATTCACCGCTTTTCTTTTTCTGATAATCAACCCCTAAAAACCCACAAATTTTTTCTATTTGCTTTATAGTATTTGTCATTAACAAGCTAATAGAATTACCTATAATAAAATTATTAGTATCTCTCTCATATAAAGATTTGTTTTCAATAAGCTTTTTAATAAGTAAATATGAGGCTAAAAACGTCTTGCCACTTGCAATTCCACCACTAAATATTACTTTTGAATAATCGTGACTTTCTATGTCAAAAAGCACTTCTTTTTGCTTAGTAGTTAAACATTTGTTTTCAAAATCTTTAAAACAAATATTGGTTGATTTTGGCTTAATATAATCCAAAATATTAAGATTAAACTTATTTTTAAACTTTCTCTGAAGATTGAAAAATATTAAGGATTTTGAAAATTTCAAATTTTACTCCAATTTTAAATTCTTACTACTTAAAACAGATTTAAGCTTAACAAGAGCATCATAATCTTCCCTAATGCAAATATTAATAATCTCTTTTTCAAGATCTTCTCTCTTTTTGATCTTGGCATCAAGCTCCACTTCAAGACTTTCATTGCCCTTTAAACCTCTTTTTTTATTAGTGTCAATCTCACTTTGAAGCTTACTAATTTTTAAATCTAAAATTGATGCATCTTTTTTTATAGACCTCAAACTAAGATTTTTATACCTGCGATGAGAATCAATAAAAGAACAAACTATTTCATAAAATACCCTTTCAGCCTCGTTTTTAGCATTTTCTAGCTCACAAGCCTTTCTTGTAACAAGTAGCATTAAATTATCAAAATTATCCTCATTAGCCGGTACTCTAGAAATACCCTCTACTGCCAAATCACTAGAAGAAGAGCTCTTTTTACAAACAGAATCATTGGATTTAAAATATTTGTTTCGGGCTTTTGCTACAAAAGATTCACCAACACCTAAAATTTGAGCAATGTCTAAATCTTTTAAACCTTTTTTAAATAAAAAAATATATTCTTCTTTTCTATTTTTAAATATCATTATTTTATTTTAATTAAGTTTTTTTAAAAACTCAAGAAAAATTAAATAGTTTTTATTGGAAATAATTAATTTAACGATATATATTTTTAATTAGAATTAAATTAATAAAAATAAATGGTAAAGGAGAAAGAAAATACTTCAAATAAATTATATTTTGCTACCCTCGCTAATATTATCCTGCAATGTGGATAGAGGGTTTACTCAAAAACAAAAAACGAGAATCAAAAAAATAGTTGTTGCCGAACAAAATGAAGCATTAAAAAGCTTAATAGAAGCTGCTGGTGACAACACATCTAATAAAAGTTTACTAGACATAATCATTAAAGGAAAAAATAAAATAGTTTCTGGAGCACATAAAACAGGAAGATTTTTTAAAGGCTTAAAAGACGCTGTTATGCCCACCAAACCTGCTTCTCCTGCTCCCGCTACTCCCACTCCTTAAATGAAATAGTATTCAAAATAGTCAAAAGAGAAGCCAATAAATTGCGGGAGCATGGCTTCTCTTTTATTTTTAAGACCTAAACTCTTTTAGATCTTTGATTTAATCTACAAAATAACTAATTATCAATATTTTGACAAACTGTCACTAGATCTTAAAATCAAAAACTAGCTTACAAAAGTTAGCTTGTAATTCCAAACAATAGTATTGCTATATTTGAATAAAACAAACTTAGGATTCCTAATAAAAATAAACTTCAAACCAATACGCTTTAAAATAACATTTTTGCTTTAATGCAAATCCAAAAAACTATGTTAATTTTATTAACCAATGCGTTTTATTTTATTTCAAATAAAATGATCTAAAATTTAGGTTTTAATATTAATTATTTTTATCAAAGGAGGTAACAAGATTGAAAAAATTTAATTTAACAATTTTAGCTTTGTTTGTTTCTATGTTGATAGCCTGTAATTTCGGATTACCGGGAGACACAAAGATAGCTATTGAATCATCTTCTAGGGATGTAAAAAACAAAATTTTACAAATAAAAAAAGACGCGGGCTTAAAAGGTGTAAATTTTGAAGCTTTTACAGACAGCGAAACTGGTTCTAAAGTATCAAGCGGGGGATCAGTCATAAGAGAAGCAAAAGTTCAAGCTATTAATGAGGCAAAAAAGTTCTTTAAGACAATAGAAGAAGAAGCTTTAAAACTTAAAGAAAATGGAAATAGCAGTCAATTTTTGGCTATGTTTGATATAATGCTTGAAGTTGCAGAATCATTAGAAGCTATTGGAATAAAAGGAGTAAAAAACTCCGCTTCAGAAGAAGCTGAGAGTAATCCGATAAACACATTTGAAAGATTGCTTGAAGCCAAGATGAAAATAGAAAATAAACTAGAAGATATTAAGGAAAAACAAAAAATTAATAACGGAGATAAAAAAGTAATAAAAGCAAATAAAAGAAGTAAATCTTAAAATATTGTAATTAGAATGGGCTAAAAATGAGATTTTAGTTCGTCCTAATATTTACAATTTAATATTTATTAATGCTTTTATTAAAGTTTAAATTCAAAAAAAGGATATCATATGACTAAATGTAATAAAATTTTAATAAAACTAGCTTTACTTGTTAGCCTTTTTATAGCGTGCGGTTTAACAGGAGAAACTAAAATTAGATTAGAATCATCGGTTAAAGACATTACAGATGAAATAGATGAAATTAAAAAAGAGGGTGCTAGTCAAGGTATAAAATACGAAAACTTCAAAGAAAAAGCAACGGGCAGTAAAGTAGCAGAAAGTACATTCATATATAACTCAAAACTACGAGCTGTTAAAGTAGCAGAAGCATTCTTTACAGCAATAGAAGAAGAAGCTAATAAACTTAAAGAGAGTGGGGGTAGCAGCCAATTCTTAGCAATGTTTGACTTAATGCTTAAAGTCTCAAAACCACTAGAAGATGTGGGAATCCAAAACATGGAAAAAAACACCTTGATGGGCACCGAAAAAAATCCTGCAAATACAGCTGAAAGGGTAATTGAGATTGCAAAAAATTTGAAAAAAAAATTGCAAGAAGTTAAAAGAAAAAACGAAAACGCCCTTAAAAACCACGAGGAAAAACAGAATAAAGCCAATAGTTCTTCAACATCAACATAGTTTTTATTACCTATAGCTTAAAACATACAGCCAAGCAATAAAAATTTTATATTGCTTGGCCCAATAAGCTTAATATAATTTAGTAAACATTTCCCTTTTAAAACACAAAATCGAATACTCTTTTTGATATTATTTCAAAATTTTTTCCTTTAGCCTTTAAATCAAGGCTATCGTAAAGTACCTTATTGTTGTCCATTACAATAAAATGACCAAAATCCTGATCTTTTAACTTAATCTCTGTTATTTCAAACTCTCTACCAGCTACAGGCAAATAAAGTGAACTTTCATACCTAACCTTAGAAAATATTTTATAACAACTAAGAATTTTACATGGATTTAAAATATAACAATCATTTCTAATGTAGCCTAGTTTTAAAAACCTAAGGTAATTCAAATTAATATCTTTTGCCTTGAAATCAAAGCCTGTTAAAATAAATATCCAATAGTGTAGAGATAAAAAATAACACCCAAACTTTTGAATGTCTTTTAAAAGCTCTTTATTGCTTTGCAATATTTTTTCAATAAACATTTTTTAATTCTCCTAAAACATTAAATTGAAATAAAAGGCTTAAAGCAAACTGTAATTACGCTCACAATTTGCTTTTCACATATTTTGAAAAAACAATTTTTAAATATATTTTTTAAATAATTAAGCATGCCTAATCAATAAGAAATTTTTAGAATCTAAAAGCTTAATAAGAAAATATTTGGTTTAAGAACGACCTTTAACATTACTAAACCTGAGCCACTCAAACTAATTGTTTTTAATGGCGAAAGTATTAATAAAAACTTGTAGTACTCTTTCCTTTTAATCTTATTAAGCCTTTTCATCTTAACCCCTAATATAAGTTTTTTACTAATATTATAGTATAAAAAAATTTATGTTTTGTAAATACTTTTTAAAATTTTTCTAAAATTGCTGTTAAAAAATAAAATTTTTAAGTCAAAAATTAAAGGGTTTATTGAAATTTCTTTAAGAAGAACTTCCAATAAACCCTTTAAGGTAACAGGTCCTTATATTAAGAGCGACACATTGCGTGTCAGTCTGTACCTATAAAGTATACACTAACTTTTTAAGTTTTGCAAATAAATATTTTATTTTCGTTTATTTCTTGAAGTTTTAAATTCTTCAATTATTTTTAATAAAAAATCTTTTTCCTCAAAAAAAATTTTTTCTAAAAGAAAGCTTGTAAGTTTAGCATTTTTTTTATAAAAAGAATAAGATTCTTCCTTTTTGAGTTGAAATCTCAATGGTTTTATTGGGTTTTGGTTAGATTTTTTCAAACTTGGACTTTCTTTTGTTTTAAGCAAACAAATGGTTTCATTGATTCCATTTCTAACCACATACTTCTCTTCAATTAAACCTTCTTCTATTGCTGTTGCTATTTTTAGATATTTATATGTTTGGGTCCGAGCAAGTCTGTAGTCTTTTGCAAAATCATCAAAACTAGAATAGTTGTCAAGTTTATAATATTCTTTATCTTTAATTTCTTTTAGAACCTTCATTGCTTCCAGTTTGCAATAAATTTCTTTTTGAAAATTGATGTTTAATTTTTCTTTAAGCTTATTATAATGAATAAGTGCTTGTTCTTCTTCGTTAACACCCTCAGATAAATTCCTTTTATTTATCTTTATCTCCACTTGTACTTCTCCTTTACAATTGAGTACACTTAGTGTACGTAACCTGATTTATTTAAAAACATGTTAAGCGTATTTTGGTACTCCATTATGTAATCCTTCGTCAAATCAAATTTGTCGTTTTTTGCTATTCTTTTGTTCAAATCTTCTCTCTCAGATATTGTCCCTAAGAAATTACTATTTTTCTCTAAAACCTTTAAGAGTTCTTTATGAGTGTTATTTTTTTTAAATTTAGTATTTATTAAATACATTGGCAAAGTTAATAATAGCTTGTTCATAAAAAAAGTAAACAAATCTAAACTTTCAACAGCCCATTTTTCTGCTGTTATTGGGATGATTATATAGTTACTGCACACAAGAGCATTCGTTAAAGTAAAATCCAAACTGGGATTTGTATCAAGTATTATATAATCATAATGATTACTAAGTAGCTTTAACTGTTCTTTTAATTTAAATTCTTTATATGGAATAGATTCCGAATTAAACTTATGCAATGTTAAATAACTTGGAATCAAATCTAAATTTTCGTTAATTGTTATTAATGCATTATCTATATGTAAATTTGATATTAGTACTTCGTATATATTTCTGTTTATTAAATCCACATTGTTATCTTTAATTTTATTGAAAAAATAACTTGTTGTTGAAGCTTGGGTGTCAATATCTATTAAAAGAACTTTACATTTAATTGAAAGTAGTGTAGAAAAAATTAAACTTGTTGTGCTTTTGCCAACACCGCCTTTTATGCTTGCAATGGTTATTACTTTTGTCTCTTTTTTATCCATTCAGGAATAATTCCCCCCTTTGATAATTTTTTGTTATAGAAAGTATAAAGCTCTGTTTCTAATTCTAAAATAATGTTTAAAAGTGTATTGTAATAGGGACTGTTGACTCTATCTTTTTTGAGCAAAATATGAAGACCGTTTAAATAACAAAAAACCGAACCTTTTTTGAACTTAAATTCAATATATTCACATTTTCGCAAAGTATATGTTTCTTTTTTATTGAAATTTTTTACAATAAACGCTTTATCAAGCTTTCTTATTCCATAGTAAATTCCTAAAAATTCATCATCTTCTCTTAAAGAGAATAGATGAAACATACTTATTTCTTCTATATTAAAGATTCCTCTTAAAGAGAGGAAAAACTTAGTGGGCTCATTTTTGCTTATTCCAAATGTATAAAAGTCATTAAAGATTTTAGTATGGTAGATTTTTCTACCTTTAATCTCCTCAATCTTAGAAAAGACATTGGCCTTTTTTTCTTTTTTGAATTTTGATTTGTTGTCTGTGTTTAATTTTAATTCTTTTTGTTTTTGCTTTAATCGTTCAAGTAAAGCCGTCATTTTTTTCCTTTTTCCTTAATAGTAAAGCTAAACTATACATTTTTTTAGCTCACTATTTTAATCAGATTATTATAGTAGGAATTGTCAAATACCTTACTATATTTAAGATTAGGCTCATTCTCAATGAATTTCTCTAAAGTAGAAATTAGTTTATCATTATCTACTTTATGCCTTAACTGTTCTAATAATATACTAAAAATATTGTTTTTTATACTTTTTAATTTTTCCATTTTGTCCTGGACTTTGGAAATTTCTGTTTTTGCTTTTTTTATCAGCTTATCTAAGTCTGGATATTTTTTATATTCTATTATGAAATGCGGTTTTGTTTTATAGATCTCATATGTTTTGCTAAAAAATTTCTCGAGGTCTTCCTTTTTATATTGCTGATTTTCTAACTCTTTTACTTTTTCTGCAAGAATTTTTCTTAAAATTCCTGTTTTGTTCTTATATTTTTCATTTGTTTTTTTTATTTTGCTTATTAACTTTTTGTATCCGTTGTTTTTGAAAAATTTGCATAAATATCCTGGATTGTTTGTGTTTTCTTTTATCACATTCGAAAGGTGCTTTTCAATTTTTTTAGGATCTATTTCTTTAAGTTCGTTTTCAATGTGTTTCAAGTTTCTCAGATGATAAATTTTGATCTTATTTGTTGTTTTTAAATCCATTATTAGAGATGGAATTTTTGTTTTGAAGTCACATTTACTTAGATATTTTTTTAATATTTCCTTATTTGTTGTTTTTTGAGAATTTATGTATATATTTCTATATTCTTTTATATTATTATTTTTATTATTTATACACTCCCATTTAACACTACTATTTATTTGATTGAATTTTTTTATTCTTTGCATAAATTCATTAATTTTATTAGTTGTTTTTTCCTTGAAGTATGTGTTAATTATTAAGTAGCATTTTTCTTTTTCATATTTAAGTTTATAATAAGTTTCACTTCCGGAATTTTTTCCCAAATGTTTACAGTAGTTTAGTGTGACTTTGAATTTTTTCTCTAGTATATATAAATAGTTTTGCAGTGTTTTTAGTTTTATAAGTTTTTGTTTATTTCTTTCAAGGTTTTTATTTAGAAAATAAAGTATGTTTTTTTGTGTATATTTTTTTAAATTTAAGTTTATAAAGTTGAGAGTAGAGATTAATACAATCAAGTTGTGCTGGAAGTTTTTTGTAGTTTGTTTTGCCTTCTTTGTAGTGTTTGGTGATTTTTGATTCGATGTTTTCAATTTTATACTCCTAATATAAGTAATTTCTTTAATTCTAAATTAATTAATAGTACAGTTTCATAAAAAAGTAAAGTATTTTTATATAAAAAATATAAAAAAAGTATATTTACTATATATATTTGTTAAATATACTTTACAAAAGTAAGTTTTTGTAATAAAATACAATAAAGAATAGACTTATATTAAGAGTAAATTATTTTTACGTGTTAATTTTTATTTAAAATAGTGAGCTTATTAGCGATGGGTTTAATTTTTTAAGAATTTAGATTGTGTTATTTATATTATCCTTCATTCAAGAATCAGGCTTGAGTGAAGGAATTAGCCCAATTGGGTTTCTTAATTTTATCCCCAAGTATTTAATTAGAATTTTTTTATTTTGAAGGCTTAGGCTTAAATTTTGATTTGTGTTTTATTATTTATTTTTAAAAGAGAAAAAGTCCCCTAAGAGACTTTTTCTAGAAGTAACAAATTGAAAAATATATAAATTCAATTTTTAGGTTATAATAAACAATCTCCTACATTGGCCAATGCCTTTGTAGGATGTTTATTTATATATTATTTTAAAGCACCTTTAAGTTCATCAAGACTCTTAAGTTCACTTGGTTTGCCTTCAAGCTTAGAGCCTGCTGAGTCATAGTTTTGAACTGTAATTGTACCATCGGTTAAGAATACCAAATCTTTAGTTTTTTTGCTGTCAGCAGTAATTGTTAAGGTACTAGTACTGTCTTCCCATTTTGCTGTTTTTTTAGTAGAACCAGAATCAGTATCATCTAAAAAGAGTTGAATTTTCCCTGTTTTATCAATTTCTCTTCTTAATGTAACAGTACCTTCTGTGATTTTCACTGTTGTTTTTCCGCCTACAAGATTTCCTTCTAATTTAATACCGTTTTTGAGAGTTTCTACTGCTTTTGTAGCATTTTCAGCATCTGTCATTTGTGAGTATTCAAGTATAGTTCCGTTTGATCTTGTTAATTTTTGTGAGTCTAATTTATTAGCTTTGAAATTTTCTTCTGTTAATGACCCCTGTTTTTTAACAACTTTGCTTGAAACTTTTTTGTTGCTTGAATCAAATGTTTCTACAGTTACTGAATTTAGATCGTCAGAAATTGATATTGTCATTTTAGTCTTGTCAGCTTTTAAACCTTCAAGTTTTCCAGATCCATTCTTTTTATCAGAAGTTCCTTTAAGCTCAACCCCGTCAACCTCTGCTCTTAAATCATATTTACCAGCTGCATTTTTTTCTTTGCTTACGAAAATGGTGTAACCATTAAATAGAGACACTGTGTCTTCTGTTGATGTAGGAAGAACTTGCTTAGAGTCTTTTGATGATGAGTCTTTGCCAGAGTCTACAATTTCTTGATCATTATTTTGAGTTTTTGGCTCAGCACCTTTTTGTGCACATGCTAGTAAAGCTAATACTAATGCAAATCCTATTAAGTATTGTCTCATAAATTCTCCTTATTTTAAAGCGTTTTTAAGTTCATCAAGTGTTTTAATTTCAACTGCTGTACCTTCTAAATTGGTGCCTGCAGAGTCATAGTTTTGTACTGTTATTGTGTCTTCTTTTGTAAATACAAGGCTTTTTGTATTTTTGTTGTTAACAGCAATTGTTAAAGTTGAAGTTTTTGCATCCCATTTTCCAGTTTTCTTAGTAGCTTGAGTAGTTGAAGTGTCATTAATTTCAACTGTTACTTCGCCAGAGTTTGGAATGTGCTTACTTAGAGTAACTGTTCCTTCTTTAACTTCCAATGTTGTTTTATCAGCAGCTAGAGTTCCTTCAAGAGTAAAGTCTTTTAAAACTTCTTTAGCTTTTCCAGTTCCATCGCTTTTTATTTCTGTGTATTCAAGTCTGGTTCCGTTTTCTCTTGTTATTGTTTTTTCGGACAATTCACCTTTTTCATTGAATTTTTCTACTGTTGAAGACTTGTCTTTGGAATTTACTTTTCTTGACACTAATGTTTTACCATCTTCTTTGAAAGTTTCAAATGTGGTTTTGTTTAGATCATCAGAAATTGTTAATTTTACTTTACTTTTGTCATCTTTCACGCCTTCAAGCATTCCAGATCCATTGTTTTTATCAGAAGTTCCTTTAAGCTCAACTTTGTCTACTGTTGCCATTAGACTGTATTTACCATCTTTATCTTTTTCTTTGCTTACAAGAACTTTCATTTCGCCAGGTAAATCTACTGAAGCGCTATTTTTTTCATCAAGGCTGCTAACATTTTGCTTACATGCTATTAATGCTAATATTAGACCTATTCCCAATAAATATTTTTTCATAATATATTCTCCTTTTTATATTATATTAATATAACTTAATACAAGTATAATTATAGTATAAGATTAATAAATAACAAATAGAAAATTAAAAAAAAATAAAATGATAATAGAATCTTATTAGTTAAAGGCTAAATGTGTACTTTTTATTAAAATAAAAAGTCCCACAATTGGGACTTTAGGAAAAAAGAAAAATTAAATGACTTTAAGGTATGCTTTTTGAGTATTTTTTGTAAATTTTGATTGCTATTGGTTTTATTTTGTCAATGTGATTTTTTAAATTAGCAATGTTTGTTTTGATTGATTTTAAATTTTGATCTTTTTCTAATTTACTGCTGTCAAAAAGTTTAAACTCAGGATAATTTTTGTCATTTACTTTTTGTTTGGTCTTCACAAGGAATGTTTGTAAGTACATAATATAGCTTGAAAGATGTGCTTCATATAAGCTTAAAGCTTTTAATGTTTGCTCTTTTGGGAATAAGGGTTCTTCTGGAAGGCTTGCTATTGTAGAGCACGAAAAGATTATAAGCGTGTTTAATAAAAATAAAAAAGGGAAATTTTTAATTTTCAATTTTATCTCCTTTTAAGTCTTTTTTGTTATGGCTTTTTTGCAAATCTTCTGGAGTTCCTTTTATTTGTTCTTGGATTTGTTCTTGGAGCGCTTTAGTTTTTATTGTCATTAGTTCATTTCTTTCTTCTCTTAAACGCTCAATAATACTTATATCTCTTTCATCATTAATGCTTGATATAAGTTGAGTGATTTTATTATTAACATTTTCAATGTCATTTAATATTTTTATTGATTCTTCCTTTTCAAGGGTGTCTATTTTATCTTTGTAGATACTCATTATTAGGTTGTAAAGATTGAGTCCTAAATATATTCCCTTTTCTACTTTGATTTCTGTTGGAGAATCACTACTTTTTAGAAAATCATATAAGTTGTTTAAAGCCTCAATACCAGAGTTAATATTTATTTTACTGCTCATTTTGTTTCCTTTTTATTTGTATTTTTTAAAAGCTTTTTTATAATAAGGTTTAGATTTTCTCTAATCTGAGGCTTTACTGCTAAAATCATCGGCAAGATTGCCAGCACAATAAATCCTCCTAATATAATGAGTTTTGTATTGTCAATTGTTGACAAAAAAATAAGTATTGTATCCATAAATATCTCCTTTTAATTTATTTTATGCTTTGTATAGTATTGGCATCGTTTCGCCCATGTTTATACTGCCTGATCCAACGTAGTACCAACCATTGTAAATTGGTACTTTAAGTGTGAGCATGTTTTGCGAAGAAAATGAGGCAATTAATATTTTGGCAGAGCTTCTTGAAAATTGAAGGTAAAATTGTTTATCGTGATCTTCTGTCGAGCTTGAATACCTAATTTCTGCGTTTATTTGTAAATAAATGTATTCTTCTTTGTGCGATTCGTCAATGATAATTGATATACTGCTTTTGTTTTTAAGTACAATGGTTGTGGCTTTATTTTTATATTGAAATTCTAATATCGAAGTGTCATCAATTATTGTATGTTGTCCCCCAAAGCCGTGTGGTTTTCCTTGCCACCAAATGGGAGTGTTTACAATTTGTGGGATTCCGTTTTGATAACAGCTTACAATTTGTTCATTTTTTACATCAAAAGTTTTTTTAGGTATTGATTTGAAAGAGTTTAGAAATGTATCTTTAAAATTACTTATTTGTAAATAGTTGATTAGGTCACTTTTGAGTTGATTTATTTCAGATTTTTCTGCAAGAACTTCTTTTAAACTTTCAATTAAAATTTCAAATTGAATAAGCTCAAGATCCTTTGTAGTTGAATTGTAAATTGAAATTTTATTTGAAGACAATTTTGTGTCTGTGTGCTTTAAGCTTGAAATAAATGTAGACTTAATTTTTCTAAAAACAGTATCAAAATCTATGTCCTCAGGTGATGTGCTTAGCTTTAAAAGCTCAGAGATTACTTTTATGTAAATTTTTTTTATATATTCTTTGTTTTCTAAAAGCTCATTGCTAATTACGTCTTTTATTGCTTTTTTAAAGCACTGAAATTCGCTGTTGTAAAAGGTATCATTTTGTATTTGTTCTAGGAGATGTTTGTATGTGATTGCACAAGTATCTTCTACTATGTCGTCAATAGGAATAAGATCACTTTGATTAACTTTCGTTTTTCTATTTAAATCTTTGATTTGTACGCTCTCTTGTGGTTCGTTAGTATTCATAAATTCTCCTTTTTAATTTCTTTAGTTTTAAATTATTTAAATTTAGTAGATCAGAAAAAATAATCTACTTTGCAAAATTTTTTATTCTTGTACTTTTTATTTCTATTTGTTCTTTGTCTATGATTTTTACTATCCTTCCTACAGGGATTAATATTTTAATAAACTCGTATACCGAATTTTTGTAATCTTTGGGCATATAGTTAGAAGCCAGAGCTTTTTTAAATCCAAGGTGTTTTACAGTTATTTTTTTAAGTTTATTTTGATTTTTTGCTGCAATATTAAATTCAATCGGGGACTTAATGTTTCCAAGTAATTTTATTATTATCTCACCTGGAGTGTCTTCGTTTGACCTGACTTCTACGTTTGCATGTAAAAATGCCCTAAAAAGGACAATAAAGCTCTCATCAGTGCCAATAGATTTGATTGCAAAAATAATGGCACTCAAAGAGTTAACAAGATTTTTGTCTAACTCCTTTTTAAAGTGAAATGCGTTAAATATTGAAAGCATTAGCAATGCAATAAATTTGGAGTTAATGCTTTCTTGAACATTTATTGTTCTGAAGTTTTCAAGAAGCTCTTTTAGTTCTCTTAGTATCTCCTTTTTATAATCAAGCTCATTGTAAATGAACTTTTCAATTTGGGTATTTTCTAAAAATTTTGGTATCTCTTTGTTCATTTTTATTCTCTGTTAATAAGTAGTCTTTTGTTTGTATCAAAAATAATAATTTCATTCTCTTTAGTGTTTTCGTCTTTATTAAATGTAAAATCGCTATCACTAAGGTCTGTAATTTTTTTTGTGACATCGCTTTTAATGCAAGTTCCAATTTTTAGCTCTTTTATTCCCCTGATAATGCTAACTGGTGCAATAAAGTCTTGATATCTAAGAGATGTGCCCATTTCAGTGTATTTTTCGTTTAATATTTTATTGTAAATGTCTCTAATTTGAGCATCTATTTCTTTGTAGATTGCATCTTTTGCTTCTGTTTTGTAGATTGCTTTAAGATATACATATTTTTTTTCACCCAAGCTGAATTTGTATATTTTTTTTTGATTATGTTTGTTTAAAAATTCGATCTCAATATTACCTTTAAAAACAGTTCCGCTTGGTGCTGTGTAGTATATTGATTCCCAAATATTTTGCTTAGTTTCAATTTTAATTTGTTTTTTTTCTTTGTCTGTAAAGCAATCGTCTTCTAATATTAAGTAAAGGTTAATTGTTCCAGGACCACTTGAAATACTTACGTGCTTAACCCCTTCAACATTTAAAAGAGCTTTTCTTATTGCTTCGTATGTTGAGCTTTTGGGTGTGCTTAAGTCTTCTTTGAGCGCATTAAAATAGCTTCCATTTTCTGTGATTTTGGAAAAAAGTTCTTTTAAGACTTCTGAGATTTGTTTATCAATGCTTGAGCTTGGAAAGTTTATTATGTCGTAAATAGAATTATCTTGAATGTTTATTCCATATTTTGTTCTCAAAATATGTTTTTTTTCATTTTGAATTTCTTCTATTGTTTTTTCTAATATTCCTAAGTTTTTATCAAAAATTATACTCATATTTTAAAATCCATTTTTAAAGTGTCTTTTCCCAAAAAGAAAAATTTTATTGTTATTGTTTTGTTTTGAATGCTTGGCTTTACATTAATAAGATCTATTTTAAGTTCTTTTGAAAGGTTTAAAAAAAAATTTTTAATAGATTCTAGTTTATTGGCTTTACAAAGTTTAAAGTAAAAGTTGAAATCAAATCCATAATTTGGATTTTCTTTCAGGCTGCCTTTTGGCGTCTTAAGATAAAAAAATAAACGTTGTTTTTGTTCTTCAATGTTTTCTATTAATTTAAGATCGTTGTTAAATACTATATTAAATTTTTCGTCAATTTTAATTTCCATTTTTAACTACCAAGGTCATTTTAACATATTTTATTTGATATTTCTATAAAGTTTTACAAAATGTTTATTATTTTAAATGTTGAGATATATTATAATTTATATTTTTTTTAAAAAAATTCACTTATTTTTTTAATTTAAATATTGATTTAATCACAGTGTGGGAGACGGTATGAGAAAAATTTTATTATTTGTTATTTTATTATTTTTTTCTTGTAAAGAATTTAATTATTCTGATTTTAGGAAAAGATCTTCAAAGGTGTTGAATTCTTCTGATGGCTCAATAAATGGAGCACCTAAAATGTCTTTTGTGGACTCTTTAAATGATGACCAAAAAGAAGCTTTGTTTTTTCTTGAACAGGTGATTCTTGATAGTAGTCCAGACAAGTTTAATCAAATTTTTAATTTGAATAAGGAGAAAATAAAAGAAATGCTTGCTACTGTTGTTAAGTGCTTAAAAGCAAAAAGAAATGCCAAAATGGCTCTTGAACGTTCAAATGATGCAAATGCTGCTAATGCTAAGAGGCAATTGTTGCAGGTTGAAGAAGCTTACATAAATAATTTGAGACAATCTTTTTTAACTACTCAAGACATTGAAGAAGCTTGTAATTTTGTGAAAAACTATGATGCATCCGCTTCGTTTTAACTTGTGTTAATTGATTGTTTGATTAACTCTTCTAAAGAAGAGTTAATCTTTCTATTTATATTTGTTTTTTTTGTTTTAAATATATGGCTTTTGTTATCTTTATTTAAAAGATAATAATTAAAACAATTTTAAGACTAATTCCTTTTGTAGTAAGAATTAAGGCGGAGCATACATTTAGTGTATAAAAGAGAGATATGCTTTTATTTAAACCTATAATTAAATAGAGGAAATTTAATTTATGAATAAAATGGGAATTGCAGCTGGTATTGGTTTTTTATTGCTTTTTAGTTGCAATAGTAAATCTTTAGAAGAAGATTTAAAAATTAGCATTTCCAGCAGTAAACAAAATTTAATAAGTAATCAAAAAAAATCTTTAGAGTCTAAAAGTAATAAGCTTAAAGATTCTAATTTAGGTAATTTAAAAAGCAAAAAGAATGACCCATCAAACCCCGGAGAATTTAAGGACTTTAAAAAGGATTTGCAAACTTTAAAAAATTCTAAAAATTTAATGTCACTTGGCTCAGATCATAAAGGCAGTGATTTGGATAGTTTAAATAATTCTAAGTCTGTTCAAAAAATGCCTTCAAATCGCGATATGGTTAAGTCAAAGCACAGTAAAGCTTTGCTGAAAAATACTAATAATGATGGGATTTGGATTCCTAATTTAAACTTAGAAGAGGACAAAAATTTTGAGTTTTTCAAGAAATCTTTGCAAAATGATGAACATAGGTATACTCTTGGCGGATGGCTTTTAAACAACGATGAAATGTTAGAAAAGTATAAGTACAGCGAAAAAGATATTAATCAATTTTTGATTGATATAGGAAAAAAGCGATGGGAAGATTTATCTTCTAAAATAAGTATTTTAGTGAGATTGATTGAAAATTATTCTGACAGAAGTGATAGAGAAGATGAAACTTCTCTTTTAGAAATGAATTTGTGTCAACAATTTTATTTAACCAAGATTAATGCTGGTGGTTCAAATTCAGACATTCTTGTTGCTCTTGAAAAGACAATCGATCAGCAAATTGGTAGTGTTAGCAAAGAGCTTCTTGAATTTAAAAATTTTTCTCTTGCTACAAAGGCAGAGCTTGATTGGCATTTTAATTGGAATCGCAGTTTAACAGACGAAGAAGAAGAAACTTTGCGACTTTGTGGGGTTTTGTTGCATGGAGATTTTGATTTTGAGAATCTTGACGATTTGTTTAAAAAACTTGGAAAAGAATATTCTAGGTTGATATTGAGAAAGCTAGAGGAAATAACATTAAATTATGATGTTAAAGGTTTCTTAAAAGAAATGGAGAAATCAAATAAATCTTTCAAACAAGTATTGGGCTCTATTAAGAATAAAAACAGAAAAATATTGATTCTTAAAGTTAGAAATACCCTTTTAGAAATTTTTAAGCTTTATTATACCAATATTGGTAAGAATAAAAAACTTTATGATTATATAGATCGCATTTTAAACAGTTTGAAAAAAGAGATTATCAGGCGTTAAATTTTTATTTTGATTTTTTTGTTAATTGATCTACATTTGCTTCTAATAATATAATTTAAATTTTTTAAATTATATGCAAATTTTTAAAGGGGGAGCGTTTTGAAAATAGTCATTGTATTCGTTGTGGTTTTAATTCTTGGTTGCCATTTAGATAATAATTCAAAAATGGAGAAAGAGAGTAGTGGACTTATTGGAGAAAATGCATCTAGGCTAAGTCAAAAAAAAGAAACTTTAGGTTTAATGAATTTTGGATCATTCTCAGATGATTCTGGTTTGGTGTCTGATTTTCAAAATTATGAGGCCTTAAAAGCGCTTGAAAATAAAAATAAATTTATTGATTACAACCAAATAGAGTTTTTAGAAGGAACAAAAGCAGTTTCTGCATTTTTTTTGTCGGTGTATGTTCGTTGGATAAAAATTAAAGCCAGAGATTTGTTTAATGAGTTTGGGAATTGTATTGAGGAGCTTAAGGGGATTAAGTATTCTTATCTTGTTACTCCTATTGATGGGAATTATGTTTCTTATGCTATGCCATTAATAATCTTTGAGACTACTAGCGAGAGTGATCCTTTTTATTCTGTTTCTGGATTTAGATTTATAAGTAAGGGAAGTGATATAAATTTTAATGAAAATAAAGGAGGGCTTTTTGGAGGAATTCCAATGTCTGAAAAGTCAGTTGAATCTGGACTTGTAACCGCATATCCTTTTGGATCTAAGAATGCTAAAAAAGTAGTTGAAGCTTTTACTGATCTATATAGTAATGGAGTTTGGAAGGATATGATTGCTGAGATTACCATTAAGTCTAAGCAATCTTCACAAAATAAAAAAGTTTACAAAATTTCACTTGATTCTAAGCTGTTTAATGTTACTATGAAAAAAATAATTGAAAAATATCCTAAAATAAAAAATGCTAGTTGTTTTAATTCTTTGATTAACTAAGAAGTTGTTTTAAAAGCTAGCGGTTAAAACCCACTAGCTTTTAACACCAGTTTTTATACTAGTTTTTATAAAATGGTTAATTTTAAACTTGGTTGATTATATGGCGTCTTTAAGGCTATTAAATATAGCTTTGGAATCTGTTTGATTGAAAATTCCATCGAATCCGCTAGCAAGTACGGCTTTGTAAGTATCTAACTTTTCAGGATCTTTTTCTTTTGTATCTTTATTTTCTTTAATTTTTGAGAGCATTTCTTTAATTTCATCTTCTTTTAGATCTGATAAAAACTTGTGTATAGATTCTTCTATTTTGCTTTCATCCATGCCAGTATTTTTAAAATGTAAACCAATATTTGGGTCTACTAGTTTTTCTTTTAATAATCCTGTTAAAAATGTTAGTGTTTCTTTTTCATCATAGTTTAAATTTAATTTGCTTATTAATTTTTCTAAAGGTGTTGTTTTACTAAATTCAATTCTATTGTCATCAACTAGATTTGATTTAGATTGTAATTTTTGAGATTCTTCATCCAGATCACTATTAAACTCGGCAGTATTAGTTTTTTTGGTACAATTAAACATAAATACTAATATGGTAAATATAATAATCGTTTTTTTCAAAATAGTCTCCTTAAAAGTAGTTTTAATTAATAATAAGATATATTATATCATTTTAAGATAATGTTTAGAACATTTTAATTAATAATTGTTATTATTGATTGTTAAAAATATTGTATCAATTGAGTATTGAGAACAATTTCTTAATTTGGTTGAATATTATACAAGTTTTTAATATTTTAATATTTTTTGTATTTTAAGAGTTTAAAAAATATTCTAAATTTAATTGATAAGCCTAAGAAGAGAGTACTTGTGTTAATGCCTTCTTCTTAGGCAAATTAATTTTTAATATTAAATTTAAAAAATTATTGTATTATTATTTTGTTAATAACTCTTTTTAAAAGATAGTTGAAATCCTCTTGTTACAATATCGAAATTGGGTTCAAAACCCGCAAGTTCAGCACTTAATCTTTTTTTAAGATTTTCATTGTACCAATTTGCAAATGTGAATGGAATAATAAGTGATGTTGCGTATGATGTTAAGATCATGCTTGCTCCTACCCCTATCAGTATGGATCCGGTTAATTGTGTTTCTCGAGCGTTAAGAATAATCCCAGTTCCACAAAGAATTGCTCCTAATAAATTAAATCCAAGTACTGATCCACCACCAATATAATCCCCTTGGGCAAAAGATCCTATCCCAAAAGGCAAGAATAAATTCAAAAGGAATGGCCCGATTGGATTTTTTTTTTCTTTATCATATTTATTGAAGCTTTCAATACCTTTTTCAATTCTATCTTGTTTATCGGTTTTAGCAAAGATTTGAATCGTCAAACTAAAAATTAATATTAATATGAAAATTTTTTTCATATTTTTATACCCCCTTCTTAATAGTAAGTTTTGATAAGTAAAATATTAGCGCAATTTGTAATAAATGAATACAAGCTTGTTGTAAGTAAAAAAAGTTGTTTTTTTAAGAATTAATTTTTAAATTGCATCTACTAGAAATTTTTTTGGTTAGTATAGGTGATTTTAGAAGTTTGTGGGTGAAATAAGTATAACGATGAGGCATAAGGGGTAAAAATGTAGGAAGCCTTTGTGAATTATTATGAAAATTTATTAAATAAGTTTGGATGATTAAAAGATTTTTTAATTAAAGAAAAGAATTAAAGCTTTAGATATGTTGTTGTGTGGTTATTAATAATAGTGTTGAAGGCCGCGCGATTTTCAAATTCATAAATATAGGGCTATAATATAAATTTCTTTAAAACTTTAATTTTATTATATTTATTATTAGTTAAGTTTAGATAATTATTATTTTTAATATTTGTGTTTTTTGTTATTGCTGTGTCCAACTGAATTTAGTTTTAGTATTATGTGTTCATTTTTATGATTAAAAATGGATTAAAGATCATTTCATTTAAAATTATTTCAAATTTTTTATGATTAACAATTGATTTTTAGGACA
>NZ_JACHFG010000002.1:221453-434321 GCF_014201775.1 Borreliella yangtzensis | reverse complement strand
TATTTTATTAGTAGTGCGGGGTAGTATGCAAACTAATTTTACAATGAAATATTTTACTATTTTATCAATCTTTTTATTATTAATGTGCAGTATTAATTTATTTTGTTTTCAAGAAAAGTTAACTACTTCTTACTGGGAATTTCCCAAAGAGGATATGATTAAAAAACACATAAAAATGGGTATAGTTTACCATAATTATATAAATCCTATATTTTACAATGAAAACTATAAATACATTGCCTTTATTGGGATATTGACATCTTATAATGAATGGATTGAAATACAGTTCAGTCCCATAAATTTTTTTACCATTCCAATAAATAAAGATTTCATTTTAAATACTTATTTCAATTTGGCTCTCACTATTTACATTGCAAAGTATTCAATTTTAACTGATACACTTAGTATAAAATTTTTTATTGGAACTCAAATCGATTTAACTCTAAGAACTACTATATTTATAGGAAAAACAACTAATGCATTTCTTTACCCAATATTTCCCCTAATTGCCTTAAAATTTGAAATTGATTTCATACCTAATAACTATAGCATTTACTATAAATTATCAACTTCTTTTAAAGAATTTATTATTTTAGATCTAGGAATCTCTATTTTTATATCATAAAAAATTTTAAATATTTTTCTTCTTTTCGAAACTTTTAACAAAAGTTATCCAATTATCTAAACCACAACTTGACAAACAAATTTTTTAAAGAATTTTATTACGGAATAAGAACTATATTCATACCTGAATTTAAAGACCTTTTAATAGCATTTTCAATATTAGAAAAACTTTTTGTAATTGCTCCCATATCATAAGAATCTGTCATCATAATACCAGCAATATTTAAATTATCCCTTATAATATTAACAATACTTTTAGACATACTAGTTATATCTTTAGAAATTTTAGGAACATTTACATGGCCAATCATGATAAACTTAGCAGCCCTACCAAAAACAAACGGTATAAAATTATTTAGCATTAAAAAGCTTTTACTATATGGCAAAACCGCCAAATATTTATGTGTATCTATGGTTGTTCCACCTAATCCAGGAAAATGTTTGATTGCCGAAAATACTCCATGCTTCTGCATGCCATCAATAAAAGCTTCTACCATAAGTCCAATATTATAGGCAGAATATCCTCCGAATGTTCTATTTAGTAACGGGGTATGTGGTGAAAATTTTATGTCAGCAACTGGAGCCATATTTAAATTAATACCCAGCCTGCGCAATTGTTTAGCAAGAATTTCACCAATCTTATAAATAAGATGCAAATCTTTAACACTACCTACATACTCCATAGCTGGGAAATTATAAACTCCCATTTTTTTATTTTCACCAGCTCTACTAACTATCCCCCCCTCTTCATCAATAGCAATAAAAATATCATGTCCAATATGACTTTTTATTGCATTAATCAATCCTTTTGTCTGTTCAGCATCTTTTAAATTTTCTCTAAATAAAATTATACCAACAGGATTAATCTTTTTTATTCTATCAATATCATCAATGTTAAGCCCTTGAACATTCTTTAAATTTGTTAAATTCCTAATCCCAATAAATAAGTTTCTATTTTTTAAAATAGTTTGAAAATCAAATTCGCCTAAAAACTTCATTAAATCTACAAGATCTGATTTATCCTTATTAAAATATTCATAATCTATTTCTGGTAAAGATTCCGTCGCAAATAAATTTAAACAAACAAAAATGAAAGGTAAAGCTTTCAAAAAGTCCATCTATAATATCCAGGCAACAAACCATAATCTTTTAATAACAAAGCAGACAGGGAACAATCCAAATCTTTAATATCATTATAATTATCAGCTCTCTTTTTACAATAATATCCATGCCCATCTTCAAGATAGTTGCTATTAAGCAACATATCGATAAATAACTTTGCAGGAAGGAATCTTTTGCTTCTATCAACTGTTAAAATTAATGGGTTTTTCATTAATTTTAACACTTCCCAAGTTATTTGCTCAACCGAAATGTACTTACCAAATTCCTTATCTTGTTCTATAATTCTAATAGGCATTTTTTCTATTATTTCATCAATATTTTTTATCAAATATTCTAAATTAAAAAGTCCAGTAGCACAATTAAATAATAGCTTATTACCCTTGTTCTCAAATCCTTGTATAATCTCTAAAGAAATTCCCCCACCAATATCAACACAAGTTAAACGATCTTCACTATTTACTGCCAGAACCCCTCCCTTAAAATCTGTATTACTTTTAAAACTAAATTCAAATCCAGAAGAACAATCAGTCAAAGCCATTATAGCAAGTGCTTTAAAATTGATTGTAAAGCCCATATTATCAACATTACCAATATATATAAATCTTTTTCCAGATTCATAAAGCTGCAAATAAATATCTTTTAAAATTTTAAAATTTTGACCATGACCAGCAGGCAAAGCTAAAATTGAATCATCATTTTTATTATCCTTGATAGTAAAATATTGATAATTAGAGCTATTTAGTTTTTCATAACAATAAATCAAAGGTTGAACAGCTGTAAAAATATCTTCTTTTTTAAGATTGCAAAAATTTATACTTTTAATCAAATCATCTAAAAATAAATCATCCAAAAATTTTGAAATAAATTCATCCGTTTTGCAACTAGTCATTTGAAATATTGAAGGCTTAACTCTTCTACCACAAAAAGATTCATATCTTTTGGCAACCATCAAAAGGTGTCTGATTTTCAAAGCTAAAAAGGAGAATCCAAAACTACCGTCTTTATTAATATAAGCTGGGGTTATGCCCTTTGGGAATTTTACAAATTTTTCTTTAAATTCAAGTATCTTAGATTCATACCGCATATATAAATCTTCATTTACTCCCCTATTTTTAGCTAAATCAAAATAACTTGTTGCAGAGCCTCCATTTAAGATTCCAAAAGAAAGATATGGGAAAAGCATTAGTCCCAAATTTTCAAGATCAGAAGAAGAAAAAATATAACAGTCGCCTTCTTCTGAATGCAAAAACTTAGAAAAATCATAAAAATATTTCTTTAAATTATTTTCAACCAAACTTTTCTTAAATTTAAACCTCAAAATTTTGTCCGAAATATTAAAAATATTTTCATGATTATCATAAGGGAAATATTTAATGGATTCAAAATTATTAATTCCTATCTCACCAGAATTAAGTTTTTCAAGTACCGTTTCAGAAAAAATTTTATCAACTTTAATATTCATCAGTAAGAACTAAACCCCTTAAGATAAAGCTTTTAGTATAAGCAAAAAAACAAATTTTCAAGTATAATAATATAAATGGCTATATTATTGATTAATTATAGCAACAATATGGCTGGAATATCAATGAGAAGAAATTTACATGCTTAAACAATATTCACTTAACATAAAAAATTTAAAAAAAGCTTTTGACGAGATGATATTTTCTCCTTCAGGATTTAGAAAAATTTTTGCAAAATCAAAAAACAAAGATTCAACAGAAAATGAAATAGACAATGAAGATAAAATACTAATAGCACTAATAATCTTTACAATATCAAATTATTTTAAAAATGAGTTCAATCCCTATATTGGATTAGGATTAGACTCAAGACCCACTGGCAATATTATTGCAGAAATAACAATTAAAATATTAATAGCAAATAAAGAAAAGATTAAATTTTTTGGTATACTTCCAATAACTGAAATTTTAGCTTATACAAAAAACAGCAAAGATTTAAAAGGTTTCATTTATATATCTGCAAGTCATAACCCAATAGGATACAACGGAATAAAAATAGGATTAAACGATGGCGGGGTACTTAATTCTGATAAAACTCATGAAATAATAAAACAAATTAAAAATAATAGTCAAAATGAAAAGTTAATAAACCATTTAATTAACATTCTAAATAAATTTAATGAAAACAAATCTCATTTAGAATGTTATAATAAAACAATAAAATTAGAAAGAAAAAATAAAAACAAATCTTACGAAGCATATAAATCATTAATACATAAAATAGCATATGAAAACGATATTAACAATAAAAATATCGAGATTTTAAAAAAAAGAATACTAAAAAATCCAATTGGGATAATAGCAGAAATGAATGGAAGCTCCAGAATTAATTCAATAGATAAAGAATTAGCAGAATCTTTAGGATTGAAAATAGAATTATATAATGACAAAATAGGTATCTTTAAGCATAATATTATTCCCGAAGGAAAATCTTTAAATGAATGTAAAAAACTTCTACAAAAAAAATATATACAAGACAATTCTTTTGAACTAGGATATGTACCAGATTGTGATGGAGATAGGGGCAACCTAGTATTTATAGACAAAGCCACAAACACTGCAAATATCATCGAAGCACAAAAAATATTTGCACTTGTAGTAATTTCAGAGCTCAGCTATCTTTATTATACAGGAATAAAAAATAACATAGCAATAGTAACCAATGATGCAACATCTCTAAATATTGAAAAAATTGCAAATTTTTTTAACGCCAAAGTTTATAGAGTAGAAGTTGGAGAAGCCAATCTAACAGAAATGGCAGATGATTTAAGAAGTCAAGGATTGATTGTAAAAATTTCAGGAGAGGGATCAAACGGAGGTTGCATAATATATCCTTCAAGGGTAAGAGACCCAATTAATACCTTACTTAGTATCGTAAAATTATTAAAAATGAAAGAACTTTACCAAATATGGTGTAAGTTATCTAAAAACTACTATAAAGAAAAATATAATTTACAAGATATTTTAGATACAACAAATTTTTATAGCAATGTAATGGTATCATCTAATAAAGCCAATTTAACAAATCTTAAAGTAGAAAATCAAGAAATTTTAAAAAGCAATTATGAAATACTATTGATCAAAGAGATAAAAAGCAATAAGTTATTTCAAAAATTATCAATAGTTGATTATGAAATCATTAACTATGAAGGAAAAAGACAATCTAAGATTAGAACAGGAGATGCCTCAGGAGGATTAAAAGTACTGTTAAAAACTAATAATAAAGAAATTGTTGCAACCTTATGGATGAGGATCTCAAAAACAGAACCGGTAATAAGGGTGCTTAGCGAGGTTATTTATAAAAAAAGAAGCATTTTGTTCAAACTACTAGAATTCAATAAAAATTTAATCAAAAAGGCACACCAGCCATAAATTAATATTGTTTGATTTAAATAATAAGTTCATAACCACTATAAGTCTAACATAAAATCAATAATTTTCATTCTTCATTTTTTGTTTTTTTAGCACTATATTTTATTCCATTCCAAGTTTTTGAAAGACCTATTAAATCTTTAACATCTTTTATTACTTTATTTGCAACAAACCTTGCCCTGCTAGTACCATCAAAAATAATTTCATCAATGTAATCTTTTTTTTTTGCTTCATAAAAATTCCTTTTATCCCTAATTGGCTTTAAAAAATTATTCAAAGCTAAAAACAATTTTTTCTTAACCTCAACATCACCCACTTTGCCCTTCTTATACCTACTTTTAAGATCTTCAACTTCTTCATGATTACTATTAAAAATACTGTGGTAAATAAAAACAGGATTATCTTCAACATTGCCGGGAATATCTGCCCTTATTCTATTTGGATCTGTATACATAGACATAATTTTTTTTTCTAACAAATTTTCATCATCGTTTAAAAAAATTGCATTATTAAGACTCTTACTCATTTTATTTTTACCGTAAATACCTACCAAAGGGCTAGAATCTGTGAAAACAGATTCGGGTATTGGAAAAAAATCATCTTTGTACAAATGATTAAATCTTCTTGCAAGTTCTCTTGCAAATTCAATATGAGATTCATTATCACGTCCAACGGGAACTAAATTTGCCTTTGCCATTAAAATATCTGCACTCATAAGAACAGGATATCCTAAAAGGCCATAAGGAATCTCTTTAAGTCCTGCCGCAATGCTCATATCCTTTATACTTGGAATTCTTTGTAAACGCGCAACAGTAACAATCATTGAAAATATTAAATAAAGTTCAAAGAGCTCGGGTATGGCTGATTGCAAATATATACTAACCTTATTAGGATTAATCCCACAAGCAAGATAATCTAAAACCATTTCCCTAACATTAGAAGGTATTGTATTTATGCTTTTCAAATCGGGCTTTGTAGTTAAAGTGTGCAAATCAGCTATAATAAAATATGTTTCATAATTTTCTTGAAATTTTAACCTATTTACTACAGATCCCACATAGTGCCCTAAATGAAGAGCACCGGTAGGTCTATCTCCCGTAAGCATAACCTTTCTTTTCAAAATCAAATCTCCTTATCTTTGCTTGCAATATAATTAATATTGCTTAAAATATCAGAACCACCTAAAAATACAGAAAACGACTTTAACCAACTTACATTATCAACTATTACCTTTATAATCACAGTAAAAGGATAAGCTATTAAAAGGCCCACAATACCCCAAAGCCATCCCCAAAAAAACAAAAAACATAATAGCAAAAATGGTGAAATATCAAGTCTTTTCCCTTGCATTTTTGGCTCAAGAATATTCCCAATTAACATTTGAACAGAAGTATTATATATAAAAATATAAAGTACTATGTTTAAATTTGGATAAAATTGAATTAAAGATGTTATTACAATAAAAAACACAGCCAATATAGACCCAATACTAGGAATAAAATTAAAAACAAAGGTAAAAACTGCCCAAACTAGAGGAAAGTCTTGCCCAAACAAAGTCAATCCAATAAACACCAAAATACCTGTTAAGCAGCTCACAAGAATCTTTATTCCCAAATATTTGCCAATTTGATTATTAATCGTATCTAAAGCTCCAATAAATCTAGTAGATACTGGCTTTTTAAAAGCTTTATCAAGCTTCATTCCAAACACATGTATTTCTGAAAGCAAAAAATACAACAACAAAAAGACTACTACTAAACTACTTGTAAATCCAATAATCTCATTAGAAGCTCTTGTTAAAAATGGATAAATGTAACCAGAAAAATTCATGTTATTAATAACAGAACTATCAACTTTATAGCGACTAAGCACATCTTTCGCAATAAATGCCAATTGATTCTGATAGTAAGGCAATTGTTTTATTAAAACAGTAACACTGTAATAAACAAAATTAAAAATCAAATAAGAAAAAGAAAATAATAAAAAAAAGATAAGAAAAATTATTAAAAATTTTGGAACTTTGAATTTTGCCAAAAAAGTATACATGGGATAAACTAAAAATCCCAGCACTATAGAAATAGCCAAAGGTTTAAATACAGCTTCTGCTATTTTAAAAACCCCAATACATATTAAAACTATGACAATAAAATAAAAAACAGATTCTACTCTCCAAGGCTTTAGCCCTTGACTTGTATTTAAATCTTTAAACATATTCCCTCTTTTCGTTTTTTTACTGCTTTTATCAATTAAACAAAAGTAAGTAAAAGTAAATTAAATAAATTTATACACTCAAGCAAATTTTCTCCATTATCCAATTATACAGTTTAGTGCCCTTACTATAATTGGCCTCAGCAAAATCTCCCACTCTATTCTCATAAAACAATTTTTTTGCATTCTTATCATTTCCATGATACACTGTAAGGGTATTTCTACAATGATTTAAAATATTATTTAAGATTTCAAATGCCGGAATATCACTAAATCCATCTGCGATGTAAAATATATTGCTAAAAGGAATTTGTCTTTTACTCTTTGGCACTCTCTCGTTAACCTTATCATAGGATCCTTTATTGATTTCAAAAATAACCCTGGTTTTTATTGTATGATCTACAAAGTAACAAACACTGCTTAAAACCTTATTTCTAGAAAATTTATCATCTCTAAGCTCATAAAAAGGCATCAAATACGAGTCTATAAACTCACATGCCCACACTTTGCTCACATAAGGTGCAATTTTGCTTCCCAAAATCATTTGTCTAAACCCGCTTGAAACAATATAAATCTTAACCTGCGAATTATTATTTTTCAACTTTTTATTTATTTCAAGTATCTCATCAAATAAACTGATAACCCCTTCAAAAAAGCTTAACTTAGCACCTAAATTAAATAACACTCTATTATCCAAACTCTTAAAAAAACCCTCTCTTACATAGGTTAAAAAATGGGATAAATATATCATTTCATTAGAGATGATATTATAACCATTTTGATTATAAACATATTCTAAATTTTCAACTTCTTTCCAAAAGGAACAAGAATCAACACAATACTCATCAAACAACACTTGCTGCATATTACCATAAATAAGAGTATTATCAAAATCAAATATTAAAGCTATAATATTTTCTCTTTCATTCATAAATTCAAAAATAATTTAATTTAACTATATACTGTGCTTATTTATATATTTTATATTATACTAATATAGGTTAATAAGTACAGTTGTTTTAGCATTGAGATTGAATATAAAATTTATGATAGACATAAATGATTTAAATCAAATAAAAGATACTTTTTCAAGAATTTTAGACCTAAGCTTAATTAGCATCTTGGTATACTACATATATAAAAATGTGATCAATTCTTATTCTACAAATCTATTAAAAGGAATATTGGTCCTCACCTCTATAGGAATTATCTCCTATTATTTAAATCTCTATACCATTAGTTGGTTGTTAAATTATATCGCCAATATATTACCAATAGCAATAGTCATACTTTTTAATCAAGAAATAAAAAAAATAATAATGCAAATTGGAAATTTCAATTTAGCTTTTAAGCTTTCAAATAAAAAAGAAGAAACTTTAAAAGTTATTTCTGAAATTCTAAAAGCAGTTAAACACCTATCCGAAAACAAATCTGGAAGCCTAATATGCATCGAAAAAAAAATACAGCTAGAGCAAATAATAAACAAAGGAACTAAAATTGATGCACTAATATCTAGTGAACTTCTAATATCACTATTTGAACGCGAAACCCCTCTTCACGACGGGGCTGTAATAATTAGTAAAAATAAATTAAAATATGCAGGCTCATTTTTACCATTATCTAACGTTGATTCTATTAGCAAAGCATTTGGAACAAGACATAGAGCAGGACTTGGGATTTCTGAAAATTCTGACGCAATAACAATAATAACCTCCGAAGAAACTGGATCTATTTCCATCACAACTAATGCAAAATTGGAATACAATTTAAGCTTAAACGAAATTAGAAATAAATTAAATCTCGAGCTAATAGAGTAAAATAATGAAAATAAGTAAAAAAATAACAAACATAATAAAGTTACTATTTGATGATTGGCAAAATAAAGCTATTTCCATTTTAATAGCTATTCTAATGTTTGTAGCATTCCATTTCAATAAAATAGAATCAATAACAACTGAAAAAGAATTCAACATTGTCTTAAATGATCAAATAGCTCTCGGAAAAGTTCCCGACTTTAGCAAAGTCAAAATTACAATAAAAGTCAACAAAGATGATTTAAAATACCTTGATCTCAATAAAATAATATTATTTATTGAAGCATCAAAAATAAAGATTCCTGGGAAATATAAGCTGCCAATAAAAATAAAAAATCTTAACTCAATACACATTGCAGAATATAAACTCTCAAAAACAAATGTATTGCTAAATCTTGACAACAAAGTCTCTAAATCAGTTAAAATAGAACCTAAGTTTAAACTTATAGAAAAAGATGGCAAAGGAGAATATTTTATTGCAAAATACAATATATTGCCTGAACATTTATTAGTATGTGGCCCTGAACAAGAACTCAAAAAAATAAACACTATTCAAACCAACGTAAAAGAGTTTGATACAAGAACCCTATTTGTATCAGATTACCTTGAAGTAGTTCCTCCAAACCCTCTAGTTATGCTTGAAAAAAGTCATGTAGTAATCAATATTTATTTAAACAAAAAATATTCAAACACAACAATAAAATCTCCCAATCTTATTTTCAATAATTTAAAAAATGGGCTTGAGATTAAAGATAAGGAAAAAATAATAAACTCAGAAAACAAAATGTTTGTAAAAATAAAAACAAGACTTTCTGAAAAACAAATTAAAACCCATATAAACAATCAAAATATAAGCCTTGCCTTTGATTTAGCAAATATAAAAAACCCGGGGATTTACAACATTGCCACAAATATAATTTTTAAAGAGAATATCAATGAAACAGAAATATATGATTATGAACCTAAAAAAATAAAACTGGAAATCGTCGAAAGCTCAGAGATCAAACCATGAAGTCAATAGGATGTGATATAATAAAAGTTGAAAGATTCAAAAATTTTTTAGAAAATAAAAAAAAAATGGAAAGATTCTTTACACATAAAGAAATTGAAAATTTTAAGTTAAAAGGCGGTAGCATTTTAGAAAGTTTGGCTGGAAAATTTGCAGCTAAAGAATCTTTAATTAAAGCATTAAGTCCACTTTTGCAATATAAAATACGTTATGGTCTTAAAGATATTGAGGTAATAAAATCTTTAAAAGGAAATGCAAAATTTTGCTTGCATAATGAAATTGAAAAATTTGCAATAAAAATGAATTTAAAGCTATACCTAACAATATCCCATGAAAAGGAGTACGCTATTGCATTTGTAATGGTAGAAAATTAATTCATGAAAAAAATATCATATTTTACAAAAGAAAAAATTGAATGCCCTATATGTTATTTCAAATTTCAAAAAGAAGAACTTTTTACTGGAAGTAGTAGATTAATAGCTGGAGAGTTAAAAATTGATCTAAAAAGAGAATATATAAAAAACGACAAATATGGCAATATCTATCCTAGAATATATTCTGTAACAGTATGTCCAAAATGCTACTTTGCAACATTCCCAAGTGAATTTAATTCAATCCCTAAAAACAAAAAAGAAATTTTGCAAAATAAAAAATACGAAAGAAAAAAAATAAATGCAATTTTTGATAACATGATCAACTTCAACAAATCTAGAACATTAAAAGAAGGAGCTGCAAGCTATATTCTTGCTATGCTATGTTATGAACATCTTGAAAAGAACTTTAACCCTACCTTAAATCAAGCAAAATCAGCAATAAGAGCTGCTTGGACATTTGAAGACCTTGAAAAAGAAGAACCAAGCAAAAACTATAATTATCTTCAAAAAATATTTTACCACAAAGCTGCATATCTTTATAAACTAGTTATAGATAAAGACAAAGACAATTCAGAACCTATTAGCGCATCAACCACATTTGGCCCAGATACAGATAAAAATTACGGGTATGACAGTGTTCTCTACTTATCAGGCCTTCTAGAATACTTCTATGGAAATAAAGAGAATAAAGAATACAGATACAAACAATTAAACGACATAAAAACCACTCTTTCTAAGATAGCAGGAATGGGCAAATCTTCAAAAGAAAAGCCTTCAATACTTTTAGATAAAATCAAAGAAGTTTACTTTAAAATATCAAAGGAAATGAAAACTCTTAAATAAATGAAAAAAATATTAGCTAAGATTGCTTATGACGGATCTATATACCATGGATTTCAAATACAACCCAAAAAGCCTACGGTTCAAGGGGAAATTGAAAAAGCTCTAATAAAAATCAACAAAAAAAAAATAAAAATTCTTTCGTCTGGAAGAACAGATAAAGGAGTTCATGCAAAAGGACAAATAATAACTTTTGATATAAATATCAATATTCAGTTAATCAATTTAAAAAAAGCTTTAAATGCAATATTATCAAAAAACAGTATAAAAATATTAAAACTCAAATATGTAAAAAATTCATTTCATCCACGTTTTAATGCTAAAAAAAGGAAATATAGTTACTGTATATTAAACAGCAACAACTACTATCCATGGGAAAGTTATCAAGCTCACTATGTAAACAAAAAACTAAATATTAGTAATTTAAACCAAATGGCTAAAATATTAATTGGAAAACATGATTTTACCACATTTTCATGCATAAAAGATAAAAGCAAATCCAAATTTAGGCATATACATTTTGCTAAATTTAAAAAAAAAGGAAAATATATTATTTTTGAAATAATAGGATCTTCCTTTTTGTGGAAAATGGTAAGATCAATAATAGGTACAATGCTAGATATCGAAATAAAAAACGAATCAATTTCTATTTTTGAAACAATACTAAAATCAAAAAATAGAAACTTTGCAAGAACAACTGCGCCCGCAAATGCTTTATTTTTAGATAAGGTTTACTATGAATAATAATATTTTAAATAAAAAACTTTTTTTACTTAAAATATTGACAAATAATATTGAAGGTAAAATTACAGAAAGTTTTGAAAAAATAGAAAATGATATTAAACAAAAAATAGAAAAAGCTAAAAGTGTTAAAATTTATCAAAAAAATGGAAATATCAAACAACCCAAAGAAATGCCTATAAAACCCAAGAATTTAACTAACCTATTGCCAAATAATAGCTTACAAGAAAGAAACATCCACAACAATCATATCATAATATATATAAACAGAAACTACCTCAACGAATCTTCAAGAGAAATTATAACAAAATGGTGTAAAAGTATAAACATACACAATTATAAAATAATAGATACTATTGAATCACTTAACTTAGAAATCAACAATAAAAACCTTAAAGCAATTTTATCTTGCGAAGAAATAGATTTTTTCTTAAATCAACCACTAAGAATTCAAATTGTAAGAGGAATAGAACTAAGATTTAAAGGTATTCCTTTAGTTTTTACATACCTTCCTACAAATCAAATAAAAAATCCAGAATTAAAAAAAGAAATATGGCAAGATTTAAAAATAATAAAAGGCATAATAAAATATGGTTGAACATTATCATTCAACTTATTACTATGAAATTGCAATAAATATTCCTTTAAATAAACTTTTTTTTTACAAGTTTAACTTGAATCTAGAAATTGGAATAAGAGTAATGGTTAATTTTAACGGCTCTAATAAAATTGGAATAATTATTAAAAAATATTTTGAAAACGAATTTAAAGAAAAATTTGAATTCAAAATAAAAGAAATTATTCAAATAGTAGATAAAACTAAAATAATAACAGAACATAACATTAATTTAGCACATTGGATTAGTAAAAAAACATTCTCGGGCTTTGGAGAAACTTTGTTTTTTGGGTTGCCCAAGAATTCCAAATCTAAAAAAAATCAAACATTGCCTTCAATAGATGGGTATCTGTATACGAACCATAAAAAGCCCCTTCAACTAAACAACGAACAACAAAATATTTACAAAGAAATTATTGAATCAGAAGAAAATAATATTTTTTACCTTTTTGGAATACCTGGATCTGGAAAAACTGAAATATTTATAAAATTGTGTGAATATTACTTAACACTAGAACAACAAGTGCTTTTCTTGATTCCTGAAATATCATTAGGATATCAAATAATAAAAAGAATAAAACATGCATTAAATATACACCATAATAAAATTTATGAATATAACTCTAAAGTTCCAAATTCTAGTAAAAATTTAATATGGAATAAAGTCAAAAATGGAGAAAGCCTGGTTGTCATAGGCATTAAAAGCGTACTAATGTTACCTTTTACTAAATTAAAATTAATCATTATGGACGAAGAACACGAAACTACATACAAATCGGAAAATATTCCAAGATTTCATTCAAGACACATATCATTTTTCTTGCAAAAAAAATTTAATGCTAAATTTATAATGGGAAGCGCAACACCTTCTCTTGAGGCATACCACGCAATGAAACATAACCAAATAAAAAAAATATTAATGCAAAACAAATTCTCTCAAAGCAAAATAAAAGACATAAAAATAATAAATATGAAAAAAGAACCTAGCACAATTTCATCAGAACTATTATACAGTATTCAAAAAAGTTTAAATGAAAAAAGACAATCTTTAATTTTCATTAACAAAAGAGGGTATCTAAAAAATCTAGAATGCAACAAATGCGGGCATACAATTTGTTGTCCCAATTGCTCATTTGGTCTGATTTACCACAAAAAAGAAAACAAACTTTTATGCCACTATTGTTGTTACAAAACAAAAACAGCAAGTTATTGCCCTCAATGCGAATCAAAAGACATTAAATACAAAACTTATGGAATTCAACTTGTTGAAAAAGAATTAAAAAAATTTTTGCCAAATGCAAAAATTGCTAGAATAGATTCCGATATTACAAAAATAGAAAATATAGATTCAATAAGTAAATTTGAAAACAAAGAAATAGATATACTTATCGGGACACAAATCATCGCAAAAGGATTCAATTTTGAAAATATAAAAACATTAGGTATAATCAACGCAGACATTGGAATAGGACTACCTGATTTCAGAAGCAGCGAAAGAATTTTTACAACACTCTCACAAATTATGGGAAGAGCCGCAAGATTTAAAGATGACAATACAATTATCATACAAACAAAAAATCCCGATTATTATGCCATAAAGCATGCTTATAAGAATCAATATGAACAATTTTACGAACAAGAACTAGATATACGAAAAAAATTAAACTATCCTCCATTTAACAAAATTATTAGAATAATATTTAGAAGCAAAAATGAAGAAGCTGTTCAACAAAAATGTTGGGAATTTTTTGAAAAATCTAAAGAATTTTTACAAGAAGGAATTAAGCATTTGGGACCATCAGAAGCTATTATGAAGAAAATATCTAAAAATTACAGATACAACATAATATACTTATCAAAGTCCTATAGCTTACTTGAAAAACTGGTTAACAAGACAAGAGAAAAGGTGAAAATGACAAATACTGTTTACATTGAAATAGATTATTATCCAATATCATTAATTTAAATGAAATCCAGTCCCTCTTTACTTAAAGACTTAAGGAATGTTGAAAGCACATAAAGCGCTTTGTCATTATGTCCTCCTTCGGGAATAATAAGATCAGCATATTCTTTAGTGGGCTCAATAAACCTATAATAACCCCATCTAGTGGTGTTCAAATACTGCTCAATAACCGACTCCAAAGTACGCCCTCTTTTAGAAATATCTCTCCTTAAACGCCTAATAAATCTAATATCATTTGGGGTGTCAATGTATATTTTAAGATCTATTAAATTTCTTACTCTCTCTTCAACAAAAATCATAATACCTTCAACAATAACAACAGGAGTTGGAACAACCAAAACCGTTTTAAGTTGTCTTTTATGATTAATAAAATCGTAAAGAGGCATATCTATTGGGTTATTTTTTTTTAAATTTTTCAAATGTTCATAAAACAAATTATTATCAAAAGCATCCGGATGATCAAAATTTACTTTAGAAAACTCATGTTCATAATCACCCACACTCTTATAATAATTATCTTGGGAAATAAGGACAAATTCTGGAATAAACTCACTAATTTTACTCACAACTGTAGTTTTTCCGCTTCCAGAACCACCAGATATCCCAATAATCTTAGCCATCAATCAACTTCTTTTTTTCTATTTGCGGCATGTCTTTCAAAGTACCAGCCACAAACACATTCTTAAACCCCATACTTTTTAAAACTTTTTTAGCCTCGTAAGACTTATTAAAGCTTTTACCATAAACAATTATTTGGGATTCAAAATCACCCAATTTATCTTTTTTAGCAAATAAATTATTAAAAGGAATATTAATAGACTTAAAATAATGAGATTTACTATATTCTTTGGGAGATCGAATATCCAAAATTTTTGCTCCATTTTTAATTTTTTCCAGCAAAAATAGATTAATCCTTTTCATTCTAAGGATAATAAAAAACCAAATATAAAAAAAAAGCAGAACTAGTAATACTATAAATTTTGCATAATTCATCGCCATAGTTTTCATGAACATAATATCAAAAAAAATAAAAAAAGGGAATAAAATTGTTTTTTTTGCAAAATTAATATAGAATTCAAGTAAATTATTAACTTATAGCTTAAAAGTAACTCTAGCGTTAAAATGAAAAAGAAAAAAAAGATTCACTATCGTAGAATTAAAAAAAAAATCAAACTACTATTCATAATACTGGCAAAAAAGTTAAAAACTATAACTAAAAATCCCAAATTAATATTTAATAGCACAATACAAATTACTTTGGGCTCTGCATTAATGGCAATTTCCACAAATGTTTTATATATTCCTCATGGGCTTCTTAGTGGAGGAATTGGGGGTATTGCATTAATGCTACATTACCTGTTAAGCTTCAACTTGGGATGGACAATATTTGCATTAAACATCCCATTATTTATTATTGGAATAAAATTTTTAAATATAACATTCATCATTCAAAGTTGGATTGCAATGGGATTATATTCCATTATCATAAACTATTCCCAGTTTTTACAAAATAAAATACATATTAATGATATGATGCTTGTATCAATACTGGCCGGACTTATTTCTGGACTTGGACTTGGGCTAATATTTAAAGGGAAAGGATCCTCGGGGGGATCAGATATAATTGCGATGATCATTAAAGAAAAATATTCAATTAGTATTGGAACAACAAACTTCATAGTTAATCTAGCAGTATTAATACTTGCAACCTTTTTCTTTAATATTGAAATTGCTCTTTATACACTAGTAGCATCATTTGTAACATCTATAATGACAGACAAAACAAGCACTGGATTTGGCAATCAAAAAGCAATATTAGTTATTTCAGATAAAGGAAAAGAAATTGCTTATCTTCTTACAAACAAGTTAAAATTAGGTGCTACATTAATAGACGGGAAAGGAGCTTGGGCAGGAACGGAAAAAACTATAGTATTTATAGTAGTTCCAATAATGCGTTTGTCAAGAATTAAATACATATCACAAAAAGTTGATCCGAATTGTTTCATTACTGTCATTAACACTAATGAAATCACTGGGGGCAAAATAATAGATAACTCAATCTCATTAAAACAAGAAATTTTAAATTAAAAATCTTTTAAAAAGAGAACCAAATTATCAATAATCAAATTCAATTCATCACTTTTGTAAAAATTTGACAAAAAAATAACAAATCTTTTGGGAAATTCAGAAATGAATTTCTCGAAAGAATTTTTTCCAACATCAATTTCAAGCTTATAAGAATGTAGCATCAAAGTTATTTTTTTTAAACTGCCATCCACTCTGCCATAAACCTCATCTCCCAATATTGGAAAATTAAGATATTTCATGTGCACTCTCAATTGATGTGTACGACCGGTTTTGGGCTTTAAAGCTAGAAGAGAATATCCTCCAAAATTTAACAACAACCTATATTCTGTTAATGATTTTTTACCTCTATCTTTGGAAACGCTAAATTTTTTTCTATTGTGTTTATCCCTATCTATAAAAGATTCAATACTTCCAAAAAAACTATTAAAATTACCTTTGACAATTGCAATGTAGACTTTATTCGTCCTTTTATCCCTAAACTGTTGAGCTAAAAACCTTAAAGTGTTAATGTTTTTTGCGCAAATTAACACTCCAGAGGTATCTTTGTCTAATCTATGAACAATACCGGGTCTAATTTTTTCTTCATTAAAATCAATTTTCAAGTTTCTTATATGATATAAAAGAAAATTCACAACAGTATCATCCCAATGCGATATTCCAGGATGACTTAAAATTCCTTGTGGTTTATTCAAAACAATAATATTAGAATCTTCATAAATTATAGCAATAGGGATATTGCTGGGCCTAAGGCAATCAATTTGATGACTAATCTCTTCGTCAAATTCAATCAAAATTTCATCATCCTTAAAAACAGGCTTAGACAGTTTTATCTTTAAAAATTTTCCATTACTCTTTTTAAACGCTTCTACATTTCTTCTTTTAATTTGACTTCTGGTCAAAATTTCCAAATTATTTGACAAATAAAGATCCAATCTTAAAGCATTTTCTTTAACAGTAAATTCTCTCTTAAGTCTTATCATATCACTGAAGAAAATAATCAATCAAAGCAACAGTTAAAGCAACTATAGCCCCAATGGAGGCCGAAACAATAAATTTTTTATAAATTTCATCTTTTGAAAAATTAGGCCCATTTGAAAAAGGATATGGAATGTAACTTGAATTCATTCCACTATAAAAATAGTATCCTACATCAAAAAAAAATAAGCTCAAAAATAAAACTATTGGGAAAGATCCAACACTAATCGCTGAAAATCTAAACAAATCTTTTGCTGATTTTGAATCAAGATCATTTTCAACATTCAAAGCTTTATTTTCTTGAATATTTTTATAAAGAAAAGAATCATCCTTATCAACAACAGGAATATTATTTTTTTCATAAGTAACAAAATTGCCACTGGAAGTTAATTTATCTTGCAATGGCAAACTTTTGGAAATACTTAACTTTAAAGAATTAAAATTCAGCTTGAAATAATCAAGTGAATTTGAATAAACATTCAAAACACTGAAAAACAACAACAAGCTTCCAATTAACATAAATTTTTTACTTCAATAATTCTAGCTTTAAAGTTTCAGTTATTTCATCAATCTCATAAGAGCCAAAATGCTGCACAGGCCCTGGGTACAAATACAAATTATTCAAAGCCCACTTATCACGATTTTTGACAAACTCTTTAAATGGTCTTCCTTCTAGATCAACCAGAGTTTTTCTTATAACAGGCTTTTGCACTCCATACCTCTCTTCCATGTTCATCAACATTGTTAAAGGCACTCCTCCTGCAATCCAATCCGTTGGCTTTGAATTCAAATTTTTTATACAAGACATATAGCCTGTAAGGCCATTTAAAATCAGAGTAACTGCATTATACCCCAAACTATAGCAATAATTACTATCAAAATTAGAAGGAAAAGCACTTCTACCTTCATAGCCAAAAAAATGGTCAACTGGAATAAAGCTTCCCTTATATTCTCCCCTTTTTTTCATATCGCTTAATCTTGATTGAATCATCTCAATAAACAATTTTTCAGTAGGAACTCTTGAAACATTAAAATTCCCATGGGGATCTCTTTCTAAAATTGAATTTACAAGCTCAAATTGAATAAACAAAGGCAAAGACAAATAAACCGCTTTCATATGATCACTAAGCTTGGCAACAAAAACTTCTTTCATTTCTTCAATGTGAAGTCCCTTAAATTCATTTTCATTTTTATCAAAAATATTGCATAATTCAACCATTAAAGACTTAACTTCTGGAATAAATTCAATCACACCTTCAGGAACTATAACTATTCCAAAATTATCCCCATTTAAAGATCTCTTTAAAATGATAAACACCATTTCATCAACAATTTCAGCCAAAGTTTTCTTTTTAGCCAAAACCTCTTCAGACACAATGCAAATGTTTGGATGAGTTTTTAAAGCACATTCCAAAGCAACATGAGATGCACTCCTACCCATAAGTTTGACAAAATGCCAATACTTTTTAGTCGACATGGCATCTCGACATAAATTACCTATCATCTGAGAATAAATTTTAGTAGCAGAATCAAACCCAAATGAAATTTCAATATGATCATTTTTAAGATCAGCATCAATTGTCTTTGGGACTCCAATAACCTGAATATTCTCTCCCTTCTTTTTAAAATACTCTGCAAGAATAGCAGCATTGGTATTTGAATCATCACCACCAATAACAATAATTGCATCAAGATTGTTTTCTTTGGCAACAAATAGGGCTTTGTTATAATGCTCTTCTGTTTCTATTTTTGTTCTTCCAGAAGATACAATGTCAAAACCTCCGGTATTTCTGTAATAATTTACCAAACTCTCAGTAAGTTCAATTTTGTCATTTTTTAACAAGCCTAAAGGGCCTCCCTTAAATCCAAAAAGCTTTGAATTTTCATTAAATTTTTTTATTGCATCAAAAACGCCAGATATAACATTATGCCCCCCAGGAGCAGGTCCTCCAGAAAGAATTATACCAATATTTAAAGCTTTTGAAAAAGATAAATTAGACTTTCCCTCAGTAAAACTTACAATCGGCAGCCCATAAGTATTTTTAAAAAATTCCTTTAAAGCCTGTCTGTCTTGAATTGCTTCAGTTTTTTCTCCACGAACTAAACTAATATTCTTAAAATCTTTTTTTAAAATATCTGGCAATTTAGGAATATATTTTTGCCTTTCTTGCTGAAAAAGAGAAGTATTCATACATTTTCCTCCTAATTTAAATTAAGCCTCTATCATAATTTAAATATAAAATAATTCACAACTAATATCTATATATGATTTAAAACTAACATAGAATCACCATAAGAAAAAAATTTATAACCTTTATTTACAGCTTCTTTATAAGAGCTAAACACAAAATCTTTACCTGCAAATGAAGAAACCAACATCAAAAGAGTAGATTGTGGCGTATGAAAATTAGTAAAAAGCATGTCAACAAACTTAAAACAATAGTTTTTACCAGGATAAATAAAAAGATTTGTACTTTGCTGACCTGTTTTAAACTTCCTAAGTTTATGGTCATAAGATGACTCCAAAGCCCTAAGTGTTGTAGTACCAATTGCCAAAATTTTTTTACCAAGAAATTTTGCATTCTCCAATCTATCAGCCACACTATCTTTTACTAAAAAAGTTTCAAAATGCATATTATGCTCTTCGATCCTTTTCGATCTTACAGGAAGAAAAGTACCAAGCCCCACATGAAGAGTAACAAAATCATATTCAATATTGTTCTTTTCAAAAACAGAAAACAAATCCTTGCTAAAATGCAATCCTGCAGTTGCAGCAGCTGCAGACCCAATGTATTTAGAATAAACGGTTTGATATCGATCTTCGTCTATTTTATCATAATCTCTTTTAATGTAAGGAGGTATAGGAACAAAGCCATGCTTTTCAAAATAATCTTCTCCAACATCATTATCAAATTTTAAAACAATCTCACTACCATTTTTTGACAAAATTTTACCGATTAATCCTTCGGGAAATTTGTAAATATTGCCAACAATTTGCTTTTTGGACTTAGAAATCAACGCAGTAAACATAGCAGAATTAATTCTATTTAAAATCAAAAATTCAATATCACTACCAATCTCTGATTCTGCATACATTCTTGATTTTCTAACTTTTGAGTTATTAAAAATAATAAAAGTATTACTATTTATATATTTTAAAATATTGTTTACAGAATTTTCATGATAAATTTTTTGCAATTTAGGATCTAGCACCATTAACCTCGAAGATCCTCTTTTTTCACTTGGATATTGAGCTATTAAAGAATGGGGTAAATTAAAATGAAACTCTTTGGTTTTCACCAAGATCATCCTCTTTCATCTCTAAGTTTAAGTGAAGATACGCAAATTCAGTAGCTTTACGACCTCTGTGAGTTCTATTAATAAATCCTTTCATAATTAAATAAGGCTCATAAAAGTCTTCAAGAGAATCTGCTGTTTCTCCTACAGAAATAGCTAAAGTATCAACACCTACAGGCCCTCCATTAAACTTCAATATTAAACTTCTTAAAATATTTCTATCTTGCTCATCAAGACCTTCTCCATCAATTCTAAGCATTTCAAGTCCAATTGAAACAATGTCACTTGTAACAACCAAACTTCCAGTTACCTGGGCAATATCTCTTATTCGCCTTAGTAATCTATTTGCTATGCGGGGGGTTCCTCTTGAACTTCTTGCAAGAAGAAAAGCAGCATCCTCTTCTATTTCAATATTTAAAATAACAGAATTTCTCCTTATTATTTCAACAAGCTCTATTTCGCTGTAAAGTTCAAATCTTGCAGTAATTCCAAATCTCGCATAAAGTGGAGATGTTACTTTTCCCGGTTTAGTAGTAGCTCCAATCAATGTGAATTTTGGAAGTGGCATTCGAACGGTTCTTGCATTAGCTCCTTGCCCGATTACCCAATCTAGCTCATAATCTTCCATGGCAATACAAAGCATTTCTTCTATTATTGGCCTAAGCCTATGTATCTCATCAATAAATAAAACACTCTTCTCATCAAGACCTGTCAAAATCCCAATAATATCTTTGGGTTTGTCAAAAGCAGGAGCTGACGTAATCTTAATTGAAGCATTCATCTCAAAAGCAATAATACTTGCAAGAGTAGTTTTCCCAAGACCTGGTGGCCCACTTAAAAAAACATGGTCTAAAGCTTCATCTCTCTCTTTAGAAGCTCTTATAAAAATACTAAGGGTTTCCTTAACATTAGCCTGGCCTTTAAAATCTTTAAAAACCTTGGGTCTAAGCTCATTTTCACCCTTATCATATAAATAATTTTCACTAGAACTTAAAAAGTTTATACTGTTTTCGTCTTTCATAAACACCTCTTAAAGACTATTTTATAACTACCAAAAACTAACTATTAATTTGAAATTCTTTTCAAAACCTCCTTAAATAAAAATTGCTCCTTTTCAGAGTCTTTTAAATTTGAAAATTCAACTAAATTGAAAGCTTCCTTAAGCTTGCTATTAACAATTTTTCTGTCAAATCCCATGCTAATAATTGACTCTTCTAATTCTTTAAATCTAAAAAGACTAGGCTCAAGCTCATTATTAATCAAAAGTTTACCCTGAAGATGTAAAAACATTTTACCAGCCATTTTTTTACCAATGCCTTTGATTTTAGCAACAAGTTCAACATCTTCCCTATCAATGGCGTCCTTAAACTCATTATACCTTATATTAGAGAGCACCCTTAAAGCAGCCCTTGGCCCTATTCCACTTACTCCAATAAGTCCTTTAAAAGTTTCTCTTTCATCTGAATTCAAAAATCCAAAAAGTTTAAATTCATTTTCTCTCGTATAAAGATAGGTAAAAAGTTCAACTTTGTCTGACAACTTAAAATTAGCAAGGCAAAATGCACTAACTAAAAGTTCAAATTCAAAAACAGCAGTCATTAAAACCAAACTAGATTCTTTTTTTTCTACAACTTTACCATGAATCTTATTTATCATATAATTAAATTATATTACACAGAAACATCCAATTTAAAGCAAAAGCATTAAATAAAAAAAGGACAATAGATGAAAAATCAATTTTTAAATAGCTATTTTCAATTAATTACAGCTATTTTTTTAATCTCATCTACAACTATAGCAGCAAAAGATACAATAAACACACTAAAAGTTCCCAATGGATTTAAAGTCGAAATTTTTTTAAACAACACAATTGAAAAACCAAGGGGAATTACAAGCGATCAAGATGGAAACATATTCATAGGATCTGGGAGCACTTTTGCATATTTTGTAACAAAAAACAAAAAAATTTATACCATAGCAAAAACCTTAAAAAAACCTATTGGTATTGCTTATTGGAATAATAAATTGTATATATCTTCTGTAGATAAAATATATGTAGTTGAAAATGTAAAAGAAGAAATTAATAAAAGCATAAAATTAAATAAAGACTATACATGGAAAATGCAAATTTTTTCACTTTTACCCAAAAATACTTCCAACATGCACTCCGGGCGTTACATTAAAGTAGATCCTCAAAATAACAAATTAATAGTAAACATAGGCTCCCAACATAATGCTAAAATCCCTCCCAAGAAAGAAGCAATACTTCTTAGCATCGATTTAAAAACAAAAAATGAAGATATAGTTGCCTTTGGAGTAAGAAACTCAGTTGGATTTGATTTTCATCCAATTAGCAATGAAATGTATTTTAGCGACAATGGCCAAGACGGATTGGGAGACAACATTCCCCCAGACGAAATAAACCTAATAATCAAATATAAAGAACATTTTGGATTTCCCTATGTGTTTGGGAAAAACAAAAAAAATTATAATTTTTATAACAAAGCACCCAAAAATACTAAATTTATCCCATCTATTTATGAACTTCCTGCACATGTAGCCCCACTTGGAATACACTTTTATAAAGGGAATAGCTTTCCAAAAGAATATATCAATAAATTATTCATAGCAGAACATGGATCATGGAACAGATCAGCTCCTATTGGCTACAGGATAACTACACTAGATATTGATCCCAAAACAAGAATAGTAAAAAATTACAAAGTTTTTTTACATGGATTTTTAAAGTCCAATAAATCTAAATTTGGGCGCCCTGTTGATATCATCACATATCATGATGGCTCAATTCTTTTTTCAGATGATTTTGGAAATAAAATTTACAGAGTCTACTACGAAAAGATTTAATAAAATTAAAAAATTAAAAATTAAAAAATCAGCTTAATTCTTCTGGAATCTCCAAATTATGAATTACTTCTTGAACATCGTCAAAGTCTTCAAGCTTTTCAACAAGAAGAATTATTTTTTCTGCTTGCTCTTTGTTTAAAAAAATTTTATTTTCTGGAATTAAAGCTATCTCCGCCACCTCTTCTTTAAATTTAGTTTTCAAAATAGATAAAATCTTATCAAAATCATCAGGACTTGTGACAACCTCTGCTTCATTGTTTGAAACTAAAATATCTTCAGCACCAACTTCTAATGCAAATTCCATTATTTCATCTTCAAGATATTTTTCTAAATTGTAAACAATAAGACCCTTTCTGTAAAACATATAAGAGACTGATCCTGGAGTCCCAAGAGATCCTCCACCTTTTGTAAGAACACTTTTTACATCACTAGAAGTTCTGTTTTTATTGTCTGTCAAGCAATTAATCATTAGAGCCACGCCATAAGGAGCATAAGCCTCATAAGTAATTTCAAAATATTCAACCCCTTCATTACCACCAATGCCTTTTTTTATTGCTTTCTCAATATTATCTTTTGGCATATTGGCAACCTTAGCCTTATTAACAGCGACCCTTAGTCTCGGATTAGAATCAATATCTCCACCACCTATTTTAGCTGCAATAGTTATTTCTCTTATCAGCTTTGTAAAAAGCTTATTACGCTTTGCATCAAGAGCACCTTTTTTTCTCTTTATTGTTGACCATTTGCTGTGACCAGACATTTACACCTCCACCAATTTTTCCAAACGATCTAAAATGTCAAACTTATTATTATTAATCAGATGAGCTTTAATTGTGTTAAACATCAACATAAGAACCGTAACAGGCCCTACTCCTCCCTTAGCAGGAGTAATAAATTTAACATAATCTTTAATATTGTCAAAATCTGTATCACCCGAGAGAATTCTTCCATTATTCGTCTCAATTTCAGAAATGCCAATATCAATCACATAAGGCTTTCCACATAACATGCTTTTATCTATTAATTTAGGCTTACCAACAGCAGAAATAACAATATCTGCCTGTCTTAAATAAACATCTAAATAAATGCTTTTACTGTGACAAGCAATAACAGTTGCATCATAAGGCTTTGATGAGAGTAATATTGAAATAGGCTTTCCTACAAGAGGACTTCTACCAACTACAACAACCGTTTTCCCCGATGTTTTTATTCCCTCATCTCGCAAAATCTTTAATACAGCAAGTGCTGTACAAGGAACAAACCCTTTTTTATCTCCCAAAATCATCTTACCTAAATTAATAAAAGATAGGCCATCAACATCTTTTGAATACACTATGCTATTTAAAACAGAATTTAAATCCACACCTTTCAAAAGAGGCAATTGAACAATAATTCCATCTGTACTTAAATTTTTATTTTCTCTATCAATTACTTCTAAAATATCGCTTTGAACAAAATTTGTAGAAAATTTAATTACTTCAACATTTAAGCCAATATCTTTTGCAACTCGACTCTTAATTGAAACATAAAGCTTGCTTGCAGGCTCATTATTTGCTAAAATAACTTTTAATGCAATTTTATCTTTCAAGTCGTGTTGTTTTAAGAATTCTTTTAGCATTAAATAATACTTACTCGCAAAATCCTTACCATTAAAAACAATATTCAAAATATGCCTCTTAAACTTAACAATATTACCTTAATATTATACTTAGATTATCAATATAAGGAAAGATAAACCACTAAATTTTAAATTGTAATTAAATTTATTTTCAACTATAATAAACAAAGATAATAATTTTAAAAGAATGGAGAATAATGAAAAGGTATCTTTTTATTACACTAATTGCGTTTTTGCTAATTGGTGTAAACACAAAAAAAATTGAGGCCGCCGTCAATGTTGATAGGCATACAAACTCTACTTTAGGTATAGACTTAAGTATTGGAATGCCTATTTTTTACAACGACTTATCAAGAGTTTATTCTACCAATTTATATCCGGGAGGTATTGGGGCAATAAAATATCAATACCATATTTTAAATAATTTAGCAATTGGACTTGAGCTAAGATATATGTTTAACTTTGACATTAACCACTCTTTTAATATATTAAATCCAGATTCAAGTGTAGGTAAAATTTTTTATAGTGTACCTATTACATTTTCAATAAACTATATATTTGATATAGGAGAATTATTTCAAATTCCAATTTTCACAAATGTAGGGTTTTCTCTTAATACATATGGAGACAGGAATAACAATATTACAAATTTAAGAACTTTTGATGCGCTTCCTACAATCTCTTTTGGATCTGGAATTTTATGGAACTTTAACTATAAATGGTCTTTTGGAGCAACAGCATCTTGGTGGATGATGTTTGAATTTGGGAATTCTGCTAAAATGGCACATTTTGCGCTTATATCATTATCAGTTACAGTAAATGTAAATAAATTATAGGATAAAAATGAAACAAAAATATGAAAACTATTTTAAAAAAAGATTAATTTTAAACCTGTTAATATTTTTACTACTAGCATGCTCGAGCGAATCCATATTTTCCCAACTAGGAAATCTCCAAAAAATAAACCATGAATATAATATCTTAGGCAGTTCAAGCCCAAGAGGGATTTCTCTGGTAGGAGAAACCCTCTATATTGCAGCTATGCACTTATTTAAAAAAGAAAACGGCAAGATAGAAAAAATTGACTTGAGCAATTCTTATGAGTTTATAAATGACATTGTAAATGTCTCTGGGAAAACCTATCTTTTAGCACAAAACAAGCAGGCAGAACTAGAAGTTTGTGAGCTAAATAGAAAAGATTGGACATTAAAATTTAAAAAACCACTAAAAGCATATAAATTCTTAAAATCTGTGGGAAAAGATGGCATAAAAGAAGCATATGTTTTAGCTATAGATAAAAACAATCAAGAGAGAATTTTTGATCTACAAGGAATTGACAAAACACCATCACAAGCTACTGAAAACGACAAATTTTATCAAATATCAAATGAAGATAACTTAATTACAGGAAGTTCACTTAAAATATGGCAAATAAATAACAATACATATAGAGGCATAGACTATCAACAAGCCAAAGAAATAATGCCTATCATTAAAACAAGCATTAGGGGTTCTTCTGAAATCTTAGTAATGACTGGTGGTTATAATAATTTAGACACAAAATTCAAAGTGTATTCAAATGCAAATAATTATACAACACCAATATTTATTCAAGAAGAAGTAGGCGAATTTAGCGGTTACTTCGCAAGAGAATTTAATGATGTAATATTAGTCGGAAGTAATAATGGATTTGCAGAATTTACAAAAAACAAAGAAGGGATTTTTGCTTTACAAGCGCCCTCAAAATCTGTAGTACCTGGGGCTTATAATGGTTCTCAGCTAAGCAAAACGGGTCTTAACGATATTATTCCTGTGTCAAACAACACAATTTACATATTAACTCAGGGCAAAGGTTTGTGGAAATTGGAAAACAAAAAATTAACTAAAGAATAAAGAATAAAAATTTGTTATAAATTTTTCATATCTAGATTTATTAAAATCTCCATCATAATATTTTTTAACCTTAATTTTCAAATTGAAATTAATCTTAGATCTAAAATATAAATAATTTATATTGTTTATATTAAAAATTAGACCTTCATCGTTCATAACCTTAACCTCAAGATCCAAAAGAAGTTTAGCAAAAAAAATATCTCGAGTAATAACAAGACTGTACCTATCTGCTAAATTCAAAATAAATAAATCAACATTGTCTACCACTTCTAAAGCAACATTTTCTATTTTTCCCAAATTCAAAAACTTATTAGAAACTACAATAATTTTTGCTTTATTTTGCAATATAAATTTTTGTAAAAATTTTATTATCTTAAAATTACAAGAATCAGCATCAACAAAAATTTTATTTAACAATCTTATAGTCCACTACCTTAAAGGCCAAAAAAGAAACAATAACATTTTTATTAATAGGCCCAAATATTCTAGAATCATTTAAAACACTTAAATTGTCATTTAATAAAAAAATTTCATTTTTTTTCAAAATAAAACACTTAATCACTTCATCTGTATTAAAAAAATTATTCAACTTGTAATAGCTAACTAAATTGCCATTCAAATAAAAAAAATCTGTATCCTTTTTATTTACCAAAACATTAAAACCTCTAACATATACAGAATCACCCTGAACAGCTGCTATTCTTGAGACCTTATAGCTCGCTCTTTTAAAGATTTTATTTAAAAAAAAGAAATCTTTTATTAAAGTTAATAAAAAATTATTACTTAGTCTAAAATCTTCATAAAGAACAATATCATTCATTTTTAAAGGAATAAAAAAAGATGTTATATGTGTCGCAACAAAAAATAAACTAGAATTTTTTGTTATTGTCGGCAACATCTCATTACTTTTAATAATAAAAATTTGCAAAATAAACTTTGTGAAAAAAAAATTCAACACTAAAAATGTTAAAACATACTTAAAAAAAACTTTTCTTTGCTTTTTTCTTAAAAGCCTTTGCTCAAAAGTTAAGTATACAGCCACTTTAAATAAATCCTACCCTAGAAAATGGAAGATATATTACCAAGGTTCTTCCAAGAACTTTATTTTTATTGATTACCCCAAAAAAACGACCGTCATGAGAATTATCCCTATTGTCTCCAATTGGCAAAACATATCCATAAGGAACATAAATTCCATAATCTCTTATTATAGCTTTTTCCATATAATAATCAACATAAGGCATAAAAGCAGATAAATACTTATATTCTAACCTTTCAAGCTCAAACCTATCAATTACCCTAACATCAAAAAATGAGAAATCGGGAGCACTACTTAAATTTATATTTAACTGACTCAGAGCAACAAACATAGCAAAATCACCATAAATCCCATAGTCCTCATTTGCCACAATTTTTTTAATATTAAAATTTTGACCAACCAAATTCCGATAAGAATCTTCTAAAATAAAATTTTCTTCGCCTTCTTTTTTAATATAAGCCTTACCATTGTTAAATCTAACAATTTTACCATCTGCAAATACGCCTCTTTTTACGAGGAATCTAACATTAGGATTGCCATATTCATCTCTATCAAGATCAATAAAAGATAGCGTTAACATATAAAGTATTCTTTGAAAAATATCAAAAAAAACACCCTTTGATTTATACTCTGGATTTTCAAAAATAATAATATCTGATTCTTCCGGGGTTTTAAAACCATTAATCTTAAACAATCCTGGTAAAAGTTCCGGGCCATAAGAAAATTTATCTACAAACAAAAAATCCCCTATTTGAAGGGTATTCTCCATTGAACCCGATGGGATTTTGTAAGCTTGAATAAAATATTGATTTATTACCAGTACAAAAATTGCCGCTGCTACAAAATCAAATAAAAAGTTTAGAAAAAATCCTCGTTTCTTAGCCCTTAATTTGCAAAAATACTTTTTTCTTTTTCGATATGTTAAGTATTTTTCCACAAAAAATACCAAAAAAGATGCAAATTTATCCAATTTTCTTAAATGCATAATCTAACCTCAAGAATTAAATCATACAAAATATTGACACTTATTTAAATACTTTTCTATACTTTAGAAGATGGAAGAAAGTGATAAAAATTCAAATGTTGAGCTTTTTGAAGTTAAATTAAAGCCAATCCTAGGAATAACACCCAAAGTTTACGTATTTTTTACAGCACTAATATTACTTTTAAGTTTAATATCAATTTTAATAATCATGCCCAAGTTTAAAAATCCAGGAGCATATTTAAAAATAAATTCTAATATTGAAAACACTTACATCTATTTAAACGAAAAATATATCGGCAGAACGCCATTTAAAAAATATATAAATGCCACTGAAGGAATCATTAAAGCAAAAAGGATGGGATTTAAAACCCACGAACAAAATATAACAATTCACAATAAATTTTTTGGGAGCTACAATTTACAAATAAATTTAGAGCTGATTGAGCCCGAAAAGATCATTAAACAAAGACAAAAAGAGCTTTCTATAATGGTGAGAATAAAAAATATTAATGAAAATATCAAATTAATTCCTGTATTTTCATTAATATCTAGTGATCTCAAAGAACATCCCAAATACATTAAAAAGTTTCTAAAAGATTCCATACCTCACTTAAATTCAACCGAAATGTTTAAGGATTTTATAGATTCATACAAATCAGTGTATTCAATAGACCAAAACAACAATAATCAAGAAGAAATATGGAATTCTCTACAAACAAATTTTGATTTAGAAAATAGAGCTATCTTTTGGTTTTTAGAAAATTTAGATAAAGATCTAAAAAAACTAACAAAAGACAAGCCTTGGGTTAAAACATTAACCAAAACTTTAGACAATGAAAATATTCAATTAATTTCCAAAAATGAAAAAATTAATATAAAGTTACCTGGATTTAAAAAAATAAATTCAAATAAAATAGAGAAAATTCAAAATTATGAATTGGATTCAAAAAATATTTCACTAAAGTCTACCTATAGTATAAAAGAATTTCTTATTCAAGAGCAAAATGTTACAAAATATGAGTATCAAAACTTTTTAAAAGAAAATCCAAAATGGACATTAAATAACAAAGAAAGTTTAATAAAAGAACAGCTTGTGGATGAAAATTATCTTAAAAATTTTAATCAAATAGGCTTAAATGAAGCTATCACAGGAATATCTTATTTTTCAGCATTAGAATATGCAAACTGGTACTCTAAAAAACTTCCCAACGGATTCAAAGCAAGACTCCCTATATCACAAGAATGGGAATTATACCAAAAAGAACCAAACAAAAAACCGTTAAATATCAATGAGATATCAAAAAAAGTTGGATTTTGGAATTTAATGCAAAATTCGTCTTTTAACGATACTGCAATATTCAAAAATGAAAGAAATTTTTATAACGAAAATTCAAACTTTTATTCATTAATAACAGAAATTAGAACATATTCTCATCAAAATAATAATTTACTCAATCCATCAACCAAGGCTTCTTTTTTGAAGAATTGGAGTTCTCCAAACATTGGTTTCAGATTGATTGTATCAAAGGAATAGATTTGAAGACAAACAATTTGTTTCTTGAAAACAAAAAGGCAAAATTTAATTATTTTATTGAAGATAAAATAAGTTGTGGAATAGTACTGCAAGGAACCGAAGTAAAATCAATAAAATCAAAAAAATTATCATTTAATAATAGCTTTGCAAGCATAAAAAAAGAAGAGTTGTGGCTTGAAAACTTACACGTATCAAAATATAAAGAAGGAAATATATTCAATCATGATGAATTAAGACCCAGAAAACTTCTAATCAGAAAACAGGAATTACAAAGACTGAAAAAATTTAAAGAAAAAGAAGGATACACTTTAATTCCTATTAGCTTTTATTTAAAAAAATCAATAATTAAAGTAGAAATTGGAATATGCAAAGGAAAAAAATTGCATGATAAAAGAGAAATACTAAAACAAAAAAGCATAAAAAAAGAGCTTAGGAGAGAAATAAAATATAAATAAAAACTCTAATTTTCAATTACAATGAGTAATCACAATACAAAATTGCAATCACTCATTTTTATAATATTATTTTAATAACTTTTCTTGAAAGACAGTTCAAACCCAAGAGCACTAGCTTGGCCTATGTTAACATCAAAATTAGGCTCAAATCCTCCCAAAGCTATATTAAGACTATTTTTTAGTTTCTTATTATAACTATTAGCAAATGTAAATGGAAGAATAATTTCTGTTAATCTTGTCACAGTCATAGTAAGCACCCCTGCCAACATTACTCCCTTACCCCAAGTCCATTTAAAAGCAGCTTTGCTGGCATTATTACCTAAAGCTTTGATATCTAAATAAGCTCCAGTAAGTATTAGTCCTATACCAACTGCATCAAATCCAAGAATAAGAGAACCTCCAAGAATATCTCCTTGAGCAAAAGAACCTATCCCAAACCCTAAAAAAAGGTTCAATAAAAATGGTACAATAGGATCTTTCTTGTTAGTTTCATAAGCCAAAAGTTTTTCTCCCGCCCCCAGATTAAAATCACTTTTAGAATCATAAGCTTGAGCAAAGCTAGAAAAAACACAAAAGATTACCAAAACAAAAATTAAAAATTTATTCATAAAAACCCCTTCAATTAAAACTGGTACTATGTTAACATATTAATGAAATTTAAAAAAGGTTTTTAAAACTATTTAAATTTAACTTTTTTCAAATTGTTGCTTGAAATTCGCTTCCCAATAGAGCTTCTTGATTTGACTATAAAATTCTCAATTTCAATTCTTTTAATAATGTCTTTATTTGTCGAAAATTCTACAAATTCAGGACTTAATGAAAAATCTACAAATTTATCATTTTCTCCCAAAAATTCATAGACTTTATCTGTAATAAATTTATCTATTTTAAATCTTTTAACATAATAAAAATTGTCAAGTTTATTAAAATAAATTATTGAAAATATTTGTTCTTTTGAATTATTTACATCATAAACCAAAGCACATATATTTTTTTTATCTATAAATACCTTATCTTCAATATTTTTAAGAACATAGCTATTATTTCTAAAAATCAATATTTTATCATAATAACTAGCATTTCCAATAAATTCACCTCCAAAAAGACTAGTTCCTACAAAACCTTCTGCCAAGTTCAAATAAACTTTCATATTCTTTGTAGCTATTTCTTTTACATTTTTTGATTTGATTAAAGAAATTTCGGTCTTCCTTTGATGCTCTTTAGAATACTTTGCAAGTAATAAATCAATAAAGTTTATTGAATATCCCCTTATTGAAGAAATACTGCTATTTACACTCTTTAATTCTTTGTTTAAAATTTTAATATCTTTGGAATTTTTGTCAATATCAAAAAGACTTATTTTTCTAATTGGAATCTTAAGCAAATTTTCAATATCTTCTTCAGAAACTTTCCTTGAAAAGGATTCTTTATAACTTAAAACTTTTGACAATATTATATTCACAATATTTTCTTCATTAGAAATTGTTTCAAGAAGTTTATAAATCTTTTTTTCAATAAAAATTTGCTCTAGTGTCTTATAAAATATTTTTTCAAGAATCTTACTTTTTTGTAATTCAAGTTCCATTTTTAAAATTTTTTGAAGATGGGCTGCATGAAATTTAATAAGATCTTTAATAGTATAAACAACAGGATATCTCTCACTAAGCAATAATAAATTAACAGAAATTGATATTTGGCAATTTGTATAATGATATAACTTTTCAATCACTTCACTTGCATAAACACCTCGTGGCAAAGATAGTTCTATGGCCACATTCTCAGCAGTAAAATCATTAATGCTTGAAACTTTAATATAATTTTTTCTAATTGCTTTCTCAATCGAAGATATCAAACTCTCAGTAGTCTCTCCAAAAGGTAATTCCCTTATTACAATTGTTTTTTCATCTATAGTTTCAATTTTAGCTCTAACTAAAACTTTACCGTTACCGTCAGCATACTCATTAACATCAACTATTCCTCCTGTTGGAAAATCAGGATAAATATCATAAGTCTCTCCAAGAAGCTCGCTCTTTACTGCATTTAAAATCTCATTAAAATTGTGAGGCAATATTTTAGCTGCCATTCCAACAGCAATTCCCTCACTTCCTTGAATTAAAATAACAGGAATTTTTGCAGGATAAAGTAAAGGTTCATTATTTCTTCCATCATAAGAAGATTCATAAATTGTTATCTCTTTGTTGTAAAGAACATCAAAAGCTAAAGGCGTTAATCTGCACTCAATATATCGAGAAGCAGAAGCGGGATCACCTGTAAACAAATTACCAAAATTGCCCTGCTTTTCAATAAATAAATCTTTGTTAGCAATATTAACAAGAGCCTCATAAATTGATGTATCACCATGGGGATGATATTTCATTGTATTACCAACAACATTTGCAACTTTATGAAAATTACCGTCATGCATTTCAAAAAGAGAATGTATAATTCTTCTTTGTACTGGTTTAAATCCATCAACAACACTAGCAATAGCACGATCTTTAATAACATAAGATGAATATTGCAAAAAATTATCTTTAAGTACAGTTCTAATATCCATTAGATCAAATTCTCCATAATAAAATTCCGCCTCTCAGGAGTATTTTGTCCCATATAAAACCCCAATTTTTCTTTTATTTCTTTAATATTAAAAAGATCCACTTTTGTAAGTTTAATACTATTAATATCAATAAAACCTTTAAATTCATTTGGGGAAATTTCACCAAGGCCTTTAAACCTTGTTACTTCACATACCCCCTTAAGCTCAAGAATAGCTTTTTGCTTTTCCTCCTCAGAATAACAATAGATAGTGTTTTTTTTGTTTCTAACCCTAAAAAGAGGAGTTTCTAAAATGTACATATGACCATTTAAAATTAAATCTTCAAAAAAAGTCAAGAAAAAAGTTAACAGCAAGTTTCTAATATGAAATCCATCAAAATCTGCATCAGTTGCTATTACAACCTTATTGTACCTTAAATTTTCAATTGATTCTTCAATGCCAAGAGCCACCATCATATTATAAAGCTCTTCATTTTTATATATTTCAGATTTATTCTTTTCAAACATATTTTGAGGTTTACCTCTAAGAGAAAATATAGCCTGAGTATAAACATCTCTACAAGACACCATTGAACCCGTTGCAGAATCACCTTCTGTCAAGAAGATCATAGTTTGTTCTGACTGCTCACCGCTGCTATTAAAATGTAATTTGCAATCCTTAAGTTTAGGAATTTTAAAAGATATTTTTTTTGCTCTCTCTCTGGCTTCTTTCCTCACACTACTTAGCTCTTTCCGAAGTCGTTCATTGTCAACTACTTTTTTCTCAATCAATTTTGCAAGTATTTTATCTTTATATAAAATTTCAGAAATTATCTTTTGCACTTCCTTTGCAACATTACCTCTAGTTTCAATATTTCCAAGCTTATTCTTAGTTTGGCTTTCAAATATTGGGTCTTTAATTTTAACAGAAAGAGTTGCAACAAGACCTTCCCTAATATCTGTTGACGAATATGTTTTTTTAAGAAAATCGTTAATAGCTCTTACAAAGCCTTCCCTAAAACCAGTTTGATGGGTACCTCCATCGTTGGTATATTGCCCATTAACAAATGAAAAATAAGTCTCCCCATAATTATTTGTATGAGAAAAAGCAAATTCTAAGGTTTTGCTAGAATAATAAACAATATCATAAAGCAAATCATCACTTTTAATTTCTGAATTCAAAAAATCTAAAAGACCGTTTTTGGATTCAAAAATTTGATTATTATAGTTTATTATAAGTCCCTTATTCAAACAAACATAATGGAAAAATCTTCTCTTCAGGAAATCCTCACTATAAGAATATTTTCCGAATATCTCTGAATCTGCTAAAAACTCAACATAAGTACCGTCTTTATCAGAAGATTCTATTTCTTTAGATTCCAATAAGTTTCCCTTAGAAAACAACGCCTCAAAAGATTTGCCATTTCTTGTTGATCTTACTAAAAATTTCGAACTTAAGGCATTAACCGCCTTCGTTCCAACACCATTAAGCCCCACAGAAAATTGAAAAACATCGTCATTATACTTGGCGCCAGTATTAATAACTGAAACGCTCTCAACAACTTTTCCAAGAGGAATTCCTCTTCCATAATCCCTAATAGCAATAAGATTATTTTCTTTTTTTATAAAAATTTCATTTCCATAGCCCATAATAAACTCATCAATTGAATTGTCTATTATCTCTTTAATTAAAACATAAATACCATCATCAATATTAGAACCATCTCCTAAGCGTCCAATATACATACCAGATCTTAATCTAATGTGTTCAAGGGAAGATAGAGTGATTATTTTACTTTCATCATAATTTTGAGTTTTCATCTAAATCCTTGCTTTATAAATTAAATTTTAATAGTTTCAAGTTTTTTAACTATTTTATCTCTAATAATACTATTAAGATTTTCTTTTTCATATTCACTTAATTTTAAAATATCTATCAAAGGATGGACATGAATATAAACAGATAGTCCAGAATTAAAAATAATATTTTTAATAAAAAAGTTATTAGTATTATAAAGAGTAACAGGAAGAATAGATGTTCCCGTCTTTAATGCCATCTTAATTGCACCCCTTTTAAAAACTTTAGTATCTCCTCCTCTATTTCTAGTCCCTTCGGGGAAAATTCCAATAGATCTACCCTCTCTCATAACCTTTATCGCCTTAGCCTCAGCAGCCGCAGCAGATCTTATACTCTTTCTATTCACAAAAATAGCGCCCATAACAATTAAACCAATATTTACAAAAGGAACCCTAAGCAAAGAATGTTTTGCCAATATTACAAATGGATTATTAAAAGTATAAATAAAAATTAGAGGATCCATAGCTGCAATATGATTCCCCATTATTATTACATTGCTTTTTTGGGGAATATTTTCAGAACCCGTAACAATAATTTTAATTCCAGCAAGCCACAAACCAACCTTAATGCAAGCCCGCATCATAATAAAGCTAAATTTTACAACATAACGCTCGAGTAAAAAAATTTTACAAACCAAGTAAAAAGGAAATAAAAAAAAAATTAAAATTAAAAAGAACAATAAAACATTAAAATAAGCTATAACACTTCTCAATATTTTCATAAAAACTATTATCCTATTTTTTCTATTCGTTCAAGTTTTAATTTTTGCCCTTTAACTAAGCTTACATCATCTTTTAAAATTTTAATAGGATTAAGAATGATTGTAGAAAATTTTTGCTTTTGAACAACTCTCTCGCTATGTTCAAGAAAAAAAGATTCAACAATCTTATAACTACCCATATCAATTTCATATTCAAGAACAAAATTATTTTTTAAAGGGAAAATATTAAAAATTCCATAATAAATTTTATTCTCATCAATATAAGTTAAATTCGGGTAAGAAAAATCATAAATTTTGTCCTTATATACATAATTTCCACTAGGAATAAAATAAATATTATCACCCTTTTTAACTTTTAAGATATTTTCATCAAATCTCTTAAATGCACCCGAAAATCCACTATTATCATAAGAATTTGTACTGGTGTCAATTTTGATTTCAATATTTTCTTTATCTACAATTTTTATCCAAAAATTGTAAACTATCAAATCTGAAAAAAAAGACTTTGCACTAACATTAAGGGTATTGTAAGCCGGTTTTGAAATATATTCAATCTTTGCAACTTCTTGAGAATTTTTTCTAAAAAGATTAATCTCGCTCGATTGCTTTTCAAAAGACAAAAATAAAACCTCATCAATATCTTTGCCCTGTTTTTTATTATAATCATGGGAATCGTACCAAACTCCATGTAAAAATCTATAAACTTCATCTTTGCTTAAATTTTTCAAAGTTTTATAAATATTATTATCAATTTTGCCAACTTTTTCACTCACAGAAGAAAGGTAATACTTAGCCTGAACATGAGAATATTCATATTTTTCAATCTTGCTGATTATTAAATCTTCTCCCACTTTTTCATATTTTTCTAAAGAAATAGGATAGCTTTCTCTTGATCTGTTTTCTTCGTAAGCTGAAGATCTCGTATACTTATTAATAATAACAGTACCATTAACTTTTTCAAAAAATATGGGTTTGTAAGAAGATACATCATTTAAAACAGATTTTTGAAAAACATACAAAACAGATTTATCTTTTAAAAATCCTTGAACAACTATATTGAAATCATAATCACCCGTAATATCTTCAAGATACATATTATAAGAATTTTTTGGGTCAATATCTATTTGAGTTTTAAAAAGAATCGTTCCAACCTTAACTTTAGGATCAAAACCAATAATAAACAAATATGCATTAAGATTTGAAAAATTTTGAGCTAAAACCACCTGTTCAAAATAAACATCTAAATTTAAATTTTCTTGCTGAACCGTAAGAATTTTATAACCTTTTAAATCTATAATATCTCCAAAAAAATCTTCCATTTTGTTGATTTCCAAAACATTGGAACTTAAATTCTCGATCTTGGGAGTAGATTTTACATCTTTGTTAAAAACAATAAAATCTTTGCTTACTTTGGAACAAGCAAATAATATAAAAAAAAAGAATAAAAACATAAATCTATACAAATAATTATAAAACAAGATCAATTCTTTAATAAAATTAATTACACTATCAACCAAAACCTTTATCATAACATTCATTTCTTAATTTTGACTAAAGTTTTGTAAAGTAAAAAACGACTCATTAAAATTATTAACAAAATCTTTTTTATTCAATAAAAAATCTGTAATCAAACCACTATTTGCAATGTTAAAATTGTCAAAAAGTTTTTCATTCTCGATCTCTTCTTTGATTCTCTGATTAGGTCTTTTTCTAGCTGAGTTAAGGAAAAATAAATAAACTTTTTTATTCGCTACAAAAGGCTTAGACCAAGAATTTTCTTTTAATCCAAAAACAATATCATAAAAAGATTTACTATTATTAAACTCAACCAAATCTTTTAAAGTATTGGGATATATGTTGACATTATAAGATAAATTAACAATTTCTTCTTTTAAACTAAACCGATATTTTTCAAGAGCTTGATTTAAACTGCCAAGTTTAACATCATTAAGAAAATCATTTAGCTTATTTTCCAAATAACTTTCAATAACACTTGGTTCATAAGTTTCAATGTAATCTTTAACAGAGTTAATATCTCGATCTGAATTTTTATCAAAATCATGAACATTGCCAAATGCCTTATATATTTGATATTCATTTTTATTTTTAATCTTAATAGGCTTACTAAATTCGCCCTCTCTTAAAGAAAAGAGGGAATTTAGATCTTCTTTCTTTTCAACATTAAGATCTAAATCAAAATAATACTTATCCAAAGAAACAACACCTTTGAAATTAGCTATATCATCCGAATAAAGCTTAGCAAGCTCTTCAAATGGAGTTTTGTTTACCAGCTTATCATAAGCATTGCGAGCATCATTCATATTTTTAAAACGGATGGACGCAAGCGATAAATGCTTGAATAAATTTAAATTTTTTTCAGCATAAAATATTGCCTCTTTATTAGAAAAATCTTGATAAGAAAGAGAAAGATATAAAATTTGCCTTTCTACAGTACTCATATTCTTAATCATATTAAAAAGAGAATCTGGAAATATTAAATTACTATTTAAAAAAATTTTCACATTAGAAAATAGCATGCTTTCTACCATATCATCATAAATTTTAACTTTTTGATAATCAGAAGCTTTATTATATCTTTTAGAACTAAAATTTCCACTAGAATCTAAATATTCAGGGGATCTGAGTAAATTTTTATTCAACATTTCCTTAGAAACATAAAAATTATATTTTTTTATTAAGTCAAAAAAAGCAACATCCTCAACATATTTCATAAATGCTAAATACCAAACATTGTAATCTATATTAATATTTTTAGCATTCCCTTGTAATTTAGAGTAAAGATTTGAATAATAATTAACATACTTGGCAAACTTACTATCTTTTTTATAATAAATAGGCTGCCCTTTATAGGAACCAAATTTTAAACTAGATGAATTAACATTATCAAACATACCTGGAAGTAAAGGTGCAATAATAAACCCAAAAACAATTAAAATAAGGGCAAAAATACCCCATACACCAACTTTTTTTTCTTTAGAATCAAGCACAACTAAATCATCTTTGATTTTTCCACTTCTTTTTCGCATAACACAACCTTTAATAAGTAAGCATACTAATAATTTAACTACTAAATTATCACAATTGGAAAATTATTGCAATTGAATTATTGCAATTGAAATATCCAACTTAAGCTATACGCTTAGTATTATAGAAGTAAAAAAAGAACATATTACATTTTTAGCATAAAAAAATCGCTCTAGCTCAAAAAGGAGAATGAAATCAAAAGCATATGAATATGAACCAAAACAAATTAAATCTCAATATAAATATAACTAAGGATGAACTTTTAAGACTAATAAAAATAGTTTACAACAATTTTGGAATTAATCTCAACGAAAAAAAAAAGATGCTTATTGAAAGTAGATTATCATCCCTTCTAAAAGTTAAAGGATTTAAAAATTTTACTGAATACATTAACTTTTTAGAAACAAGCAATGGAAACATTCAATTAATTGAACTAGTAGACAAAATATCAACAAATCATACTTATTTTTTTAGAGAATCTAAACATTTTGATTTTTTAAATAACAAAATATTACCTAAACTTGCTAACAAAATATTGAAATCAGAAAACTCAGAAATTAGAATATGGTCAGCCGGCTGCTCAAGTGGAGAAGAGCCATATACAATTGCAATGATACTAAAAGAATATATGGAAAATAATAAAGTAGATTTTAAAGTCAAAATCCTAGCAACAGACATTTCAATTAGTGTACTACAAGAAGCTCATGAGGGAATTTATCCTGAAGATCGTATAATAAATTTGCCAAAATATTTAAAAACTAAATATTTAAATCAAATTAAAGATGATAAATTTCAAGTTAAAGAAACTTTAAAAAAAATGGTTTACTTTAAAAAATTAAATTTAATGGATGAGAAATTTCCATTTAGCAAAAAATTTGACCTAATATTTTGTAGGAATGTCATGATCTATTTTGATGAAAAAACTAGAAACAACCTTACCAATAAATTTAACTCTTATCTTAAAAATGATTCTTATCTTTTAATAGGACATTCAGAAACAATCCGAGGAAACAAAAATCTTGAATACATAATGCCTGCTACTTATAAAAAGAATTAATGATCGCGATCATTAATTCTTTTTATAATAAATTTTTCATTATATAAAATTTATTTAGATTAAAAAGTCTAAAATACCACCTTTTAGGTTAAATTTACTTTTTCACCTATTCTAATAAAATAGAGCAATTCACCAATTGTTGCTACATGATCTCCCACTCTTTCCAAGAAGCTATTCAAAAATAATATATTCAAAAGATAATCCAAATTTTCAGGATTTTTTTTCATTGCCTCAATAACAATACTTTTTTGCTTTGAAAATAATTTATCTATTATATTGTCATACTTAACTATCTTTAATATTTTAGTAAAATCTCCATCAAAATATGCGTCAAAAATATCAGACAACATCTCTTTGGCTGTATCAGCCATTTCTCTTAAAGGTTTAAAATACAAATTAATAAAATCAAAATCACCCGAATCTGATTCAAGAAGGAGAACAACTTTTACAATCTTAGTAGCATGATCCGCAATCCTTTCAAGAGAACTTATTATTTTAATAATTGCTAAAATTTCTCTAAGTTCTGTAGCAACAGGATGCTCAGTCGCAATTATTCTTCCACATAAATCCTCAATATCATATTGATAATCATCTATTATTTTTTCATCCTCATTGATTATTTTTTTAGCCAAACTTTTGTCCTTAGATTCTAAGGCTATTAAAGAGTCATCTATAATTTTAAGCACACATTCTTTCATATCCCAAAGATAATCTTTTATTATTTCAAGTTGTTTAGTAAGCCTTCTTCGTATCATATTATATCTCCTAAAAAAACCGCTTTAAAAATAAATACCTTATCTTGGCTTTTTCATAATAATCGCTAAAAGGGTAATTATCAATAATCAATTTATAATAATACAAAGCCTTTAAAAAATTTTTATATTTACTCTCAGATTCATAAAGCTTTCCCAAAAAAAAACTATATTTATCCGAAAAGCTTAAATTAATATACTTAGGAAAGTAAAGAGAACTAAAATTTAAAGCAAACTCATACTCCCCCCTTATTACTAAAAATTCAAAGATATTAAGATAAATATTCTCAGAAAAATCAATATTCTTTTCAACTAAATACCTGGCACCCTCCAAGACCTCTTCTTTAATATTTAATTCTATACCAAGCTTAATTAGATCAAAAACAATGCTTTGAAAGCATCTGCCCTTCAATTTCAAATAATTTTCATAAGATTTCAAATAATCTCTATTTTTATAATAAATTTCCGCCTTCAGTAAAATATATTTATCATCATTAAAATTATACTTATTAAGCAAATCTATTGCTCCATTGTAATCATTTATGTAAGATAAATTTAAAGCCCGGGAAATCACCTCTAAAGAGGTTACATTAATATTATCTCTTCTGTTATTATCACTTTTAATGTCCTTACCTTCATCAGAATCAACACCATCTGGAATTTTAACTTCAAACTTTTTTGTAATTTTTAAGATAATTATCTTATTAAATTCACTAGAATCTTTAACATTTTGGTAGTTGAAAATCAACTTAATTTTGCCTTCTTTTTTAAAAGTTTGAAAAGCGAAAACAGCTCCTTTCTCATAATATTCTCCAATTAACTTAACAAAAGATTCATTTTCATTGCTTTTGATATAAATCCAAGACTCATCTTTAAAAGAAAGATTAAACTTTGAATTAGTATTTACATTAATATCTACTTCCTTACTACTAAAATCAAGCTCATATGAATCATTTTGACTTATAAAAGCTGGCTCAGGAAAAACTTCAAAAACAGCAAATAGCAAACTTATATAAATCAAATATTTTTTAATCATTTGGAAATTTCTAAAATTTTATCTATTAATTTTTCATTCTCCTTCTCAATATCAACGTTAAATAAATTTTCCTTTTTAATCCAAAGATCCTTGAAAAAATTCTCATCAAGGAATTTATTTTTAATCAACCTGTCAACAACTAAATTTTTATTTAAATCTTCATTTAAAAAATAGGGTCTCGGAATAAAAAAATCATCCATATTTAAACATTCATTTAAATCAAAATAAAAATCTTCCATATTAACTAATTTAACCTTAGCATCTAAATTGTCTTCAACAGACTTATGAGATTTCTCTAACATTTTCGTTGAATAAAAATAAGTGATACCTGAAACAATAAAAATTAAAAATATTAAAATTAAAAAATATTTTCTAAAACTTAACTTTCCACCTTGCATGTTAATTTCCTTAAATCTAGTTCAATTATATTAATTATATATTAAACACCTTACTTTCACCATTATCAAGCGTAATGCCTATCAAATTTTCACTACCCTCAGAAACATATACATTGTGGGTTATTACTAAAAGTTGAATTTTTTTCCCCAATTCTTTTAAAAGTAAAGAAAGTTTTTTGCTATTTTCAAAATCAAGAGCTGCATCTATTTCATCAAGCATGCAAAAACAAGCAGGAGAATAATAATACAGTGCAAATAAAAAAGCCATGCTAACCAAAGTATTTTCACCCCCAGAAAGCATATTATTATTTTTGACAAATTTGTTTGAAAAATTTATTCTAATCTCAACATTATCGGTATTTTCATTATAAAAAAGAATAGCGGTTCCTTTGAAAATTTTTTTAAAAAAGTAAGAAAAATTTTTATTAATCTCATCAAATGATTCTCTAAATTTTTTATAAATCTCATTTTTTATTTTTTTTTGAAGTTTTTGTAACGAATATTTTGAAAGCTTTAAATCTTCAACTTGTAAACTTACTTTTTCAAAACGATCCTTAGTTTCATCAAATTCTTTATCAATATTGAAAAATACATAATCACCCAGATTGATTGCACCGATTTCTTTGTATAAAAGCTCTCTGGTTGCAAGATCCTCTTCCAATTCAAATTTACCAGACATTGAATTAGAAATATTAAAACTCTCTATTTCACTCTTAATGCCTACATTAGAGTTCAAAAGAAATTCATACTCTGTTTGTTTTTTTATATATTCATAATAATTAGTTTTTTTAAAATCATTTAAAAAAACTAAAGAGCTCAAATCTTTCTCCTTAAAAGGTTCATTGCTGGACTTTGAAGCGCCAATAAGATTGCTTAATTTAAGTTGAATTTCACTCCTTTCTAAATTTAAATTTTCAAGCTTTAAATACAAATCTTTAAGCTCTTCATTAAGACTATTCTTCGATTCAAATAAAAATTCTAAATTACCATCTATAAGTTTAATTTCGTCCAAATTTTTAAACTTAGAAAGCTCTATATACTCAAGCTCTCCTAATACATCATTCAATTGAAAGGTCTTTTCTTCGATTAATTTCTCGATATTTGTTATATCTTTGGCAAAATTTGTTTTTAAAGCATTTTTTTCAAGCAAAAACTTTTTTAAATTAACATTTTGATCAAAAATAGGTCCAATTTTATCCTTCAATAAAGCCAAAAGATTCTCATCTTTGCTTATATATTTAATTAAATTTACCCTAATCTCTTTAATATATTTAATACTTAACGACTCTTCAAAAAGCTTAAGAGAGTTTAATATATTCTCTTTTAATAAAACAAGCTCTTCTGATCTAGCACTCTTTAATACAGATAAAATTAAATCAACAAGTTCAAAAAAACTTTTAGTATATCTATTAATTTCGTCACTTAAAGAAAAAAATTCATTTTTCTTTTCTTTAAGCAAACTATTTAATTGAAATAAATCATTATTTATAGAATTTTTCTTCTCTTCAGACTTAGACTTACTCCTGACAAACTTGTCTTTCAAACTTACCTTTGCTGTCTTTTCCTGCTCTAATTTTTGAATCTTAACCTCTAATCCAAGAATTTTAGACTTAATAAGATCAAGATCCTTTTCTAAGGATTGAATATTATCAACAATATTTTTTTCTCTAAATGAATAAAATTCTAACTTTTCCTTAAAACTAGAAGATAGAAATTTACTCAAACCATCCAAATTTAATTTGCTTTTTAAGACATTGAGATCAAAATTAATATTGAAAAGCTTTTTTAATGTTATTGTTTTTTCCAAATCTTTTAATTTTTCACTTAAATCTTGATGTTTCTTTCTCAAAAAGTAAACATTCTTTATGTTATCGTACTTTTGTCTTAAATTTTCTTGTAGAGACAACAAAGATGATAAATTTTGATTAGATTGTTTAAAATTTTTCAGAGCCTCTTCTTCTTCAATTTTTAAAATATCTATTCCACTTGCTTGTTCAATTAAGAATTTGAGATTTACATTTCTTTCCAAAGAAATATCTTCAACCCTGCCTTGAGTTATAAACATATAAGGCGATTTTTTAAACTGAAGCCTATTCAAAAGTTTATTATAATCTTGTAGACCTAAAATTTTATTATTAAAATAATACTCGCTTGAACCATCCTTATAAAGACGCCTGCGAATATAAAAATTTTCTCCAAATTCCTCTAAAGTTGATTTTTCACCATTAACATTACTAAAAAAAAGAGTTATTTCTGCAAAATTTGATTTTCCTAATTTTGAAACAGAAATTAAATCAGAAATATTTTTAACCCTTAAAAATTTTAAATTATCTTCTCCCATACAAAAACGGACAGCATCAATAAGATTGCTCTTCCCACACCCATTAGGACCTACAATAAAACTTAAATTTTCACCTATTTCAAACTCTTGTCTATTTACAAAAGATTTAAACCCCAAGAGTGCTATTTTTTTAAAAACCAAACTAACTCCCAATTAAAAATCAATTAATGATAAATCTACAATTTCATATTATAATAAATAAAAATATTTTTATAAAAAAGATAAATTATGATTTGCGGAATAGATGAAGTTGGAAGAGGTTGTATTTTTGGACCTATCCTAAGTGCAGCTGTAGTTTTCAAAAAAAAACCTAGTTTTGTAAAAGAATTAGATGATTCTAAAAAGCTAAAAAAAGAAAAAAGAGAATACCTATCTTCATTAATACTTGAAAATTCATATTATGCATTCGCTGAGATTTCAAATATAACAATAGAAAAAATAAACATTCACAACGCATCTCTTCTTGCCATGCAAACTGCATACGAAAACCTAAAATTAAATTGCGAATTAGTGTTTGTAGATGGTAAATTTGTCCCAAAAATAACAGCAAAAACTGTTAAAGCAATAATCAAAGGGGATTCAATAATAGACGAAATAAAAGCTGCTTCAATTATTGCTAAAGTCAAAAGAGATAAACTTATGGATGAATACGACAAAATTTATCCATTATATTTACTAAAAAAAAATAAAGGATACCCCACAAAAGAACATAAAAATGCAATAAAGAAATATGGGGTTTTAAGTCTTCATAGAAAAAATTTTAAACTAATTTAACAAAATAAAGAATTAGAAAAATTAATAATCCTTCTTTTTAAATCGTCCACCTGATAAATGGGATTTATTTTGAAATCTAGAATTATCTAATTTAGATCTCTCTGCATATTCCTCATACCCTTTACTATGCCTTGCAGAAGAACCCATAGATCCTGTAGACAACTTTTGTTTAATAACCGATATTGCTTTAAGCAAATTGGATTCAAATTCACCTATATTTTCTTCATATACAAAGATAGAATGTCTTTCAAAATCCCCACTTGGACTTCTTTTGCTCTCTACAATATTTAAAAAATAATCCCCTTTTCTATTTTCCTTAACATTAAAAAAATAAGTTCTCTCAGACTCTGTAAACAGCTTCTCAGAGTATACTTCCCCTCTCTCTCCCATCAATTTCCTCCACACAAGTTTTTGTACTTGAATACATTTAAGTTAAATTAATTGTACTTATTTAAAAAAAAAATTACTAGCCAAAATTACTAGCCAAAAATAACATTACAATAAATATTGTTGACATAAATTGATTTTTTTTATATAAGTAAAGTATTGCCTTGCGTCCTTCGTATAATGGCTATTACCTTAGCCTTCCAAGCTAATGATGTCGGTTCGATTCCGATAGGACGCTTTAAATAATTACACAATTTTTAAACTTAACAATGCTTTTTAAAAATTATGTTTTTAAACAAAAAACGAATGAAATAAATGGAGATGGCGGGAATTGAACCCGCGTCCTAAAAACAATACTATAAGCTTCTACAAGCTTATCTAGCATTTTATTAAGCAATATGGTTTGGAAATACTAGCAAACCGCCAAATTGCTTACAAGTATAAAAGTCCCTAAAAACCAACTTGAAAACATTTTTAAGCAAGCTTCGATGTCTAAAAGGGTATAAGTGAATCTCAAAGCCAAATTCAACAGAACCCTCTGCTAACTTAAGCAGCCATTACAAGGTTTGAGCTTGTAAAGTTATTATTTTTTGCATTTATTTTAGAAGTTTTAAGAGATTCCCTCTGCTTGCAACTTATAATATTAGCATTTTCAGTCAAATCCAAAACATCCCCTAATTAGATTTATCTTACCATAGTTTCGAGCAAACAACAATAATACCTTATTTGCAAAAACTTAACTAAAATTTTATAATAGTAAATCCAATATTATCAATATTAATAAAAGAGAATTTTATGTTTAATGAAATTTTATGGTTTGCCATGCTAATTACCACCTATTCATTTTTGATTATTATCTTCCTTTTTTTTAAAAAAGATGGATTATTTGCATGGGTTGCAGTAGCAATCATTATATCAAACATTCAAGTTTTAAAACAAATTACAATATTCGGAATTAATGCTACATTAGGTAATATAATTTATGCATCATCATATATTGCAACAGATATTCTATCAGAATTTTACGGGAAAAAAATTTCAAAAAAAGCCGTTTATATTGGGTTTATTAGCTTCATTGTCTTTACAGTATTAACAAATACCCAAATTCACTTTATGTCAAATAGAACTCAAGAAAATTTTAAAAGTTTAGAAAACATTTTCTCTTCAATACCAGCCTTACTATTAGCCTCTCTTGTTGCGTACTTAGCATCCCAATTAAACGATGTATACCTATATCAATTTATTAAAAAAAAATTTCCTAGGTTTTTATTTTTCAGAACCAATGGATCAACATTAATAAGTAGCTTACTAGATACAATAATTTTTGTAAGCATAGCAACCTATTTTAAAGTATTTCCAAAGCAAGCTTTCCTAGATATAATAATTTCCACATATCTAATTAAAGGTCTAGCTAGCATTTTAGGAACACCTTTTATATATTTTGCGAAATATATAAAACTTCAAAAATAAAAAGTTAATTTGCATAAATAAAAAACTTTAACTTTATCTTAGATAATTAATCTGGTACAATTAAATGCTATGAATAAAGATTTGTTTGATTTAAGCTTGTGGACAGGAATGCTTATCTTTACATATACAACATTGGGGATTCTTTACCGATTTTTCGGGAAATCCGGTCTTTTTTGTTTCAATGCAATCATTTCAACAATATCAAATGTTATAATACTAAGAAATTTAAAAGTATTTGAAATGTCTTTAAATTTATCGGGTATTACTTTTTTATCGGCATTATTTTCTTTAAACTTAATGGTAGAAAAATACAACAAAAAAGAAGCAACAAATTCCGTAATACTGAGTCTTTTGTTAAACATAACTTTTACAATTATGATTAATTTTATGATAGTGTTTAATCATAATATATTAGACACCTCAGACATTCATTTTAAAATATTGTTCAACAACTTTACATACATTTTAACAATATTAATTGGAACGTATGTGTTTTTTTTATCCCAGTATATAAACATCTTGATATATAATTATTTTAAACAAATAAAAATAAAATCTTTATGGATCATTCATCCTTTATCAAGGCTAATTTCTGGATACATTGCTAATTTAATGGTTTCAATATTTACAAATACAATATTTAAATACTACCCCGAAACAAAACATATTGAACTTACAAAAGGTTCTCTAATTTTTACATTAACAATAATTATAATTGATACCATTTTTTATCTATTTTTAAATTCTTGGAAAAGAGTAAAAGAAATCTAAGAATTAATAAGATTTTCAATAAATTGATAATTTTTAATAACTTGTCTATAGTATTTTAATCTCAAATTCGATTTCTCAATTTCATTTAACAAGTAATCAATACCACTTTTTCTTAAGCGGCTCAATAAAGAATACATAACTATCCCAACAGCTACAGAAATATTATAGCTTTGAGTAAATCCATACATAGGTATTTTTACATATAAATCGGCAGCCTCTAAGACTTCTGCACTAAGCCCTGTCAACTCTGTCCCAAAAAATATCGCCATTTTATTGTTAATCGGGAAATTTTCAAGATTCATTGATTGTTCATTCAAAGATGTGGCCACTATACTATATCCATCAGATCTTAAACTATCAATTGCAAGCTTAGTATCTTTATACTTATTTAAATTTATCCATTGCGAAGATCCTAAAGTAATCTCTGGATTTAAAGTGTAATTATTTTTTTTATCAATAACATGAATATCGCTAAGCCCTAAAATTTCACCTGTTCTAATAGTAGCACTTGCATTTTGAGAATGAAAAATATCTTCAAGCACAAATGTTAAATAATTAGTGCGACGATTTAATACTTCCTCAATTTTAACTTTTTTTTCATCCCTAATAAACTCAGATAAAACACTTATTCTTTTTAATACATCATCATTCATAATAAAAATTAAACTTTAAAAATAATTAAATATTCCTTCAATAAATTTTAAATTACAAACTATTTTTTATATAATACAAAAATGGAAGTAAAAATTGAAGAATCTTGGAAAGAAGTTTTAAAAAATGAATTTAGCAAAGAATACTTTAAAAAACTTGTGGAGTTTATAAAACATGAATATAAAACAAAAAAAGGGAAAATATTTCCTCCCCCAAAACTTATATTCAATGCTTTCGATTCCTTACCATTTAAAGACATAAAAGTGGTAATAATTGGACAAGATCCATATCATGGTAAAAACCAAGCAAATGGACTTGCTTTTTCTGTAGACTCAAAAATCAAAATACCACCGTCTTTGCAAAATATATTCAAAGAAATCGAAAAAAGTTTAAACATAAAAACTATCCCAAACGGAGATTTAAAAAGATGGGCAACTCAAGGTGTATTTTTAATAAATACAATCTTAACAGTTGAAGAGGGCAAACCTTCTTCCCACAAAGCCATTGGATGGGAAATTTTCACAGACGAAGTAATAAAAATAATCTCTAAAAATTTGAAAAACATTGTATTCATGCTTTGGGGCAATTTCGCAAAAAGTAAAAAAAAGCTAATTGATCCGTCAAATCATCTAATTCTTGAAACAAGTCACCCATCTCCATATTCAGCAAACAATGGATTTTTAGGATCAAACCATTTTAGTACTGCTTTACAGTATTTAGACAAACACAATAAAAGTAAAATAAACTTCCAATAAAATTGATAAATTTAATAATAGTTATAATTTAAAATTATTCTACCTAAAAGAAAAATTCTTTACGCAAATACTTGAATAGGTAGAACAACAACAAGCAATTTAAACTACTTTTTTTTCAAATTTTTTTCTTCAATTTTATTACTATTAGTATCTGATTCATCATTTTCATTATTCCAGAAAGTTGAACTATCCTTATTTTCCGCCTTTATGTCATTTAGAAAGCTATTATCCGCTCTCCTAGTATTCATAAAAGATAACAAAATTACAAAAATAAAAAATAATGCTATAAAAAACCCGGTGATTTTTACAGCAACACTTGAAGACTTTGCCCCAAAAATAGAAGAACTACCTCCTCCAAAAACACCGCCTATTCCATCACCCTGCTCATCTTGAATTAAAACTAAAAGGATAATAAAAATTGAAACAATTAAAAAAAACATAAAAATACAAAATCTAACTAAATCCAAAACAAATCTCCTTTAACTAACAAACATTATTAATTATAGATAAAAAAGATTCGGCCTTCAAAGATGCCCCACCTATTAGCGCGCCATCAATATTGGGTTCATTCATAAGCTCTTTCACATTACTTAAATTAACAGAGCCTCCATACTGAATTATAATATTATCTGAAGCTGACTTTGAATAAAGCTTCATAATCTCATGCCTAATTGCTTTATGAACCTCTTCTGCTTCTTCTTTGGTTGCAGTTTTACCCGTTCCGATTGCCCAAACAGGTTCATAAGCTAGAATTATTCTTTTAACATCCGATTCAGGAACATTATTCAATCCCTTTTTAACCTGATTTAATACAACATCTAAGGTTTTTCCAGAATCTCTCTCATCAAGAGTTTCTCCAACACAAAGAATTAAATATTTAAAAGAATGCTTAAGCCCCATAAGAACCTTTTTATTTATTATTTCATCTGTTTCTGCCAAATACAATCTGCATTCAGAGTGACCAAGTATAACATATTCTACCCCAAATTCTAAAAGCATTAAAGGTGAAATTTCGCTTGTCCTTGCTCCACTTTCCATATAAGACATGTTTTGAGCACCAAGAAGAATATTACTATCCTTAATACACTCTGAAACCTTAGACAAAGCCGTAAATGGGGGTGTTATCATTATTACACAATCATCCTTTAAAGATTTAACTTCGGTTGCAATTTTTTTTGCAACAATAGAAGCTTCTGTACTTGTATAATGCATTTTCCAATTTCCCGCTAAAAACATTTTTCTCACTTTACTTCTCCAAAACCTTAATACCTGGCAAAATCTTACCTTCAAGATATTCAAGTGATGCACCCCCACCTGTTGAAACATGAGTAATCTTATCAGATAAATTAAATTTATTAACAGCTGCAACAGAATCCCCACCGCCAACAACAGTTACACCCGAGCAGGATGCTACCATTTCAGCAACCTTAGCAGTTCCTTTTGAAAATAAATCAAATTCAAATACACCAAGAGGACCATTCCAAATTATAGTCTTGGCGATTTTTACAACATTTTCAATTTCTTTTAAAGTATGGCCTCCAACATCCATACCAATCTTGTTTTCAGGAATATTAAAGGAATCAATATACTCAGGAGTAGAATTTTTATCAAAATCACTAGCTACAATGTGATCAAGTGGTAAAATTACCTTAACATCCAATTCTTTTGCTTTCTTTAAAAAAGAAGAAGCTACAGCAATATATTCTCTCTCTAAAAGAGATTTGCCTATAGAATATCCTTTAGAATGCAAAAAAGTATAAGCCATTCCACCACCAATCACAACTACATCTGATTTTGACAACAGTGATTCCAGTACCGCAATCTTTGAAGAAACCTTAGACCCACCAATAATTGAAACAAACGGCCTTTCAGGATTTTTTAATACTCCCCCAAGAAATTTATCTTCTTTTTCCATTAAAAATCCGCCAACAGATGGCAAATAATCAGAAACTCCTACCGTTGAAGCATGAGCCCTATGAGCCGCACCAAAAGCATCATTTACAAAAACATCTCCATTTTCAGAAAGTTTTTTTGCAAAATTTTTATCGTTTTCCTCTTCTTCTGCATAAAACCTTACATTTTCAAGCAATACAACCTCGCCATCTTTCATTTGCAAAGTATTATTTACAATTTCTTTTCCAATGCAATCAGAAAACATCTTGACATCTTGGTCCAAAAGCTCTGACAATCTATTAGCAACAGGCTTAAGGGAATATTTAAGATTTTTCTTGCCTTCAGGTCTACCCAAATGACTTATAAGTACAATTTTAGCACCTCTTTCTTTTAGATACTCTATTGTGGATAATGCAGACTTAATTCTAGTATCATCACTAATGTTCCCCTCTTTCAGGGGAACATTAAAATCACATCTTACTAAAGCTCGCTTACCCGCAAAGCTATTAAAGTCTTTTACTGTTTTTATTGACATTTTATTACCTTGAAAACATTTTTACTTATTTTACCAATTTTTGAGCAAGATCAACTACTCTTGTAGAATATCCAAACTCATTATCATACCATGACAACACCTTAGCAAATCCATTCCCAAGAACCATTGTTTCTAAACCATCAACAATAGAAGAATGAGAATTCCCCTTTATGTCTGAGGATACAATTGGATCTTCCGTATACCCCAAAATACCTTTAAGCTCAGATGTTTCTGATGCCTTTTTAAGAACAGAATTAATCTCTTCTTTTGTAACATCTTTTTTCTTGAGTTGAACTGTAAGATCAACAATTGAACCTGTTGGTACAGGCACTCTCATTGAAGTCCCATTTAACTTTCCCTTAAGTTCAGGCAAAACAAGCCCAACTGCTTTTGCAGCACCAGTTGAAGTTGGAATAATAGAAAGTGCAGCAGCCCTTGCTCGTCTAAGATCAGAATGAGGAAGATCCAAAATTCTTTGATCATTAGTATAAGCATGAACAGTTGTCATAAGTCCTTGTTCAATTCCAAATGATTCATGAAGCACTTTTGCAAGAGGAGCTAAGCAATTAGTTGTGCATGAAGCATTTGACACAGCTTTTAAATCAGAATTAATATCGTGATCATTTACACCAAGAACTATTGTTTTAATCTCGTCCTTAGCAGGAACTGTTAAAATAACTTTCTTAGCCCCAGCATGACTTACATGATCAAGATACCCTCCTTTATCACTAGTTGCTGATGAAAAAACACCTGTTGATTCAATTACAACATCAATTCCAAGCTTTCCCCAAGGAAGATTTTTTGGATCTCTCTCAGCAATAATTTTGATTTCTCTTCCATCCACAACAATAGCGCCATCTCTTGATTCAATTTTTTTATTATATACTCCAAAGGTCGAATCATATTTTAAAAGATGTGCAAGGGTTTTAGGATCTGTTAAATCATTTATTGCCATAACATCAATTCCTCTTTCAAAAGCAATCTTAAAAACATTCCTGCCAATACGACCAAAACCATTAATAGCCAATTTCATACAAAATCCTCCGATTTTTTTTGATTTTATTCTTACTAGAATTATTAAATCATAAACTAATAACAAGTGTCAAACTATCTTTTTACAAGCACAGTAGCTCCTTCTTGAATACAATCCTTTAAAAAAGTAGAAGATTTTATAGTACCTCTAGCAATATAATCGCTTATATCCTCAATTAAAATCTCTCCCAAAATATCTGATCTTTTGTAAACAATAAAACTAGAACCTTTAGCATCGCTGTTTAAAGCACCCTCTTTAAGAATCAAAAAAACATCACCCTTTACAACACCGTTTACTTGTCCAAGATTAATAAGAACATCATCATTTTTAATTTGAAGTATTTTTCCTTTTTTAGGCAAATACTCATGAAAATCCTTAGAAAGAGAATTTAAAGCATTGCTTAAATAATTAACACCTCCCACATTATAGGAAAAAGAACCAACCTTAATTCCCGTTTTTCCTGAAAAAATATTAACTACCAAAGAAACTGTGTTTTTCAAAACATCTGCCTTAAAATCAAAAATTAAAAATAAATCTAAATTATTATTTCTTGAATAAGAAAATCCTTCAGAAAAATTATTAATTAGATAGTCTTTATTTTTATTATAATCAAAATTATAATTAACTATTTCTATATTTAAATTACGCTCAAGCACCCTTTCAGCACATCTTAATATCAAATCGTTTGCTCCGAAAAACTTATTCTCGCTTTGAGTAAAAATAGCTATTTTATAAACCACCCTGTCATCGTAAAGTTTATTAAAATCAGCAATACTTTTATATCCGTATTTATAAAATAAAGACTTTCTAACATCAAAAGATACAACATCATAAAAATCCAAAATTCTAGAATCAGCAGAATTTCTTTGTTTTACTAAATAAAAAAGCTGCTCATAAGCCATAATATCTAAATTTAAAAGTTTGTATATTTTTGAAAGCAAAAATCTAGCACTATCATTATCAGGCCAAATATCAACAGCATTTTTTGCATTAAACAATGCTTTGTTTAAATTTAAAGATTTGAAAGCCTTAAAGCCCTCATTTTCATAGTGTTTGGAAATTTTAACATTGGAATTATTTTTTGAAAAATTTCTAAAATTAGATACAAAAAAACTCTCTTCAAGAGCAATATTATAAAATTCTAAATCTTTTTTTAAATTTTTAGCTCGCTCTAAATTTAAAATAGCCTTTTCAACATTCCCAAATTTTAAGTAAGAATACCCCAACAAATAATAAAGCTCATCAGAATCTTTATTGACCAAAATAGCCTTCTGTAATGTTTCTATTGCATCCTCATATTTAAATTCATGCAAATAAACAAGTGCAAGCAATCTATAGGCATCAACAACCCCAAAATCTTTGTAAGAACTTTCAATTAACGCCAAATAATTTAAAGAATATTTCTCAGCAAGACCCAAATTATTAATACTAATATAAAATTCAGCTACTCTTTTATGAAAATCTGGAAAAGATAAAAAATTTACCCTGACTTTATTTATCAAATGTCTAATTTTGTCATGCATTCCTAATCTTTGATAAATATCAATAAGATGTTCAAACGCACTATAATTATTTTGGTTATAATCAAGAATAGATAAATAATAATTGGCAGCAGCTATGAATAATCCATTTTTTTCAAAAATTGAAGCAAGTCCAACCAAAGCATCAATATTATTCCTCTGTTTAACTAATACCTCAGAATAGATTTTTTTTGCTTGATCAATTTTATTATTTTTTAATAATATATTTGCATAAAGAATTTTATACTCAGTGTCTTCATTAGACATTTTATAAGCTTTCTCTATGAAAAATTGCGCTTGAGTATATATCTTAAGAGAATAATAAATTGATGCAATAAATTTATAGGCTTCATAATAATTTGGATTAATTTTTATAGCTTCAACAAGTTCATCAATAGCATCATAATATCTTTTAGATAGATAATACTCACGAGCCTTTTGATAATGCCCCAATGCTGTAGTATCACTGCCCAATAAAACACTAAAATTAAAAAGGAATAACGCTAAAAATCGATTAAAATTCATAAACCTTCCTTCTCGGAAATCTTTATCACCTTAATATTTCTTTGATGCATATTTTTAATCGAAAAAATCAAATTGCCATATTCAACCTTTTCATTTTTCAAAGGAATCCTCCCAAAAAGATCATAAACAAAACCACCAAGAGTATCAAAGTCTCCATTTGGCAAATTTAAATTAAGCTTCTCATTTAAGTCCTCTATTAAAATTCTAGCATCACAAAGATAAGACCCATCATCAAGACAAACTATTTCATCAAGCTCATTGTCAAATTCATCCTGAATGTCACCTACTATCTCTTCAAGAATATCTTCAAGGGTTACAAGCCCTGAGACCCCACCATACTCATCAACTACAATTGCAATATGAACATGATTTTCTTGAAATTCTTTCAAAAGAGAGTCTGTTTTTTTGCTTTCGGGAACAAACATCACCTTTCGCATAATATCTTTTAAATCTATTTCATAGAAATCTTTTTTACACATATGCAATAGTATGTCTCTTGTGTGAATTATTCCAACAATATTGTCAATAGTACCGTGATACACAGGAAATCTTGAATGAGTGCTGGATGTTACAACCTTTAAAAGATCGTCCTTGCTCTTAGCATAATCAACAAATATAACCCCTATCCTAGGAATCATAATCTCTTTTACAATAGTCTCTTTAAGAGAATTGAAATTTTTTATCAAAGAAGTTTCAATATTCGACTTATCTTCAAGATCATTTTTTGGGCTTCCTTTTTCCTTCTTTTTGTTTTTAAAATTAAAAAATCCCAACATCTAAAATACCCTTTTATTTTTTCTTAAGATATTTTCTTGAAGAATCAACATACCTTCCTTTTTAAAATCATTAGTTTCATGTTTATATCCCATTAAATGTAAAATTCCATGAATAGTGACACGTTGAAGTTCTTCATAAATTTCAACATTAAACTCTTGAGCACTGAACTTTAAATATTCAAAAGATATTATAAGATCTCCTTGTATTTTATAATTTATACCATTAACCAAATCTTCTTTAAGTTCATTATAATTAAAAGAAAGAACATCGGTTGGCTCATTCTTATTTCTAAATTTATTGTTCAATTTTTGTATATAAACATTATCACAAAGAACAACTGAAAGTTCAAAATCGCTAACAGAAAGAGTATTTAAAACAGATAAAATAAAATCATAAAAAACACTAAGATGTTCAAATTTAATATTTTCTACCAATAAATTCAAATCGGATTTGGACAAATTAACTATACCTTAAAATAATCCATATATAACTTACAAATATGCATTAATTACTAAAGCAATTAAATTATTTTATTTTGCAAACTAAAAACCAAAAAAATCCTTAATTATACTCTCAAAAGCATCTTCTTGCAAAAAGCCAACAGAAACCTTTGGCTTGCCATTAACAGGAATAAAAAGAATAGTTGGAAGGCTTTGCACTCCAAGCGCAGAAGCAATATTTTGCTCTTTGTCTGTATCTACTTTGTAAAAATCAATACTATTGTCGTATTTTTTAGAAAGTTTTTCAAAAATGGGAGAAAGCATTTTACATGGGCCACACCAATCAGCATAAAAATCAATTATTGCAGGCCTTCCGCCTTTAAAATTCCACTCTTTATTATTCTTATAATCAAAAACTTTATCAACAAAATCTTGTTTGGTTAAAGAAATAGCCATATATTTATGTGCCCCCTATCGACTTAAAATTATATCACAAATACAATATTAATAATAAGGGATTATAACAAATGAATCTAATGTTAATAACTTTTAATGAATTTAAAACAGGAATTCCACTAAATGACACTAGAGCAGAACATCTTGTTAAAATCTTAAAATTAAAAGAGAGTGAAAAATTTAAATTTGGCATTCTTGGGGAAAAAAATATTTACCATTGCGTTTACAAAAAAGATACAAAACTATTTTTCAAGAAAATCTTTAAAATAGAAGAATCTAATACGCTCAAAAAATTAAATGTACTAATTGGAATGATAAGACCAATTGTTGCTAGAAGAATTATCAAAGAACTTGCTAGCATTGGAATATACGAAATAATTTTTTTTAACACTGAGCTTACTGAAAAATCATATTTAAATTCTAAAATCTTTAAAAGCAATGATTATGAAAAACATTTGATAGCGGGAGCAATGCAAGGGGGAATAACATATTTGCCAAAAATAAAAATTATGAAAAATTTAAAAGACAGCCTCCAATATATTAAACAAGAAAATTTTGAAATAAAAGTATTACTTGAAAAAAATAGCAAAAAAAAATTAATTGATATAGAGCAAATAAACAATGCAACCATTATTGTAGGACCTGAAAGGGGGTTTACAGAAAAAGAAAAAAATTTAATAACACAATATAATTTTTCCTCTTACAGCATATCCTCAAATATTTTAAGAACAGAAACAGCCATAATTGCTGCATCTATTATTACTGCATCAAAACTAATTAATATATGAAATATGTTATTTTATGTTAATTTTTTTTATTGTATTATTTTAAGTTAATCTTGTTCAAACACAATCAATTTATAACTGTTTGATTTATAAGCTTATCATAAATATAAAGTTCAATCATAGAACCTTTATAAACCTCATAAGGCAATTTAATAAGCCCCCCTTTTGACTTAAAGGAATAAATCAAAGAATTCTCGCCGTCCAAACCCTTTAACCTAACGGATATATCAACATAAGATGGATGTTGCTTTAATTTATAAGTCAAAATTCCAAAAACAATATTATTATCAACCTTAGGCTTTGCAATAGTAATTGAAATTTTATCTGATTCATTTATTTTAGTTCCAGCCGGAATAGACTGAAAAACAATATTTCCAAAATCATCAGTATTTGCCAAATCAATATCAAAGCTAATACCATCACCCAAAAGAGAAGCAATAGCATCTTTATAATAAATTCCAATATAATTTTTAACATGCTTGTCCAAACGATCTTTACCCTTACTAACTAAAAATTGAAGATCTGTTAAACTTGACACTTGACTGCCTGGCAATGGATTTTGACGAATTATTATACCTTTTGGCAATTCGCTCTCAACCTCAAGAGGTTCAACAATATGGTAAAGTAATTTAGAATTACCAAAAGAACTAGCCTTTATATTAATGATAACATCATCAATATTTTTACCAATAAAACTATCAACTTTATTTATTATAGCCCCTTTACTAATGAAAATTATAACCTTATTGCCATGCCTTAAAACAGTTCCTGGTTTTAGACTCTGTTCTATCACTTTTCCCTTGTCAAGAGCACTTGAAGAAAATTTAAATTCAATGTGTGGAATTAACTCTTTCCTCTGCAGCTCAATAATGGCGTCTTCAATGGGAAGAGAATAAAGATTTGGAACAACTGTAATCTCCTTATTTTCTAAAACCATAAAGAAAATTGCAAAAGAAATAATTAAAGATCCAAAAATAACTAAAAATAATGCCTTAATTGTAGCTTTAGGCAAAATTGGCATTTCGTTATTAAAATCTTTGTTACTCTGAATCAGATCTGATTTATTTTTAAATAATTCCTCTTTATTAAAAAATTTATTTTTCAAATTGTCATTATTATTTAAACTAATATATCCCCCCTATTGAAGAAAACACTTGCCCTATTAACTGCCTACTACCATTATAAAAAGACTTAAAATCCAAAACCTTTCTTCCAGGTCTTTGAATTTCCAAAAGCAAAAGAATTCCTTCTCCGGTATTAACAAATAATCCTCTTTCGGGATTAAAATCAACAATTTCTCCTACCTTTTTCTCTTTATACAAATCTATTTTTAAAAAATCAGCACGATGAAAAATAACATCACTATAATCAAGCTTAGCTCTCACAAGTGGCCAAGGATTGCATGCATTAATCCTATTTTTAATCTCAAATGCACTTAGATTAAAATCTATAAATCCCGTTTCTTTTTTAAAAAAAGAACAAAAAGTAGCTTCGCTAGATTTTTGAGGAATTCCCAAAAATCCCTTGCTAATTTTTTTTAAAGCTTCTAACACAAGGCTTGGGCTAAGATTTGATACAAGCTTTGAAATATCATAACTTGTATCATAAGATTTTATTTCAAAATTTTTTTGCACTAAAATGTTACCACTATCCATTTCCAAAGCCATACTCTGGATAGTAATGCCGCTAACAGAGTCACCATTTAAGATTGCAGATTGAATCGGGGAAACCCCTCTATATTTGGGCAAAAGAGAAGGGTGAATATTGATACACCCCTTTGGGAAGATATCCAAAAATTCTCTTTTAAAAATCTTGCCATAAGAAAAAACTAACATTAAATCTGGATTTAAAGCTCTAATTAAATTTAATATATTATCATCAAGAACCAAGGGATCAAAAACTTTAATATCCCTAACAATAGCCTCCATCTTTATTATATTTTGACTTAACTTTTGCCCCCTGCCTTTAGGTTTATCGGGCAAGGTTAAAACTCCGACCACTTCATAATGCTTTAAAATCTCTTTAAAAACTTCTAAAGCAATGGAAGAAGAGCTTACAAAAAATATTCTCATTTTGTCTTAAGACCCCTCTCTCTCATATAAGACTTTAACAATTTATTTCTTATCTTTTCTTCGTAGTAATCAATAAAAAGAACTCCATTCAAATGGTCCATTTCATGCTGAATAATTCTTGCCAAAAAATCAGAATTTTCTATAGTAAAAGATTTGCCATTCTCATTATAAAAATTTACCACAATAGTCTTAGGCCTCATTAAATCGTAATAAACTCCCGGAATACTTAAACATCCTTCTCTGTAAGAACTAAGCTCATAAGAAGTCTCTGTAATTAAAGGATTAATAAAAACCAAAGGCCTTGCCATTTTATTCTCTCTAACTACAAAAAGTGACAAATCAAGGCCTACCTGGGGAGCAGCAAGTCCAACTCCACCGCTAATATCCATCAATTCTATCATCTTTTTTGCATAATCTCTAATTTTATTATCAATATTATTAATTTGCTTTGTCTTAACACGAAGCAAATCATTAGGATAAAATACCATTTCCATAAAAATTCATCCCCTTTCCCAAATACAAAAAGACATTTATTTTATTTTTCCAAAAAATTTCCACTCCTCATTTCCCAATAATGAAAAATAAATATTACCGATCCTGGACTTAGGAACAGCATAAAGCTTGTTTTCATCAATATCTTTAAAAACTAAAAATTCTTTAAGATCTGTATCAAAAAGAACAAGCTTTTTATCTTTACCATTAAACTTTAATCGCCAATCACCTTTTAATGTTTTATAAAAAAAGGTCCTCCCATCAATAGTATTAATTTCATAATTTTTTTGCTTTTCTAGAACACTTGTTGATTTTATAGCCCCCATAACATAGCTCAAAAAATTCTTATCAAATTGAATACTGCTAAAAACAGTTCCCGCATAAGCTGACTTTATTTGTTCACTTTTAGAATCTACAAAAAAAATAGTTGGACTTTTTTGTAGATTAATTTTATTAAAAATTTTATTATCCTTATCAATAACTAAAAAAACATTTTTTTTAGTTATTGTGTGAATAATTTCATCATTTTTAAAAGAATTTAAAAAATCTTTTATTAGATTTTCTTTAATATCTCTGCCAACTAAAATTAAAACATTTTTACCAAATTTTTGAGCTTTTTTAATTGCAATATCATAAGAACTTTCAAAAATAATATCTCCCGGCAAAGAAAACAAGTCTAAAAATCCTTGATTTAAAATCATTAAAAATGCTATTATAAATCTCATATTCTACTTGTCAGTTTTGCTAAAAATTCCAAATCCCCTTCATCATTAAAATGCTCTTTTAAGGTTAAAAATATACATTCATGATAATTGTTAATATAATTTAACTCATCTTCTGAGAGCATTTCTTTTACTATTAATTCTTTTTCAAAAGGAACAAGAGTTAAATTTTCAAACTCTAAAAAAGATCCAAAGTCATTTATAAAAGCCTGCTTTACAAAAACTAAATTTTCAATCCTTATTCCATGACTAAATGTTCGATAAAGTCCGGGTTCAATTGAAGCCACCTCAGATCCTTTAAACGAATAACTAGAATTGGGACTAATCGAAACTGGAAGTTCATGAACATTAAGAAAAAATCCAACACCATGTCCTGTGCCATGAATAAAATTTAATTCATTTTTTAAAAGCGGCAATCTACAAATTCCATCAAGAAACGCTCCGGAAGATCCATATGGAAACTTTAAAGACGCAAGACTAATGAAAGCCTTAAGAACCAAGGTATAGTCATGTTTTTCTTCGCTAGAAGCATTCCCTATCAGAAAAACTCTTGTAACATCTGTCGTGCCAAGTCCAAAATAAGAACCCCCAGAATCAATCAAAAGAAGACCATTGGAATTTATTTTTTTGCCTTTTTTAGGCTTATAATGCGGAAGAGCTCCATTTTCTTTAAAACCAACTATTGAATCAAAACTAGAGCTGAAAAATTTTTCATTTAATTTTCTAAAATGCAAAAGCATATCAGCAATGTCTATTTCATCTAATTCAGCCAATTCAACATTACTTAAACTTTTAAATTTACGTAAAAATTTAATCAAGCCAATAGCATCAATAACATGCGCTTCTTTCATCTTAAGAAGTTCATAATCGGTTTTTACTGCCTTAAGGCTACCTATAATGCTTTCTCCCAAAATAATATTAGCCTCACCAAGAACTTTTAAGACACTAACATTAGTATAAAATGAAACAAAAAATTTGCCTTTATCCTTTATTCGATCCAAAAAACAGTAAAAATTACTGTAGGGCTCTATTTCAAAATTTTCCATTTCAAGCGTTTCTTTAACACTTAAATCAAGTTTTTTTGGATCAATAAAAAGAACGTTTTTCCAATCCTTATTCCTAGATATTAAAAGAAACGAATAAAACAATGCTGATTTTTTAACATCTGATCCTCTTAAATTCAATACCCAAGCAATCTCATCAAGAGCAGTAATAACATAAAAATTTGCCAAATTCTTTTCTAAAGTTAAATAAATAGATTCAATTTTTTTAGACCTTTTATTATTCTTCTCAGCATCAATCAATTCAACTATATGATTAAACTCAAGTTGGGGTCTAGATTCCCAAATTAAATCAATTAGATCCTGATTTAAAACCTTGATATATGTATTTTTACATTTTTCAGACAGTTCTTTATAAAACTTTATGCTGCTCTCATCAGAGTAAATCCCAAGCTTTAATCCTTGAAAATTCAAATTTATATACTTAAAAATATCAGGGGATCCTCTTACTCCAAGCTTTATTAATTCAACTTCAGTTCCCTTGAGTTCTTGATTGGCCTGTAAAAAATACCTACCATCTGTAAACAGAACAGCTTTAGATAATGATACAATTACTATACCAAAGCTACCAGAAAAGCCTGTTATAAACTCACGAGTATTATACCTTTCATGAGAATATTCACTAAAATGAGGATCATACCCTGCTACTAAATAAGCATCAACTTCATTTTTCCTCATATAATCTCTAAGCAAAGCTAATCTTTTATTAATATCCAAAAAAATCCCCTTTATACAGTCTACTAATACTAGTATACCAAATAATTATCAATTTAAAAAAAAAAAAAATTTTGATATAATTTAGCTTGAAATTAACTCCTAAAGGATAAAATATGAAAAATATCAAAGCGGTTGCCTCTGATCTTGACGGCACTCTTTTATTATCAAAAAGCTATGTTGGAGCCTTTACAGAACTTGTAATTAAAAAATTAACAAAAGAAAAAAAGAAGTTTATAATAGCAACAGGAAGAAGTAAGAATGAAATTATTCAAATTACAAAATTAATAGACCAACTGCAAGTTTCATTTTTCATTACATTAAACGGAGCAAAAGTTTACAACCAAGAATGGAAATTAATAAAAAGTCATAATTTATCTCCTGAAGTGGTAAAAAAGATTTTAAATTTAAGAGAAGAGAAGTTTAGCCATATACCTCATTTTTTACATAAAGCAGATCAACACGACGACCAATTAAATATTGACATCAAGACTAAAATTGCAATCAATCAATGCCAAGAACTTAAAAAAGAATCCAATATCCTAGGACATGAAATAGTCAGCCCAATCGGCAAAATTAAAGAGATTAAAGACTTTAGTGAGCTTAAAAATTTTGAAAATGTTGCAAAAATAATATTAGCTGGCAAAGAAGAGAGCCTAATAGAATATGAAATGATGATTTTAGAGAAATGCAAAGGAGAAATAAATGCATATCTTTCTACTCCAAATTCATTAGAAATTGTAGATCATAAAGTCTCAAAAGGAAATGCATTAAAAGAAGTTCTTAAAACTATCAACATTGATTTGAGCGACACCATAGCTTTTGGAGATGGGTTTAATGATGCCGACATGCTAAAAAATGTAAAAAAGGGATTGCTAATGGGAAATGCAAATTATAGATTAAAAGAAATGCTACCTTACTTAGAAATAATAGGAACAAATGATGAAGAAGCTGTTGCAAATTACATTAATGAGAATGTTTTAGAAGAACCTATTTAGGAGGAATAAATGGAGAAAGATTTAATAAAATACGCAGAACTTATAATTTTAAAAGGAATTAATTTGCAAAAAAATCAGTGTGTTTTAATTCAAGGATCAATCGAAAATTACAATTTTTTGAAAATATTAGCAAAAAAAGCTTATGAACACGGAGCTAAGTATGTCAAGCTAAATATTAAAGACATTGATATTTTGAAATCAAGATTAAAATTTTCACAAGAAGAAAGCTTAGAATTTCTTCCAAATGCCGAAAAGGCCTTTTTAGAAGAAATGGTTCAAGATAAATGGGCAAGAATAAGCGTCGATGATACAGAAAATTTTGAAGACTTACAGAGAAACATTGGTCAAAAAATGTCAATTTACCAAAAAGCCTTAAGTCTGGCAAGTAAAACTTTATCGCAAGCAATAATGAGCAACGAAATGGCTTGGTGTGTTGTTTGCTCACCAGGTCCAAAATGGGCTTCCAAAGTTTTAAATAAAAAAGAAGAAAATAAAACTTTAGAAGAATTTTTCAAAATACAAAAGAAAATATTGCTACTTGACAATGAAAATCCAATAAAAGAATGGGAATCTCATGGTGAAAAGCTTCACAAAAGATGCAAAATATTAAATGAACTTAATCTGGAAAAGGTAATTTTTAAAAACGAAAAAACAAACTTGGAAGTATATCTGCTTGAAACTTCTCTATGGACAGGCGGAAGCGAAAAAATTAAAGGAACAGAAATAGAATTTAATGCCAACATGCCAACAGAAGAAGTTTTTACAACTCCAAACTATAAAAAAACAACAGGAATTGTGTATGCCACTCGCCCTGCCATGGTACTTGGAACACTAATATATGGAATATGGTTAAAATTCGAAAATGGAAAAGTTGTTGACTTTGGCTGTGATGATGAGAAACAAAAAGAAATATTAAAATCCCACATCGAAACCGATATACAAGCAAAATATATAGGAGAAGTGGCACTAGTTGATAGCAGTTCTCCTATTTATCAAAGCAATCTTATTTTTTACAGCACATTATACGATGAAAATGCAAGTTGCCACATAGCACTAGGGGCTGCATATCCATCTTGTTTAAGCAACGAAGAAGATTTAAAAACCGACACTGATAAACTAAATTACGGATGCAATGTTTCATTAATACACACAGACTTAATGATCGGAAGCGACGACTTAAATGTCATTGGAGTAGACAAAAGTGGAAAAGAATACACAATATTAAAAGATGGCAAATTCGCAATATAAAAAGGAGGCTTAATAAATGATAATGGCATTGCTTACTAATGACCTTTTTTTATCTTGTCTTGTATCAGGAATTTCTGCTCAAGTAATTAAATATGGCATCCAAACCGTAAAAACAAGAAAGTTAAAACTAGCTCCAGCTCACCTTTTAAAAAAAATTTTTCTAGAAACAGGAGGCATGCCAAGCAGTCATTCATCAACAGTTACTGCTCTTTCAACTTCAATTGCATTAACTGAAGGAGTAGGTACAAATTTTATAATAGCTCTTGCCTTTGCCCTTATTACAATAAGAGATTCTTTTGGAGTAAGATATATGTCTGGGGTTCAAGCGGAATATTTGAACGCATTATCAGAAAAATTAAAAAAAGAAATAAAAATTGACACAACAAAAATAAAAGTAGTAAAAGGGCACAAAAAAAAAGAGGTTTTAACGGGCATAATAATAGGGATAATCTCTGCATATATTGTATGCTATTTATAGCATAGGAAAAAATAAATAGTGCGTTTTTTAAATTTTTTATGTTTAATTATAACAATACCACTTATCAATTCCTGCAATATCGCTCAATTTGGAGATTACAAACCTTTATATTTTACAAACGAAACTGATCTAAAAAATGCTAATGCATATATAAATTCACTGGGATACAAAACAATCTCAGAATACACAACAAAAATTGACATTTTAGATTTCCCCGAAAATAAAAAAATTACAATACATGAGGCAACCAAACTCAACAATCTTGACCTAAGAAAAAATATATTTTTAAAAAAACTCCCCAATCTTTTTAATATAGAACATAAAAAACTTCTTTATGTTGAAAACAGATTCAAAACTATAGATTTTAAAAAATTAAAAAAAGATCTCGATATTAATGTTGACATGCATTCTCTTGACTACAAAACAAAGATTAATTTTATTTCAAGCGCAATATTTTTAATCATAATAATCTTATTAATTTTTTTAGACCCAGCAAATTCTATATTTACTTTAATTTTTCTACTAATTTCATCTCTTACTTTTATAATAAGTAAAGAAATATTGTATTTTTATCCATTTACAGTTCTCTCTTATTTGTTATTTTCAATAATCAATAATTTTAACAAAAATTACAATAAAATATATTTAAAAGAAATAAATTTTTTAACACTAATAACAAAAATAAAACACTTATTATTTTTATTTATATTCACAACTCTGTATTTCATTATAATAATGACCTTTTTTACTACAAATATTGATCCAACTTTTATTGTATTTACTGCAATACCAGCCCTTTGCATTTTTTTAATTTTCAGCTGGATCAAAACAGAAAGCAATTTCAAAGATACATTCTTATTCCCAATCGAAATTAAAGAGAAAAAAAAAGAAGAAAAAAAAGCTTTAAAATCAAAAATAGCAATACATCTAATGCTATTTACACTCTCGTTAATGCCATTCGCTTATTCAAGCTATATGCTAAATTCTTATAAAAACACCAGCTACCTTTACGGTAAAAAAATAAATTATTTTGATTATTTAAATCCTAATAATATTTATATAATGCTGGGATATAATAAAGAAATACCCAACATTGTAGGATACCTATCCCATATTCTTTATCAAAACGAACTAAAATACAATATTAACGCTAAATATGGGAAAATTCCTAAAAATATAATAGAAAATCACTTTGAAATCAAAACCGACAAGATAGAAATTAATCCTAAAATTGTTTACGAAATAGATAAATCATTTATTGATGAAACACTCAAAAAAGATCTTGCAAGCCTATTTTTAAGAAATAAAACCCCGATCTTAATATATAAAGAAAACAAAAATAATATAAACACAGATAAAAAAAATTACAAAATGCTCTTCTTATTCTCATTGCCTTTCTTTGTATTGCTATTCCTATTTAAAGCAATAAGATTTACAATTCTTTTAAACATAAATGAAAAAACCTATAAAAAATACATTCAAGGATAAATAACTAATGTCAGACTTAAAAAAAGTAAAAACAATTTTTAAAAAATATAATAAATATGAACTAAGCATTGATGAGATTCAAATACCTGAATATGCATTAATACCCCTTGAAGTAGAAAATTCAAAATCCATAATATACATAATTGAAAAACAAAAAATAGAAGAAAATCAAATTTTATCAAAAAATTCAAACATAGAACTGTACACATACTCTCCAATATCTGGAATAGTAGAAAAAATATACACAGCCAACTTTCCAGATGGAAAAAAATTAAAATCCGCATTAATCAAATTTCAAGGAAAAATAAAAACCGAAAAAACCTCAATTGAAGATGAAATTTCAAGAGAAAAAACCCTGGAAAAATTAATTCAACTGGGAATCCCTTGGTTTAACGAAAATTCTTTATTTCAATTCATAAACAAATGTAAAAAAATAGACAAAATGATTTTATTAACAAATGGAAAAGATGCGTTTACAAATATTTCAGAAACATTGATAGCAGAAAAATTAGAAGAAATTCTTTCAGGATTCCAAATAATCGACAAAATATTTAAATTCAAAGAAATAACAATAATATCAAATAAAGACGAACTGAAAAAAGAATTGGAAAAATTAAAAATTTTTAAAAACAGAAAAATACAAATTAAATCTTTAAAAAATGCATATCCTTATACAAATCACGAAATGATAATGCACTTTTTATACAATAGTAAAAATACAAAAGATGATATAAATCCCCACAATAATATTTTATTAGTAAATATTGAAGATCTATATAACACAAATCTTGCTATAAAAAATGACAATCCTTATAAAGAAAAATTTGTAGCCATAAATGGAAATAAAAAAATAAAAAGCAGAATACTGAAAGTAAAAATTGGGACCTCTTTCAGTCAAATAATAAACGAAAAAATTGATACAAAAAAATATGAAATTTTCTTAAACAACCCAGCCAATCAAATAAAAATCAAAACATTGAACATACCAATAACAAGAGATATTTATAGTATCACCATATTAAAGAAAAAGTCGATATATGACAAAATTAGAGAATTATTTATACCCAGTTTTTCACCATTGCAAATGGAAAATATTATTTTTTCATACTTAAAGAATAAAAAAATAGATGCTAACAATAAATTAAAAATATTTAAATATACAGATAAAGAAGTAGAAGAAGAAATACATAAAGTTAAAAAAGAAATTAAAAGCAAAATTCTAAATGAAAGTTTAATAAATGGGATAATATATACTGAAAACAACTTAAAAGACATATACTTTACTATCATATTATCATTATTGCCCAGTTTAATATTTTCTTTCCTAAACAACACAAAATTCATGACAGACACTTTGCTGTTAATATTTATTAGCATAGCAATCTATATACCAATAATGCTAAAAATTAACTACAAATGTTTATCTTTTTTTGTTTACAATGCCTTAATAATAAGCATTATATTGCCTTTAAATTTAGAAATTACTCTAAAAATAACCGCCTTATTATTTTCTTTTTTAGTATTTTTTTACTTTTTAAGGCTATCAGCATTTTTAGCAAATCCCATACTAATTTCTTTTATGTTTTTTGTATTAAATTTTCCAATAAGTTTTAAGCAAACTTATCAAGAAGGGCTTAAAAACTCAATATCAATAATTCCAACCTGGAACGAAATAATTAAAACAAATCCAAGCATAAAAAATTTAAAAAGTTTGAATACCTTAACAAGATATGAAAATAAAAAAATAGATGCAATTGAAAATTTTGTAAATAAAAAAATTTTTTCCGTTTTCAACATAATTGTTACAAGATTTCATATTGAAAGTCTCTTGGGAGTTAACAATGAAAAAAAAATATCTCCTATCTTACTTTATTTTGGACTCTTATTAATAGTTGGTAAATATATAATTAATAAATTAATACCATTGTCATTTTATATAAGCTTAATGACAATCTCATACATAGCACATAATATAGGAATACTAAGCCACATCAGTTCAGATATGTTGACATTACTTATTTCTCCAATACCGATGCTCTTAATATTTACAATAGCAACAGAAGTACAAATAACACCTCACTTCAAATTTGAGCAAATACTTTACGGATCACTATTGGCATCTATATACTTTTTAACATTAAGCTATATTCCTTTTGAAACTTTATCAGTCATAATATCTATTTTTATCTTACAAGTAAGCTCAAATTTAATAAAAAAATACAGTTTAACCTTAAAAATTAAAACAATAATGCATTTTTTAAAAACAAATAAAAAACAAGCACTTAAAATTCCTTTCGAGAATGAAAAGGATATAATAAAATTATGACTAATAATTTGATTACATACTTAATTATTAACAACTTAACTTTAATACACTTCGTTGGATTTGAGGATATAAAAATAAAAAATAATGCAATCTTAATAAAAAAATACATCATAATAACAATTGCTTCTTTATTAATATATTCAATATCATTTTATATTTATAAACTGATTGAAAGGAACAATTTATTGTTCTTAATGCCAATTTTTTATGTAATTTTAATTTACGTGCTGATATTATCATTCAAAGTATTAAATGATATTCTTATTATTTACAATAAAAAATCAAATTATTCAAACGATTTCATGCTTTCGAATACCAGCTTAATTGCAATAACATTTTTTGCACTTGACAAGAACAACGGATTTTTTGAAGGATTAGAAATGATTATTCTGTCTGCACTTGGCATACTAATAGCTTTAATCTCAATAACATCGATTAAAAAAAACTTTGATAAAAACCCTAAAATCAAAATATTAGAAAACGAACCAATATATTTTTTTATAATGTTTATTTTATCTTTAATTCCAAATATAATTATATTAATACACAATCAATAATAGTGAGAAATAAAAATGAAAGAAAAAATAAATACATTGTTTAAACAAGCCGATGGCATTTGGAGGAAGCTTTGACAAAAAGGAAATTCAAGCTAAAATTGAAAAATATGAAAAAGAAATAAGTCAGAAAAATTTTTGGGATAATCCTAAAAGAGCCCAAGAAGTTATTAAAGCTCAAAGTATCCTAAGAAACAAAATTGATCCGTGGGAAGAGTTAATCAACAAAATTAAAGATTTAAGCGATCTGTACGAAATTATTGAAAACGAAAAAGATATTAATAGCTTAGAAATAGAATTTAATGTACTTGAAAAACAGTACAAAGATTTGCTCACAATTTCTTACTTTAAAGAAGAGCTTGATGCAAACGGCGCGTTTTTAACTATTCATTCTGGTGCTGGAGGCACTGAAGCATGCGACTGGGTTGCAATGCTTTACAGAATGTATTCAAGATATGCTGAAAGGAAAAAATATAAAACAGAACTTATCGATTTGCTTGAAGCAGAAGGTGGAATAAAGTCTGTTACAATAGAAATCAAAGGTGAATATGCTTACGGACTTTTAAAAAGTGAAGTCGGAATACATCGTCTTATAAGAATTTCTCCGTTTGATGCTGCTAAAAAAAGACATACTTCTTTTGCATCAGTATTTGTCGACCCTGTTATTGATGAAAAAATAGAAATAATAATCAAACCAGAAGATATAAGAATAGATACATATAGAGCATCGGGAGCTGGAGGACAACATGTCAACAAAACATCATCTGCTGTAAGAATAACTCACATTGAAACAGGAATAGTAACTCAATCTCAAAGCGACCGAAGTCAACACAAAAACAAAGAAATGGCAATGAAAGTTTTAAAATCAAGACTTTACGAATACTATAAGACTAAAGAAGACGAAAAAAACAAATCCAATCAAGACACAAAAAAAGAAATTTCTTGGGGAAACCAAATAAGATCTTATATATTTCAACCTTACAATTTGGTAAAAGATCACAGAACAAAATTTGAAAATTCAAACACCACTTCGGTTATGGACGGCAATATAGACAATTTCATAGAAGAGTATTTAAAATGGAAAAGCTTAAATTAACACTAGTAATACCCTTACTAATATTTACAATACACAAAATAAATTCTCAAAGCAATATAATTTACAACTTTTCATATATCATTAATACAAAAACAGAAAATATTGACCTTAAAAAAGGAATTGAAAAACAATTGGACAAAGTCTACGGCAAAATAACAGAACATATTGTAAACAATAATGACAAGAATATCATTGAAGATATTTATATAAATCAAGATATAATAAAAACAGAACTTGAAATTAGTAAATTAAAAAAAGAAATGGATAAAAAAAAACTTCAAAATATAATAACTGCAAAAGAAAAGCATCAAACAAAAACCAAAATTGATGAGCTTAAAAAAGACATTCAAAATATTAACAACAAACAAAAAAAAATTGCAGAACATTTCAATAATTTAAACAAACTAAAAGCAAAATACAAAAAAATTGAAGACCAAACAAACATCTCAAATTTAAATAAAGAATTTTTCATAAGAGAAGAATTATTTTTTATTAACTATATTGACCTGAAAAAAATAGAAAATTATTATTTACTAGAAATTAGCAATGTCACCCCTGAAAAAATTGAAACTGAAAAAGCGGTATTTAAAACATCATCTTCTATTAATGAAATTGCAGATAAAATAACAAAACACAGTTTAAAAGAAATATTGGGTAGAGAATTTTTAAAAATCAATATTAACATCAAAAACAACCCAGATGCAAAAATATATATAAATGAAAAATTTGTTTCAAAAGGAATCTATTACGATAATATTTTTGACATTTCTAAAATCTCAAACAAAGAAATTGAAATACAAATTACAAGTACAAATTTTGAAAATTACTCTATTAAAAAAAAGGTTAAAAATGCAGATTCAATAATATTAAATATTGACTTAAAAAGAACAATCTCTAAGAAAGTAGCAATTACAAGCAATGTAAAATCTAAAGTTTTTAAAAAAGGTATATTTATAGGAGAAACCCCAATTGAAATTGAAAAACCAGAAAATCAAGACATCATTTTGCTTAAATCTAACGGATATAAAGATAGATTTAAACTAATAAATAAAGAAGAAGATCAAGTAGATATAGAAATGATAAAAACCAGCAAAAATGGACTTAGCAATGTAAGAGATAAGTTTTATGTCAATCTGGCTATTTTCACATTAAGCACAATAGGAACCATTTTTGCTGGAACATTACTCAACAATTCAGACGCACTTTATAAAATAACTGGAAATCACTTTATCAATAAAAAATTAGCGGCTGAAGATGTTTATATTGCAAAAGCAGAACAAATGACTGCAACATTTCTATTTGGAGCAGGCATCACCTTAACTATTGGTAGCTTTATTTCATTAATAACTCATTTAGTAGAATATATTAAAGAAGCAAATCTGGGAGAATAGATTTACAATTAATAAACTAGGAGAACAAACTTTTGGGCATTTTAGAAAAAATAAAAAATTTATTTAAAAGTAATCAACAAGAAAATGTTATTGAAAATTTAGAAGACATTCTATTAGAATCAGACATCAATAATGAAATTGTAATAGAAATAATAAGCAAATTAACAAAAGAAAAAAATAAAACCGAAAAAACTATTATTGAAAAACTAAAAGAACTTTTAAGCAATTATATTAACACAAAAAAATTCACTCTAGAAAATAACAAATTAAACATTTTGTTAATAGTTGGCATAAATGGAATTGGGAAAACATCAAGCATAGCAAAACTTGCAAATAAATTAAAAAATGAAGGCAAAAATATATTAATATCAGCTGCTGATACATTCAGAGCAGCTGCAATTGAACAAATGAAAATTTATGGAAAACAAATCGGAATCAGAATAATATCCCAAAACCAAGGAAGCGATCCATCAGCTGTCATATTCGATAGCATATCAAGCGCTAAACTTAAAAATTACGATGCACTAATTATTGACACAGCTGGAAGATTGCAAAATAAAGAAAATTTAATAAAAGAACTTCAAAAAATAAACAATGTAATATTAAAGCAAATAAAAAACACCAACATCAATTATCAAAAAATACTTGTAATCGATTCTACTATTGGGAAAAATACAAACAGTCAAGCAGAAATTTTTAATAACGCAATAGAAATAGACGGAATAATAATCACTAAACTTGATTCATCCTCCAGAGCAGGTGCACTAATCAATATTTCAAAAATTCTTGAAAAGCCTATATACTTTACTACATTTGGAGAAAAACTAGAAGACATTAAAGAATTTGATATCAATGAATATCTTAATAAATTACTATGAAAAAAAAACAATTACTACTTCTTTTATTTATACCACAAATTATTTATGCAAAAAGCTATTTTGCATCTGATGCATTTTTCAATAAATACCAAAAATTAAGCGAAAAACCAAAAACGGGGTTTTACATTGAGTATTATTCTACTCCTGATACCGAAAAACTCTACTTATATAAAGAAACTGATTTAATCAAATACAAGACAATTCAAATCATAGAAAACATAAGAAAAATTACATATTACGATACAAAAGATATAAAAAGAAAAGAAGAGGTTTACGACAATTCATATAACAAAATACAAGAAATTGAATATGATAACAAAGGAAAAATTCTTGAAACAGCAAATTACTTTTATGAAAACGACAACTTAATATACAAAAACTTAAAAACAATAAACCAAAAACCAAAATTAATATATTATTCTAAAGACGAAAATGGTAAATTACTAAAAATAACAGGATCAAATTTTCAAATTTGGAACTATGGGATTAATGGCGACATAAAATCTACATATTTTGACATCAAAAAATCAACAACAAAAGTAATAAAATATGGTGACAAAAAAAGAAATTCAAACAGTATAATAATTGTTAATAATAAAATAAAATCCAAAGAAAAAACCCAATATCTAGATGAACAAAAAACAGTAAATATCTTTGAAGAAGAAAATACAAAAATCATATCTACCTATCAAGAAAACAATATAATTAAAGAAGAAACATATAAGAATAATGAACTTATAAAAACAAATGATTTTCAATACAATTCATCTGATATGATAATTTTTCAAAATACTAAAGAAAAGGATAAAGACCAATACACCAATACTAAAATTGAATACGAATACAACCAAGACAACCAATTAAAAAGCAAAAAAATTTATGAAAACGATATAATTTATCTAAAAACCGAATACCACAATGATAATGAATATGAAGAAGAAATTTACTACAATAAAAAACCCGCTCTTAGAGTAAAACACAAAAATGGAAAAGTCATCGAAGAAAAACCAATAGGGACAAATTAAATGAATATAAGAAATTTTTTGCTTAAAAAATTAATACTAGAAGAAAAAAATAGCCTAGCCCTAACAATTGTAATAATATTAAGTATTGCCTTAGGTGAAATAATAATTATCCTAACAATATCAATCATGAATGGTTTTCAAAATGACTTTTTTCTTAGCATTACAAATGTAGAAAGTGGAAATTTAAAAATAGAAAACGAACTTACCCAAGAAGAAATCGAAAAAATTAAAAATATTGAAGGAATAAAACATATAAATAAAATATACGAAACGCAAGGCATTGGGATTCAAAATTATTACTATCCCACTATTTTAAATATCCTTGCAGTTGATATTACAGACCTCAAGAAAGATCAAAATTTTATTTCATTTACAGGACTTGAAAAAGCCGAATTGGATCTCAAAAACAATGAGATCATTATTGGAAATATACTCTCCTACAATTTCAACTTATTAGAAAATGACACCCTAGAATTAATAATAACCGATGAAATAAAAAACATTATTTCATTAAAAAATGATATAAAAAAATTTAAAATAAAATCAATTTTCAAAAGTAATTATGCAAAAATAAATGAAACTTTAATTTTTATGAATATAGACTATTTTATTAAAAATAAACTTTTACATAATTCTAGCATTAATTACCAAATAAAAACAAAAAATTTAAATCCAAGTAACAAATTAATTACAAAGATCAAAAACATTAATCCAAAAATTAAAGTAAAAACTTGGAATGAATACAATAAAGAATTCTATAAAGCATTGAAAATAGAACGAAATACAATGTTAATTATCTTAACAAGTATTTTCATTGTTATTGCCGTTAATGCATATTATCTACAAAAAAGAATAATAATAAATAAAAATAAAGCTATTTTAATACTATTAGCTATGGGACTTAGAATAAAAAAAATAAAACAAATTTTTTTTATTCACTCGGTAATAATCTGCACTATAGGGGGGCTTCTTGGCTTGATATTAGGAATTTCAATTTCCTTAAATATAAATGAAATTTTAAAAATAATTGACAATCTGGTAAACACTTTAATAAATTTTTTAAATCAAATATTGGCCTTAGAAATAGATGGTATTAAAATACAAATAGTAAAAAATATAATTACCCCTAAATTATTTTTAAGCGATTTAGCATTTACTTTCTGCTTTGCATGCTTTTCCACAACATATTCAAGCATGAAAGCAACAAAAAAAATTGGAAATCAAAAAAACATTGAAACTATAAATGGATCGTAAAATGGGAAATATATTAATTATAAAAAATCTTTGCAAAGCATACAAAAAAAATAAAACAACAATTCAAGTAATAGAAAACTTAAACTTAACTGTAACAAAAGGTGAATTTATTTCAATTCAAGGAAAAAGTGGTTGCGGGAAATCAACTCTTTTTAATATGATTTCAGGAATTGATAAAATAGATTCTGGAGAGATAATATCGTGTGGAATATCTTTGAAAAATGCAAATGAAAAAATATTAAGTTTATATAAAAACAGACAAATAGGCTTAGTATTTCAAAACTATAATTTAATAAATGAATTCAGTGTAATTGAAAATATAATTTTACCCAAAATTATCTCAGGTCAAGAAACAAAAGAAACAATAAATAAAAAAGCTTTAGATTTAATGAAAATACTAAAAATAGAAAACAGAGCAAACCATTACCCTTCAGAACTCTCAGGAGGCGAATCACAAAGGGTTGCTATTGCTAGAGCGTTAATCAATGAACCTAACATAATCTTGTGTGATGAGCCTACAGGGAATTTAGACTTAAGCACAGCTAAAACTGTAGAAAATTTACTTATAAATACAGCAAAGAATTTTAAAAAAACATTAATACTAGTTAGTCATAACCCCAAATTTGCAAACAAGGCGGATTCAAAATATGAATTCAAAGATAGGACATTAAAAAAACTATGATGCTTCTAAAACTAACAAAATTTACAAAAATTGCTTATACAATTTTTAAAAATTCAACAAATAAAATAGCTTTAATAGGTTCTGGAATATCATTAAGCTTAGTTATGATCCCATTAATTATTGTCTACTATATGTCTAGCAATATTATGACTTCTACTATTAATAAATATATTGAAAGCGAAGGATTTTCTATACAAATAGAATACAACGATACAAATAAAACTAATTACCTAAAAGACAGGTTAAACTCATTTAAAAAAAAATATAATTATAAAGATTTAAATTATTTTTTTGAAAAAAGAACTTATGGAATTATTGGAAATAATAAAAAACAAGGTGTATTAATAAGAGCAATAGAAAACGAATTCATATTGGAAAACAAATCAATAAAATTAATAAAAGGAACTAAAAATTTAAAAAAGGATTCTATACTCATTTCAAATCAAATAAAAAATAAACTTAATTTAAATCTCAATGAAAAAATTGAGATTTTGATTCCAAATACAAAAAACACTAAAATAATGCCCAGAATAAAAAAGTTTAATATCTCAGGAATAATTGAAACCGGGCTAAAAGATATTGATAATAATTTGGTGTTAATTTCTTTTGAAAATGAAAATTTAATGTCAAAAAAGTTTTCAAAAAGCATAATTGGACTTAAAACAAAACCCAATTCCATAAAAACCAATGAAATTTTGAAACAGAATTTAGAAATTGAATTTCAAGAATTTCAAACAAAAACATTCTATGAACTTTACTTAAATAAATATAATAATCTGGATATAAGTAAAAAACTTTTAATATTCATTATGGCTTTGATTATAATATTTGCCAGCATCAATATGTCTTCGTCTCTTTCAATGCTTATTTTTGAAAATAAAAAGAAAATTGCAATACTAAAATCAATTGGAATGAATAATTTAAGCATAAAAATAATATTTCTTTTGATATCGCTCACATTAAGTGCCACCTTTTGTGGAATTGGAATAATAATTGGAAATTATTTAATACTTAAAATATCTTATTTAATAAACTTTGTTGACAATATTTTAAACCTATTTTTAAAAATATTTGGAGAAGAAAATTCTGAAATATTAAACTCAGAATACTACGTATCAGAATTTCAAATAAATTTAAACATGAACTTTAACTTAATACTTCTTAGCTTATATATGTTAATAACCATTCTAACCACACTGATTCCGCTTAGTATTATTTCAAATTTAAAAGAAAAAGAAATTTTAAGATAGTTTAAAGCTCTTATTTAATCAGAACATTATGAATTTTAATAAATGAAAAATCCTTTTCAATAGTAGGATAAATCTCATTTGGAAAAATCGTACTAATTGTGAAACTCTGTTTAGATTTAGATTTTAAAAAAGAATTCGCAGAAGAGATTAATTTACGTCTCAAAGATCTAATAATTTTATCTTCCTTATCAATATAACTAATTTCAATCTCCAAATTTTTAATAACATCTTTTGAAGAATTGAAAACTTCTATCACAGTATTCGCCTTACAAATCCCAAAAGATTCTTTAAAATAACTTCCAATATATTTAAATTTTAATATAAAAGAATCTGAGTCAAGATTTACACCAATTTTATCATCAACATTCTCAAAAAAATCAATCTCAATAATATCTAATACTATTTTTTTAGGATTAACATCAATAGCTCTTGGTATGCTTGATATAACATCAATTGGAATATAAACATTTTTACCCCATTTTGGAGCAAAATCACTTTCTTTGTCAAAAACCTGGCTAAACACAGATTTGCCAAGATCATCATAAACTGTAACTCTATAAGAAATCTTTTTAACAGGATGCATTGTTGAAACAACCCCCGCTTTAAGCTGATACAAATGAGCATCTTCAAATACTAAAACTTTAGCATCCTCTATTTCTATGTAATATAAGTCTTTGGGATATGAAATAAGATTGACAGCTTCAACTACTAAATCGGCAGCCATAGTAATAGGAGGAAGACCTTGTAATGTAAAAGAAGGGGTGAACTTTTCTTTTAAAGCCATTTTACCATTCTCATTTAAACCAATAAAACTCTGAAAAGATCTGTAAGTAATCAAAGAAATAAAAAATATCAAAATAGAACTCAAAGCTAATATTAATATTCTGTTCTTGGATTTCTTAAATTCATAATAGTTGATTAAATCTAAATCGTTTCTTATTCCAAATTCTTTTGCTTGTAAACTCACATGAATCATTTTTTTTTTAGATTCTTTAGTATTTACCTTATCAGCAATCTCTTTAAAAAGAAAAAAAAATAAACTAAACATTGATTTATCGTGAAGAGAATAAAAATAGATAGATTCAAGCTCTCTAAAAGCAACATCTACCCTACCCATATCAAAAAATCTTTTGACTCGAGCATAAGATCTTTTAAAATGAAGTCCCATGTTTTCAATATCATTATCAGAAATACCTGATATTTCAATAATATTTTTAATACTCTTTTTGCTTAAAATTTTATTTCTATACTTCCTAAGTTTTGATAAATAAACCTTAATTCTATCTTCAGATGTTTTACTATTCATTATCTTCTAATTCATCAACTTTTTTTAAAAGCCAATAAGCAATATTTCTGGCAGTAGTCTTTGTAATAGAAATTCCTATAAAAGAGTTAATTAATACTATTTTTCCCTCTTCTCCACGTTTTAATTCTTTTGAAGCCTCTTCTAAAACACCTTCTTTGGTTTTTGTGTAAGCAATCTCTTCAGAAATCTCTGTAGACTCGAAAACAAGATCACAAAAAATCTCTCCCGTGCTAGTTACATTCCCATAAATATTGTTAACAGGAACCAATTTATAATCTTCAACTTTTTCAAACCTATAAATTACTTCTTTCATATAAACGAGTATATCATAATCAAAAAACATAGCCAATAAACAAAATTCATACAAAAATAAATTACAATTTTAAAAAAATGATTATTAATTAATAATCATTTTAAATTTTTTTGTGAAATAAAAAATAATGATATAATTATTAAAGCTAAAAATTAAAACAAAGGAACTTGTAAGGATTATGGACTTTAAACAAATACAAAGCAACGCTGAAAAGGTTAAGCTTTTAAGAAAAGATTTTCCTATTTTAAATAAAAAGTTTAACAACAAACATATAATTTATTTTGACAACGCAGCAACCTCTCAAAAACCTAAAAAAGTAATTTACTCTAGCATAGAATATTATGAAAATTATAACGCAAATGTACATAGAAGCGGTCACAAATTTGCAATTCAATCTAGCATAACAATAGAAAAAACAAGAGAACTTGTAAAAAATTTTATTAATGCAGAATCTGCAAAAAATATAATATTTAACTCTGGAACTACAGATGGAATTAACACCATCGCAAACTCATTTTTTTACTCAAAATACTTTAAAAAAAAAGATGAGATTATTCTTACAACTCTTGAACATAATAGTAATTTGCTGCCATGGGCAAATCTTGCAAAATTATCTAATCTAACAATTAAGTTTGCTAAATTCAATGAAATGGGAATTATTACCCCCGAAGAAATTGAAAAACTTATTACAGAAAAAACAAAACTCATCAGTATTTCAGGAATAAACAATACTTTGGGAACCATTAATGATTTAGAATCTATTGGGAAAATCGCAAAAAAATACAATATAAGTCTTTTTATAGATGCTGCACAAATGGCGCCTCATATAAAAATAGATGTTAAAAAAATTGGCTGTGACTTTTTGGTATTTTCTGGACATAAAATGCTTGCCCCAACAGGAATAGGAATTTTATATATTTCAAATAATATGGCTGAAAAGCTTAATAGCTCAAAATTAGGAGGAAATACTGTAGAAGAAATTTTTATAGAAAATAAAAAAATTAAATTTAAATCATTCGATGCTCCTAATAAATTTGAATCGGGAACCCCAAATATTGCAGGAATTATAGGACTTAAAGAAGCAATAAAATATATCAATAATATTTCTATGGATTTTATTTTAGAACATGATCAGCAATTAATCGAATATGGCGTAAAAAAATTACAAGAACTTGATGAAGTCGAGTTTTTATTAAATACAAATCTTAAAAGAAATTCAATAATATCATTTACAGTAAAAAATATTCATTCACACGATATTGAAACCTATTTAGATACAATGGGAATAGCAACTAGAGCCGGAAAAACTTGCTCCTATGTAGCATTTTTTCCAGAAAATTTAAATAAAAAGCATCTTTTAAGAGCTAGCTTTTATTTTTACAATACACAAGAAGAAATTGATATTTTCATATTGGGGTTAAAAAAAGTAATAAAAGAGCTTTCATAAAATTTTCATAATATCTTTTATTATTGATTTAATAAATCAAAGAAAATAAAATTAAATTATGATCGCTGAAGAAACTAAAAAAAAACTAATAAAGCTTAGTAAAGTAAATACTTACATAATAAATGAAGCAGAAACAATCCAAAAATTCAAACATCAATCTAAATGTGGGGATCAAATTTTATTCCAAACAATAGAAGCAAATAACGAAAAATTTAATTTTAAACATCATGCATCTGGATGTATGATTTTACTTGCAAGCGCCAACGCTTTAAACAAATTGTGCAATAATAAACCAAAACCAGAAATCCTAAACTTAGTGCAAAAAGTGATAAACGGTGATTTTACAAATTTAGACGAAATTGATGTAAGTTTAAACATTTTTAACACATTTACAAATACAAATAGAAAAGATTGTTTTTTATTGCCATACAAATCATTAAAAGATAGTTTGGAAAACTACAAACCTTCAAGGAGAATTATTAGATGAAAATCTATTCACACTCATCAATCGGATATGAAGGAGAACTAATTGAGATTGAAATAGATATTAAAAAAGGAATTTCTGGAATTGATATTGTAGGGCTTGCTGGAAGCGAAATTAAAGAATCAAGAGAAAGAGTAAAATCAGCTATCAAGAATTCAAATTTTCATTTTCTCAAAGATAGAATATTAATAAATCTTGCACCAGCTGGAATTAAGAAACTTGGAACAGCTTTTGACCTTTCGATTGCTATTAGCATTATTAAAATCCAAGAAAGCAAAAATAATGAAAATTTAGAAATCTTAGTATTGGGAGAATTACAATTAGATGGCAAAATAAGATCAATAAAAGCAGTTTTACCAGCTATTGCTCTTGCCAAAGAAAAAGAAATAAAATTTGCAATAGTTCCCTTTGAAAATTTAGAAGAAGCTCGCCTAATAAACGGTTTGAATATTTGGGGTGTTAAAGATTTAAAAGAAAGTATAAAAATAATAGAACAATTAAACGACAATATACTTCCTCCAATAACAAATATTAAACCACAGCCAAAAATAAAACAAGATTGTATCTTAGATTATGATTTTAAAAATATAAAAGGACAACAAAGAGCAAAAAGAGCAATTGAAATAGCAATTGCCGGGGGACATAACATAATGTTATTTGGTCCACCTGGAAGCGGTAAAACAATTAGTATTAAGTGCGCTCAATCTATTCTACCTCCACTTACAAACAAAGAGCTGATAGAAACAAATAGAATATGGTCAATATCGGGAAAATTAATCGACAGAAAAATAATAAAACAAAGACCTTTTAGGAATCCTCACCACACTGCTAGTAAAGAAGGAATAATTGGGGGAGGTCCAAATCCTTTACCTGGAGAAGTGTCTCTTGCCCATAATGGAATATTATTTCTAGATGAAGCTTTGGAATTTAAAAAATCAATCTTACAATCTTTACGTGAACCCATTGAAGACAAATCAATTTCAATCTCAAGAGCAAGTTCCAAGTTATTCAAATACCCAGCCAATTTTCAACTAATGCTTGCAATGAATCTTTGCCCTTGTGGAAATCTTGGCAAAAAAAATACTGATTGTTTCTGTTCACAACAAGAAATTTCAAATTATTGGAAAAAACTTGGAGCTGCAATGCTTGATAGAATTGACATTAGAGTCCCAACAAGAGCAATTAATAATGAAAAATTACTCAGCGAAACAAGCGAAAGTTCAAGCGAAATAAAAAAAAGAATAATAAAAGCAAGAAACATTCAAAATACAAGATACGAAAATTTTACAAACATAAATAAAAACTCTGATCTTAATTCCAATCACATTGAAAAATTTTGTGAATTAAATGCAATCTTAAAAAATGACTTAATTTACATTCTAAACAAACTCAACATATCTTCAAGAGCAACACATTCAATACTAAAAATTGCAAGAACAATCTCTGATTTAAAGGAAGAAAAAAATATTTCAAGAGAAGCCTTACTTGAAGCAATTGAACATAGAAAAAACGGAGAAAATATGCTTGAAAAATAAAAACCCCTAAAATATTCGGGGTCTTAAAACTAAAATTCTATTTTATTAATATAATTTTTAAGCTGATTAGCAGAATTATTAAACTTCTCAAGCTCTTTAGGGCTTATCTTAAAGTTTAAAACTTCTTTAACTCCTTCTTTACAAACTATAGCTGGTGCTCCAATGTAAATATCTTTAATTAATCCCCCATACTGACCATTAATATAAGAAGATATTGGCAGAATAATATTCTGATCACCAATTATTGCATTTACAATATTCTTAATACCAAGTCCAATAGCATAATAGGTTGCTCCCTTGAATTTAATCACCTCATAAGCAGCATTCACAACCTTTTTATGAATTTCATCAAGCTCCTGATCAGTTATTTTGCCTTCAGAAAGGTATTCTGATAAAGGTTTCATTGCTATTTTTGTTTCATCCCAAGTAGCAAAAGAACTATCACCATGCTCACCCATAATATATGAATGTATATTTTGAGTGTTCACATTAAAACGATCACTTAAAAAATACCTAAGTCTTGAAGTATCAAGAATAGTACCAGTACCAATAACCTTATGAATAGGAAATTTCGAATATTTCATTGTAACATAAGTCATAATGTCTACAGGATTACTTGCAATGACAAAAATACCATCAAACCCACTAGCCACAACATTAGTTACAATATCTTTAAAAATTTTAGAATTTTTATCAACCAAATCAAGCCTTGTTTCACCAGGTTTTTGATTAAGTCCTGCTGTAATTACAACAATATCTGCGTTAACACAATCTTTGTAAGACCCAAACAATACATTAATATTCTTCTTTAAAAACATTTGGCCATGATTAAGGTCCATAACCTCACCTTTTGCTTTATTTTCATTAACATCAATAATTACAAGTTCATGTACAAGAGAATTGTCTATTGTCAACGCATAAGCAAAGCTTGAACCCACCCCACCAGCTCCAATAAGAACAACTTTATTAGATTTAAGCATAACGCTACTCCATATTAATTTAAACTACATGCAACTAATTTTAAATAACCAATGATAAAAATATTTTATCGCATTTCTAAGAGCTTTGCCAATAAAAGTTTTTAAAAATTTAAAACACATTTAATTATCATTAGATTTCAGAACTGCAAGAAAAGCACTTTGTGGTATCTCAACATTTCCTACCATTTTCATTCTCTTTTTACCTTCTTTCTGCTTTTCCAAAAGTTTTCGCTTACGAGTAATATCACCACCATAACACTTGGCAGTAACATCTTTTCTAACAGGAGATATTGTCTCTCGAGCAATAACATTAGAACCAATAGCACCTTGAATAGCTATTTTAAATTGTTGTCTTGCTATTTCGTCTTTCAATTTTTTACAAATTCCAATAGCTTTGGCTCTTGCACTATCTTTAAAAACCAATTGAGAGAGTGCATCAACCCTATCTCCATTGACTAATATATCTAATCTTACTAAATCTGTATATTCATAATCTAAAAGTTCATAATCAAAAGAAGCATATCCACGACTTACAGATTTAATCTTATCATAAAAATCAAAAAGGATTTCAGAAAGAGGCATTTTATAAATAAGCTCAACACGCTTAGTATCAAGATAAATTAAGTTTGTCTGCACTCCTCTTTTCAATAAACACACACTCATAATATTTCCTAAAAATTCTGTAGGAACAATAATATTAGCCCTAATATAAGGTTCAAGAACACTTTCAATAGCCTCATTTCCAGGAAATTGTTCGGGACTTTCAATAAAATAAGATTCTCCCTTTTTAGGAATTATTTTGTACCTAACAGAAGGAGAAGTCAATATCACATTTAAATCAAATTCACGCTCAATGCGTTCTTGAATAACCTCTAAATGTAAAAGCCCAAGAAATCCACACTTAAAACCATGCCCAAGAGCCGCCGATGAATCTTTTTCAAATGTTAACGACGCATCATTAAGCTTTAATCTATCCATTGCCTTTAAAAGATCGTCATATTGATTAGCATCAACAGGATATACAGAAGAAAACACTACAGGCTTAACTTCTTTAAATCCCTCAAGGGGAGATAATGCAGGCCAATCGCAAAGAGTTACCGTATCTCCAATCTTCACATCTGATATATTTTTTATTCCTGCAATAAAATATCCAACATCTCCTACCTCTAGTCTATCTTTTCTTTCAAGTGATATTTTAAAAACTCCAATCTCCTCAATTAAATACTCACTATCAGTATGCATTAACCTAATCTTATCGCCAGTTTTTATTTGTCCTTCGAAAATCCTAAAGTGAACAATAACCCCTCTATAAGAATCATAATGTGAATCAAAAATTAATGCCCTTAATGGATCTTTAATATTTCCTCTAGGAGATGGAACATACTTACAAATAGCTTCAAGCAAGTCATCAATTCCTATTCCATTCTTAGCAGAAATCAAAATAGCAATTTCTTCATTTAATCCTAAATCATTTTTTATTTGCTTTTTTACAAAGTCAATATTAGCATTTGGAAGATCTATCTTATTAATAACAGGAATAATTTCTAAATCATGCTCAAAAGCCATATAAAAATTAGAAACTGTCTGAGCTTGTATTCCCTGACTTGCATCAATTAATAAAAGAGCACCTTCACAAGATGAAATTGCTCTTGATACTTCATAAGAAAAATCAACATGACCTGGGGTATCTACAAAATTTAATTCATAAAGATTGCCGTCATTACTTTTATAAGTAATTGTTACTGCCTGACTTTTTATTGTAATTCCTCTTTCTCGCTCAATATCCATACTGTCAAGCATTTGACTTTTAAAATCACGATCGGATATTATTTTAGCCTTTTGAATAAATCTATCGGCTAATGTTGATTTACCATGATCAATGTGTGCAATAATGCAAAAATTTTTCTTACGAATGCTAATACTTACTCCCCCCCTGAACCATAAATCAAGATTTAAAACTTTACCTTTTTTTAAATACAGAATTTTTAATTTGACTTCTTGATTTCATAATATAAGGAGAAAACCTTGGTGCAAGATCCACTACCAATTTCCAAGTATCTATTGCCCTAAATCTATAATTGCCATTAGAATATGCATAAGTAGCAACAGCAACATTATAAACTATTTCCCAAAAATCTGTAGATTCAAAAGCATTTTTTATTGCCTTATACTCATTAATTTTTTGAACAAAAGACCTTAAATTTTTAAACTGATACACAGGTTCATAATAACAAACATAATCATACATTCTTGTTAAAATCCCTACTGCAGCTATAAGCCCATGAGTAATTGAAAGTTCGTAAGCCTTTAAGCGTAAATAAGCTTTTGACAATAATTCATGAGTATCAATAACATTGTAATTCTTAAATCTGTAAAGATTAAAAGTAAAATCAATACCAAAAGCCCCTCTTACTTGTTTTAAATAAGAAGTCAAATAAAATGAAATATTAAATTTATTGTTTAATGTACTATTTTCGTTTTGAGCATAATCATGATAACTATAATAATCTTTTTTGGTTGAAAACTTATTTAATATTTCGTTCAAATAATCAATCATATCAACATAATTATTCTCAAGTTCAGCCATTTTGGCTAAAGAAAAAAGTATTTTTTTTTCAAAAGATCCATCTAGTAAATAATCTCTATCTTCAAAAGACTTATAAAGGTTTAATTTCTCAAGAACAGCATTGCCAGACATACCATAAGCTAGTGACAAATAATAACTAGCTTCAGGATATACACCTTTTCTAAGTAAGGCTTCCTGCAAATAATTAATAGCATGCGTAAGGTTAGACTTGCTAAACTCAGATTTAGAATAAAGAAATTGCCTACCTTTTTCAAGCAAAATCCAATACGGAAAATTTTTATTACTTACAGAATTCAAAGAAATAGAAAAAGACAAAACAAAAAACAATAAAACCCAATTTCTCATAATAATAAATATATTAAATTAACTCATAAATTACGAGAAAATTTAATATTAAAAGAAATAATAATCCAAATTAAACAAACTTGAATATCATTAAAAATACCATTACAAAAAGGGCAACAGATTCTATTAATCCTAAAACTAATAGGTATGTAGCAAATCCTTTCCCAGTTTCAGAAAAAGCATCACAAGCACCTGCTGCTGCTTTACCTTGAGCAAACCCAGAAACAGCAATTGCAAATCCACCACCAAGACCAGCTCCAAGTAGCAACCATGGATTTGTTTGCGTCATCACCTCATATAACGTGTTCATTAAAATATATCCATATATTATTTGGGTCAATGGTGCTGAAACAAAAACAATCAATAAAAATGGTGCAGGCTTCCCTTGCATATAGCATCTCTTCCATGCTCCAATAGCAGCACTACCTGCTGCTCCCATGCCCAACGCAGAACCTATTGCTGAGATTGTCAAAGCTGAATTAACTCCTATTAAACCTATATCCATAAGTACTCCTTTTTATTTTATTTTTTTATTTTTTTAAAAGGTTTATAAGCATATCCACTCCACTCTTGTCCTAAATGGTTTGAAAATTCAAGCATATTAAGCCTTACCCCATGAACAATTACTGAAAGCAAAGATAACATTATATTTAAAATATGACCAAAAAGTATAACAATAATTCCAACAACTATAAGACCAATATTAGAAGATTTTAACAAAGGCATTGACATAGCATTAAAACTTGCCGAGATTGAAAGTCCCGCAAGCCCAACTGCAAAAAGTCTAATATAAGATATTATATCTGCAAATCCTGACACGGTGGTTAAAAATTGCTCTATAATACCTCCAAAACTTTTCAATATACATTTAAAAAAATTTGAACCATCTTGCTTGCCAAAAACAAATACAAGCGCAATGCCAAAATATATTGTATTATAAACGGCATTATACATAGGAAATCGAAATTGACCAAGTATTAAATTCAAAACAAGATAATATAAGCCAACTATACTTATAAGCCAACCAATCTGTGCAATTGAATGAATATGGGGCTTTTCTTTTACTTGACTGAAAAAATTCCAAGCATGAGCCAATGAAATTTGCAAAACTCCTATTGAAAAACAGATAAAGATAATATTTTGCATACTATTTTTATCTGTCAAATAACTAACTTTAAACGAATTCAAAACAGGAAACATTTCAAGAATTAAAGGACTACCAAACCAAATCCCAGTCATAGAACCATAAAGTATCGATGATACACTAAGATAAAATATTAACCCATGAACTGGAGTTAAGGGCTTCCCTTTAAGAATAAAACTCAAGCTAAGCAAAATTCCTACCAAAAAAAATATCACTCCATAAGCCGCATCACCTATTATCATACCAAAAAACACAAAGAAAAATAACATAAAAATAAAACTTATATCCCTTTCTTTATACCCAGGAATTGTCTCTAAAATATTAAAAATAGGTGCGGCTAAATTGGCAATTCCTTTCCTTTTTATATAAGTTGGAATAATATCATTTTCTTCAGGATCTGCAAATTGTACTGCAAAACCTGCTTTTAAAATCGAACTTTTAAGAGATTCTTGACTTTCAGCTGGAACAAATCCCGTAATATAAGAAAAATCTTCAAAATCGGTTTGCATATCAGCTAAAACCTGCTCAAACTCTACAATTTGATCGTAATTTTTTATCTCATCTCTTAAAATATCAATATATTTATTAAAAAGAGAAATTTGGGTCAATTTTTGATCTAGAATCTCATCAACAACTTTCAACTTATTATTAATATAATCAAGATCAAAATTAAACTTAAATTCATCCGCAATTTCAATTTTTTGCTCAAACTCACCTACACTAACAAAATAAGAGGTGTTCTTTACATTTTTAACTAAAAACACACTAACATTAGGGTCTCTTAATAAATTTTTATATTCACTTTTTTGGATTTTAAAAAAGTTAATATAAATGTTGGATTCTTTCAATTTGTTAATACTTTCTAAAGAAAAATTTCCCCAAACGGAAATCAAATTCTTTTCATGTAGTAAAGATCGTTTAATATCTTGAAATTCTTTGATCTCATTGCCTAAATTGACTATGCTTTTTGCAATATCTAAAAAATTTCCATTAGAAGATTTCAAAGCCTTAACACCCCCATCTTCTTTGAGTAACGAAAAAGCTTGTATTAAAATTCGACGATTATCAATGCTTTTTTTTAAAGAATCTGAATTTTTATTACAAGAATTAATATGAACTGCTCCAAAATCTCTTAAAATCTCCAATGATTCCTTTTTATATTTTGATAATGTTAAAAGTAAAACTTTTTTCATTTTTACAATCATAAGCTTGTTCCTATTTTTTCTTCATCAAACTAGACTTAGCAATTTTACCTCTTACAACAGCTGCAGTTTGCTGATCTCCAAGATACACATTAATTTTTTTTATATTAGCCTTAGCTGTTGGTATCATAACTTTCTCAAATAAATTAACCCTCTGAGATGTTATTCTAAACTCTTTTAAAAGCAAATCAATCTGTTCTTTTAAAATTTTAAGCTCCACATCAATTTGAATCACAATTTTTAGAATTTCAATTCCCTTATCTACCCAATAAGGAGTATAAAGCAAGTCGTGCTTTATATTTTCATATTCAATATAATCAAATATAGGAATTGCAACTCCCGCAATATTTACAGACTTTTTGACCACTGTTTTTACTTGAATCCAACTTTCAAAAGGAAATTTTTCGCTAAAAAGAGAAATCCAATTAGAAATACTATCCTTAAGTTTTTGTTGTTCAAGATTTTTAATTCTGTAAGAATCTTCAATTTTAACAATTTCCATATAAAGCTGTTGCTTTTTAAGCTGCAAAGTAGGCAAATATCTCTTAAACATTTTAAGTTCATCTTTTTGCTTTTTAAGATCATTTTTGGTCAATTTAATTTTAGGCATAATCAATAGGACTCTTTCTTAGGCCAATATTTTTCAATAAGGTCTGTTTTTATTCCTGTTTCTTTTGGATTAAAACAACTAGCAAGAATATGCCAACCCAAATCTAAAGCCTCTTCTAAGGGAATATTAACAGATAAATCCATCATCTTACTTTCAAACATGTTGCTATACTTAAGTAATTTTTCATCCCACTTGGTCATATTAAATCCCATAGCCTTCTTTTCTACAGACTCTTTTGAAGATGCATAAAGTTTAATCATCGAATCCATTATAGTTCTATGATCGTCCCTAGTCTTACTATTTACCATTTGCTTAAGTCTTGAAAGCGACCCAAAAGGTTCTATTCTACCACCCTTTAAATAGTACTGACCTTCTGTTATATACCCAGTATTATCAGGAACAGGATGAGTAACATCATCACCCGGCATAGTTGTAACCGTAAGTATTGTAATTGACCCCGCACCTTCAAAATCAATAGCTTTCTCATAACGATATGCAAGCTGCGAATATAAATCTCCAGGATATCCTCTATTAGAAGGTACTTGTTCCATCGTGATAGATATTTCTTTCATTGCATCAGCAAAATTTGTCATGTCTGTAAGAAGCACTAAAACTTTTTTACCCTTTAGAGCAAACTTTTCAGCAACAGAAAGCGAAATATCAGGAACAGTTAAAGATTCAACAACAGAATCGTTAGCCGTATGAACAAAAAAAATCGCTCTACTTAAGGCGCCTCCTTTTTCTAAAGAATCTTTGAAAGTTAAATAATCATCATGCTTTAGTCCCATTCCACCGAGAATTATCAAATCAACCTCCGCTTGAAGTGCAATTCTCAAAAGAAGCTCATTATAAGGCTCTCCAGAAACAGAAAAGATTGGCAATTTTTGAGATTCAACAAGAGTGTTAAAAACATCTATCATTGGAAGTCCTGTCCTTATCATATTTCTAGGAACAATGCGTTTTGTAGGATTTGCAGATGGTCCTCCAATTTCAATCAAACTATCATCAAGAGAAGGCCCCCCATCTCTAGGATTTCCGGAACCATCAAAAATTCTACCCAACAAATTGTCAGAAAATGAAACTTGCATTGAATGCCCTAAAAACTTTATCTCATCTGACGTGGAAACACCTCTTGTACCTCCATAAACTTGAAGAGAAACTTTTTCTCGATCAAGTTTAATTACTTCGGCTAGAGAACTCGTATCTTTTGCTTTCACAATAGCAAGCTCACCGTACTTAATACCTTGAGCTGTAACAGTTATTACATTACCTGCTATAGACTCTATTTTACTATAGACTCTTTTCATATATATATTTCTCCAAACCCCCTAAATTGCCTTTTTAAAATTTACTAACTCACTCAAAGTAAGCTCCAATTTATTAAACTTATAATCTTTAAAAGAAGAAAGATTCATGTCTAAAAGATTTTGTCTTAATTCGTTTATAAAATCTCTTGCTTGAAGCTTATCAGAAAAATTAAAATCAGTCCTAAGAATGTTATAAATTATATCAAACATATAATTTTGACGCTCTGAATTAACAGCAGCATCAACAGAATCAAACGAATTTTGTTGCAAATAGCATGAATCAAGCAGCTCAGATTTCAAATAAATTAAAAAATCACTGTTACTTATGCCCTCTTCCCCAACAACTTTCATCATTTGATTAATTTCATTGCCTTTTACTAAAAAAGATCTTGCATATTCTGTCTTTTTAGAGTCAATAACACCTTTATATTTGCTCCAAGATTCAAGAGGGCTAATAGCTGGAAATTTTCTAGCATCAGACCTTTCTCTTGTAAGTCCATGAAATGCTCCGACAACCTTTAAAGTCGCTTGAGTAACTGGTTCTTCAAAATTACCGCCAGCAGGGCTTACAGAGCCGCCAACCGTTACAGATCCAACGTCACCATTATTAAGGACTACAATGCCTGCCCTTTCATAAAAAGAAGCAATAACAGACTCAAGATAAGCTGGGAAAGCCTCCTCACCAGGAATTTCTTCAAGACGACCAGACATTTCTCTCATAGCTTGGGCCCATCTTGAAGTTGAATCTGCCAAAAGAAGAATATCAAGACCCATCTGTCTATAATACTCACCAATAGTAATAGCAGTATAAACAGAGGCTTCTCTCGCTGCAACTGGCATTGAAGATGTATTACAAATAATACAAGTCCTATCCATTAAAGATTTACCCGTTTTGGGATCTGTCAATTCGGGGAACTCCTTAAGAGTTTCTACAACTTCTCCTGCTCGCTCACCGCAGGCTGCAATAATCACTACATCAACATCAGCATTTCGACTTGTAACCTGCTGAAGAACCGTTTTACCAGCTCCGAAAGGGCCTGGAATACAAAAAGTTCCTCCTTTAGCTACTGGGAAAAATGTATCTATAATTCTAGTTTGAGTCAACATAGGTTCACTAGGAATAAGTCTTTCCTTATAATTAGTAATAGGAATTTTAACAGGCCAATGAAAAGACATTGTAATGTCGTGTTTCATACCAGAATCATCTTCGATTACAGCAATTTGATCATCAATAGAATAGTCACCATCATTTACAATTTCCACAATTTTATAAGAATCTCTTTTATAAAATGGAACCATTATTTGATGGTGAACAGTTCCTTCGACTACAAAACCTAAAAAATCTCCTGCAATAACAATGTCCCCAACTTTGGAAGTTTTTTTAAAATTCCATTTTTTATCTTTATTTAAAGGTCTTAAGTATATTCCCCTTTCTAAAAAAAATCCACATTGAATAGCCAGTTCAGGCAAAGGATTTTGAAGTCCATCATACACTTGAGTTAAAAGACCTGGTCCTAATTCAACCGTTAAGAGCTTATCAGTAAATTCAACTTCATCTCCAACAGATATCCCTTTTGTCAATTCAAAAACTTGTGCATCAACTTCATTACCCCTAATACGAATTACTTCTGCTTTTAAATTTCTACCAGCGGTTTTTACAAATAAAACTTCATTCATAGAAACTGAACTTTCTACTTCAATAGTAACTAAGTTTCCATTCACTCCAACGACTTTTCCTTTTGTCTTCATAAAATTCCTTTTCTAAACTTTTTGATTGGTTTTATCAATTAAATTTTGACAAATATTGTCAAAATTTTGAATACCTAGTTTTTCTTTAAATAAATTATGCCTCAAAAATAACCTTAACTTGAAAAAGTAAATTATTACTTTTTCAAAATCAAATTCATGTCCAACTTCAAGATCAGTCAAAAATTGCCACTTAAGAAGGTCAAGGTCTAATTCTATTTCAAAAGAATTCTCTTTCAAACAAATATTTCTCAAAATACTCAGATAATAACTAGAGAAATAAGAAGATTCTATATAAATATCCTTAGATAAGCCAAACTTTTCTGCCCTTAAAGCTGCAAGTGTATATCTTATTGTATCTTCAAAATCAGAAAAAAGATCAACGGCTCTTGATTTACCCTTATCTACCCTAAATTCTAGCAACCCTTTTAAAAATTTGAAGTCTTTTTTGCTTAAAGAAATTTCGACATTACTTAAAAAGTCTGAAACATTATAATCTTTTAAAGATTTTAAATCAATATAAGGTAAAGAAGATAAAACATAATAATATGAATACAACACAAAAGTCTCCTAGACCACTTTCACAACTTCCTTAAATCTTGGATTAAGATAATCAAAAAGAATGCCTGCAATAGTTTCCACTGAAAAATCATAATACAAGCCAATATTCTTTTTTTGAATCTTAAAACCTTTATTTATGCCTTTGAAAGGCTTAATTTCCATTCCTTCTTTAAGCTTATTTTTAAGTTTTAGCCTTAATACCTGTTCTAAGCTAGAAAAATCAGATTCGTTTAATTGAATAACTAATTTTTCTTCTTTAAACCAAGAATCCGTTATTTTAATTATAAGCTCTGCTAAGAAATTATTATCACTAAAAACTTCCGTCACATTCTCTTGTAGAGTATTTTCAAAAAGAGATTTAAGATTCTTCTCAACGCCAATAATTAAGTCTCTAATTGCTTGCCTAGAAGCTTCAATAGCATGACTTTTATAGTCATTAGCCTCTTTTTCTGATTTCGCCTTTAATACTCTAGCAGCTTCTTCTGCTTTAGCAACTATTTCTTCTGCCTCTCTTTTAGCCTTCAAAATAATATCATTAGATACTCTCTCGGCTTCTTCAAGACCATCTTTTTTAATTTTATTTATCAGATCCTTTACTTCAAATTGCATTAAAACTCCTTGTCATACAACATAAAATACTAAATTAACACTTATTAATAAACAAAACTTTTAAAAAGTATACAATAAATCCTTAATACCAAAAATTCAATAATATTAATGAAGCACATCAAATTAGCACACTAATTCTTTTTAAAAAAAATATATTTATTCTCAGTTATTAGAAATAATACAACCATTAAAAAAATGGGCCAATAATTTTATAAACATTACCATCAAGCACTATATCGAGATTTTTACTTGGAAATTTATTTTTAAGCCCCTCCCTAAAGATTTCAATACCTCTTCTATTTATCTTATCCCAAAATTCACCATCAACAAAATTTAAAGTTAATATTTCAATAATTATCAAATAACCTCTTCCAAACTTAGATCCATAGCCTGATGTAAAAGTTGTTGTAACACTAAAAAGACCGTCCAATAGGCCGTTTGCAGCCTTCCCCCTAAAAGGCCTATTGGGATGAATATCATACGAATTACCAAATTCATCTTCAAGCACAAAATCAACATCAAGACAAATGTGAAACAATACATTTTCAAATTCATTAAATTTTGCTATATTCACTTAAATTAAATCTCAACTATAGTTTTTCCAGCCCCCCCATCACTAGGATGAGCAAAATAATATTTTTTAACAAACTTTAACTCTTTTAACAATTTGTGAACTTCCCTCATAAGATGCCCCTCCCCTTTTCCATGAATGATCTCGAATTTATTAATGTCATTTAATATAATATTATCTATTTTCTTATTCAAAAAGTCTAGAGCATCAACAACCCTCATACCCCTAATATCAACGGTAAAACTTAACAAGATTTCCTTATTATAATCAATTGAAAAGCTAAAATTTTTACCACCTTCTTTTTTATGCTCTATAACTTTCTCCAAAGATATCTCTGAGCTAGAAACGCTAACATTAAATGTACCTACATTAACAATAATCTTCTTTTTAGACATCCCAACTATTCTTCCTTTCGCATTAGAATTAACTATTCTAACCCTGTCTCCTATTTTAAAATCTCTTACTATATTTCTCTTATTGTTAAGAGAATTCACTTTATTTAACTTGAGATCTACATTTTTTTCCAAATCTGATATAAAAGCTTTATTTTTTGAAACATCAATATTACCCTCTTTTATTTCCCTAACTAAATTTTCCAAAACTTTTCTTGAATTTTTTAAAAATTCATTCTGCTCATTTAAAAGCTTTATTTCAATATTTTTTTCTTTTAATAAAAGATTTTGATAAATATTTTTTATTTCTTTTTCTTGCAACTCTATTTGGATTAATTTTTTATCCATGCTTTCTTTAGTTAAAAGTAAATCTTTCTCTTTCTCTATTAATCTTTCTAAAATTTTATTAACTTCTGTTTTTTGGGATAAATAAATTTCATTAGCACGAATTACTATACTACTGTCAATCAAAACTTTACTAGCAACATTAAACGCATAACTTTCACCAGGAATGGAAAAAATCAAATTATAATTGGGTTGCATTGTCTCTAAATTCATACACATAGAAGCATTAACAACGCCTTCATGAGTATATGCGAAATATTTAAGAGCATTATAATGAGTTGATATTAAAACATAAGAATTAATATCAATTAAATATTCAAGAATTGAAATAGCAAGCGCCTGCCCTTGATCAATATCTGTTCCTGAGCAAAATTCATCAAATATTACAAGACTATTTTTTGTAGTATGTTTTAAGATATAGGAAATATTACTCATATGACTTGAAAAAGTTGAAAGAGAATTATAAATTGACTGCTCATCGCCAATGTCAATAAAAATGTTATCAAAAATTTTAAAAGTGCTAGACTCACCAACAACAATAGGAATCCCAAATTGGAACATTGCGCTAAGTAGCCCAACTGTCTTTAAAGTTACCGTTTTTCCACCAGCATTAGGTCCAGTAATAATTACAACACGATTTTCAAAAGACGTAAAAGTTATTGCCTTTGGAGCCTTTAACAAAGGATGGTATGCATCAAAAATATTTAATACATTTGAAATCTTGGGGAATATTCCTTTGGTTTTGATTCCATAAATCGCTCGTACTTTTAGAGAATCATAATATAAAAAATTATTATAAAGATTATCTAAAAGGACAATATTAGTACGAACTTTATCAGAAAGATTCTGCAAAATTTTTAAAATTATTCTTTCTTTTTCTAAATTTAAATAATTTAACTTATTATTATCATTTACAACATCATTTGGTTCAATATAAAACGTTTCACCCGATGACGAAACAGAAATAATATTCCCCTTAATTTTACCTTTAAAATTAGACTTAAGAGCAAGGGTATATTTATTCGATTTATAATAAACAAAATTAGAAGCCAAATATTCTATATTTAAATTAATTATTTTTTTTATTTGCTTTTCAATTCGTCTATTTAAATTTTTAATTTCAAATTCAACCGAATCATATTCTTTTACAACACCATTTTTCAATTCAAGAGCATCAAAATCTACATATTTTTTCAATTCACTAAGCAAATTTTTTAACTCGGGACTTAAAAATAATAAATCAAATAAAATTTGAGTATTAAGATGTTTGATATCACTATTTTTATGCAAAAATAAATTTATTTTCAAAACTTCATCTAAAAACTTTACAATATCTCTTAAATCTTCAATAGAAGCTCTTGAATTTTCTTTTGATAATAATGAAATGGAATATTCCAAGCTATTTATAAAAGAATTTGGATATCCTTTACAACTCTCAAAAAGCATTCTAATTAGACTTACAAAGGAAAACATTTTCTCTAAACTTTCTCTTGTTTTTAATATCTTTTGTTTATTTAGTAAATTAACAGTATCTGGATTAGAAACATATTCAGATACTAAAGATAAAATTTCATAAAAATCAATATTTTTTAAATATTTATCTTGCATAATTTTTATAATTTTTAAGCTCTGATAAAATCTTTAAATAGCTTTCGTACCTAAGTTTAGAAATACCATTACCTAAAGAACTCATAACAAAACAACCAGGTTCGCTAACATGTAAACAGGATTTATATTTACAAAAACTAGCAAAATTTTCAAACTCTTTAAAATAATACTTAAGATTTTCAAAAGGCAATGTTTCAACTCCAAACTCTTTTATTCCGGGAGTATCAACTATTATTCCGTTCTCAGAATGAAATGATATTGAATAAACAGTAGTATGTTTTCCTCTAGAATATCTATGTGAAATTTCATTTACTGATTGCGATGCTTTTGAATCAATCAAATTTATTAAAGAAGATTTACCAACACCAGACTGGCCAATAAAAGAAGTTCTTGAATTTCTTAAAATCTCTTTTACTTCCTTAATGCCCTCACAAGTTTTAACGGAAGTTTTTAAAACTTTGTACCCTAGATTTTTATAAATTTTAGAAAATTCTTCAGCCCTTTGACTTATTCCTTTATCAATTTTATTAATAACAATAACGGGAACAATGTTTTGCTCTTCTGCAACAATAATAACTCTGTCAATAAAAAAATTTTTCATCTCAGGAAAGTTGGCAGAATTTATAATCAAAACATTATCAATATTAGAAACAATCGTTTGTCTAAGATCTGCTTTTTTGTTATAACGCCAAAGAAGATTTTTTCTGTTTACCCGCCTATCAATATATACCTTGCGAGCACCATAAATATACCCCAAGACTATGTCTCCTGGAACTAAAGGGTTATACTCCTTACAACCTGTTTCTAATACCTTACCTTTAAAAATTCCTTCATAAATTAATTTACTACCAAGTTCTAAAACAGAATATATATTATTAACCCCCCAAATAACTTCAAATTCAAGATAATTCAAATTATCATTCCTTTAAAATGGAGATTATATTTTTTGCAAAAATTTTGATAAAAAGTTAAATTTTCGTTTTTAGTTAAATAAAACTCATCCACAAAATCAACATCATTTTTATAATAATTGCCTCTATATTCAAAAAAATTTATTGATCTAATTAGACTTTGCACCACTAATTCACGATTTTCATAAACAGGAATTTTTAAAAAATCTTCTATCATTGTCTTAAGATGTAAATAATGGGTGCATCCAAGAAAAACAATTTCTCTACCGGTATTTACAACTTCAAGCCTTAAAGCTTCCAAACACCTAAGAGCGTCTTTTCTGAACTTTTCCCCATATTCAACAAAATTAACAAGCTCTCCAGCAGCTTTTATAATCAAGTCGTCATGTATATTTACTTGATTTTTAACAAATTCGCTTTCAAGTGTAGTATTTGTTGCTATCAAAAGAACTTTTTTTAAAACAAGATCTGAAACTGAACTTACCTCTGGCAAAGTATAGATCACCGGAAAAACAAAATTTAACTTATTGTATACACTAACAGAAATTGTGTTGCAAGCCAAAACTAATGCGATAATATTATATATTTTTTTAAGTTTCTCAATTAAAAAAAAAATTGATTGTAAAAGATATTCTGAGCTCTTTTCTCCATAAGGAAAATTTTTATTATCGGCAACATAAACATATTGGTACCCCTCTATTTTACTTTTAATATATTTAAAATAAGAAAGTCCCCCTATTCCCGAATCAAAAACAATTATTACTTCTTTGAAACTTTTCATTACAAAATAATAATCACCCCTAAAAAATAAAGTATATATATTAATAAAGTTAATTTCAAGAATTAAAATAATAAAAATTGTTGAATGTTTTTTTAAAAAAAGTTTTAAGCTATAATAAAATTGATTTAACAATATTAATAAGTATTTAGGGTAATAAATAAAATGTTTAAAAGCATTAAAGATATTTTAGAAAATCCAATTTTAAACAGTAATGTTACAATAAACGGTTGGATTAGAACTGCAAGAAGTAATGGTAAGATTAGATTTATAGAAATTAATGATGGCTCAACGCTTAAAGGCATTCAAGCTATAATAAACGAAGAAGAAAATCAATTTAGTGAAAAAGACCTAAAACAACTAACAACAGGGGCAAGTATATCGTTAACGGGCCTATTAATAGAAAGTCCCGCAAAAGGACAAAAATATGAAATAAAAACATATAGTTTTAATGTAATAGGAGAAACAGATCCAAAAACCTATCCATTACAAAAAAAAAGACATACTTTTGAATTTTTAAGAGAAATACCTCATTTAAGAATACGAACTAATACATTTGGAGCTATTGCTAGAGTAAGAAATAAAATTTCATACAAAATTCATGAATATTTTCAAAAAAATGGTTTTTTTTATATCAATACACCGATCATTACATCAAATGATGGAGAAGGTGCCGGGGAAATGTTTAGGGTTTCTACACTAAAATTTAATAAACCAAACGATACGCTTACCAATATCGATTTTAAAGACGATTTTTTTGGGAAAGAGGCTTTTCTATCAGTTACCGGTCAATTGCATGGAGAAGCATACGCCATGGCTTTATCTAAAATATATACATTCGGCCCAACATTTAGAGCAGAAAATTCCAACACCACTCGCCACGCTTCAGAATTTTGGATGATAGAACCAGAAATGGCTTTTTACAAACTTGACGACAATATTATACTAGCAGAAAATCTTTTAAAATATCTTTTAAGTTCAATTTTAAACGAATGCTCACAAGATATGGACTTTTTAGAAAATTACATTGAAAAAGGTTTAATTAAAAAATTAGAAAACGTAATAAATTCAAATTTTGAGGTTATTACCTATACTAAAGCAATAAAAGTTCTTGAAAACTCAAAAAAAAATTTTGAAATAAAACCTTACTGGGGAATAGATCTGCAAACAGAACACGAGAGATACTTAACAGAAGAAACTTTTAAAAAACCAGTAGTGGTTATTGATTATCCAAAAAATTTCAAAGCATTTTATATGAAAATAAACAAAGACAATAAAACCGTTAAAGGAATGGACATACTTGTTCCAAGAATTGGGGAGATTATAGGAGGAAGCGAAAGAGAAGATAATTTACAAAAATTAGAAAATAGAATAAAAGAATTAAATCTAAACATCGAACATCTAAACTGGTATCTTGATTTAAGAAGATTTGGCTCCACTCCTCATTCTGGTTTTGGACTTGGACTTGAAAGATTAGTGCAATACTCAACAGGAATATCTAATATAAGAGATTCAATACCATTCCCAAGGACTCCTAAAAATCTTTATTTTTGATCAAAAAGAAAGGAAACAAGGAAATGAAATTAACAAAACTATACAGATTAATATTACTCTTTCTTTTTGCAACAAGAATATTCCCAGTAAAAGATGAAAAATTCAACAATAAATTAGAATTATTTTCAAATGTAGAAACAAAAATCAAAAAAAATTCTAAAACTTACGATCCAAATTCAAACCTCAAAAAGATACAAAAAGAATCAATTTTAAAAGATACAAAAGATAAAAAAAATATAAATTCCAATATATACATACAAAAATCAAAAAAAATTAATTACCCTAACAGGAATTTAAACAATAACATCAATCAAAAAACTGCAAATAATGGAAGTTACATAACAAATCATTATGTTAAAGTTTATCCTAACTATAAAAATGATAACTTTGAAGCAATTAAAAATACTAATAAGTTTTCAGTTAAAAATGAAAAAACTCATGCACTAATCGGTCCAATATTAAAGGATAACCTGGGAATAATAATTAAAATATTAAAAACAAAAGGATATACTTTAATAGAATATATAGAGGACAATAATTAAGATTTATTTTTTGCCAAAAACTTTAAAACCTCATTAAGCTCATCATCTATATATTCGAAACTATTCTTATATTCACTTTCATTCAATCCTGTCAACTCATGATTTCCATAATGAATCCAAGTATTTAATTCTTCTTGGCTAGAATATTTATTAACATAATAATCAGGAATATAATCTACAAATCCATGATCCTTATAATCATAAACTGCTATTTTAACATTTTTATTATCTATCCCCTTTTTTAAAACTTCACCTCTCAAATAAACAATAGTACGACCCGTATCAAAAATATCATCAACAAATAAAACCTTATCGCCCGCCCTTAAATATTTTGGATCATAAGTCCATCCATCTATCATTATTTTTTTTTGCTCATTATAAATATCATAAGATCTAGCAACAACAGCCGCATATAACAGGGGTTTATCTACTTTTACAAATTTAAAAAATTCACTAATAATATTACCAAGATAGGCTCCTCCCCTCAAAGAGACATACATAATATCTGGAATAAAACCATCTTTATAAATTTTATAAGCAAGTTTAAACCCATTAATTCTTATCTCCTCATAAGAAACATATTTTTTCATAATCCAAACTTATTCCTTTTTAATAAAAACAAATTTTATTTTTATTAAATATTTTATATTTTATTTTCAAATACACGCAAATATTTGCACAAAATAAATACATTACAGCCCAAAAAAAAGCTTAATAAATTATACATAAAGCAAAAAAAGGGTTAAGATCGAACTCTTAACCCAAAACTAAAATTCACTAAAAAGAAATTTTAAAAGAATCATTTCCTCTTAAAATTTTATAAGTATTTTTTCCAATCTCAAGAGCGTCGTAAAATTCTCTTAAATTAGAAACACTTTTTGAATTTACAGAAAGAATCACATCTCCTGATTTCATCTTAATACTTGATGCTAAATTTTTATCAATATAATCAACAACAACACCTTTAATCCAATTTCTTAAATTAAGCTGTGCTTTAATATCATCAACTAATGGATACACAACAAAGCCCGGAAGCATTTTTGAAGAAGAAAGCTCTTTATCCTTAGGTCTAACAGCAAGAATAATTTCAATATTTTTTTTGACATTACCCCTTAAAACTTCCACATTTACTTTCTCGCCAGCATAAAAATCACTAATATATGATGTAACGTCTTGAAACACACTCATGGAAACTCCATTAACCTTCACAATAATGTCCCCTGCTCTAAGCCCTGACTTAATAGCAGGTGAGCCTGGATAAAGAGAAGCAATAATTGCAGCTGAAACATCACTACCCTCAACTCCCAAGCTTTTTAGCACTTCAGAATCTCTTGTTTTTAACGGATAAAAAGAAATTCCAAGCCATGCTGATTCAATTTTTTTACCTTTAAGGAAAAAATCCACTGTACTTTTAATATTATTAACAGGAATTGCAAAACCTAACCCAATATTTCCGCCAGAATTTGAAGCTATCCAAGCATTAATCCCAATAACTTCACCTTTTATATTTACAAGAGGCCCGCCTGAATTACCTCTGTTAATTGCAGCATCAGTTTGAATAAATAAATTTCTTGATTGTAAATTAGGATTTGCAGAACGTTGCAATCCACTCACAATGCCCGCTGTAACTGTAAAACTAAATTGGAAAGGGCTCCCTACTGCCATAACCCAATCGCCTATTTCAAGCTTATCACTATCTCCAAGATCAGCTACTTTAATAGTTGCGTCATCACTTTCAAAACTAATAAGAGCAATATCTTTTTTTTCATCTTTGCCAATTAACTTAGCCTTGTGCTTCTTCTTATCATAAGATACAACTTCAAGTTCAGTAGCCTTATCTACTACATGGCTATTTGTAACCACATAAAATAATGATTTTTTTTGAGAATCTCTACCAATTATTACTCCAGATCCTGCCCAATTGCTTTTTCTCTCAGAATCAAATTCTGGCATATCAAAAAAGAAAAATGGAATAGGAAAACTCTGCTTAATTACCCCTGTTGCATGAACTTCTACAGACGATGGTAAAATTTTCTTGGAAACCTCTCTAAAAGAATCTTGCAGAGCTTGTACTGTATTGTCCTTTTCCTCTGCAAAAACAATGTTACTTCTATTAGAATCTAAATAATGCATTCCAATAAAAAACCCAATACCCAAAGCCAAAAAACTGAGAATAAATCCAGAAAAAAACTTTTTTTCCACTTTTATAACCTCCACATAATTACTTAATTTTATAAACAAAATTTTAATATTTGATTAACTTAAAATTTAAACTTCACTTAAAATTACAGGCAATCCATCAACAACAGCAACAGTGTGTTCAAAATGTGCAGAATAACTAAGATCAGATGCAAAAACAGTCCAACCATCACTTCTTATTGAAACTTTATGCCCTTTTAAGTTTACCATAGGCTCAATAGCCAAAACCATACCTTCTTGAATTCTAATATTTTTAAAAAAAGGGGCATAATAATTGGGAACACTTGGTTCTTCATGAAGTTGAAATCCAACACCATGCCCCGTATATTCTCTAACTATTCCAAAACCAAATGGTTTTATATATTCCTCTATTGCTTTTGATATATTTAAAATTCTATTTCCCACTTTCATCTCAGCAATACCTTTGTAAAGAGCAGTATTTGTAACTTCTAAAAGTTTGTCGATACTAGAATCCACACTTCCCACTTTAAAAGTCTTTGCCATATCGCTATAAAACCCATCAAGAATAACCCCACAATCAATGCTAACAATATCTCCATCAGCTAACTTTCTTTTCCCAGGAATACCGTGAATAACCTCTTCATTAACAGACGCACAAATAGTGCCCTTAAACCCATGATATCCTTTAAAAGCGGGCTTGGCTCTATTTTTAATAATAAAGTCATAGGCTATTAAATCAAGTTCCTTGGTGCTAATACCAGGGACAATATTTCTTTCGACTTCTAACAAAGTAAGCGCTAACAAACTAGCTGAAGCTTTTATTTTTTTAATCTCATCTTTAGATTTCAATCTCAGTTTAGTCAAAATTCAACTTCCTTTCTCTAAGTGTATCTATCATATTTTTATAAAGTCTTCCCTCATCAGTTTCGTAAAAAGAATAAGAAGCTAAAATAGCCCCTTTGCCTTCTTCCATTTTACCCAAATAAAGATAATTAATGCCTTGTTTTAAGTAGATTTTTGATACAAATTCAAGCTCATAATCAGTACTAGCATCTTTATCATAAAAACTGCTAGGTAATAAAGATATGCCTTCATTAAAATACCTTTCTGCTTCTTTATAATTTTTCTCAGAAAAACTCAAAACTCCAAGATTATAATAACTTCCAAACATATATTTTTGAGCTTTATTGTCAAGAATTACCTTTTTTGCACTAATAAAATCTCTTTTAAGAAAATAATAATAAAATTTATAAAAATCATACCAATCTTGCTTATTTTCAGAAAAACCATAAATTCTAAAAAATAAATCCAAGTCCTTTAAATCTGAATAAAGCAGCAAATTCCAAGCCAAAAATTGAGCAATATTAGAATTGTACTCTGTTTTATAAAATATTCGCCACAAATAAGACTTTTTTGCCTCATACTCAGAATTTGCATAATTCAATGCAAAATAAATTTTAAAAAATAAAGGGTCTTCTTTGTAATTAGCTATAATTTCATTAGCTTTAGAATAATTTTTAATTCTAAAGTAGATGTTTGCTAAATAATAATTTATTATCTTATTGCCTTTAAATACCTCATTAGCCTTATTCAAATAAGAAATTGCTCTTTTAAAATCATTTTCATTATTAGCTATAAGTGCAAGATTTAAATAAACAAGAACATTATAATCAGGAAATTTTGTATAAAGCTTTAAATATTCATTTTTAGCATTCTTAACATCTCCCTTTTTAAAATAAGCATCAGCAAGTAAAAAAAGTAAAGTGGGGTCATTTCCATTTTCAATAAACTTAAGATTTGAAATTGTAAAATCTAAATCGTTAAGATTGTAAGAAATATATGCAAGCTCTTTGAAAAAGTTTTTGTCTTCTTTAATTTTAGAAAGTATACGCTTGGCAGCCTCCATGTTTTTTTTCTCTATATACAAAAGCATTGCATTTACTAAAAATGCATTATTTTTAAGATTTAAACCGATCTCTTCAAAAATACTAGCATCCTTTTCTCTATAGATTTTATCAATAAATTTGTTAAAATCTACAATCTGATTATCTACACTTAAATTTTTAATAAAAACTTCATTATAAAGACCCCGATACTCTTCACTATCTAAAAGATAGTTATTTGCAATTCTGTAAGCTTCTTTTAAAGACCCAACTTTAAGTTTAGAATAAACTTCTAAAGCTCTAAGCTTCAAATTACCCGGCAAAGCTTTAACACTAAGATTTACTATATCCCCCATAAGACTAAAGTCGCCCGTATATAAAGCCCAAACCTTACTTCTTTTAATAAGAGCTAGCCATTTAAATTCAGTATTGGCGTAATATGATGAAAATTGTATTGCTTTTTTAGCACCAGCAAATTTTTTTCTATCAATATAAAAATCAATTTCTACAATAAGCTTGCTAAAATCTTTTTCGCCTTTAAAAAAATATAAAATATTGGGATTGAAATAGAAATAAAAACCACCTAAAAAACACGTTAATAAGAATAATAAAACGAACACTAAAGTTTTATTTTTTTTCAATACAATTCTCCATATTTTTCAATAAAGCATCAAGTATACCATTTATAAATTTGTAAGAGTTTTTACTGCCATATTTCTTGGCAATCAAAATTGCCTCATCAATTACATCACGCTTTGAATTTTCGAAATTTTGGAACTTCAAAGAATAAACACCCATTCTAAGTATTGCAAGATCAACCTTATCCATTCTATCTAAGGACCAATTCAAAGAAATATCTCTAATCAAGTTATCAATATGTTCTAAATTATTAAAGGTACCATTTACCAAAGAAGAATACAACGATTTAATAGATTCATTTTCTATATCTAATCCTTTATCCTCAATATTAAAAATATCAAAAATGTCGTCCATTGCGCTTTGATTAATATCAATACTATAAATCTTTTGAAAAGCCAAAACTCTAACTTCATGCATTAAGTCCATACCCAAAAAATTATCTAAATAAAAATATGTTTTATTTTAAACTGGAATCCAAAATTTGTATATTTGCAGACTTATTAAGCTTACCATACACATCTTGTTGCACTTGAACAACAATTTGCTGTTGTTGAACATTAATCATGTTATTTCTTATTGCATCCTTAACAATCAAATCTGTAGTAGGCGATACTTTATCATTCAAGCCTAAAAATCTCTGAGCATATTTTTCTGTAACTTTAATAATATGAAATCCTTCCTTTGAAGCAATGGGCGAAGATATATCTCCCTTATTAAAATTAAAAACCTCTTTTACAAAATCAGCCCCAAGAAGATTTTGAGCATTTTGATCGCCCCTCGATAAAAACCCAAGATCTCCATTTTTGGCTTTAGAAGATTCATCATTTGAATATTTTCTTACAGCTTCTTCAAAAGTAATTTTTTTTGATCTTATTTGGCTTAAAATATTTTTTGCTTGATCTAAAACATCTGACCTTTTTTTATCTTTAGTAGAAAAAAATACATGACTAACTCTTGAAATATCAGGATTTACAAATTTAGTTTTATTGGCCTCATAATACTCAACAATTTCCTTCTCACTAGGAGTTTTGACTTCAGAAAACTTAGGCTGAGCTTGCTTTAAAACAAGTTTTTGAGAAGACAAAGATCTTTTCATTGAAGATAAAAGCTCCCCCCAATTTGTACCTTGTTTTTCTATCATCTGCTTTATTTGCTCATCAGTAAGATTTACAAGTCCAAATTGGGTTCTAATTGTTTGCATAACCTCATCATCTGAAATTTGAATTCCTTGTTTTGAAGCCTCTTGACTAAAAAGAACATCTGCTATTAAAACTTGCAAAACTTGCTTTTTCTCAGCAACAGTCAAATCTCGTCCTTGAGTCTTTTTAAATAGATTAACTTTAGAATCAAAACCGGTTTTAGTAATAATTTCATTTTTATATAAATTAATAATAGCAACGGGAGTATTTTGAGCATAAGAGTTAATCCCTACAGTTCCTAATATTACCCAAAATAAAAAACTCTTCATAACATAACCTCTATTAAAGAATCACTTACACACTAATTTAACAAAATTTTACATTTAAATCTAGTTAATAAAACATTTTCATCTATACAAAAAACTAGAAATTCCTTGCCCGCCACCAATACAAACAGATGCTATTCCTTTTGTTTTATTTTTCATTTTCATAGAACGAGAAAGTGTTAATAAAATTCTTGCACCACTAACTGCAAATGGATGCCCCAAAGCAATAGCTCCGCCATTTATATTAATAATATCGCTAGCTATATTGTATTTTTTAAACAAGGCATTTTCAACACTTAATGCTTGAGATGCAAATGCCTCATTCACCTCAATCAAATCTATTTCGCTAGGATTTAAACTTAATTTATTAATAATACCCTCAATAGCAACATAAGCTCCAAAACCCATATAAAGCGGATCAAGTCCCACACTTTTAAATCCTCCAATATAAGCTAATGGCTTTAGCTCTAAGCTTTTTACTTTCTCCTCACTTGCCAAAATCAAAAAACAAGCCCCATCATTTAAACTAGAAGAATTTCCCGCGGTTATTGTGCCTGATTCTTTAAAAACAGGATTAAGGGATGCCAGCTTATTTAGAGTTAAATTATCTCTTATTTCTTCATCACTTGAGACAACCCTGCTAGAATTAGTCTTTTTATCAAAAACAGTTAGGGGATAAATTTCATCTTCAAAATATCCAAGTTCTCTTGCCTTTAATGCCTTTATATGAGAGTTATATGCAAATACATCTTGCATCTCTCTTGTTATTTTATATTTTTCTGAAAGATTTTCAGCTGTAAGTCCCATGGAAATAAAATTTAAAGAATCTATTAAGGCATCTTTTTGGATTGAATCTTCAAGCCCAAAATTACCAAATTTAAGTCCATCAAATCTAATCTTTTTGGGCAATAAATAAGGAGAATTGGTCAAATCTTCCACCCCTCCAGCTAAAACAATATCATTGTCTCCAAGAATAATAGAATTAAATGCAAGCTCTAAAGCCTTAAGGCCAGAACCACAAACTTTGTTAACACTAAATGCAGGCACACTATCGCCCAAACCAGACTTTAAAGTAATTTGCCTTGCAACATTTTGACCAAGTCCCGCAGATATTACATTCCCAATAATGACCTCATCCACTTTACATAACTTGTTTCTTCCAAGTAAAGCTTTAACAACTTTTGAAGATTCATCAATAATATCTAAAAATTTAAAAGAACCCCCAAATTTGGCATTAGGTGTTCTAAGTCCATCAATAATAGCTACCTTTTTCATTACAACTACTCCTTAAAAGTCTTAGCAAGCTTCATTGAATTATACAATAGCTAGCTGTAAAAACTAAGTTTATTCAATAAAAAAAGTAAACTATTTAACCTAAATTACTTAATAAAAAAGCTAAAGTGTTATAATTTTATAATGCGCTTTAGAAAAATAATATTCATAATGCTTATAATTTCTACTTTAAAAGCTTATTCTTATAATCATGCAATCCAATATAAAAATGAAGGTATTGACAAGTATTATTTTGAAATACTAAATGATGGATTTGGATTTTCTTTAAGCGATTTTTTTGATGATTCAAGAAGTGGTTCCCTAATTTTTACTTACACTTCAAAATACAATTTTATGGTAAATATAGAAGCACACATGTTAACTTTTAGAGGCTATAAAGACTCCCCAAAATCTTTAATTAGTAGAACAGACTTAATTGAAATAGGTTTTATGTATTACTTTCCAATTTTATTGCTAATTAATGGAAAAAATTTCGGAGAAATAGACTTAGGGATTGGAATTAAAAACTTATTATTTGGAGACTGGGGAGGACACTTAATGCAAAGCATAATTCACCTCATCTTAAATCAACACCGACCAATTCCAAGTATAAAAAGCTATGATAGCTACAATTACAGGGGATTTTTAAGTTTTGCTCTAAATTATTCTTACATGAGGTTTTTAAATTTAGAAAATTACATGGATTTATCTTATTTTGCAGATTATTTTATCAAAAATAGTATTGGCATTACCTTAAAAAATGAAAATATTGGATTTGATATAAAATTTTACACACAAATTCAAAATCAAATTAACAGCCTTAAAACATATTCAAAAATACAAGAAGCAGAAACGGGAATTGGAATAAATTACCAATTTTACTCTAAAAATTTTTTCATAACAAATAATTTAAATATTAAAAATTTTTCAACCAAAGAAAATTTTTTAAGTGTTGGGGGATTTGGAATCATCATTACACCTGAAGAACACACAAAAATATCAGAACCGAACAATGAATTTAATATTATAAGCAATAATTTTTATTTTGGATTTGATATTATGATCCCATTTAAAATAAGAAATTTAATATTTTATAAAATAACTGAAAACATCAACCATTACTTTTCACTATCAACAAATTATTACACCAATTATAATGAAACTAATAGTTTTACAAATCGATTATCGTCGGGGATCATGTATGAATTTTTACCCCAAAGAACATTCAATCCTTACATCATTTCGGGATTATTTTTTGCCTATAATCAAAATAACCGAGATATTAAAAGCATCTTCAGACCAATAAGAATAAATAACATTCTTCAAGCTGGAATTGAAAATGAATTGGGATTTTTGTTCAAAATGCTAAAATACCACAACACAGAGTATACTTTTAAAATATACTCAAAAGTCAGTTATGTTCCTCTGGCTTATAACCTAGATGAAAAAAAATTAGAAAAACATTCTATTAACTTTAATTATTTAGGAATTGGAGTGGTCATTAAATAACAACATTAAATTAATAATGGTGGTCCTTGTTAACAAACTTAGTAATGTGTGGTAAAAATAATATATCCGCCCTACCTGTAGGGCCATTTCTATGTTTTGCGACAATAACCTTAGTTTCTATTGGTTCTATCTCAGCAGAAGACTCAAATTTAAAATCTTTATCTCTATGAAGTAAAATTACAATATCAGCATCTTGCTCTAATGCTCCCGATTCCCGTAGACTAGCAAGATTAGGTTCACGCCCTTCTGTATCTCTTGTAAGCTGAGATAATGCAACAATAGGAATCTCAAGCTCTCTAGCAAGCTCTTTGAGAGATTTGCTAATCGAGGCAACTTGTTCATGCCTTGGAAGATTTTTTGTTTCAAAAGAAATCAAACTGATATAATCAACAAATATTATATCTATACTATAAAATCGCTTAAGCTTTCTAGCTTGAGTTGCTAAAGTTAGCAAACTAATATTGGGAGTATCTTCAATATAAAGCTCAGAATCACTAATCTCATTTACAATATCATTTAATGATTTTATTTCTTGTCCGGATAAAATACTATTTTGAACTTTAAAGCTATCAATACAAGATTGAGACGATATTATTCTTTTTATTAAAGCATCCGCTGTCATTTCAAGGGAAAAAAATCCCACTTTTTTCTTTCCTTCTTTTCTTAATGCTATAGCAGACGCAATATTTAAAGCAAATGCTGTTTTACCAATACTAGGGCGAGCACCAACTATAATAAAATCACTATTTCTAAAACCCCCAATAAGAGAGTCGACCTTTTTAAATCCACTTGGAATGCCAAAATTTGCTTCCTTTTTTTTCATACTACGTTCATATATCTCATTATGAACACGTTCTGCAATAACCTTAGCATGATAGAGATTTTTACTAGAATAATCTAACTCGATTGAAAGAATCTTTTGTTGAGATTCTTCAACAATCTCATTAATAGTTTTAGTAGAATCATTTATATAATCATTAAGTTCTTTAGAAACATTCAAAATACTTCTACGAACACTCTGTTCTTTTACAATTTTTGCATAAACATTTATAGTTCTATCTGTTGGCAAATAAACTGAAAGTGAATCTAAATAATCTGGTAAATTAATTAAATCTTTTTTAACCAAAAGCTGTGTTTTTGAAACATTCTTAGACACTTCTTCAAAAACAGTAATAGGGTCGATATTCTCTCTTTTTTCATAAAGCGAAACCATTGCTTTGAAAATCAACTTGTGGGTCTCATTGTAAAAATCATCGGCTCTCACATGAAAAGCAATTTGCTCTAACTTATCTGAATTATAAAATATACTAGAAATTACCGCTTTTTCCGCACCATCATTAAAAAGAAGTGCAGAATTAGAAAAAGCTGCTAAAGCCACAAACTACACCCTCTACCCTTTCTCTTTTAGCTTACTCATCTACTTTATTTAACTTTTTATTTAAAGGCTTTTTATCCTCTTGCTTTTTTTCTTTTTTTATCTCTACTTTAATAATAGAACTAATACCTTCATAAAGCTTGACTGTCACATCATAAGTTCCAAAAGTCTTTAAAGTTCCATGATGTATATCTATTTTTTTTCTCTCTATATCAAAACCAAGTTTAAAAAGTTCATCAGCAATATTCAAACTGTTAATGCTATGAAACAATTTTCCAGAATCATTGGATTTCATAAAAAATTCTAATTTAACAAGATCAAGCTTAGATTTCAGATCATTGGCAATTTGTTTTTTTGCCTCTTGCTTTTTTAATATCGATCTTCTTTTTTGATTAAAAATCTCAACATTATGTTTATTTGAAAAAACTGCAAAACCTTTGGGTAGCAAATAATTTCTTGCAAACCCATCTTTTACTTCTACAGTATCTCCCTCTTTCCCAAGGTTAATAAAATCTTCCTTTAATATAACTTTCATAACTACCCCAAACAACTATTTTTTTACAAAAGGCAACAAGGCCATATATCTTGCCCGCTTAATTTCTAATGCCAAGCGCCTTTGATGCTTGGCAGAAGTTCCAGTAATTCTTTTAGGTAAAATTTTACCTTGCTCGGTAATAAACTTTTTAAGAAAATCAAAATCTTTATAATCAGGATGCTTGCCAGAATCACAAAATTTACATGACTTTCTCTTAAAAAATCTGAAATTTGAATTTTTTTTGAAACCATCCTGCTGATTTTCAAATCTTAAATCTTTTTGATTTACATCTCTATCTTTATACATAAACTTAAACTCCATTAAAAAGGTATATCCTCGCTAAATGTATCATCAACAATATCAATATCTTTACTTGCATCTTCTTTTTTATAACTTGACAAACCATTAATATCTGAATCTTGCATTTGAAAAGTATTAGAACCTGAACTAAACATTTGTAAATTATCTACAAATATATTCACCTTACTTTTCTTATCACCCGTATTCCTATCTTGCCAGCTTTCATATTTAAGAGACCCACTTACTACAACTTGTTTACCCTTTTTTAAATAATCATTAAGACTTTCGGCTCTTTTTGAAAAGATAACACAATCAAAATATTGTGGATAATCAATCCATTCATCATTTTTCTTCATTCTTCTGTTATTAGCTAAAGAAAACCTAAGAACAGCCATGCCACTTTCTGTATAAGAAAGCTCAGAATCTCTTGTAAGTCTACCAGATAATACTAATGAATTAATATCAGCCATTATTAAAAACCCTCTTACTTTTCCTGAATATATGAGTTTTCAGAGTCCGCTGATGTTTCAATTTTATTAAAACCACCCTTAAGACTGTCTTTGTCTTTGTCAATATTGTCTCTAAATTCCCTAAAATTTCTTCTTTTAATTTTTTTAGTATTGATCTTTCTAACTATTTTGACCAAAATCATATACCTAAGCAAATTTTTAATTAACTTAAGCCTTGATTCAAGCTCCTTTAAATTATTACCTTCCATACTAAATTCTATTATTTCGTAACGACCTCTGACTTGCTTTTTGATAGGATATTCTAAGGCTCTCTCCCCAATAAAATTACTAACAATATCAGTTGCACCAAAAAACTCTAAAGATTTTTTAACCTCTTCCAAAGAACCTTTATACTCAATCTCTTCACTTTTAAACAAAAAACATGCCTCATACCTTTTAATCATTATTAAAACTCCTTATGGTCTATCGCATTGCAAAATTTGCAACAAAGGTTATTAGTTAGTATATAAAAGAGATTAATTTTTTTCAACAAGAAAAATTTTATTTATAACGCAAAAAAAGTAATTAAAAAATAATCTCAACCCTTAATCTTCTTCTGATTCGCTAAGCTTATAGGCTTTCCCCAACTTGCCTTGTTTTTCAAGTTTTTTATCTTCTTGCATATCAACATAAGTTTTAAAGCCCTTTTTTACATTATCAACCGCAACCATAACGCTAGCTTCAAAAAGACTTTTTGGAGAATAGGTATCAATGGCCTGTTTAATATAATATGCATTAGATCCATAAAAAAGCTGCACCCTACCATTAATAAACCCTATCTTTAGGGCTCCAGCCTCTTTAAGCAAATTATTATCAACAAGCTCAGTATTAACAACATCTACATGCAACCTTGTAGAACAAACATCAATCTTTGTAATATTGTCAAATCCTCCAAGGCCTTGAATTAAAAGATGCGCAATCCCAAGGCTCTCCAGTTTGCCTTCTTGACCTTCAAAAAATGGATCATCTGCAACAAATATCTGAAAATCAAAATATCTATAAAGCCAACTAAAAGTAAAATAATAAAGGGTAAAAAAGATTACTCCCAAAGGTACTACACTAATCCAATTTGTCTTAGAATTACCTTGAAGTATTCCAAACATAAAAAAATCTAAAAACCCAGTAGAAAAAGTATTGCCAATCGTAACATCAAAAAAATTAGCAAGCAGCAATGCAAATCCCGAATAAATCGAATGCACAAAATAAAGCAATGGCGCTGTGAAAATAAATAAAAATTCTAAAGGCTCAGTTATTCCTGTCAAAAAAGCCGTCAAAGCACCAGAAAAAAGAAGCGCTGCAACCTTACTTTTATCTTCATGAACAATTCCCTTATAAACCCCTAAAGCCGCTCCAGGCAGTCCAAACATAATAGAGATATAAAATCCACTACTAATCTTAGCAAATCCTGATGAAAATTTACCAAGTGATGGATCTAACAACTGAGCATAAAATATATTCTTAAGACCCCTAAATGTCTCCCCATTAATCGTCTCCACGCCCCCTAGAGAAGTAAACTCAAAGGGAAAAGATAAAATAGAATGCAATCCCATAGGCAATAACAACCTATTTAAAAATCCATAAAGGAAACTGCCTAAATAATCAAATCTAAAAACAAAAATACCTAAAGATGCGATTAATTTATCAAAACTTGACCAAACCAAACAAAAAAATATAGCCAAAATAACGCAAAAAGGCATAATTATTACTACAGGTACAAAATGGCACTCTGAAAAAAAGATAAAAGGCTTTGGAAGCTTTATATTATAAAATTTGTTATGCAAATAACCAACTACAAGCCCCACCACTAAAGATCCTGCAATTCCCGTATTTAAAGTTTGAACACCAAGAAAATTTATGCGCCCCACAGAAGACATTGCATCCGCTTCAACAAGCCCTGAGAAAGTCTTAATAAAATAATTTTCAGTAATATTAAATGTCAAATAACCAATAAGACCTGCTAAAGCAGCTGTTCCTTGCCCCATTCTTGCAACCCCAATAGAAATTCCAATGGAAAAAATTAAAGGCATATTGAGAAGAATAGCATTGCCTATAGCCTTCATTAGGCCTAAAATATCTTGAAAAAAAAATTTATCAACGTACACAATACTAGAAGAATTTGAAAATACAGACCCAACGCCAATCAACAAACATGAAACTGGTAAAATAGAAATAGGCACTCGTAGTGCTTTAGAAAATTTTTGCAAACTTGTAAAGTTAAATATTTTAATAAAATTAATCATGCTAAACCTCTCCCAATGCTAATTCCAGCAAACACTATCTATTATAAAGCTTTTTTTGCAAAAAAAAACTTTACTTATGAAACAAACCAAATAATAAAAATTTAATAAATTATATAAGATTTAATTTACTCTTGAGAAATACTTACAATTAAAGTAATGTATTATATATTTTATAAATAAATAGAAATAGATTAATCGGAGGCAATATTGTGCTTACAGAAACCAAACTTAAAAATTGCTCGTTAAGTGATGTTAACATAAGTAAAATTCCAAAAAATGAACTTTTCAGCTCTATATCCCACCTTTTTGGAATTATTTTGTCTATAATTGGAACAACAATTCTTATTACAATATCAGCTCTTAAGAAAAAAGATTTACATATGCTTGTATTCTTTATTTACGGATTTTCAACGACTCTATTATATGCAATGAGCACTCTTTACCACATATTTCCGAAAGGAAGCAAGATAAAAAAAATATTTAGAAAATTTGATCATATTTCAATATTTATTCTAATAGCAGGAACATATACTCCTGCATGCGCAATTCTTGTACCAAATAAATCAGGACTAATAATCTTATGTATAGTGTGGGGTCTAGCTATAATAGGAATCATTTTTAAAGCAATATTTACAAATAGCCCTGGGTGGTTTAATGGATCTATATTTATAATCATGGGCTGGATTATAATTTTTAAAATTAAACCTATTTACAAGGCTCTTAACGGAAGAGGATTTTTTTGGCTAGTTTTTGGTGGAATTGTATATACAATAGGCGGAATAGTATACATTTTAAGTAAAAAATTTAATCCAAAAATTAACATGAAAATGCATGATGTATTTCATATATTGATAATAATAGCATCAATATCTCACTTTTGGCTTATGCTAAAATATATTTCTAATTTTAATTAACTACATGCAAAATACCCTTCAAATCATTAAAAAGGCCTAAGCCAAAAAGAAACAGCGCCAAAAAAATACCAAAGCTATAAAAAGAATAAATGGTTTTAGCCTTAAATCTTTTCCCACGTAAAAGTTCAATAAAGGTTATGAAAATTTGCCCTCCATCAAAAACAGGTATTATAATAAAAAACAAATTCATACCAGCAAGAATCAAGCTTAAAAAAGAAATACTATTAATCCAATACAATAGCCCTAAAGAATATGATGAAGAGAGAATGCTTACAATTCCAACAGGACCTGATACACTTTTAGAAGTATTTAAAAAATTTGTTATTAATAAAAAAATAGAATATAAAATATCTTGCAAAGCACTTACAACCTTAAAAAAAGAATTTTTAACAGCACTTGAAACATTCTCTACTTTAATTATCCTTTTTAAAGGTGGCGAAAAATATATACCTATAATTTTATTTTTATCCTGAAATACTAATTTTGAAGAAAAAATTTCTCCATTCCTAGCAAACTTAATCTCCACAACATCTGAATTTAAATTCTTAAGCAAATCATCTAAGTCTCTCTTATTTTTCAAAAGAATATTATCAATACTAATTATTTGATCACCCGATTTCATTCCCGCAATCTCAGCAGGGGAATTTAAAACTACATCTGATACCACAAGGTCAATCCAAGGGCCAATTTCTTTTAAAAAATCTTGCAAACTAACAGTCTTTTCAAAAGAAATAATTTCTTTTTCCCTTAAAACATCAAATGTAACTGTGGACTTTTTCTCCGGAATAATACTTTTCAAATCAGAGAAATATTCAATTTTTTTATTATTAACCTTTAATATAACATCACCATCTCTAAATTTATCTTTCAAAAAAGAATTTTTACTTAAAATATTAATCTTTGAAGGATTATCAAAATATATAACACCCATCATACTTATAAAAATGAAAACAATAAATGAAAAAATCAAATTAAACAGAGGGCCTGCAAAATATATTAAAATTTTTTTGAAATGTGAAATTCCAAACAAAGAATCTTTATCCGCTTCTAATTCTTTATTTGCCTTGAGTTCTTTTTCTAAATGATCAAATCCTTTAAGTTTGCAATATCCCCCTAAAAGGATTGGAGAAAGTCTGTACTCAGTATTATTAATTTTAAACTTTAATATGCTAGGACCTATACCCACAGAAAAAGCTTCGACCTTAACTTTAAAAAGTTTGGCAAATAAAAAGTGACCCAGCTCATGAATAAATATTATAAAACTAAGCGCCAGTACACTAAAAAGAATATACATAATTTCCTCCAAAAATCACTAAGATAAGTATAAATAAAATATGGGACCCGTCAAAAGAAAAGAGTCAATCGAATCAAGAGCCCCACCTCTACCAGGAATGATTTTCCCAGAATCTTTTACTCCAGCACTTCTTTTTAATCCAGATTCAAATAAATCACCAATAATGGTGAAAACTCCAATCAAAATGCCTAAAATAATAGATTCTCCATAGCTTAAATTTATTAATCTAAAAACTACCGCAAATATAGCAGTAAAGACAGAAAACAAAATGCCCCCAAAAAACCCCATTAATGTTTTATTTGGACTAATAATAGTGGGACGATAACTGTTTTTACCAAAAAAATACCCAAAAAGATATGCAAAAGTATCGTTTCCACTTACCATAGCAAAAAGTATTAACATTAAAAATGGTGCCTTGGGTAAAGTTGTAATAGAAACTATAAAAGACATTAATGCACCAGGATATATAAGTATGAAAAGTATTGACGTTGCTTGAGACAGGAAATTTCCGATCTCATGTTCTTTGATAAACACCAAATTAACAATCCAATTGCTAAACACCAGCGCTATAACTAAGTAATATACCACATTCATGCCCAAATAAAAAACATTAAAATGAATATACGTTAAAATTGGAGGCACAAGCCCTAAAAAAAAAGATAATAAGCTTGAAAGTCCTAAAGATTTAAATCTTAATAAATCATTAACTTCTTTTGCAGCAAAACCACTAAATATAAAAATTAAAACATTAAGAAATAAATAATTTTTAAAATCTAAAAATATTAAAAATAAAATTAAAGGAACAAAAAATAAAAATGTTCCTAACCTTGCAAAAAAAGTGAATCTAGTAAACTTACTCAACAAATCATCTCCCAAAATTTCTTATCCTAAATTGAAAACATTCCAAATCCTTACCATATCTATTGCCATAATATTCAGGCCACAAAACATTTGAAAAAATTAATTCAGAATAAGCGATCCTCCATAAGAAAAAATTACTTATTCTAATATTTCCACCTGTACGTATTAAAAGATCAAGGTCGGGCAATTCTGGATTATCCAAAAAACTGGAAAAAGCATTCTCATCTAAAGACTCTAAATCAAAATCGCTTGAAACAAATTTTCTAACAGCTCTAAGTATTTCATTGCGTCCCCCATAATTGATTGCTAAATTTAAAATAAGGTTGCTAAAATTTTTAGAAAAACTAGTAGAATCTTTTATAGAACTTTTCACTTCTTCACTTAAAGACTCAATATCTCCTGAAACTATTATTTTTATCCCATTTTTTTTATAAAAATTAAATTCAGCCCTCAAATAGCTAGCAATTAAAAACATTAACTTTTCTATTTCACAATCATCCCTTTTCCAATTTTCAGTAGAAAATACATAAAGGGATAAATATTTGATACCGACCTTTAAAGAATGCTTAACTATTTCTTTTGCTCTTTTAAGACCTTCTTTATAACCCTCCAAAAAGGACAATCCCTTACCTAAAGCCCATCTTCTATTGCCATCCATGATGATTCCAACATGCCTTGGAAGAGAATTTTTATTCATGGTTTTAAACTTCCATTATTTCTTGAATTTTAGATTCTAAAATCGTATCTATCTTTTTAATATAAATATCTGTGGATTTCTGAATATCGTCTAAAATTCTTTTTAAACTATCCTCTGTGATTTCTGATTCTTTTTCTTGTTTTTTAACCTTATTGTTTAAATCCTGTCGTATATTTCTAGTTGAAATTTTATGTTCCTCCGCTATTTTTTTAGCATGCTTTACAATATCTTGCCGTCTTTCACTAGTTAAAGCTGGAACCTTGATTCTAATAACCGAACCATCACTTGAGGGGTTCATAGAAAGGTCAGAATTAAGTATGGCTTGCTCTATCTTATTTAAGATACTTTTATCCCAAGGTTGAATAACAACAAGCCTTGCTTCAGGAATTCTAATACTTGACACCTGAGTTATAGGCGTTCTTTGGCCATGGTATTGAATAAAAATTTTATCAAAAATATTACTACTAATTCTGCCTGTTCTTAAAGTTTTATATTCATTATCAAGCGATAAAAGAACCTTGCTCATCTTTTCATCTAGAAAAGCCTTATAATCTTCCATATAAACTCCCCCTTGCTGATAAAAAGCAATACATCATTATCTACCCTATTCTTAAATATTTAAACTCAACTATTTCTACCTTGCTTGAAATTGCTTTTGAAATTTCTTCCAACATTTCCCTAACGGTGATTTTATCATTTTTGACAAAACTTTGTTCAAGAAGAGAAATTTCAGCAAGATGTTTTTTTATTTTTCCCGCAACTATACCTTTGACTATGCTTTCTGACTTACCACTAAATTCTAATTGTTTAGCAAATATCTCTTCTTGCTCTTTAATATAATTTGGACAAACATCATCATTTCTCAAATAAATAGGAGCAAACGCAGCCACATGCAACGCTAAATCCATAGCAAAATTTTGCAACATTTTATCTTCAGTTTTAGAAAAATCATCTACTTTAAATTTAACTAAAACACCTATCTTAGATTGTTCACCATGCAAATAAATTTTTACAAATTCATTAGATTGAATTTCGGTAATAAAAATTTTTTTAACCTGAATATTTTCTTTTATAGTAGCTGCTAAATTTTTAAGCTCTGACTCTTGAGAAGTAGTTAAAGAATTTCTTCCGCTCTCTACCAATTCTTTAATTAAAGAATTTCCCAAATTAACAAAATTATGATTTAAAGCAACAAAGTCTGTTTCACAAGAAACAAGTAAAAGCCCAGCATGAATATTGCTTGAATACGAGAATACTCTGCCTTCTTTTGCATCTCGATCAAGTCTTTTCTCAGCAGATGCAATTCCCATTTCTCTAAGTTTTTTTTTAGCCAATTCAAAGTCTCCACCAGCAGAAGACAACGCTTTTTTACAATCTCCAAAACCAGCATTAGTTTCTTCTCTAAGCTTTTTTACATCTTGAGGACTAATAATGATCATAAATTATTTTCCCCCTTTTCAATAGAATCACTTTTATCATTTTTAATTTCAATTTCTTTCATCAAATCTTCTTCATTCAAATTTTCAATTATTTGAATACCGACCTCTTTATCACTTTCCAAAATAGCATCAGATATTATTTTGGTAAACAAAGCAACAGAACGAATAGCATCATCATTGCCAGGGATTGGGCAATCAATAACATCTGGATTACAATTTGTATCAACCACAGAAATAATAGGAATTTTTAATTTTCTAGCCTCATTAATAGCTATTTGTTCTCGCTTAGGATCAATAATAAAAATAGCACCCGGCAGTGTTTCCATGTCTTTGATACCTGTTAAATTTTTAGCTAATTTTAATTTTTCACGATTGAGTTGTGAAATCTCTTTCTTACTTATCATATCAAAAGTTCCATCAACCTCCATCTTTTCTAGCTTTTTTAATTTTTGAACAGATTTTCTAATTGTATTAAAATTAGAAAGCATGCCCCCAAGCCATCTATTGTTAACATATGGCATATCACTTCTTCTTGCTTCTTGTTCAATTATCTCACTAGCTTGCTTTTTGGTTCCAACAAAAAGCACCTTTTTACCATCCTTTATCACGCTTTGAACAAGCTCGTAAGAATCTTTAATTCCTTGCAAAGTCTTTTGAAGATCTAAAATATGTATTTCATTCCTCTCGGAAAAAATAAATCTTTTCATTCTAGGATCAAGCCTTTTTACCTGATGGCCAAAATGTACCCCAGCTTCCAATAAGCTCTTCATCGTAATAATTGCCAAATCAACCTCCTATTATCCTTCTCTTTTACTCACTATGACAACACATAGCGGAGAAATTATACACTCTCTTTTATAAGAATATAATAAAATAATCCAATTAATAAGTCCACCAAGTCAAAACAAACATCTTTCTCTTTAATAAAATTAATAACAAACCACATTAATTAAAAATTATTAAAAGCTAAGTTGATATCTAACTATGCCTAGTTCTTTTTAAAATCATTCTTTATAAATCGTTCTTATTTCTTTCAGAGAATTTAATTAAACTTATTAAAACAACTGAACCTAAAATAGGAAATAAATAAAGAACTAGATCTATTTGCCTTTCATAATAATCAGAATAGAAAAAAGGAATAAAAAATAAAAATACAATACCACCTAAAAAACTTATTAAATAAACTACTATAAACTTAAAATTCAATATGTTTAAAAACATAACAAAAAAGCTTACTAAAAAAGAAACAACAATGTTTGTTAAAATCAAATGAGAAAAAAATACCATCATAATTACTCCTTAAAACCAACTAATCAGATAAACTAAATCCCGATAAATCCCCAAGATCGATAAGAACGGTGTAAGCATCGTCAACAATACTGCCTACACCCATAACAAAAATTGCCAAGTTATATTTGGGAGCAATATCTCTTGTAAAAAAATCGTCATTTATATGCTTTAGATCGATTGGTCTTTTGTCTTTGTCTAAAAAATTAGACTTTTTAATAGCTTTTGAAAAACCTATATACTCCCCTTTGTCAATGTAGGATCTATATATGTTTTGCTTCTCAAGAATCACGGGAGATGAAGAAGTATTTCCATTTCTTACAATAATAAAAGCCTCACCAGGAACATCTTTTCTTAATTCTCCAAAATTTATTTCAAAATATAAGGACAATTTGTTATTGACCCACTCTTTATTTAATTTAAAAACAGGTTTGCCCGAATAAATATTAGAGCTTAAATTTATTTTATAAAATCCCCTATTATTAAATTCACTAACATTGTCAAAAACACCCTTTAAGGCTTCAAAATCTTTTTCTACACTTTTTCGAAAACTACTTATATGATAATTAGCACCTTCTGGATAAAACTTGTAATATATATCAAAACCCCTTAGCTTCTCAGCTACTTGATTAGAAAAATAATCTGCTGGCAAAAAAAAAGCTACTGAATCTCTAGAAATTCGATTATCGATCTTTTCTGGCGAAGGAAGTATTAAAATATTATCAAGACCACACCCAAAAAACCCTAGACAAAATACAAGATATAAGATAAAAAGAATTATAAAACCTCCCTCAAAAAATACAAATTAATTTTGCTTAAGTTCTAAAATTTTATTATTTGCTATATTTATATATAAATTATTTTCATAAGGAAACTTAATAATCTCCTCATACACTTTTAAAGCAAGGTCTTTATCTTTTTCCTCTATCAATACTGCCTTACTCAAAAGAGCTCTCACCTTTAAAAACCCTAAACTAGTTCTATTAATAAGATCCTCATAAACCAATAAAGCGTCTTCTTTTAATCCCATTTTTTCATAAACTGCAGCTTTATTAATAAAAGCAATTTCGCTTTCAATACCTTTTGCCTTAATAACAATATCCAAATCTTTAATAGCATCATCATACTGTGATTGACTTTGCAAGTAAATAGCTCTAGCTAAATAAAACCTTGAAATAAAATAAGATGAAATTTCTTTTTCCTTTGAAATAAGTTCACTTATCTTAAAAGATATTTTTTCTCTCTCTTTAGCATCATTTTCTCTTAAATAGTCATTTAAATCCTTTTCAAGATTTTCTACTATTTCTCCACCACTCTTTACATAATCTTTGCCTAAAGAATTATAAAAAACAACAATAGATAAAAAGACAAAAATAACCGCAATAAAAAAAACTAAAAGACCATTCTTAGCCATTATTCATCCCTCTTTAACAAATTTTCAAATGGCTTATAAGATTCCTCATCATTGCCCTTAAATAAATAAGAAGAAATCTCTTCTCTTGATCTTTGATTTTCATACTCCCTATAAGAAAGCAATACCGATCTGTCTTTAGAATCAATACTTGTTATTACCACTTTAAGCTTATCTCCAATGTTTAATTTTTCAAAAGTTTCCAAACTAGATTCTTTTGTATCTCCTAGTTGAATTTTGCTAATAAAACCCATTATTTTATTATAAACTTTTACCTGAAAGCCTTTTGATTTTTTTTCTACAATCTCAACCTCAATAGCATCGCCTTTTTTATAGCTTTTAGAAAAATCTTCCCAAGGGCTCTCTTCTAACTGCTTAATTCCTAATCTAACATTTCTCTTGCGTCTGTCAACCTCAAGTACTTTCCCATTCACTAAATCGCCTATCTTAAAATATTCTTCAGGATCAATCTCTTCAAGCCAAGAAATATCAAACTTACTCACATAAGCATCTATACCTTCTTCAATATTTACAAAAGCACCCGTTTTTGTAATATTAGTAACAACACCTTGGATAACCTTTCCAATAGGATATTTCTCATTTAATCTATCCCAAGGATTTTCATTGATCTGTTTAATACCCAATGATATTTTTTGATTTTCTTTGTCTATCTCTAAAATCTTAACTTCTACTATCTGACCAAGCTTTATTAATTCTTGAGGACTCTTTATTACTCTTATCCAAGAAAAATTACTTATATGTAAAAACCCTGACAATTCACTGTCAAGTTCAACAACAGCTCCAAAAGGTAAAATTTTTACAACTTTCCCTTTTACAATGCTATCAATTTTATATTTAGCATCTACAGAATCCCAAGGATTTGCTTTTAAGGCTTTAAGGGATAATTCCATTTTGCCTGTTTGTGGATTTATTTTAATAATTTTTAACTTTAACTTATCACCAACTCTAACAAAATCTTCAATATTTTCAACTTGATTAAAGGCAATATTTCTTTTATGTAAAATTCCTGTAACAAAATTTTTAATTTTTACAATCGCACCATATTCTGTAATACGCTCAACTACGCCATCAACCACATCTTCTTCATTGTAAGAACTTACTAGCTCTATTTTCTTAGCAAGCTCTCTTTCTCTTTCTAAAGTGCGCCTATCAAGAATAAGTCTCAAACCATCCGCTTCACTTGCTTCAAGAATATAAAATTCAACAATAAGACCTCTTTTTAATTTCTCATCCTTTGATTTAGAGCTTAAATAAAAAGGCATAAAGCCAGAAACATTTTCATTAATTTGAATCCTATAACCATTTGAAAGTTCAGCCAAAACTTTACCTTTGATTATTTTTTTATTTTGAATATATTCATTTACTTTATCTTGAAAATTTAAAGACTCAAGCTTTTCAACGCTTAAAATCAGACCTAATTCTCCACCTATTCTTACAACAATTGCTTCAAGTTTATCACCAATTTTGGGAATATTTTCAAATTCTTCAATCTTGATAAAGCCTTCTGATTTATACCCAATATCTACTAGAACATAATCCTTCATAATATTAACAATAGTACCAGAAACACGACTTCCAAGCTCTACTCTTTCAAGTACTTTCAAATAATTTTCTTGTAAATCTTTTTGATTTTCCATTCTCACCTCTCTCTTACTTTTTTCAAATTAAACTTTTCTATTATAATATTACATACATCGTCTAATCCTTTGTAGCTTGTATCAAGGTAAAAAACCCCTTTTGATAATTCTAACTTACCATATTGTTTTCTCTTGTCAACATCATCTCTTATTTCTAGAGTACGCTCTAATTCTTCTAAAGTCTCATTCCCATTTCTTTGCTTATATCGCCTCAAAGCTCGAACTTTAACAGAAGCATCAAGATATATTTTGAATTCAGATTCTGGAAAAACAACAGTAGTAATATCTCTACCTTCTATTATATAATTATCATTGCTAAATTTAACAACCTCTCTTAACTTTTTATTCACAATATTTCTTATTCCAATATAAGAAGAATAAAAAGAAACTTGAAAATCAATCTTATCGTTTAAAATTTGACTTTCAACATTCTCTCCATTAAGCAAAAAGCTGAAATTGTTAAAACTTATCTCATTTTCAAGAATCAAATTCAAAAGTCTATTCTCGCTGATAAAATCACAGCTATTCATGGAAGACCTTTGGGCAATTAAAGTTACTATTCTATAAAGATAACCAGAGCTTATAAATTTATAGCCCAATCTTATACCAAGCTCTCTTGCAATTGAACTTTTTCCTGATGCCGAAGGTCCATCAATTGCTATTATCATTTAAATTCTCCAGTCTGGATCTTAACCTATTTATCTTAACTAAAGGAACAATTTTTACTTGACCTTCCTTTAAACTATCTAAATTAATATTGCCAATTCTAATTCTATGAATTTTTTTTAAAAAAACATTTTTGCTTAAAAACACTTTTCTTATTTCCCTATTTTTTCCCTCATCTAAAATCAATCTAGCAGAATTTTTATTTAAAATTTCATAAGATTTTAATTTAAAAAATTCTTTTTTTATTTTTATACCTGACTTAAAAGAAATAAGCAAATTTTCATCAATATTTTTTTTTGATTCAATAATATACTCTCTTTCAACTTTTCCTCTTGGATGAATAATATCATTTGCAAATTTACCATCATTAGTGAATAATAAAAGTCCAGAACTTTTAAAATCAAGCCTACCAATTGAAAATATACGCTCTTTAAACAAGGGCTGTACTAAAGATATTGCTAACTTTCTTCCATTAACATCAAAATTGGAACATAAATAATTTTTAGGCTTGTTAAGAGCCAAATAAATTTTACTTTGAAAGTCTGTAAAAACATAAACTTGTTTCTTATAAACTATTCTATCCCCTAAAACCACCCTATAACCAAGCTTAGCAATAGAACCATTAACCCTTACAAGCTTATTTTTTATCAGATCCTCGCAAAATCTTCTTGAACCTATTCCCTTTTCAGCTAAAAACACTTGAACTCTGGGGGTTTTAAGTGTAGTCATTAATTTTACAACCCCGATACAATACTAATTTATTGTTCAGATATCCTAAATTCACAATATTAAGCATTTTACACTCAAGAGATACTAAAAAATAAGAGAATCTTTCAAAAGAATAATTATCAGCATTAAAATCTAAAAAAGATTCAAAAATTACACTACTCTCTTTATTTAAGATAGAAATAATTTTCATTTTTTTCTCAAAAATTTTCAATTCATATTTATTACAAACAGCCTTAAATTTTTTATTGCACAATAAATTTTTATTAATAACTTTTTCCTTCAATACACTAGACTTTTTCTTTAAATTTTTATTTTTATCATTAGAAATAGCATTAATATTTTTAACAAAATTACCACTATAACCAAAAATAAAATCTTCAATCATTTTTGAGTCATAAAATTTGAAATTCTTTATTTGATTTAATTGTAATTTTTCATTTTCTCTATTCTTACTATGATCTATTAACCTTTCCACAATTTTGCGTCCTACTTTTTCTTTGTATTCAAGCTTTAATGGGAATAAAATTTGCGTCTTCCAATAAAACAAATTGTTAGCAAGATAAAAAAAATCAATAAGTCCCCTAATGCTTATATTAAGATCGCTTGAAACATTTGTGAACTCTTCAATTATTTGATTTAAACTTAAAGTTTTTAAAACATGTCTATTCATGTTAACATATTCAAAAAAAAGCTCTATTCCACCTGTAAAATTATCAAGATTGATGGAATAGCTACTTAATTCTGACATTTAAACTTTCCTTACTGCTCATATTCATTTTCCTTAAATTCAATAGAATTAACATTCTCTTGATCAAAATTATTAAAAATAATTTTTCTAAGACTCTTGTCCAAATCATTTGTAAGTCCTAATTCTTTGCTAAGATATTCAATAACACTCTCTCTCCCCTGTCCCAACTTATTATCTCCTAATGAATACCAAGACCCTGTTTTTTGTATTAAATTATACTTAATAGCAGCATCTAAAATACCAGCTTCTCTTGAAATACCTTTTCCAAAATAAATTACCAATTCTACTTTACGAAAAGGGGGGGCAACCTTATTTTTCACAATCTTAACTCTAATTCTATTGCCAATAACATCATCACTTGAACCTGACCTAGTTACTTGTTCAATTTTTCTAACTTCAAGCCTAATAGATGAATAAAACTTTAAAGCATGCCCACCAGTAGTAGTCTCAGGATTGCCAAACATAATACCAATCCTCATTCTTATTTGATTAATAAACATAATGCAAGTATTAGATTTAGAAAGTATGCCCGTAATCTTTCGAAGCGCCTTACTCATTAGCCTAGCTTGAAGACCAATCTGGGAATCTCCCATTTCTCCATCTATCTCTAATTTAGGGGTTAAAGCTGCCACAGAATCAACTACGATCAAATCAATACCACCGCTTCTGATTAAATGCTCAGCAATCTCAAGAGCTTGCTCTCCGGTGTCAGGCTGACTAAGCCAAAGTTCTGCAACATTAACTCCCAAAGCTTTTGCATAAACAGGATCAAGAGCATGCTCAGCATCAATAAAAGCAGCTATGCCCCCTTCTTTTTGAACCTCAGCAATCGCTTGAAGAGTCAAAGTAGTCTTACCGGACGACTCAGGCCCAAAGATTTCTATTATGCGCCCTCTAGGATATCCACCAATACCAAGAGCTTCATCTAGCACAATAGATCCACTTGATATACTAATTATGCCTTTTCCAACAGGAGATTCTCCCATCTTAATAAGGCTTCCTTTTCCAAAAGTTTTTTCTATTTGAACTCTTGCAAGTTCAATAGCTTCCTCTTTGTTTACTCTCTCTATATTAACGATCTTTTTTCTTTTTTCCTTTAACTTTGACATTCTTAATTTTTCCTAGCTAAATTTTATGGGTTCTATTTTCTTTACAAAATATCTAAAATTAGTATTATTTATAACAAAATTGAGATTATCACCTTCTCTAGAATCAAGTAAATTTTCTCCAAAAGGTGATTTATATGAAATAATGCCTTCATCAGGATTTGATTCCCAGGGCCCAAGTATTAAATAAGATTCATCTTTACCTGTAGTCTCATTTAAAATGATGACCTTAGTCCCGAAACCAACAACAGAACTTTGAAGATCTTTAGTATCTATAACTTTTGCACTCTCTATTTCCAACATTAAAGAATTTAATCTTTTTGTCAAAAACTGTTGTTTTTCCTTAGCAGAATGATATTCAGCATTTTCTTTTAAATCACCAAGTTCACGAGCTTTCCCAATTTCTTTTGAATTTTCTGGAATTTCAACTTCCTTTAAATGTTTAAGCTCTTTTTGCTTTTTATTCAAAGAGCTTAATATGGTTAAAAATCCAATTTCCATTTTCTCACCCGAAAGTTGCATTTTTTCATCTTCAAACTCAACCGAATCAAATAATTGTCTTATTATAGATTTAATCTCTAAAAGATCCTTGGGCGGAAAATCTTTTACATAAAAACAGGTCATATAAACTCTCTTTGCAAGCTCTTCATCTTTAACACATCCTAAGACCGATTTAAGATATTCATCTTTAACTAAAAGATTAATTACCATTTTATAAATTCTTTTACTTGCAACAGAATTATTTTTATTATTAATTCTAATAACACTGTCTGTTAAAATTTTAATCAAATTAGCTAAAAGATCCGAATCTGAATAACTCAGCTCAACAGAATAGGTTTTATAGTGCTTCAAAATCCAAATATAAGCATCTTTGTAGATCTTATAATTTTTTATAACATAATTAAATAATTTTTCCACTTCTTTAGGATCTTCTTTGTAAAGTGATTCAACCAATTTTTTATTAACAGAATGAGGGAAAAGTTCCTTATAGTATAAAATCCAATTACTAAGTTCTTTTTTAATTAAAATAACCAATTCTTTTTTAATTTCTGCACTCAAAATTGAATCAAAAAGATCCACTATTCCTTTTGGATACTCCTTTAAAAGGGATTCCAAATTAACATCTTTTTCTATATTAACTTTTAATGACAATTCTTCAGAAAAATTACCTAAAGACCTAAGAATAACATAAGAACTTATAACATGATGATCGACCTTTGTAAAATTGTTAACATAAATTAAAAAATAGTTGAGCATCTCTTCTTCAATATGCAAATCCTTAACAATTCCTTTAACATTACAATAGTTTATAAATATTTCGTATCTTTTATAAAAATCTTTCTCAATTTTAAATTTATCATACATTTTTTCATTCAAATTGGAAGATCTCTCATTATATATATAATAATCAAGCTTCCCAGAATCCATAACAAAATGGGGATTATCTTTTAAAATTTGTTTTGCCTTCAAGCTCCATGAATTCCATGAACTTTGAGTCATCAAGCTTGGTACTAACTCTTTTTTTATTCCCTTTAAATCAATAGCTTTATAACTTTTTATAATAACTTTTACAGCCCACTCAATATCTTTTTTTACTCTATCTGCAAGTTCCTCTTTGGGAGTTATAGCCTTTAATACCCTAATATCCTCTCTGCTAAGAGGAGAAAGAGCCGTCATTGCCATATCAAAACCAATAAAATGGCCTCTTTTAGAAACAAAATCAACAGTAATGCCATGATCATTTACATCCCTCACTATTCCAACAGACCAAGTTTGGTGATAAACAAAGTTGCCCTTTGCAAAAAATAAATATTTTTCAAAATCTGAATATACGTCAACAAAATTTTTATCTAAGTTTTCAATATCAGATTTTAGAAGATAATCCTCAATATTCTTTACATCTTTGTATCTTTCTCTTAAAAATTTAACTAAATTTTCTCTTGCTTTATGATTTTTATTGTCAAGTTTTAAAATACCTTTTAAAATTTCTATTGTTTCATCAATATTATCAGTCAAAGAGTAATGATCAAACAAATCTTCATAAAGAACTATAGCCTTTTTAAATCCAAGATCTTTTTCAATTTTTTGTAAAATAAGTAAAAAAGAATCAAAATCATCTGAAACATAATGAATAAGTTTTGCCCATACTTCTCTAATTCCTGACATTTGTTTTTTATCAATAAAACGATAAATGGCCTTTCTAAAATAAAAAATTGATTTTTGCAAATCAATAGTTTCATAATAAGTAGCAAGTTGTCTTACAAACACAGTGTCATCAATATCTGCTTCAACAATTCTAGTCCAAATACTTGGAAGCTTATCATTTTCATTATTTTGGGCATATATTTTTGCAAGAGTATAAAGAGCGTGCTTATTTTCAGAAACAGAAAGCATTTCATTACATATATGCTCAACAAGAGTCCACTTTAAATTTTGAGAAAATAAATCAATAACAGCAAGTAAATTCATATCATTTAAAGGGCGCCTACTATATATAAGCATTCCAGAAATATAAAGCCCTGCTATACTTTTTTTAACATCCTTTAAATGTTTGCCACAAATATCAAGCACATCTTCTGTTAATCCCTCATCAATTATATTATCTATTAAATCATCCAATTCTTTTATTTTAGCAAGAGAATAGTTATTAACAACTATTCTTGTCCATTTATCTTCTTGCAAAATACTATCTAATTTTTTTATGGTAACACTAGACATTAAACTCTCCTAACATTGATTTTTAGTGTCAAGCAACTAATTTACATATTGTTGGTAAATTCCCAAGTCTATTTCTTTTATATATAACAAAATCTCATCAATGCGAGCTCTATCCTCTTTTATCCTTACATAATGATCAATAAGCCAAAAATACTTATTAATAAGCCTTGGAAGTAATATACTCTCATTTATTGATCTATAAGACTTTTCTTTAAGTTCATTGCGCAAACTGTAAACAGACTGCTTTAGCTGTCCAAGCTCTATAGGCCTTAATTCTCTTTTAACATTAAAAACACCATTAAGAGAACCATAAACAGGAATCCATTCTTTTATAAGATCATCTGAAATGTTTCTGTCAGACTTAATAAGATCTATTAATCTTAAAATCATATCAGACTCAAGAGAATATATATCTATCTTTTGAGGATTGATAAAAAAAGCCTCTCTGAATAAGACTTTAGCCTCTTTAATTTCATCAACCAGTGCATAAGAATCAGCAAGCTCTGCAACAACATCTGAATTTTCTTTAGCACCTCCTAATATTTGCAAAAAGACATTAATTGCCCTCTCGTAATTTCCCATACCCTTATAAGACTTAGCAATTTTTATTAAAAGATCCAAATTTTCTGGATGCAGTTTGTATATATTTTTATATATGTAAAGACAAGTCTGAAATACAAAATATTTTATAGAATTACGACCTTGCAAAAAATTACAACCCATTTTTTTCAAATATCGACCCGCAAAACTATTCCACTCTCTTATTAAAAATTCTGCTTTTTCATAATCCTGCCCTATTCTATCAAGACTTTCAACTTGGCCATTCCAATACACAGAACTTTTCAAAGCTGTTAAAATTTCAATATTATCAAAATCAAGAGAATGAGCTTCTTCGGATTTTATTAAAGCCTCTTTGAAATTGCCTTTTCTAAAATCTAAATAAATCTCTTTGATCAATTCAATGACTCTTTCTGATGACACATCCCCACCATTTTAAAAATATATAAAAACCCCATTACACTTGATATAATTATATCATTTATCAATTTTTAGTCAAACAAGAACTTAAGACAAAATAACAATATTCTATTTATTATCCTTTTAAAAAAGGATCTTATATTATAATATTAAAAAGAAAATTGTGGGGTCAAATTTTAGCTAATATGGAACCTAATAAAGTTATTAACAAGGCTATTTATTACTATAATTCAAAAAAATATTCACAGGCAATAAAGCTCCTAGAAAAAGAAATCTTTTTCTATAAAAATTACTATTTATATCACTATGTCTTAGGAATGTCTTATCTTCGTGCTGGGAACCTTGGCAATGCCCAAACATATCTTAAAAAAGCTTACACTTTAAACCCTAGCGAACCAAATATAAAACAAGCTATTGCTATACTTTTAGTAAGCCAAGGTAAAGAAGAAAAAGCTATTCAGATATGGCTTAAAATGATAGAAGAAAATCAAGAAGTAGATCGATCAGAACTGTCTCTTGAAATTATTCGAAAAAATCCAATCAAAGGATCTGTTTTTTTAAAAAATAGCAATCTATTTGAAAAATTGTTCCCAATAATTAAAGCAATACCTAATAAAAATTTAACAAAGTTAATCATAATAATTGCTATTGGAGGAATTGTATTTATTTCAATGTTAGCAATCTATTTTATTTTTTATAAACAAAACATAACAATATCAACAAACCTAAAAGCAGAAATAAATAAAAATTTAAACAACATTGCTGCTTACATTGACGACATTAAAATAAGTAATAAAGAAAAAATAAAAAATGAAGAAGGACAATTTATATTAATACTAACCAACAACGAAATTAAAAATTCTTTTGAAAAAATCAAAGTTTATTTAAAAACAGGGAAAGATAATTTTGCAAGAGTGGAAATAAATAAAATATTAAATTCAAATGCATCAGAATCCATAAAACTCAAAGCCAAAAATCTTGCAAGTTTTATCTCAAGACCAGATTTTATTAGCTTTAATGAATACCTAAGCCTAAAAGATATTAAAAAAGATCCATCAATCTATTCAAATGTATATGTAAAATGGGAAGGCGTAGTCAATAATGTCGAAAAAAAAGACAACATAATTCAGTTTGACTTTTATGTAGGATACAACAAAAATGTACTTGCAGGAATTATCCCAACAAAAACAACCTTTGATATTGATATTGATTTTAAAGACAATGTTGAAATACTAGGACAAATAGAATATAAAAAGAATAAACTTACCTTAAATGCAATAACAATTAGGAAAATAGATAAAAATGCAAATTAATCTTAATATTTTTGCTAAAATTTCTCAATACAATAAACATGCAGGATTAAAAAGGAGTACACAGCAACTTTTCATTACATTTGATAAGATTTATTGACTCTTCAAAAGAAAGAAGCAACTCTTCTTTTTTTGTCAAATCTCTTACTTTCATTTTATTTTCTTTGTATTCTTCTTGACCAACAAAAACTAAAAATCTTATCTCTTTACTCAAAGCATATTCTATTTGTTCTTTAATGTTTTTACCATTTTTATTTTTAAAATATACTTCACAAGAAATATTTTTAATTTTAGAATAATCATGATTTCTAAACCTAGTAGCAAGTTCATAATAATAATTTTGCAAAGCACTATCTAGATTTACAATTAAAACTTTAGATCTGGCCTTAGTTACAAATATTTTAATATAACTAAACTTTTCAAGATCAATTATATCCTTTATTCTGTCAACACCAAAAGATCCCCCAACTCCTGAAACCTTTTGAATAGAGTTTGAGAACGAAGAGATTAAATTATCATATCTTCCCCCACTACAAACACTACCCATATTACTACCAAATACCTCAGATTCAAAAACAATCCCTGTATAATAATCAAGTCCACGAGCTATTTTAAGATTTAAGTTAAAAGAATCCTGAATTTTTAATAAACTAAGGTGCTTGAAAACATCTTCTACTCTCTTAATAGATTCGTTGTTATCGCCCAAAATATTTTTTAAGGTTTGTATTTTATCTTTAAAAGTGCCTTGCAAATCTATTAAACTTAAGATCGAATTTACAGTCTTTTCTTCGATCTCAAGAAGCAATTCCTCTTTAACCTTCTCAATTCCTATTCTATCTATTTTGTCAATATTTCTTAAAATAAAAAGGGATTTTTCTTTAATTCCTAAACGTTCAAAAAAAGAATTTAATATACCAAGATGCGAATAATGGATAATAAATTTTTTATTAATGCCTTCTATAAAATTCAAAAAAATCTCTTCAAGGCCATAATACACAACAGAAAGAATTTCGGCATCACCTCTAAAACTATCCTCTCCAACTATATCAAAATCGAATTGCATAAATTCTCTGTATCTACCCTTTTGAGAATTTTCTCCTCTGAAAACTTTTCCAAATTGAGAACGTCTGAAAGGAAATTTTAAACTAGAAATATTTGTGGCAATAAATCTAGCAAAAGGAACAGTTAAATCAAATCGCATGGAAACATCTCTACCCCCATTATCTTTAAACCTATAAATTTGCTTTTCAGCCTCATCCCCACCCTTTTTTAAAAGCAACTCTGAATATTCAAGGACTGGAGTATCTATTAGCTCAAAATTATAAGAATTAAGAACGCTAAATATCTGCCTAACAATATGAATTCGAATCAAAGAATCCTTAGGCAAATAATCTTTAAAGCCTTTTAAAGTTTTAATATCCATTATATTATGCCCTCTGCTATATAGTATCTACTTTTTCAAAGTATAATAACATATAATAATATAGATACAAAAAAAAATGAATAATTTTTATTTCATATAGTCATAAAATAATTTAAGAGGTCTGAAATTCATGCCCAAAAAGATACTTAATAACAATTATCGAATAAAAACAATAGTAACAATATTCTTGGGTATAACTTTGCTAACTATTTACAAATATTTTACGCTAATGGTCTTTAACAACACCCCAGATAACATGATATCTTTAAAATCAAATGATATTACCAGAAGAGGAACAATTTATGATAGAAATGGCAAGCCAATAGCATTCTCTTCAAAGTCTTACTCAATCGGAACAAATCCTCAAAAAATAGAAAATATTGTCAGCACATCTGAAACTCTTGGCGCAATACTCCAAATTGATTCAAGAATTTTGAAGGAAAAGCTCTCTTCCAATAAAGGATTTTTATATATAAAAAGAAAAATAAAAAGGGAGGAATCAGATTTAATTAAAAGAATTCAAGCCGAAGGCAGACTCTCAAACATTGCCTTGTATCCTGATTACACAAGAATTTATCCTTTCCGTCATACTACAAGTAATATTACAGGCTTTGTAGGAACAGATAATTTTGGCCTTGAGGGCATTGAATTTTCTCTAAATAGCATATTAGGAAAAGATAAAACTAAACAACAATTTTTAAATGAAGAATTAGAAACAAACAACATCTACTTAACAATAGACATGGACATACAACAAGGTGTTAGCAAAATAGCTAAAAAATACTTTGAAGAAAATAATCCTGAAAGTTTAATTACTTTAGTAATGAACTCTCAAAATGGAGAAATATTGTCTATGGTTCAATTTCCTCAATATGATGCAAACTTTTATTCCGAATATCCTGAAGAAATACGAAAAAACCTTTCTTCTTCGTTAACCTATGAACCTGGAAGCATCAATAAAATTTTTACAGTTGCAATAATATTAGAAAGTGGGAAATTAAATTTAGAAGAAAAATTTTTAGATAACGGAATATATCAAAAACAATTTCCATCGGGAGAAAAAATTACAATCAAAACATTAAATCCTCCTTATAAATATATAGACTCTACAGAGATTTTAATTTATTCATCAAATGTTGGAATAGCTTACATTACTGATAAAGTTAGCAATGAATACTTTTACAAAAAACTTTTAGATTTTGGATTTGGGAAAAAAGTTGGATTTCCATTTCCTGGAGAAACAAAGGGCCTCTTAAATCATTATTCAAAATGGTCAGGGCGAAGCAAAGCTACAATTGGATTTGGACAAGAAATAGGGGTGTCAGCGGTTCAAATATTACAAGCTGCGAGCGTACTAGGCAATAATGGAATAATGTTAAAACCTAGAATAATAAAAAAAATAAGCAACAATAAAGAAGAAAGCATTAAAAAATTTGATAAAGAAGAAATAAAAAAAACAATATCCAAAAGTTCAGCACAAAAAGTTTTAAAAATGATGAGAGAAGTTGTAAATAAAGGCGGAATTCCAAATCTTAAAATTAAAAATCTTGACATTTCTGCAAAAAGTGGAACATCTCAAGCTATTGACAAAAAAACCGGCAAATACTCAGAAGAAGACTATACATCCTCTATCTTGGCAATATACCCCACAGAAAAACCAAAATATATTATTTATATTGTGTACAGATATCCCAAAAAAATAATATATGGAACAAGAATAGCAGCTCCAATGGCAAAAGAAATAATAGAGTTTATTGAATACCAGCAAAATACAAGCGCATATAAAAAAATCAAAATGCCATCAAAAATCAAGATCCCTAAAATCACCGCTAATTATAAAAACGACACACACTTACCAAATTTTATAAACCTTTCCAAAAGAGAAGTAGTAGATATACTAAAATACTATAAAAATAATATAAAAATAAAAATAAATGGCGACGGATTTGTTTACAAGCAAAGCATATCTCCCAATACAAAATTGGAAGATATAAAAGAGCTTGAACTATATTTAAAATAATCAAATAAATAAATTTTTAATTTCGTTTTTATAAAAATTTAAAATATAATTTCGCTTAATATCCATTTTAATTGACATTTCTTTCCCCACTTCAAATGGTTTTTCTAAAAGAGCAAACTTTAATATCTGCTCAAAAGGCTTAAATCCATTAGTTCTATTGATTAATTTTTTTATTTCATCATTTATAGCCTTAAGAACAAAATTATTTGCAATAATTTGACGTCTATTATTAGCATCAAAAATTTTTTGCCCAACACTTTCGAGATATTTATTTATTTCTTCAAAATTTGGAAGAATAAGAGCACCTAAAAATTTTTGATCTTGCCCTACAACAACCGCTTTTTCTATTAATATTGATTCTTCAAGCTTAATCTCAATTGGAGCAGGCTCAACATTCTCCCCATTATTCAAAACAATTGTATCTTTTTCTCGACCAATAATTTGAACAACATTGTCCTTAGACAACTTTACAATATCACCCGTATTTAAAAAACCATCAGAACCAATAATTCTGCAAGTTGCCTCTCTATCCTTATAATATCCAAGCATTACTTGAGGACCTTTTACAAACAAAATTCCTTTTCCAGGCTTTTTAAGTTTATTTCCATCAGCATCTCTAATCTCAGCAACAGTTCCAGGCAAAATTTTACCACAAGTTCCAATAATCACTTTTTTATACTTATTAGAGGCTACTCCAGGGGAAGTTTCTGTCAATCCATAAGCATTAGCAAGTTCAATTCCAATTGAATTGAAAAATCTAACAACAGATATAGGCATACTCCCACCACCAGTAATTCCAACAACAAAGCTATTGCCTAAGATTTTATTTATTTTATTAAAAATTAAAATATTCCCCAAAGCTTTAAAAGGAAATAAGAAAATTAACCCAAACATTCCCAAAATTTTCTTTATAGGAAAAAACAAGCTAAACCCACTGTCCGGATAAAGCCCCATTACCGCTCTATAGCAAATATCATTAAGAAATGCCAATTTTATAAAAAAATGAAAAATTATTCTAGAAATAAACGGTTTCTTAGAAACTTCTTTGTAAATATTTTGTCTTATTGCAATCCAAAGTCTAGGAACAGCTGCAATATAATGGGGATTAATATTTTTAATGTCATCAAGCATTGCCCTTGGAACAATGGTAGAAAATAAACAAACCATACCCTTGAGAAAAATATTATAAGAAAAAGATCTCTGAAAGGAATGCCAAATTGGCAAAATACACATAAATATTTGACCCACTTGCGTATCAACCATTAAACTAAAACTAGAAACCTGATAAAGAAGATTAGCATGACTAAGCATTACCCCTTTTGGACAACCTGTTGTTCCAGAAGTATATATTATTGTTGCCATATCATTAGAATCAACTTTACTTGCAATGTCAATAATTTCTGAATCTTTTCTCAAATTGTCCCCAAACAAAATACAATCACCATAAGTATAAATTTCAAAATCACCATACTTTAACCTATCTTCTTTATTTATATTTTCAATAATAATAAATATAGGTTTTACTGTGAATTGAATTTGAACAAACATCTCAAGAAGATTTAAATTTTCTAAAATAACTACACCCGGAAGAACAGAGTTAAAAATAATTTCAGCTTCAAAAAGAGTAACATCAGAGCCTTTTGGAATATCAACGGCACCCAAAGATAAAATTGCAAAATCTATCACGGCCCACTCGGCCCTATTTTCAGAACAAATAAATATTTTATCTTGATGTTTAACATTTATTGACTTTAAAAAGGAAGCAAGCTTTAAAACATTGTTTTTTAAGTCGCCATAAGTAACATGGGCATATCCATTGCAAACTTTATATATTTGAGCAATCTTATCCTTTTGTTGATCAGCCACTTCAAAGAATGCCTTTGCTATTGACATATAATCCTCCTTTTAACAAAATTAACATGGTTTATTATATCATTATTAACCATAAATTCATAAAAAAATTATTTACAAAACCCCCTGCTGTAAAAAACATACAGAAAGCTAACAAATTTAAAAAAATCAAAACAAAATTTAAAAATTACTTAACAAAAAGTAATTCGGAATCTAGAAATAAATTCCCATTTTAATGTTTTCACAAATAATATTTTTACTAAATATACATAAAACATTTAATTATTTTCATAAAGATAAAAAAATAATGTTATCACTAAGATTTATTTTATCACTTTTAAGATAATCAGTCACTCTTTTTGTAGAACCTCTTTATTTTTTAAAAATACAAGAAACATAATCTTTTAGCATTAACGCTTCAAAAAATCATTAGATATTCTTGAATAAATAGAATATTTTCTTGGGTGAAAATTTTGCTAAACTTAGCAGCAAATCTTACCCCCCCCCATTTTTATGCTCAAATTTTAAAACATAATTTCTATTATTCAAAAATTTATTACCCAAAATAGTACATAAAATTTTATTCTCAGACATTAATTTTTCAAAACAAAAAAATTAATCCCCTCTGTGGGGTAAGAATGATTCAAATGATCTACAATATCCCTTAATCTATTAACAATAGATTGATTGGAGGTATAAATAATCAGAATAAAATTTTCTTCGGGCCAAACACCATTGCCATGCTTTTCTCCTTTCTTGCCCTTTCCATAAACATTTTCTATCTTAGAATAATATATAGGCTCTCCCAGCTCTCGTTCTACTTTTTCCATACATTCAAGAACATCAAGCTCTAAAGATAAGTTAGAAATTATTTCAATCCTATATCTATAAAATTTAGTCATATCAATCCCCATCTTCTTCAAATAAATTATCATAGCTACTTTTAGTTGAATTATTAATTTTGAATGATTTTTCAATATCTAAATTAGACGCTACTCTTTTTAACCTAAGCTTGAAATTTGAAACAATATTGGAAAAAATTTCAAAAAGCATGGGAATAAAAAACAAAGTAAGAAATGTACTAGCCGTCATTCCACCAATAAAGGTAAATGCAATAGGCTTTAAAAGCTCATTCCCACTTCCACTAGAAAATGCCATCGGAATAAGTCCTATTATTGAAGTCAAAGAAGACATTAAAATTGGTCTAAATCTTGATCGACAAGATTCAATAATTGCTTCTCTTAGACCAAACCCTCTCTTGATCAATAAACCGGTATAGTCTACAAGAACAATTCCCGTATTAACAACAACACCAACAAGCATAAGCATTCCAATTGCAGCAAAAATAGAAAGTTTTTCTCCTGCAAGAAAATGTATAAGTACAACCCCTATTGTCGTTAAAGGAATTGTAAAAATAATAATAAAGGGCTTTAAAAGAGATTCAAATTGAGAAGCCATAATGCCAAACACAACAATAACAGCCATAATAATGATTATTTTAAACTGACTCATAATATTTGAAAATTCATTATATTCTCCTTCAACCTTAAGAACTGTTCCTTCTTTATGGGGAACTTTATTATTAATAAAATCTATAACTTTTGCAGTGACTTGAGTTAAATTGTCATTTGGAGAAATGCCCGCATTAAGATAAATAGTCAAAGCTTGGTTTTCTCTGTAAATAGATTCCTCTTTATTGGTTTTTTCAAAGGTGGCTATTGATGAAAAAGGAATTTTAACTCCAGATGGATTTGTAATAAATATTTTTTCTAAATCTTTTAAATTTTTAACATCCATTCTATCAAGCTTAAGAACAATATCATAATTAAGTCCATTTTCTACATATTGCCCAGCAACAACACCATTAACATTAGCCTTCAATTCATTTAAAATGGTATTCATGTCAATGCCATAATTGTAAGCTAGCGCTCTATCTATCTCAACACTAATTTGAAGTTGAGAATCACTTACACTAAGTCTTGGATTTACAAGTTCTGGAATTTCCTTTTTCAACATAAAAACTAAAGTTTTTCCATAATCCTTTATATACTCAAAATCATTTGCTGAAATTTTAATTTTAATAGAATCTCCACCACCCAAAGCATTACCACTGGAAGAGTCAATATTAAATTCGGGATAAAGATTCCCGATGCGATTCATAACCTTATACTTAATTGCATCGTAATCTATACTTTTAATCAACTTATCTTTTACCTCTTCCTTAAGAGGAAATAATACATTAAAAGTTATTCTCTCAGCACTCAAAGTAGAAATAATACTTTTATATCCTTTAGCCTCACTTTTTACAATTTCTAAAAATCTATTAGAATAAAATTTTGCATATTCTAAATTAGTTTTATGGGGAAAATTTAAATTAATAAAAATTGAGTTATCTTTTCCTCTATTAAAAGTTGTCACATCTAGCAATAATCCTAAAAGTAAGCTACCAATAAAACTAAAAAAAACAATCAACCCAAAAATCAATTTGTGATTTAAAACTATATTTAACAAATTGATATACAAAAATTCTAAAAAATAATAAATACTAGCAAAAAAAGCATCAATTTTCCTAATAAAAGCACTCTTAATATTCTTTTGAAAACTTGTGTACAAGCCAACGTAATGGCTTGATAAAACGGGAACCAAAAAAATAGCAACTAAAAGAGAAACCCCCAAAGAAATAACAATTGTAAATGAAAAGTCTTTAAAAAAATCTCCATATACTCCAAGTTCTGATTTGAAAATAAGAAATGGGCCAAAAACACAAATAGAAGTAAAAGTTGAAGATGTAATAGGCAGCATCATCTCTTGGGCTCCAAGAATAGAAGATGAAATAAGCTTTGCTCCTTTTTGCCTGTATTTGTATATATTATCTATTACAACAATTGAGCAGTCAACAACCATTCCAATCCCAAGTGCAAGACCTGCAAGACTCATAATATTAAGAGAAATATTTACAAAATACATTAAACAAAAGGTCAAAATAATTGCTATTGGAATAGAAATTCCAATAATTATTGTGGCTCTAAAGCTCCTTAAAAAGAAAAAAATAACAAATATTGCTAGCAAGGCTCCAAAATAAGCTGAATTTACAACCGTTGCAATAGACGATTTAATAAAATTAGTACTATCAGACGCAATTTCCAATCTTATATCTTTAGGCATAGATAATTTCAATTTTTCTATTTCACTCCTAACAATATTAGAAACTGCAACAGAATTAGCATCACTACGTTTTTGAACTGATAAAGAAATTGAAGGCAAACCATTATATTCAACATATTCTGACAAATCTTCAAAATCGGTCTTAATATTAGCAATATCTTTAAGTTTTATTTCAATAGCAGATGAATTTATACCAGAAGAAGAAATATCAGGCATCTTATAAGCTATAACTACATTGCCTATCTCTTCAATTGATTTAAATTTTCCAGATACTTGAACCAAATATTCTAAGTTGTTTTCCAATATATTACCAGCTGAAAGTTCAAAATTTTGAGATGCTATAATCGAAGATATTCTTGACAAAGAAAGCCCATAAGACTCTAATCTATTTTGAGAAACTTCAATTAAAACACGTTTTTTGCTTCCGCCATTAACAGTAACAATTGCAATCCCATCAAGCCTTTCAAGTCCAGGTTTAATGATCTCTTCGGCATATCTTTTAAGCTCAGAAATTGGCCTTGCAGAATTAATGATAATTTCCATTACAGGAATATTTTTAAGATTGTATCTAAAAATTCTAGGTGCCTGCGATTTACTAGGTAATGAAGATTTTACCAATTCAATAGCATCTCGAATTTCATTTAGAACCAAGTCCAAATCAGTTCCATGATAAAATTCAAGTGAAACAGTACTATTTTCTTTAGAAGAAATGCTATATATGTTTTTTAAATTTTTTACTGAACTCAAACCACTTTCAAGAACTCTAGAAATACTCTCTTCAACTTCTTTAGGAGAAGCACCAGGATAAACAGTATTGATACTTATTTGGGGGATATCAATCCCAGGCAAAAGGTCTACTTTCAATCTTGAAAAGGTATACAAACTTATCATCATTAACAATGAAAATAAAATTAACATTGTTATTGGTTTGCCAACTACTCTCTTTACCAACATAACAAATCTCCCAATAAATTAAATATTGCTTTCAGATGAAAGACCCTCTCTTGTATCTACCAAATTTATTAGAGTTCCGTCAGAAAGAGTAGACATTCCTTCTACTACAATTAAATCATTCTCTTCAATCTCGCCTGAAAGAGCTATGATATTATCTATTTCAAAAAGTACTCTAACGGGTAACATTTTAACACTTTTGCTTTCTAAATCTAGCTTAAATACAAAGCTATTACCTTCCCTCTCAACAACCGCCTCTCTTGGAATCTTAATTACATCCCTAAAGCGTTTAGTAATAAGTTTAATTTTAGAAAACATACCAATAATCAGTTTGTCTAAATTGCTACCAATAGGTGTAAGATATACCTCAATAGCACGACTTTTAGAATCTAAAACAGGAGATATCTCTGAAACTTTAGCTTTAAATTTTTCATTAGGATAAGCTCCAACTTCAATAATAGCATCATTTCCAACTTTAATATTTGAAATGTATTTCTCAGACACATAAGTTAAAATTTGCTTTGCATCTATTCTTCCTACTACTGCTATGCTAGACTGGGGATTAACCGTTTCGCCAATTTTTTTTCTAATATTTAAAATATATCCTGAGATTGGCGCTCTTACTGGACTTTTCAAATATACAGAACCGGGCCTTGAAGGATCAAGAGTGGCAACTATTTGCCCTTTCTGAACATAAGTCCCAAGCTTTATTTGTAAAGAGGTTATTTTACCTGCAGCATCTGGGAAAATATCTGCTTTAACTTTTGTATCTACATCTCCATTTAAAGACAAATAATCACTCAAAACTCCCTTTTTAACTTTTATAGCAATTACTGGAAATCTATAAGAACTTTCCTTTTCCTTATTAATATTTTTGTCATCTAGTTTGTTTTTGCCCACACACGAAACGTAAATTACAACTAAGCCTAAGGGGAAAAGTAAAAAATATTTTTTTAAAAAAAATTTAATATTAAAAATCAAATTCATAAAAATACCTCTTAATGCTTCTTAATCTAATGAATTTATTAAATCCTTATATTCAAGTATAGAATTGGAATAATTTAATTTATCTTCAATAAATTTCAAATCACTCTGCTTATAAACAAGCTCAATATCATTCAATTTAGAAAGATCCATGATCCCGGAATTAAAAGCATTAAATGCCATTTGATAATTTTTATTAGCTAATTCCACATTAATTTTAGAAGCATCAAGAATCGCTTTATATCTTCCAATATCCTTTCTTTTTTGCACAATACTAGATTTTAAATTTCTAATCTTGCCCTCAATATTGTTTTGCAATATTTTTAATTGGTAGTTATTATCTTGTATTTTTGTAAAACTCTTTGAAAATGGAAATATTTCAGTTAAACCGTAATTTAAGCTAAAAGATGCCAAAAACCCACTTGAAAAACCTTTAGAATTTTCATGAAATGATCTATAAGGAGAGTAAGAAAATGACAAGGAAAAGCTTGGCAAAAACGTATCTAACCAAAGCGAACCAATAAGTTGCTCTGCCATTTTTAAGCGCATATTTAACTCCTTAATCTCTAAGGATTCATTAAAATTTAACTCCTCATTAAATAAAGAAAAATCTATTGTCTCGTCCGGCAATTCTCCAATAATTTCAAAATCTTGATCTGGCTCTAATCCTATTAATAATTTAAAAATTTCTTTTGATTTTTCAAAATTAATAATCTGACCATCTAAATCTGGTTGCGATTTTTTATGCTTAAGCTGTGCATCAAGATAATCTATTTCTGATATCAGTCCATTATTATAAGCAATTCTAGCTTGTTCAAATTTAAGTTTACTATTTTGTATTTGACTTTCAAAAACTTTTAATGTACTTTTTAGAGCTATCAATTTATTATAGGATTTAAGAACATTTAGCTTAATGTTACGAACAGCACTCTCCCTTTCTATTTTTGCATTTTCATACTCCAACATAATAAGTTCAATTCTCTTTAAAACAGAAGGAGACAAAGAAAGACTAATCGCAACTCCAAACCCTAAGCCCCAATAATCTCTCTCAAGCTCACTCAAAGAAGAAGGATTCCTGCTAAGTGTAGAGCTAAGGTTAACATTTGGAATAAAAGCATTCCATGCATTATTTTTATAAAGTTTTTTTATATTTTCCTTATATAAAGCATTTTTTGAATCCAAACTGCTTTCTAAGGCCATATTTACAGCCTGTTCGGGTGATATTTGAATAATTTCTTCAGCAAAAGAAAAAGACACAATTACAAAAATTAAAAAAATTTTTTTAATTTGAAGCCACCTTTATAATAAAAATTAAAACCTTACCATTATAAAACTTAATTAATATTTTCAATCTGTTTGATTAATTATTATAATATAATACAATTCTAAATATGAACATTTTCAAGATTTTCTTTATCTTAAATTATACTCTTATTTTTTTAATAAAAATTTACCAAAACACTTTTTCTAAAGTATTTGGACTACAATGCATATACAAACCCACTTGCTCAAAATATTCAATTGAATGCCTTAAAAAATACAACTTTCCAACAGCCTTAATATTAATGACACTAAGAATAATAAGATGTAATGCATTATTCAAAGGAGGAAATGATTTTATTCCTAAATACGCTCCTATTTCAGCATCTTTAAAAGAATTTCAAAAAAGATTAGTCAAATAAAGCCTTATATTTTTCTGGAATCCACATTTTTACAATTTCTTTATTCTTTTCAACAAATTCAACTGCATTGCGATACTCTTTGCCCGGCTCTTTATCATTTTTATCCATTAAAGGCAATATTAAATCATCATTCCAATAAAAATGATCAAAAACATAATATGCATCAATATCATCATTTTCAAGACCAAGTCTAACAAGAGTGTGCACACTCTCAATCCCCCCCATAATTAAATCAGGATCATCAAGAAACTTAATATCATATCTAGAAAAGGCCCAATGGGGTTTCCACAAAGGAACTAAAATCCACTCATTTCTCTTTATTGAGGAATCTAAACTTGCAAGCATAACACTTTCACTTGAGGGAACTAATTCATACTCTTTACTTAATCCATAATAATTAAGTGCTTGTTCTGTAACAATCTGAGTTCCCGCACCAGCATCTATACCAATCATCTTGTTTTTGAAATTGGACCCTTTGCCCTTAAGCTCACTAATACTAGAAATTGGAACATAACTTGGCACTACAAACCCCTGAATAGTTCCCTCATAATTTGCACCAAGGTCAACAAATTTTGTTTTCAGCTTTTCGTAATAAAATTTATCAGCTGTAGGAACCCAAGAAGACACTGTGCCATCTACCTTCCCAGATGCTAAATATTGATACATTACAGATGTGGTAACTGAAAATATTTCTGCATTATAACCCATTTTTTCAAAAACAACCTTCAATACATTTGTAGCTGCTGTTTCTCCACCCCAATTTACATATCCAATTTTTACCGATTTTAAATTTTTTGAACTCCTCTTTTCATCACAAGACAAAAAAATAAGAAAAATACAAAATCCAATGAATAATTTATATAAAAAATTCATAAAATATCCTCCGTTTATTTATTATATATTTCTAAAAATCTTTTAAATTTATTTTCTTTCTTTGCTCCATAATGATCTGTATTTAAATAACTAAATTTAATAAAGATAGACTGCATAATCCTATCTAAAATAATAGCTATAATAACAACTGCTAATCCAGATATTAACCCCTCACCAAAATTTAATCTTTCTATAGAGTAAATCACAGTCCTGCCCAAACCGGAAGATCCAACCATTGCAGCAATTACTATCATAGATATTGCCATCATTATCGACTGATTAATACCTTCAATTATACTCTGAAGAGAAAGAGGAAGCTGCACCTGCAAAAGAATACGTAAATTACTACTGCCAAAAGACTTCGCAGCTTCTATTACCTCATCTGAAACTTGAACAATTCCCAACCTTGTATATCTAATAACAGGGGGCATGGCAAAAATTATTGTAGCAAAAATAGCAGAAGCTGTCCCCATTCCAAAAAAAGGAATAGCGGGAATCAAATAAATAAATGGGGGCATAGCTTGCATTAAATCTAGAATAGGTTTTAAAAAAACATAAAATCTTGGGAAATATCCCCCAAAAATACCTATAGGAATTCCCAAAATAACAGAAACAAAAACAGAAACAAATATAATAGCGATTGTATCCATTGAAGCTTCCCAAAGATTAAAATACAAAATAAAAAAGAACCCGGGCAAAATTAAAAATATTAATCTCTTTTTTAAGAAAACAAAACTCAACAGGCATACAGTCAAAATAAAAAGAATAGGATTAACAAAAAGAAATAAATCTTTTAAATTTTCATATAAAAAAATTATACTTTTAGAAAAACCTACCCCATCAGAAATTGAAAAATTATCAACCAAAAAATCAAAAAAATTATCTATTTTTAATATAAAAAAATCTTTACTCATAAATTTCTATCTTGACAATAAATCGGAAATTTCATTTAAATTGATATATCCGACAATACTTCCCCTTTCTTTTATTATTAAATAATCTTGCTTATTCAAGTATTCAACAATTTTTTTTATCTCATCATTTAGCTCTAAATCTAAAGATATAAGATTATCATATCTTCTATTAAGAACTTTATTGTATAAACTAAAATTTTCACCTTGATGTTTAATAACAACATTTAAATCATTATCACTACTGGAGTTTAAATCAAAATCATCTTTTAAAATATCTTTTATTTTTAAAATATTTAAAACAGGCAAATTTTTAATAAAATTAGATATAAAATCCGTACTAGGATTGGTTAAAATTTCTAAAGGTTTGCCAACTTGAATAATTTTTCCATCTCTCATAAAGGCAATTCTATGACCTAATTTAAAAGCTTCGATCAAATCATGAGTAATAAACACAACTGTTTTTTTAAGCTTAGCCACTAACCTTAAAAGTTCTTCTTGCATTTCTCCTTTAATTAAAGGATCAAGCGCCGAAAAAGCTTCATCCATTAAAAGGATATCTGGATTAACCACTAATGCTCTTGCTATTCCAACTCTTTGCTTCATCCCTCCAGAAAGTTCATTAATATACTTATATTTTGAATCTTCAAGTCCTACAAGATTTAATACCTCAATAGCACGTTCTTCCCTAATCTTCCTGGGAATATGCTTAACCTCAAGTCCATAAGTAACATTTCTCAATACATTCATATGGGGAAAAAGTCCGAAGTTTTGAAAAACCATTGCAAATTTATCTTTTCTTAAATTAGAAAGATCTTTCCGATTTATAGCATTCATTTCCATGTTATTTACCAAAATAGATCCTGAATCTATTTTGTAAATACCATTTAAGCACCTGACTAAAGTAGATTTACCACAACCTGACATGCCCATAATAACTAAAATTTCATTTTCATAAACATTAAGATTAATATTGGCATTTGCAATAAAAATAGAAGATTCTTTGTAAATTTGCATTCTATCTTTACCTTCTTCATAGTCTTTTATAGCTTGACTTATCTGCTTTTTGTCAACGTAATAAGAAAATACTTTATAACAATCTTTAATTTTAACAGTAACCCTACTCAAAGCAAACTCCTCAATAAGCCTGCATTATACTTTATAACACATCATTATAAATTATACTAAAATTATTAAATTTTGCCGATCTGAAATAAAAAACCAAAAGATCCCTTAAAGGATCTTTTGGTAATAATTTATGCTAATTAAATTAAAATTTTATCTAAGCAATGACAAAACATATTGGGGAACTTGATTAGCTTGCGCAATCATTGCCATTGCAGATTGTGTTAAAATACTATTAGTTGTAGCTGCTACAACCTCATCTGTCATTGTAGCATCTTTTATTTGAGCATAAGATGCTTTAAGATTTTCAATAGCATACTCAGTACTATTCTTTATAGATTCAAGTCTATTTTGGAAAGCACCTAAATTTGCTCTTTGATCACTCACCATTCTAATAGCATTTTCTATTTTAGCAAGCGATGTATTAGCATCAACTGTAGTTGTAACATTAACAGGAGAATTAACTCCACCTTGAGCAGGTGCTGTAGCAGGTGCTGGTTGTTGAGCTCCTTCTTGTTGAGCCCCTTCTTGAACAGGTGCAGCCTGAGCAGATTGAGCTCCCTCACCAGAAAACAGATTTGCAACATTAGCTGCATAAATATTTACAGCTATCGCTTCATCTTGATTTGCTCCCACATGAACTCTTAAGGTCCAAGAAGCCTGAGACCCTGAAAGTGATGCTGGTGTGTTAATTTTTGCAGGTTGCATTCCAAGCTCTTCAGCTGTTTTTACATTTTGAGCAGCAGATTTGTTTGACAACATGTGCATTTGGTTATATTGAGCTTGATCAGCAATTCTATTAATTTCGTCTGTAAGTTGCTCTATCTCAATCTGTATAGAACCTCTATCTGAGTCTGAATATGTGCCGTTACCTGATTGAACTGCTAATTCTTTCATTCTTACTAAAACTTTTTCTACTTCATTCAAATTCCCTTCTGTTGTCTGAATAAAATTAATAGCTTTTGAAGTGTTTCTAGAAGCTTGTGATAAACCTCTTATTTGAGCATTAATTTTACCAGAAACCCCCATACCAGCAGCATCATCAGAAGCTCGATTAATTCTGTACCCACTAGAAAGCTTCTCTTGAGTTTTACTAAGATTAGCAGCATTAATACCATTATTTCTTGAAGCATTAATAGCTGATGTATTATGATTTATAATCATATATCATTCCTCCATGATAAAGTTTAATTATTTATTTTTGGCAAATCCTTTCGCCCTTTAAAAAGAATAGCACAAAAAATTAAAAAAAAGAAACACAGCTAACAATAGCATTAAAAATAATTGTTATCATCTATTCCTTTGATTAAAATCAAAAGCCCTTAATGTATTTTCTTGATCTTTCATGCGCTTAACGGTAAAGTCTAAGGTATTAAGCTCGCCTTCTACTTTTCTCTCTCTATCATCGTACTTCTTTTTATAATCTTCAACTTTATTTTTTTGATTAACAATTTTTAAGTCGTAATTTTTTATTTTATTATAAATAACTCCTCCAGAAGTCACAAGAGGCGATAAACAATCCCCTAGCATTTTGGCAATCCCATTATCATATACTCTGTCACCATTTAGGTCAAATAAAAAAAGTTCTCTAACATTATTGATATTATTGCGAATTGATTCATCAAACTTTTTTTCATCAAGTCTCAAATACCTAGAAAGTCCACCAGAAGAAGAAATAGAATTAGTAAATACCCCCATCTGATTAATTATTGAAAAGTTAGGATCACTAGTAACATAAGGCTTAAAAATTATTGATTCTAGTCTAGATTTAAGATTTTTTAATAAAAATTCAGACCTTAGAATACCTAAATTTTTATAAGCCTCCTCTTTTTGAGACTCGCTAAGATAAGTCAGTTCTTCAACTATATTAGACTTTTGATTATCAAATTGATCTTCATTGGAACTTACAATATTAATCTCAGCAAGAACTTCATTATAAGCACCAATAAAATCTAAAAGAACTCTCTTAATCCCCTCATAATCGGGCTCAACTTTCGCCTCAACCATATCACTTGAAGCTTTTTTTAAACTTAATGTTACATTCGGAACTAAATCATTAATAACATTTGAATCTCTCTCAACATCTACTCCATCAAATTTAATTTTTGCATTCTCAGCAAAACTTTTAGCATTTATTGGCAAATGTCCATCTCTATTTTTTGGATCAAAAACCTCAACATTACTAATCACAATTACTTTATTATTTGCTTTATTTTCAATGTTTATTTCTTCTAGATTAGAAAGAGCTCCAACATCAACTTCAACTTTTTCAAAATTATTCGAAATATTTACTGAAGGAAGCTCCAAAGAACCTTCCTTACTAGATATTCTAACCATATTCATTTGAATATATTTTTTTTCCAAAGGAGTTTTTAAATCAGATCCAAGATCAACCACGCTATCTTCACTGTCAACCTTTGCATCCTTAAACGTAGCTTCTCCGGGATTAAAAATAATTTTACTATCAGGTTCTTCTAAGCCTGTATCAAAATACTTAACTTCAAATTTAATTTTACTCCTAGATGTAATTTCAATATCTTCAGGAATTTCAATCGATATCTCTGAAAGTGGATTTAAAACAAGGCTATTATTTTCAAAAGAAAGCCTATTATTATTACTAGATTGATTTACAGCAATATCTGAAAGAATCGGATTAAAATTGGTTTTCAGCTCGCTTAAAATGCCAATTTGCTTAGCAAAAGACAATCCTTCCCCTTTGATAATAAGTTTATTATCTTTACCTTCCTTTAAAGATTCTAAAATAAAACGACTATTCCCGTTTTTATCACTTTTTACTATTTTTGCAGATAAAAAACCTTTTCCCTTGTTATTAATATCTCTCACAAGTAAATCAATATTACCATTACTTTTTACATTAATTTCTTTCTTGCCAACTAAAAATATATAATCACCCTCTGGAATTGTAACTTTTTTAGGATCAAAGTTTGAAGACAGAAACACATCAGCCGATGATATTTGATCAACAATTAACTTATGAGTTTCATTCTTGGATCCATATCGAGTAGACAGGGTTAAAATTTCGCTATTGCTAGAATTCCCCGACATTAGATTAAAAGGACTGTTAAGCGATGTAATTTCTTTCGCAAGAGAATTTAAAGTAGAAATTTTTCTATTAATTGAAAGCCAAGCACTTTTTTCTTGCTCTAAAGATTTAAGTTTCTCAAAAGAAGAATCGATTTTGGCCTTATCGGGCTTCAGCATGGATTCACGAATTTCTTTAGTATTATATTTGCTCTCAAGTCCAGGAACAAAAAATCCTGATGCCATAATAATGCCCTCCAAAGCACATTATATCATTAATAAAATTGAAAATAAAACATGAACTTTAAAATAAAAATTTTTAAAAGCAAAATTCTTCTAAAAAGATTAATGTTTATAGTAAAATGAATTAAAAGGAATATAAAAATGCCAAATTTTTGCTTATTTAACTCAAAATCTGTTTTAACTGGAAATGATAAACTAGATAATTCAGCAGTCCTAATTAAAGATAACAAGATTTTCGACATTGTTACATCTGACAGACTTAAAAAAATGGATTTAGGAGAATACCAAATGATTGATACAAAAGGTAATTATATAACTCCTGGCCTTTACGACAATCATATTCATGGATTTCACGGTTATGGTACAGATCAATGTTCAACAGAATCAATACTTAAAATGTCAGAACATTTGGCACAATACGGTGTAGTAGGATTTTTACCAACTCTTTATCCAAGACCAATAGATGAAATGATTCAAACAATAAAAGCTTGCACAGCAGCAATCGGCAAAGAAAAGGGAGCTAAAATTCTAGGGCTTCACCTTGAAGGGCCTTTTTTTTCTCCCGAAAAAAAAGGAGCACACCCTATTTCTTATCTTCACGAACCTAGTATTAAAGTTATGAAAAAACTAATAGACGCAGCTGGTGGAATATTTACAGGATCAAACGGCCAAAAAAAAACAAACATAAGTACAATGACTGTTGCTCCTGAGCTTAAAGGTATGAGAGAGCTTGCAATATTTTGCCTTGAAAATAATATAAACCTTCAAGCAGGCCACACAAACGCAAAATATGAAAATATGATCGAAGGATTTCAAGTTGGAATACTCCACACAACCCATTTTTTCAACGCAATGTCAAAACTTGACCACAGGAATCCAAATGCAATAGGAGCAGTATTAATACACGGTGATGTTTCTTGTGAAATTATTGCAGATGGTCATCATATACACCCAAAATTAGTTTTAATGCTTAGAAAGCTTAAGGATATAAGTAAAATAGTGCTTGTAACTGATGGACTTACTCCAAATTTTCAAACTTCTGGAAAATTAATTGCAAACGGAGATGAGGTTTATATTGCAAAAGATGGATTATTCCACAGCGTAAAAAGCAACACAATAGCTGGATCAACACTTACAATGATACAAGGTCTTAAAAATTTAGTAGAATTCGGCTACAGCTTAAGTGATGCTGTTCAAGCAAGCTCCTATAATCCAACAAGAATTCTCAATATTGATAACAAAGGATTAATATGCCATGGATATGATGCAAACATCAATGTATTAGATAAAGATTTTAACCTAAAGTTAACAATGATAGAATCTAAAATAATTTTTAACAATCTCTAACTTTAAACCATTTTAAGGAGATCACAATGAGACTAATAATCAGACCTACATATGAAGATATATCAAAGTGGGCAGCCAATCATATAGCACAAAAAATTAACAAATTTTCTCCAACAAAAGAAAAACCGTTTGTCCTTGGGCTTCCAACAGGCAGCTCCCCAATCGGCATGTACAAAAATTTAATTGAATTAAATAAAGATGAAAAAATCTCATTTCAAAATGTCATAACTTTTAACATGGATGAATACATAGGAATTGAAGAAAATCATCCTGAAAGTTACCATTCATTTATGTGGAAAAATTTTTTTTCTCACATTGATATTAAAAAAGAAAATATAAATATACTAAATGGAAATGCTTCAAATCTCGAAAAAGAATGTGAGGAATATGAAAAAAAAATCAAATCTTTAGGGGGAATCATGCTTTTTGTAGGTGGAATTGGACCTGATGGTCACATTGCTTTTAACGAACCAGGCTCATCTTTAACATCAAGAACAAGAATTAAAACTTTAACCCAAGATACAATCATTGCTAATTCAAGATTTTTTGAAAACAATGTGAAAAAAGTTCCCAAAAGTGCACTAACTGTTGGAATTGGAACAATTTTGGATTCGCAAGAAATTTTAATAATAGTAAATGGACATAACAAAGCAAGAGCATTAAAGCACGCTATTGAAAAAGGTGTTAATCACATGTGGACAATTAGCGCACTTCAATTGCATAAAAACGCAATTATAGTATCTGACAAAAATGCAACTTATGAATTAAAAGTAGGAACAGTAGAATACTTTAACGACATAGAAAAAGAAAACTTTAATAATGACTTAAAATAAGCTATTTAGCATTTTAAAATAAAAGCTAATCGTTGGCTTCATTATAAATTTTTGAAACTTCTTCCCAATTTAAAGCCTTTAAAAAAGCATCAACATATTCAATTCTTCTATTTTGATATTTAAGATAATAGGCATGCTCCCAAACATCAATACCCAAAATTGGTTTATAAGACATCATTATAGGACTATCTTGATTAGGCATTGAAATTACTTTAAGCCCACTGTCAGGACACAATACTAACCATGCCCAACCACTCCCAAAAATTTTCATCGCAGTATCTTTCAAGCTAGCCTTAAGAACATCTAAACTTCCAAAAGTTATATTAACATCATTTGCAAACTTTTCTAAAAGATTATTCTTACTTCCTGGTTTTAAAGTTCTAAAATACAAAGTATGATTCGAATAGCCCCCAGCATTATTCCTTATTAAAGTTTGAAATTCATCTGGAAAATTATGAATATTTTTTAATATGTCTGATACGTCTTTTAAATGGCTTTTCCCCATTTTTTCTAAAATAGAATTCAAGTTCATTACAAAACCGTTATGATGCTTGCCATGATGAATTTCCATAGTTTTAGCATCAATATAAGGCTCAACAGCATCATAACTATAACCAAGTTCTGGCAATTTAAACATAAAAACCTCCCGTTCTAACTTTTACCATGACAAGTTTTATATTTCTTTCCACTTCCACAATAACAAGGCTCATTCCTACCTATTTTAGGGGAACTTCTAACCACTTGAACATTAGAAACGTTTTTATTCTCATTAATAATAATTTCTGAAAGTTTTTTGTGGATTGAATTAATATTTTTAGATTTATTTACTGACTTATAATCAGAAGAATTATTATCCAATTTTAACTGGAGAACTCTCCTTATGGTAGAAACTTTAATATCTTTAATAAGCTCGCTAAATATCGAAAATCCCTCTTCCTTATACTCTGTAATTGGATTTTTATTAGCATAAGACCTTAAATAAACAGCCTCTCTTAAAGAGTCTAAATTTGCAAGATGCTCTTGAAATTTAAAATCAATATTTTTCAGATATTCATACCTTAAAAATTCATTAAAAAGATCCCTACCAATTAAATTTTCCTTTTCGTCTAAATTAGCCTTTGCTATTTGCATTAGCTTATCCTTTAAGTCGAAAGAATTAATATTTTCAACAGATCCAAGACTCTCAAGCATATAGGCAAAAATTAAATTTATTTCATTTAAAAAAACACTTGAAACTACACTACTTTTTGTACCCTCAAGCAAAAAATTAAGATATTCCTCTAAGGCAATAAGAATACGATCCTTAATAGCTGTATCTTCAAGAATAGAATTTCTCTGGGCATAAATAAAATCTCTCTGCTTTGTAATAACATCGTCATACTCTAACAAATGCTTTCTAATTTCAAAATTTCTGTCTTCTACCCTTTTTTGGGCATTAATTAAAGATTTAGTTAAAAGAGAATGCGTAATAGGCTCTCCCGTTGCCATTCCAAGCTTGCCCATCAATGCCCTTAAGTTATCTCCAGCAAAAAGACGCATTAAATCGTCTTCAAGCGAAACATAAAATCTTGAACGCCCAGGATCACCTTGCCTTCCGCTACGCCCACGAAGCTGATTGTCTATTCGCCTTGATTCGTGACGCTCACTACCAATAACGTAAAGTCCCCCAAGACTTTTAACTTCATTATAATCTTTTAGATAATTTTCTCTTTCATTTTTAACAGCCTCTTGAAATTCTTCAAGGCTTACATTGGTTCCAATTTTTTTTCTAACCCTGTGTTCAATATTGCCTCCAAGTTTAATATCCGTACCACGACCAGCCATATTGGTTGCTATTGTAACTGCATATTTTGCCCCAGCTTCAGCAATAATAAATGCTTCTCGAGAATGATTTTTTGCATTAAGAACTTCATGCTTAATTCCTCTGTTTTTAAACATAGCTGATAAAATTTCGGACTTCTCAATAGAAACAGTTCCCACTAAAACCGGTTGTCCCTTTTTGTAAGTTTTATAAACCTCATCTGTAATTGCATTAAACTTAAATTCTTCCGTATAATAAATCGTATCATCCTCATCTATTCGCGCTAACAATCTATTTGTGGGAACTACAACTACATCAAGATTATATATTTTATGAAACTCCTTAGCTTCTGTATCGGCTGTACCCGTCATACCAGAAATTTTATCAAACATTCTAAATAAATTTTGAAAAGTAATGGTTGCCATGGTCCTATTTTCATTAGCAACTCTAACCCCTTCTTTAGCCTCAATAGCTTGATGAAGTCCATCAGAATATCTTCGCCCTGTTAAAACTCGACCAGTAAATTCATCTACAATCTCAACCCCAGAATCACCGACAATATATTCTCTATTTTTTAAAAAAAGTAAATGCGCTTTTAAGGCTTGAGTCATATAATGAACATAATTAAAATTTGAATCAGTATACATAGACCCACTAATAATGCCTTTAGAGATTAAAAGCTGTTCAAGATTATTAAGTCCTTTGGCAGTAAAAGAAATTCTTTTGGATTTCTCATCAACAGTATAATCACCATCAAGATCGTCTATTTCTAAAGGATAATCACCTGTTTTGGAATCCTTGGAACACTCTTTTAAAAAAGATACAAGAGAATTAACCTCGAGATAAGCATTGGTGTTACCCTCAGTAGGCCCCGAAATAATCAAAGGGGTTCTTGCCTCATCGATCAAAATAGAATCGATCTCATCAATAATACAATAATTGAACTTTCTTAAAGATTTTTCATTCAAATCATAACGCATATTATCTCTTAAGTAATCAAATCCAAGTTCATTATTTGTAACATACGTAATATCTTTGGCATATTGAGCCTTTCTTAGCTCATAGTCCATATCAGACAGAACAACCCCCACACTGACACCTAAAAGATCAAAAACAGGCTTCATCCAATTAGAATCACGCTCTGCAAGGTAGTCATTAACAGTAACAATAATAACCCCATCTCCTGTCAAACTATTTAAATAAGCAGCCTGAACCGATGATAAGGTTTTTCCTTCTCCTGTTTTCATCTCTATTATTTTACCTTTGTGAAGAGCAAGTCCTGCAATTATTTGAACATCATAAGGCCTTTCTTTAAGACGCCTTCTAGCAGCTTCTCTAGATAAAGTAAAAGCTCGTTCTAAAATATTTTCTAAAGAATTTCCAGATTTTAATTCATCTTTAAGCTTTTCAGTCTCTTTTGAAAAATCTTCATCTTTTAACAATAATGCCCAACGCTCAAGCTTATTAATATTTCTTAAAGTTGGAAGATAATCTTTTAAATCTCTTTTACTTTTTGAGCCAATGGTTGTCTCAAGTACCGCTTTTAACATGGTAGGTATTAATTCTCCTAAATTAATTGACTTAAAGTTATATTAAATAATAATATAAAAACATGAAAAAACACTATAAAGCTTTTACATCCATCTTGCTTTTTGCAATTATATCATGTAACACTAAAACTTTAAACGAACTAGGGGAAGAACAATTTAAAATACCATTTGGAACACTTCCTGGTGCAATAATGCCTTTGGATGACAAATTTACAAATTCAAAATTTGATATTAAAACTTACAATGGACTAGTATACATTGCAGAAATAAAAACAAATAAATTAATGATTTTTAACTCATACGGAAAACTAATACAAACTTATCAAAATGGAATATTTAAAACAAACCCAAATTTAAAAATAAAAAAAATAGATTTTGAGGGAATTCAAGCAATATATCCTTTAAAAGATTTCATTATTGTAGCAGATAAGCTAAATAATAAAAAATCAAAGTTTAATCAAAAAGAAAATATTGCCTACTTTATGAGAATACTAATATTAAACAAAAATTCGTCTGTAGAAGTTTTGGGTCAAGAAGGTTTAAACGGCACGCCATTTCCTCAAATTTACGATGTTAATGTTGATGAAAATGGAAACATTGCAATAATATCAATATATAGCGAAGGCTATATAGTATATTCTTACAATAAAGAATTTTCTCCACTTTATAAAATTTACGTAAATAACAACCTACTTAATATAGTAGACAACCAAAATAAAAAATACAATATTTCAATAGACAAGGTTTTTTTCGAAGTTAACAAAAAAACTCTTTATGTAAAGATCACTCACTACGAAAACATTGGCGATAATGAAAACATAAACGATCTTGGAATTAAAATTAAAGATCAATATATTTATAAAATGATTTTAAAAAAAAACAAAGAACTGGAAGTAATAAGTAAAATCGCTCTTCCTAAAAACTTATTAGATGATAAACAGGAAAGCTTTATCAATATTATAAAAATACAAAAAGACAAAATAATAGCATCTACTAATATGAAAAATTTATCTAACAATTTAATATGGAAATTAGACAACAAAGGCTCAATTAAAGACCAAATAGCTTTAATTGAGCCTTCTAATTTAATATTTCTCTCTGAAAGTTTATCTAAAGATGGAATACTTAGCATACTTTACGGGGGAAAAACTGGTGTTAGCGTTTACTGGTGGAATTTAAATATGTTATTAAAGTTATAATTATAAAGGTCAACCTTGTAAATTTAATGAAAAAGATTAATTGCAATCAACAACTAGAAATTAAATACCAAAAAAAATTGAAAAAACATTTAATAGTTGGAATAATTTTTGTTATAATTCTTTTATTTTTCAAAATTTTATTAATTCCTAAAATTCAAAATTACGAAAATAACAAAAACAATATTAAGATGGTGATAAGCTATAAACAAAATAAAGACAAATTATCGATAAAAATAAACATACAAACCCAAAAAAATTCTAGTCTGGGAAAAGCTAAGCTAGATATATATCTCGATAATAAACTAATTGAAAGAAATATGCTTTACATAAACAGCAAAAACTTTACAACATATGCTAATGTAATCTATCAAAATGAAAGTTTATTAAGTATAATACTAAATAGTAATGGTAATAACAATGTTTTTTATAGCAAAAAAATAAAAACTAGGGGATAAAATATGATGCAAATATACTTCATGTCTGTTTCGCTTAACATTTTAGGTGGAATAATACTTGCATTTCCAATATTAGTAGAAAAAATAAAATTTTTTAAAATTTTTGAAGATTTTGTAAATTTAATAAACAATAACAAAAAGGTAAAAAGCATTTTCGGATTATTATTTTTAATAACTAGTACCTTTGAAATAATTAAACCCTACAAATTGCCAATAATTGGAAATTTAATTCCAGCCATAAGTTTATTTTTAATCGGATTTATTTTATTTTTAAAACAAAAATTACCAACAGAAGTTCAAAATAATAAAAAATATGGAAAATTTGAATCAATACTTGAAAATAATCAGCAATTAATTGGTATTATATCAATTATTATAGGAATAATTCATTTTTTAGCAGCAGAAATACCTTTACTGTAAGATTAAAATAAAGGGGCAATTTTGTAAAAAACTACTAAAAAGCAACTTGACTTTGACATATGTATTCTATATCATTAGGACTTGGTATGATTTAATCATCATACAATAAAAACATAAAATGGTATAAAGGGAAAAGATATAATGGTATTTAGAATATATAAAAATTTGAAATTAATAATAATACCTATGTTAATACTAAGTTGCGCTTTTTTTAAAAAGCCACAATCCATACAACAAGATAGCGATGCTGGAAAGCCTATAAATGATGAAAAATTACATTTAATATTTGGCAAAATTTTGAATAAAAAATTGCCAATCATAAATAGCAATCACAACATAACTTGGATAAAAACAAAGTCAATGACAATCTTAGATGAATATGGACAAGCAATACCAGAATTTAAAAACAAACTTGGATATTCTTATATACTATCTCCTATAAAAATGGACGATAAACATAGTGATTTAACATCATTATTAATACTTTTTGAAACAACTAAAAATGGGGATACAGAATATGAAATTGAAGACATTAGATTAATAACAGCTGGTTCCAACCTAGATCTTAAAAATCCTATTCTGGTTGCTGAAAATTCACAAGAAGAGGGATATGTTACTGCATACCCATTTGGAATACTAATTAGCGATGAACTTAAGAATGCTTTTAAATTAACATACCAAGATGGTCATTGGAACTATATGCTTGCAAACTTAACTGTAAAAAACAAAATTACCAAACAAACTAAAATTTATAAAATTTCTCTTAACTCAAAATTAATTATTGAATTTTTAAAAGAAGTACTACTAGAAAATCCTATCTTAAAAGATATAAACGGAGATCTATTTGAAGATTTATAAATATAAACAAAAGGAAATATTTTATGGGTCTTAGAAAATTTATTTTAACTGTAATAATTCTTATTCTGGCTAAAAATATCTTTTCTAACAACGTAATTAATATTTTTGAAAATAACAGTTATATTGTAAAAGAAAATACAAAAACAAAAATTAAAAAACTAAAACAAAATTTTTTACTTACATCTGTTGATATTGCCATTAGTCAACCTTACATGGAATTAGTAGATTCAAATGGAGCTCTGATACAAGAACTTGTTGGAATTAGCTATTCATTTATAAATATATTTTCAAAAATTGGATCTTCTGCTATTATTTCATTTGATCTATCAAATGAAGCTTCTAAAAAATACAAAATTACAAAATTAGAATTTTTAACTATAGATAAAGGCAATTTTATTAACCAACTAAGTATACTAACCAGTGGAAAACAAAAATCGGAAAAAGAGCTTTCAAAAGACGCTTATTCATTTGGCACATTAAGAACTGAATCTCTCTCAAAAACAATTGCCGAATATTACAAGAACAACAACTGGTATTATATTTTGGCAGAAATAACAGTAGAAAATACTGAAAATAAAGAAACAAAAAAATATAAAATCAGAATTAACCCTAAGATATATAACGATTTTCAAAAAAAATTAAGATTACATTTTAAAGGAAATCAACTAAAAAAATTCCCAATACCCATTATTGAATAAATCATAAATTAATAAAAAAACATTTACTTCTCCAAGAGGAATAAATGTATAATAATAAACAATGAACAGCAATAAAACAATAATAATAAATTTAAATAATTTAGAACATAACTTAAATTTAATTAAAAATAAAGTTGGTAAAAAAGAAATAGTAGCTACCCTAAAAGCCGATGCTTACGGTCACGGACTTATTAAGATCTTTAAATTTTTAAAATCAAAAAATATAAATTATTTTGGACTTTCCAATATTGAAGATGCTAAAAAACTTAAAAAAATCGATAAAAATATACAAGTGTTATTATACTTTAAAGTGGACAACAAAGAAATTAAAAATTTGATTAAACTTGAGTTATTACCATTTGTTGCTGATTTTGAATATTTATTTCTAATAGAAAAAGGATGCACATTACAAAAAAAAAAAATAAAAGTTCACTTAAAAATTGATATAGGCATGAATAGATACGGAATAAAAATAGATAGTGCCCTTGAAATAGCCACATATATTCAAAATTCAAAATTTTTAGAACTAGAAGGAGTCTGCTCACACCTCCCAACAACAGAAAACTTTAAAACCACACAAAAACAAATAGAAAAATTTTTATTATTTTTGGAAACACTTAAACAAAAAAACATAAATCCAAAATTTGTTCATATTTCTAATTCAGGCCACATTCTCAACTATAAATTAAACCCACAATTTAATATGGTAAGACCGGGCCTTATTCTTTATGGTTATGCCCCATTTTCAAAAAACAAAAAACCTGTCCTAAATTTTAAGCCCGTATTAAATTTATTTTCAAAAATAATATTTATTCAAAATGTAAAAAAAGGGGAAAAAATTTCATATTCAGGTACATTTCAAGCCAAAAAGGATATGAAAGTGGGTATTATTCCAATTGGATATTTTGATGGAATACCCCAAAATATAAATAATAATTTTTATTTTTTAATAAACAACAAAAAATGTAAAATAAGAGGAAAAGTTTGCATGAACATAACAATAGTAGAAATTCCCAAAGACTTAAAAGTTAAAGTGGGTTCAAAAGTAGAAATTGTATCAGAAAAATTAAGTATAGATAAAATGAGTAAATTTTCTAAAAGAAGTAATTATGAATTACTATGCAATATAGGAAAATATGAAAACAGAAAATACTTAGATTAAAGTACCTAAAGAATCAAATTTTTGGAAATCTATTAAATTACCTCTAGCATCATAAATCCACTTATAAATTGAAAAACCCCCAACATCATCTCTTAATCTCAAATCTGGACCATAATTTGACTGTTTTGATATTTTTCCAAATTTATTGTACTCATATTTATAAACACTAACTCCATGAATATCGTCCTGCAATTGTCCTAAGCTGCCAAAATTTTTTTGGGAAATAAGTCTATTTTGTTTATCATATTCATATAAATATTCGAAAACAAAATTACAATCAGCAACCAAAACTCCATTTTTAGAAAAATTTTTCTTTGAAATCATATTGCCATTAGAGTCGTAACCAAATTTATACTTCGAAACTCCTTCAAAATTATCTATTGGATTAACAAAATCCCCACCAAAATGTTCTTGGGTAATCAAAAATCCTTCCTTGTCGTAAGAGTATCTGTAAATCATCACACCTTTAACATCAGCTATTAAATTAAAATTTTTATCAAAAAAAATATTTTCTATTAAATAAAACTTATCATCATATTTATAGCTATAAATAGCAATGCCTTTGAAATTATCCATTATTTCGTATTTTTCCTCATAAACAGTAGGAATATCTCTATTATAGTTTTTATTAATTTTATTACTATAGTTTATTATCCTTTTTTCATTGTTTTGAATATAAAGAATGGTCTTCTTCATGGCATAACCATTTTGACTAATTGTTAAATTATTATTATTGTCATAATTATATTCTTTATAATAGCAATCTTTTTCTTTAAAATAATATTCATAACGATAAATTGCTACATTATTTTCATCAGGAGTTAAATTATTATCAATATCATAATTTAAAATCTCAATAACTTTTCCACCAATATCATAATGATATATTTTAGTAGCTACTGAAAATGGATTTGAAGCAATGTAAGATGAATTATCAAGAAATTCTTCTTTGATAAGATTATGATTAGCATCATAAGTCAATCTAAAACCACAAGTACCATTTTTTGATCTTACAATGTAACCATTCTCATCGTAATACAAAACCGTTTTAACAAATTTGCCATGATCATAAGTAATCTTTGTAAAATATACATTATTTAAATCTTTAACTTGAATCCCTGACTCATTAAATCTGTAAACACTAAACTCTCTCTCATTATCATATAAAAAATGATAATAAGAAACATCATATCTATCTCTAACCATTTCATTAGATCTATTGTAATTAAAAATATTTTTAATCCTGCCATCACTCATGTACTCTATGTGTTCAATGTAAACACCATTATTATTTTTAAAAGCAAGCCCCCTATTTAAAAATATGCGCCTTTCACTTTGCCTAGATCTTTCTATTTTAATCTGGGTTGCATTAAAAAAAGAAGGCATTAAAATGCTAAGCTTACCAATATAATCAACTAAAATAAGATTATTATTGCGATCATAAGTGAATTTGTATCCATACTCTTCTTCAGATTCTTCTTTTGTAATCTCATATTTACCTACTATGTTGTAATTAACAGAATAATCTGCAAATCTATAGTAAACTTCTTTTGAGAAAAGAGAAGTACTCACAAAAAATATTATAAATAACATGAATAAATTCCTTGATAAATCAACTTTATTTTGATAGATTTTATTATACAACAAATCCGTCAAAAGGAGCTTTAAAATGGCAAAAATTTCTAAAAACGCGCAAAGAATAGGCTCAAAAGAGCTAATAAGTCGATGGGGAGGAAAAATTGTAATGAAATCAAAATTTGAAAATGGGAAAATAAGACATTATGCAGAATGTCAAACTTCAAAAAATACAGCAAGAAAGCCAAGGGATTTATTTTAACAAATAAATCCACTTACTTATAAACGCTATTTTTTTTGTATCCTATCACCAAATTTGACCCATGCTTCGTCTTGTTCCTGTTTTGTATAGTTCTTATTTGTTACTTGTTTAGGCGTTGTGCTTTTTTTGGGAAAAGAATTTCTAACTTGTGCTTTTATTTCCTCTCTTTGTCTTCTAATTTTTTCTAATTGTCTTTTAACTCTTTCGTTTGAATCAAAAAGACCACTTCCACTTTTATTTAAACCAGCTCTAAAATCCAATCTGGATAAAGCCTCTTTATAACTTTGATGCTTGCCTGTCAAAAACAAAACAATTCTTTTAAACAAACTCAAATCTTTATAAGCAGCATTCAAAAGTGAATACAAATCAAGTTTATATATTTTATATAAAGGTAACAGTTCATTACTATTCTTAAAATATTTTGCTGCTTCAACTTTAATTAAATCTTTAATATGGACTTGAACACTTTGTGTTTTATAAATTCTTCTGTAATGAGAAACAATAAGGTCAAGAAATTTAACTTTATTTTTTAAACAATACTCGTTCATAATATAACGAGATACTACTAATCTATTGATAACTTCTTCTAGGCCTTCTTCTGTAAAAATAGAAGAAGGATCATCTCCAAAGCTAAGAATTTTAAATATACTAACTCTCAACTCACTATTAAGAAATTGTAAAACCTTCTCATATTCTTCTAGAAAAAATTCATATGCAAAAGGTTTGTACAAATAAAAATTTTCTTTTACTTGAAATATTTTTGGCAAAATATCATGAATTTTAGATTCAAAAAAGTACATATTAGCAACCAATAAAAAATTTTCGGGATCGTTTAGACCTTCAGAATAAACTTTTAGAATACTAAAAAACTCTCCTGTATCAATTGAACCTTTTTTAAACTCCAAAGTCTTTTCAATTGCTTTTAAAGATTCATCTATTTTAATAGCTTCTACAGCCTTAAGCTCTTCTAAGTCTTTTTCATTTTTAATAAAAAGATTAAGAAAATCCAAAAAAACAAAATAATTTTTTGAAAAAGTGATTCCTTTCTTGCCAAGAACTTCATCCTTAATTTCAATAATACCAGATAAAATCTTAGAAATAGAGCCAATAACATTCTTACCCTCTTCTAAAGCTCTCTCATAATCACCAAGCTTTAATCCTTTTACTCTAACGAAAACATCTTTTACAATATTATTAGAAGCAATGTTAAAAAATATTTTTTTAACAAACTCAATAAAATATAAAGCCCTGCTCGATGGAATTATTAATGATTTCCAAACCAATATTTCTTTCAGTCGTGATTTTGTTTCAAAAAATTTGTAGTTAATATCTGAATCTGCAATAGCTATAAATTCATTCTGAAAAACCAATAAACTAGATTCTACATTCTTAACAGTAAGCAAAGAACTAAAAAGCTCTATTCCTATATAAGTTTTCAAAAATAAATCGTCAATAGAATAATAATAAAAATCATAACTAGCTTCATCGGTCAAAATTATGCTATCTGGCAAAAATTCTCCATCCGTTGCTATTTTACTAGTAATTATTCCTCTTTTAACTTCATAAAGTTTGCGAAATAAAAAATCAAGCTCCCCTTTTAAACCTCGTATTTTTACAGAATGCTCTTCTATAAAAGAAGAGTAATCTATGGCATCCTTTTTATAAGACAAAATAGTTTTCAAAATTGATTTTTGGGTATCAGAAGATATTCCTAATTGAGAAATTAAAATATCTACTTCTTTGCTACTCATATAAAAAATTTCTGGTAATTTTTTCATATTGTTCCCTTATATTACATTAAAATAATAAAACATATTACATAAAAATATATTAACAAGCTAAAATTAAGATTAAATAATCAATAAAAGTTAAATAGCATTAAGTTATACAAAATATATAAAAGAAAAAAAATTAAAGATATGCCTCTACTAAAAACTCCTTTAAATTTAACCACTAAGAATAAAACTAAAGTTATAAACACCATTATACTAAAATCTAAAACATAAATATCTTGCAATAAGATAGGTCTAAAAAAACTACTACTGGCTAAAATAAATCCAATATTAAAAATATTGCTACCAATAATGTTCCCAAATGCAATGTCTGATTCTTTTTTAATTATTGCAAAAAGAGATACAACCAACTCGGGAACACTTGTTCCAAAAGCCACAACTATAATCCCAATTAACTTTTCACTAACATTAAAAACATTATTAGCAATATAAAGAGCTCCATCCACTAATAATTTCGACCCCAAATAAAGAAAATACATACTAATAAAAAAGCTTAATGTATTTAAAAACATAAAATTTAAACTCTGATTTAAATTGTTCACACCTTCATGAAAAGAATTTTCAAAGCTAGCATGCGCTTTTTCTTCTTTATAAAAGAATAACAGATAGGATAAAAACAAAATTAAAATACCCAATGAGCTGAAACGATTATAAGGTGTTGTAAAAAAAGAGTAAGATCTAAAATCAAATGAAAGCAACAAAAGAAGAAACATTAATAAAAACAAAAACATAAAAGAAAGTTTAAGTCTTTTATAATCTGCCTTAATCATTAAAAAGAATCCTGCTAAAGGCAGAGCAAGTAACATATTAATAATATTGCTACCAATCACATTAGAAACAACAATTTCGTTTTTACCCTTAAAAGCTGCTACTAAGCTTGTAAAAAGCTCTGGAGCACTTGTTGAAAAAGATACTATTGTAACTCCTATTAAAAGTGTTGGAACTTTTAAATAATTAGCAATGCCAACTGAACTTTTTAAAAGTAAATCACCACCAAGATACAATAAAAAAATACCAAACCCTACATAAAAAAATTGAATTAAATGTTCCAAATACATCTCCTTTACAAGAAACAGCATTTAAAAAAAATCTAAATATTCTTTTAAACTACCTTTAACCATATAATAAACATTAGATGCGTTCCAAAGACTAAAGCCACTACTCAATGACTCTTTAACCCCTTTAAGCTGAAACTTTAAATACTTTAAATAAATCTCATCATCCACAAACTTTTCTTTTCCCAACAAGAAAGCTTGTACATAAGGTCTAATGACAACCCCATCTAAAGAAAACATAAATGCTCTATCGCTCCCCTCTTTATAAATTCTATAAGCTCTTTTTGTATAATAAGAATTGCTCGACAAAAAATCATTGGTATAATGTGAAGGATAAAACATAGGGGATATAACATCAACATAATCTGATAACATTGCAATATTTTGCCCAATACTATTAGTAGGAAACCAACCATTGTACCCATAAATATCAACAGAAATAGGAATATGAAGCTGTTCTCTTGCCATAATCAAAAAAGATTCAAGAGCATCAACGGGTTGCATCTCATACTTATTTATTTTTGAAGTTGCAAGAGATACAGGACCATCTGATGGAAATCTAATGTAATCGAATTGTATCTCATTAACTCCAAAAGATTGTATTTCTTTTGCAATAGAAATGTTATACTCCCAAGTAGCAGTAGAAAAAATATCTACCCAATGCTCTACTTGAACATATTTAACAAGACCCTTAGAATCAACATTTTTAATAAAATGGGCCCAAGGTTTATTGGTCCTTTTATTCCAAAGAGCATGCTTAAAATTGTTATAATGATACAATTTTGCATCTTTAAATACAACACATCTAGCAATAACATAAATTCCAAGTTCCCTAGCCTTTTTAAGGATATAAGAAACATCAATCAAATCTTTAGCAGCTCTCAACTTATTGGGCAAAGAAAGCTTACTAGAATAAGTCAAATTACCATTATCATCTTTAAAATCAATTACAACAGCATTCATACCTGAATCTTTAATAAATTTAAATCTTTGATCAACTTCCCTGTTATTACGCAATGTATATGCTGTTAAATAAATAGACCCTTTATTTTTAGCGAGCTGCATTCTTTGTGATTTTTCAAAAAAGTCTTGATCTTGTAAAGATAATTTTCCAATAAATATCCATTGCCCATTAAAATAAGAATAAAAATGATTATCATACGTTCTAACCAAAATTTTTTCTACATTCTTGCTAGACAAATCTAAAATACGTATTATTTGTTTTTTAAAAGGAAAAGCAATTTTTTTAATAAATCCACTTTTTTGACTAATTAAAAAAATATCTCCATAAACTCCAGAAGAAAAATATAAATTATTTATATCTTCTTTTGAAAATTCAACAGCACTAATAATGTCATAATATCCTGCACCTAAATAAATCTGTGGGATTAAACTATTTAAATTTTTAAAACTAACAGCCCCATTAACACTAAGATAAATGCCATGAATCGCAGTTCCAATAGCAATACGCTTATAATCCCCTTTAGAAAAGGCACTTGATGTAATATACGCACTACTGTTAAATTTGTTAATTCCTACTAATTTTCTAAAATTTTTTGAATAATCATAAGAAACGTATAGACTATTGCTTGTAGTCAACAATGAATTTGAAGAATAAACATCTTCATAAATAGAAGTAATTCTACTAGGAGTAGGTTTATGAAAAGGATAAACCCACCTGGTATCTATCCCATTAACTTGAACTTTAGTTATCTTTCCATTAATGTTTTTACTCAAAAATCCTTTATGGACAAAAAATAAACTATATTTTTTAAAAAACTCTTCATCAGTTAATGCATATGTACTAAAAACTTTAAAAACAAAAAAGGAGAAAATAACTATCCAATAGATAAAAATTTTCATATACATTAATACATGATACTTGCAAATCAAAAAATATTAAACAATAATGACTTTTATTTGACCAATTGAATCTCAATCAAATTCAAAAATATTGAAATGTTATAACAAATTTCCTCTTAAAAATCTTAAGCTCTTCCATAAAGCCTTGTAATAAAACTTATATTTTTACTCAAAGTAGTATCTAAATCACTTTCTAATAGTCTAAAAATCCAACTATCTAAAGTGCTTTTTATGGGTTTTTTCCTAAATTCATCTTTTCCTCCTAAATTAATATAATCTTGCATGGGTACTATTACATTGTCAGCAACACTACTCATAACACTTCTTATCATGTCCCAAACAACAAAATCTTCATTTGTATTTAAATAATCAAAAATATACTTTTTATGCAAATCATCTAAAGAGTCAACAAATTCTCGTATTGTATCATTCTCATTAATTCCTGTGTAAACTATACAATTTTTAATATAATTATGGGGAAGATTTTGATTGTCCGAATCAAAATCAAAGGCAAACTTCATTATTCTCATTCCTGGAAAATTAAAAAAATCTCTTAGTCTTGAAACATCTTCAAGATCGTCTTCAAAATCTTCAACCCAAATTTTTAAATCTTTAATTTCACTTAAAATAAAATTAAAAAAATCTCGTCCCGGTGACTTTACCCACAATCCATTAAAAGCATAAACCTCACCAACACCAACTTCCCAAGTAGAAACAAAGCCTCTGAAATGATCAATTTTAATTACATCTACATACTTTCTTAAAATCCCAATCCTTTTTACCCACCATTCATACTTAACTTTCTTTAAAACATTCCAACTATAAGCTGGATTATCCCAAGCTTGCTCTTGTTCTAAAAAATAATCTGGAGAAATTCCTGCAACCTTATCTTTGCTTGCATCAAATCTTAATTTAAAATATTCTTGATGTGCCCAAACATCAGCAGAATCATACGCTATAAAAAGAGGTACGTTCATAACTAGCTCAATTCCCTTATCATTTGCATATCGTTTTAAAGCTTGAAACTGTGAAAAAAAGAAATACTGCAACACCTCTTGTACTTTAATATCTTTCGAAAGAATATTTCTCAATTTAAATAGATCTTTTTCATTTCTTTTAAGAATTCCTCTGTCAAAAAGAACATTAAAAGCACTCTTTGATTCTTTTAAAAAATATTCTTTAAATGCAACAAAACTTGCAAAATCTAAAAGCCAATAGGAAGACTTTTTTTTAAATTTTTCAAAGCTTCTAACCTCATCAACCGAAGCTCTATTAATAAAATTTAAAGCAGCTTCCTTGAGAAATTTATCTTTAAAGCTTAATTTTTTTAAATCAGAATATCTAGTTTCATTTTCCTTTAAAAGATTCAAATCCGAATCTATAAATTTATCAAGAGCTTCTAAATCAATATAATAAACATTGCCAGCAAAAGCCGAAAAAATTGAATAAGGGGGAGATCTTGTAAAATCAATAGGAGCATAAGCAAACATTTGCCAATAACTTTGCGAAGACGCAAACAAAAAATCTATAAATTTATAAGCCCCCCTACCCAAATCTCCAATGCCATATTTAGATGGCAATGAACTTATATTAAGCAAAATACCGCTTTTTCTTTTTAAGTTTAAATTAATCCTTATTTTTTTATTTTTCATATAAAACCTCTATTAATTAATAATTTAAATAAATGCTAGCTGTGCTATAAATTATAATCAATATCAGATAATAACAAAATATAAAATAGAAATTTTAAGAAAAATTTATAAATTAAATAATTTTATGATAGAATCTATTAATGGATAACAAAGCAGCTATAATACTGTTGCTATTATTTTTAGTTCAAAACTTAGCTTTGTCTTCTGAAATATTTGAATTCAAATACATTAAGGGTGCAAAGTTTAGATTAGAAGGTACAGATAATCAAGAAATACATTTCAACGGTCATCATAATTCAAACTCTACAACTAATATTCAAATTTCAAGCGAAATAAAAGACACACAAGAAAACTTTGCAAATATTAAAGCTTTTTTTAGAATCCTAAAAAGAGAAAATATTAATGAGCCTTACCTATTAGATGAAGAATTTGAAGAAACCTTCAGCGTAAATAAGCAAGGGGAATATATAATAGGAGCAAATCAAAAAAGGCCTTCTGTTAGAGGCATTCCAAGATTTCCAAAAACACCCATCAAAATAAATGAAAAATGGACATATCCAGCAGAAGAATATATAGAAGCGTCAAAAATAGATGGAAGTATAAAAGATTTCGTTGTAAAATTTAATGTTAACTACGAATATAAAGGAAAAGAAGAGCATAATGGCAAACATTACCACATAATTCTCTCAAATTATGAATCACAATACAATATAAAAAACATCTCTTTCCATCAAAAAGTAAACCAAAAAATTTATTTTGATAATGAAATTGGCAATACATATAAATACAATGACGAATATACATTTGAAATAACACAGAATAACAACCAACATTTTAAAATGATTGGTAACTCTTTTGGAAGAGTAATTTCAATTGAACTTCCAAATGATAATTTCATTGAAACTGAAGTTGAAAATTACCTTCAAGAAAAAAAAATCAAATCTATTAACGTTGAAAAAAATAATAAGGGAATTAATTTAAGCTTTGATATTGAATTTTATCCTGATTCATTTCAAATACTGCAAAAAGAATATAAAAAACTTGACACTATAGCTAAGCTTCTTGAAAAATTTAAAAAAAACAATCTTCTAATAGAAGGACATACTGAACAGTTTGGATTGGAAGAAGAGATGCACGAACTCTCTGAAAAAAGAGCTCGTGCAATTGGAAATTATTTGATAAAAATGAAAGTAAAAAACAAAGACCAAATACTATTTAAAGGATGGGGCTCTAAAAAACCAAAATATCCTAAATCGTCCCCATTAAAGGCTAAAAATAGACGAGTAGAAATTACAATATTAAATAACTAGTTTAAGATGTATCATCTTTTGCTCTTTTTTTCTTTTTTTGTCTGACAACTAATACATAAAAAAGCATAAGGAATTGCCAAAAGTCTTTCTCTAGCAATCTCTTTTTCACAAGCCAAGCACTTACCATAAGAATTTTGAGAAATTCTATAAAGAGCTTGATTTATTAAATTCAACTTTTTCTTTTCAACAAAACCTAATGCCTCAAGATTATTTCCGTCCATATTATCAAAAGCGATATCAACAACATCCTTTGGATACATATCATTATTAATTATTTCCTTTTTGCTATTTTCTACAGACTTAATAGAATCCAATATCTCTTTTTTTTCAGCTGAAAGAAATTTTTTTATCTCTTCAATAAACTCATATTCAGAACTAGCTTTTTGCATGATACCTCCATAAATTACATTTTTAAAAAACTCCGTGTAATTATATACACAATTTTTTATAATGTAAACAAAAATAATCCTTTTATTTCTTAAAAAGAATAATTGAAATGATATGTTTAATCATGTAAAATTTATCCTATTAGAGAAAAATGTGGAGGTTGTCTTGAACATTAAAGAAGAAGCTATTGAAACTGAAGGAATTGTAAAAGAATCTCTTCCAAATACCATGTTTAGAGTAGAACTTAAAAACAAGCACATTGTGCTTGCCCATCTATCTGGCAAAATGCGAAAACATTTTATAAAAATAGTTCCTGGCGATAAAGTAAAAGTTGAACTATCTCCTTATGATCTTACAAAAGGTAGAATAGTGTACAGAGAAAAATAAAATTAAACCATTTTAAAAAAATTTTAAAATATTGTAAATATTTATTTTTTTAGATCAAATTATCTTTCAAAGACACAACAAAGTTCTTATGAATCCAACCTTGAAGTCCGTAACTTGTTTCAATAAGAACAAAATCGTCTTTGCTGTCAAGAATATAAACACTCGCATTCCCCTTTAAAAATCTCCAGCTCCTTGAAAAGTTGTCAGGAACTTTATAAAGCGAGACTAAATCACCTTTAATTATTCCTATCTCAGATTGTTGCTCAGAATAAAAATAATATGTTTCAAATATAGTAAAGCAAACAGCAGAAAAAAGTAAGAATATAATTATTTTTTTTAAATTTTTTGCTAAAAATCTATAAAAAATAGATACCACTAAAAAATTTATCAAAAATAAACTAATAATAAAAAATATATTAGAAAAAATAAAACTATTGTTACGAATACTGTCTGTAACTCCATTTTTAGCTTCAATCAAATCAATAACTTTATAGGGAGCTTCATTATTTGGAGAAGCCGAAAATGCTTTATAAGCTGAATAAATAGCATCAAAATCTCTATCCATTTTACTCAAAACAAGGGCTCTGTTTAACCAAAGTCCTGAATAATTTGGATATTTTTTAAGAATATTATCAATCTTAATAAGTGCAGCATCATAATTTTTAGTATTATAATTTTCAATTAAATCATTTATATTTTTTTCTGACAATAGACCATCATTTACAGCATTTAAACTAACGCCAACAGCCAATATTAAAATAACTAAACCAAAACTTGATGCTGCAAAAAATTTTTTATAGCTAATTAAAATAGCTAAAGATAATAAAAATCCTGGAATCAAAAGTAAATAATAGTATGAAACAAAAAATAAAAAAGTTTTATTTTTGTAATTCAAAATATCAGCATAAGATAACAGTTTAAAATCAGCATCCACATTATTCTGCATTTTGTTTATGCTATTAAACTCTCCTGAATATTCATACTTCAATTTCTTTCCTTTAAGGGTATAAACTGCTCCATCAGCAGGATCTAAATAATTAAAATCACCAATATTTAAAAATACACTACCTTTAGTGCCGGGCCTAACTGTATAAATTTGAGAAATACTGCCCTTGTAACCACTTTCAGAAGGTTTAAAACTATAATTTTTCTTTTTATTAAGAATCTTAGAATTATAAGTTTCAATCTCTGGAAAGTAAAAATGAGGAAAATTCCCTTGACCTGTAATTTTTATTAAAATAGTAAACATATCTTGCTCAATTGTAGAATAAGTTGGAGTTTCGTAATCAATTCTAAAAGTTCCCACCGCTAAAGATTTAACCTCTTTGGGAATCGGTTTAACTTTTAATAAAAGCTCAGGGGTTTTCCGAACAAGACCAGAATCAATATTAAAAGAAAAACTCGGAATCAAAACATTCTTGGAGTCTTTAAGAGGAGTTAGTATAAAGTTATAAAAAGGTACATCTAAAATTTCTTTATTATTAAAAGTTCTATATTTAATATCCCCAAATATAGGCATCTTTTCAATCATTGCATCCTTAATAGCAGGCAAAAATCCAGACATTTCATTAGAATTGCCATCTAAAAGCCAATTTGAACGCAAAACAAGCCCAATACTTTGATATTCATAAACCTCTTTTTTATCAAGATCCCAATATAAATTAACCGGCAAACCAAAAGAATTTATTTCATCAACCCTTAGAACACTAACTTCGACCTCTGAAGATAAATAGAAATCGCCTTTATAAATTACTTTTAATGGAGGAATCTTAATAAATCCTAGATCCTCAAAAAGATATTCAACTTTAATCTCAACAAAAGAAAAGTTATTATTATCTGCTATTTTAGATATTGATAAAACATTAGAATTGGATTGAACTTCTTTATTGATTTCAACTTTTAGTAAATTTATATCAATATCTTGCAAAGGATTGTTAAGCCTTATAATCTGAATAAATTTGTCACCCTTTAAAACTTTAATATTTTGAACAAAATCAATACCCGTAAGAGAATAAAGTTTTACAATTGAAAAAAAACAAATAAATGATATTACCAATCTTCTTTTGGAACAACTAGGCTCTCGTCTATTTTTCTCAACCATACAATCCTCTCAAGATTTTCAATATACCTTAAAAAATTTTCATTGCTTTCAACAAAATTTTTACTTTTTTCTACACTTAAAGAATTCAAACTATCACGCACTGTCCGTTTTTTTATTATTGCAAGTTCAAGATTATATTTAGCATTATAACTGCCAGGATTAATTTTTAAAGCCTCCTTAAAAGCTATTTCAGCCTTATGATAAAGCCCTTGATTATAGTATATTATCCCCTCGTTATAATTGATACTAAAATTTAAAAAAATATCATTGGTTTTCTTTGCATAAGAGAATATTCTAAGAGAACTTTCATACTCTCCCAAAGAGTAGTACACAATACCAAGATTATAATACCCCCAAGCAGAATATTTTTTGTCCTCCACAAGATTGTAATAATTTGAAATTGCATTTTGATAATTTCCTCTAACATATTCATAATTACCAATGGCCATTAAAGACATGGATTTAACATTTGAACAAGACAAAAAAATCAAACACAAAAAGCAAGCATATAAAACCACTAAAAAGTTTCGTCCCACTTTATCATCCTGACAAATAAATACATAAAAATAAACAACAACGAAATAACCAAAAAAATTTTATACCTTGATACATCAACTAGTATAATATCATTTGACGTTCTTCTTATTATACCATTTCTTATATCATTGACAACAAAGTTAATCCCTTTCGAATACAAGTTATAATATGATCCTTTAAGAGAAGAGGCAAGAAGAAGTAAATTTTCTTCATTTATCACAGTTTTAACAAGATTTCCATTTTCATCTTTAACATTTGAGTTATTATCAGATAAAACGGGATTACTCCCTCCAATACCAACAATAAAACTTTCCAACTTCAAATTACTGACAAATTTAGAAAACCTATAATAATTATTCTCTCCCCAATCATCACCATCTGTTAAAACAACCAAAAAATTATAATAAGAGTTGTCCTGCATATTAGAGACTATACTAAAAACAGCATCTCCTAAAAAACTTCCAGGAGAGCTTATTAAATCAGGCTCTATATAATTTAATATCTTGTTTAAACTGTTTTTATCCTTAGAAAAAGGCAAAACCAATATGGGCTTGCCTTTAAAAATAGTAAGAGAATATTCTGCACCCTCAAAATTGCTTAAAATTAAGCTAATCATATTTTTAGCACTCTCAAGCCTATTAATAATTTTACCTTCATCCACACTTAACATGCTACGAGAAATATCAAAAATAAAAGAAATTCTCAATTTACTTCTCTCATCCTCAATAGCTCTTTGTCCCCAAGAAATATCCAAAATGGATAAAATTAGGAAAATTAAGCTAAAAATAAAAAACATTATCATGAGAAATTTTTTAATATAATAATTTTGAATATAAGAATTATCTCCATACATAAAACTTAAGGTCTTAAAAAACGGAATATTTCGCCTAAAGTTAAGCACACACACAAAAAAAACCCATATTAAAATTAAAAAAAAGTATAAAGCGCTATAATTATTTATACTCATAGTATCTCTTTTAAAAAAATTTTTGAAAAAATAAAATAAATAAGCAATAAACAAAATGCCAAAACTAAAAATTCTTTATAAATATTTTTATTATCCACGGCTATTTTAATTTTTCTTTCCAAGCTCTCTTTTTTTGAGAAATCTTGAATTGCAAATTGAAAAGAAAAATCATCATTAACAGAATAAAAAAGTCCTCCTGTTTTATTTGAAATCTCAACAAGCATGCTAGGATCATAAACCTCTTTCAAACTTCCTTGATAAAATTTTCCAGATCTTAATTTAAACTCAACACTAAATTCTTCAAAACTTCCAATACCAATAGAATAAATCTTAACATTTAAACCTTGAGCAAGATTAATTACTTGATCTTTATAAATTTCATCTGAATTAACAACCCCATCTGTTAAAACTATTATTGATCTTTTAGGAGCTTCAGAATGCTTTAAATGAGACAACGCAATAGAAATACCCAATCCTAAAGCAGACCCATTGCCTAAATCCATAATATAAATATCATCTAACTTTTTATTAAAAAAATCTCTATCTGTTGTTATAGGCACTACGATTGAAGCATCTTTTGCAAAAGCCACCAAACCAATGTTATCATTTTCACGTTGAGAAATAAAACGTTTAATCAATTCTTTTGAAAATTCAAGTCTATTCTTAGAAGAAAACTCAACAGCCCCCATACTAGGCGATATGTCAAGAACAATGACAATGTCGGCACCAGCACTAAGATGTATCATCTTCTTTTTTGAAACCGAGGGACCTGCTAAAGCAAAAACCATAATCATTGCAGCTAAATACAAAAAAGAATAAGTAAAAAAATACATCAAATTTAACTTATAATCCTTAAGCTTTAAAGAGTTAAAGTTACCATAAAGCGATATTGGAAACTTTATCTTGCCTCCTCTATTTTTAAAAAAATGATTAAAATAAATTATTAAAGGAAAAATCACTAATAAAAACAAATACAAGGGTTCATTAAATGTTAACATTAGCACCTCTATTAAATTCTTCAAAATTCGATGCTGCGATTTTTAAATCCTCTAAAACAAACGGTAAACTATCAAATGCCAAATCAACACCACTAAATTTACTAAAATCAGAAAGCCTTAATGTATTAATAAAAGTTGAACGAATCTCGTAAGGAACTTTAAGATCTTGCAAAATTATAGAGATTTCTGTTGTAGTAATTGCATTAAAGTCGAAACCTGTTTTTTTAGATAAATAAACCCTTAAAGAAGAATTTATTAAATTATAAAATGCACTTTGATCTCTACCTTCTTTAGCATATTTAGATAAAATATTAAACTGTCTTTGCAATACTTTATAAGGCTTTCTAAGTCCATGTTTAATTATCAAGTAAATTAAAAGTCGATTTAAAAGCTTTAAAAGCTTCATAATCAAATAAGGAATCATAAACAAAACAAGAATAAACAAAAACAAATAAGTACTTGTTCCAGGAATAAATAAAACGCCTTCTATACTTTTAATTTTAAAATCCGAATTATTAGATACTAGCTTATCTGTATTTATTTTTATATTCTCTAGAACAACTTTATTTTTTTTGCCATTACTAATTACATCTCCGATATAAATAGGCGGAAGAGAACTACTTCCAATATAAAAAGAAACAAAATTAACTATTATTTCATTTGTTACATTATTAAAGCTAATCGAATTTACTTCAACGAATTCATCTTTAATCTCTTTAAAATCTACAGGAAAAAATTCCTCACCATCATTTAAAATTAATGAAACTTTAAAATCAACAGAATCACCGACATAATAACGAGTTGGCATAAATATTTCATTCTTTATTTCATAAGAATGTAAAAATAAGGTTGAAAAAAGAAAAAAATTTGAAATAATTCTCTTCAAGATCTATGATCCCTTTTTAAGAAGAATTTTAAGTTTTTTAAAAACATCTTCTTTAGTATCAATCTCAATAAAACTAATATTTTTTTTAATACACTCTTTTTTCCACTTTATTTTATCAAGCGTCCAATAGTTTTTATAACCACTTAATGTCAACTTGCTAAAACCTGAAACTAAAAAATTTTCTCCAGTTTCAACATCTTCGCAAATCAAAGTTCCAATTTTAGGAAAATTTTCATCAAAAAAATCTGTAATTTTTATAGCAACAACATTATGTCTTTTACTTAGAACATTTAAAGATTTAAAATAATCATTCGCCTTAAAATCAGAAATGATTATAACCAAGGATCTTTTTTTATAATATTCTGCTGTATTTTTAAAAATATAAGCCAAGCTGCTACCCGGCTTAAGGTTTCTATTAATCGTTTCACTTAATATCAGCCCTAAGTGCGAATGACCTTTGCTAGAGGGTATGAATTTATCTGTTCCACTTGAAAAAAAAGTAACGCCTATTTTATCATTATTAAAGAATGCCATGTGCGCAAAAATAGAAACCAACAAATCCTGGATATCTTTTTTATTAATCTTACCTCCCAAACTCATGGAAAGTGAATTATCAACAAGAAGATGAAGATTCATTCCTCTATCTTCTTTGAAAACCTTTGAAAAAATACTATCAGCCTTTGAACTCACATTCCAATCAATAAATCTAGCATCATCAGAATCCTCATAAGGTCTAAATTCGTGAAATTCAAGACCAAGTCCTTTAAAAATTGAACGATAACCACCAAAATTAAGTTCTGAAAGCATTTTCCTTGAAAAAAACTTTAAAGCTTTGATTTTAGTTTTAGTACTACTACTTATTCCGTCATCTTGCATCATTTAAAAATTATTTCCTAAGGAAGCGCCACAGCAGAAAGAAGCATTCTAATAATATCATCAATATTCATTTCCTCTACCTCTGCCTCATAAGAGGGTGTAATTCTGTGCCTTAGCACACTGTAAGCTACAGCTTTGACATCTTCTGGTAAAACAAATATTCGCCCCTCATAAAGAGCATTAACACGAGCACACTTTAATAAACTAAGAGAAGCCCTAGGAGATGCACCAAATTCAATATATTTAGCAAACGGATAAGTTTTCTTATCTCTTTCGCGAGATGCAGAGATTAAAGTAACAATATAAAGCATTATTTTGTCATCAACTTTTACTCTACCAACCGTTCTTTTAATATCAGCCAACGAATATGCATTCATAACCTTTGCAACTTTAATATTTTCAAGACGCCCGTCTACAGAAAATATTTTCAAAAGTCTTACTTCATCCTGCACTGATGGATAATGAACATTAACTTTTAATAAAAATCTATCAAGTTGAGATTCTGGCAAATTATAAGTCCCCTCTTGCTCTATTGGATTTTGAGTAGCAAGAACAAAAAATGGATCTGGAAGCCTATGGGTTTCGTCTCCAAGAGTTACCTGTCTTTCTCCCATAGCCTCAAGAAGAGCGGACTGAACTTTTGCAGGAGCTCTATTGATTTCGTCTGCTAAAATAACATTTGAAAATACTGGCCCTTTTCTAACCTTAAAAGTTCCTGTAGCACTTTTATAAACCATATTACCCGTAAGATCAGAAGGTAAAAGATCTGGAGTAAACTGTATGCGTTTAAACTCAAGATCAAGAACATCAGATACGGTTTGAATTGCAAGAGTCTTGGCAAGACCTGGAACCCCTTCAAGTAAAACATGACCCTCTGTTAAAAGCCCCATTAAAATAGCATCTATCATCTCTTTTTGACCAAGAATCCTGCTTGAAACCTCTCTTCTAAATTTATTTATCAAATGCAATGCATTCTCCACTTCTGAATCTATCTGAAAACTACTCTTCATAATACTCCTAGCCAAAATCACTCTAAAATATAAATTAAACCTAAAAGGTACTAATATTATTTGTAAAGCAAAACCAAATTTCTGTCTACGCTTAATTTTGAATTTAAAGACTTTACTTCTATTTTGCTAAACAAATCTTTAATTTGACCAACTTCAAGGTTAATTTTATCAAATTTACCTTTATATGCCATAATTAAGCCTTCATCCTTTAAAATATTTTTTAAAACTAAAGCATATTCATTCATACTTCTAAAAGCCCGAATTGTAATAAATTCATGCTTCTTTTTTTCTCTTTCAACCTCATATTCTAAAATTTTTACATTTTCTAAATCAAGTTCTAATTTTATCATTTTCAAAAAAGTAGATTTTTTTTTACTTCTTTCTAAAAGATAATATTTTCTAGAAGTGTCAAAAATAGCCAAAACAATACCTGGAAATCCAGCGCCACTTCCAACATCAAGAACTTCAGAAGGATTAATCTCTTTAATAGTAGACAATCCTAAAAGAGAATCCATAACATGTAGATTAAGAATAGCATTGAAATTACTATTGCTATTTGAAATTAAATTAAATCTAGTATTTAAAAGTAAAATTCTTTTTATATATAAATTTATCTTTTGAAGATCTTTGTAAGCAAACTGAAAATTACAATCCGACAAAGCAAATTCAATATCACTTATCATACAGAAAAATTTAAAACTACCTTATTTTTAGGATTTGAAAAGTATATAAACAAAACAGTAATATCCGTATTTCTTATCCCAGGAATTCGACTTGCTTGAGCAAGAGTAGCTGGTTGCACTTTAGAAAATTTCTCTCTAGCTTCTTTTGAAAGACCTTCAATGATTTCATAATTAAAATCAAATGGAAGCTTAACAAGTTCTAAATTATGAAGCTTTTTGATCAAATCTTTTTGTCTATTAATATAACCTTCATATTTAACATCTAATTCAACTTGCTCTAAAACTACTTTTGAATCGCTTAAACTTGGATCAATCTTTATCAAATTATCTAAACTAACAGAAGGATCTTTTAAAATATGATAAAAATCTTTACTAACATGTTTTTTTAATTGTTCATTGAAAACATCTTTTAAACTAAGACGCCTTTGCTTTAAAAGCTCCTTTATCTCTTCAACTCTCCTTTTCTTTAAAATATATCTTGAATATCTCTCCTCATCAACAAGTCCAAGATCATATCCAATCTTAATCAAACGCTTATCACTAGTATCGTGCCTTAAATTAAGTCTGTGCTCAGCCCTAGAAGTAAACATTCTATAAGGCTCTTTAGTTCCTTTGGTAACAAGATCGTCAATAAGAACTCCAATGTAAGAACTAGTTCTTGTTAAAATCATTGGCTTTTTATTTTGAAGTCTAAGAGCAGCATTAATTCCAGCCATTAGCCCTTGAGCTGCTGCTTCTTCATATCCCGAAGAGCCATTGGTCTGACCTGCTATAAAAAGCCCTTTAACTCTTTTGCTCTCAAGATTTGGATAAAGTTCAATTGGGTTTATATAATCATACTCAACAGCATAACCAGGCCTTGTAATAACAGCATTCTCAAGTCCTTCAATACTGTTAATCAATTTTTGCTGAATATTTTCAGGCAAAGATGAGCTAAGACCATTAAGATACATTTCTTCCGTATTAAATCCTTCAGGTTCAATAAAAATTTGATGCCTATCTTTATCTTTAAACTTTACTATCTTATCCTCAATAGAAGGACAATATCTTGGGCCATTACCCACAATCTCACCAGAATAAAGAGGTGACAAGTGCATATTCTCACTAATTATTTCGTGAGTTCTTTTATTCGTATAGGTCACATAACATGAAAGTTGAGATTTATCTAACTTGTCATTTGAAAAAGAGAAGGGAATAATATCTGAATCTCCAAATTGAACCTCAGTCTTTGAAAAGTCCACACTTTTTTTATGAATTCTTGCTGGAGTACCAGTTTTAAGCCTACCCATTTCAAATCCAAGATCAAGCAAAGTTTTATCAAGTCCATAAGCAGAAAATTCAGCAAGCCTACCCATATTAGCTCTATACTCACCAATAAATATTTTACCTCGAAGGAATGTACCTGTTGTAAGCACCACAACGCTTGCTCTAAACTTATTGCCTCTCTCTGTAACAACACCTTTAATTTCATTTCTCATGGAATTAAGAAGAAAATCAACAACCGTATCTTGAAAAAGATCAAGATTGTCTTGACGCTCCAAAGTTTCTTTGGCCTTGGTTTGGTACATTAATTTATCAGCTTGAGCACGTGGAGCTTGAACTGCAGGACCACGACTTTTGTTTAAAACTCTAAATTGAATCATACTAAAGTCAATAATACGACCCATTTCACCGCCAAGAGCATCAATTTCTCTAACCATATTACCCTTAGCAAGTCCCCCAATAGCAGGATTGCAAGAAAGCTTACCAATTGTATCTAAATTTTGAGTAATCATTAAGGTTTTAAAATTTAACCTTGCAAGAGCAAGAGCAGCTTCAATCCCAGCATGTCCTCCTCCAACAACAATTGCTTCAAAATCCATATTTATTTCCCCAAACAAAAATTCTTAAACATATTGCTAAGGACATCTTCACTACTAACTTCTCCTGTTATTTCCCCTAAACAGTTAATAATCTCATAAGCGTCAAACGCTAACATATCATAACTTACTTGGCGATCAATTTTACCCAACAAGTCTAAAATCAAGGAATAAGCCTTTTCTAAAATTTGAATCTGGCGTCCTGATGATATTATTATATCATCAAGACCTATCTCTAATCTCTCATAAGAGATTAACGCCTTTATTTTGTCATAAAGAATATCTATTCCTTCTAAATTTTTAGTACTAATCATTATCAAATTTGAAGAATTTAAGATACTCGAGCGAACAAACTCCTCAGTAGATTTATTTATTTTTAAATCTATTTTATTTAAAACGAATAATATTTTATTATTAGCTTTATTTAAATCAATAAATGAAATATCGTCTCTTGTTAAATTTGAATTAACATCGATAACATAAATTACTAAAGATGCTTCTTTTATTAAAGAATTACTTTTATCAATTCCCAATCTCTCAACAAAATTGTCAGCATCTCTAAGTCCCGCTGTATCAAAAAGATTAAATAAAATACCATCAAGTTCAAAATTTGCTTCAATATAATCTCTTGTAGTACCAGGATATGAAGAGACAATTGATCTATCTTTTTTGAGAAATAAATTAAATAACGAAGATTTTCCAGCATTAACAGAACCTGCTAAAACCAAAGTAACACCATTATCAATTTTTTCATAAATTTTATAAGAATTAATTAACTTTATAAGCTCAGCTTTACTATTCAAAATCAAATCAAAAGGAATGTTAATCTCATAGTCATCAACCTCATAATCAAGGTAAACACTGACAGCTGAGAGAAAATTTAAAATATTTTTTTTTATTGTATCTATTTTAACAAACAAAGCTCCAGAAAGCTTATTAACTGCCAGAGAATAAGTTTTATTGGTTTTGGCAAAAATAATCTCATTAATTGCTTCTGCCTTTGTAAGATCAATTTTTTTAGCAAGAAATGCACGTAAAGTAAATTCACCAGGCTCAGCCATCCTAAACCCACTTTTTAAAAACAAATCTATAATCTTTTTAATCCCAATCACAGAACCATGGGCCATAACTTCAACAGCATCTTGCCCTGTAAAGCTCTTTGGTGCTCGATACAAACACACAACAACTTCATCTACCTTGCAATTATTCTCACGATCTAATATATAACCATAATGAATTGTATTCCCGGAGGCCGAACTAAGAGCTGAATGATTTGAAAAAATTTTAGAAAATTTAGAAATAGAAGAAGCACCGCTACTACGAATCACACATAAAGCGCTACTTAAAAAAGGAGTTGCAAGAGCTACAATATCATCATCTCTCTCAAAAAGCTTACTCATACCTTAATGTATTATAACACAATAAAAAAACAAAGTTGATTTGTAAATATATTTACAATGACTTATAATTAATTTTATCAAAATGAAAGCAAAACTTGAAGTTGAATTAAAAGAAATTTTAAAAAAAGAACTTCTCTTGGTAGAAGAAATATATAGGTCATACTTAAAAATAAAAGAAAATATCGACAATAAAAATGAAATGAAGCTTGAAGAGATTGTAAATAAAACAAAAATATCACTTGAAAGTTTTAAAGAAATTGAAAGCAAAAGAGACGAAATTTGGAAAAAATTTACCAAAAATGAAAACTTTAAGTCAACTTACGAAGCTATAGAAAAATTGACTACAGTTTGCAAAAAAGAAATATACGATTATCTACATAAATTGAAAATTGGAATACTTAATATCAAAAATTTAAACTGCATAATACAAAACTATGTAAACACATCCCTTGATATGCTATCAATAATATTTCAAGATATCCAAGAAAGCGTAGAAAATGTAACTTATAAAAACCCTTACGGGCCAAAAATTGGACGCTCAAACGAAGCTTCCGTTTTAATAAATAAAAAACTTTAAAGGAGTTTAGAGTGGATTCAACATTCTCAGGAATAGAAATTGGAAAAAGAAGTTTATTTGCACATAAAGATGCCATGAATACAGTTGGTCACAACTTATCCAATGCTACAAAGCCTGGATATTCAAGGCAAAGAGTAACAATGAAAACCACAACCCCTCTTTATGCTCCACAATTAAACAGAGCTAAAAAGCAAGGGCAATTGGGCCAGGGAATCATAGTTCAATCCATAGACAGAGTAAAGGATGAACTACTTAACACAAGGATCATTGAAGAATCGCACCGACTAGGATATTGGACCTCACAAGACAAGTTTATATCAATGCTAGAAGATGTTTATAACGAACCTGAAGACCAATCAATAAGAAAAAGATTAAATGATTTTTGGGAAAGTTGGCACGATCTGGCAAATCAACCACAAGGTTTAGCAGAAAGAAAGATAATTCTAGAAAGAGGTAAATCTTTTTGCGAAGGAATAAGAAGCAGATTCCATTCTCTTGAAAGAATTTACATAATGGCAAATGATGAAATAAAAATTACAATAGATGAAGCAAATAATTACATTAGAAACATTGCAAATCTTAATAAACAAATTGCAAAATCTCAAGCAATGAAAGACAATCCAAATGATTTAATGGATGCAAGAGATTTAATGGTTGAAAAATTAGGAAACTTAATAGGGGTATCAATTGAAAACAAACAAGATCCTAATGAATTTTTAATTCACTCAGAAGGAAGACACCTTGTACAAGGTTCAATTGCTAATGAATTTAAACTAGAAGCTACAAACGGACCTACCAGAACCAAGTGGAACATTTTGTGGTCAAACAATGACAAAGTTAACCTTAAAACGGGAAAGCTGGGCTCTTTACTTAACATAAGAGATGAAGAGATTAAAAATGAAATCGATGAATTAAATAATATAGCTGCCAACATTGTAGAACTTGTTAACGAAATACATGAAGCAGGACATGGGATGGACAAAAAAAATGGAAGAAACTTTTTTTCTCAAGAACTAAAACTAACTGATGCTGGTGGCCGATACGATACTAATGGAAATGGTCAATTTGATTCCGTTCATATTTTCAAAATCAATAGCACAAACGAAATATTCCCAGAAGAAAAATTGGGATTTTACGGAACTCTTAAATTTGAGGCTACAAATAGCAATGATATAATAGAAATACCTTACAATGCTCCAGATACAGTTCAAGATGTAATAAACAGGATAAACAATTCCAATGCACAAGTTACAGCAAGAATTAACTCAGAAGGCAAGCTTGAAATAAAAGCAGTTAAAGAACAAGAAAATGAGAATATAACATTTAAAATCAAGCATATAGAAGATTCCGGTTTATTTCTAACAAAATATACAGGAATATTAAATGCATCTGGACCTGAAGGGGCTTATAATTACAAAAATATTGACACAATAGAAAAATTAACACCCAAGTCCACTTATTCAATCTCACCCTTAAAAAATCCTGCAGCATGGATAAAAGTTGCAGACACAATAGACTTAGACCCTTCAAAAATAGCAGCAGGAATACAAAATCCAACAAATGAAATATCTATCGGGAATAACCAAGCAGCACTGAGAATCTCCTCTTTTGGAAATTCTCAAATTATGATTGGAAAAAATTTAACATTAAATGATTACTTTGCAAATACAGCATCAAATATCGCAATAAAAGGACAAATATCGGAAATCACAAAAGAAAGTCAATCTCAAATATTAAAAGATTTAACAGATCTAAGAATGTCTATTTCTGGAGTAAATAAAGATGAAGAACTTGCAAACATGATCGAATTTCAACAAGCCTTTATTGCAGCAAGTAAATTTATCACTGTTTCTGCTGAACTAATAGACACAGTAATAAATAAAATGGGAGTATAAGCATGATAAATAGAGTAAGTCATCCATTAACATATGAAAATTTAAAAACCTCTGCAGCAGAGCAAGAGTCTAAAATTACAAAACTTTTAGAAAATTTATACAAAGGCGGCAAAAGGATTGTAAAACTAAGAAACGATCCAACAGGAGTTACTCATGCAATAAGACTAGATAACGACATATTTAAGCTGAATGTATACATAAAAAATATTGGTACTTCTAAAAGCACCCTACGATATACAGAAGGATACTTACAGTCTCTTACAAATATTTTGACACGAGCTAAAGAAATTGCCATTCAAGGGGCAAGCGGAACTTACGAAGCAGACGACAAAAAAATGATATCAAAAGAAGTAAATGCTTTACTTGAAGATGCTGTCGCAATAGCAAACGCTAAAGGGCCTGATGGATACAGTATATTTTCGGGAACCAAAATTGATAACGAGGCGTTTAAAGTAACCAGAGAAAACAAAATAAGTAAAATAAGCAAAGATGGTGAGGGTCCTCAAATAATCAAAGTAGAATACAGCGGTAACCAAGCTGAAAAAAAAACAGAAGTATACAATGAAGTGCATGTTTCAAATAATTATCCTGGAAATGAAATTTTTTTCTCGCAAAACCAAACTATTATTTCATCAATAAACACTAATGGGTTTACTGTAAAAGAAAATACAAAAATTTATATTGACAATATTGAAATAGGCCTAACAACAGGAGATACTGCCCTTGACATTGTTGCAAAAATAAATGAATCTTCAGCTCCTGTTGAAGCAAGCATTGATCCCATTTTAAACTCATTGTCCATTAAAACTACAACACCACACCAAATTTGGATAACAGAAGAAAAAGACTCAAATGTTTTGCAAACACTTGGAATACTGACTAAAAACAATGATACCAAATTACCCCCTTACAACCTTTCTAGCAGTACAGAAGTTAGAAGTAGATCTATTTTCGATGCACTTATTGAGCTTAGAGATACACTTTACAATAATAAAGAAGAGCTCGTTGGAAGTAGGAGCTTGGCAGAAATTGATGAAAGCTTGAAAAGATTACTTATATCAGTTGCAGATCTTGGAGCAAAAGAAAATCGACTTGATAGAAGCTATGAAAGAATAAGCAAAGAGGCTGCAGACATGAAAGAAGATATGGTTCAATATACCGATCTTGATGTTACAAAAGCAATAACTAATTTAAATATGGCAAGCTTAGCTTATCAGGTATCTTTAGGAATCTCTGCTAAAATAATGCAAACAACTTTATTAGATTTCATTAAATAAAATGATACATGAAAAAAGCATAGGATTTGATTTTCTCGAAGGGATACTTGGATTCGAAAATATTAAAAAATTTATAATAAAAGACTCTAAATATAAACCTTTTTCCATTATGCAATCCATCAATAAAGATGTAAGTTTTTTAGTGACATCTCCTTTTAATTTTTTAAGCGAGTACTTACCAAATATTCAAGAAAAAGATTGGCTGGACATTAAGGCAAAAACAGATGACGAAAAAGTTATACTATGTATAATCAATATGCATGTTAATGATTATAAAGATATAACAGCCAACCTGAAGGCGCCAATCATATTAAACAAAAAAAAATTACTTGGAAAACAAGCTATATGCACAGATGAAAAATACTCACTACATCATAAAGTTTTCAAGGAATAAAAATGCTAGTATTGTCAAGAAAAGTAAATGAAAGTATTAAAATAAACTCTAATATTGAAGTTTTAATATTAGAGATAAAAAAGGATACTGTTAAAATAGCAATTAAAGCTCCTGAAAACATTAAAATATTTAGATCTGAAATTTATGAATTTATTATAGAAGAAAATAAAAAATCAATACTAAAAGACAAACACAATATAGGTAAAATTAAAAGTCTATTCAATCATTATTTTAAGAATGAAAATTAACCTCTGCATCACTTTGTCTTATATAAAGAGGTCCCGATAAAATATCATCACTTTTGCGATTTTTCAAGTATTTAGATATGCCGAGTTCTGTTAAAATTTTTCCAAACGAACTTAAATTTTCAATGATTTTAAATTTAGAATTGAATTCTTTGTAAACATTCTCAAGATTGTTCCCAATAAGCACTGAATTTGGATCAATCTGACTTAGATATTCAAATAAATTTTCTTTAGAAAAACATAAAATTTTCTCTATTAATTCGCAATTTTTATAATGCCCAAGAAAATATTTACCAGCAGTAGAAGTTAACACAATTACACTGGAACTCTTTTTAACCGAATTTGCAAAAACATCCAATGTAGGAATATTAACAAAAGGTATAGAAAGACCTAAAGCAAGACCTTTAACAAAACTTAAACTAATTCTAAGACCAGTAAAAGAACCCGGCCCACAAGAATTTATAATTAATTTAATTTGATTAAGATCGATATTATTTTTAATAATAAAATCACTGAAAATTTTTGGAATACTAAAATTAAAATTTGATTTAAATTCAACTAATGAAAAATTTTTATTATTAATTTTACAATAAATTATTAATGCTTTATATGAATATTCAAATGCAAGTGTATTAATCATTAAATTCTATAACTCTGCCTGAACCAACTATTTTAAAAGCTAAAGAAAATAATCTTTCTTTTGGAATAATACTCAAAGCAATTTGTGGCCATTCAATAGCAATAATTGAATCAAGATCCATAAGTATTTCCAATCCCCCAATAAGTTCAAATTCTTCCAAAGAGAACACCCGATATAAATCAATATGATAAAACTTAAAATCTGTAAAATCATAAACATTAAAAATGTTATAAGTTGGACTTGTAAAATAAGAAATTCCAAGATTAAGAGCAAGCCCCTTTAAAAAACTAGTTTTTCCAGATCCCATATCACCGCTTAAAGCAAATATTTTACCAATAGGAAAAGGATAAAAAAAAGATTTGGAAAAATTTATCATTTTTTTTTCTGATTTAAATTCCAAAATCAAGGAAGTCTTCCTTTAAACTCCAAATCAATTACGCACCTTTTAATTGCAACCATCAACTTTAAAACAGGATAATTCAAAGGATCTATAAAATCAATGGTGACATGCTTTTCTCCTAAAGGTGTAGCCTCAATTACAAACTTTACTTTTTTGGTTTCTAATATGTCATTATACTTATAAATAACATTAGCAAAATACACATTTCTATAATGAATAAAACTCTCTTGCTTTTCAATATTATTAAGAGAAATAAGCTGCACAACAACAATCCTTAAAATAAATCAAACTCCCAAAAAGCCAACATAAGAACATTTTTATTTAGCGCTATTTTTCAAGGCGGAATTTTTATTCTTAACCTTTGAATTGCATTGAGCTATCATTGACTAAAAATCTTCAAATTCCTAAATTTAATGAGATGTCGCAAAAAAATAACTCCAATTCTTAAAATTAAACCTCCCAGGAGTTTAAATTTTTCATTTTCTTATTTCTAAAACAATTTTTTTAAAAGCCGCAGAATCTTCAATCGCTAAATTAGACAAAATTTTTCTGTTAATTTTTATATTAGACTTCAACAAACCCTCAATAAATCTTGAATAACTAACTCCAGTATCACTTAAAGCAGCCGAAATTCTTGAAATCCACAAGCGCCTGAAATCTCTTTTTCTAACTTTTCTGTCTCTTGTAGCATACATCATACCCTTTCTCAAGGTATCTTTGGCCTTTTTATAATTACTCTTTTTTGTACCCCAAAACCCTTTTGTTTTTTTTAAAATTCTCTTACGCCTTGCAACATGCACTGTGCCGTTTTTAGCCCTAGCCATATCTATCTCCTAAAATTATTTTAACCATAAGGTAATAAAGTTTTAATTCTTTTAACTTCAAAACAAGAAAGATTACCTAATTTCCTTAAATTTCTCTTACGCTTAGAAGATTTTTTTGTCAAAATATGCCTTAAATTTTGTTTTTTATACTTAACCTTGCCATTTACAGTAAAAGAATATCTTTTTTTTGCACTTTTACGTGTTTTCATCTTAATTGCCATTTTATCCCCTTTAATTTAACATTTATTTTTTAACCTTAGGCGCTACAATCAAAAACATTGTCTTACCTTCCATTTTAGCCGCAGACTCCAAAACGTAATTTACATCCCCTACTTTTTCTAGAATACTATTCAAAATACCATATCCTAAATATGTATGAGCAAGTTCACGACCTCTAAATCTTATTGTAACTTTAACCTTATTACCTTCTTTAAGAAAAGTTAAAATGTTTTTCGATTTAAAATCAAGGTCATGGGTATCTATCTTGGGCTGCATTCTGACTTCCTTAAGCTTAATTACTTTTTGATTCTTTTTTTGCTCTTTTTGACGCTTTTCTTGATGAAATTTATATTTCCCATAATCAATAATCTTGCAAACCGGAGGAGACACATTGGGAGAAACCTCAACCAAATCAAGTCCAGCTTCTTTTGATTTTTTAATAGCATCTTCAATAGGTAAAACCTCTTGTGTTCCATCTTCAAAAATAACTCTTACCTCACGAGCCTTAATTCTATAATTAATTTTCAATTCCTTGTCATTTGATCTGGACCTATCCCTATCTCTATTGGCATTTCTATTTATCATCTAAAAAATATATACTCCTAAAGCAATGTATATTAGCATTAATACTTAATTTTAATATACATTCACTAAAAAGTAAATTCAAAAAAGTAATGTTTACAAAAGATAATAAAATTACTAACATTAATATTAAATAAACTCCAAATCACATAAGTTTTTAAACAATCGATTGATTTAAAAAACGTTTAAAAGTAAAATTGTACTTACAATGAATTTATTTTTATTAACGAGTCTACCATTAATATTAAAAATATATATGAACACTCAGTTAAAACAAAATAAACCAAAAAATACTCAAGCCCATGCTTTAGTAATATTTTTAGCAATAACAATTTTTTCTTTTCTTTATTTAACTCAAGAATTTATTCTATATAGATCGTTTGAATTAAACTACACATCAAGAATAACTTTAGGAATTTCAATATTTATAAAAGAACATTTATACTACTATATATTCCCGCTATTAATGTTTATGTTTTTTTTTACTCTAAATGAAAATTCTTCATTTAGAAAAAATTTAACAATTCTTATATATTTTACATTTGGATTAATATTTTCTAAAAACTTAGAAATAATAATCCTAAATAGCAAAATTTTTGGAATCTACGAATATATTGAATTGCCAATACTTAATATAATAGAGTTAATATTTTCAGCCACAATATTTGAAAAAACATTAAAAAAATGCCAAAAATGCTCGGCAAAAGAATACAAAATCATTCTTTCCCCTATTTTGTTTTTAGGATTATTTATTGCAACCTTAAAAACATTAATTTTAACCAATATGGGCATCCACGCGCTAACAATATTTGCATTGGTTTTAATATTTATAGCAATTAATAATAAGTATGCTAAAAAATAAAATGCCCAGTCCAAAAACATTTGCTATAATAGTACTTTTAGCAATTTTAATACAAGGATGCAAAGAATCTTCCATTATTGAAAAACAATTTAATTACGCAATAATTTTCTCAGATGCAACCGAATATTTTTTTGAAATTCAAAAAACTCCATTCATCAAAAACGAAATACTATTTATAAATGAAAAAAATTTAGAAATTGCAAAAGACAAGCTTGAAACAACAAAAAAAATACTATTAACCCACAAGTCAAATAATGAAATATTAAATAACGAAATTCTAAAAGAGAAAATTTTTCATCTATCAAAAATAAAATTTTCCCTCAAAAAATCTATTGATTTCCTGCTTAGCGGAAAATCCATAAACTTACAAAAAACATTACTATTTCGAGACAATTCTTTAAATAACGAAGATCTTGAACACTTGGAAAAAAAAGGTAAAGAAAAAAATGTTAATATTACTCTAGTAAACGAAACAAACATATCCTATATAAAAACATTCATTACTCCCCAAGTAAAAACAATAATGTTATTCTCCTTAAGAGACAATAACATTATTTTAAAAAAGATATCAAATTCACCTTTTTTCAAAAATATCAATTTTGTATTAATTGGGAATACAAGAAAAGACTCAAAAATTATTAAACTAAAATATATAATCACTCTTAAAGAATATGATTTAATGAAAATAGTAAAAGACATTGAAAATAATTTTCAATATGAATTTAGCGCTTATAAGCAATAAAAATGATTAAATCCTCAAATAATAATAAAATATGCAAACAGTTTTAAATAAACAATTAATGCAATAATAAAAGCTCTTTAAAACTATTGTATAAGGCAATAGCAATATCATTAACAGAACAATTTTTAATCCTTGCAATCTCAAGACATACATATCCTAAAAACAAAGGTGAATTTATTTTGCCTCTTAATGGTACTGGGGCTAAAAAAGGGCTGTCCGTTTCTATTAAAAGATCATTGGTATTTAATTTGCTAGCAACAATCCTTAAAAGTTCTGCATTTTTAAAAGTTATATTACCTGAAAAAGAAACTTTAAATCCCAAATCAATAAATTTTTTAGCACATTCATAAGTTCCAGAATAACAATGCAATATACCTCTATTTGAAAAATTTAAAGACTTTACAATATTATAGGCATCATCATAGGCATCTCTTATATGTAAAATGACTGGCTTTTTATATCTGACAGCTAAATACAATTGCTCTTCAAAAACTTTAATTTGAAATTTTTTGTTATTTGCCTTAAAATAATCAAGACCCATCTCGCCAACAGCAACAACATTTTCACTAATCAAAATTTTTTCAAGCTGCTTAACATCATCTTTAAAATTATCATCTAAATTTAAAGGGTGAATACCAGCTGTTAATAACACATTGGAATAAGAACTTAAAAGATTTTTTCTATCATTAAAATCACTAGGGTGCAAACCAACATCAATAAAATAAGAAAATCCGTTTTTAAAACATTCATTAATAATATAATTGACATCCAAAGATTTTTTCTTTAATTCATAAAAATGAACATGCGTATCTATTAACTTATCAAAAAAAATAGATTTTTCAGTTTCAAGTAAGCAGTCCATCATTCCATTTTTTTCCTAAGAGCCGTAAGATAGTCAATAACAACAATATTTTTCATACCAAGATGTAAAAAGCTTGATAAAATATCAACAGCATTTCCAATCTGGCCCAATGCCTCATAACACTCAGCCGCGCTAACATATAATGCTGAATTTTTGGGATTGTTTTTAATTAAACTTTTAATAGCTATTAGTGCTTCGTCATATTTACCTTGTTCTTTTTGAAGAAGAGCAAGTCCAAGTATAGCAAACATATCAAAATCAACATCAAGAGCTTTTTTATAATAAATTTGAGAATTTTCATAATCATTCAAATAGCGATAAGCATCCCCTATCCTTGTAAGAACTAGGTTATTTTTTGGATCTTTTTCGATAATATCAAACCAATACTTTAAAGCCTCTTTGTACTCCTTATTTCCCCTATAACAATCAGCAAGTCCAAAAATAGCATAAAAATTGCTAGGTGAAATTTCTAAAGCTTTTTTAAAAAAATAAATTCCTCTGGTAAATTCTTTTAATTTACGATAACAATTGCCAATTGAAGTTAATACCCTAACATCAACTTTAGACTGATTTAATTCATACATTTTAAGCCAATACTTTAAAGCCTCTTTATATTCTTTAAAATCATAATACAAATGACCAATCCCTACAAGCGCATAATCATTCTCAGGCATTAATTCCATTACCTTAAGATAAGTTTGCTTAGATTTTTGAAAATTTTTTAACTTCCTGTAAGACGACGCAACTCTTGTTAAAACAGTTATATTCTCGGGATCGTACTTTAAATACTCTTCCCATATGTCTGTAGCTTTTTTATAATCATCTAAATTTCTGTAACAATCTCCAAGTCCAAAAAGAGCATAATTATTGTTCGGATGCTTCACTAGACACTTTTGATAATAAACTATTGCTTTATCGTAATTATTTTTCTTCCTTTCAATGTCCCCAAGTCCAACAAGAGCATAATTATTCTCATTATCCTTTTCAAGGATATCAGAAAACAAACTTTCTGCTTCAGAGAGCCTTTCTTCTTTGATCAACTGATACCCTCTTTTTGATTTCTCAGTGACATCAAGAAGTTGATCATCAGAAATGCTCGAGAGATCTTCTAAAGCATCCAAAATTTTTTCATTTAACATATACACCCCTTTTAAATCGGTTTATCAAAGATATAACTTTTACTACCTTGAACACACCACAAATAATAATACGCAAAGCTAAATCTATATGCAAATACAACAAAATCTAATCTAACTTTAATATCCAACTTAACAACATTTATTATATAAAAAAACATGAAAAAATATAATTGATTTTTTATTCAAGACTTCTTTATTTATTCCATAAAAGTAATTTTAAAAAAAATATTGAAATAAGACATAAAAATGAGCATTCTAACATGAAACTTGATAAAAAGTTTAACAAAAAAATCTAAAATTAATATAAACTATTACTATCTTTTCAGGAGAAATCATAATGTTTTTAGAGAAATTAAATTCAGCAACAAGTAAAATTAAGTCGATAGAAGAAAAATTACAAGACATAAATCTAATTAAAAATCAAAAAGAATATTCGAAAATAATAAAAGAATATACACATTTAGAAAAAATAAATACTAAAAAAATTGAATATAAAAAAATACTAAATCAAATTGATGATAACAAAGCCATCTTGAAAAAAGAAGAACAACAAGAGATGAAAGAACTAATAAAACAAGAACTAATTGATCTAAGCAAAAAAAAAGAAGATATTGAACACCAAATAAAAATACTACTTTTACCTCAAGACGAAAATGATAGTAAAAATATAATAATTGAAATTAGAGCTGGAACAGGTGGAGAAGAAGCTGCTCTTTTTGCAAACAATCTTTATAGCATGTATATAAAATATTCAGAGAAAAAAAAATGGAAAACAGAAATCATAAACTTTAATGAAACAGAACTTGGGGGATTTAAAGAAATAATCTTTGAAATCAAAGGAAAAGATGTATTTAAAAAATTAAAATATGAAAGTGGTGTTCATAGAGTGCAAAGAATCCCTATAACAGAATCTAACGGGAGACTTCAAACCTCAGCTGCTACTGTAGCAGTACTACCTAATATTGAAGAAACTGAAATTGACATCAATGAAAAAGATTTAAGAATTGATGTTTACAGATCATCTGGAGCTGGCGGTCAACATGTCAATACAACCGATTCTGCAGTCAGAATAACACACTTACCAACAGGAATTGTCGTACAATGCCAAAACGAAAGAAGCCAACATAAAAACAAAGATCAAGCAATGAAAATATTAAGAGCGAGACTTTATGAGTTTGAAGATTCTAAAAAACAAGAGCAAAGATCAAACAATAGAAAACAACAAGTCGGCTCAGGAGATAGGTCTGAAAGAATTAGAACTTATAATTTCCCTCAGAATAGAATAACAGATCACAGAGCAAACATAACTCTTTATAAATTAGAAGAATTTATGCAAGGAGAACTTGATATACTTCTTGATCCCTTGACAATAGAGCTTCAAGAACAAAGATTAAAAAGCAACAACATATAGTAATGAATGTAAACGAAGCTATAAATTATGCTAAAAGTAAAAATTTAGATACAATAGAAGCGCTACTAATACTTGAATTAATTTTAAAAACCAGAAAAGAATTTATATTTACAAATATAAAAAAAAGCTTAACAAAAAGAGAAAAAAAATTTTTATTTTATCAAATAGATAGGATAGAAAAAGGAACTCCCATTCACTACATATTACAAAAGAAAGAATTTATGGGCATTGAATTTAGCCTAAACAGGCATGTCTTAATCCCAAGATTTGATACAGAATGTTTGGTGGAAGAAGCCTTAATTCAAATTCAACAAAACGACTTTAAAAAAATATTAGACTTATGCTGCGGCAGCGGATGCATAGGTCTTTCTATTGCCTATCTCACCAAAAAAACAGTAATACTCTCAGATATTTCAATAAAAGCTTTACAAATAGCTTCAAAAAATACAAAAAAGCTCAAACTTGAAAAATTTGTAGAAATAATCCACTCTAATTTGCTAAAATGTGTAAAAGTGAAGCTTGATATAATCATTACAAATCCTCCTTATTTAAACAAAGAAGAATTAGAAATAAAAAATAAAATAAACAAAGAACCCACAAAAGCTCTTTTAGGATTTGGAAAAGATGGGCTTAATATTTCTAGAAAAATATTAAGCCAAGCAAAAGATAAACTTAACCCAAATGGACTTATAATAATAGAATCGGCTCCTTGGCAAATGAACAGCCTGAAAGATTTTGCAATCAAAAAAGGATTTATACATTTAAAAACCATTTATGATCTTGAAAAAAGAGCAAGAGCGCTGGTATTAGGAAAAAGAGCATGATACAAGCATATGAAATTGCACACTTAATAAAAATAAACGATCTTGAAAAAGCTAGGAATATTTTCAAAAAAACTGTTGAGAATACCTACAATGATGAATTTGAACGGAAAAGCATCTTTAAGGCTCTAGAAATAGCAGAACAGCTCCACTATGGCCAATACAGAGAAAGTGGAGAACCTTACATTATTCATCCAATAATGGTCTCATTATTTCTTGCTAAATTTCAACTGGATTTTAAAGCAACTATTGCTGGATTACTCCATGATGTACTTGAAGACACAAATATTGAAAAAGAAGAAATAGTAAAAGAATTTGACGAAGAAATTTTAAGCTTAATCGACGGTGTAACCAAAATTCATGATTTACATAATAAAACAAGAAGCATAAAAGAAGCTAATACTATTTCAAAAATGTTTTTTGCAATGACACATGACATTAGAATAATAATAATAAAGCTGGCAGACAAGCTTCATAATATGACAACCCTCTCTTATTTGCCCAAAAATAGACAAGATAGGATTGCAAAAGATTGCCTTTCGACTTACGTTCCAATAGCAGAACGCCTTGGAATCTCATCTCTTAAAACATACCTTGAAGATCTTTCATTTAAGCATCTTTATCCTAAAGATTATAAAGAGATAAAGAATTTTTTATCTGAAACAAAAATAGAAAGAGAAAAAAAATTATACAAAGGCAAATTATCAATAGAAAAAGAACTTCAAAAAAGTGGAATTGAAGCAGAAATTACAGTAAGATCAAAGCACTTTTATTCAATATTTAGAAAAATGCAAACAAGAACAAACAAGCTTACCCAAATTTTTGATACTCTAGGAATAAGAATAATTTGCAAAAAACAAAAAGAATGTTATGAGATATTAGAAATTGTTCACAGAGTTTGGAAACCAATCCCAGGAAGGCTTAAAGACTATATTGCAAGTCCAAAAGAAAATAAATATCAATCACTACACACTACTGTAAGAATACCTGAGGATAACCAGCTTATTGAAATACAAATTAGAACAGAAGAAATGGATAGAATTGCTAATTATGGAGTTGCAGCCCACTGGATATACAAAGAACAAATTGCACTTAAAACTGATGATCTTTCATTTATAAACCGCATAAAAAAATGGCAACAAGAATCAGCCAACAAAAATCAATATTCAATGAACGATATACATAAAGAGTTGCTAAATACATTCATATATGTTTACACCCCAGAAGGAGAAGTGGTAGAGCTTCCTTTTGGGTCAAATTCAATTGATTTTGCATACATAATACACACAGATATTGGAGACCAAGCTCTTTATGCAAAAATAAATGGAAAAATAAGTTCAATCACAAAACCACTTAAAAACGAACAAATTGTCGAAATATTCACATCAAAAGACTCAAAACCAGATGTAATATGGCTAAACAGCGTAAGAACAAAAAAAGCCAGATCAAAAATTAGATCATGGCTTAACAAAAACGACAACACAATTTTTGTAGATAACAATATTATTGCGTATCTTGTTGGAGCAAACAAAGAACAAAGGAGGCTTTTTAGCCTATTTAAAGCTTATACCAAAAACAAAATAAAAAGAATTGCAATAGACTCTGAATGCAATCCCACAACAGGTGAAGATATTATCGGAATAATACATAAAGATGAGATAATAGTACACAATGAAAATTGTCAAAAGCTCAAATACTATAAAAAAAATCAATTGATTGAAGTTGAGTGGGAAGCAACGCCAACTAGAAAAGTACATCACATTATTTTACTTTTGAAAGAGCTGAAAGGAATATTTAGTTATCTTGAAAACATTTTTACAATCAATGACGTAAGACTTATTAGCGAAAAAATAGAAGACTGTGGGAATGGTCATGGAATAACAAACATAATAGTCTCATCAAATGCTAAAAATATAGCAAAAATTATTTCTGCTTTAAAAGAAAACTCAAATATTTTACAAATAATGCAAGTAGAAGAAGAGATTAAAAATTATGATAATTAAGATATTATTATCATCATTATTAATCAACTTAACAAACATTCCCATTGTCCTAAATAAAATAGAAAAAAATGTATCCAATCCAAGCAATAAAATTGCAAATACAGAAACTGAAAATAATATAAAAGTTCATATTAAAGAAATTCATCAACTAAACAAAAAACAAGAACAAATAATAAACACTTTTAATTATATAAAAAAATATTTTCATACAAATGAAATAAAATATATGGAATATTCTTTGCAAGAAATTGGATTTATTGGGTATTCTCAAAAAATAATACATTCAAAAATCAAAGGAAAAAGCATAACTACTTATAATATAATCATTCCAATTAAAATACAAAATAATTTAAAAAATAATTTAGCAATTGGAATTGCTCTTGAGCTTTCAAATAAACTTGAAAATAAGAACTCTGAAAACAACATAAATTTTTTTTTTATTGAGGATGACTCCTTAGAAGAAAATACAATAATTAGCAGCAGAATTTTACTTAGCAATAATTATTTAGGAAAAAATACAAACACAATATACTTAATGCTAAACGAAAATAGAATAAAAAATAAAATTGGCTTAGAAAATGAATCTTTCATAACAAACTCAAAAACAAATTTGGGATTTTTAAAAACTATTATAAGGACCTTTGAAAAAAACAAACTTGATTTTAATACAGCAAAAATAACTGAAAAAAAATTAAACAATTTATACAATCTATATTGGGATGAATCTATACCCTTTTTAATAATAAATAATAACTTAAATCCTATATTAACTCAAAATAAAAATACTATTTTTGAAATTTACAAATCAATCGAAGAAACATTGACCAATCGGTACAAAAGTAAAAATACTGATGAAATACACTATATAATAATTGATACTCCTTTTAAAAAAATAATAATCAATGAAATTGCCTTAATAGCATTAATCTACATTTGCTACAACTTAATTATAATTGTATTTATTAGAAAATTCAAAGAAGCTGGATTAGTCTTGAAGAAAATAAAAAACAATTATTACAAATTAGTAAGATTGTTTTTTACTTTATTTTTAAGCACATATCTATCCTTATTAATTACAAATAAAATATTTGTAAACTATGAAAACATGACGATTTACAGCATAACAAATCCCAAATATTTAATAACTTTTTTTGCAACTTTGCTCATACATAATCTTTTATCTCTTTTTACATATAATTTCACAATATATTTAAATTACAGACAACTTAAATATTTGGCAATATCAACTTCTATTATTGAACTAATAATATTAATGTTTATTAAAATAGAATTTATTTTAATAATTATAATAAAAAGCATACTACTATTATTAAAACCAAATAAAAATACTATTATTCAAAAAATAATAGTATTAATTGTTTGGATAATCAATTTTGTATTAATAACATTAATACAAAATACTACATCAATCACAAATACACTTACACTAAGCTATCTAATCTCAATTTGTCTTTTTTCTACCATATTTATTAATGCCTCAGAACATTTAAAATCTAAATTTTCAAAAATTAAACAAAATTTTAAAAAAGCTGAAAAACTTGGTTTTGTAACTTTTTCTTTAATAATCACAATCATAATATCTAGCAATATCGATAAAGAAGGGCATGTAATACAAATAGAACAAACAGTTAGCTTTCCGGAAAAAATAAATAAAGTAAAAATTAAATACCTAAAAGACAATAAAAATCCTATCCAAATAATTTCAAATGACTTCAACCTAATTTTACAAGCAAATGAAAAAACATTAAAAACCATTATTAAAGCTGATGATGAGCTAATGAGCATTGATTTTAAAAAATTAGATATAGCAGAAAGAGCTGTTTATAGCATCGATTTAATTACTCAAAAAATTGCAAATCAAATTGATCTACATTTTAAAAATGCATCTAAACTAATGATATACCAAAGTAATACTCCTTACAAAATATTAGCTAATAAAATTATCTTTTCAGTTAAAAACATTAAATCTAAAAAAACAACAATTGCATTTACTCTTAAATCTCAAGATGACATAGAATATGAAGCATTTGCAAATCTCCATATTAAAAAAAATCAAGTTAAAATTTATAATACAACAAATAATGAAGAAGAAAAAAATATAAAAATAAATTACTCTTACAAGATAAAATATTCAGGAATACTACCTAAAGCAGAAAAATATAAAAACCTTGAATACTTCAAACTAAAAAATGATAAAGAGATTGAAAATTTAAAAACCTTAAAATTAAATTAATCTTCAAAATTAATCCTTTTTTTCCTATTAATGAAACTCTGAAAAGCATAGTCAATTAAATTATCCACTAAGTCTTTAAACTTAAGGCCATCATGACTACACATTTTAGCAAACATAGATATATCGGTAAATCCCGGAATAGTATTTATTTCATTAAGATAAATTGTTCCTGATTTTTTTTCAACAAAAAAATCAACTCTTGCCATACCTCTAAGTTCTAAATTTTTATAAATAAGAAAGGCATATTCTTTAATGCTTAACAATTGATTTGTCTCAAGATGTGCAGGAATATTAAAAATAATAGAATTTCCAGGAATAACAGAATATTTAGCATCGTAATCATAAAACATAAAATCTTGAACAACAACTTCTCCCGGGGAAAATATTTTAATCTTTTCATTTCCAATAATAGAACATTCGATCTCTCTAGCTTCAATAAATTTTTCTATTACAATAGTAAGGTCATACTTTAAAGCTTCATTAATAAAGGATTCAATCTGATTTTCACTGTAGGCTACATTTATTCCAATCGAAGACCCTAATACTGCGGGCTTAACAATAACAGGATAGCCTAAAACTTCCTTTACATTCCTTTTTATTCCCTCTTTATCTAAAAAATAATCATATTGCCTAAATCCAATAAAAGGCACTAAAGGTATATTAAAACTTTTAAGCAAAAGTTTGCAAAAATATTTATTGCTAGAAATAGCACTCCCAATAATACCAGCACCAACACAAGGAATGTCCATAACTTTTAAAACTCCCTGAATAGCACCATCCTCACCAGTTCTTCCATGAATAACAGGAAAAACAACATCAATCTCAAGATTTTTGTTATTTGCAAAAATTCCAAAACCCGGCAATAGGCTGACAACAGGCAAAACATCTCTATTAATGGGTTTTGGGAGCTCAGAAACAGACTCCAATAAATACCAAATACCTGTACACTTATCAATATAAACAGGATAAATATTATATTTATCAAGATCTAAAAGGGTTAAATAAATGCTATAAGCAGATTTACAAGAAATTTCATGCTCAAAAGAAACACCGCCAAATATTAACATAAGATTTTTTTTCACATCACTTCTCCTTTTCTGATTTTTTTAAATTCAAAATAGCATTTTTAACTATCTCTTGCTCATTCCAAAAAATTTCTTCATTTTTATAAATTATTGAACTTTCATGACCTTTACCTAAAACTACAATCAAATCTCCTGCTCTTGCAAGGCTTATTGCTTTTTCAATAGCTTGTTTTCTATCAGGAACAAAAAATAAATCCTGATTTACAACTTTATTAACAATTCCTTTTGCAATGTCTTTAATTATACACATGCTATTTTCGCCTCTTGGATCTTCATCACAAAGCACTATTAAATCAGAATAACTATCCGAAATTTGACCTTGTAAAAATCTTTTTGCAACATCCCTTTCTCCTGCAGAACCAAAAACAGAAATCAATCTATTTGCAGTAAATTTTTTAAAAATAGGAAAAAGTTTAGAAAAAGCACCAGGGGTATGAGCATAATCAATTATTACAGAAAAATTTTGCCCCAAATTAATACTATCCATACGCCCATCAAGACTTTTAATACAAATAAGCTTGTCAACAATGTCTTGAATATCGCTATTTAAAATCTTAGAAACCAAAATAAGAGCAGCCATTACATTTTCAACATTAAAACTCCCCAACAGGTTAACATTAGCAAAATATTTAACACCTTTATGATAAAATTCAAACTCGGTAGAATCTGTTTTTTCATTAATAAAACTCACAAAAAAATCTGCTTGACTATTTTTTAAACTATAAGTAAAAGATTTTTTAACAGCATTCTTAAAATCATAAAAAAAAGAGTCGTCAAGATTAATAACACCAAAACCAGCATCATCACTAACAGATCGGAAAAGACCTAACTTTACATTCAAATAATTTTGAATTGTACCATGAAATTCAAGATGCTCATGTCCAATATTAGTAAAAACAGCTGCAAAATAATTAACATCAATAAGTCTTGCTGTTTCAAGGTCAAGCCCATGAGAAGTAGATTCAAGAATTGCATATTGAACCTCATTTTTAACCATATTGCTTAAAAACAAATGTATTTCTGTAGACTCGGGGGTTGATTGCCTGTAAGGATTTTTAATCAAATTACCACTCCCATCATCAAAAAATACCGTCGATATAAAACCTACTTTAACACCCTTTTCTCTTAAAAGAAGGTATATATAGTAACAAACAGAACTTTTACCGTCAGTACCAGTAACTCCAATAACTTTTAATCTTTTTGAAGGCTCATCATAAAAAATACTTGAAAAATTAGACATAAATTTTTTTATGTTAAAGTTATCTATTTTAATATAAGTAACATTGGGATTGTAAGAATTCAGATCTCGTGAGCACACAATAACATTACTACCATTTTGAATTGCAATTTCAATAAAGTCATGTCCATCAAAATGAATTCCTGAAATAGCAAAAAACACAAACCCGGGTAAAACTAATTTAGAGCTGTAAGTAATTCCTGATATTTCTAAATCAAGAGAACCTTTTATATACTTTATTAAATCTTGATCTAATTTTAATAAAACATCATTAAGTTTTTTCTTCATACATTAAAAGTTTACATAAAACTAATAAAAATAGCTAAGAAATTCAAAATTATGCTTAAATAGAAAATATATTTACAATTTTCTATTTTTTTAATAAACTAAGCAGTGTTACAAGGCGCTGTACCCAAGTGGCTAAGGGAGAAGTCTGCAAAACTTTGATTCGCCGGTTCGATTCCGGTCAGCGCCTTTCTAAGGTCAAGTCAAAAATATTTTTATCTCTTAAGAGTATAATTTAAAGCATTTTTATTAAAGATAAATTAAAATGATACATATATGTTAGAATTAATTGTGATACTACTATTTATAATATTATCTGCTATTTTCTCAGCATCTGAGACAGCTTACACTTCTTTAAGTATAATTCAGATACAAGATATAAGAAAAAAAGGAAAATCGGGCATATCGGTGTACAACTTGGTTCAATCTCCTTCAAAACTAATCACCACGATTCTTATTGGCAATAATATATCAAATATTATTGCAAGTACACTTACAACAAAATTTGTACTTGAAAAATATGGAAACAGCGCACTGGCAGTATCAACAGGCCTAATAACAATAATCGTTCTAATTTTTGCAGAAATACTTCCAAAACAAATTGCAATTCTAAATAATGAAATCATTGCTCTATCTACTTCATTTTTTTTAAAACCATTAATTTTTATATTTACTCCATTAATATATATAATAAACAAAATAATAAAAAAATATTAAATCTCTTAAAAATTAAAACGAACCATAAAATGACCAAAGAGAGTATAAAAAATATGCTCTCTTTAGCAGGCAATTTGGGAATTTTAAAAAACGACTCTAGAATATTTATGCAAAAAATGTTAGATATAGATCAAGTAAGAGCTTCTGAGATCATGACTCACAGAACAGAGGTTTTTTCGCTCTCAAGCTCATCAAAGCTAAAAGCTGTAATTAAATCGATCAAAGAGGAAGGATACTCTAGAGTTCCTATATACAAAGGACAAAGCAGAGAGCAAATAATTGGAATTTTAATAGCTAAAGACCTCATAGAAGTCAATAAAAAAGATATGAATAAAAATGTTTCTCAATTTATTAAACCAGCTGTATTTGTACAACAAAATAAAAGAATAAAAGATATATTAGACATTATGAGAAAAAAACAAAAAATAATGGCAATCGTAATTGATGAGTATGGTGGTTTTTCAGGAATACTTACAATAGAAGACATAGTAGAAAAAATTTTTGGAGCGATATCTGATGAATACGACATTAAAGAAGAAAAACCTCTGATCACACAAATCAATGACAACACTTACTCAATACTTGGAGAAACTACTTTTGACGAGATTGAAGAGATAATTGGACTATCTATTAAACATAAAGAGTATACAAATACAATTGGAGGCTATTTAATAGATCTACTTGACAAAATACCAACAAAAAACGAAACCGTAAAAACAATTGATGGAGAATATTTTATTAAGGAAATTCAGAATAATAAAATCGAAACAATAACTTTTATCAAATCTAAAAAGTAGCGATAAAATTCGCTTACAAAATAAAAACATTGGGAGAGACAAATGTTTGACATAAAACAAATTTTTAATAAAACTTACGAATATTTAATAATTATTATTACTTTAATACTAATATCAATAATAATTATTGCAAACATATTCATAGTTGGACCATCAGAAGAAGCAATTGTACTTCGTCTTGGCAAGCTTAACAGAACTCTTGATTCAGGAATACATGTAAAGATTCCGCTAATCGAAGAAAAGTTTATCTTGCCTGTAAAGATAGTCCAAGAAATTAAATTTGGATTTATAATATCTCCAAACGATTTTACTAGAGAAAATGATAATACAAACGATGAGGGCATGATTATAACTGGCGATTTAAATATCATAAATATTGAATGGCTAGTGCAATATAAAATAAGAGATCCTTATTCATTCAAGTTTAAAGTAGAAGACCCCGAAACAACAATTAAAGATATTGCAAAGTCATCAATGAATAGATTAATTGGGGACAATACTATTTTTGAAATAATAAATGACAACAGAGTAGGAGTGACAGAAGGTGTAAAATCTTCTATGAATGAAATAATAGATAATTATAATTTAGGCATTGACGTAGTACAAGTACAAATTAGAAATGCTCTACCCCCAAAAGGGAAAGTTTATGAAGCTTTTGAAGATGTAAACATTGCTATTCAAGACAAAAATAAATACATAAACGAAGGAAAAAAAGAATTTAATCAAATAGTACCTAAAATTAAAGGTGAAGCATTAAAGGTTATTGAAGAAGCCAGAGGATACAAAGAAAGCAGAATAAACAACGCATTAGCGGACACAGAAATTTTTAATGCCATATTAGACGCTTACTTGAAAAATCCCGACATTACAAAAGAAAGGCTTTACAATGAAGCTATGAAAGAAATACTTGAAAATAAAGATAATATTGAATTAATTGACAAAAACTTAAAAAATTTTCTACCATTTAAAGAGGTAAAATAAATGAAATTTATAATAAATCTTTTATTATCTACTGTAAAAATTATCACTTTTGCAATAATAATCTGCTTAACCATTTTATCTATTTTTCAACCAATTTATATTTTAAAAGAAAATGAAATTTCAATAACCACTAGACTTGGAAAAATTCAAAGAACTGATAGTTTAGCTGGGCTTAAATATAAAATCCCATTAATTGAAAATGTACAAATATTCCCCAAAATCATTCTTAGATGGGATGGAGAACCTCAAAGAATCCCAACAGGGGGAGAAGAAAAGCAACTAATATGGATTGATACAACAGCTAGATGGAAAATTGCAGACATAAATAAATTTTATACAACAATAAAAACAATGAGTAGAGCTTACATTAGAATTGATGCAGCAATTGAACCGGCTGTTAGAGGAGTTATAGCAAAATATCCTTTGCTTGAAATTATAAGAAGCTCTAACGATCCAATTCAACGTTTGTCTAATGGAGTACTCACTCCACAAGAAACAAAAATTAATAGTATTTATAAAATAACAAAAGGCCGAAAAATAATCGAAAAAGAAATAATTCATATAGCAAACAACAACACCAAAGATATTGGAATTGAAATTGTAGATGTGCTAATAAGAAAAGTTACTTATGATCCAAGTCTTATTGAATCTGTAAACAACAGAATGATTTCAGAAAGACAGCAAATCGCAGAAGAACAAAGAAGCATAGGATTAGCTGAAAAAACAGAAATTCTTGGAAGCATAGAAAAAGAAAAGCTAAGGCTATTAAGCGAAGCAAAAGCCACTGCTGCAAAAATAAAAGCGGAAGGGGACCGAGAAGCCGCAAAAATTTATTCAAATACCTACGGAAAAAATATTGAATTTTACAAATTTTGGCAAGCACTAGAAAGCTATAAAGCAGTGCTAAAAGATAAAAGAAAAATTTTTTCAACAGATATGGATTTCTTTAAATATCTTCACAAAAGAAATTGAAAATTTATTGTATATGCATTTAAAAGCAACTCTTTTTAAAGAGTTGACAAACATATATACTTATGAAAAAATTAAGGTATTACAGAATAAAAACGCTGCTGTAGCTCAGTTGGTAGAGCATAGGACTGAAAATCCTTGTGTCAGGAGTTCGATTCTCCTCGGCAGCATGTTAAGTAAATTACAATTGTCGCTGTAGCTCAGTTGGTAGAGCATAGGACTGAAAATCCTTGTGTCAGGAGTTCGATTCTCCTCGGCGACATTTTATTTAATAAAGATTAGAAGGATCTAAAAATGATACTTAAAGAAATAAAGCAAATAAAAGATCTACATGAACAAGACATAATTTTTACAAGAATAGGAAATTTCTCAAAACTTGGAACAAGAGTAAATGAAAAAATTATTAAAATACTTGATAAAGGCAATACACCCTACATTCCCGTTCTCAAAAAAGAAAAAAATGTGTCGTATGAGGACCTAATAAAAAAAATAAACGAAGAAATTTTAAATGATGACCTTAACTATTTAAGAGAAAAGCTAATAGACAGTCTAAAAGATGTATATAAACCCTTTAAGGAAGACGACCCAATATTTTCTGCCAAAGGGAAAAAACCACTCATGAAAATAAATACGTTAATGGAAGCTGAGCCCAATAACATTTATTGGAAAGAAATATTGGAAGGAAGCTTTAAAATACTTCCAAGACATAAAATAACATCTTTGCAAAAAATTTTATTAGAAATATATCATTATTTTGATGTTCAAAAACTAAGAACAAAAGAAAACCTTAAAGATAAAAAAACTTTAAAAAAATTATATTTATATTCTGCTAGAAGAGATTATGAGTTTTTTAAAGGGAAAGTCAAAACAGAAGGCGATTCAATACTACTACACTCAGTCGACACAACAATTTATTTTTTAATTACAATTGCAAATTTGAACAAAATAAGATCTTTGAAAAATGCACCTCGTTCAACTATCAAATTTTATCTTGATAAAACTGAATATACCGAATTTACAGAATTTTTTTATGCAGAAGATATGATACTACAAGCTGCACTTGGATCATTGCTACACTCAATAGGGTTGATGCATATAACAATATTAGAAAATATAGGAAATAAAATAAGCCTTAAAAATAAAAGTTTCAAAGAACAGCACAAATTAAAAATAGAACACTTGGAAAAAAATATTAACATTGCTAAAAATTTGTTTAGAATAAGAGATGATATTTCAGCTATTACAAAAATGATAATCAATGGACAAAAAGAATACCTTGACGCTACTGGATATCCACAGTTAAAAATTAATAAATTTATTCATGAACTTGTTAGAATTTTTTGCATAATAGATACTTATGATGAATTGGTAAATCCAATAATAATAAAAGAAAGCGCTAACCCTTTAGAAGCTATTAAGTTCCTAATAGAAAATAGTGAAAAATACTATTGGAGCAGAAAAGAGCCAAACGAGCAAACAAAAAACAAAAAATTTGACATTAAAATGCTAGAAAATTTTTTAACAATACTTGCACCTTTTGATTATGGGCAAATAGTAAATATAAACAAAAAAAATAATAATGAAAATCTTTTTCAAGCTGCTGTTATTGGATACAAAATGAACATTGTGCCAAATTTATCCATAATAAACAAAAAAAACCAAATTTACAAAATAGAAGAAATAATAATGGACCTTGAAAACAAGGAAATTTTAATAAAAGATGCAAATGGAAATTACAATACAAATCCATTGAAAAATGTGGATGATTTTGTAATAAAAAACAACATTCCAGAATTAAATAAAAATGAAATCCAACTCATTCTTTTTAGTTATGACAAAAAATCAAATCCTACAATATCTTCAAAAAAATAAGTTTTGATCCTCCATACCTTTTTAAATTGTAAACTGAAAATTTTGATGTATTTATGTTTAAATTTTCGCTAAAAGGACAATGAATAATAATATTAACTTTATCATTTAAAATTTTACCTTTTAAAATAATCTCAAGTAGATTAACCTTATTTTTATAATTAAAAGGGGGATCAAGATAAATAAAATCGTAAAAAAGATCTTTTTTACTCAAAAAATCCTCTGCTCTTTGAAAAAAAAATTTATAAAATTCTTTAACAAAGCTAAAATTTTTCACCAATGTAGTTTTAGTTTTCTTATTACATTCAACAAGATGGGCAAGACTAGCTCCTCTGCTAAGAGCCTCAACAGACATTATGCCAGTTCCTGCAAAAACATCCAAAAATTTTGAGTTAACAATATCCTTAAAAATAATAGAAAAAAATGCTTCTCTGACAAGAGACATCACAGGACGAACAGAACAAGTCTTGGGAAACAAAATTTTTTTACCCTTATATTTACCGGAACTCACATACATAAATAAAGATTTTAAAACAATTTCAAAAAACATTGAATATACAAAATTATTTTTTTGCTATAATCTTATTTCAAGAGAGAAAAGTATGAAAGGTATTATTTTGGCAGCTGGATATGGAACAAGATTTTTACCAATAACAAAAACAATTCCAAAAGAAATGTTACCAATTTTAAACAAACCAGCCATAGATTATATTATCCAAGAATTTATCGATTCAGGAATAAAAGACATTTTATTAATAAGTTCAAGGCGAAAAAAAGTTCTTGAGGATTATTTCGATAGAGAAATTGAACTTGAAAATATTTTTTTAAAAGAAAATAAAATAAATGAATTAGAAAAGATTAAAAACAAAAAAATTAATATAAGCTTTATAAGACAAAAAGAAATGCAAGGTACAGGAAACGCGCTACTTTATGCAAAACCTTGGATAAACAGAGAACCTGTAATTGTGGCTTATCCTGATGATATTCACATTGGAAATCCACCATTAAGCTTACAATTGATCGAACTTTACGAAAAAACTGGGAAAAACATAATATCTATCATTGAAAATCCAGAAAATATCAACAGATATGGGGTAATAGATCTCTATAAGGACAAAATCCATGTAAAAAACATTGTTGAAAAACCAAAAATTGGAAGTGAGCCTAGCAATAAAGCATCTATTGGAAGATTTTTGTACAACTATGAATTTTTCGAACATTTAAAAGAAGGATTTAAGCTGCATAAAAAAGGTGAATACTATCACATTTATGCTTTAAAAAAGCTGATGGATCAAAAAAAGGTATTATATCAAAATATTAAGGGGAAAAGACTTGACATAGGAACTCTTGAGGGTTACTTGGAGGCAATAATAAATTTTGCAAAAAAAGATAAAAATTTAATGAAAATTATAACAAAGGGAATAAATGAAAACATTTAAAAAGGATCCGGAATTTTATGATTCCCTTGCTACATTAAAAAAGTACATAATAAAATATATAGAAGAAAAAGTTTTAAAATACAGTATTTTTTCTCAACTTTACAAATTAGAAAAACCTGAGGTAATTGAGCTTATAAAAATTAGCAGTGATTATGAAAAGGGAAAAAATGGATTAAATACTTCACTCGAGGAATACTACTACAAAAAAACTCAAAATGAAATTATTAAAAAATGGATACTAGAAATAGTAAGAAGCAAAAATCTCACTCAAATAAGCAAAGAAGTCAATTTCAACACTAAAAAACTAGGAATAACATATAAACTAAAATCTAACAATTTTTTAAAACTAATTGAAATACAAAATAACCCTTATTATTCTCAAGAAAAAAAAGACATTTACAAACAAATTATATTAAATTTTTCTAGCAATATTAACATTGACAACCTAGAACAAACAATAGACATTCTAGTAGCTGTAAGAAACAAAAATAAATTTAAAATATTAAATATTTTAAATAAAAAATTAAAAAACCAATCGGAAAATCAAAAAGTTTTTAAATCAAGCTTAATTAATAAAGAAAGCAGACTGATAAAACTAACAAGAATAATAATACTTACATATTGGCCGGTTGGATGTTTGAGCAAAAATGTTTTTATCAAAATTTTAATAAAACATTATAAATACTTAGAAGAAGAAATTTTAGCACTAAAATACAATGAAATTTTAAACTACTTACATGCAATAAAAACTTTAAGTCTTAATGAAATTTTTTATAAAGGTTCGAGTAAAAATATTAACTTTAATTATTTTTTTAGTGATTTTACACAATACACTCCAAAGGATTTTCAAGGCACATTAAAGTGCTATTTATATGTAGTTGAAAAAACAATAACAAAAAAATATTTAACTTGGTTTTTCAAGGATAAAATATCGAATAATTGGGAATCTTTCATAGATGCACTCGAATACATTGAAAAACACAAATTAATCAACATAAAAGAAAAAATTAAAGAAATTATAAACGCAAAATTTCAAACAGAAGATTTTTTTATATCTTTTGACAAAACAAATTTCAATCCTTACGAAAGCTCAATCATATTCAAAGAAAAATACATTAAAAGTTCATTCTTAGAAAGCATTATAAACCATGTTGAAAAAAATTCTCAAAATATAGAAACTTATGGATGGATTGCATTCTATATTTATGCTGATAATAAGGATAAAAAAAATTTTTGTCAAAACATAAAAGAATTTTTCAAAACCAAAACCTTTGAAATACAAAATCAAATATTTGTATATTTTTTATCTTTTTATCCCAATATTGAAAATAAACATTTCAAATTTATATCAGATATATTGCTTTACCTTGACGAAAACAAAATTACAATACCTAAAAAAATAATAAAAATGCAAAAAATAAATCCCAATCAACTAGATTACCAAAGATCATATCTTTTAATAAAATCACTAAAAACAAGATCAAGAATTTTAAAAATTCTTCTCAAGAATATAAGATTTAATCTTATTGAAAAACTAGAAAATGAAAATGATAAAAAATTATTACCCGCAATATGCTATTTAATATATTGTGAGAATTTGCTAGAATTAAAAAACAATAGAAAGATAAAATCTAATGAAAAAAATAGTTTATTAGAATTTATTTATTTTTTCAAAACAAAATTGAAGCAAAAAATAAATTTTAAAAAAGAGTTTATGAAATCTAAAGGCATTTAATCTAAATTAAGTAGAATGGGAAAAAATGAGGGTTTATTTATTATTAAATAAAAATTGTAAAATTTTTATTTTATTTTTACTTTTAATATTTTTTAATGCAAAATTGGCATATTCTCAACGGCTAATTAGAATCGGCAAAGAAGAAATGAAGAACAAAAATTATATTCAGGCGATCGAAACACTAAGCGATGCTATTAAAAAATATCCAAAAGTACAGCTCGGCTATTACTTTCTATCAATAGCATATAGAGAAAATAATCAACTAACAGAAGCAGAAGGAGCCTTGCTTGATGGAATTGCAGTAGGAGGCGAAATTGATTACATGCTATATTATGAATTAGGGAACATAATGTTTAACAGAGGAGAAGGTTACTATCCTCTAGCAATAAAATATTATTCTAATTCTATTAAAAGCAAACCTAATTATGACAGCGCTCTGCTAAACAGAGCTAACGCCTATGTTCAACAGGGCAAAATAACATCTAAAGAAAAAGAATACCAAAAAGCTTGGGACTCATATACTATGGCCATCCACGACTACTCACAATTTATTACCCTTAGATCAAAAACAGAAAAAAAAGACAGTATTTTACTTATAATAAGCTATTTAAGAAACGAAAAAATTTATCTTGAAAAACTTGACAAAAGTTTAAAGGGACGAACTGATCATATTGTATACGCAAAAGAAGATAAAAATCAAATACTAAAAGATAGTTTTAAAGACACCCTGGAAACAAATTCTTTAATTGAACTAGAAAAACTTAATTGGCAAGAGGAGTTATACATAGATGAATAAAAGACATACAAATTTTTCGGTATTATTGCTTTTAATTTTCTTACTTATCTTATCATTTGGTGGCTTTGGTTACTATATGTATCAAAGCAAGTTAAATGACAAAAATCGAGAAATAATGCTAAACGAAGTTAAAAATAGTATAATAGATCGAAACTATAAAAAAGCATATTCTGTTGCAAAACTTCTGCAAGACAAATACCCACAAAATGAAGACATTGAAATGCTCACAAATACACTAGCAGAAATTGCCAACAGTAGTCCTTTTGAATCAAACGATTTACAAAAAGATTCTGCAAATCAAATACTAGATAAGATTAAAGGTCAAGACAATGCAAAAACAAATCTAAACGAAAATTTTGATATTGCATTTAATAATAGATACATTAAAGACAGTACAATAACAGAAAACTACTCTGATAGAAACGATGATTTTGGAATTGAAGATGAAGACATATCTGAATTTAAAAAAAGCAAAATCCCAGAAAAAATAAATCCAAATACAAAGCCAAAAGAAGAAGATCAAACAATACAATCCCCAAATCCCAAATTAAACGCTAATGATCAAAAAAAATTTTTTAATTTGGAAAAACTAAAAAAAAATTTAAGTGAAAAATCAAATAACGAAAATACTTTAAACAAACCTCAAAAAATAGAAAATAATAAACAAAGCACAAATTCTTCCAAAGAAAAAAACTTAGAGCATATTTTAAAAACCCCAGACAACAGTAAAAATTTAAACAACGATAATGCTACATCTTTAAAAAAAATTTCTTCAAATTCTAAAAAAGAAAGTGATCTTCCTTTATCCAATAAAACAATAATGGGAAAAATTAACAGGCCATATAGTTACTTAATAAAAAAAGAGCTCTATGAAATATTAGACGATATTAATACTGGTAGAGTCACACTTGGAAAAAACAGATTAAAAGAATTAATTAAAAAAGGTTTAAGCGACAAATTTCACAAAGTAAATGAGTTGATTGAAAGTCTAAAACATAAAGAAGCATCCAATTTACTATTAACCTTAATAAAAAAAGATATTGAACCAAATTTAATTAATATGCCAAAAGATTCTTACAAAAAAGACATTTTCCAATTAAATAAAGAAGACAAGAAAACCCAACACTTAGAAGACCTTAAATCTAAAGTTTATTCAATAAAACCTATCGATCTTGAAAATCCAAAAACACGTCAGCAAGCTATTAAAGATCTAAATGAATTTTTAACAACCAGTCCCAATGACACCCATGCCTCTAAAACTTTAGCTCAAGCTAATAAAATGCAACACTTAAAAGACCTTAAATCTAAGGTTTATTCAATAAAACCTATCGATCTTGAAAA
>NZ_JACHFG010000002.1:0-221356 GCF_014201775.1 Borreliella yangtzensis | reverse complement strand
AAATCCAAAAACACGTCAGCAAGCTATTAAAGATCTAAATGAATTCTTGACAACCAGTCCCAATGACACCCATGCCTCTAAAACTTTAGCTCAAGCTAATAAAATGCAACACTTAAAAGACCTTAAATCTAAGGTTTATTCAATAAAACCTATCGATCTTGAAAATCCAAAAACACGTCAGCAAGCTATTAAAGATCTAAATGAATTCTTGACAACCAGTCCCAATGATACCCATGCCTCTAAAACTTTAGCTCAAGCTTATGAAAATAATGGGGATTTACTAAAAGCAGAAAATGTATATGAAAAAATTACTAAACTCAAAAATACCAAAGAAGATTACTATAAACTTGGAATCATTAGATTCAAGCTTAAAAAGTTTGAAAACTCAATAAAATCATTTGATCAAACAATAAGACTAGACCCAAAGCATAAAAAAGCACATAATAACAAAGGAATAGCTTTAATGATGCTAAACCAAAACAAAAAAGCAATAGAATCTTTTGAAAAAGCAATACAAATTGATAAAAATTATGACACTGCCTACTACCAAAAAGGAATAGCAGAAGAAAAAAATGGAGATATGCAACAAGCATTTGAAAGTTTCAAAAATGCCTACAATCTCAACAAAAAACTCAATTACGCGTTAAAAGCTGGAATAGTATCAAACAATTTAGGCAATTTCAAAAACAGTGAAGAGTATTTAGGTTTTTTTAATGACAATACAAAAAAACCTAACGAAGTTGCTATTTATAACCTATCAATAGCAAAATTTGAGAACAATAAATTTGAAGAATCTCTTGAAACAATAAATAAGGCCATCAATTTAAATCCAGAAAAAATTGAATATTTATATTTAAAAGCATCTATAAATCTTAAAAACAAAAATTACCCAAATGCTATATCACTTTACAACTTAGTAATTGCAAAAAACCCTGAAAATACTTCAGCATATATAAACCTAGCAAAAGCATACGAAAAATTAGGAAATAAGACTCAAGCAATTTCAACTCTTGAAAAGATAATAAGCAAAAACAATAAATTAGCCTTAAACAATCTTGGAATACTTTACAAAAAAGAAAAAAATTATCAAAAAGCAATTGAAATTTTTGAAAAAGCAATAATCAATTCAGATATTGAAGCAAAATATAATCTTGCAACAACTCTAATTGAAATTAATGATAACGCAAGAGCTAAAGACCTTCTAAAGGAATATACGAAATTAAAACCAAACAATCCAGAAGCCCTACATGCACTCGGAATAATAGAATATAATGAGAATAACAATGACCAAACACTAAGAGAGCTTGTCAAAAAATTTCCAAATTATAAAAAAAATGAAAATATTAAAAAAATCATAGGAATATAAATTTCAATGAACAAAATAAGATTCTTAGATAAATACTTAGTTCAAAAAATAGCAGCAGGAGAATCAATAGACAGACCATGTTCAATATTAAGAGAATTACTAGACAATTCAATAGATTCTGGAGCTACTAAAATTGAGGTCTTTCTTGAAGAGGGAGGAATTCACAAAATTTTAGTAATAGATAATGGAAGCGGAATAAGTCAAGAGGATTTAAAAATTTGCTATCTACCACACACTACTTCAAAAATATCCTCAGAAGAAGATTTAAGAAAAATAGAAACCCTAGGATTTAGAGGAGAAGCTCTATCCAGTATTGCAATTTGCTCCAACATTTCAATAACAAGCTCAACAACTAGCAATGAGAGCTATCAAATAGAGGTAGAAAATGGAACTGAAAAATGCTTTAAAAAACAACCAGCCATAAACGGAACAATAGTAGATGTTACAAAAATATTTCACAACTTTCCAGCAAGAAAAAGATTTCTAAAACAAGAGCCCATTGAAACAAAAATGTGTTTAAAAGTTTTAGAAGAAAAAATAATAACCCATCCCGAAATCAATTTCGAAATTAATTTAAATCAAAAATTAAGAAAAATTTACTTTAAAGAGTCATTAATTGATAGGGTACAAAATGTATATGGAAATGTAATAGACAATAATAAATTTAGGATCTTAAAAAAAGAACATGAAAATATAAAATTAGAAATATTTTTAGCACCAGCTAATTTTTCTAAAAAAAGCAAAAGACATATTAAAACATTTGTTAACAGAAGACCTATTGATCACAAAGATCTCTTAGAAGCAATAACTAATGGACACAGCAGAATGCTTTCTCCAGGCAACTTCCCAATATGTTATTTATTTTTAGAAATAAACCCTGAATATATTGACTTTAATGTTCATCCTCAAAAAAAAGAAGTAAGATTTTTCAATCTTCCGTTTTTATTTAAACTAATCTCTGACAATATAAATAATTTTTTCAATGAAGACATAAATAACTACAACGACATAATAATAAAAAGACAATTAACAGAAGATCGTAATTTAATAGAAATGATAAGCCAACCAGAAAACTTTAATAAACTTGACACATATGACGTTCCACAAAACAAAAATTTAGAAACAAAAGATCATAAAAACGAGCCAAACAAAAACATAATACAAAACGATATTAACCTTATAAGGTATAATTCAATCATACAGAACAGACCATCACTTAAGGAAAACATTACAAACATTTTCTCTGACAACTTTTTAGAATCTGAAGAGCTGGACAAACCTGAAAAAGAAGAAATAAAATTTAACTACATTGGGCAAGTATTATCTGAATTTTTGATTGTTGAAAAAGTAAATGAAATTTACTTCATAGACCAACATGCGATTCACGAAAAAATAATATATGAACAACTTAGAAATTCAAAAAAAACTGTTCAAAAGCTTCTAATACCAATTGAATTCACAATAGCTGATAAAAGTATAGAAGAAATTGTAGATAGTGAAATAGAAGAATACAAAAAAATAGATATTATAATATCTAAAATAGGCCCTACAAAATATCAACTTGAATCTATTCCTAACATTTGCAATCAATATGAAAATACTCTTATTAGCTTTTTTCAATCAAGAAGAAGTAGAACAATAAATTCTCTTGAATCTGATTTATATGCAACTATTGCCTGCAGAAAAGCTGTTAAAACAAATGACATATTAAGTGTTGAATTTAGCAAATTCTTAATAAATGAATTTTTCAAACTAGAAATCAAACATTGTCCTCATGGACGAAAAATTTATTATAAAATATCTAAATTTGAGCTTGAAAAAAAAGTTGACAGAGCATAAAATAAAGCGGGGCTTCCATGATAAAAAAAATCAAATCAGAAATCAGCTCATTAAAACTAGAAAAAGAAAAAAGTTTAGTTGAACTTGGAAAAATATTAAAAAATAATAATATAGTAGAATTAAAAAATTTAAATCACTATCCTAATCTAAAATTAGCAGAAAAAGAATTATACCAAATGACAAGCAATTTAAGCAAATCAGAAGAAAATGAAAACACATTAAAAAATTTAAACAAAAAAATTTCTATTCTTAAAACAGAATATAAATCTGTCAGCAAATTATATAAAATAAAACTTAAAGAAATTGCTAAAACAATAATAAAAATTTATCCTCAAAATTTAGAATTAATATCAAAATACAATATGAATTTTTCTAAATTGAAACTTGAAAAATACAAAAAAATAGAATTGATAAGTGATTTTAAAACAAAAAATTCTTTACAAAAAGTAATACTTAAAATCAACTCAACAATAAACAACATTATAAATACGATAAATGTATATAAAATATCAAAAGAATTCGAAAAACAAATACTCACAAAATATTACCTTTCTGAAAACCTAGAAAGCATAATAAATGAATTTTCATTAAATAACGCAATTATTAAAGAATTTAAATTAATAAATGAAATTAACACAAATATAAAAAACATAAAAGAAGAAATAAGACAAATAATATATATAAGTAAAAAAGAAAAAACATACAAAAAAAATCAAATTAAAAATGAAATTAATGTTATTATACAAAATAAAGAAAATATTTTAAAAAAAATTGCTGAAGAATTTATTGAAACCATAAAAAAAGATAAAATTATAGCTAAAAACAATGCAATCGGCTTGTCAATCCAAAAAATAGAAAAAATAAACCAAAAAATATTAAGCTTGGATAATAATTTAATAAAAATAAAAAAACAGGAAGAAATAAAAAACATTCAACAAAAAATGCAAGCTCTTGCAAAAGAAAAAGATAAAATTAATAACAAATTAGATGCATTAAATTCTAAAATAAAAGTTATTCAAACCGAACTTGACAATGAATAAAAAATAAATATAATAAATTAAAGCTAAGGGCCTATAGCTCAGTTGGTTAGAGCACCCGACTCATAATCGGTAGGTCCCAGGTTCAAGTCCTGGTGGGCCCAATTTGATTTTTTTAATTGACCTTAAAAAAAAGGTTTGAGTTTTTTTCAACATAATAAAAACTTATGTAATTATCTAATGTTTTATCAACCTCTAGAGTATCTATCGAATCAATTCTAGTAACTGAAGATGCGGGATGCAGCTTGTCTTTTAAAGTTTTAACAAAAAATACTTTAGAGTTACTTAACTTATTTAACATTGCCATATCTTTAGACTTATATACATAATTGTGAACACCATCTAAATCATATTTTGACATACCCAAAGAAACAATAAGCTCTCTACTGTAAACCCTCATACCCTTATCAAAAAGACGAACACAAGAGGTAAAGTCTTCAAAAGTTGAATCAAAAAAATTAAACCTCAAATCTCTACAATATAGAATATCCTTGCCAAGACTAGAATCAATAAAAAAAGAGCTATAATTATTATTAATCACTTGAATAAACTCATTGGTGTTTTTATTCTCTATTGATAATTTAAAAACATCTTTTGAATTGAAAACTTTAATTGCAAAATCGAAACTCATAAAATAATCTAAACGATTCTCAGTAAAATAATAATTTACCTTATAATCAAGTTCTTTTATCTCCGGATAATTTATTTCGCAAGAACAAACAACACAACAAAAAAACAATATTAATTCAACTTTTAATCCGCTCTGCATACTCTTTAGTTTCAGAATTAACTAAAACTTTATCTCCAACGTTAATAAAAAGTGGAGCTTTTATTACAAGCCCCGTATTAAGAGTAATATTTTTCATTGCATTCGTTACAGTATCGCCTTTAATAGCTGCTTCAACCTCTATAACTTCAAAAGCGACCTTTGGAGCCAACTTAATATCAATAACCATATTGTCAAACATTACAAGAGAATATGTTTCCGACTCCTGTAAAAAAGGCACCTTATCTTGAAAATTAGCACTTTCCTTTAAGTCCAAACTAATCTGATCATAAGTTTCTAAATCCATGAAAACCAAAACATCTTTGTCTTTGTATAAATACTGAACACTAACTTCATAAATTTCAATTGCTTCTGCAGTATCTGCCCCTTTTAAAGTTTCTCTAATTACAAATTTGTTTTTTAAGTTCTTAAGCTTTAACCTTACTATTGCCCCTCCCCTACCTGTTTTTGAGAATTCTCTTTCAAGAACAAGGTGGGGAGTCCCTTTGATAAGTAAAAAAGAACCTTTTTCAATCTCACCAGATTTCACTACAGCCATTTAAACACCTCGCAAAACTTAACATACAAACCTAGTAGTAATTTATACCAAAAAATTAAAATATTTGCTATTATTCCCCAATTACAACTTAATCAATAAAGTTAATTTATAATTGACTTATTTTTAATTAATGCTATTATATACTTAAACAAAGGAGTTTACTTGATGAAAAAATTTATTATCTTAATTTTTATGCTATCAACGAGTTTATTATACAACTGTAAAAATCAAGACAATGAAAAAATTGTATCAATTGGGGGCTCTACAACTGTAAGCCCAATACTAGATGAAATGATTTTAAGATACAATAAAATAAAAAATAATACTAAAGTAACATACGATGCACAAGGAAGTAGTGTTGGCATAAACGGACTATTTAACAAAATATATAAAATAGCCATATCATCAAGAGATTTGACACAAGAGGAAATTGAACAAGGGGCAAAAGAAACTGTATTCGCTTATGATGCTTTGATTTTCATCACAAGTCCTGAAATAAAAATTACAAATATTACAGAAGAAAATTTAGCTAAAATATTAAATGGAAAAATTCAAAATTGGAAACAAGTGGGGGGGCCTGATGCTAAAATCAATTTCATTAATCGCGATTCCTCCTCTGGTTCTTATTCGTCTATAAAAGATCTACTTCTTAATAAAATATTTAAAACTCATGAAGAATCTCAATTTAGACAAGATGGAATAGTAGTAAAATCTAATGGAGAAGTAATTGAAAAAACAAGCCTTACTCCACATTCAATAGGATATATAGGACTTGGGTACGCAAAAAATTCAATAGAAAAAGGGTTAAATATACTTTCTATAAACAGTACATATCCTACAAAAGAAACAATAAATAGCAATAAATACACCATTAAAAGAAATTTAATAGTAGTTACAAATAATAAATACGAGGATAAAAGCGTAACTCAATTTATTGATTTTATGACAAGCTCAACCGGACAAGATATCGTTGAAGAACAAGGTTTTTTAGGGATAAAAATATAATTAAACCAAAGAAAAGATTACTTGACTTGCTATTAAGTCGAGTAATACAATATAACACTGAGATGAGCTTTAAGGGATTCTTTTAAAAAATGCATCTAAGCTTAAAGACAAAAAGAAAGATAATTGGAATTATTTTCAAATCTTTTATTCTTATATCTGCAATAATCAGCTCCCTATCAATAATGTTTTTAGGTGCGTTTATATTAAAAACCGGAATAACACCATTCATTAATAACAAAATTAAAATTTTTAACTTTTTATTTAGCACAAATTGGGATCCTACCAGTAATCTACAAAAATCTTACGGCATCTTATCATTCATTATTAATTCCTTTTTAACTACATTTTTTTCTATTTTAATCGCTTTGCCAATTGGATTGGGATTTGCAATATATCTGCTTGAAAAAGCAAAAGGATTTTATAGAAAATTTTTACAAACAGTAATAGAGCTTTTGGCAGGAATCCCTAGTGTGGTTTATGGATTTTTTGGAAGCACATTCATTGCCGCTTTAGTAAAAAACATTTTTCAAAGAGAAGACAATTTGGGATATAATTTAATAAGCTCATCACTCATATTAAGCATAATGATAGTTCCCACAATAATTAGCGTTTGCTATTCATCACTTAAAGCCGTTCCTAAATCATATAAATTTGCATCTCTTGCATTAGCAGCAACAGACTGGCAAACAATATATAAAATAACAATACCATCAGCCAGTAGAGGCATTTTGGCAGGAACAATATTAGCAATAGGAAGAGCTATTGGAGAAACAGTAGCGGTATTAATGGTTGGAGGAGGCTCTCCTCTTTTCATAAAAAATGTATTTTCTCCCATTAGAACGTTAACTGTAAATATTGCTATGGACATGGGATATGCCTCGGGAACACACAGAGAAGCCCTATTTTCTACAGCTCTAGTGTTATTGTTATTTTCAATAATTACAAATTTACTCAAAAATTTCATACTATCTTCAAATAAAAGGCTAAAGCAAAAGTGACCAAAACTCAAATAAACAAACTGATTAACGGGTTCTATTTCTTTATAATCAATTTTATTGCGTATTTTTTAACATCACTACTAATTTTTCTAATAGCGTATATATTGTACAACTCTTTGTTTTATTTCAAAAAAAAACAAACTTTATTTTTAAACAAAACTCAAAATTTTGTGCCATTTAAAACAGAAGACAACAAAGAAATACAAATTGCTTTTATTGTTAATAAAAATATAAATATAGATAAAATCTCAATAGAAGACATTTACAACATATATAACAATAAAATTTCACACTGGGGAAGCATTTCAGATCAAGGAATCGATATTATACCTATTGCCAATTCACTTGATAGTATATCTAACAAAGCTATTCTAAGAACAATAATCAAAAATAATGAATTTAATAAAAGGTACATAAAAATTGAACCATCTACACAAAAAATACTTCAAACAATAAATAGTACGATAGGTTCTGTAAGTTATTTAACAAAAGAAGAATTCAAATCCATAAATTTTAAGCTATATCCTAACATTAAAACTTTAAAAATAAAAACCATGTCTGTACTAATAAGTAAAAAAACTTTAACAAAAAACGAGAACGAAATAATTAATACACTGGGTATTGATGAGATTGAAAAACTTATTAAAGGTAAAGAAAAATGGGTTAATTTAATATCAAAAGATATTGAATTAAAAATAATAAAATATCTTGATCAAAAAGAAAAAATAATACAAACTATAGAAAAAACAGAAGGTTCACTAGCAATTGTGCCTTGGCATTATTTTCAAAGTATTAAAGCGCCCTTTATTAAAATGCATTACTTTGATAAAAGTAACCCTTTGAATTTAAATTTTATACTATCCATTCCAAGAGATTCCGGTGCATATGGCGGAATTTCTTATTTAATCTTAAATACTTTTTATGTAATATTACTAACAACTGCTATTTCAATATGCATTGGGATAGGGACTGGGATAATGCTTGCCGAATACACTTCTAACAAAATATTTTACAAAATACTATCTATGAGTGTTGACATACTGTCCTCAATTCCTGCAATAATTTTTGGACTTTTTGGACTAATATTTTTTGTACCAATTTTTGGAATGGGAATACTTTCAGGAGCAATAACAAGTTCCTTAATGATATTACCAATGATTGTTAAAACAACCGAAGAAGCATTTAAAACAATTCCAAAATCATACAAGTATGCTTCATTCGCCTTAGGAGCAAACAAAACAGAAACTATAATTAAAATCATGGTTCCAGCGGCTATTCCTGGAATACTAACAGGAATAGTTCTTGCAATAGGACGAGCTTTAGGAGAAACGGCTGTATTGCTTTTTACAATGGGAACAAACTTGGGACTTGCAACAAATTTAAATGAACCATCAAGAACATTAACTGTACACTTACTGATGTTATTCCAAGAAGGACACCTGGACAAGGGATTTGGAACGGCTTCAATACTTGTAATAATGGTACTCATAATAAATTTAACATCAAAATTTTTAATAAACAAATTATATAGGATTAAATAAGTGGTAAAAGAAAAAGATACACCAAAAAATGAAATTATAATAGAAACAAAAAATTTAAATCTATTTTATACAGACTTTAAGGCTTTAAATAAAATAAATATCAAAATACTAAAAAATAGCATTACCGCTTTAATAGGCCCATCTGGCTGCGGTAAATCAACATTCTTAAGAACTCTCAACAGAATGAATGACCTTGTTGAAGGCATTAAAATAGAAGGTAATGTAATATATGAGGGGAAAAACATTTATTCAAATAATTTCGATGTCCTAGAGCTTAGAAGAAAAATAGGAATGGTATTTCAAACTCCTAATCCATTTTTAATGTCTATCTACGACAATATAAGCTATGGCCCTAAAATTCACGGAACAAAAGATAAAAAAATATTAGATGAAATAGTAGAACAATCACTAATAAAATCTGCACTCTGGAACGAGGTCAAAGACAAACTTAATACAAATGCCTTAAGCCTCTCGGGGGGTCAACAACAAAGGCTCTGCATCGCAAGAACTCTTGCAATAGAACCAAATGTAATATTAATGGATGAACCTACTTCTGCACTCGATCCAATATCAACAGGAAAAATTGAAGAACTTATAATAAACTTAAAAGAAAGTTACACAATAATCATTGTAACCCACAATATGCAACAAGCCGGTAGAATATCTGACAGAACCGCATTTTTCCTTAATGGGTGTATTGAAGAAGAAAGTCCAACTGATGAGCTATTCTTCAATCCTAAAAATACTAAAACTGAAGAATATATCAGTGGAAAATTTGGATAATTTCAACCTAATGAAACATCAAGAAACATCATTAATGTAAAACCAATAACGCCAAATATACTTGGCACTTTATTATCAATGTCTTTTCTCTTAGCTTCAGGTATTAATTGTTCAATTGACACATAAATCATAGCTCCTGCTGAGAAAGCTAAAGCAAAAGGTAAAATTCGGGTAAAAGAATAAACCGCATAAGCACCCATAAGGCCTCCTACAATTTCCACTAATCCCGACATTTGTCCATAATTAAAGCATTTTATCAAAGCAACATTACCTCTTCTTAAAGGTAGAGAAATAGCGGCTCCTTCAGGTATATTTTGAATACCAATGCCAAGCGTAAGAAGCATAGCCCCAACTAAAGTTTGAATATCCGGATTCGAAGCCAAGGCTCCAAAAGCAACGCCAACAGCCAATCCTTCTGGGAAATTGTGCAAAGTAACAGCAGTAAAGAGTAAAAAATCTTTTTTACCGTGTTTAGTTAAATCTTCATCAATAAAAGTAAGTTTGTCAAGATCTGGAACAAATACATCTACAATATATATAAAAAATGCTCCAACAAGAAATCCAAAAACAGCCGGCATCCAAGTAATGTATCCAAGCTCTTCAGCTCTTTCTATAGCTGGCTGAATAAGAGAAAAAAAACTGGCCGCTATCATAATACCTGCTGAAAAACCAAGCATAGCGTCCATTATTTTATTATCTACCTTCCTAAAGAAAAAAACTGCTCCTGCTCCAAAAGCTGTAGTAAACCAAGTGAAAGTAGAACCTAAAAGTCCTAGTAGTACAGGGTGCAAAGTCAACAAATAATCTAAAATTGAGTTTATCATAAAGCCTCCTATTACAATAAATCAACAAATAATAAACAATTTTACTTATCAATCAAAATAGCTTTTATTCTTCTTATACCTGAAGATGAGGATTGTTCTTTTTGTATTTTAAAAGTGCCAAGTTCATTGGTATTCTCTACATGAGGACCCCCACAAACTTCAAGTGAAAATCCATCTATCTCGTAAACGCTCACCAAATTATCATATTTTTCTCCAAAAAGAGCCATAGCGCCTCTTTCTTTAGCCTCACTTAATTCCATTATAGATTTTTTTACAGATAAAGAATTTTTTATCTGCAAATTAACAATATCTTCAACTTTTTTTATCTCATCATCTGTCATCTTTTCAGAATGAACAAAATCAAACCTTAATCGCTCAGCAGTAATATTGCTTCCTTTTTGTCTAACATGATCACCTAGTACTAATTGAAGTGCTTTATGAAGCAAATGCGTCGCTGTATGCAATTTAGTGGTTTCATAAGTATAGTCAGCAAGCCCTCCTTTAAAGACTTTGTCACTTCCTTTCTTTGAAATCTTTTGATGATTTTTAAAATACTCATTAAAACCTAACTTATCAATATTAAAGCCATATTCAAAAGCAAGCTCTTCTGTTACTTCGTATGGAAAACCATAAGTATCGTAAAGTTTAAAAACAATATTGCCAGGAATAGTCTTAGAAGGTAAATTTCGTGTTATTTTAATAAATTCCTGCTCACCTTGAAATAAAGTTTTAAAAAACTTTTCTTCTTCTGCACTCAACTCCTTTTTGATAAAATCTTTTTTTTCTGTTAGCTCATTATAAAAAGACCTATAAATAGTCTCTACAGAATCAACAAGATCAGCTAAAAAATGAGATTTTATTCCAAGTTTCTTCGCATATCTAATTGATCGCCTTATTAGTCTTCTTAAAACATACCCTTGGCCCAAATTAGAGGGAACAACAACAGAACTATCGGCAAGGATAAAACAGGCCGCTTTAACATGATCAGAAATTATTCTGATACATCTATCATCGTCTTCTTTTTGTCCATAAATTTTACCAGAAATAAATTCTATTCTCTTTATTATAGGTATAAATGCATCTGTATCATAAACTGAAGATTTGCCCTGCAAGAAAGCAATTGTCCTTTCAAGGCCCATTCCCGTATCAACACATTTTCGATCCAATTCTATGTAATTACCATTTTCATCTTTATTGTATTGCATAAAAACATTATTCCAGATTTCAAAATACTTGCCACAAGAACACGTAATATTGCAGTCAAGAGAACACTTAATTTTTCCAGTATCCACATATATTTCAGTATCTGGTCCACAAGGGCCTTTAGATCCAACAGGTCCCCAAAAATTATGGTCCTTAGAAAGATAGTATATTCTATCTTTAGAAATGCCCAAGCTTTCCCAAACTTTAGCCGTTTCTGTATCGCAAGGAATCTCTTGATCGCCTTCAAAAACACTCACATAAAGACTATCTTTTGGAATATTTAAATAATCAGAAGACGTCAAAAATTCAAAACTACACCTTACAGAATACTCTTTGAAATAAGCTCCAAGAGACCAATTTCCAAGCATTTCAAAAAAGGTTAAATGAGTTAAATCTCCAACCTCATTAATGTCTCCTGTTCTCAAGCATTTTTGAACATTAACAAGCATGTCTCCTGATGGATGTACTTCCCCAAGAAGATAAGGAATAAGGGGCTGCATACCAGCTGTATTGAAAAGAACTGTAGGATCATTTTCAGGAACCAATGATTTACCCCTTATTTCAAAATGTTTTTTTGATTTAAAAAAATCAATATATTTTTTACGCAACTTTTCAAGTGTCATTAAATAAATTCCTCATTTTTTCTATATATTACTAAATCGCCTTTTAAAGTTAAATTTTTAATATAATTAATAAAAGATAATGTCATAGTTTTTAAATCTTTTTTACTTATTTTTCCCAAAAAAGCTTCTTCATCTAAAATAATTTCTTTACGCCTTTTTGAAACATTTGAAAGCATTTTATCCCTAACCTCATCGGTTTTATCTTTAATAATAATTGCAATCTCTTTATCTGTAAACTCTCTTAAAATATTATGTAGATCATTATCCATGATTCTCAATATTACATTGATATCAAATATTTTCTCTCGAATTTCGCTGTCCACAACAGGATTTAAATCTCGCATATTAATCTTATTAAGCAGATTTTTCTCTTCATTAGAATCCATATAGCTTAAAATATCAACAAGTATCTTAGATCCATCAAGCTTGTCTGTCTTAAGACTACCTTGTATTTTAAATCTATCTTTAAGCTTATTTGAAATTGCCTCCACTGTCTCCATGCTTAATTGCCTTGGTTTAGCAAGATCTTTTACAAATTCTCTCCTATCTTTTTCTCCTAGCATCGAAAAAACATACTTTTTTTGATCTTTATTTAAATAATTATATAATATAACAAGCGTTTTAATGTTCTCATCTTTAATTAATGCCCAAAGTTGTTCATGCTCAATTTGAGATAAATAATCAAAAGGAATAAAAATATCATTGCCAGTAACTTTTTTATAAATTGATTTTGCCTTAGATTTTCCTAATGTTTTATTCAATAATTCATAAGCAAAATTATCATCAACCTTAACATACCTCTTTTCATTCTTTAACAATTCTTCAAATTCTTTAATAATATGATCTTTTTCTTCTGGAGCAATATAACTAATCTTTGAAATTTCTCTGGTGATCAATATTATATCCGAATCATCAAGCTCAGACATAATCTTTGCAGATTTTTCAAGTCCAATAGCCAAAAAATATTTTGCAATCTTTGTAACCTTACTCTCTTTGCGAATAAATCCTGGCTTTAAATCATTAATATTGTTAGATTTAGACTCAACAGGTGCTTTATTTTTATTACCCCTAACTAGATTTATCCAAGATCTAAGCATAGAACCTTGAATCTCTGAATCGGAAAAGTTTTTATTTAAACTTAAAGTATCAATTTCTTCAACAGTTTTTTTGCTTAAATTTTTAGTATTTTTATATTTAGAAAGCCTAGGATCCTGCATAACCTTCGTCTCTTTTAATGTTTGTAAGAACCAATAAATTGGGATGCTCTTTAAGGAGTCTGGCTGGACATTCATTAATAGAACTATTAAAACCTAAAAAATTTTCTAAAGCACGCTTTTTGTCAACTCCCATAAATAACAAAACAACAGCTTTTGAATTAAACAAAGATTTTGGCGTCAGGCTTATTCTTTTACTAGGAAATTTAGGAGAATTGTATTCATATTGATAACCTTCTACGTCTGAAAACAACAGTTTGCTTGAAGGAAAAAGAGATGCAATGTGACCATCCTCTCCAGCAGAAACCAAAATAAAATCAAAAATATTAAACCTAGAATTAAATTCAATATTATAATCATAAATAGCTGTGGTTTCGTCTATTTCGTTATAGGTAAAAGCATGAAATTTAGAAATGCTTATTAAATTTTTATCAACCATTTTGGAAAAAAAATTTTTATTTAAAAGACTATAATTGCTATTCTTGTCATTCAATGGAACACACCGTTCATCAACTAAAAAAAAATGTGATCTTTTAAAAGAAAAATTTTGTTTAAGAAAAACACTTAAAAAAGCAACTATGCTTCGACCACCACAAATTCCAATACTTGTATATTTATCTTTATCTATATTCATATTAAAAAAAGCAAAAAATCTATTTTTTAAATAATTTTCTTCATCAGAATATAAAAATTCCATTTAATTTCCTTTAATACATATTAATCTAAATAATAAAAAACGGTAAATAATAAGAAATGGTTGCAACCATTCTTATTATTTTTTGCGGATAAAGCTTTTGGTTACCAAAGCTTCTATCAAATGAAAAAAATTCAAAGTACTTTCGATTTGCATTTTTAATTTTACCTAATTTGGAAACAGAATGCTTTACAAATTCCAAAACTGCCAATTCTGCATTTCTTATTGAATTTGTTAACATTTCGGACCTTATACCATTGATTTTATTAAAATGATATTTTAAACCTCCATTGTTACTAACCAATAAGCCTTGATCATAAAGCTTAATAATATTTTTTTCTACTATTTTCATTTCCTCAACATCAATTTTATTGACAATTAAAGAAAAATACATGCTGTACCTACAACAAAATTTTTTATAACTCTACTCATTAAACATAAGTCCTATTTATTATATGGTCTTCATTAAATTCCCATTTAATAAAAAAGCTTTTAATCTTATTAAATAAATTTAAATTATTTACCTTAATGCTGCCCATACCCGTATTAACATCCAAATCATATTAATTCTAACTTAAAAATGTTAAAAACATTTTTTCCACTTATACCTTTAACTGAAATATAATTACCATTTTCGGTGTTAATGTTTTCTATTATATAAGAAATTATAATTTACAATGCTAGGAAAAGCAGTAAAAAAAATAAATCTTTTCCTCTAAAACAAAGACAATTCCTCCTAAAAACGAGAACAAATAATTGTTAAATTAGCTCGTTTATTTTAACATATTATGTAATGTTAATGAATCGTAAAATATCAATAGCTCCAATGGTAAACATTACAAACGAGCATTTTAGATATTTAATAAGACTTTTATCAAAAAAAGTTACATTATATACACCAATGATTTCTGCAAAGTCAATAATTATGGGTGATGTAAAAAAAATTGTAAAACAAACGACTTTAGAATCACCAATTGCAATTCAAATAGCAACAAATTCTAAAAATGATGCTCTTAAAGCCATTCAAATTCTTGAAAAACACTTCAATTTTGATGAATACAACCTTAATGTTGGGTGTCCATCTCTAAAAATTCAAAATGCAAATTTTGGAGCTTGTTTAATGAGCAATGCTAACAAAGTAGGTGAAATTTTAAAAACAATGAAAGAAAACACAAATAAGCCTGTTTCAATTAAGCATAGATTGGGCATAAGGCTTTTACCTAGTGATTACAAAAATGAAAGTTACTCTGAGGTAAAAAATTTTGTAAAAATAATTTCAGATTTTGGCATCAAAAATTTTATTGTACATGCAAGAGTTGCAATATTAAAAGGATTTTCTCCTAAAAATAATAGAAATATCCCAAAATTAAGGCATGAATTTGTATATAATCTTAAAAAAGAGAATAAAAATTTATTTATTGAAACAAATGGGGGAATTAACAACTTAGAGCAAATTCAAAAACATTTGTCTGTTGTTGATTCTGTTATGATTGGAAGAAGCGCTTTTGAAAATCCATACTTTATTGCAGAAGCCTCAAGAGAATTTCTAAACGAAACTGATGAAATCCCAACAAGAAAAGACATATTGATGCAAATGGTAGAATATGTTAAAGAATACGAAAATTATTTGTCAATAAATATATTATTCAAACATATTATGGGAATAACATTTTCTAAAGAAGGAGCTAAAAAATTTAGACAAAATTTAACAGCACCATTTCCAAAAAACTTTAAAAAACATGAAATATTGCTAAAAGCTATAGAAACATTGTCAGAAAAAATACTAAACTCTAATTCTTAAAAGGAATGTAATCAAACCCTGTATACTTAACCAAACTTTTAGGAATCCTAACTCCTCCCTTTTCATCTTGAAAGTTTTCAAGTATAGAAATGATGACTCTAGTTGTAGCTATCGCTGTTCCATTTACCATATGTGCAAATTTATTTTGCCCATCTTGATCTTTATATCTAATCTTAAGCCTTCTTGACTGATAATCCGTACAATTTGATGTTGAGGTAACCTCCCCATAGCTACCTTTGCCATCTCTTCCAGGCATCCATGCTTCGATATCATATTTTTTATATGCCGGTGAACCAAGATCAAAAGAACAAATATTTAAAACCCTATAAGGAATCTCAAGTTCAGTAAAAATTTGCTCTTGGATACCCAAAAATTCATCATGAATAACTTGAGATTCTTCTGCTTTACAAAAACAAAACATCTCTACCTTGCTAAATTGATGAACTCTATAAAGACCTTTTGAAAGCTGCCCATATGCTCCAGCTTCTTTTCGAAAACAATGTGAAAATCCTGCCATTTTTATTGGCAAAGTTAGATCTATTATTTTATTATAATAGTATCCACCAAGTGTAATTTCAGAAGTACCTACAAGATATTTATCTGTACCTTCAATTTTATAAATATTGCTCTCAATACCACGAGGATTAAAACCAATCCCATCAACTATAAACTCTCTTGCAACATCAGGAGTAATAAAAACATCAAAACCTTTTTCTCTCAATTTATTTAAAGAGAAATTAATTAAAGCAATTTCTAAAAAAACTGCCTCATTTTTTAGATAATAAAATTTATTACCGCTAACCTCACGTGCTCTGTCGAAATCTAAAAGATCTAAATCTCTACCAATCTCTAAATGATCTTTTGGCTTAAAATCAAAATTTGGAATAATTCCAACCTTTTTTATCTCAAAATTACCTTCCTCGCTATCACCAATAGGCACATCAAGCGACAAAATATTGGGTACTTGCCTATTTTCAAGGTCAAAATCAAAAGATACTCTCTTAAGCTCTTCTTCTAGATCAATAAGCTGTTTTTTTAAAATCTTTCCAGTTTCTATTAAAGAAATTTTCAAATCCTCATTAAGATTTTTTCGCATTTTAAAGGAATTTTCATTTCTTTTTGCATTAAGCTCACAAATTTTAGTAATTATTTTTTTCCTTTTATCATCAAGATAAATTAACTTATCAATATCTAAAACAAGGCCTCTTGCTTTAATACTTTTCTTAACAAGATCAAGATTATCTTTAATAAATTTCAGATCAAGCATCTTATCTCCTAAGATATGTCATAAATAAAATTTTTAAACAAAATTACAAATAATATTAATTCATATCAAGGTTATTATATAATATCTTATAACAGGATTAGAATAAATATGGCAGGGAGAAATCGTAGTATGCTAAATCCAATAACAATAAAAGTAACTTTTGTGTTAATATCTACATTAATGATTTTTAACGGATGTGCAAAAAAAACTACCAAAATCAATTTTAAAGATATTAACTCAAATAGCAACGAAATGAATTCTTTAATAATAACTTCAATGAGTTCAAAAGAAGAATCAAAATTTTATGAATACAATATTAGAATACCTAAATTAATAATTGAGGGAAAAGAAAAAGGAAACCTTGAAGAATTTAATACCGAGCTTAACGAATATATCAGTCAAATTGTAGCAAGACTTGATATTGTTAGTAACGAACTTAAACCTGAGGACAAAAAATTTAGCTTAAAAATAGACTATGAAATCCACTATGGTTACAACACTTATACAATAATACTTATTGCAACTCAAGAAATACATGACAGTCCTATTACAAATTACAGAACTTATTACATTCAAGATAATGGGCATTATATTCATAACATTGACGACATAATTAAAACAGATGAAGCATTCCCATTTTTTATAAAAAAAATTAAAGAAAAAATTTTACCTAACGAATTATTATTTGATTTACAGCAAGCAGTAATTTACTTTGAAAACAAAAAAATTATTATTAAATTCCCAGAATACACGTTTAAACTGGACGACTCAGAAGAGCTTCAAAACATATTTGAATTTAATGCCAGCGAAATAGAACAATTTGTAAAATAAGGATTAAAACCGCAAATGAAAAGGAAAAAAATTTTTAAGCTAATTTCAAAAACTTATCTAGAAGAATATGATGCAGAAGGATCTTATTTTAAACACGACAGCGGGCTTGAAGTATTTCACTTAAAAAGCGATTCTTTTAAAGAACATGCATTTTGCATAGCTTTTAAGACAATACCTTCAAACAATACAGGGGTTGCACATGTTTTAGAACATACAATTTTTTGTGGTTCTAACAAATATAAAATAAAAGATCCATTTCTTTATCTATTAAAGGGCAGTCTAAACACATTTTTAAATGCAATGACATTCCCAGACAAAACCATCTACCCAGCAGCATCAACAATCGAAAAAGACTATTTTAATTTATTTCATATCTATGCTGATTCTATATTTCACCCACTGCTTAAAAAAGAATCATTTATGCAAGAAGGATACAATATAAATCCAAAAGACTTTAAAGTATCTGGAATTGTTTTTAATGAAATGAAAGGCAGCTACTCAAATAAAAATTCTCTAATCAACGAAATAGTAAGTAGTTCTCTTTTTGAAGAAGGAGCATATAAATACGATTCGGGTGGAATTCCAACAAATATTATTGATCTTACCTATGAAAATTTTTTAGATTTTTATAAAAAATATTATACACTTGATAACTGCAAAATATTTTTATGCGGAAACACTCAGACTGAAAAAAATCTAAATTTCATTGAAAAATATATAATAAGGCCTTATAAAAAAGAAAAAAGTAATGTTAATATTGAAATAGAAAACGTTAAAAGATGGGAAAAAGGTAAAAAATTAACATACAAAATTCCTAAAGAAAACGATAATACTCTTGGGGTATACACAATAAATTGGCTTTGCACAGAAATTAACAATATTGAAGACAGTATTGGTCTTGAAATTCTCTCAGAAATACTCTTAGATGATTCTTGTTCGTTCATAATCAATATCTTAAAAAGCGGGATTGGCGAAGATATCGCTCACATTAGTGGAATAAATACGGATTTAAAAGAATCCATTTTTTCATTTGGACTTCAAAATGTTGTTGAAAAAAAAGAAAAAGAATTTAAAAATTTAATTTTTAGTGAGCTTAAAAATTTAGTAAAAAATAAAATTCCAAAAGAGCTAATAAAAGGAATTCTTTTTGGCTATGAATTTGCTCTAAAAGAAGAAAAAGGACAAAATTTCCCCATTGCTTTAATGATAAAAAGTTTTAAAGGATGGCTAAATGGCATGCATCCGATCAAAACATTGCAAACAAGCTACTATATAAATGAAATTACAAATAAATTAGAAAAAGGAATTGATTACTTCGAAAATTTAATCGAAAAATATTTAATACTTAACAATCATTACACACTAATAAGCTTTATTCCATCACATGATACAGAAAAAGAAATGGAAGAAGAAATTGAAAAAAAATTAATGACAAAGGAAATTGAAATTAAACAAAATCCAGAAGAATTTTTACAATTTAAAAAAGACTATAATCAGTTTAAAAAATACCAAAATAAAAAGGATTCTAAAGCAGATATAGCAAAACTCCCTTTACTAAAAATAGAAGATTTACCAAAACAAATAGAAAAAAGTTTAGATCTTAATGAAATAAAAGAACTAAATCTACATTCTTTTAAATTTAAAAATAACAATATTTTTAATGTAAACTTATTTTTTAAACTAAATCTTTTGGAAAAAGAAGACTATATATACCTTTCCTTATTCAAAAGAGCTCTACAAGATTTATCTACAAAAAACTATTCTTACATAGATATTAACAACAAAATCCAAAATACTTTGGGACAAATAAATATATCTGAAAATTACGATGAAAATATTAATGAAAAAATTTTAAATTCATTTAATATTAGCTTTAAATCTTTTAATCATAAGGTTAAAGAATCATTTGAACTGATCAAAGAAATTTTAATTAATATTAACTTCCACGATTATGAGAGGTTAAAAGAAATATCACTGAGCTTAAAAAACGATTTTAAATCCTTATTAATCCCCAAAGGACATCTTTTGGCAATATTAAGGTCCAAATCAAAGTTAAAATTAAATGAATATTTAAAAGAATTACAAAATGGGATAACAGGTAGAGAATTTTGGCAAAAAATAAAAATAGATACAGAATCTTTGAAAGAAATCGCAAATAAATTAGACAATTTAAAAAATAAAATAATTTCAAAAAACAATCTATCCGCACTAATAATGGGAAACACTGACGATATTCTTAAAACATTAGAAAATGAATTTTTTAATCTAAAAGAAAACCTAAAAGAAAATAATTATTACGATGGATTGCTCAATATTGAAACAAACAACAAAACATTAAAAGAAATAATAATTATCCAATCAAAAGTAGCCTTCAATGCCATATGTTTCCCTACTTACAAAATCAAAGATGAGAATTACCCAAAAGCAAACTTTTTAGAGCATATATTAAGAAGTGGAATTTTTTGGGAAAAAATAAGAGTAATAGGCGGTGCATACGGAGCAAGTGCATCGATCGCTAACGGAATTTTCTCTTTTGCATCATACAGAGACCCCAATTTTATTAAAACGTACCAGACTTTTGAAAGCTCTTTAGAAGAACTAGCTAATAATAAAATGACAAATGAAGAAATTTACACCTACTTAATAGGCTTAATAGGAACCAATATCTATGTAAAAACTAAAGCTACAGAAGCTTTGCAAAGCTATAGAAGAAAAATGTTAAATATTAGTGATAGTTTAAGACAAACCATTCGAGATGCCTACTTTACAATTACACCCCAAGATATTAAAGAAACATCCGAAAAGATTTTAACACAATTAAGACAACACAATAGCATTACATCTTTAGTAAATAACCAAACATATGAAAAAGAAAAAAACAATCTGGAAAAACTAATAGGAAAAGAATATAACGTAAAAAAAATTTATTAATATTTTTTCAAAATTTCATGCAAAAAACTAATAAATTTTTTAAATTTTTAGGACTTTTTATACCTTTTATTAAATTTATCAATCCTTCCTGCAGCATCAACAAACTTTTGTTGACCAGTATAAAAAGGATGTGATTTGCTTGTAATCTCTACAGTAATCAGTGGATATTCCTTTCCATCAATATATTTAATAGTTTCTTTTGAATTTAAAGTAGACCTGGTTAAAAACATTGCTCCATTTGATCCGTCTTTAAATACCACTAAATTACTTTTAGGATGTATATCTTTTTTCATAAAACTCTCCTTTTAAACCTTCACTAAAGTTTAATTGACATTAAAAATAATGTCAATTTTTTAATTACCATTGCTCATTGTCTTTAAAAAGATCTCATTATTTTTGCTTTTTTTCATCTTTTCTATCAAAACTTCAACTCCCTCATAATCATCAACACCTCCTAGTATTCTTCTAATAAGCAAAATCTTAGAGCGCTCCTCTTCACTAAGAAGTAACTCTTCTTTTCTAGTGCCTGACTTTTTAATATTAATAGCAGGAAAAAGTCTTCTGTCTGCTAAACTTCTATCAAGAATTAATTCCATATTACCGGTACTTTTAAATTCCTCAAAAATAACTTCATCCATTTTACTGCCAGTATCAACCAAAGCAGTAGCTATAATAGTCAAACTTCCCCCTTCTTCAATATTTCTAGCAGATCCAAAAAATCTCTTTGGCTTATGAAGAGCATTAGAATCTACTCCTCCCGACAAAATTTTACCAGAAGTTGGCATAGTTTGATTATATGCCCTTGCAAGCCTTGTAATAGAATCAAGCAAAATAACAACATCTTTTTTGTTTTCAACAAGCCTTTTTGCCTTTTCGATAACCATCTCTGCTACCTGAACATGCCTACTAGCCTGCTCATCAAAATTAGATGCAATCACCTCACCTTTAACGCTACGAATCATATCTGTAACTTCTTCTGGTCTCTCATCAATAAGCAATATCATCAAAATAACATCCGAATAATTAGTAGTTATTGCGTTAGCTATTTTTTGAAGCAAAGTGGTCTTTCCTGCTTTTGGAGGAGACACTATTAAAGCCCTCTGCCCCTTACCTATAGGTGAAAAAAGATTAATAAGCCTTGTAGAAATATTGCAATTTTCATATTCAAGATTCAATTTAACATTAGGATAAAGGGGAGTTAAATTATCAAAAGGTATTCTGTTTTGAGCAAACGTAGGATCTTGATTATTAATAGACTTAATTTTAACCATGGCAAAAAATCTTTCACCATCCCTAGGCGATCTAATTTGGCCATATAAAATATCACCGGTTCTTAAATTAAAAAGTCTAATCTGAGAAGGAGAAACATAAACATCATTACCTCCCGAAAGATAAGAATTTGATGCGGTTCTCAAAAATCCATAGCCATCACTAAGTACATCAAGAACACCTGTAAATAAAACATTAATATTATTTTCACTTAATATTTTTACCAACAAAAATATTAATTCGGTTTTTTTCATTGTTACAGCAATAGTATGATTGGTTCCAAGACCTTCAACAATTTTTCTAACCTCTGTAATTGGCTTGCCATAAAGTTTTTCAATCTCTAAATAATCTTTCCCATTAAAAAACTTAATGATATTGCTTTGCTCTAAGGTTTTAATGTTATTTTCCAAACCTGAAGCAGGAATATCATAATCAAATTCAGGAAATGCTACACCATTTGAATCCTTTGCATTATTTAAATCTAAAGATTTTGTCACGTTAGATGCAGAATCCTTTTTGGCAACAACTTTAATCACTTTTTTTTTCAAATTATCTTCAATCTTAAACTCTTTAGAAACATCCAACCGCCTTATTTCACTTTCTAAATCAAATCCACCATTTTTTTTATCCATAATTTCCTCTACGAATTAAATTTTTGAGAAAGGATTTTATAAAAATCTACTTATTATTAATTAATAAAAAACACCAACCCTATTGCAAAGTATCTTTTATTTGTGAAACGGTGAAAGAAAATAAATCTATAATTTCATTAGATTTTATCATTTCACACTTACCATCAAAAATTATATTATCATTAATAAATATTTTTTTTGTCTTTACATCCCCATATATTTTACAACCACTGTTTAAATAAACTTTACTAGCAGCATTTACATTACCCTTCAAAATTCCTTCTACTATTAATGTATCACAAATTACCACATCGGTGATAACCTTGCTGTTTTTACCAATAAAAAGCACACCTCCTTTCGAAGATATTTCACCTTCAAAAGAAGAATCGAGATACAAAGTTCCTTCAAATTTTAATTTTCCTCTAAAAGTTAAACTAGAATCCAGCTTACAATCCCATTTATAAGAATCTACCACATTAACCGGCATTTAACCTTTAATACCCCAAACTCTCTCTTTCAAATCTTTGCCTGGACGAAAATATGCAACATGATGATCTAAAACTTTAACATATTCTCCTGTTTGAGGATTGCGAGCATTTAAACGTCCCTTTCTTTTTCTAACTTCAAATGTACCAAAAGATCTAAACTCAATAACATTATTTGAACAAAGATTACTCTTAAGCTCTTCAAAAAAAGCATCTATTACAAGTCTTATGTATTTTTTTTCTAATTTTAGATTATTATTTCTAATATTCAAAGATATTTGATCAACAATATCTGACTTAGTAATCTTTGGTCTTCTTGGAAAAGACATAAACTAATTTCCTTACTTTAACAGCAAAACATTTAAACGAGATTTTTTTCTAGCGGCCTTATTTTTATGAATTATTCGCTTTCTAGCAGCAGTGTCTAGTTTTTTTGCAACAAACTTAAAAAATTCAATAGCTTCGTCTTTTTTACCCGATTTAATCATATTGATACAGCGTTTTTCTATTGTCTTTAATTCACTTTTTACACTTACATTTCTAATCTTTCTTTTTAAATTTTGACGAGAGCGCTTCAATGCAGATGCATTTTTTCTCAAGTGATACTCCTTAATTTATTAAACAATGAATTTAATATACCAACTAATTTAAATATAGTCAATCAAAGCTTAAATTAATTCAGTATTATAATTTTGATTAATATACTCAAAAACCTTTTGCATGGAATAAGAAATTTTTTTATTCAAGATATATACTTTTTTTGCCGAATGATTCCTTTTATAGGAAAAACATAAATAACTTTTATTGTTAAATTCAAATTCCCTAGTAACAAAAATTTTTTCAAAAAATTCATAAAAATAAATTTCACCTTTAAAGATTTTTCTTTCATAAATTGAATCTTGCCTAAATTCATAAAACAACACTATATTGCTAATAACCGAAAGATCACCTAATAAAACTTTAATATCAATAAAACAAATAAATAAAAAAATAAATATATTGCTTAATGAAATATAATAAACAAATAAACTAATTATAATACGAGCCAAAAACATGCAAAGATAGACATAAGACAAATAATATCTTATTGGGAAATTTTCCAATTTTGGAATAAATAAATCTTTTCTTCGAAATTTAAGCTCTTTGAATAATTCACTCGAACCATTGCCTATCCAAAAACAAATCTTAATCTTTTTTTTATTTTTTAATTTTAAAATCAAAACATTGTCTGACAATCTTTTTTCAAACGAAATAATATCATTAAAATCAAAATTATAACTTAAAAAATTACTCTTATAATAAATCTTAGAACCCTTAAAAGAAATAGAACAAAAATATCTTAAATAAAAAAGAATTACAAAAAAATTTACTAAAAAAATCCCCAGAACAAAATAAAAAAAAATAGTATCATACAAAAATAAATAAAGCAAACAAATTGCAATATTGAAAACAAACAAACTAACTAATTTTATATTATTTAAAAATAAATAACCCATAATATAAAATAAATCTAAACATTAAATTTAAAAAAGATTACATCTCCATCTCTTACCAGGTATTCTTTACCTTCAATTCTAACAAGTCCTTTCTCTTTTAGTCTTTGAACACTTTGAAATTTAAACAAATCCTCACAAGAATAAACTTCTGCTTTAATAAAACCCCTCTCAAAGTCGCTATGAATTATTCCAGCGGCTTTAGGAGCTTTAGTGCCCTGTTTAAATGTCCAAGCTCTAACTTCTTGCAATCCTGCTGTAAAATAAGTTCTAAGCCCTAAAGTATAATAGGCTTTTTTTATCAAATTACTAAGGCCGCTATCATTTATCCCAAATAATTCTAACATTTCATTTTTATAAGATACATCCTTTATTCCAGCAAGCTCGGCTTCAATTTTGGCACATAATATTAAAAAATCATTTCCTTCTTTCAAAGCAATATTTTTTACAATATCTGTATATTTATTGCCACTAAGTGAATTTTCATCGACATTACAAACATACAAAACTTTTTTAAAAGTCAAAAGATTTAACGATCTAATAAAATTGTATTCGAAATCATCAAATTTAAACTCAATAGCAGGATTCATATTACCTAAATGATCTTCAAGCCTTTTTAGCATTAAAACAATTGCCTTAGAAGATTCGCTAATTTTTTTATCAGTGCTTTTCACATTTTTTTCTTGCTTTTGAAGACTTTTTTGAACAGTTTCAAGATCTGATAGACAAAGTTCAATATTGATTGTAGTTATATCTTTTTCAGGATTAATTTCATTATTAATATGAATAACTTCTTTTTCTTCAAAGCATCTTACAACATGAACAATAAGAGAAACCTCGCGAATATTAGCCAAAAACTTATTACCAAGCCCCTCACCTGTTGATGCCCCTTTAACAAGACCTGCAATATCCACAAATTCCATAACAGCAGAAATAATCTTTTGTGGAACAATACACTCTGCAATTTTTAACAGCCTTTCATCAGGAATCTCTACTATTCCTACATTTGGCTCAATAGTACAAAAAGGATAATTAGCAATCTCAACCTTAGATGATGTTAACGATGCAAATAAAGTAGATTTGCCCACATTGGGAAGTCCCACAATTCCTGCATTAAGTTTCATATCTCAAACCCCTAATAAAATTAAAAAGCAATCTAATTAATAAAATATGCAAATTCTCCCCTTCCCGTCTGTTGATTCATATTTACCTCAACAGATAAATTAAAATATTTATTAGGCTCTTGAGGACCTGGATAATAATATTCTAGCAAATAAGTACCTGTTTTTTGTTCTAAAATTAAATCATAAACTTTAGATACTCCTTCATAAGATGAAAAGGGAATTATGGCGCCACCTGTCTCATTAACTAAATACTGAAGCTTGCTATTAACAGGATCATTGCCAAATAATATTAAGTAAAACCTTATATCATTATTTTTATAATAGCTTACTATTGTATCTAAAGAGTATTTCTCAAAAGCTTTGCGATTTAAAACACCGCCACTAAAATAGACTACTGCTCTTCTTGAGCTTTTTGACATAAGCCCAGAACCTGCCAACTTTAAACTAACATCTGTTTTTATAAAATCTGTACTATAAGGACCAAGAGAACTTGTATTTTTAATACTATTTGTTAAGCTTTCAATATTATCTATAATAGGCACATTTGTTGCATTTATAAAACTAAAACTTTTATTTTTTGACGACTCCATTAAAGCATTTAAACTTACAATTTGATCTAGATCATAATTTTTCATATAAGAAGATTTATCAAAAACAACTGCTATATTAATGTCTTTTGAAGCATTTACATTGTACGCTACTTTAGGATTGACAATGTAATAATTTTCATTTGCAATTGAAAAATTTTCACTTTTAAGTCCAACAACAGGCAGCCCGCTTTTGCTGCTTACATTAAGCTCAACGTAAATTTTAGGGCCCCCAAGTCTAACTATTCTTCTAACATCAACATTTAAACTATCGTAAAGACTTGAATCACTTTTGTAAACTGAAACTTTGGCATTATTAAAATCTGAGACAATCATCTGATTATTAGCATCCAAAACAGATGAAGAAATTTTAGAATTCACTTTATCTGCATTTAAAATTTTTGTAATTGTCTTTTTAGCAATATTGTAGCTATAAACACCATATTTTGAAGATACTATAACATTGTTACCGGTAAAATCGCTACTAAGACCCTCTATCCCTTCAATAGAAGTAAAAACTGAATACAAATGATTGCCACTAGTATCAAAAACTTCAATAGTATTTCGCAAAGAGTCTGCAACATAAATATTCTCATTCAAATAAGTTATACCTGTAGGACCCAAAAGCCCCTTGTAACCTGAAGTTCTATAGCCAAAATGCAAAATAAAATCGCCATCAAGTCCAAATTTGCTAACTCTTTTATTTCCCCACTCGCTCACATAAATATAGTTTCTCTTATCAATAGCCATATACTGAGGAGCAAGCAATTCGCCATCTTTTGTGCCTTTTTTCCCAATAGATTTCCTTTTAACTCCTAGAACTTTGTCGTAAACACCAACTTCATCACTTGAATAAAGAGTAACATAAAGCAAATTATTAGCTTCAATAACATCATAAGGCGATTTTAAATAACTAAATCCATCTTTAACCAAAATATTAACATTATTATTGACATCAAAATACAATATTTCATTACCTACAAAGTTAGCAGCATAATATCCACCGTATTTATCAGCTCTCAAAGATGTAATCTGATACCCGTGCGGCCTTTTGTAAATAGAATTATCAAGAGAAGCCACTTTTACAAGTTTTTTAAAATTAAGTTCGTAATTTGAAAAAATCCCTCTCCTTTGCTCAATAGTAGAAATCAAATGTCTAAGATAAGAAACCTTATAACCTTGATCTTTTAAATTTCTCCATTCCATTAAAGCTTCTTCAACATAACCCAATCTGTAATAAACATTACCAGTCCAAAAATGATAATCAAGGTTATTAGGATCAAAACTTAAAATTTTTTTAAAAGACAAAAGAGCATCATCATAAATTCCATTGTTATAAGAATTAAGAGCCCATTTAAACTCTTCTTGAGCATCTTTATTGGTAACTATTCCTTGAGCAGGTAAACTAAAAAAATTTAAAAAAAACAAACCAATAAAAACAAAAGCTAACATAATCTCCCTTACTCTCTAAAGACCTATTACAAGCATAAATTTCACAAAAAATACAAAAAATTAATACTATTCATATAAAATTATTAATGATAATGTTTTAATAATATTACATCATTATGCTACTACTAATAATAGTAAAAAAGAGGAAAAATGAAAACTAGATACCTTTGCCTAGCCGCATTTTCAGGAATTCTTACAACACTTGCAATTCCAAATGAAATTAAAGAAACCGGATATTCAATCCTGGGATTTGTTGCTTATGTACCGTTTTTTTTAGCCTTAAATAAAATAAAAGATAAAAACACATTAATAGGATTAACCGTATTTTACTTCATAATAGCCAACTGCTTGCAAAATTTTTGGCTTGGATTTTTTCATGCATTTGGATGGATTACATTCATAGGAGTGGTAATAGGATACATTCCATATTCATTAACTTTAGGCTATTTTCTTTATTACTCTTTAAAAAGCTTTAAAAATAAAGCAATAACAATAACAATGCTTTTCACATTTTATGATTACTTAAGATCAATTGGATTTTTAGCATATCCTTGGGGACTTGCAGCTTTTACAGTAAACAACTTCAATAATCTAATTCAAATAGCAGACATTTTCGGTGTATTTTTTGTATCATTTGCAGTTTACTTTTTAAACTCAGGAATTGCAGATTTTTTAATCCATAAAAACAAAACAAATTTGCTAAACACAATATTTCCAATAATGTTAATAACAACATCTTTTACTTACGGAATACTTAAAAAAACAGAACTACAAAGCTTATTATCAAAAGAAATAGATAGCATAAACATTGCAGCTATTCAGCTTAATATTGACCCATGGTTGCCTGGAAATGACGAGAAAGGAATAAGGGATTCTATTACAATTACAGAACAAGCCTTAAAAGAAAACCCACAAATAGAATTTGTAATTTGGAGCGAAGGAGTACTAACCTACCCCTTTAGCAAAGAAGACCAATACTTTAAAAGCTATAACTTGCATAATGAGCTAAAAAATTTTATAAAAGAACATAAAATCCCATTTGCCATTGGTGCTCCCTCAAATGTAGATAAAACCATAAGGATTCAACAAAATTCTATTTATATGATAGAACCGGACCTTAACATTGCAAACATATACTCTAAAATATTTTTAGTCCCTTTTGCAGAAAAAATTCCATTTTACGAATATGAATTTGTAAGAAACTTTTTTTTAAAAAATTTTAGAATCTTGGGACAAATTGAAGGCAATAAAATTGAAATATTGAAATTGAAAAAATTTAAATTTGCTCCCTTAATATGTTATGATGATGCATTTCCAGAACTTTCAAGATTTTATAAAATCCAAGGCGCTAATATATTGTTAAACTTTTCAAACGACTCTTGGTCAAAAACAAATTCAGCAGAATGGCAACACTTTGTTGTGTCTAAATTTAGAAGCATTGAAAATGGAATCAAAACCATTAGAGCTACAAACTCAGGAATCACTGCGGTCATCAACGAATATGGAGAAATTACTGAAAGACTAAAAACTTTTACAAAAGGCTACTTATTATCAACCGTAAAACTGTCTCCAACATTTACAACCATTTATGAAAAAATTGGAGACTCGTTTATATATATATTAATAATGATGTTTGCAATTACAACACTAAGATTTTACTTTATAGAAGATAAAAACCAATTATTATCATCCTCTTTAGTAAAAATTAAAGTCTGACGTTCTTTCCAAAATGGAAAATTTTTAGTAAAATCATTGTTTCTAGTAAATACATTAACAACAAAAGAAGTATCGTTGGACTTTGAAATTTTTAAAGAATTTAAATCGTAATAATCATCAACTGATATATACTCTCGCTCATCCGGATCAATTTTAGATGAAGCACTTGATAAAATTGATATAAAATCATCTTTTGATTCAAATTTACCCATAACATTAACTTTATCCGCAATAACAGATCCAAACAAATCAAAGTTTTGAGAAATTAAAGCCCTTGCAAACTTTCCAAATTGAAATTTAATAATTTTGTCTTGATTTTTACTTCTCTCTCTTTGAGCAATATATTCTATTTTAGGAGCATTTGTAAAATCATTGATTTCTATTTTTTCATGCACTATCCCAGGTATCTCCTCAAGTTTAACATCCTCAAGCATAACAACCTTGGAATTGTCATCCTTAATTCTAGCATCAAGCTCTTTAACTGCAAGCTTGATATTAACTCCCTTTTTCAAATCTGGATAAATCTTTAAAGCTTTTGCTTGGAAAAGTTTTCCCTTTTTAACTTTACCAACATTTATATACCTTTGACCAACCTCATAATAAAAAATAGCAAGCTCTTTTTGCTTATCAACATAAGAAGAATTATCTTGAGCAAATAAATTCAAAAAAACAAAAGAGAATAAAAAATATAGAAGAAATAATCTCCCCATAAGAACCTCCATTAACACTTAACCTTTAAAATAAAAGAATGTCAATCTACTATAAGTAATTATAATACAAGTTTATCTCTAATTAAAGAAATCACTTTATTCTTATCTTCTTCGTTAAAAATATTTATATCATCGTAAGAAAATTTTATCTTTGAAGATAAGCTGTAATCATTATACCACTTCAAATATTTCCTATTAAGACCTTCAAGATAATCTCTGGGAATATTCATTTCAAAGCTTCTATTTCTATTTTTAATTCTGCGTTCAACCTCATCAATACTACAATCAAGATAAACAAGCAAACTTGGTCGCTGAGAATGCTCAAGCATATTATCAAGAAGATCAATATATATTTTATACTCTTCGTCAGAAATATATCCATCGCAATTTAAAAGAGACGCAAAAACACAATCACCATAAATAGATCTATCAAGTATGCCCCCTTTTGTTCTAAACACACCTTTTATTAATTTAAACCTTTCATTGAGAAAATTAATTTGCACTGGAAATGCCCATCTGGATTTATCCTTATAAAATTTACCTAAAATAGCCAAAGTAAAATCATTATTCAGCTCACTGTAAAAAGGAACTTTCAACTCCTTTGATAAAATATTTCCAAGAGTAGTTTTTCCTACTCCAATTAAACCTTCTATTACAATCACCAAGTCTACCTCCAAAAATAACTTAAATAAGTTGCATATAATCTAAAAAAGAATTGCTAAAACATAAAACTTAATTAATCAAAAAAATCCAATGTAAAAATTTTAATATAAAATAAAAAAACCTTAAATAAATTTTTGGAAAAGAAGTCAATAATTTAAAAATTAAAATTTTTAAATTATTGACAATAATATTAATTAGAAATAATATATTAAATATAAAGTTTATAAACTTATAATTAAAAATATTAATTTTTAATCTAGAAAGCTAAAATATAAAAATCGTAACTATTTTTAAAAAAATTCTAAATATGATTGAAAAAATTTAATATATCTAAATTCAAAATTTTAAAATTAAAACTTTTAAAAAAATAAAATTATTATGAAAATAAGGAGATAAAATATGAATTATACAAAATTCCAAGAATTTATATCGGAATTTTTGGGAACATTTATACTATTAGCTCTAGGAACTGGATCTGTCGCAATGACAGTATTATTCCCCTCAAGCCCTGAAATATCAGGAGAAATAATAAAAGGGGGATATACAAATATAGTATTTGGATGGGGATTGGGTGTAACATTTGGTATTTATACATCAGCAAGAATTAGTGGAGCTCATCTTAATCCAGCTGTTAGCATAGGATTAGCAACTATTGGAAAATTTCCCGTTTCAAAACTTTTTCACTATATTGTAGCGCAAATATTAGGAGCATTCACAGGTGCATTAATGACACTTATAGTATTTTACCCCAAATGGATAGAAATAGATCCCGGCCTAGAAAATACCCAAGGCATAATGGCGACTTTCCCGGCTATTCCTGGATTTTTGCCTGGATTTATTGATCAAATTTTTGGGACTTTTTTGCTAATGTTTTTAATTTCTGTTGTTGGAGATTTTGTAAAAAAACATAATGATAATCCATTTCTTCCATTTATTATAGGGGCAGTAGTTTTGGCTATAGGAATAAGTTTTGGGGGAATGAACGGCTATGCTATTAATCCTGCAAGGGATCTGGGACCAAGAATTTTACTCTTATTTGCTGGATTTAAAAATCATGGCTTTAACGACCTAAGCATATTTATTGTGCCAATAATTGGCCCAATAATTGGAGCAATTTTAGGCGCTACAACTTACGAATTTACATTAAAAAATAATAACGATTAAAAGATATCTATCTTTGTCAAAGTAAAAAGGAAAAATTATGAAATATATTTTATCTATTGATCAAGGTACTACTAGCTCAAGAGCAATAGTATTTGATAAAAATGCAAACATAAAAGGACTTGCTCAAAAAGAATTTACTCAAATTTATCCACAGCCAAGTTGGGTGGAACATGATCCTACCGAAATATGGGGATCACAACTTGGGGTCATAACAGAAGCTCTTGCAAATTCAAGGATTTTACCGGAGGATGTTGATGCTATTGGCATAACCAATCAAAGAGAAACTACAGTTGTGTGGGAAAAAAAAACAGGAAAACCCATTTACAATGCAATAGTATGGCAAGACAGAAGAACTGCAAAAATTTGTGACCAATTAAAACAAGAAGGTAAAGATAAAATTATTTTGGAAAAAACAGGCTTGGTGTTAGATTCTTATTTTAGTGGAACAAAAATAATGTGGATCTTGGATAATGTTGAAGGTGCTAGACAAAAAGCTGAAAATGGTGAATTATGCTTCGGAACAATAGATACCTGGCTATTATGGAATCTAACTAAAAAACATATACATGCCACTGATTACTCAAATGCTTCAAGAACATTATTGTTAAACATTAAAACATTAGAATGGGATGATGAACTCTTAAACATATTAAATATTCCAAAATCAATTTTGCCCGAACTTAAAGAAAGTTCTACAATATATGGCAAAACAGACATATCGATACTTGGAGCAAAAATTCCTATTGCAGGAATTGCTGGAGATCAATTTGCAGCAACATTTGGGCAAGCTTGTCTTAAAAAAGGCATGGCTAAAAACACATATGGAACTGGCTGCTTTTTAACAGTAAATATTGGTAAAGAACCAATTATTAACCGTGAAAAGCTTTTAACCTCAATTGCATGGGGAAGAAAAAAATCCGTAACTTATGTTCTTGAAGGAAGTGTTTTTATTGGTGGAGCCGTAATCCAATGGCTAAGAGATGGTCTTGAATTTTTCAGAAAAAGTTCAGATGCAGAATCATTAGCAAGCTCTGTTTCAGATAATGGGGGAATTTATTTTGTGCCCGCATTTGTTGGACTTGGTGCACCTCATTGGGATTCTTATGCAAGAGGAACAATCCTCGGAATCACAAGAGGATCAACAAAAGCTCACATTACAAGAGCTGCCCTTGAGAGTATTGCATTTCAAAGTTTTGACATATTAAATACAGTAAAAAAATCCATTCCCAACTTTGAAATTCAAGAATTAAGAGTAGACGGAGGAGCAAGTCAAAATAATTTATTAATGCAATTTCAAGCTGATCTTTTAGAATGTAAAGTTGTAAGACCCAAAATAACAGAAACAACCGCCCTTGGGGCTGCTTATCTTGCGGGGCTTGCATCGGGTTATTGGCAAAGCGCCGAAGAAATCATAAGCCTTTGGCAAGTAGATAAGATATTCGAACCTTCAATGCCAAAATATCAAAGAGAAACACTTCTTGAGAACTGGAATAGAGCAATTGAAAGATCAAAATCTTGGATATAGGATTCTCATAATCTATAAAAGTTAAAAACAAGGCTTTAAAGATTGTAACAAACAATAAACCGAGGACAAATTATGCATGATTTATTTGATTTTTTAAAATTAAAACAACATATAAAAATACCTGGTAAGCAAATAAATCGATTATACGGGCAAATCTTAACTAAATTTGCTCATCGATATCTATTGGTGTTACACATGGACTTAAAAAATAAAATATTTACACCTTACAAAAAGGGCCCAATTCATTGGAGAAATACAAAAATGGTTAATAATATATTAAAAATCGAAAAATCACAAAAAATTGAAAATTTACCAATGCAATTAATTTACAGTGCTATTTAATAAACTTAAAACAAGTTATCTTTGTGAATTTCTCAAATTTAGCATTTAATTTAAAAAATTTAAAAAAAAGAAATTAACTAAAATGGAGGAAGATTTAAATTTCATGAATAATAACAAAGAAACAAAATTAAAAGATCTTGAAAATCAAGAATTCGATCTTATAATAATTGGAGGAGGCGCAACAGGTCTTGGCATAGCAGTAGACGCAATCACAAAAGGATATAAAACAATACTTATAGAAAAATTTGATTACGCAAAAGGAACTTCTTCTAGATCAAGTAAATTAATTCATGGTGGAGTAAGATATTTAGCTCAATGGAATATTTCTTTAGTTAAAGAAGCTTTACAAGAAAAAGCAATTCTTGAAAAAAATGCACCTCATTTAATTAACGAATGCCCGCTTATTACACCTATTTATAATGTCTTAGAAATACCTTATTATTATTTTGGCCTATGTTATTACCATAATCTTATGGGAAAGGAAAAGAACAGCAAATATAAAACTAAATTACTATCAAAAAAATCTACTATTGAAAAAGCTCCCAATATTAAATCAGAAGGTCTTAAATGCTCTGTTTTATATTACGATGATTCATTCGATGATGCGAGAATGGCAATAACATTATTAAGAACCTTTACCAAAAAAGGAGGCATTGCTCTAAACTACACAGAGCTTAAAAAATTCAACAAGGAAAACGGAAAACTTTCGGGAGTCATCATACAAGATAAATTATCAAAAGAACAAATTTCACTGAAAAGCAAATGTATAATAAACGCAACAGGAATATTTTCAGACGAAATAAGAAAATTAGATGATGAAAAGGCTTTAAACATTATCAAACCTTCCCAAGGTAGCCATTTAATAATCAAAAAAGACAAATTCCCAAAAAATTATGCAATATTGATGCCTAAAACTAGTGATAATAGGATCTTATTTGCTATTCCTTGGTATGACAGTGTTGTTTGCGGAAGTACCGACATCCCCATAAAAGAGATAGACGAAGAACCTAAAAGATTTGATGAAGAGATTGACTTTATAATAAATAATTTAAACAACTATTTAAACATTAAAATAGAAAAATCAGATATAAAAAGCGTATATACTGGAATAAGACCATTAATAATGGATCCAAAAGCTGAAAGCAACACTTCAAAAATTTCAAGAAATGAAAAAATATTTATATCAGATTCAAATCTTATTACAATAGCAGGGGGAAAATATACTACATATAGAAAAATGGCAGAAAAAACCTTGCTCAAAGCCATAGAAAAAAATTTAATACCAAGTATTATATCAACTACAGAAGATTTAAAGTTACACGGGTATCTTAAAAAAGAAGATGCACTAAAAATTCCTGAACCTTTTAGGGCTTATGGAAGTGACTTTGAAATTCTAAAAAATATGGAGGGTTTTGACAAAAAAATACACGAGGGCCTAGATTTAAATGAAGCCCAAATAATTTTCTCAATTGAATTTGAGCAAGCAAAAACTATTGACGATGTTTTAGCAAGAAGAACAAGGTCGCTACCTTTAAATCCTCAAGCTACAATTGAGGCTGCTCCAAAAGTTGCTGAAATCATGATGAAAAAATTAAATAAATCTGAAGAGTGGAAAAACGAACAAATAAAAAGCTTTTCAGAAATAAGTAAAAAATATTTAATTGAAAGTTAATTTAACATTTGCTATTAAAAAAAGGGATTGTTTAACAATCCCTTTTAATTTTAAGTTTCAAGCATTTTATATTTCTAAAACTTAAAACTAATTCACATTAATAAATTCACAAGCAAACCTTGAATCTCCTCAATGCTATCTAACAGTTTAATCTGGGTCATCTGATTTTGTAAAACAGAATAAGCAAGTTTGTCCAATTTGTCGTTAATAATCTTAATAATTCTATACTTGGGCCGCTTAGGATCCCCCAAGCGTCCCCCTTTTTGTTCTTTCAAACAAACAGAAGATGATATAACGATGGATAAAAATTCCGAAATAACTTTTTTGTAAAAAATCACATTTTGCCTAGAAGGCTCGCTCAAAAGTCTCTCCCCAATCTCGTTAATTCCATCTAACATATTCTTAATCAAATCAAGATTAAATTCACCATTTTCAAGTAAAATAAATTGCTTATCCGCTTTAAAACTTTCAATCTCAAACACCGAAGAAAAAACATTACCTTTATCAGAAAATACTTTTTTACCACCTTTTTTATAATCTTTCGAATTAAGATTTAATGCTCCAGAAATCAAATTATTTACTTTCATCTATTTTATTCATAACACTTAAAAAGTATTTATTATCTTCATTCTCTAAAGATTGAAAAGACTTTTTTTCTTCTTGATATTCTTTATCGATTTCAATTAAAAGATCTTCGTTAACCTTATAAGAACCAGTATAAAAAAATGTATTTCTTTCAGGAGTTCTAAGATAATCCACGCCAATATTCATATACCCATCAATAATAGCGCCCTCTTCAACTTCAATTGACTTACAAGAAATATTCCCAATAACACATCCCGAAGCAAATATTTTAATCTTGCTTTTAGCATAAATATTGCCCACAACCATTCCGGAAATAACAAGTTCATTAGCATCAATACTAGACTTAACCCTCCCACTCTCTCCAATAATTACTCTTTTCGTAGAACTAATAGTACCCATAAAATCGCCATCAAGTCGAATAAAATTATTTGAAACTAAGTCTCCTTTAAAAAAATCACCAACACCCACTATTGTTTTTATTTCATCAAAAAGAAACAAAGGCGATACCTTTCTTTCTTTTTTTACAGTCAAAAAATTTAACATCTATTTTGAAACTCCTGTTGCTAAATTTAAATACATATCAGGATTAATAACTTGAGAACCTACACGAACTTCATAATGAACATGCGGACCTGTTGCATAGCCTGTCTGTCCCATAAATCCAATTATTTGCCCCTTTTTAACATAAGATCCTTTAGAAGTATTAAGGCGCGACATATGAGCATAAAGAGTAGCAAGTCCATACTTATGCTTAAGCTGAACAAAATTACCATAGCCTGCTGATTGATAGCTTGCCCTAACAACCTCCCCATCAGCAGTTGCAACAATAGGAGTTCCAATTCTAACCCCTCCAAGATCTATGCCTTTGTGAATGTACCACTGCCTAGTAAAAGGTTCAATAGCAGGACCAAAATGCAAAGTAATAATTCCAGCTCCACCTGCAAGAGGCCATAGAGAAGGAATATCATTTAAAAGCTTATCCTGAGCATGCAAGACCTTAACTATGCTTTTAAGAGGAGGAATTGAACTTTCTATTTTGTTTTTAATATTTTTAAGATCACTAAGCTCTTTTATTGAATTAGCCTCTAAAATTTGTAAATCAATAAAATCAGAAAGATCTCCATCTAATTTATTTTTATTTAAATCAACACCATTAGAATTGATTTTTAAAGAAGTTTTAAGCTCATCTAAAATTTTGGAAAAATTTTTTGCAACAGAATTAATTTCCACAACTGTATTTCTAAAATCTTCAATCTCAGATTCTGCTAAAGAGTAATTTTTCTCTGTAGATTTTACAATTGACGAGAGAGTAACATAATTGACAGCAAGCAAAACAAACCCTATAAAACCACCTAAAAAAAAAGTAGAAAAGAAAAATAAAGTCAAAAAAGAAATTTTAATATTTTTTACATTCCCTTTAACATGGGGAATAATCATAAAGCTAATATTTTGCTTTAAAAAAGAACGTATAACTTTAAGGGCTATAAACAAATAATTATAAATAACCAAAAAAAACTTGATAATTCCTTTGAAACCTAAAATAATTTTAAATTTAATTCTTTTCTTCATAACAAACCTTAAAAAAAATTACCACGCTCAAACAAAAAAATTAAAAATTAATATTTTAATATCTTAGACAAAAATCCAAATTTTTCGATAAAAACCTGGTACAAAAATACTCAACAAATGCACATAATCAAAGAAAATAATACTTAAAGCAAATATTATTATACAATTAAACTCACAAATACTTTATTATTATATAAATGAAAACACTATTTTTTGCAACAACAAATGAAAATAAAATAAATGAAGTAAAAAGTATATTAAATATACCTAATTTAAACTTAATAGTCCCTCAAAATTTTAACATAAAAGAAACAGGAAAAACATTTAAAGAAAACTCTTTGATTAAAGCAAAAGCACTGTTTGAAATTTTAAATAAAAATCAAAATGTTTTTGGAGAAGACTCTGGATTGTGCATCGAAGCACTAAACTTAGAGCCTGGGATTTACTCCAAAAGATATGACATTTATAAGCTACGTAAAAAATTAAGCGCTAATGAAAAAAATCAACTTATCCTAGACTTAATGAAAAATGAAAAAAACAGAAATGCATATTTTATATGCAACATAAGTTATATATCAAAAAATAGGCAAATATCAAATTTTGAAGGAATTCTTAAAGGAAAAATTGCATTAAGCTTAAATGATAATAAAAACTATGGATTTAGTTATGACTCAATATTTTTAACTAAAAATAACAAAAAGCTTAGCGATCTAAAACTTGAAGAAAAAAACAAAATATCCCATCGAGGAATAGCATTTTTAAAATTTAAAAAATTTTTATTAGAATCTTTATTCAATAGTTAAACTTAAAATCTTTTTATACATAAAGTTTAGACTTTATTGTAAAATAAAAAGCATAAGTTTATAAAATTTCAATGTACTATTTATTTCCAAACAATGAAAAAAGGAAGAGGAGATTTTAGTGATAAATAGAAATGAAATCAATGAGAATGATAAATGGGATTTATCTTTTCTATTTGCAAATGAAGAAGAATATGCAAAAGCAATCAATGCTATTGAAATCAAAACCAAAGAATTTAACAAATATGAAAAATTGGAATTAAATTTTGATTTGTTTAAAGAAACTTTAAACAAATACTATGAAATTATGGAAGATTTAGAGAAAATCTCTTACTATGCAATGCTTAAATTAGAAACAGATGTAACCAACAAGGATTCGAATAAAATATATTCTATATGTGTCAATTTAACTACAAAAGTATCTAATGCCACATCCTTCTTTATGCCAAAAATACTAAAAACAGATGAAAAAAAAATTCGATCTTGGATAAATGAACCAGGGCTTGAGGAGAAAAAAATTGCAATTGAGAAAATATTAAGAGAGAAAAACCATATTTTAAGCGAACAAGAAGAAGAAATACTTGCTAACTACACCCCCCTTTACTCATCTTATCAAAATATATTCTCAGCATTAACAAATGCTGACATGGAATTCGGAGAAATTAATGGACACCCTTTAACCAATTCTACCTACACACTGTTTTTACAAAACGAAAATCAAAAAATACGAAAAAAAGCTTTTTTAAAATTTTATCAAAAATACAAAAACAATGAAAATACACTTGCTAATCTTATTATTTCAGACCTTAAGAAGAATCACTTCATTGCAAAGACAAGGAAATTTCAAAATACTTTTTCAATGCAACTGTTTTCAAATAATATTGATAAAAAGGTTTATACAAATTTAATCGAAACTGTCAATGAAAATTTATCTGCGCTTAATGATTATTATGAATTTAGAAAAAAAGTTTTAAACCAAGAAAATTTATATCATTATGATGTTTATGTACCATTAACAAAAGGAATAACATTTAAACATTCGTTTGAAGAAGCTTGTGAAAAAATATTAAAATCTTTAAAGATATTGGGAAATGAATATACAGAAATTTTAAGAAACGGTCTTTTAAAAGAAAGATGGGTTGATAAATACGAGAATGCTGGAAAAAGATCGGGGGCTTTTAGCGCTGGGTCATACAATGGGAAACCTTATATACTTCTTAATTACAAAGACGAATCAATAAGAGATATGTTTACACTTGCACATGAAGCAGGACATTCAATGCACTCTTACTTTAGCATAAAAAACAACCCATTTCCGCACTACAATTATTCTATTTTTGAAGCAGAAATAGCATCAATAATTAACGAACAAATATTAGCAGAATATTTACTTAAAAATGAAACCGATACTAACAAAATAAAATATATAAAACTCACACAAATTGACGATATGATTTCAACATTCTTCCGACAAACAATGTTTGCTGAATTTGAATACATTATTCATGAAATGATTAGCAAGGAAGAACCTATAGTAAAAGAAACACTAACAGAAACTTATATGAATTTGCTAGAAAAATATTTTGGACCTAGTCTAAAATTTGATAAATTAAGTGCCCTTGAATGCCTTAGAATTCCTCACTTTTATTCACCCTTTTATGTGTATCAGTATGCTACAGGTATTGCAGCCGCACTATCAATATACAAAGATATTAAAGAAAATAAAAAAAATGCAGTAGAAAATTATATAAAATTTTTAAAAACAGGTGGTTCTAAATATCCATTAGATTCCTTAAATATTACCGGAGTAGATTTAACAAAAAAAGAAACAATAGAAAACACCATTAACATTTTTAAACATAGACTTGAAGAGATAAAGAAAATATTCCAATAAAAGGAGATTTACTGTGAAAAATATCAATTTGATTTTAGCTTGGCTTGTGCATATTTTTACAGCATCTGGCTTGATTGTAGGACTTTACTCAATAATTTCAATTGTAAATGGCAGCTATTCTCTTCTTTTAAAGTTAACAATAATAGGACTTATAATAGATGGAATTGATGGAACTATGGCAAGAAAACTTAGGGTAAAAGAATTAATACCTAAAATTGATGGAACTCTGCTTGATAACATTACAGACTACATAAACTACACATTCATACCCGTTATATTTTTTTATTTAGGAGAATTCATTGGGGAAAAATATAAAGTCGTCATTTGCATTGGAATATTACTCTCATCAGCATACCAATTCTCAAGAACAGACGCAAAAACAAATGATGACTACTTTAGAGGATTTCCTTCTCTATGGAATGTATTTGTAATATTAAACATAATCTTTAAAATAGAGCAAACAACAAACCTTATTATGATATCAATATGCATTATTACAAGCTTTATCCCAATGAAATTTATTTACCCGTCAAAAACTAAAGAATTACGGAAAATTACTCTACCAATAACAATAATAAGTTGTCTAATATTTGTTGTATCAATATTTTTAGAATTATCCACAACAGCGTTAAAAATAGCAAAAACAGTTCTCATACTTTATTTTACATATTTAACTTTAGCAAGCATATACTTAACCTATAAAACAAGAAATAGATGACAACAATGTATATAAACAAAATAATAGAATCTATTGATTCAAACATAGCTTATTCCCCAATAGTATTTTTTTCTTTACTGATTTTAGCAGGGCTTAATGTTCCCATTTCCGAAGATGCAATAGTGTTAATGGGTGGAATTTTATCTAGTCGAAAAAATGAATACACTATATTAATATTTTTAGGAATTTTTTGGGGAGCTTATCTTGGAGACATAATATCTTTTTACATTGGGAAATTAATGGGAAATAAATTGTTTAAAAATAAAAAAGTCAATAACCTGCTTGACAAAATAAATTACTATTACGGTCAATACGGAGTGTTGACTTTATTTATAGGAAGGTTTATACCCTTTGGAGTTAGAAACGCAATATTTATATCAGCAGGAATGGGAAATATGAAATCCAATCTATTTATTGTTTCTGACTTTTTTGCAACCTTACTCTCAATAATAGTTTACTTTACTCTAAGCTTTAAACTAGGACAATCATTTGAAATAATATTTTCAAAAATAAAAATAATTATATTTACAATATTTATTACTGTAATTACAACAACAATAATAATCTGCATAATTAAAAAAAATAAAAACGTTGACAAAAATTTAAAATAAAAAATATAATGGTTAGTAATGCTGTGGTGGTGGAAGTGGTAGACACGCTAGCTTGAGGGGCTAGTGGGCATAAGCCCATGCTGGTTCAAGTCCAGTTCACAGCATAAAAATTGTTAGTAGCTTATTAAATAAAATTAACAACAATGTGATCTAAAAGTGTACTAAAAAATAAATTGTAGATTAATTTTCAAGAGGACAAATGTCTAAATACGAATTCATAAAAATTGAGAAAAAATGGCAAGAATTTTGGGATAACAACAAAACATACAAAGTAGAAGAAGATCCAAGCATTCCCAAAGAAAAAAGATTATACATACTTGACATGTTCCCCTATCCTTCTGCTGACGGACTCCATGTTGGCCATCCAGAAGGATACACAGCTACTGACATATTTGGAAGATACAAGCTTTTGAATGGATTTCATGTACTTCACCCAATAGGATTTGATAGTTTTGGGCTTCCTGCTGAAAATTATGCAATACAAACAGGAACTCATCCTCAAAAAAGTACAGAAGAAAATATTAATAAATTTAAAAAACAAATAAAAGCTTTGGGATTTGCCTATGATTGGGATCGAGAAATTAGAACTCATGACGAGAATTACTATAAATGGACACAGTGGATTTTTTTGCAATTATATAAAAAGGATCTAGCTTATGCAAAAGAAATGCCTGTATGGTATTGTCCTGAACTTGGAACAGTATTGGCAAATGAAGAGATTATTCAAACTCCAAATGGACCAAAATCTGAGAGAGGATTTCACAACGTAGAAAAAAAATATTTAAGACAATGGGTTTTAAAAATTACAAAGTATGCTGAAAGATTGTTAAACGACCTTGAAGAATTAGAATGGCCTGAATCTGTAAAAGAAATGCAGCGAAATTGGATTGGCAAATCAACAGGAGTTGAAATCGATTTTGAAATTGAAGGTTACAATGAAAAAATCAAAGTCTTTACAACAAGACCAGACACAATATTTGGTATCACATATCTAGTAATAGCACCAGAAAATAAACTAATAGAAAAAATAACAAAAAATAACTTTAAAAAAAATGTCCTAAAATATGTAAAGCACGAAGAACTCAAAAGTGATCTTAAAAGGACTTCTCTTGAAAAAGATAAATCGGGAGTTTTTACAGGATCTTATGCATTTCATCCAATAACAAATGAAAGAATTCCAATTTGGGTTGGAAGCTACGTACTAGGAACTTATGGCAGTGGAGCTGTAATGGGTGTTCCGGCACATGATGAGAGAGACTTTCAATTTGCTAAAAAGTATAAATTAAAAATTTTACCTGTAATATCAAAATTGGGGAAAAATGAAATATTAGAAAAAGCATTTATTGGTGATGGGATTTCAATAAATTCTCCTAATGAATTTAATAATCTTAAAAATTCCGAAGTAAAAGATAAAGTAATCGAATGGCTTACTAAAAACAACAAAGGAAAAGAAAAAGTAACCTATAAGCTTAGAGATTGGATTTTTTCAAGACAAAGATATTGGGGAGAGCCTATACCCATTTTGTTTGATAAGCTTGGAAATACAATACCTTTAGAAGAAAATGATCTTCCCTTAAAGCTTCCAGAAACCGCAAACTATGAACCTTCTGTAACAGGTGAATCTCCTTTATCAAGGATTAAAGATTGGGTAAAAGTAAAAGATACAGATTTTACAAGAGAAACAAACACAATGCCTCAATGGGCAGGTTCTTGTTGGTATTATTTAAGATACCTCGACCCTAAAAACTCAAAAAAATTTGCAAGTAAAAAAAAAATTGAATATTGGATGCCGGTTGATCTATACATAGGTGGAGCCGAACACACAGTATTACACCTACTTTACTCAAGATTTTGGCACAAGGTCCTTTATGATCTGGGATATGTAAATACCAAAGAACCTTTTAAAAAACTAATAAATCAAGGCATAATAACAGCTTTTTCTTATCAAAAAGAAAATGGGTGTTTAATACCCAATGACCAAGTTATAGAAAAAGACAATAAATTTTTTGACAAAAAAGATAATAAAGAAGTAATCCAAGTAATTGCCAAAATGTCAAAATCTTTAAAGAACGTAATAAACCCAGATGCCATTATTAAGGAATTTGGAGCAGACTCAATAAGGATTTATGAAATGTTTATGGGACCACTAACAGATTCTAAGCCTTGGAACACTAAAGGAATAATTGGTGTTTTTCGATTTTTAAACAAAATTTGGAGCTTAAAAGAAAAAGAACTGTCAACAGACAATCCTCCAAAGGAAATAATATCTCAACTACATAAAGTAATAAAAAAAGTCACAGAAGACACAGAAAAGCTAAACTTTAACACAGCAATCTCTGCCATGATGATATTTACAAATGAGATTCTAAAGTATAAAAAAAATTATTTAAATATATTCAAGCCATTTATCATTATTTTATCCCCATATGCGCCCCATTTAGCAGAAGAATTATGGGAATACATTGGAGAACCTCCTAGTTTATTCAAAAATTCAAAATGGCCAAAATTTGATGAAACCCTTATTATTACAGAAACAAAAGAAATTGTCTTGCAAATAAATGGAAAAATAAAAGACAAAATTTTACTAAACAAAGAGATAGATGAAGAAGAACTAAAAAAAATAGCACTGGAAAATAGCAAAATAAAATCAAACTTATTAAATAAAAAAATAGTAAAAATAATTGTGGTTAAAAACAAGCTTGTCAACATAGTGATAAAGTAGAAAGAGGCATAATATGGACTTTGAAAGTCTAAGCATTAAATATAAAGAAATTATATTTACAATATTTATATTAATTACTATTTTTTTAGGATTTTTTTTAAAAAATCTTAAATTCGATGCAAACATCTTAAAACTTATTCCCAAGACTAAAGAAACCGAAAGCCTAATAGACATTGACAAAAGTAATTCACTTTTATCTACAATAGTAATATTTCAAGATAAAAAAAATATTTTCAATAAAAAAAATTTTGAAATAATAAACAGTGTAATCAATGAAATAACCAAAATTTTGAAAGTATCTCCAAATGCCGTTACAAGCATATTTTCTTATTTTCCGCAATTTAAAAAAGAAACCTATACAGATAAAGACATAGAAGAAATAAAAAATAAAATAAAATCAACTCCATTTGTAAAAAACACATTCCTGGGTAACTCGGAAAATTTAATATACTTCATAATAATTCCATCAGAAAGTGATAAAATCAATTTCAGTAGAAATTTAAAAGCCGAATTGGATGAAATGGAAAAAACAATTAAAAAATATGAAACAAACGATCTAAAGTTGTATCTTACAGGAGATTTAATAGTAAGAGAAAAAATATTAAACTATATGGTTGAAGACTTCAAGATCTTAGGCCCACTTGCTACTTTTGTAGTAATAATTTCACTTTATCTTATTATAAAAAATCTAATTGGTGCATTAATTCCCATTTTTATCGCATTATTATCATTAATTTGGACTTTTGGAATTAAAGGGCTTGTACAATCCCCCATTACAGTGCCCGAAACTTCAATGATTGTTCTACTTATTTCAATCGGATGCGCTAATGCTGTACACATAATAAATGGAATATTTAAATTAATAAAAAAAGAACAACTCTCAACAGAATCAATAAAAAAAACAATTAAAAAACTTAAAACGCCTATTCTGCTAACATCTCTTACAACTGCATTTGGATTTTTATCTCTTACAACCTCTTCAATTAATGCCTACAAAACAATGGGTATTTTCATGTCAATTGGAGTAATTATATCAATGACAATCTCATTAACCGTTTTACCCGGAATAATAACATTAATCCCATTTACAAAAAAAAAGTCTCTTGAAAAAAAAAGAGAAAATAACCTACATAAAATATTTTTCCTTGAAAAACTTGCCAAACTAAATACACGAATAACAAAGTCTATATTAAAAAGAAAATATACATCCTCCATAATAGTCCTCATCATACTAGGAATTTCTATTGCGGGTCTTTTAAAGATCGAAATCAATTTTGATGAAAAAGATTACTTTAAAGAAACTACAAATGTAAAAAAAACATTAAATCTAATGCAAAAAGAAATGGGAGGAATATCGATTTTCAAAATAGAACTTGAAGGCAAACCTGGTGAATTTAAAAATGCTAAAGCAATGCAAACCTTAGATTTAATTACAGATAAGCTTGACGCTTTTTCTGCAAAAACTCAATCCAGCTCTATTAACGGAATTTTAAAATTTACAAATTTTAAAATTAAAAAAGAATCCCCACTAGAATACAAATTACCTGAAAACGAAATTATACTAAACAAGCTAATAAATTTAATAGATAGAAGCGATTGGACTAAAGACAATAAAAAAATGTATATTAATGATGATTGGTCATTAATATCTATTATAGTAAGAATTGAAGACAATTCAACCGAAGGAATAAAAAAATTTGAAAAATATGCTATTAAAACAATTAATGAACATATGGGAAATAATAAATATCATTTCTCAGGAGTATATGATAAAGTATTAATAGCTAAAACAATGGTAAGAGAGCAAATTGTAAACATTATAACAACTCTTGGATCAATAACACTATTACTTATGTTTTTCTTTAAATCTATATGAACCGGAATAATTATTGCAATCCCAGTGGCTTGGTCAGTGTTTTTAAATTTTGCTGTAATGAGATTATTTGGGATAACCTTAAACCCCGCAACAGCAACAATTGCATCTGTAAGTATGGGAGTAGGAGTAGATTATTCAATCCATTTTTTCAACACATTTATTTTAAAATACCAAAAAAATCAAATCTATAAAACTGCACTTCTTGAATCAATACCAAGTGTATTTAATGGAATATTTGCAAATTCCATTTCTGTTGGAATAGGATTTTTAACACTAACATTTTCGGCCTATAAAATAATATCAACCCTGGGCGCAATAATTGCTTTTACAATGCTAACAACATCTCTTGCATCACTAACTCTTCTTCCATTATTAATTCATTTATTCAAGCCTAGAGTTAGGCTAATTTCAAACAACAATTTTAAAAAATTAAAACAATAATTTAATGACCTCACGCATATTATCCACAAGATAAAAATTAATGCCATTCTTAATGTTAATAGGAATCTCTTCTAAGTCTACTCTATTTGCCTGGGGAACAATAATGTGTTCCACACCACTACGCTTTGCTGCAATTATTTTTTCTCTAAGCCCCCCTATCATCATTACATTCCCAGTAAGAGACAATTCTCCCGTCATAGCTAAATGGGGCCTAACAACCTTATTAAGAGCAAGAGAAATAAAAGCACTAGCTATTGTAATTCCTGCAGAAGGCCCATCTTTTGGAGTAGCTCCTTCTGGAATGTGCAAATGAATAATATTTTTTTCAAAAAAAGATTTACTAATGCTTAGATCTTCCTTAATACTATTAACATAAGTATAGGCAATATTAGCAGATTCCTTCATAACATCTCCAAGGCTACCAGTCAATTTAATTCCACCTACCTTAGACTCCGTCTTTACAGTCTCAATCATTAAGGTTGAACCCCCATAATTCGTCCAAGCAAGACCCATTACCATTCCCGAATACATAGCATTAGACATGCTCTCTTTTCTAAAAACAGGCACACCGACATATTCTTCTAAATTGTCATTAGAAATTTGATAGGATTTAATCTCAGTATTCTCAATAAGCTTTCTTGCAACTTTTCTTACAATTTTGTTTAAATATTTTTCAAAATTTCTTACTCCATTATCTCTCGCATACTCTTGCGCAATTTGAACAAGAGCTGAACTTTGAAATTTTAAAGAATCTTTATCAACTCCATTTTCACTTAAAACCTTAGGAATTAAATACTTTCTTGCAATCTCTATTTTTTCGTTATCAACATATCCAGAAATTTCAATAATTTCCATTCTATTTAACAAAGGTCTTGGGATTGTTTCAACAGAATTAGCAGTTAAAATAAAAAATACATTTGAAATATCAAAAGGAAGGTCAAGATAATGATCTCTAAATTTAACATTCTGTTCAGGATCTAAAACCTCAAGAAGAACTGAAAAAGGATCTCCATAATTTGAAGCAGAAATTTTATCCACCTCATCAATTAAAAAAACAGGAGAATTTGTCTTAGTAATTCTTAAGCCTTGAATAATTTTACCGGGCAAAGCGCCAACATAAGTTCTTCTGTGCCCCTTAATCTCCGATTCATCACGCATTCCACCAACAGAAAATCTAAAAAGCTTGGTGCGTAAAACTTTTGCAATAGCTGCCCCAATAGAAGTTTTCCCCACACCAGGAGGTCCAACCAAAAGAACAATAGCTCCCTTTTGGGTCTTTCTTAACTTAAGAACAGAAATATACTCAATAATTCTATCCTTAACTTCCGTCATCCCATAATGAGTTTTATCTAAAATTTTTTTAGATTTTTGCAAATCTAATTTATCAAAATTAATTTTCAAATCTCTCCAAGGAAGCTCAGTAATAAGTTCAAGATAATTTCTAATAACAATATACTCAGCCGAGCTTGTCTCAAGAAGTGAAAATTTTTCCAACTCTTTTTCAACGACCTCTAAAGATTCTCCTTTCAAATCTAAAGCTCTTAGTTTAGTTCTAAGCTTTTCTAAATCGCTGCTTTTTTTATCACCTATTCCAAGTTCAGCTTTAATAGCTTTAAGCTGTTCTTTTAAAAAAAACTCTTTTTGTTGTTTCTCTAATCTCTCTTGAATACCCTTAGTAATTTTGTTTTGAATTTCAATTAAATTAAGCTCTTCATAAATTAGCTCTAAAACTTTTTTAAGCCTATCTTTTACATTTAAAGTTTCAAGAACTATTTGATGATCATTTTTTGAAGATGAAATAGTACTGGCCACAATATCACACAATTTACCCTTATCCTCAATATTAACCATATTTAATTGAACTTCTGGCATTTTTCTATGTGAAAATATCTCTTTGGTTCTAAGCAAAATACTACTGTAAACTGCTTTTGATTGAATATCGTCTTTTCTAACTGGAATTTGCTTTAAATAATCAATTTCAATTATAGGAAACTTATCATTAAGAACAAGTTTAATGAATTTAATCCTATCAAAAGTTGAAACGAATATATTGTAACCACCATCTGGAAGATTAATTTTCTTTATTATCTTTCCAGTAACTCCAACAGAATAAATATCTTTACTATAATCAATAATTAATTTCTGTTGAGAATTATTATTGCTTTTCCCTAAAAATTTATCATTTAAAACGAACAAAGCAATGATTCCATTTCCTTTCATAGCGTAATCGATTGCTTTCATGTCAGCATCAGAGATTATAACAATTGGAATAAACATCCCGGGGAAAACTGGATGAGAAGGAACCGCTATTAAAGGCACTCTTGCGGGTTTATTAGAATGAGGCAAAATCCCAGCTATAGTCTTTTCTTTCTTTTTATCTCCTACCCTAACTTTTTTAATTTCATCCATAAAACTTGAAATCTCCTAAGCTAATTATAACAAAACAAATATTTTATAGAAATTCATTTAATAATATTTTTTTTTATTATAGAATAATAAAATGAGAATTTATCTAGTTAAAATTATAACTCTAAATTTGCATTATGGTAAAAATTATAATCAACTAAAGCTTTACCATTCAGTAATAAAAACACAATGACTACTAACTAAAATTAATAATCAATCTATGGTGGAATTAGTAAATAAGACTCCTTAAAAAATCGATTAAAAATTTAAATTCTAGAGAAGTAAATGAAAATTTGGAAACAAAAAGTAATCAATATACAACCTGAAGAATTATCTCGCATTGCTAAACAATATAATATCAATTGTTTTGAAGCAACTTTACTTATAAATAGAGGAATCAAAGAAGAAGATTTCATGTTTTTCTTTGAAGACAGCATAAATTTACTACATAACCCATTCTTATTAACAAATATAGATAAATTTATAAACAGAATTAATAAAGCAATTAAAGAGAATGAAAACATATTAATATTTGGAGATAAAGATGCCGATGGAATTACAGCAACAATAATAATGTATGAAACCCTTAAAGATTTTGGACTTAATGTTAGCTATAAAATACCTTCAAATGGGGAATTTTATGGACTTTCAAACGAATTAATTAACATAGCTTTAGAAAAAAAAATCTCTTTAATAATAACTGTTGATAATGGTATCTCTAGTATTGAAGAAATAAACTATGCCAATTCAAAAGGAATAGAAATAATAATCACAGACCACCATCTCCCAAGCGAAGATTTTAAAACTAAAAACATAGTTATAAACCCTCATCTAAAAGATGATAAATATCCATTCAAAGAAATAGCGGGATGTTGCGTAAGTTTTAAAGCTTGCCTTGCTCTTAGCATGTCCTTTACAGATCTTTATTCTAAAAACATTGTATTTTTATTTTTAGAAAAAATAAACAGTGAAATTATTCTTCATGCAATAGAGATAAACAACTATACCTTAAAGCAATATCTAAGATTAGATGATAAGAATGACCCTTTAATCAACTTAAACAAACTGGAAAAATTTGTACAAGACAAATATATAGTAATCTTCAACAAAGAAGATCAATGTCAATTATTAAATAAACACTTCAAAAGAAGCATAAATATGAGCACAATTGATATTAGTGAAAATTTCATAAAAAATTACCCAAATTTTAGAAAAAAAACATTAAAAGACTTAATTCAAGCAACTAAGTATTTTAAATATAAAAAAGTTGAGATCAAAGACAAGCTTTACTACATATTTTACAATTTAATTTTTGAAACTAATAAAAATTTTCTCCAAAAATGTTTAAAAAGGATTAGCTTTGTTGCAATAGGAACAATAGCAGACAATATGCCTATTATTAATGAAAACAGAATAATCCTAAAGGCAGGACTTAAAGAAATTGCACTAAGAGAAAGAATGCCTATTAATTATCTATTAAAAGATGCAAACATATTAACAAAACCCAATATAACCGCAACAGACATTGCATATAAAATTGCACCAATACTAAACTCAACAGGAAGGCTTGAAAAAGCAGACAGTGCAATAAATTTTTTACTAACTAGCGACATTAATCAAATAGAAAATAAATTTAAAGAAATAAAAAAGATCAACGAACTGAGAAAATATAAAGAAGAAAAAGCCTGGAATTCTCATAATAAAAATACTATTTTAAAAAACGATAAATTTATAGTCTGCTATGATAAAAATACCCCAAAAGGAATAAGTTCTAGGCTTGCAACTAGACTTTCTGCCTACTACCAAAAAGTTGCTATTTTTCTAACAAAGCAAGATAATATTATTAAAGGATCAATTAGATCAAACAATAAAATTAATTCAAAAGCACTGATATCAATAGTGCCTTCTCATTTAATAATAAATTCGGGGGGGCATAAAGCTGCAGCTGGATTTACATTGCATGAAAATTTACTCGAAGAGTTTATTAAAGAATTAGAATATGCAACTACAAAAGTTGAATATGAAACTACCACTGAAAACGAACCGATATCAATAGATGCTATTCTTCCAAAAGATTTAGCAAAAGATTCTCTTTTTAAAACAATAGAAATATTTGAACCTTATGGATATGAATTTAGAGAGCCAATATTAATGATGGAAAATGTTTACCTTCAAGAACTCAAAATAATTGACAAAAACCATAGCTCAAAACATATAAATATGCTCATTAAATCACAAAACGATTACTATAAAGCTATTTTTTTTAACGGAACAAAAAAAATAGAAGAATTAAACATAAAAGAAGATCAATATTTAGACATCATTTTTACAGTTAACGAAGATTTTTACTACCCAAGAGAAAAAATTTTGAAAATTATAGACATAAGAAAGGGTACTCAAACTAATGTATAAAATACAAAAAACTTTACTTATATTTTATATCTTAGCAATAGAAAATATAAATCCAGAAATAACAAACACTATTCCTAAAGTCCAATATAAAAAAGAGGCATTTCAAGGAGATTACATATACTTTGCAAGCAATGAAAACTTTAAAAAGTTATCACTTTTAAGCACAAATAAAAATCCAATCATAAGCTCTTCCCCATTTAAATTTACAGTAGGAAATAAAATTTACTACATAGCATTTATGGGAATTACACCAATGATAAAAGAAGGCAAAAGGAAAATTCAAATAGAATTCAAGAATAAAAGCTATATCAAAGAAATAGAAATAAAAAAATTTAATTTCAAAAGAACAAAAATTAGTTTTAATAAAGAAAAAGCCAAGCTTATTACCCAAAAAAAATCAACAAAACAAAAAGAACAGGCTTTGACCTTATGGAATATTATTGGTAATATTGGGGATACAACAATATACCACTATGATGCTTTAGTAAAACCAATAAAAGATCAATATGTTATAACAAGCAACTACGGAGATTTAAGGCTTTACATGCATGGTAGCAAAAAAATTTCAAATTATACAATGCACAACGGGATTGATTATGCCCCATTTAAAAGAGAAAATACTCCAATTTTTGCTGCTGGCAAAGGAAAAATTGTATTTGCACGAAATAGAGAATTAACAGGCAATACCCTTATAATACAACATTTGCCGGGTGTATTTACAATTTACCTTCACCTCTCAAAATTAGAAATAAGTGAAAATAAAATAGTTAGCGCTGGCGAATACATTGGAAATACCGGAAATACTGGCCTCTCAACAGGTCCTCATCTACACTTTGAAGTAAGAATTAATGGTATAGCAATAAACCCAGATTTCCTTTTAAATGGCATGCTTATTGACAAAAATAAAATAATAAATAATATTAAAAGAATAGAGTAAAAGGAGGTGATTTTTTGGTAACAGTCACTGTGGACAAAAATGAAAATCTTGAAAAAGCATTGAAACGTTTTAAAAGAATGATTGAGAAAGAAGCAATTATTCGCGAATGGAAAAGAAGAGAATACTATGAAAAACCATCCACAATCCGTGTTAAAAAGGAAAAAGCTTTTAAAAGAAAACAAGCAAAAAAAGTTAGAAAATTAAAACAAAAAACTAATAGGTAGAATGATCGATAACAAGAGATGTTCAAATGGATATCTCTTTATTTTAAATTAATACCTCTCTTGGTTTTGATCCATTAACAGGTCCTACATATCCCATATCTTCCATAATTTCAATAATTCTAGCTGCCCTATTGTAGCCTATCTTTAATCTTCTTTGCAGATAAGATGCTGATGCTTTTCTTGTAGTTTTAACAATCTCAAGAGCTTCATCAAACATTGGCTCATCAGAAGGGCCAAGAGCAACTAAATCTGTCTCTTTAACACTATCAATAAATATTTCATCATCAATATAATTTGGAGAACCAAATTTTTTGACCTCCTCAACAAGTCTATAAACCTCTCTTTCCTTTAAAAATCCACCTTGAATTCTTTGAGGGAAAGGATTTAAAGAGCTAATATAAAGCATATCTCCCTTTCCTAAAAGCTTTTCAGCGCCAGAAGATCCAAGAATTATTCTAGAATCCATAGAGCTGGCCACCATAAAAGAAATCCTTGAAGGAAAATTGGCTTTTATTACTCCAGTAATAACATCAACTGAAGGTCTTTGAGTTGCAAGAACCAAATGAATTCCTACAGCTCTAGCCATTGCAGCAAGCCTAGAAATTAAATTTTCCAAATCTTTTCTTGCAGAAAGAATAAGATCTGCAAATTCATCAATAATTATTACAAGATATGGCAAAACCATTAAATTTAAATTCTCATCTTTTACCTTTTTATTATAAGAAGAAATATCTCTTACCAATAAATTATCAAGAAGCACATACCTTCTCTCCATTTCATCAAGACACCATCTAAGAGCTTCTAAAGCTCTCTTTACATCTGTAATAACTGGAGTTAATAAATGGGGAATATCATTAAAAAGTTTAAGCTCCACTATTTTGGGATCTATCATAATTAATTTTACTTCATCTGGAGATTTTGAAAAAATAATTGAAGCAATTAAAGAATTTACACAAACCGATTTACCTGCTCCAGTTGCACCAGCTATTAATAGATGTGGAGAATTAACAAGGTCAAAAACAATATTTTCGCCACTAATCTCTTTTCCAAGAGCAAAAGGAATTCTAAAATCACCCCTAAATTCCTTGCTGTTTATTATCTCTGAAATTAAAATAAACTCTCGTCTTTTATTAGGAATTTCAATGCCTACAGCTTCTCTGCCAGGAATTGGGGCAATAATCCTAACCCTAATGGCTGCAAGTCTTAAAGCAATATTATCAGAAATAGAAGTAATCTTAGAAAGCTTAATTCCCTTATCCGGACGAACAGCATACATTGTCACAACAGGCCCTTTAATAATATCAATTAATTTAGCATTAATATTAAACTCTTTTAATGTCTCCTGGAGAATCATTGATTGCTTTTGAATTTCTTTCTCATATTCAATATCCTCTACATCATTTTTAACCTCTTTCTGGTCAAAAACCGAAATATCAATAACGTAAGAATCGTTTTTTTTATTCAAAACGACATTTTCGTTATAACTATAAGGAATAGCAACTTGACTAATTATACCCTTAGTCCTTATCTCACAAGCCTTAACCTTCCCACTAATAATTAATTTATTATCTTCAAGATTGTCCAAATATTTATATTCACAAGACTCATCAATTTTATCTGTATCTAAAGCATTATCATTTGAAGTCTCCTTATCGAAAGAGCTTGCTTCTTTAGAATCTGAGCCTTCAAAAACAGTTTTGGCTAAATTAACATTGGAAGGCTTTTTATTACTTCTTAAAAACGCACTAAATGACCATAAAGCTTGATATTCTTCATCATTAATAATATTTTTTTTCTCATCAAAAACTTGAGAATTTTTTAGATCCTCTGAAAAATCCCCATAAACTTTAATATCTTTTTTTACATCCAATGAATTTGAAAAGGGGAAATAACTTAATATATTTTCAAACAAAATTTTAATCTTAAACTCTAAAAATTTAAAAGCATCTAAAATAAAATTAACATCTTTGAAAAAGACATAATTCAAATAAATCCAAACAACAAATTCTAAAATTAAAAGTATAAAAATAAAAAAATTCCCCAATGTTATACCAAAATTACTAAGGAATATCTTAATAAAATAAGATTTTTCAACATTAGAATTAATTTTTATTAAAAATATTAAAGTAAAAAACAATATTACGGTATAATTCCAATTAAATATAAATCGTTTAGTAAAAATATGCTTTTTGTAAGCATACCAATTAACAAGTGGATAAATTATTAAATAAAATGACAAAAATGAAAAAACATTAAGCAGTATTTGTCCTATTAGGTTGAAAACAAAAAATATAAACATATTGCTTAAAGGGGTCAATGCTACAAAAAGAGAAAAAGAAATGACCGAAAGCATAAAAAAAAACAAAAATTGAAAATACTGATAAAAATCTTTCATATCTTAACAAAATAACAAACTGTAATTGAAAGTGCAAATAAATATATTGAGAAATAATATAGTTTTTTGTTACTAAGCATTTTAAAATAGAAATTTATGGAAAAAATGCCAACAACAAAAGCAACCAATGCTCCTAAGTTTATTTCAAAAAAATTTAAAACCATAAAAATATCATAAAATTCTTTATGTTTTAATAAAATTGCTCCAAAAACTATTGGAATTAAAGACAAAAATGAAATTTCAAATGCACTCTTTCTATTAAATCCAAGAACCGTCGCAGAAAAAATTGTAATCCCTGAACGAGATATTCCTGGAAGCGCGCCTAAGCCTTGCATCAGCCCCATAAAAATTCCTACTAACAGAATATTATCTTTAAAATTAATTTTAAAAAAATTAAATTCTAGCATCAAGATTAAAATACCTGTTATAATAAAATTAATTAAAACAAAAGGCAATGTGAACATTCTCTCATATTTTGAAATAAAAATTCCAACAACTCCGGTAACAATAGTTATTATTAATATTAGAAACATTAATTTTAAATTTGTTAAATCAGATTTACTAGTTTTTCTTAAAAAGAATCTAATAAAAGTTAAAAAAAGTTCTAAAATTCTTTTACGATAATAAATAATAACAACTAAAACTGTTGCAAGGTGTAAATAAATATCAAATATTATTGGGAGCTTTAACTGCATAAAATGACCAAAAAGTAACAAATGTCCCGAACTAGATATTGGTAAAAACTCTGTAATACCTTGAACAATCCCCAAAATAATTGCACTTAAAATATTTGTCATTAAATGCTCCGATACTAATTTTTGGGAAATTCGCCCATAATTTTAACTATTACTGAATCTATTCCCTTCTTTTCATACAAAGCATCATAAAATACCGAATAAACTAATATTTTTTTAATATAATTTCTAGTTTGACTAAAAGGAATTGCTTCAATAAAAAGCTCTTTCGATAAATGTCCATAACTCTTTTCCCACTTTCTAACATTACCAATACCCCCATTGTAAGATGCAAGAGCCTTATAAAGACTGCCAGTTGTAGATATTCTTTTTTTTAAATAATATGTCCCAATTATTATATTATCTTTTGGAGTCTTTAAATCGTAATCAAAATATTTAAGTTCTTTAGAAATATCATTTGCTGTTGCCGGCATAATTTGCATAAGTCCAACAGCACCTGGCTTTGAAACAGCATTTTTCTCAAAGCTGCTTTCCGCTTTTATTAAAGAAAATACAATACTAGTTTCAAGCCCACGCCTTTTAGCCCAATATTCTACCAAAGATCCATACAAATAAGGATAAAGCCTTTTATAGTCACTTTCCATTAAAGCAGATTCATCTTGACTTACAAGATAATTAATAACAAGAGTTGCGTCGTAATAATTTTCACTCTTTAAAAGTTCATCGTACACTCTTCGATAAAAATCGAGCGAAAATTTATATCCATTCTTAAAATCCTCAGAAATAAAACCTCTGACATAATGACAAAGATTAAATTTTAAAAAACCCTCCAAAAAAATCTCATAATCAGATTGCTCATATTTAACATCAAGCCCACTTGTAAAAAATTCATCAATATTTTGATCTAATAAATATCTACTCATAAATGAAGAATATGACCATTTATCATAATTAACCGCAGAATGCAAAAGGCTCTTATATTCTCCACTTACACTGGGTTTAATTAATTTATGGTAAATAAGCCTTGCATTAATAAAGGCAAGCTTAGATAAAATAGAATCAGAAATAACTTTTTTAGCATTAGAATAAAGTTTATAAATGTTGTCATAGTCTTCAAGCTGAATTGATTCCAAAATATACTCTTCTAAAATCTTAATAAAAGTAGAATTTTTTTTATCACTCTCAGTATAAAACTTAGCTACGCTTTCGGCAAAATAATCTCTGGCACTTTTAGTAAAAAGTAAATTACTAAAAGCCGTATTAAGCAAAGCAATCCTATTAATTTCATTATTAAGATTCACGCCTTCAAGATATTCTTTTAAAATAAGAAGACCTAAATTATTTTTTCCCTTAAGATTTAAAATGCCCAAATAATAATTTTTATATTTACTTTTTATTTTATTAAAAAATGTTAAAGCATTTGAAATTTTACCAGAACTAATAAAAGCCTTATAAACATCGCTTAATACAATATTATTGTCATAATAGTCGCTCAAACCATTTTTATTCAATATATTTATTGCACTATTAAAATTACCATTTGCCACTTCATATTTAAATTTAACAAGATTTAAAAAATTTGTACCAAAATACTTAGACTTATTTTCAATAATAAAGTAATCATAGGCTCTTACATGTAAATAATTTGCTGGCAAATTCTCAAAAAGTTTATTAAAGTAAATTTTTGACTCACTTACATTAGAAAGATTAAGATAAAGAGCTGCTTTTAATAAAATATTTTCATTTTCTTGATAATCAGAAAATTTCATCTTATCAAGCCTGTTTAAAAGACTAAGCGCTTTATCGTTTTTCTTTTGCCAATAAAGACTCTTAAAGTATCCTAGTATAATAAATTTATTATTTTCGTATTTTTTATAAAGTCTCTCTCCGATCAATTCAGACGCAAAATAATCTTTTATTGAATTAAAATGCTCAATAAGTTTAATTCCAGCAAATTGCGATGAAATATTATCCCCATAATCTATAGCCTTTTTCATATACTCTACAAATTTTTCTTCAAATCCTATTTTTTTAAATAAATAAGCAACATATATATAAGAACTTTGATCTATGTTAAAATACTTATCAAAATTCTTTTTTGAATAATCAAAATTCCATAACCAATTCAAATTATTTAAATCAAACTCTTTTGAATGTGCCTTAATAAAATCACTACTTGAAATTTCTTTTTTCACAAAGCAAGAAAATAAACTTAAAAATAAAAAAATAAAAAGGAAATTGTGCAATAGGAAACAACTTCTGTTAGACATATCAATCTTTTCCATATCTCTCAATTTTCTTTTTATCACATTCAAAGCAGTATGAGACAAAATCTCTAGGTTTTAAAATTTTTGAAAAAACTAAAAACAAAGAAAAAAATATCAAAAGAAAAAGAGAAATAAGACTTAAATATAGCATAGGAGAATGAACTGCTCTTTCACCTGAATTTAATTTAAAATTATTTTTCACCACATCACTATCAAAATCTTCTCTAAGATCTAGCTCAACATCCTCATCTGAAGTATCTATTAAATCTTTGTCAATATCTGCAATAATGTCCTCAACGCTTAAATCATGCAAATTTTCTTCTTCTGAAGAAAATTCTTCTAATTTTTGAAACTCAAAATTATTAATATTAAAAGGTTCCTCATCAATATACTCTAATTTTTTATTTTCTAAATTAAAATCTTTAGAATCAACATCACTACCATAACTAGTATCAAAATTTTTAAAATCTGAATCCTTTGACTCAATTTTTTGATTTTCTTTGGATTTCAGATCTAAAGAATTAGTAGTAGGAATACTTGAATCAGAAGTATCTTTTTTAACAAAATCATCTTTCTCTTCAAAATTTAAATCAAATTCAGAACCCAAATTTTCAACAGATAAATCATTGCTAACGTCGCTTTTAAAATCATCTAAAAAGTTCCCTTTATTAGATCCTTCAAAAGTTTGACTAAAATTTATAAGACCTAAATCAAACTTCGATTTATTTTCAATCCCATCAGATTCACTATAAACATAAAGTATTTCATTCATAACCTTAAAATAAACATTGATACTCGGGCTTTCCTTTTTTAAATTATCCAAGAAAAAAGAACCAACTAAAAAAGGATCTGAAAAATCTTCATATTCACTAACATAAAAATTCAACTTAATGCTAGTATCACCTGCAATCTTACCTAATATTACTTTCTTAACAGAACTATCATCTAAATTTAAAACTGAATAATACTCATTATCAGATAATTTTATCGCTAAAAACCCTTTCAAAAATTACAACCTCTTTGCTTTATTTTATTGAAACCAAACTTATATAGTAATTATAGTTATCATTATTATTATAACTATAATATAATATAAATAATGTGATGTTCAACTTACAAATTACTTTTATTTTAAGTAAATAGCTTTTATTAAAAGTAGCTATGATGATGCAAATTAATGAGATATTTTAAATTTAGGAGCAATACAAGTGTTATCGCTATTTATAGTAATCTCTTCATTAACAGTATTTATTTTAGTATTTTTATTTTTTAAAATAGCATTAAAACTTACAATAGGAAAAACTAGAGGAAAAATAAAAAAAGATGACGAGAGAACACAAAAATTAATCGAAAGAGCAATTTCTCTATTAAAAACAAATCCAAACGAAATAGGTGCTCTTGAAATTTTAAATAATTATTACTACAAAAATAAAGACTATGAAAATGGTATAAAATATGCAAAAAAATTATGCCAATTAATAGAGGACAATCCAATAAGCCAAGAAATAAATACATTTAAAGCTTTTTTAAGCTATGGATTTTATAACCTTAAAAGAAATTTTAACAGAGAAGCCTTAGAATTTTTAAAAAAAGCTTATCTGATAAAAAAATCAGATGAGGATGCAAATTATTATCTTGGTATAGCATTCTTAAAAAACGAAATGTATAAAGAAGCTCTATACTATCTTAAAAAAGTCTACAAGTTTAATAAAAATAATAACGATATCCTAAAACACATAGGAATAGCTTTATTTAATTTGGAAAGCTACCGAAAAGCTGCTGGAATATTTAATAATATAAAAAAACACATACAAAGCGACATTGACGCTCTTTTAGCATATGCTAAGTCCTTATCAAAAATGAATCAAGATCATCTGGCACTAGAAATTGCTAACAAAATAAAACAAAAAGATGGAATGATTTATGAGGCTTTATTAATTACATCTGAGATTCATTCAAAAAATAAAGAATTAGAAAAATTAGAACAAAATATTAAAGAAATAATAAAAGTAAAACCTGATTTGCCTAAAAAAGTTTTCCTTGAATTATTTTATAATCTTGGAGAACTCCAAATCTCTGTTGAAAATTATCAAAAAGCTACAGAAGCTTTTAGCAAAGTTGAAGATATTGATCCAAATTACAAAAAAATTAAAGAAAAATTAGAATTTAGCAAAAAATTAAATGAAAACATAGCGCTAAGAATATATTTGCGCAGTTCAAAAGAAAATTTTGAGAAAATAGCAAATGAAATTATTTTAAAACTATATTTAAATAAGTTCCAAGTAAGAGATTCTAAAATAAACGAAATAACATCGCAATTTATTGATATGAACTTTCACTTAGCTAACAATCAGTGGGAAGAAAATTTAATAGTACGCTTTGTAAGAACTGAACAAGATACTTTTGGTGAATTATTCTTAAAAGATTTCATTTCAAAAATAAAAGAAAATAAAATAAAAGGACTCTGCATTGCTCCATCAAAATTCTCTTTAAAAGCTAAACAAATGATTGAAGGAAGGCTTATTGATCTAGTAGAAGGCAAAAAATTAACTCAAATACTTAAAAAAATTAACATATCCAAATACACATGAATAATACTACCTTAAATATTTCATAGGATTTTCGGTTTTGCCATTCTTAAAAATAGTAAAATGTAAGTGATTGCCTGTGCTATAGCCAGTACTTCCCATATAGCCTATTACTGCCCCCCTTGAAACTTTTTTCCCAACTTTAACAGCAAAAGAATTTAAATGCGCATATAAAGTTTGAAATCCGTTACTGTGAGAAATAACAATATATTTACCATATCCCCCCGCATTAAATCCCACGGTTACAACAATGCCCTCTCTTGAGGCCTTAATGGGAGTATTGGCTAAATTTGCAATATCTATTCCATTGTGAAAGCTAATAACCCCTGTAAACGGATCTGGTCGATAACCATATCCTGAAGTAATAACGCCTTGTACAGGATAAATAAAAGTCTCCCCTAGTACCTCTTTTAAAAAATCTTTGGGCAATCTTCCTCCAGGAATAAACAATTTTTGCCCCAAAAATAAAACTTCATTATCAAGATTATTAGAATCTAAAATATCCACCTTGGGAACATTATAAGCACTAGCTATAGATGAAATAGAATCATTTTTTTTAACAACATAAATAATACCTTTCATATTAGGAACTTTAATAACTGAATTTGGCTTAATATTTCTTACATCTTTAATTTCATTAAAAGAAATCAAAGTTTCACTGGTTATCTGATATCTAGCTGCAATATGAGAGAGCGTCTCTCCAGGCTTAATTTTATGGTCAAATACCTTTAATACAAAATTTTTTTTAAATTCAGGAACATTTGAAGAAACATTAGATTCAAGCAAATAACTACTAATTTGCGCTACATCTTGATCGCTATAATATAAAAATGTATCAATAAAATAATCTTTGGGAAAAGTGAGTCTATTTAAAAAAATATATGAACCATAGTAAGAAAAAATATTAACATAAAATATTAATATAAAAATAAAGATTATCGCATTAAACTTGAAAACAAACTTATAATCAAATTTTAAGTTAAAAATGTCAAAAACTTTCTCTTTAAAGCCCCTATAATAATATTTATATTCATAATGATTAATATTTTGTATTTTAAATTTATAAAAAAATAAAGAAGCTTTTTTAAAAAAGCTTTTACACTTGAAAGCTTTTTTTCTTTTTTTGCTAATATCCCTAATATTGACAAAATCCTTTAATTCAAAATTAATATTCCTCTTATTATTGAATAAAAAATTTTTTTTACGTTTTTCTACCCTTTGCTTCTTTTTTGGTATAATCATAACATGCTATTTCATTATACAATGGAAAATTGAATTTCAATGAAAGCATTGTTTAAAAGTTATGAGAATATTTAAAGCTCACAAATATGAACTGGCGTCATTTTTAGCTGCTTCTTTATTTTTAATAGCCTTAATAAAGTTGTTATTATCATTCTACATAGTAAAAGGTGAATCAATGACCCCAACAATATTTGAAAAAAATTGGATTGTAAGTCATAAATTTGAATATGGACTTAGACTTAAAAATCACAAAAAATACCTTCTATTATGGAAAAACCCAAAAAAAAATGAAATGGTAATTATTAAAGATCCTATAACAAACAAAATTGCCATTAAAAAAATATTTGCAATTCCAGGAGAGAAATTTAAACAGATAGAAAAAAATAAAATATGCATACATGACTTAAACTTTAAAATAGATGAAAATGTTTTAAAAAAAAATAATAAAAAAATTCCTGATGATCACTATTTAGTCATAGGAGAAAATAAACAGACTTCGTTAGACTCAAGAGACTACGGATTTGTAAAAATCGATAACATATTGGGAAAAATAATTTATTACTTTTAAATATGAGTTTTTAATCAATAATGCTTGTAAAAGTACTTGAAAGACTTTCTTTTACTACACTGTCAGATGAACTTGTAATTTTTATTTCAATAAAATTAGAAGAATTTGTCGCTAAATCTTTTGCATTAACACTCAAAATACCACTTTCATTTAAAGTAAAAAGTACCTCTATTTTGGGAATTCCTTTTAAAGCTTTTTGAATATTGCCAAAAGAAAACCTACCTATAGAATAATTCAAAGAAGCTTTTTTATATTCGCCCTGAAGTATATGAATTTCAATTTCATCTTGATAATCATTGGTAGTAGTAAATAACTTGCTTCTAGAAATCGGCAAAGCAGTATTTCTTTCTATTAAAGTAAAAAATTCATTACCCTTTATCTCAAGACCAAGAGAATAAGGAGTTACATCTTTAAACTTAATAACAGAGTCGTTTCTAGAAAGACTAAAAGCATGAATACCTGCACCAATAGCTACAACTTCATCTTGATTTAAAGAATCTAAAATAGAAACAGAAGGGAAAGATTCTTTTAAAACTTTTTCAATCAAGGGGATCCTTGTTGAACCACCAGAAAGTATGATTTTCGAAATACTACTAATATCAACTCCAGAATCAGCAATACATTCCATAGATAAGTGAATAGTTTTGTCAATATATTCACTTATCATTGAATTAAATTCACTTCTTTTAAGCTTATAATTTAAATGCTTGCCATCGAGGAAAAGCAAAGTAATGTCAACCTCTTCCATAACAGATAAATTTTTTTTACCCTCTTCAATTCGTTCTCTTAACTGTTCAAGAAGCAAAACATCTTCTAAATTAAAATCAGGATATTCGTTTTTAAAACTATCTAAAACATGCTTTTCGATAATTTTATTAAAATCATTACCCCCAAGTCGACTTTGCCCCTTAACCGAAAGAACAGTATAAGTATCACTTTGTTTTTCCATAAGAGTCACATCAAAAGTTCCACCCCCAAGATCATAAATAAGAAAAATTCCATCAATCTGTCTTTCAAAAGCATAAGCAATAGCAGCTGCAGTTGGCTCATTAAGTATAGCTTTGCAATTTAAACCAGCAAAATTTGCAGCCTCAACAACACCTCTCCTTTGAATCTCAGAAAAATATGCAGGAACTGTTATTACAGCATTTTCAATCTCTTCATCTAAAAACTTTTCAGCATTCTTTTTGACACTAGAAAGCAAATGTGATGAAAGATATTCTGCCCTATAAAATTCACTATCTACTTTATAAAAAGTATTAGAACCTATATTGGTTTTAAAATCATAGAATGTTTTTTGCGGATTAACTAATATTTGATTTTTAGCGGCACTTCCAACAAGAACATCCTTATCTGAGAAAGAAACAATAGAAGGGGTCATTCGCTCACCCCTTTCATTTAATATTATCTTAGAACTAGTATCAAAATACGATGCTACAGTATTTGTAGTTCCAAGATCAATGCCTATCCATTTTTTCATGAATACCTCCCCTATGTATTGAAACAATTAGCTCAACCTCACCTAGATCTAGCTTGAACTTTTTAGCAATAGCCTCAAAAGACATGCCTTGTTCATGGAGCAAAATAATCTGATTGCGGACATTATAACTTTCTTTTATTATGTTTTTTTCAATAGTAGGCATAGAATAGTCCAAATTGCTTTTATAAATTCCATCATTCTTAGATCCAAAACTAGAAGAACTATTCCCAGAAATAGAACTATTGTTAAACCCTAACAATCTCTGATCAAGAATTTCAATTCTTTCATCAACCTCTTTAATGATTCTATTTAAACTTTCAATTTTTATTTCAATAATATTTATATTTCTATCCGTAGCTTGATTGATTTCAATAATTGTTTTATCTACCTCACTTTTAAATTTTCTAAGTATACTATTAGATTTTATTTTCAAATTAACATACACATGAAAATATATAAAAATAAATATAATTAAAATAAGATAAAAAACAACAAACATACAAAAGCCCTAAAACATTTTATCTCTTAAGGTTAACATTTTTGCCAATTTTAGGATCCTCAAATTTACCAGAATATAAACTAAGCATCGCCCTATCTTCGTTTTTATTTTTTTTTACTGAAAATGAAAGCAAAAAATTATTCTCAACCCTACTGATTGCACATACACTACTAACCTCAGAATCAGTATGATAATTCCTTAAAAATCTAAACCTAGTATTTTGATTAATTCTTAATCTTTTGAGCTTTTCATATTCACTTAAAAGCTGTTTAGCCTTAAAAGAACTAACAACAGACATTTTAAAAACTCCATATGCATCCATATCTAAATCCTTATATTAAAATTTCATCCAGACTTATAAGGAATATAAGTCATAACTTTAATATAATTATCATCTTCTACAAAAGTAACATTGCTATAATCTTTTGAAAGCTCATAAAAAGCACTTTTAATATAAAGTTTAACACCTGAGCAAGCTATATTTTCAACAGAAACTTTACCATCTATCTTAGTATTTTCAAGTTCATTTTGTAAATCAATTCGCTTACTCTCTATCATTTTTATTTCCATTTTAAGAATCTTACTCTCATTAACAAATTCATTGTAACTGTCAATCTTTAAAGATTTTTCTGCCTTATCTGTAATGAGCACAATATTCTTTTTTAAAGCAATAATATCTTTAGTTAAAATTTCTAGTCGCTTTTCAATCTTTTCAAGATGATTATTAAATCTAGTTAGTAAATCTTTAATTTCAGGATCATAACCAACATCTATGCAGGTTTCACAACTTCTATCAGAACCTATAGAATACGCTCTAACCTCTTCCTTAGCATAAACATTCGAACCGACTATTTTTGATTTTTTGCCGATACAAAGAACTCTCTTTTTAGAAGAAATTGAAGAATTCACAATGCCCCTTAAAACTTCAACTTCTCCGCCACAATTTAAAGTAACATTCTCTAAAAACTTAGCTCTAATATTACCCCGTGCATAAATCTTAGAATCACCTTTACCATTTACACCACTATGGAAAATAATAGACCCATCCGTTTTTAAATTGCAACGACCCACCAATCCTTTCACCTCTATTCCACTTTTGGCCATAATGTTGTATCCATCTAAAACATTACCTTGAACAAGGACCATTCCATTATTTACTATATCTCCAGTAGCAGGCCCAACATCGCCTTTGACCAAATAAACATTATGGACAGATATTACACCATCTGAAACTGACATATACCCATTACATTTTGCACGAATTTTATAACCATCTCTAAAAGTATTTTCACCTAAAACAAAATTAATATCTTGCCCACTCTCTGATTTTAACACTTTGCCAAAAACGGTATAACCATCTATACCTTTCTCAAAAGGAATAATTCTGGCCAATTCCTCGCCTTCAATAACATTCCTAAATCCTATACTTGAAACCTCATATTCACCAAGTCTATTATTCTCATCAACAATAAAATCGATATAAGAATCCTTGCCCTTTACTGGTTCTAACCCTCTTGCAAGTTCAATAGGCTCACCATAAACAGGATAATCTACAAATTTTGCTACCTTATCCTTAAGTATTGCAATATCTATTACTCCATATTTTCTAAGGATATTAAAAATATCTTGCGCAAAAATTTCAGCTCCATTTATTCCGGGAGTAGTAAATTCAATAGTAACTGACATTGAATTTTCTGATATTTGAACCATCATTGTAACATTTTCAGAAGGATCAGCTTCAAAATCAGCAATTTTTTCATAGTATCCACTAGCATTCTCAACTATACTTTTCACAATGTCTTTATCGAAGTTTTCAATATTACTATGTAATTCTAATTTGGAAAGAACATCTTGATGCTTAACAGAAATTCCCTGTCCCTTAGATGGTATAACCTTGAGAAATACACCCTTAGAAGATTTTCTGATAAAAAATTCGCCATCCAATGAAATTATTTTTTCCTCTCCTGAATCATCTCTTGAATCAAAAGACACTTTAGGTTTGCTAGAAGAATTTCTATAGGCAACTATTTTCCATTTTTTCTTTCCATATCCTAATACGCCATTACTACCTTTTAACAAAATTTCATAGTCTAATTCTTTATAAGGCACTGAAAGCTCTAAAGAAGCATCATTTAAGGCTTCTTCAAGAGTATCTGCTTCTATTTCTATAAAATCAACATTATTTTCTCTTTCTAAGTAACCTCGCATTTTATCACAAAGTTCAAAAAAATTTATAACCCTACTATCCATATTTATTCCTTTTTGCTCATTAAAGTTTTAATAGCATCTGCAACAACTTTTGGATCATTATCTTCAATAAATGACATTTTTTTAATCTTGCCAATTCCCTTACTCATGTCTTCAGTATCAAATTTATACTTTTTAACCTCTTCTATATAATCAACGTTACTATTGTTATTTTGAAAATTTTCATAAAGAGAATTTTTATTTTGAGAATCAAGATTCTCACCCAAATCCTTATGAACCTTATTATCATCTTGAAGCTTATTTTTAGTATTATCAGACAATTCTGTTAAAAAAAGATTCGATAAATATTTCTTATAGATATACTCAATTAAAAGTCCAATAACAAAAAAAAATACAAACTGAAAAAAAGACCTTAATAAGATTATAAAAAATGGCAAACCACAAAACAAACCTAAAATTGTCGAAATAAAGAATGCCGACAAACTAGCTAATAAAATGTACTTTAATTCCCTACTTACAAACATAACCCTATTCCACACCAAAAAATCTTAATATAAAGCCTATAACACCCCTTCTTTTTCTGCTATCTAGAGAAACTTCCTCAAGAGTTGCGACAATAGAATCAAGACAATAACTAGCTTTGCTATTTGGATTTACCAAAACAAAAGGTTTTTGCTTAAAAACAGAACTCCTAACATTTTGATCCTCATAAATATATCCCAAATAATCAATATTTAAATTTAAAAATTGCCCTGAAATATCTATAACCTTTTTTGCAACCCCCTTAGCCTCACTAACGTTAGCTACTCTATTAACAATAAGTCTTAAATTTTTTAAATTTTCCATCTTATAAGACAATACCTTTATTATTCCATAAGCATCCGTAATCGAAGTAGGCTCTGGGGTAGTAACAATAACAACATCGTCACTGGAAAGCAAAAACGAAATAACTTGTCTTGAAATCCCCGCACTAGTATCTATTACAACTATATCATATTCATATATTTTTAATAATTCTTTTATAAATTTATTAACATCAACATCGGAAAGATCTAAAAGCTCCATTGTACCAGAAGCACCGGCTAAAAGATCAATATTGTATTCTGTCTTTGTTATTACTTCCCTAATATCACGACTTTGAGCAATCATATGATATATGCTGTACTTAGGAATAACCCCAAGCAAAATATTAACATTAGCCATTCCAATGTCAGCATCAAGTATTAATACCTTTTTACCGAGCTCAGAATATTTAAGAGCAAGTCCAATTGCAATATTGCTTTTGCCAACACCACCTTTACCACTACTAACAGCAATAAATCTTGTTTTACTGTTTTGAACTTTCTCATCAACTGAAAAATTAAATTTACCATTTAATTTCATCATATCTCTTAAACTTTGAGCTTGATCTTCCATTATAACTTTCCTTAATAATAAGATTTACTTTTTATTTTCTTAATAAACTCTGCATCATCGCTTATTCTGTAGCCATTTATTCTTCTAATAAAAGTAAGTGGTTCTGCAACACTGATATTATGAGGAACAATTTGCCCATCCGTAACATAAGAAACTACTTTTTTCATTTCATAAATCAAACTTATCAAATTCCCAACACAAGTGGTTTCATCCACTTTGGTAAAAATTACGGTTTTATAATTAAAAGGAGAGAATTGGTGAAATATTTCCTTAACATCTGATGTTTTCGTAGTAGAGCTCACAGCTAAATGAAATTCAGCATCTCTTCCACAAGCATTAAGAAGCTCCTTCATCTCAGCAAGCTTCATAAAATCCTTAGGACTTTTGCCAATTGTATCAACAAGTATAAGATCAAAATCCTTTGAATCAGTAATTTCATCTTTTAAATCTTTAAAAGACTCAATTGCTCTAACTGGAATACCCATAATATCACCATAAGTTTGAATTTGTTTTTTAGCTCCAATACGGTAATTATCAATAGTAATAATTTTAATATTTAAGCTCTTAGATTCTCCATTAATACCATAAATTGCTGCAAGTTTCGCAATTGTGGTGGTCTTTCCAACACCTGTTGGACCAACTAAAATAAAAACCCTTTTCTTAAGATTATCAATAATAGATCCCGAACATTTAATTGTTTTTGCAATATACAAAACAACATCCTCTCTAACTCTCTCATAATCATCAAGTTCTGACAAACTAAATTCTCTCTTAATAAATTCATTAATGTCTTTAATATAATTTTCAGAAAAATCATTTTCTCTTAAAATATCTTCAATTTTTGTAATTGTTGGGTGATTAATATTTTCTTTTTTTTGGGCAAGTTCTGTTTTAAGGGACTTAACTTCTTTGAGCACATCTTCAATTGAAGAATTTTCTTCTCTTTTAATGCTTTGAAGAATTTTTCGTTTTTCATCTTCAACATTAATCTGCTGATTACCAATGTCGTATCTAACATAACCTGAGACCTCAACCCAATCTTTACTAAACAAGCCTAAAATCCCTCCATGAGGAATGGTTTTATAAGTCATAACCCTAGCATTCTTACCATATTTTTTCTTAATTATTTCTATAACTTCATTATAAGTTGGACCTTTTTCTGTAAAATATTGAACCATATATTATTCTTCAACCTCTACTGTTTTAAGAACATTAACTTTAATATTTTGGGGAACCTCTAAAACAGACATAACAACAAGCTCTGGGATCTCTCTACTTGTTATCACCTTTATTATAGGTCTTGACGATTCGCTTGAGAGAATAACTGGATAAAACCCTTCTGCTTGAACCTCGTTTACAATTTTGAAAAGTTCATAAATAAATTTAGTTTTCAAATTAGGATCAATTGAACTTATAAGATCGTGATTAGATTCTATACGAGAATCGATTATTATTTGCTCAAAACTGGGATTTAAAGTTATTACATTAAGCTCAGAATTTAAGTCTAAATACCCACTAGCTATTTGTCTTCCAACTGCTTGTCTACATTTTTCAATCAAGAAAAATGTATCCTTAGTAATGCTTGTAAAATCTGCAATTGTTTCAAAAATTGTAACCAAATTGCGAATTGAAACCTGCTCTTTTAAAAGGCCCTGCAAAACCCTTTGAATCTCTCCAACTGAAAAATTCTTAAGGACCTCTTCAACAATAGCTCCATAATCTTTCTTAAAAACATCAAGGGTATTTTGAACATCTTGACGAGTCAAAATTTCGTAAGAATGTCTTTTAATAAGTTCTGTCATATGAGTAGCAATAATAGAAGGAGGATCTACAACAGTATATCCCAATTTTTCAGCAGTTTCTCGTCCATCATCATTTACCCAAAGAGAAGGAAGTCCAAATGAGGGATCTTTAACAAGATCTCCATCTATTCCAGAATCAAGACCAATGTTTATCACTAAAAATTTACCAAGCTTAATCTCACCTCGCCCAACCTCAACTCCCCTTAGTTTAAAAGAATAAGCATTGGGCTCAAGCCGCATATTGTCAACTATTCTAATCTTAGGCACAACTATTCCAAATTCAAATGCAATCTCACGCCTTATCTTAACAATACGATCAAGTAGTTCAGAGGTTTTTGTATCATCAACTATTGGAACAAGATTATATCCAATCTCAAGAGCTAATGGATCAAGAGGAACAACAGGCGCAACATCTTTATCTAAATAAATTGACGCTTGCTCTTCTTCCAGTTTCATTTTTTCATTAATTTCTTCTCTACGTCTTATGCCTGAAAGAGAATAAGCTAAAAATGCAATTAATAAACTTAAAAAAATAAGAATTAAAGTTGGAAATCCAGGAAGAAAAGCTAAAAAAAACAAAAATCCAGAAACAATCCAATAAATTCCTAAATGATTTGTGAATTGCTCAAAAATCTCCCCACCAAAACTATTTTTTGAAATTGACCTAGTAACAATCAAACCTGTAGCCGTTGAAATTAAAAGAGCCGGTAATTGAGACACAAGTCCATCACCAACCGTCAATGACACATAATTATTAAGAGCTTCATTAAAGTTAAGACCTTGCAAAGTTGTTCCTACCAACAAACCACCAAGAATATTTATAAGGGTTATCAAAAATCCAACCTTAACGTTTCCCGACACAAACTTAGAAGCCCCATCCATTGCGCCATAAAAATTGACTTCAGATTGTAAATCATTTTTTTGCCTTGTAGCCTCTTCTTCTGTTAAATTTCCAGAACTATAAGCAGAATCAATTGCCATTTGCTTACCGGGAAGCGCATCAAGAGCAAATCGAGCTGCAACTTCAGCTACCCTTGTTGCTCCTTTAGTAATTACAATAAATTGAACAGCAATGATTATTATAAATATTATAAATCCAATAACAAGTCCTTGAATTCCAGAACTACCTACAACAAATGTGCCAAACGTTCTTATCATTTGCCCATCAAAATTTATACCTTTAGTTAAAATTAATCTAGTAGAAGAAATATTAAGCACAAGTCCAAAAATAGTCATCACAAGCAATAAAGTGGGGAAAACAGAAAAATCTAGAGATCTCTTAGAATAAAGAACAATTAAAATAATTAAAAGACTTATTACTAAATTAATCGTAATTAAAACATCTAAAATAACCGCAGGAAGAGGTAAAATAAACCCGGCAACAATAAATATCAAACCAACTGAAATTATCAAATCAGACTTATTATTAAGTCCTAAATATCCTAATATAGAATTTTTTCTAGCATCCAACAATAGAACCTCTAATTAAACCTTTTAGTAATAGAATATACTCTCACAAGAATTTTTGAAACAACCTCCCAATATTCTCTTGGAATCTCTTCGTTAACCTTAACATTAGCATAAAGCGCTCTTGCAAGCAGTTTATTTTCCATTAAAGGGACATTATTTTCTCTTGCAATTTTTTTAATTGCGAGGGCCATTTCATCCTGACCTTTTGCAAGTACCCTTGGAGCTAGCATTGTTTCGCTATCCCATTTAATAGCAACCGCAAAATGTTCTGGGTTTGTAATTACTACATCTGCTTGAGGAACAGCTACTCTTAAATTAGTACTTAAAACAACCCTCATTCTCTCTTTTATTCTAGATCGAAGTAAAGGATCACCTTCCATTTCCTTCCTCTCCTGCTTTACCTCTTCTTTTGTCATTTTCAAACTCTCAATGTATTGAGATCTTTGAAACAAATAATCAAACACTCCGACAATTGCCAACAATATTACTGAGAAAAAACATATCTTATAGGCAAGCACCAACACAATAGAAATTCCAGTCTGAAGCGTATACTCCGAAAGCTTAGAAATTTTGCCTATATTGTTTTCTATAATAAAATAGAATATCAAGCATATTATAACAACTTTTAACAAACTTTTAAACAAATTGAAAAAAGCACCAGCCGAAAAAAAAGAATTTTTTGCCCACCTGGAAAAATTAAAACTAATTTTATCCCACCTTGGCTCTAAAGATTTAAAAGTAATAAAAAAACCTACTTGAACAATATTCACAAAAAAATTAACAGCTAAGGATGCAAAAAAAAACAAAACAACATAGCCCATGATGGATCTAATATATGCAAAACCCATAGCATAAACACTCATCTTCATAACCTCAGGAAGCTTACTAACCTGCTCTTTAAAAACAGCTGCTAAATCTAAAGCAAAATAAGAAAGCATGAAAAAAAACAATGCAAATAACAATAAAAGACCAACAGCAGTATTAATTTCAGCGGACTTTAATACCCGTCCTTCTTCTCTTGCTTTTTGCTTTTTTTGGTCAGTGGGTAACTCGGTTCTTCCTTCATCATCTGCAGAAAAAAAATCAAGGGGAATATACCAACTTTTAATCAAAAATTCATCTTTTATCATTATTTTAAAACTCTAGAAAACAATTTTAAAAAACTAGCAAGAGAATCTAAGGAAAGCTCAATCACTTTTTTTGAAGATATTGCTAAGCTTGGAAATCCAATATATAAAATTAACAGCCCTAAAAATAGCGAAGTTGAAAAACTAATTATTAATAAATTAATCTGGGGTGATGCTTTTGAAAGTATTCCTAATACCAGATAAAAAAGTAAAAGCAAAGCCAATATCGGAAACGAAATTAATAAAGCTTTTTCAAAAAGAAATCCAAAAGACATAAGCAAAAGCTTGATAAACTCTGAATTTTTCATATTTACCAAATGTTCAACCCTAATGTTCAAAACAGAATCATGTATGCCAATCACAAAAAACCGAAGTAAAAAATCGCTTGACAAGAACAAAAGCAAAAATAAATAAGCAAAAATTTGTGAAATAATCATACTATCTTCTTCTGAAAAAACATCAAAAATATTTGCATAAGCAAGTCCAATTTGATTAGAAAAGAAAAATCCAACTAAATGAAAAACATTAAAAATTATACTAACAAAAAATGCCTGAATAAGGCCTAAAATAGCTTCTCCTAATAAAATTAACACAAAAGAAAACATATTATCTAAAGGATAAGTAACTTTAATCTTTTCAACAACAATTATAGAGAGAATCAAAGAAAAGAAAAAATTAAAATATCCAATTTTTATTGTTGAAAAAAATGGAGAAAATTTTAAAAACACAAAAATTCTAACCAACACAGGTAAAATTGTAAAAGATTTTAAAACCAAAAAATTCAAATTCAAAATTTCATCCAAACAATATAATAATAATTTAAAGTTATAAACTAAACATTTTGCAATTGATTAAAAATAATATAAGTAAATTGCATAAGCTTATTTAAAATCCAAGGACCAAAAATCACAATAGTTAAAAGTATAACAATAATCTTTGGAATAAAACTTAAAGTTTGATCTTGAATTGAAGTAATAGCTTGAAAAATTGAAATTAAAAGACCAACTATAAGAGCTATAATCAACATTGGAGCTGATAAAATAATAATGTTTTCAATAGAAATTCTAATTAAATAAAGAATGTGTCCTGCAGTCATATATATACCCTACATAAAACTTTTAATAAGACCACTAGTAATTAAAGTCCATCCATCTACCATTACAAAAAGAATCAACTTAAAAGGCAAAGATATCATTACAGGGGGTAACATTATCATACCCATAGCCATTAAAACAGACGCAACAATAATGTCTAAAACTATAAAAGGCAAAAATATTAAAATTCCCATTTTGAAAGCCACTTTAAGCTCATGTAAAATAAAAGCTGCAATTAAAACATGTGTTGGTACTTCGCTAAAATTTTTTGGTCGATCATAATTACTAATGCTCATAAATAACCTAATCTCTTCATGACTTCCATCAGACATTTGCTTATACATAAAAATTCTAAGAGGCGCAATTCCTTTGTTATAAAATTCATCAAAATTTATTTTTGACTCTTTAAGAGGCAAATAAGCTTGTTTATATATAGCATTAAAAGTTGGCCACATAGTAAAAATAGTTAAAAATAACGCCAATCCCATTATTATTTGAGTAGGAGGAGATTGTTGAAGAGATAAAGCGCGTCTAATAAAATCTAAAACTATAGATATTCTCAAAAACGAAGTCATTAAAACTAAAAATGCTGGAGAAAGAGTAATAATGGTTAATAGAATCAAAAGCTGCAAAGAAAAAGCTATTTCTGAACCACTAATATTTTCAAAATTTAAAAACGGAAAATTAAGACCTTTGGTGGCTTGCAAAGATTTTGTTTGCGCAAAAGATAAACTTGTTACACTAAAAAATAAAAAAAAATTAAAACACTTTCTCAAAATAAACCCTCTAAAATTTTTTTAATCTATCCTGTTTATCCTTAAGCGAAGTCTCAATTTTCTTCTCAAGTTTAACATAATCATTACTGGAAAAAGGAACTTCTTCTTTTTTGAGCAGCATTTTCTTAAAGATTGATTTAAAAGAATCTTTCTTAGAAAAATTATTAATCTTGCTAAGCTTAAGTTTTAAATCTTCTAATTCTTCTTCAGATTTAATCTCTTTGAGTAAAGTAGAAGAATTGCTGGAAACTAAAAATATATAAACATTGTCTAATATGTTTATAATTCTTATTGAGTTTTTAATATCTATTTCGTAAAAAACAAGCTCCTTAATCAAATCAGAATTTTGTTCATATTTGCTTTTTTTTGAATAAAAAATCAATTTTTTAAATAAAAAAAAGATAAAAAAAGCAATAAGCAAAAATAAAACTATCTTAACCAAATCAGAAATATTAAAAAGAGAGACTGCCTGAGTACTATCATTGTTAGTAAGATTTGCCTTATCCCCCTCAAAGATTGGCAAGCTAGATTCATTTTCTAAATTATCAGATACTAAATCTACTTGCTCTTGCGAATTAGCATATGTAAAAAAATTAGAAAACGCTAAAAAAACTAAAAATAAAAACTTATTATTCATTTTTAGTTTTAATTATCTCAGTAATTCTAACTCCAAAATTTTCATCAATTACAACTACTTCTCCCCTGGCAACTATTTTACCGTTTACTAAAATATCTACAGGCTCACCAGCAAGTTTATCAAGAGTAATAATCGTGCCTTCAGACATACCAAGTATATCCTTTATTTTACGTTCTGTTCTTCCAAGTTCTACAGTAAGCTGCATAGAAACATCCATTAAAAGTCCAAAATTACTAGGATCAACTCCTTCTGGTAAAGTATCAATTAAATCAGGTAGCTTAACCCCTTTTATTTCCGGCTTTTCTACATTATCACTTTTTTCATTTACACTCATAATTCAACCTCTTAATAATTTAAGTTATAATAAAAAATTACTATCACTCAACCTCTTCTGTAAGCTCTTTTAATAAATCAAAACCTTTTATATCTCCAATTTTTTCTGTAATTTGTACTGAAATTTTATTGCCCATTAAACCCATTCTACATTTAAACTTTTCCTTAGTACCAACTTTTAAAGTTAAATCTTTATTTATTAGAGAAGATTCAAGATTTAAAACATCACCTTTGTCAAGCGATAAAATTTCTCTTACCTTCAGTTTAACTTCCCCTATTTCTGCTACCAAAGGCATCGCTGTATTTTCTAACTTTTCACGCAAAGCATCAAGATTCTCACTAGTAGTTCCAACTCCAATCAAAGAATGCCAATATCTTGTTGATAATTTTGAAACAATAGGTTCTATAGTAATATAAGGCAAACAAAAATTCATAAGTCCTTCCACCTTTCCTATTTTAACCTCAAGAGTTACTAAAATAATCATTTCTGTAGGAGGAACTATTTGAGCAAACTGTGGATTGACCTCAATATGCCCAAATCTTGGCCTTAAATCAACTACCTGAGACCAAGCCTCTCTCATATTAGCAAGTATACGAATAATAACACTTTCCATGACAGACTGCTCAATTTCTGTTAAATCTCTACTTTTATCTTTAATCGTATCCCCATCTCCCCCAAAAAGCCTATCTACTATAGCAAATGCTATGGTTGGATCAACTTCAAAAATAGCAGATCCTTTAAGTGGATCCATATTTATTATTGCTAAAGTTGTGGGATTAGGTATTGACCTAATAAACTCTTCATAAGTTAATTGGTCAACTGAAGCCACATGAACATGAACCATTTTTCTTAAAAGAGCAGAAAGTGAAGTTGTGGTATACCTAGCAAACGCCTCATGAAAACTTGAAACTGTTCTAACCTGTTCTTTTGAAAATTTATCTGGTCTTTTAAAGTCATATACCTTAACTTTTTGCTTTTTTCCTGTAGGACTAGATATAACATTAGAAAGGGATTCGTCTAGCGATAAACTTTCAGATGAGTTGATAGACTCTAAAAGGCTATCTATATCGTCTTGGGATAAAGCTCCTGGATTGTTTGCCATTTAAAATTCCTTTAAATTTATTACATTATTACATATCAAAAATATCAATTTGGGTTAATGCTATTTCTTTTATTTCTCCGTTTCTAAGAATACTATTAATTCTTGCCTTAATTTCTGCTTTTATTTGACTTTCATTCTTTATTTCTTGACCAGTTCTTTGACTAAAATATTCTCTAATAATATCTTTTAAGCGTACTTTTTGCCTTCCAAGTTCATTAAGAATATTAACATTATTCTCTGCATACCCTAAAGCAAGCTTTACAACAAAAGTTTTTGGAGGAACATCTAAAGTATTACCCCTAATCTCATCTATACTTTCATACCATATAAGCATAGGAGGCTTTCCTAAGTATTCATTAGAAAAAACTGGGAAATCACTAGGAGCTCCACTTTGGCTTACCACCATTTTAGATACAAAATAAGAAACAATTATCATTATTGCAACAGTAAATATTCCTATTGCAAGTATCTGCAAAATTTTTATTATAATATCAGGTAATAAACCACCTTTTCTACCAACATTAGAATCTCCTACATCTAAATTTTCATCGTCCTTATTTGGCATAATAAAATTCCTCCTATTAATTTCTTCTCTATAGTTTAAAAAAACTATTACTGCGTAATTTCCTTAGGAAAACTTAAAGACGCATCCGTAGTAATTAATATATCAATTCTTCTATTATAAGCTCTGCCCTCAGGAGTATCGTCTGTTGCAATAGGCCTACTTCCGCCAAAACCAGCTACTTCAAACTTATTTTCAACGCTCTTAACATTAGATTGATCTAAATAATTCAAAATATGTTCTAGCATATTCACAGATCTTGCAGTAGAAAGCTCCCAATTGTTTTTCCAAGGCCCATTTACATCAGTGTCAATATTATCTGTATGCCCTTCTATTTTAAAATTATAGCCTCTAGAACTTAAAACTCCAATAAAAGATGCTATCTTTTGAATAGAATCTCTATTGTCTTCAAGCTTAACATCTGCACTAGCAGAATCAAAGAAGGCATCTGCTGCAAGAGATATCACAATACCCCGTTCTTCCTGTCTAACTATAATATTTTTAGACTGAATTTTCTCAATAAATTCAATCATAGATTTATTTTTAGCAGTCTGAGATGCTTGTTTATTGCGCACAGTAGAAGGTAAAGACATAAAACTATTACTCAAATAAGATAATTTATTAAAATCTAAAGTTTTACCACCTTTAAAAAATCCTGCACCCGTGAAAGAAGCAGACATTATCCTTATCACATTCTCTTGAAAAATAATATCATTTAATGAAAACATTGTAACAAAAAATACAAGCAGCAAAGTAACCATGTCCCCATAAGTCACCATGTAATCTGGTGCTCCTTCATCACATTTCAAAGACTTTTTAAATCTAAAAGCCATTATTCACCCCCAATACTATTACCAAGATGACTTCGATCTTTGGGAGTTAAAAAAGTCATCAATTTTTGTTCTAAAATTCTAGGATTATCTCCAGACTGAATTGATAAAACACCCTCAATTATCATTGTTTTTACTGCAGATTCCTCAGAATCAATTTTTTCCAACTTAAGTTGTACAGGAATAAACATTAAATTTGCCATTATGGTTCCATAAAGAGTTGTAATAAGAGCAACGGCCATAGAAGACCCAAGCGCAGACTTGTCCTCTAGATTACCAAGAAGAGCTACAAGTCCAATAAGAGTACCCGTCATACCAAAAGCAGGAGCAAGTTTTGACCAAGTCTTAAAAAGATCTGCACCAACTTTATGTCTTTCTTGCATTTGATCAAGCTCTAAATAAAGCATAGTTCTAATTACTTCAGGATCTGCACCATCAACAACAAGCCTCATTCCTGACTTAAAAAATGGATCATTAATTTGTTCAAGCTCATCATCAAGAGACAAAAGACCTTCTTTTCTAGCCTTTTCCGAAAGCTCTACTAATATTTTTATAATAGAAATTTTGGCATAAGAATTTCTTCTAAAGAAAAAACCCAAATACGTTGGAATTTTTTTTACAGCAATAACTTCTGAAGAAGCCATAAGAGCAGAAAAAGATCCAACAACGGTAATAAAAACAGAACTTAAATCCCAAAACACACCAAGTCCTGTGGGAGTAAATGCCATGGAAATTAAAATAGCTCCAAATCCGACTCCCCACCCAATTATACTAGCCAAATTCATAATTTAACGCCCCCATTTCCTTCTCTTACAATTTTTTCAAAAGAAGTAACTTCTTTCCTATACAACTTAATCCTATTGATCACCTCTTCAACTTTTTCCTTTACAATCAACTTCTTACCGTTCATAAGAAGAATTGTAGTATCAGGATTAGCTTCAATACTTTCAATATGACAAGGATTTAAATAATATCCAAAACCATTAAGCTTAGTTACAAAAATCATATTTTAAAAAACAATCTTGACTTAATTTTTCAATCTTACAAGTTCTTGCAATAATTGATCAGAAGTAGTAATAGTTTTAGCATTTGCCTGAAATCCTCTTTGAGTTACTATCATATCTGTAAACTGCTCTGCAAGATCAACATTGGCCATTTCTAAAACACCAGATCTAATATCACCAAGTCCCGCAAGCCCAGTCTCGCCTATTCTAGCCTGACCTGAATTGCTTGTTTCTACAAAATTAGTATCGCCTGATTTTGCAAGTCCTCCGGGATTCATAAAAGAAGCAAGAGCAATCTTGCCAAGATCTCGCCTTATTCCATTTGAATAAATACCAACTATGACACCATTTTGATCAATTTCATAATTTTCCATATACCCCATGCCATATCCATCTTGAATAATAGCTTTTGTGCTACTAGAATCAGCAAATTGGGTGATTGAATCAGTGTAGCTCCCAACTGTTCCTAATTTTAAATTTACAGTTTGCTGCTCACCAACTTCACCTGCATTTGCTCCTAAAACATTAAATGTTATAGGAATTTGAAGAATATCTCCTTTTTGACTTGGTTGTCCATTTAAAGTTGCCAATGCTCCCTCATTGTCAAACCCAAGTGTAAAATTTGAATTTTGCTCACCATTTATTAATACTGTTGCATTCCATAAATTAGGAGTATTTAAATCTTTTACAACCCTAAGTTCAAGAACACTAACATTTCCAAAACTGTCATACAATGATTTATTAACAACCCAAGTTCCACGTGCAATATCTGCCGAACTTGCATTTTCTTGAATCACAGGCAACCTCTTATCAAGGTTACAAGCAAAAGTAATGTTTTTGGTAGATTTTGCTCCCTCTTTATCTCCAATTGGAATAATTAAATCTTCAACATCAGAAGCTGTATTGATAACCTTTTCACCTTCTAAATCTCTTGCCATCCAACCTTGAATTCGCATCCCATTTGCAGGATTTACAAGATGCCGATCAGAGTCCACATCAAAAGCACCAGCTCTTGTATAAAACAAATTTTTACCTTCTTTTAAAATAAAAAATCCATTACCACTAACTCCAAGATCAGATGCTTTTTGAGTACTTTGAAAAGCCCCTTGAGTGTGAACAGTGTCAATTGCAGCAACATTCATACCTAATCCAACTTGCTTAGGATTCGTCCCCCCACGAGTATCAGTAGGACGAGAAGCCCCAGAAATAGACTGTGATATCATATCCTGAAAATTTACTCTTCCCTTTTTAAACCCAATTGTATTTACATTAGCAATATTATTACCAACAACATCCATTCTTGTTTGATGATTCTGAAGCCCAGAAACACCAGAATATAAAGACCTCATCATATAATTACTCCTCCAAACCTACCGATAATATGTTTTTATATACATAATAATTACCATTAACCATAACTTGGGGTATTGCGCCTGTCTTAATATTTGTGACACGACCTTTAACAATCTCCCCATCACCATGCTGAAATTTGATTACTTTGCCCAACAAATCCAAATCTTTCCTTATTCCTAAAGAAGATGCAAGTTTTTCAAATGACTTGCTCATATTCGCCATTTGCTCAAGAGTCGAAAATTGCGCCATTTGAGCAATAAATTCTTTATCCTTCATTGGATTTGTAGGATCTTGATATCTAAGTTGAGTAATAAGTAACTTTAAAAAATCGTCCTTACCAAGGTTAACCTTATTAGCTACATTGTCAACCTTAAAATCTGATCCTTTTTTAATTTTATTACCAATAGTCAAATTAGAAACATTTTCAACACCATTCATTTTACTCATTTAACTCCACCATCTAAACAATCAAATTAACATTCTTATCTACATCACAAGCAAATTCAATTTCTTCTTCAATTTGAAAAAATTTATTATAACCAAAATAAAAATTTTGATCTTTAGAATCATCTTTAAAATTTTTAGAAAAAGAATTCAAATCTTCGCCTGCAAGAAAAAGATTTAAGCTGGCATTAAAACCACTCTCACCAAGCATTTTATTTAGTGAATGCATATTTTGGTCAAAAAGCATTTTAACATTTTGATTATCCACTATGATCTTTCCCAATAAATTGTTATTAGAATCAAGGTTTAAATTAATTCGTATACTACCAAGCTCTTTGGGCTTTAAAACCAACTTAATCTCTCCTGTATTATTCGATTTTAACACAATTTTAGCTTTATCCACAATATTTTTATTAATCTTAAGATTCCACTCTGGCTTTAAGCTGTTGACAAGCTCAAAATTATCAACCTCTTTAGAGCTTTTTATGTTATAATTGCTAAATTCTTCAACAAAACCTTTAAAAGAATCGTCTGATATTTCTTTAACCTTATACCTACTACCAACAAAATTTTGACCATCAATCGTATTCAAACCAAACTTTGAAAAAACAAAATTATCATGATCACCATCGTTCTTCTTGAAATTTTTTACATCAATATTAATAACATTTTTTTCTTTCTTTTCATCATTCAAGCTGGCATGACTATAATAATCAATCAAGGAAGTTGAAAAATCAAAACCTAAAAAAGAACTTAAATCATTAAAAGCAAAACAAAGTCTTTCAATTTTTTCAAAAAATTTTTCTTTACTTACAAAATCAAAATTATCAAAATTAAATGTTAAATTCTCTTTAATATTTAAGTCCTCAAAATTTAAAAAAACATTCATTTTAGCAATCAAAGATTTTAAATCAGAAACAAAATCCTCATTATCAAGCTTTTTTAAAAAAAAGGATTTATTTAAAGGCGATTTTTTTAAATTTTTAGCAATAAGTCCATTATTTTTAATAAAATTTAAAAAATCAAATATCATAAATTTTGCTTTAGATAATCTTTTAGATTCAAAAGACATAATATTAAAAAAAGAACCCTTATTTTCTTTAGACTCCGTTTTAGAAACATTTAAATTTAATCCTTTAATTGTATTCAAGAGGTTACATTTATTGCCACAAGCTTTACTTAAATTTAATAAATTACTCATATAGGCACTACTCCAATGAACTAACAGACATTTTTCTAATCAATATAGCAGCTTTCTTGGCATCCATAAGAGACAACCAATAAGGAACAATTGAAATACGATCTTCTTTTTTAGAAAGCTCTTCAATTTTTCGCATATAAGATATTGCAAGCTCGGGATTTAAATCCTCAAGCCGCTTAACAGCATCTTCTGGCGGCATATTCATTAAATATACAGCTGTCTGTAAAATATTTGCTTCCTCGTCATTATATTTATTTATAATATCATCTATTACCTTTTGTTTTAAATCCAAATCTTTCTGCTTTTGCTTAAGCTCAAATTCGAGCTTATTTAAACTATCTTCTTTTAATTTTAGATCTTCTTTAAGCTTTTCAATCTGCTGATTTTTAATATCAATAGCTTCCCTTTCCTTAACAAGTCTAGTTTCATCAAGGATTATATTAGAATTATGATCAAAAACTAAAGAAGTTTCTCCTAAAAACTTAGTTCTTACAAATTCAGGGAAATATCTCTTAGTATTATACATCCCAAGAAAATCAATAGAAAATAACACAAATAAAAATAAAATAACAATTAAAAATAACAAAAAAAATGCCCTAAAAAAGAACGATAAAAAATTATTCACTTTCAATCCTCAGATTTTGACAAACTTTATAATTTACATATTCATCTAACAATAAGCTTTCCTTCTTTTCTATATTCCTAATTATAGAATCATTTAAAGTTTTTATTAATATCTTAATCTTTTTTTGTTCCCTATATTTATTTAGATAAATATCATAACACTCATTATAATTCTTTTTAAGTTTTTCAAGAATTTTAAAATTTTGTTTTTTTTTATAATTTAAACAATCTATATAATCTCTTATAAAAAGATCCTCGGGGCTATTCAAGTTTTTTAAAATATTGGGAATTTCATCTGAAAACTGATTTATTTTTGAAATTTTTTTATTTACATCCATTAAGTCTCTCTCGCTTAACTTTCGATAGTAGGTTCTAATGGTTAATATTCTATTAAGCTTTTGTTTTCTAAAGTTTAAATCATTCAAGATAATATTTCCCTCATCTCATCTTCTAAATTTTCAAAATCAAATGTCTCATTTATACCTTGAGAAATAAAATCAATAATCTTAGGATACTTGGAAATTGCAAAATCAACATCCTTATTGGATCCTTTAAGATAAATCCCCGTTCTAATAAGATCTTCATAATCTTTATAAACAGATAACAAATTTCTAGCTTTCATTATTAATTTTTGTTTTTCTAAACTCATTATTCTATGAATAGATCTTGACGTTGAACTAAGAACATTTATTGAAGGATAAATCCCCCTATCAAACAAATCTCTGTCTAAAATAATATGACCATCCAAAACAGCCTTAATATTATCGGCCACAGGCTCTGTAAAATCATCCCCCTCAACAAGAACAGTATAAAACCCCGTAACACTTCCTCCATTACCATTAAAACCTGATCTCTCAAGTAAAATTGGAATTTCAACAAAAACAGAAGGGGGATAGCCTTTAGCTACTGGAGGTTCTCCCAATGAAAGAGACATCTCCCTTTTAGCATTTGCAAACCTAGTAATAGAGTCAAAAAGTAAAGCAACATCTTTGCCTTGCTCTCTAAAGTATTCTGCTATCATAGTAGCAACATAAGCTCCCTTATACCTTGATATGGGTGACTCATCAGAAGTTGAAACAACTAAAACACTTTTTTTTAAACGCTCCTCACCAAGTTCATGCTCAATAAACTCATTAAGCTCTCGACCTCTTTCCCCAATAAAAGCAATAACGTTCACATCTGCATTTGAATTTTTTGCAATCATGCCAAGCAAAGTAGACTTACCAACACCAGCACCAGAAAAAATACCAACTCTTTGTCCTTTAGCAACTGGTAAAAATCCATCAAGAACCTTAACCCCTGTTAATATTTGCTCTTCAAAAATACTTCTACTAATTGGATTAATTTTTTCAAAAATTAACTCTTTATATCTATTATTCAAAAATGCCCCTTTATTATCAATAGGCCTACCAAGAGAATCAATAACTCTTCCTAAAAGCTCATCACTAAGATTTATCTCTAGCCCTTTGTTTAAAGAATAGACTTTATTTCCAACTTCAATCCCACTAAATCCTTCATATGCCATAAGACTAACATAAGGACCATTAAATCCTAAAACCTCAGCACATACTTTTTTATTATTTCTTTGATCAATTAAACATAAATCTCCAACAGCACACTGGGGGCCCAAACTTTCAACTAAAAGACCTTTTATCTTTTGCACTCTGCCAACAAAAGATACAGTTTCAATATCATCTACTTGCTTTAAATAATTTCCAAAAAAACTGCTCACTAAAATTCCTTTGAATATTTAACTTAATAATGAAAAATTTTTAAACTTTTCCTCTATTTTATCAAGCTGAGAAGAAATACGTGCATCAATCTCTCCAAAATTAGTTTCAATTATACAACCACCTTTGCCTATATTGGGATCTTCTATGATTTCTAAATTTTCTATAACATCAAATTTAGAAATAAAATCACTCTTTTTATGTCTAACAATATCTAAATCATCAAGATTTACACGGATAGTAATCTGTGTTTTATCTTTTACCCTTTTCAACACCTCATTAACATTTTCCAAGACAATATCTTTTTGAGAATCTGTAATTCTCTTAATAACCTTAATTGCAATTTGCATGACAAGGCTTATTATCTGGCCACTCGATGATTCGAGAATGCCTTTTCTTTCGGCGATTAAAGTTGCTATTATACTATGCAATTTCCTCATAACTTTGTCAAAATCTTCAAAACCGCTTTCATAACCTTTACTATATCCCTCTTGCCTACCCTTAGCTATTGCTGTCTCAAGTTCTGTTTTTAATTTTTCTTCATACTCTCTTGCCAATCTTTCAATCTCAGCATTAGATTCAGCCTCAATAGATTCCTTCTTATCAATAGCTTCTCTTTGTAAAAGATCTGCTTCTTGCTTGGCTACTTCTAGCACTTCATTGGCTTTTATTTTAGCTTCTTCAATAAGCCTATTAGATTCAATTTGAACTTCTTCTTTGGCAAGTTCTTGTCTTTTAACAAGCTCTTCTTCAAGCCGTAATTTTTCATCTCTTAGAAATTGCAACTCTTCTTTAAGATTGGTAATTTGACTTTCTATGTCGTAAACCTTGCCTTCTTTCTCCTTAATTTCTAAAGACTCAAAAACAGGCTTTGCTATCTCAACAAATTCAAACTTTACCGAATTATCAACTTCTGACGATTTATATAAAACCTTAGGCAAACAAAACTCCTTTATCAGACAAGAACATCTTCTTCACCACCTCTTGAAATAACTATTTCTCCCTGTTCTTCTAATTTTCTAATAAGAGAAACAATTTTTTGCTGGGATTCTTCAACGTCTTTTCGCCTAGTAGGCCCCAAAAATTCCATATCTTCTTTAAGCATTGAAGCTGCTCTTTTGGACATGTTTTTGAAAATTTTTTCTTGAACAGGAATATCTACAGATTTTAAAGCTTTAGCTAATTCTTGACCATCTATTTCTCTTAAAACCCTTTGTATAGATCTGTCATCAAGCAAAACGATATCTTCAAATACAAACATTTTCTTCTTAATCTCTTCTGCAAGCTCTGGATCTTCTTCTTCAAGAGACTCAATAATAAACTTTTCCGTCTTTCTATCAGCCATATTAATTATCTCAACAACATTGTCAACCCCTCCTGCTGATGTGTAGTCTTCTGAAGAAAGAGAAGCTAATTTTTTCTCAAGAACTCTCTCAACCTCTCTTACAACCTCAGGTGAAGTTCTATCCATTAATGCAATTCTTCTTGCAACATTTGTTTGTACCTCTGTAGGCAAGCTAGAGAGAATAAAAGAAGCCTTTTGGGGATCAAGATATGAAAGTATCAAAGCAATTGTTTGAGGATGTTCTTGTTGAATAAAGTTTAAAATATTTGCAGGATCCGCTCTTCTAACAAATTCAAAAGGCCTAGACTGTAAAGCAGACCCCAAATTATTAATAATGTCAACTGCTTTTTGAGTCCCAAGAGATTTTTCAAGAAGCTCTCTTGCATAATCAATTCCACCCTTTTGAATAAATTCTTGAGCCATCATTAATTCCTTAAACTCTAAAAGAACATTATCTTTAAGCTCAGAAGTAATTGTCTCAAGCTTTGCTATCTCAAATGTCAAAGACTCTATCTCTTCTTGAGAAAGATACTTAAACACTTTAGAAGAGATTTCAGAACCTATTGAAACTAACAAAATAGCAGCTTTTTGCTTACCTGTTAAAGCAGAAACATCCAGAATCTCCTTTTCTTTTTTTTCTTCCATATTAATTACTACCTTCTAAGCGTTTTTCAAAAGCCATGTTCTTATGAGCTTAGCAACATCTTCTGGCTTTTCTCTGGCTAAAAGCTCAGCATTATTTTGAAGCTCATCGCCTTCTCTAATTCCACCAACAACATCATCAACGCCAACATCATCACCACTATCCATTAAAGCTTGTTGACGTCTCAAGTGTGCTTGCTTTGCCAATTCCTCTTCTCTAAGACGTCTTCGCCTTTCAAGTTCTCTAGAAATAGCAAAAAATATTGTAAATACTAAAATTAATAATGAAAATATTATACTTGCAATAAATAAAAAATATTTAAACCTTTCACTTGCAAAATAGTTCTCATCTATTTTTCTAAATTCATTCATACGATCAAAAGATATATTTCTAACTGTTATTGAATCACCTCTTTCTGGCTTATATTCAAAAGAACTTTGCAAAACATCTTCAATATTTTTTATTTCTTCTAGTGCCATAGGCTTATATTCTCTTTTTCTCATTCCATTTTCTATTACGAAATTTCCCTTTTCATCATACACAAAATTCCAAATACCATCCACAAAAATACCAAGAGAAACACCTACAATCCTAGCCGGCTCTTTTTCGCTTGTAGATTTTTTTTCATTTAAAGCAACATTTTTAATCTCCTGAGATTCATTATATTTACCAGTAATATCGCTTAAATCCTGATACTCGGGAGGGGTATTGCCTTCTTGACCAGGAGGCCCCCATGGACTATATCCTTGCCCCTGATATTCTTTTTTTTGAGTTTGAGAAGATATAATAGTTGAATCGCTTACTTTTCTAGTGTTATAAGAAGCTTTTGGATCTTGGGATTGAAGTTCAATAGGAGCATACTCTTTAGACTCTGTAGTTTCTTTTGAAGTATCAAGTTTTACATTTACTCTTGCTATCATAAATCTATCAACAGATAAAACTTTACTTAATGCAGAGTCAATTTCTCCCCTAAGCATAGCTTCATACTTAAGCTTCAATTTGCGCTCCTTTTCTGCTAAGTCTATTCTGTCTATCCCATCTAAATTAGAAAAATCATTTAAAATAGTTCCACTATTATCAACAATAGCAATATTATCAGACTCAAGACCTTCAATAGCATACTGAATAAGCTTAACAAGTCCTTCAACTTTTTTTCTATTGGTAATAATATCAGAACCAGGTCTTGGGGTAATTCTAACAGACGCCTTAACAGACTCTTGCGCCTCCTTAAAAAGAGCTTTCTCGGGCATAACAAGATTCACACTAACAGCATCAACATCATCTAAAGCTACAATATGCTGCTCAACCGCCCTTGTAATAGATCTTCTAAGATTAATGCTTCTTTCAAAATCAGTAATAGTCCATCTGTCAATATCAAACAAAGCCCATGGATCCATATGAATAGGCACAAGCTCTTCTCTTACAAGAATTGCTCTCATTTTCTTCGCAAGCTTTTCATCATCTAAATAAATTCTTCCATCGGAACTTAAAAAATATTTAACATTTTCTCTATCAAGTCTTTGCGATATCCTGTCTAATAGATATTGATCTTTAATCTCAACTCCAAAAAGAGCAATACTTTGACTTTTAGTAGAAAGTCCTATCAAAAAAACAAACGCAAGAATAACAAAAAAAATAATCAACCCTAAGGCTATTTTCTGAACCGTACTAGCTTTTTTGAAGATTCCTTTTGCTGAAACAAAAAAATTAGTAAAAAAATTGCTCAAAATCTTATGGCTCCTTAACGAATATTGATTATATCTTGATAAGCCTTCATACCTCTCTCAACAACAGCCTTTAAAATGCTTAAATTCATATTAGCTTTAGAAATCGCTATTACAAAATCATGAACATCAACACTACTAGGCTTAAGAACAGCTTGTTCCATAACTTTAGAAACATTTAATTGACTTTTGTTGACACCAGTAATCGTATTTATTAAAACATCCTTAAATGTTTTAATATCATTGCTTTTGGCAATGCTTTTAGAAGAACCAAAAAGATTCACATCAAAATGCAAAGGATTTTTTTTAACCAAATTAATATTATTTTCTGTAAAAAAAGTATCTATTCCCATCAATGATCTCTCCTTTAGCTTTGAAGTATAGCTAACGCACTTCTAAACATAGACTTACTACTATTAATAACAGTAGAATTTGCCTCATAAGCACGAGAAGCTGAAATCATATCTACCATTTCTTCAACCAAATTGACATTAGGAAGCTCCACATAACCTTTTTTATCCCCAAAATTTATTGAATCAGGATGGGTTGGGTCATATTTTAATTTTAATGGAGATTTATCTTTTTCAATGCTAGCAACCCTAACTCCTTGCCCAATACCATTATCAAGATAATCTGGAATAAAAGGACCTTTCCAATAAGGATTACTAACCCTTGGTGCAAAAATAATCCTCTGTCTTCTATAAGGCCCACCATCAGGAGTTCTAGAAGTAGAAACATTTGCAATATTATTCGAAATAACATCAATCCTCAACCTTTGTGCTGTCAATCCCGTTGAAGCTACATTAATGCTTGAAAATAATCCCATTTTACATTCCTTAAAATATTAATTTATTTTAATACAATATTTATACTTTTAAAATAATGCGACTGAACATTGGTCATAAGATGATACATCATTTGATTTTGTACAAGTGACTTAATCTCAGAATCAATATCAATATTATTGCCATTATTATTCATAATTGAAAAATGATCAAGGAGTCTATGAGGCTTAATATCTAAATACTCTAAATCTTTAAACCCAGATAAATGCTTATCACTAGACTTGATTAACTTTAGATCATTTTTATTTTTATTTAAAAAAGCCTTTTCCAGCTCTGACTCAAAAGAAATTTTACTTCTCTTAAAATTTGGAGTATTTACATTTGCTATATTGTCAGAAATAACGCTTTGTCTTAAACTTAGAACATCTAAATACCTATGTGAAAAATCTATAGATCTTTCAAAATCATTCAAATTAAAGCCCCCCTCGTTTAAAATTACTTTTAACTAAATTATATAATAATTTAAATCTTTTTGTTCGTTAATTTGTATTTTTTTATTAACATAGTCCAAGTTTATTTCAAATTTTTTCAACTTACTACCTGGCACCTCAAAAAAAAGATCTGCAAGCACCCTTTCCATAACGCCGTGAAGTCTTCTGGCACCAAGATTTTCATTCTCAAGATTCATATTAAAAGTAAGCTCTGCAATTCTATCTACAGCCTCCTCGCTAAACTTTAAATCTAAATTATAAACCTTAAACATCGCAACATATTGTTTTATTAAAGAATTTTTTGTTTGTTTTAAAATTTTTTTTAAATCGTCTATACTCAGACTTTTAAGCTCAACCTTAATTGGAAATCTCCCTTGAAGTTCGGGTATTAAATCAGAAGGTTTAGCTAAATTAAATGCCCCTGCTGCAATAAATAAAATATGAGAAGTATCAACTATTCCATATTTTGTATTAACTTTAGAGCCTTCAATAATTGGTAAAATATCTCTTTGGACGCCCTCTCGAGACACATCATTCCCACTCCTATTCTTAGCAGCTATTTTATCGATCTCATCAATAAAAATAATTCCCATATTCTCAACTTTAGATTTTGCAATATCTGAAATATTCTCATGATCAACCAATTTTTCAAGCTCTTCTGCTAAAATTATTTCCTTTGCCTTTTTAATCTTCAATTCTCTTTTCTTTTTTCTATCAAATATATTGCCTAATAACCCTCCAATTCCCATATCAATTTCTTCAAAATTACCGCCTGTAAATATTTCTATTGTGGAAAATGGCATTTTACTAGAAATTTGTATTTCAATAGTAGTATCATCAAGCTCACCTGCTCTAAGCTTTTTTCTAAGTTTCTCTTTTACCTTTTCTTCTGCTTTTATTTCATTTGGATCTATATTATCAGAATTACCAGATCCTTTAAAAAGACTATCGACTATCCTCTCCTCTGTTTTTACTAGAGCATCCTCTCTTACTGTACTATACATCTCTTCTTTTACCATATTAACGGCAATACTCATCAAATCTCTAACCATAGATTCAACATCACGACCAACATAACCAACCTCGGTATATTTTGTAGCTTCAACTTTAAGAAAAGGGGCTTTAATTAACTTAGAAAGTCTTCTTGCAATCTCAGTCTTTCCAATACCTGTCGACCCAATCATAATAATGTTCTTAGGCATTACCTCATCTTTTATTTCTTTTGGAAGTCTGGACCTTATATATCTATTAACAAGAGCAATCGATACTAATTTTTTAGCTTCGTCTTGACCTATGATGTACTTATCAAGTTCTGCAACCACATCTTTGGGAACTATATAATGCTCTTCTAATTTATTCATTTTCAATCTCCTCAAGCACAATATTAGAATTAGTATATATACATACTCTTGCGGCTATTTTTAAAGATTTGCGCGCAACCTCAAAAGCACTTAATTTTTTGTTCTCCATGTAAGCAAGCGCCGCTGAATATGCATAATTACCACCACTCCCAATTGAAATAACATCCTCTTCGGGTTCAACAACATCGCCAGTACCAGAAATCAAAAGAATATTGTTGGAATCCGCAACAAGCATCATAGCCTCAAGCTTATGAAGTATTTTGTCCGAACGCCAATCTTTTGCAAGATCAACAGCAGCTCTTTTAATGTCAATCAATCCATCACCTTTTGCCTTAATTTTTTCTTCAAATTTTTCAAAAAGAGTAATTGCATCAGACGTTGAGCCTGCAAATCCTGCCAAAATTCTCCCATTAAGCAATTTTCGTATTTTAATAGCATTACTCTTTAAAACAGTATGTCCAAAAGTTACTTGTCCATCTGCTGCTACCACAGTCTTACCATTTTTTTTTATTGCAATAACTGTGGTCCCTTTAAAGTTCATATTACCCCCTATTCATATACCTCTTTTAAAAGCTCTCCAATAAGAACATCAGATACATTTTTACAATTACAACACTCTTTAAAATCATCTTCAATATTATTGGAATCTACATATTTAATATTCAATAAAGCATAAAGATCCTTAACAGTTTTTATCTCTTGCGCTCCAAAACTGTACAATTTTACAGCTCCATCACCACAAAAATTTAAATCATAAACATAAATGTCAAGTCCCAAGTCAAGTCCAAGTTCAGCCGTAATCAAAGCTCCCGATTTTAAGGGCGCATAAGTTATAAAAATAGCATCCGATAAGCCCGAAATCAACCTATTTCTTTTAGCAAAAAAATAATTTTGAATTTTGTCAAACGGTAAAGTTTCAGTAATTATTCCTCCACCTTGTTCTAAAAGCTTGAAAACATATTTTCGATTTTGCTTAGGATAAATATTATCAATATCTGTTGGAATAACAGCAAATGTCCTGCTATTTTCATTTATTGCTGCTATATGAGCCTCAATATCAGCTCCAACTGCAAATCCAGAAATAATCTCTACACCATTTTTTGCAAGATGTGAAGAAAATTCTCTTGTTTTCTCAGCAAGAGTTTTGCTAATTCTTCTAGAACCAACAACAGCCCAAGACAATGAAGAAAAATTTGGTAAATTGCCTTTATAGTAGATAGCAAAAGGCGGATCATAAATTCTTCTAAGCCTATTAGGATAAAATTTAGATCCTAAAGTAACAATTTTAGCCTTTGTCTTTCGAATAACTTTTTCTTGTAATTCTACTAATTTTAAATTGGGTAGCCTACATGATCTTCTAAAAGATCTTAAAAGATAAGATTCAATGTCCTTTTGCGTCAATTTAATAATATCATTAAAATCAAAATTATTAAAAAGTTTTAATTTTTCTTTGCTTTTTAAAAATTTCAAATTATCAATATAAAGCAATTTCATCATAAATAATTACTTCAAATTACTCATGATCCTAGAAACACCTTCTTTTTGCTCTTCAGTTGAAGCATTTTTACTAGCTTTCTCATAAAACAATATAGCATTACCAAGATCTCCTAGCGAATAATAATTTGCACCTCTTAACATGAAAAATTCAAAATAATCCTCACCCATATCTTCAAGTTTGTTTAAATAATTTTTAGCTTCAAGTTGCTTATCAAGGTCATATACATACATATTAGAAATAGCAAAAAGAGATTCTTTAAAATCATCTCTGATTGAAAGTGATTTTAAAAAAGAATTTTCAGCAAGAACTATGTATTTTTCAACTTCATCTTTTACTCTTAAATTTTTAGCTAAATTATAAGAAGCAACACCTACGTAAAAATGAGACAAATAATTATTAGAATTGATTTCTAAATTTTTAGCAAAATATTCAATAGCAGGTCCATACTGACCAAGCTTAAACAATTCAAGACCAATCAAATTGAAAAATCTAGCTTTCTTATCAATAGAATTAACTATCTTTAAAATATTTTTATCTTCTTTTTCAATAAATTCTTTATAAACTTCAATCTTAGATTCAGATCCACCGCCTAAAATTTCCAATTCTCTTAATCTAAGTCCAAGATTCAATTTTTCTTTAGATTCACTACCACAAGATAAAAATAAATTAATAAATATTATTAACGACAAAATTTTCATCTAATCATCGCTACTTTTTTTATTTAAATTTCTAAGAAATGTTGGAACATCAATATCATCATCAAAATAATTAACATTTTTAGACTTTGTTGCAAAAGAAGAATCTTGATGTTCATAAGATCCAGAAGGAATATTTTGATTGCCCGACATTAACGTATCAAACTCTTTAGAACTTAAAGTATTATTTTCTGGCACATTTGATATTTCTTTTTGTCTCTTAGATGCAAAACCTGTAGCAACAACCGTAACATAAATTTCATCTTCAAGATTTGAATTAATGGCATGGCCATATATTACAGTAGCCTCATCATCAACACTAACAGTAATTATTCCCATAATCTCTTCAAGTTCAAGCAATGAAAAATCATCCCCACCAGTAACATTAACAAGAAGTCCCTTAGACCCTTCAATACGAACTTCTTCAAGTAGCGGATTGCTAATTGCAGAAGTTGCAGCATCAACAGCTCTGTTCTCACCCTTACCATATCCGATTCCCATTAAAGCATCGCCTTGGCCTTGCATAATACTTTTAACATCAGCAAAATCAATATTAACCTCTCCATGCTCAATAATAAGGCCAGCAATACCTTGAACACCCATTCTCAAAACATCATCTGCACGCTTAAAAGCATCTTTAATAGTAGTCCTTTTATCAACAACAGTTAAAAGCTTTTGATTTGGAATAATAATCAATGTATCTACAGATTTCCTTAGGTTATTTATTCCTTGCTCGGCAAGTCTTAGCTTCTTAGGACCTTCAAACTTAAAAGGCTTTGTCACAACCCCAACTGTTAAAATACCAAGCTCTTTTGCGACTTGAGCAATAACAGGAGCAGCTCCAGTTCCTGTTCCACCCCCCATGCCAGCAGTAATAAACACCATATCGGCACCGGAAAGATGATTGCGTATAACATCTATGTCTTCCTCCGCTGCAGCTTGCCCAATCTCGGGCTTTCCTCCAGCACCAAGTCCTGCCGTAACTTTTGCCCCAAGAGCAATTTTTATGGGAGCAATAGAGGTTTGGAGAGCTTGGAGATCAGTATTGGCTACAATAAATTCGACATCTCTTACTCCATATTCAATCATACGATTAACAGCATTACTACCCCCTCCTCCTGCACCAATCACTTTAAGAATTGTAGGGTTTGTGGTAGAATCAAACCTTCTTGTGTTGCTATCAATCATATTATAATCTTTCATCAACGCTTCCTCCACGATTGGTCAAAACCATTCTTTCAAAAACCAACCTTTCAACTTTGAAGATATTTTATTTTTTCTTTTAACTTTACTGCTTACCTTCTTTAATTTATTGAATTTTTGCTGCTCGTGCTTATAAAGAACAAGACCAAGAGCTGAAGAAAACTTGGGATCTATATGCTCTTCCCCAATTCCATTAATACTCATTGGCAAACCTATTCTTGCGGGATAATTAAATACTTCTTCTATTAAATTAGAAATACCTGGGAATAAAGCTCCCCCACCTGTTAAAACTATCCCACCATTAATTTTATTATAAAGTCCCCGTTTAAGTATTTCCGCTCGCATCATTTCAAAAATTTCTCTCAACCTCGAATTAATTATTACAGACAACTCTTTTCTACTTTTCTCTTGAGGAGGTCGAGTTCCAAGATTTGGAATAATTACAGTTTCCATTTGACTTTCAAGAATAGATGGGTGAGCAATTCCAGCTGTTATTTTAATATTTTCAGCAACATCCTCAGGAACCTTCCAAACTTGTGCAATGTCAAGAGTTACCCTATTAACACCAATAGGAATCACTCCAGTATAATAAGGAGAACCGTCGATATAAAGAATAATATCGGTTGTCCCTTTACCCATATCAATAAACAAAACGCCCATCTCACGCTCTTCTTTGGAAAGAGTTGCGTAAGATGAAGCTAAGCTTCCAAGAACAACCTCATCAACGGCAAAGCCAGCCCGATTTACGCATCTGACTAAATTCTGACTAGAAGAGCTAGACCCCGTAATAATGTGCACCTCCCCTTCAAGACGAATACCCATCATGTCTATTGGATTTTTTATATGAGGTATTCCATCCACAATAAACTCTTGAGGAACAACATGAAGAATTTCTCTATCCATTGGAATTACAATTGCTTTTGCTGCTTCAATCACTCTTTCAACATCTTCTTCGTTAATCTCTCTTGTTTTTGAATTTATTGCAACAACACCACGAGAATTAGTTCCTTCAACACTACTTCCAGACATAGAAACTGAAAGAGATGTAATATCACATCCTGAGATGAGCTCTGCAGCCTCAATAGAATTAGATATTGAATCAAGAGCCGCCTCAATATTTATTAAAACTCCCTTCCTAACTCCCCTTGATATACTAGTGCCTATTCCAACTATTTCTAATTGATCATTTAAATTTACCTCAGCAACAACAGTACAAATTTTTGAAGTTCCAACATCCAAACCTACTATCAAATTCCTAGACACTAACCTTCTCCTAACAAAATGATATCACCACTTCTTAAATCTATAACGTTGGTTTTTCCTTTGAGCAAATCAATTGCAAGAAACACTTTATGCATTACATCCATTAAATCCATATCAACTGTTATCAATATTTTATTATATATACTTTTAATATACAAAATTACATTGTAATCATAGAAATTCAATTTTAAAAAATTGATCTCTGATATTAAATTATACAAATATTTTTGATTTATTTTAAGATAATCAAGGCCTCTTACAACATTAAGCATTCTATCCTCTAGAAAATCTCCTACATTATTGTCATTCAAAACTAATCCGCTAATTATAGGTAAATCGTAGGTTAAATACTTGCTTTTTTCCAAAATTACACCATCTGATGCAATACAATAATAAGTAATATTACCATTTGCGTTTTCTAAAGCAACAGCAACAGGTATTCTTTTCTCTATTTTAATGTTAATTTTGTTAGGAAACTTAAGATCAACTTTAGCATTCTTTATCCTTAAATCTCTTTTAAGATTTTCCTCATATACTCTAACATTAGCATTGTGATAGTATGTATTAGGTTTAATTCCTGAAATTCTGATTATATCCTCTTTGGAAAAAGATATATCATTATTAATACTAATATATCTAATCAAAAAATAAGGAGACGCAAAAACAATAATTATTATTTCAAAAAAAATTAAAGACGTCAAAAAATATATGTACTTAATTAAAAATTTTCTCTCAAAAATCATAAACTAACCCGATTTACACTACTAAAAACATTTATCAATTATTACTTAAGTTTTTTGCAACATTCGAAATAAGACCAGAAAGCGCCATGGTAACAATAATAGAAGATCCTCCAGATGAAAAAAACGGCAAATTAATCCCAGTGGGAGGCAAAAGACCAATTGCAATTAAAATATTCATTATACTTTGAAGAAAAATTGCAAGACTTGAAATAAATGCAAGAAAAAATTTAAATCTATTATCAGAATGAATAGCTATAAAGTAACCAAAGTAAAAAAACAAAAAAAATAAGCTTATAGCAAACAAAACACCTAAAAATCCCAATTCCTCTCCAAGAACTGAAAAAATAAAATCAGAATTAGCCTCTGGCAGCTTTCCAAGTTTTACCTCTCCCATTCCCAAACCCTTGCCCAAAATTCCCCCGCTTTTTAAAGCATTAAGAGATGATATTATTTGGTAACCTTTGCCAGAAGGATCGTCGTAAGGATTGAGAAAGGCAAAAATTCTAGAAACCCTATAAGGCTCAAGCATTAAAAATATAGCAGAAACTGGTAAAAAAGTAATTACAATAGCAAAAACATAACTAAATGCCATGTTAGAAACAAACAAAACAATAAAAAAAAGAATAGCAAAATAAATAGCTGTTGAATAATCATTTTGCAAAATTATTAACACCCAAAAAATTGAAAAAATAAACATTGGTTTTAACCAATATGAAATACCATTGTTTTTTATTAGATCAAACTTACTCAAATAGGAAGAAAGATAAACAGTAAAAGATATTTTAAAAATCTCAGAAGGTTGAATACTAATACCTTGAAAGAATATCCATCTTTTAGCTCCAGAAATACTTGGAGCTAAAAAAGTTGCCAAAATTAAAAAAAGAGTTATAATCATTACAGGAAATATTGATTTTTTTAAAAAATTTAAGGGGATTCTCTCAAAAACAAGGAAAACTATAAAGCTCAAGAAAAGATAACTAAGTCTTGTAAAAAATAAAAAATTTGGATTACCTGTCAGCTCTAAGCTTAGGAAAAAGGAAGAAGTATAAAAAACTACAAGGCCATAGGCTACTAACAATAGCAAAACAAGCAAATAACATATCCTAAGTGAATTTATCTCTATAAACATAATAAATTATCTGATTTTTATCGTACTTAAAGCAAGTATAGCAAATATTAATCCTATTATCCAAAATCTAATAACAACTTGCATCTCAGACCACCCAAGCTCTTCAAAATGATGATGAAGGGGAGCCATTTTAAATACTCTTTTTTTAGTCTTTTTGTAAACCATGACTTGAATAATTACAGACATAGTTTCAATAATAAAAACACCTGCAAGAATTGAAAAAAGTATTTCGCTTTTTAAAATCAAAGATGCCATTCCAAGAATGGCACCCAGAGCCAGACTACCCGTATCTCCCATCATAATTTTAGCAGGATAGGCATTAAACCATAAAAATCCAAAACTACCCCCAAGCAAAGCTCCAAGAAATATTACAAGCTCTTCAGAGCCTTTAATATTTGGAATATGCAAATAAGCAGCAAAATCAGCCCTGCTTGTAAGATAGGCGATTATTATTAAAGCTCCTGTTATAACTATACTTAATCCAATTGCAAGCCCATCAAGCCCATCTGTTAAATTAAAAGAATTAGAAGCAGAAATTAAAATAAACATGCCAAAAGGAATGTAAAACACCCCCAAATCTATTTGAAAAGATTTAATAAAAGGAAAATAGATTATACTAACATGTTCACCTCCAAAATAATACAGAATGCCAACAGAAATAAAAGAAAATATCATTTGCCCATAAACCTTAAATCGAGCTTTAAGTCCATCTGAAGTTTTCTTTTTGATTTTCAAAAAATCGTCTATAAATCCCAAAAAAGCAAATCCAAGCATAACAAAAACCATAATCAAAAAATAAACATTTAAAATGTTACTCCAAAACACTAAAGATATAAAAACAGAAAAAAAAATAAGAATGCCCCCCATAGTAGGAATTCCTGTTTTTTCACTTAAATGCCTTTTAGGACCATCTTCTCTTAAAATCTGATCAGCTCTTAATTTTTTTAACCTTAAAATAATATAGGGACCTACAACCAAAGAAAGTAAAAATGCAAAAATTGTAGCATAAGCCATTCTAAAGGTAATATATTTGAGCAACCGCAAACCTAAAAGGTAAAACATAAAAGCCTCATTATCATCTAAATATAATTTAAAATTCTCTCCAACCTATTGAACCTTGAACCCTTAATTACAATAAAAACTGAAGGTTCTAAACTTTTTAAAAAAATATCAATAAATTTATCAAACTCACTAAAATAATATAAACACTTCTCAACTAAATTTTCAGAATCCCTGACATCCAAAAATTCTTCGCCAATTAGAAAAATTTTATCAAAATTCATTGAAATAGCCTCTTGAATTAAATCTTTATGAGTTTTGTATGCAAATTCTCCAAGTTCTTTAAAAGATCCAAGAACTATAAATTTTTTATTTTGGATATTGAGATCCAAAATTATATCTTTTAAGGCCATAAAAGAACCCATATTCCCATTATAAGAATCATTTAAAATTAAATATCCATTTTGTGTAAAAATTTCTGCCCTACCCTTTTGAAAAGCAGTTTCAATTAAACCTTCTCTTATTTCTTTTTCTTTCATTCCTAAAAATAAAGCCAAATTAATACACCCTATTGCATTAAAAATATTATGCCTACCTAGCAATAAAATAGAGTACTTAAACCCTTTGTAAATAAAATCATAAAAAAATTTCCCTTTCAAAAAAGAAAATGATTTAATATTAAGATTTTCAAAATCAAAATAAACAATTTTAACATTTGGATTTTCGATTTTTGCTTTTTTTTCAAGATAAACACAATAATCATTCATTTCATTTAAAACAAAGATTTCAATATTTTTACCAATTATTTTGCTCTTTTCAAAAGCAATAACTTGTAACTCTTTGAAAGCTTGCATATGTGCATAACTTATATTCGTAATAATAACAATTTCCGGTTTTAAAATTTGGGATAAAAGATCCATTTCTCCAACATAACTAACTCCAACTTCAAAAACAGCATATTCCTCATTACCTTCTACCCTTAAAATGCTAAGTGGAAGACCAATATCAGAATTTAAATTACCCCAAGTTTTGTAAGTTTTATATTTTTTTGAAAGTATACTATAAAGCATCTCTTTGGTTGTAGTTTTGCCATTACTGCCTGTAATGGCAATTCTTTTAAAGCTTGTTCTTTCAATTAAGCACGATGCTAAAGTTTGAAGAAGTTTTATTACATTGCTTGTAAGCAAAAATACTAATTCTTCATTATTATTTAAATATTCAATACACTCAGATTCATGATCTCTTGAACATACAAAACATTTAACACCCAAATCAATTAAATATTTAACAAAAGAAAATCCATCTACTTTATTTCCCTTATATGCAAAATAAAGACTAACATTGATATTATCATTCTTTATTTCTCTACTATCTAAAGAGTAAAACGATACTATCTTTTCAAGATTTTTTATATTCCCTACAAATTTTACATCTTTAGAAGAGATTAAAATATCTTTAATCTTTATACGCACACAAACCTCATTCTAAAATCTTTTATTCAGCAAAAATATTTATATCTTCATTAGCCTTTTTTTCCAAATTTAATTCCGCAAAAGAAAAGCTTTCTATTCTATTAATATTTTCAAGTTCATATATTACTGTGAGCAATCTTAAATTATCATCAATAATATTTTCCTGTTCATTGTCTAGGTGATAAAATTCTCTAAGCTTTACAACATATCTGAAATTTAAATAAATGTTAAAACACAGTATAACTGTTAGTATTAAAATTAAAATACAATAAACTTCAAACTCAATTTTACTTATGCTATTCATAATTTTTTTACAGCTCTCAGCTTTGCGCTTCTTGAAGGTTTGTTTTTTTTAATCTCATCGAAACTTGGAATAATGGGCTTTTTTGAAATTTTAGCGTACAAATCACAGCTTAAACTTCTAAAAAAATCTTTTACAATACGATCTTCTATTGAATGAAATGTAATAATAGCTAAAATTCCATCTTTGGCTAAATTTTCTATCCACAAAGGCAAACTCCTTTTAAGTCTAGCAAGCTCATCATTTACATAAATCCTTAACGCTTGAAAAGTTTTTGTAGCTGGATTTATTTTAGTATTTAAAAAAGGATAAACTTTATTTATTATGGACTGTAACTCTTTTGTAGTTTGTATTTTTTTAATTTTTCGATATTCTACAATAGCTTTAGAGATTCTTCTAGAATAATGTTCATTACTTAAATCATAAATTAATTTTTCAAGATCATATTTACTAAAAGTGTTTACAATCTCAGCTGCACTAATGCTGCAAGAAGAAGAACAAAGCCTCATATCTAAAGGTTCATCTTCAAGAAAAGAAAATCCTTTTTTACTGCCCTTGTAATGAAACATAGAAATACCAAGATCAACTAAAATAAAATTGGCTTTGGCATTTAAAGGGTAATTGGCAAAAAAATTATCAAACCAATCATTAAAATATTTAATTCTATCTTCAAAAATAAAAAGTAACTGCTTTGCTCTTTGTAAAATTTGGAAATCTCTCTCAATTCCAATCAAACTTAAAAAGTCATATTTTTCAAGAATAGCTTTTGCATGAACACCTTCTCCAAGAGTAGAATCAATGTATATTGAATCGCTTTTTACAGGTAAATCTTCTATAAGCTTACAAATTGCATCAAGAAGTACTGGAAAATGAAAAACATTGTTATTCATTTAATTTAAACCTATAAATTATTTTTTTTTCATTTCCATAAACATCACCATATTTTATTTTAATTTCATTTTTACCCTTAACAAAATTAAGATCATTTATTTTAAGGCATCCGCCATCTTTTTTAATATTCAAAATATCTAATCCATAATTTTTCTCTTGAGCTAAAGTGTATGTATTATTAATCAAAAAAATATTTTGAAAATCTGAACGAAAAATACTTTTATTATTCAAGATAATCTCAAAATAATAAATTCCTTTAAGAGAATTTTCAAAAGATTCTAATTTTTGAGTATGAAAATATAATAAAAGACTATAATGCCCAGAATCAACACTTAAATTTTTATTTTTTAATAATTCCAATCTCTCATCATCACCTTTTCCTTTTAAAAAAACTTTGTCTAAGGTATAAACTGTATCAGCAACTACATTGTTTTTATTCTTAATAACAAATAAAGGATTGATAATCCTTTTGGCACTAGGATCATTAACTACTAAATCAATAACACTCTTTTCATCCTTTAAAAAAATCTTTCCAAGTTCATAAAAAAACTCTCCTAAAATCTCTAAATTCAAATTTAAATCATTGTCAAAAATGACCAAAATACTACTATTTCTACCTATCCTATTTTTTGAATACAAGATTTTATAATTATTTGAAAAAACAGATACTGTTTTTTTCAAGGGCCTTAACCTTACTCCAATATTCAATTTATTATTATCCAATGCACCAAAATCTTTAACTAAAGCAAATTTTTCATCATTTTTAAATTCCAAAAATGGATATAAATTTAAAATATTAAAGAAAAATATAAAAACAATTAAAATCACTGTCCCAAACCCAAATATTTTAAATCATTATTAGCATTAAAATACAAAAGTCCATTTTCAAATTCAACAAATGAGCTTATTTCATCTTTGATAAAAATATTATCAAACAGTCTAAAAGAATTTGCAGAATAAGTTTTTATATTAATAATTTTTTCACTCTCAGAATAAAAATACACTCTGTAAATATTTTGAAAATAATCATATGATGCTCTTAAAATAGAATTTTTATTTTCAACTTTAAATATTCTAACACTTTTAATATCTATCACCACAAGTGAATTTTCATTTTCAATAAACAAATTATGATAATCATCTATTTTTATAAAAGTCTCAAAACTATTAATAGCTAAATTGCTTAATTCCAAAATTTTTTTATAATTATTCTCTAAGTCAATTATTTCTAAAAAATAATTGGAATTACCTTTTAATGAAACTAAATATTTATTATCAGAACTTAATTTAACAAACCATGTTGGAAATTTTTTCTCCAAAAAATTTTCCGTATAAATTATCTTGCCCTGTTTATATAGATTAATCTCGCCATTAGAAAGCCCTAAAACTAAAATTTCATTATTGTAATCCACACTTAAAATTGAGGACAAAAAATTGAGCACTAGTATATTATTTCCACCAGAATCATAAATCTCCAAAGTTTTATACAAGTCGTTTAAAGTAAAAATTAAATTATTTATTACAAAAACAAAATCCTTAAACTTGAGCTTAAATAAAAATTTATTATTTTTAACAGAAAAAACAGAATAATCTTGACTAGAATTTAAAAGCACATAATAATAATCTGAATAACTTATTAAGTTATCACTTAAAAGAGAATAATAAGATTCTCCGAAATTAAGATTTAAAACCTTATTTGATACAAAAACATTCTTGCTTAAATTTATATTTTTATACCCGAATTTATTTTCAAAACTCTTAAAATAATAAAAATTAGATACATTCATAGTAGATCTTATAAAAAAATCAATCAAAATTATAAATAATAAAAACAAGACCAAGATCAAAAAAATTTTTAATTTTTTAAATTTAATTACACCCTCTTCTGCATTGAAACTCAATATAATTCCCCCTCCCACTTTAATCTATCTATTTTGCCTTAATTAAATCCGAACTAAACTTTGAAGACCAAACTCCATGAAACCTTGAAAATTTTTCAGCAACTTCTTTTTGAGAAGCTATCGCAGCTAAAGATCTTCCAGCTTCAAGATAACCAAGAGAATGCAATCCAAATTCATGAGATCCACTAAGCTCATATTTGCTTCTCAAAATAAATGCTCCTTCTTCTAAAAGCTCAAACACTTTAATAAGATGTTCAAATTGGAATTTATAATAAGGACTCTCAAGTTTTAAATTTCTAGAAAAATCTCTAAAATCAATAATATTTTTAGAAAAAATAATAAATTTAAGATATACATCTTCAAGAAAAACAAGTGTTTTAGAATCTTTTTTACTAAAATTTTTAGCCAAATCAATTAAATAACCCAATTTCTTAATAATTAAAAACCTCTCTTCAGGATTTAAGTTAAGAGCCTGAGGCATTTCAATCAACTCTCTTGGGGTGATACTAAGAATGGGACTAATAACTAAACTAAAATCAGAAATCAATCCAGACAAAATTTTTTTTATAGAATAATTTACTTTCAACCTAGGCCTAGTATAAAAATAATTTAAAGACGAAACATAACTTAAAACATTTAAATTAAAATCAATAAGATCCGATGAAAGCTTAGCATTTAATGTAAATTCACTAGTCTCTTTTATAGCTGTTATATCATTTAAGGTCCTTAAAATAAGATTATTAATGTACAATATTTTTTTATAATTTTCATTATCAATTAAATCCATAAACACCTGCCTAAAACTCATACAAAGGTGATTTATCAGCTATCCAATACATTAACTTAATAACAAACATATTAAATATTTTAACAAGTTATAAATTTATAAAAAACACCCTTGGAACATTAACTTTACTAACAAAAAGCACTAATATCCTTATAATAAATTATGTAAAATTTTAAATAATTTTTAAAAGTATCAAATCTTAAAACATACAAAATTCTCTAGTCTTATTAAAGATTAGATTAAATCAAGCATTCAATTAACAACCAATAACAATATTTATTTAAAAGAACACTGCTTGAAAAAGCATTAAACTTACAATAATTTATTTTTCAATCTCTTAACAAAAGTATCCGTGCAAAATGAAATAAAATTTAAACTTTGAGAAGAAATTTTAAATTCAAAAACAACATCAACCCCAAAAGAACCAAAATTAATTCCATCTAAAAAAATTGATGCTGATGCTATGAAATATTCCTTTGAAAAAGAAAGAGAAAGTTTACTTAATTTAGAAAACACAAAAGAACGATTATAAACAGAATGGGGAGAAATAGGTGTAAGTAAAAAACCCTCAAGATCTGCTTCTAAAATAGGACCTCCTGCCGAGAAAGAATACCCTGTTGAACCTGTTGGAGTAGATACAATTATCCCATCACTCTTATACGATAAAAAACTTTCAGAATTAACCTTAAGATCTACATAAATCATTTTATTAAGAACGCTTGAACGAATAATAATATCATTTAAAGCATATTTAGAAATTAAATCTTTACCGTGCTGATAAACTGTTGCATGAAGCAAAAATTTTTTATTAATAACTAAAGAATTGTTAAAAAATTTATCTATGACTTTTTTAAAATCTTCGATCTTAATATCTGCTAAAAACCCTACCTTGCCCATATTAATTGAAATAATTGGAATATCAAAATTTTTACTTTCAAGAAGCAAATTAACAGCCAAAAGAACTGTTCCATCTCCTCCTAAAGTTATCATAAAAAGAAAATTTTCTTTTGGAAAAGAAAACAAAGGCTTACCAACATCTATTAACACCACCTCAATAAAATATTTGGTTTCCAAATAAACTTTAATATCATTACCTAAAAGATTAGCCCCTGACTTTAAAGTATTAATGCAAAGAATAACCCTATTCTTCATGTTGATCTTTATAAGGAATATCGTCAAATTCGTATTTATCAAAAATTTTTGTAATATCAATTAATACTAAATATTCACTCTCAAGATTATCAGCCTCGTCAAGCTTTACAACACCGGATATATATTTTCTATCTAAAGTTTGCAAAGTAGCAGGGGGTTCTTGAATCCTAGAATCATCAAAGCTAATAACTTTAAGAACCCTGTCAACAAAAATACCCAAAAGTTTATTTTTAATCTTAACTATTAAATATCCTGTCAAAAGCATATCTTCTTCTGTTGTTGAAATAGAAGGAACTCCAAATTTAATATTTAAATTGACCAAGGGAATAATACTACCCCTAAGGTTATAAATACCTATAATATATTCAGGAACATTTGGTATAGCATAAACTCCTTCTGATGGAACTTTAATAATTTCTCTAATGTGCTCTATTGACACCCCATAACTTTCTTTGCCTATTTTAAAACCCGCAACTTGAAGCTGCAACTTTCCCTCTTTAGATATTTCTTTTTTCAACATATTTTATACCTTTAAATTGATACTTATAACAATTTAATTAAATTGCTACTTGCCAAAACTTTTACCTAAAAAATAAATTTCAAAAGAATTTTTCCTTACAGCTTTGGGCCTGATTTTTTTTACAAATTTAAAATATTTTTCAAACCTTTTAAAAATTTGCATCTCATCTCCTCCCTGAAAAACTTTAATAAGTAAATTTCCTTTTTTAAGCAAAACTTCAAGTGATAAATCTATTATTCTCATGCTTAAATTAAAAGAATTACTGGTATCCACAAGTCTGTTTCCAGTAGTCTTAGGAGCTACATCGCTAATTACAAGGCTATAAGGCCCAAACATATTAATTTTAGAAACCGTACCCTCTAAAAATATATCTCCCTTGACAAAATAAAAATTATTAACATATCTAAGGCTAATGTCATTAATATCAACAGATACTAAAATACCTCTTTTAAGCCTTTTATAAGCATATTGGGAAAAACTACCGGGTGACGCACCAATATCTAATACATTACCAGAAGAAAATAAAGAAAATTTTTCATCAATTTCTATCAACTTGTACACAGACCTTGCCAAATACCCTTCTCTTTTAGCTTTTTGAGAATACTCATCATCTCGGCGATACACATCAATCCCTTTAATACAATTTATTATACTTTTTCATTATAATTCTTATTATGCAAAATAAACTATTTTTAAAAAACATTGAAAAAAATATTAATAATGTCTTTTCAACAACTAATTTTCTAAATTTATTCAAAGATAAAGATTTAAAATTCACCTTTAAAATAAAAAAGGAAACTCTTGATTATATTAAAGCACCAGCAATTGAAATCATCAATAGAGGTGGAAAACGAATAAGACCAATGATAATGATTCTTTTGGCTTACGCATTGGGTTTAAAAGAAAAAAACGATAAATTAATATATAAATTAAGCTTGCTACTTGAACTTCCTCATTCTGGAAGTTTGATTATTGATGACATTGAAGACAATTCGCTAAAAAGACGAGGCACATCAGCAATACATTTAATCTATGGAATAGATAACAGCATAAATGCCGGTAATCTAATTTATTTTTTACCTGCAAAATTAATAGAAAGATCAAATTTAAAAGAAAATCAAAAATTATTAATTTATGAAAATTTCTTTACCACTCTTTCAAATTTACACCTAGGACAAGGGATTGACATTAAATTTCACAATGAATCGCACATTCCAAGTATTAAGGAATACATTTCTTTAGTAGAATTAAAAACAGCTTCACTTTTCGGAATGGCTAGCTTTTTAGCTGCAATACTCACAAATAATGAAGACAAAGCTAAAAGAATTTACAATACATTCTTAAAACTTGGCGTTTATTTCCAAATAATAGACGATATTAAAAACATCAAAAATAAAATTAATGGCAAAAGGTTTGGAGACGATTTGTTTGAAGGGAAAAAAAGCTTGCCAATAATTTATTTTTTACAAGAAAAAAAATTTGAACCAAAAATTATTTCAAAATTTAATCAAATAAAATATTCTAAAACCACTAAAGCAAAAAAAGAAATATTTAAACTAATAGAAATGATAAATTCATCAAAATCAATAAGAAACTCAACTATTATTGCCTTGAAATACTTAAACGAGTTTAAAACCGAACTCAATTTATACCCATTAGCAAATAAATATAAAAACCTGTTAATAGATATTGTTGAACAAATAAAAGAAGGAATTTAATGAGAACAATAATACTACTGGCACTCTTTTATGGATTGACCCCAAAAATTTGCCCTACAATAACACCACCAACATTAAAGCTCAATGAGCAAACAAACAAATACACAATAGAAAAACTTTACCAAAAATCAATGTTGCTAAAAAAATCAAAAAAATATAACAAAGCTATAGCAAATCTAAAAAAAATAATTAACATGGATCAAAATCAAGTTGATGCTCATCTTTTGCTCTCAGAACTAGAATATTTAAATAAAAACTGGAAAAAAGCAATTATTAAATCTCAAGACTACTTAAAAATAATAGACTTTAAAGACAAAAAGAACTTTTTAGATATCTCTTGGGCCTATTTTTTAATAGGAGAAATCAAAAATTCAATGGACTACATAACTGAATTTTTCCAAAGCGGTAAAGAACTATTTAAAGAAAATATATTTATAGCAATTGATGCTCTTTTTAAAAAAAGTATTTATCATTTTATAAACAATGAAAATGCAGCATTTAATACAATGCTAACCTTAACGTTTCAATTAGCAATCAATGATGATACTTTATTTATCATTTTTTTAAATAATTTAGAAATAATAAAACAAATACCCTTTTATTATTTCAATAGGGAAAAATTCAAAGAATTATATCTGCAAATTAGCACTCTAAAAACAATTCAAAACACAAAGTGTAGAACTTAAACTAAGATTTATCTTTTTTCTTAATCAATGAAACTAATATATTTATTATTATTGCTACATAAAATGGAAAAGAAAGAGAAAAATAAGAATTTATATACTCTTGAGTACGGAAAAATTGATATTCAACAAAAACTATCAAAAAAGAAATTGGGAAAATTAATAAAGGATTTGAAAATGCAATATAAAGAATGCAAATAGCAAGCCAACCATTGTTTAATCCCAAATTATAAGAGTAAGCTTTCAGATTTACCGCAATAAATGAACCAGCAAGACTTGCTGTAAAAATTGATACAAAAATTGCAAAAGATTTAAAACGATTACTTATTTTTTCACCCAAAATGTCTTCATAATTTCCTGAAGAAATAAATTCAAAAACTGCTCTAATTCTTGAATAACTTATAACATAAACAGTAACAAACAAAACAATGAAAAAAATAACAACAAAAACAATACTTTCAAAATTTCCAGATAAATTTAAAGTAAAACCAGGAATAAAATTAAAATTACTCTTTATAAAATAATCAACAAGAAAATAACAAAAAATATTAACACCTATTCCTGCTATGAAAATATCATAATTTTTCTTTACTATAAAAGATAAAAAAAATCCAAACAAAAAGCTAATAAACAGAGTAAAAATAGTTGCCAGAAAAATTCCATATCCCAAATAAATAAAAAAAGATGTCAAAAATATTGACAGATACGAAATACCCTCAATAGATATATTTAAAAATCCTATTCTTTCTGTATAAAGAACTCCAAGTGCTAAATATGAAAATACAAGAGCCTGCTCAAAGACACCAAACATCTACTTTTTCCTAGCTTTAATCAAAAATAAAGAGAGAAAAATTGCAATTGCTTGACACAGCCCAATAAATTCATACTTAAAGTCATAATTTATATTAAGAAAATTATTAAATTCGATTAATATCGAAAACAATAGGCTGAAAAATAATACATAAATATAATTAAATCCTGAAATTACAGCAACAATTAAACTGCTCCAACCAAGTCCTGAAGTTAGCCCTAAAACCAAATACGGTTTAAAGAACACTACAAACATAGAACCGGCAAGACCATTTAAAAAGGCACTACTAAATACAGCAAAAAATTTATATTTAAATTCATTTATATTAAAAAAAATATCTCTCTTTTTTTTATTGCTTAATATCTCAAGTTGAAGCCCATAAATAGTTTTTTTATGCATAAAAACATAAAAAAGCCAAATTGACACACCAAACAAAACCAAATAAACAAGAGATGAATCTAAAGCAAATAAACTATTAACTCTTTTTGTCTGATTAGAAAAACTACCTGTTTTTAACATATTCAAAATAAATCCATCTACCAACCTTTGATTTCCATAAGATATTAAAAGACCTGTTAAGGCTCTATTTAATCCAAAGAAAAAAGTAATAAAAAAGGGAATAAGTCCTAAAAGTCCTACAAAAAAAGAACTCAAAAATATTAAATATATAAAATTAAAATGGGTTAATCCAAAAAAACTTGAAAATATATAAGCGAAAAATGCTCCAAAATAAACCTGGCCTTCATTCCCAAGATTTAATGAATTACTCTTGGCGCAAGTGGCAATGCCAGTAGACATGATTAAAAATAAAATAAAGCGCCAAGATATCATCTTAATATAAGAAAATTGAAAAAAATCACCAAAAAAATAGCTAATACTTAATATCAAAAAAGAAAAAATTAATGCCATAAAGCTATTTCTAAACAAGGTCATAAAAATAGTAATTCCTTTAATTTTTCTTTACTAATCTTTTCTCTAGATACGTTTAATAAAACTTCTCCCATTTTCATTGCCAAAATGTTATCAGATAGCAAAAACAATTCATCTAAATTGGAAGTAATCAACAGAACTGGCTTTTCTTTTGAATAATTACGAATAGCAATAGACATTTCATTATAAGCTTTGTGATCTAAATTACTTAAAGGAGAAAAACAAATTAAAAAACTTTTTGCAATATACATCTCTCTGTAAAGAGCAAACTTCTTCAAAGTTCCTCCAGAAAATGCCAAAGATTTGGAATAAAGAATTCTATATATTTTCTCTTCACTACAAAATTCCATTTTTTTTTTAAAAAAATCTTTTATCTTATTAATATAAGATTGCCTAATAAAAATTTTATTTTCAAAATTCATAGATTTAGCCAAAAAATTATCCAATATACTACTATTATCCGGAAATAAATTGCCAATACCTAAGGGTAAAAATCCTGCTTTACACTCAAAAATATTTACTCGTTCATATCTAATGCCATCAATTTTTATGCACCCAACAAAAATAAGCTCTCCTAAGAATAATTTTTCCCACGTTTTAATTGTCGCTTCTTCGCCAATTATTCCTAAAACACCCCTTTTATTTAAAGAAAAACTAACATCGTACTTCCAAAAATCTTCAAAAAACAAATTGAATTTAATAGAATCTTTTTCAAATTTATTAAAATTAATATTTGTAAAAAATATTTTGTCACTATAAGATTCAAGTTTGCTCAAAATTGATTCTTTGTTTATTGTTCTAAAACATTTTCCATCTTTTAAAACAATAAACTCATCACTAAATTTTACAGCATCTGTGATCTCACTGTGGGTAATAAAAAGAGAAGCAATTCCTGATTTCTTAAGCAACACAAGCAATTTTATAAAAGCTTGCGCTTCTTTTTGAGAAAAATAAGCAGCACTCTCGTCAAAAATAATTATTTTTGCATTCTCTTTAAGAGAAGCAATAATAAGCAAAAAATAAATTTCTTTAATATTTAAATCTTTAATTTTTTTGTCTAGATCAAAAGAAACTTTATAAAATTGCATAAGCCACCTATAATACTTATAGGTCTTAGACTTATTCATCGGCATGAAAAATGCATAACCAAACCAATATATACTCAAATATTCCCATACTCTTAAATTCATTTTCAAATTAGGAACTTGAGAAACGAGATAAATACCATTATTTTTAGCTTTATCTACATTCCAATTTTTCTGCCTAATACCATTGACCAATATTTCACCACTATCAAATTCAACAAGTCCAGCAATAATCTTAGCTAGAGTACTTTTCCCTTCTCCATTTTTACCAACTACTGTTAAAATTTTAACTTCTCCAATTTTTAAATTAATACTGTCCAAAATAGGCTTATCAATATCTGGAAAATACTTAACTATATTTTTAAACTCTACCATTAATTTTGTTCCAAATTAATTTCTATGCCATTTACACTAACCTCTTCTATTCTTTTTAAAAGATCTCTTTTCAACTTTCGACTGGTTCGCTCTAAATAAAAAACATTAGAAATATTAAATAAAACTCCTTTGTGTTTTATACCAAAAATATCAGAACTACCATAATTAATCTCTGACTTAAGCGCCCTATCCAAAACATATGGGACATAATATTTTTGATTTGTAATTCCTGAACCAATAATATTTTCTTTATTATCTAAATAATCTTCGCTATCAAAAAGAATCGCAAAAATATTGTTTTCTCTAACAGAGGAAAGCACTCCTTTAACAGCAGGTCCTACAATAGGAAGTATTACCAAAACATCCGAATCCTTAATCAAAGAATCTGATAGCAATTTAGCTAAATTGCTATCATGCCAATTGCCCAAAACTCGATAATAAACCTCGGTATTCTCGCTCACATCAAGAATACCTTTTTTAAAATAATGATAAATATAATCTCTCATAATAGAATAATCTTGACCTGCAATAAGAGCAGCATTCCCAAAGCCAGAATTAAATTCCTTTAAAAATAGACCTACATAATACCCTAAAACATATGCTTCTTCTGCAACATTATAAGAAACTGAATAAACTTGGTTGTTGGTATTTTTGACTAAAGAATCAAAAATGAGAAACTTGGTATAAGGGTAATCACTTGCAACACTGTCAACAATATCTTGCATAGCATTATTTGTAGTTATTAAAAAATCATATTTTTTTGAAGTTAATAATTTTTCAAGCATTTCTATCCACTCGATTTGATTAAATCCGGCTTCTAAAACTTTAATTTCAAAATTTTCATGCTTTTTTTTAAATTCAAACAAAGAATCATACATTTCTTTATAAGATGGAGATCCTGAAATAATTCCCGGAATAAATAACGCAATATTTGTTTTATTAGAAATATTAACCTTTCGCTTCTTAAAAAAAATTAAATAAACAAATAAATATAAATGGAATATCGTGAATAAAATCCAAAACCCTTTAAAAAACAAATTCTTACTCATAAAGATAATACATCCTTTTATTAATTATTAAATTTACCTTAAAGTTACAAAAGTTAATATAAAAAAAATCCATAATAAGCTATAAAAACAAATCTGCCAAAACTAATTTAAAAATTATACGAATATCTTAAAAACATATCTTTTTTTCCCTTTTATAAGATTTTGGCAAAAAATTCAAAACCTAAATAGCAAAATATTAAGCAAATTCTGAATGTAAATTTTAAATTCCATTGAATAATGGAATTTAATTAACAAAATCTGAAAATTTTTCATTTCTTAATAATGCTCATATTAATAAGTTAAGAATAACTAATAAAAACAAATACGCTACTTTCTCCTCTTATTTTATTTTTCAAGGAACATACCATTTTATCTAACAAATAACTTTAACATAATAAACTAAATATATAAAAATCAAAACTCTTTAGAGCGCAATAAATACAATTCATTAACATTTAAATTACTAGTAATATCATCATTTGAACGTCTTAAATACATTTTCAAAGAATGGATTGTTTTAAAAAACTTATTTTTTAAAACATTTTTATTAGCTTTGTAATCTTTTAAAAATTTTAAAACAGGACTGTTAACAGTTATTGATTTATCGAAAAAAGTAGAAAAATATTTAAAAACATCATCTACAAAATAAAACCTATTGGCCAAATCAACAAAATTATTAAATAATACACCAATTCGACCCTTTAAATAATTAACATTTTTAATCATATCAACCCTGTTACCAAGTTTATAATTTTTATCTTCCAAACTCCATTTTGAATATATAGAATTAAATTTAAAATCTTTCATCAAATAATTATACATAGAGTTAAATCTGAGAATATCTTCGGTATATTTTAAAATAAAAAAATATAAAAACCCTTTATTTAAAGACATAAAATTATCCTTAGCCATCCTTATAAAATTTTGGTTAACACCCTTTAGTGTGCCTTCATTAACTTTATGTAAAAAAGAATTTCCATTAAAAAGCAAAAGACTATTATTAGGAAAAATTAAATATTCGGTTTCGGTTTTATCAATGTACCTTACGCTACCCTTGTAAACATTAATAAAATAATTATTAAAATAATCACTATTAACATAAAATTTTGAAGTATTTTCAGCCTTAAACAAATTATTATTTATAATAACAGAAAATGAAGATCCTTTAACAATGTTATGAATTACAGCATCAAAACTTCCTCTAAACAAATATATTTTTGCATCTTGCAAATCTTTAAGGGAAGAATAAAACACGAAACTATTTGTATTGGAATAAAAAATTAAATCTGCAGAAATACCGTTTATTTCGTATAAATTTATTTTGAGCTTTGAATTTTCTCCAACTTCAATAAAATCGTACTCAAAAATTTCATCATCTAAATCTAACTTAACAGGAAATGTATTTCTAACAACACCAACTTTACCTTCTATTTCTTTTACAACTGCTACTTGAGAAAATAACGCCCTATTTGAAAGCAACATCAAAAGGACAAAATGATATATTCTAAAAATATAGTTCTCCTGATCTTTGAAAAACTTATAAACTTAATTATACATTGTTTTACATAAATTTATTACACTTTGAACAATGATGAAAAAGAACTATAATTTAATTTAAGGATTAAAAATATTAAGTTTTTTTAGGTTTTTATTGACACACTATAATTGCTATAATAATAAAGTAATAAAAAGAGGAACATTAATATTTGTAAGTTCTTACTTTAAAGATAATAGAAGTCAAGTTATTAAAAGGGTGTATTTATGAATATAAATAATAAATTAATAAGAAGGGTGTATTTATGAATATAAAGAATAAATCAATTTTGATGCTGCACATTGTAGTAGCAATCTCTTTTATTGCATGTAAAACGCCTCCAGAAATAAGAGAGAGTAAAAATGCTAAGATTGCACAACCAAACAATAAAAATTTTCAATTAAGAGATATAAAAGATATTAAAAATGAGCTAATAAGAGAGAGAGGACATCTTTTTTATTCTAAAGAGTTTAATGAGGCTGAAAAATTAGAAGAAGTAATGAAACAAAATTTTTCTAAAAGAAAAGCAATAGAAGGAAATGAAGTTGCTCTAAAGATACTTGAAAGGTATAAAACAATACTAAAAGAAACAAAAGAAAAAAAAGAAAAGACAAGTTACCTTAAAGAAAATATTGAAAAGTATTTAAATGATGCAGAAGCAAATGAAGCATATGTATGGATTCCGTTGGAAATCGATGAAGTAAATAACCTATATTTTGAAGCAACAAGAAAATATAAAAATTACGATCTTGACAATGCCCTTGACATGTATAGCAAAGCATTCAACAGAGCACAACAAGCAGCAAAAAATGCTAAAGAAGCTAAAGCTTTAAAAGAAACTGATGAGAGAATGTACAAACAATTAAAAGCACTTGAAGCAGCTTCTAACTTACCAATTTATAGCAACAATAAGCTTATTAAGCCATCTCCATGGAACGGTAGAGCATTTATTAAAGAAAGAAACAGTCATCTAAACCTTTTAAATATCAATGGGGGAGATATTTATCTTCTTGGAGAAACAGAAGATTCAACTCCAATAGTACTAGCATATGAAGAAAGAGTAGAAGTATCAAAAACCTATAAACCTCAAGAACAATTCAAAACACTAGAACTTATTGAGCGATCTAGAAAATTGTGGGAAAAAGGAGTTGAAGCTAAACATGTCAAAAACTTTAGACTTGCAAATGAATTATTTTTAGAGTCCGCAAGATACCTAGAAGCTTATCAAAGCAATGCAAGTAGAGAACTTTATGTAATAAAAATAGGTAATACCTTATGGGGCATTTCTAAAAAATTATATAACGATCCTTACCTATGGCCAAAAATTTGGTTTGCTAATAGACAAAAAATACAAAATCCAGATCTGATTCATTCTAACTGGAAAATAATAATTCCTGCAAAATAAAGCAAAAACAATCACATAGCAAGGCCTTTAGCCTTGCTATCTTATTTTATATCTAATAAAATTAAATAATAAAAATATTCTAAAAGAGACATAAAATGAAGAAACTAACATTATTAAACTTAATATTTATTTCATGCTATACAATTAATTTAGAAAAGCTAACAAAAGAAACTCCTTATGGGGTTTATCTTAGAGAAGCTCAAAAAGCTATCAATGTTAATGATTACAATTCTGCACTAAAAGCATATGAAAAAATGATTCAAAATTTTGCTCATAACCCAAATATAGTTGCTACCGGTAAGTATGAAATTGCATTTATATATTACACAATAAATAAAACAGAAAAAGCAAAAAAAATATTTGAGGAACTAATAGAAAATAAAATAGAAATGCCCAAATGGATTAAGCCTTTGGCTAAAAAAATATTAAATAAAATAGAAAATAATAATTTACAAAAATAAAAATTCTTATTGGAATATAATTCCATAAATTGTAATATCTTTTTCTTTTGCAGAATTGATAACATCTTCATAAACAATAGAACCTCTTGGATACTCGTGGGGGGGCGCATCCCCTATAACAATAACAAATCTTCTTTCTGCCCGCCAATCAAACTGAGTTATGGCAGCATCAATTCCCTCAAATACAGCTTCTGGATAATCCCCACCACCACCAACGTTAACATATTTAAGAATATTATTCAAATAAGGGATAGTATTAAAATCAAACGCTTTAGTTAAAAAATCTTCAAGGTAGTCTTTATAAAAAACAAGACCTATTCTATAGGATTTAAACTTTTGCAATTGCGGCTCTATTATTGAAAATAAATGCTCTTTTAGAATCTCAATATTACTCTTCATACTGTCAGTAACATCAACAACAAGAACTAGATCTAAATCATAAACTGGATCTTCTGAGTTTTTTAAAATTTTTTTTATTTTATCAACAATATCAATGCCATCCTTAGCAATAACAACTTCATCCGAAAATTTTGTAAAAGTATCCCTTAATTCATTAAATTCAATTTTCCCTTGATTTTGATCATCTTTAAAAAGCAATTCATAGGCATTGTCTTGATAATTGCCCAAATAATCATTATATTTTTTTTCAAAAGCTCTTATAGAAAACCAAAAAGGTTCTTTTTTGGTTTTTAATATTTCTAAATCAATCTCACCACTTCTTGTTGAAAAATTTGGAAATCCGTATTTTAATTTTTTTGGAATCAATATATGAAAAGCTTCTCCAAACTTCTTATTAGGAACAGGCGTGGAAGATGTCAATGACAAAAGTTCTTTATTTTTAATAACTCTTCCATTTAAAATTCTAATTTCATCTCCATTAACCTTATTATAACTTAAAGTACGAAATGAATAAGTAGCCACATCTTTTTTCTTATCAGGAATTTCAAAAGACTCTGTCAATATTACTGATTTAATCGAAGGTTTTTTTCTAATAAAAAGATGAAACCCCTCTTCATGAGCCTCAACATAAACATCATCAATGCCAATTTTCAAAGAATTATCTTCAAATCCAAACAAATAAAAACTAATAAAAAGAAATAAAAAAAATTTTTTCATAAGGAACCCGCCCTATATACAATTCAAAACCAATAAATAAAACCTATAATTAAAGCTTTTCGGATAAATTTTCATAAAACAAAACATTCGATTTAGAAAAATTATTCTTAAAAATATTTCTGAGATTCAAACTAGCAAGATCTTTTTTAACACTTTTTACCATATCTTCATTTCTATTTAAAATATCAAAAATCTTAGCTGATTCGCTTAAATTGCTAACCCCAGAATTAAAAAGTTTAGTATCTCTTATGGATGAAAAAGAGGCCATTACTTCTACAACTCCAAGATTATTATAAGTTTCAATTTCTTTTAATAAAAGAATTTTATGATAATCATTTTCTTTGGGATTAAAATTCAAAACATTGGCCTTCTCTAGTTCTAAATTTTGCATAACCCTTAAATAATAGCTTCTAGAAGCTAAAAAATCACCCATCTTATAAAGAGTTAAGGCAATAGAATTTAAAACTTCATTACTACTTGAAAACCCCGCCATGCTCTCTACTTTAAATAAATATTTCAATGCATCATCATAATTGTTTTCCCTATAACTAAGTAATCCAACCTTATAGTAAACATCTGGATAATCAACACCCTCACTTATTGCCAATTTATAAGAAGATATTGCAGACTTAAAGTCATTTAAAGATCTAAGAATATCACCTTGTTTTTCATAAATTGAAGAAATTTCTTTAGATCCTTTTATGAGATTGTGTTTTTTATAAAAAGAATAGTCACTCAAGGCTAAACCAATAATATTGCTAGCTCTAAGAGAATCTTTAGATTTTTCATAAATGTCTGCTAAAATTTTATAAGCCAATATCTTGTCTCCAGCATCTTCAATTGAATTTTTATGCCTAAAACTATTTAATGCTTTAAGCAAATAGACTTCGGCCTTCTTAAAATCCCCTATGTAATACGAATATCTTCCACTTTCAAAAAGTGCCTTATCGTAATTGGGATCTTTATTTAATATTTTTCGAAGAACATATTCAATCTCTGAATTCATATTAACATTATTATCAAGCTTGAAAATAGTTCTACCATCATTTCTTTTGAAATCAGAAAATTCCTTATTCAATAAATTTGTTTGTCCATTAAGATAATTTAAATTTATAGCAAGATTATTTGCCCTCTGATTATAGGTTACAAAAGAAATATATTTGTCTACTAGCTTTTTAGCATATTTTGTATAAACAACTTCATCCATATCAATAATTTCATTTGACTTAATAAAATTATTGACATTATCAGACTCAGTATCTAAACCAGCTTCAATATAAGCATTAAAAAGCTTAAATAAAATTTCCTTTTTTTGTCCATATTTAGAAAGTACAACCGTATAGCTATTAATACCATCTTTATAGTAACTAGGATTTGTCTTAGCCCATTTAAAATAATTATCCCCCTTTAATACTAAAGCATCATAATCATAAAGATCATAAGATATAACCTCATCAAGTATTGAATTAGCTTGAGAATATTCTCCAAGATTAACTTTCATAGAAGCATATGCAATATATCCTTCCTTATTAAACTTTTTTCGCCTTCTATTTGTAGAATTTTTAGAAAAAGGCTCAATTGTAAACAATTCTTCATACTTTTCTTCAGCACTATCAAAATCTCTAATTTCTTCAAACGCTCTGGCATAATTGATAAACCATTTATCATCAGGCCTAATGTAATAAGCGTCTCTAAAGAGAGCTTTTGCAAGCTCTCTTTTATTTGCATATATAGACTCTATACCCTCTTTATATTTGCTCTCAGAGGCAACATAAAAAAACACTACATCTACTATAAAGTAAAAAGAAACTAAGACTAAAACAATAAAAAAAGAGGCTATTTTTATCAAAGGCAACAAAGCTCTTGAGACTCTATAGCTCAATTTCTGTTGAAGTTTACTAAATTCTTCCGCCTTAAAATAAATTACAGGCAATTTAATAGATCGTCCAACAATATCCCCTACAAATTTAGCAATAAATTTCAATCTTTTTTTATTTTTTTCAACAAGATCAATTAAGGCCTCAAGTTTATACTTTGAAATATTTTCTTTGGTTAAAGCCTCAGCAATTGCAATTCTTAAATTTCTAGGATAGGAATTTAAATGTTTTAAAAATAGTGGATAATTAACTTTAAATTCAAAGCGTTTAGATTTTGAATTTTCATCATACTCTAGAAATTTAAAATCATCTGCAACATTTTCAAAATCATTGTTATCAGAATTTAAATTTAAATTATCTTCAACAAACATCTCTGCTTGTTCGTCTGTCTGGCTTTTATCATTTATAGCATCATCAATATTAGATTCATTAGATTTAATAAATTGTAAAAAATCATCATCTCCAGAGACAAAAGAATCATTATTACCTTGATTGTTAATTGATTCTTCTGAACTTGGCTCTGAAGAATCGATTAACTTATCAAAATCAAGCTTGGAAGCAACTTCTAAATCAATAGAATTATCATCAAGAACTCTGTCAATGTTATTTTCAAAAGAATCGCCTGAAGAAACATTAAAATCATCATTCAAAGTTGAAAGCCCTAAATCCATATCAACTCCCAAATCAGAACTACTTGAAGGTAAATTGTCATTAAAAATGTCAGAGTAAGACAATTTATCCTCATTCTCAAGAGCATCAAGCATAAAATTTAAATCAAGCTCATCTTCATTTTCACCTAACCCAAGATCTTCACTTATCCAGGGAACAATGCTCTCTCCAGGCTCAGGCAGCTTAACATCCATACTCACACCAAAAGATTCTTTAGATAATCTTTCATTAGAAAGATTATCTAATATTTCTCTTTTAAACTGTCTTATCTTATCTATATCAGGCATATTGCAATCAAGTTCCTAGTTCACACATCAAAAAATCTTTTTATACACTTCAAACCCTTCTGCATGAAGCGTATTAAACCGATTTTCTAAATCTTCAGCAATTTTTAACCCCAAAACTTCTTTTGAAACCTCTGGTTGACAATCTTTTAAAGCATTTAAAATTTTATCCCTATACTCAGCAATACTTATAACCTTGTCAGCATTATATATAAGGGAGTCTCTTTTAAAAACATCGTGAGACATGTCTCCATCTTCAGAAACTTCTAAAACATTCCCATTGATTCCAATCATTAAATAATAATCAAAAATTTTAAAATAATTAACAATTTCTAAAATTACTTTTTTTGTATCGGGCCTCCCTTTTCTATATCTAGTAGCTGTAGGAAAGATGAGTATAATGTACCCACTATTTTTCTTTTCATAAATATATTTCATAGAATTAGCATTAAAAACACGCCTTTGCCTAGCATGCTCTGCACCAACCCCAACAAATGAGTGTGGTGGATACACTAATATTGCATTGTATCCCAAAGAAAGAGTTTTAACAAATAGATTATCTCTGAAAAGCTTAACTCCGGCTATTGGAATAATATGATCTGCAATTTCACTATAGCCCATTTTATAAAGTAAAAATTGGAAACAAGGAAAATCAAAATTACTGTAATGCTCCATTAATATAATTGAAGACTTACCGGATTTAACCTTTTGGTAAAGTTCTAAAATGTTTTGCATACCAACAATAGTAGATCTATCCTCAAGAAGTCGCTCTATCATTCTATCTACCAACCTTCTACTATTAAGATCCGCATTGCGATAAGATTTATCTAAATAATTAACATTTTCAACAGACTTAAATTGACTTACAAAGTCGCTTTCCATATCTTTAAAATATTTATCAAAACTTTCATTTTGTACAAACATAAAACTAGCACCTTTAAAAGCATTTTATTTTGCCACTTAATCATTAGTTACATCATTTTATTTCCCACGAATAAACAACTCTACAAAACTAACAATAAATAACCAATATTAAACAAGCACACATTTTTGAAAACATTTCACATTTATTATACCTTATCTATTATACAAATTAAAGTAAAGTTTTAGCTTACAACAACAGGCAAAATAACACTAAAAACTATTACATTTATTAGACTTTTTTTATTGTAAGAATTAAAGTAAAATTTAAACATAAGATAAATCAAAGTACCAGGAGGCATAAATACTTAAAAGCAAAAAAGAATAAATATTCTTTATTAAAAAAGATTAATAAAGAATTAACACAATAAATATGCAAAATTTTGAAAAAGGAAAATTCCATGAAATACACAAAAATAGCTTTAATACTAACTATTTTTTCTTTAATGGCCTGTACTAATAGTATTGCAAAAGAAAAAATAGTTTTTAGAGTGTCAAATTTAAACGAACCATCATCACTTGATCCTCAGCTTTCAACAGACCTTTATGGTAGCAATATCATTATAAACCTATTTTTAGGCCTAGTAGTAAAAGATTCACAAACTGGAAAATATAAACCAGGACTTGCAAAAAGTTGGAATATTACTGAGAACGGAACTATTTACACATTTCACCTAAGAGAAAATATAGTTTGGAGCGATGGGGTTGCCATTACTGCTGAAGAGATAAAAAAATCATATCTAAGAATTTTAAATAAAAAAACAGCTGCATTATATGCTAATTTGGTAAAATCTACAATAAAAAACGCACAAGAATATTTTGATGGGACGGTCTCTGAATCTGAGCTTGGTATAAAAGCTATTGACAGCAAAACTCTAGAAATAACACTAACATCTCCAAAGTCTTATTTTCCCGATATGCTAACACATTCAGCATACATACCAGTTCCAATGCATGTTGTTGAAAAATATGGAGAAAATTGGACCAATCCTGAAAATATAGTTGTTAATGGTGCATACAAGCTCAAAGAAAGATTAATTAACGATAAAATCGTAATAGAAAAAAATGAAAAATATTATAATGCAAAAAATGTAGAAATTGATGAAGTAATATTTTACCCAATAGAAGGTAGCGTAGCCTACAACATGTACATAAACGGTGAAATCGATTTTCTACAAGGAGCAGAAAAGAATAATAATTTAGAAGAGATTACAATAAGAGATGATTATTACTCAGGATTACAAAATGCAATGTCATACATGATATTCAATACAACCCTAAAGCCACTAGACAATTTAAAAGTTCGACAAGCCCTCTCACTTGCTATTGATAGAGAAACTTTATCTAAAATAGTTTTAAAAGGAAGTGCAGAGCCAACAAGAAATTTAACTCCAAAATTTGAAAATTATTCTTATGGGAAAAAGTTAATACTATTCGATCCTGAAAATGCAAAAAAACTTTTAGCTGAAGCTGGATACCCAGATGGAAAAGGATTTCCTACATTAAAATATAAAATTTCAAAAGGTGGAGGAAGTTCAATAGCAACAGAATTTTTGCAAGAACAATTTAAAAAAATATTAAACATTAACATAGAAATCGAGAATGAAGAATGGACTACATTTTTAGGAAGCAGAAGAACTGGAAATTACCAAATTTCAAGTATGGGATGGATGGGAGACTATTTTGATCCTTTAACATTCTTAGAGAGCTTATTTACAACAGAAAATCATTTTTTTGGAGCATACAAATATTCTAACAAAGAGTATGACGCTTTAATAGCAAAATCTAATTTAGAATTTGATCCAATAAAAAGACAAGATATTCTAAGAGAAGCCGAAGCAATAATAGTGGAAAAAGACTTTCCTGTAGCGCCCCTATATACACCTAAATCTCATTACCTTTTCAGGAATGATAAATGGGCAGGGTGGATGCCAAATATTGCAGAAAGCTATTTATACGAAGATATTAAAACTAAAAAATAATAAAATAAGTAATTTTAAAATTAAGATTTAAAATTAATATCTACAGAAGGGCAATTATAAAATTAAAGTTAACTTCAAAACGGAGGCATAAAAAATTATGAAATTACAAAAATCATTATTTTCAATAATATTTTTTCTAACTTTTCTTTGCTGTAATGATGCAAAAAAAGCAGAAGGAGTATCATTTAAAATAAGCTTGGGAGCAGAGCCAAGCAGTCTTGACCCTCAATTAGCAGATGATAATGTCGCATCAAAAATGATAGACACAATGTTTAGAGGGCTTGTTACAGGGGATCCTAGCACAGGAGGAAACAAGCCAGGGCTTGCAAAAAGCTGGGATATTTCTTCTGATGGGACAGTTTATACATTTACTCTAAGAGAAAAAATTAACTGGAGCGATGGAGTTGCAATCACTGCAGAAGGGATTAGAAAATCTTATCTTAGAATTCTAAATAAAGAAACTGGCTCAAAGTATGTTGAAATGGTTAAATCAACAATTAAAAATGGTCAAAAATATTTTGACGAACAAGTATCTGACTCTGAACTTGGGATTAGAGCCATTGACGAAAAAACATTAGAAATAACATTAGAATCACCAAAGCCCTACTTTATTGACATGCTAGTGCACCAATCATTTATTCCAATACCAATTCACATTACCGAAAAGTACGGACAAAGCTGGACAAGCCCTGAAAACATGGTTACCAGCGGCCCTTTTAAATTAAAAGAAAGAGTTCCTAACGAAAAATATGTGTTCGAAAAAAATGATAAATACTACAACTCAAACGAAGTGGAAGTACAAGAAATTACATTTTATACAACAAATGATAACTCAACAGCATATAAAATGTATGAAAATTCAGAATTAGATGCAATCTTTGGCTCCATACCGCCCGACTTAATTAAAGATCTAAAATTACGAAGCGATTATTACTCATCAGCTGTTAATGCCATATACTTTTATGCATTCAACACGCACATAAAACCACTTGACAATGTTAAGATTAGAAAAGCTTTAACTCTTGCTATTGATAGAGAAACACTCACATATAAAGTTCTTGACAACGGAACTACTCCTACAAGAAGGGCAACTCCTAACTTTAGCTCATATTCTTATGCAAAAAATTTAGAATTATTTAATCCTGAAATTGCAAAAGCCCTTCTGGCTGAAGCTGGTTATCCTAATGGGAATGGATTTCCTGTTTTAAAATTAAAATATAATACAAACGAATCAAATAAAAAAATTTGTGAATTTATTCAAAACCAATGGAAAAAAAACTTAAATATCGATGTAGAACTTGAAAACGAAGAATGGACAACTTACTTAAACACCAAAGCAAATGGAAATTACGAAATAGCAAGAGCAGGATGGATAGGGGATTATGCTGATCCTTTGACATTTTTAACCATATTCACACAAGGATACACCCAATTCTCATCTCACAATTACTCAAACCCAGAATACAACGCGCTTATTAATAAATCTGATCTTGAACTTGACCCAATAAAAAGACAAGACATCCTAAGACAAGCAGAAGAAATAATTATTGAAAAAGATTTTCCAATAGCACCAATATACATATACGGAAATAGTTACCTTTTCAGAAATGACAAGTGGACAGGTTGGAATACCAATATTTCAGAAAGATTTGATTTATCTCAACTAAAATTAAAAAAATAAATAATTAATAATTAATCAAATAAAAATCGTCTATAAAAAATAAATTTATAGACGATTTTTTTATTGACTTTCTTCTAAAAAAAAGATAGCTTAAACTCATAAATAATTTTAATTTGGGGAAAAGGTTAAAATGAACTTTAATAAAATTGAAAAAATCGGTAAAAAAATTAAGATGATAACGCTATTTATGCTTGTCGCGTCTTTGATTGCATGCAATAGCAACTCAGAAAAAGAAAAATTAACATTTCAAGTATACATAGGGGGCGCACCTTCGTCACTCGATCCTCACTTGGTAGATGAAACAATAGGAGCAAGAATCTTGGAACAAATATTTTCCGGACTCTTGACATTAAATACCAAAACGGGAAAGCTCAAGCCTGGGCTTGCTAAAAATTGGGAAGTCTCAAAAGATAAAAAAACATATCAATTTTATCTAAGAGATAATCTTGTTTGGAGCGATGGAGTTTCAATTACTGCTGAAGGAATAAGAAAATCTTTTTTAAGAATTTTAAATAAAGAGACAGAATCTCCACATGTTGATATGTTTAAATCAATAATAAAAAATGGGCAAGAGTACTTTGATGGGAAAGTACCTGATTCCGAACTTGGAATTAAAGCAATTGATAGCAAAACAGTGGAAATAACGCTAACATCTCCAAAGCCTTATTTTCTTGAACTACTTTTACATCATTCATTCATGCCAGTACCTATTCATGCTATTGACAAATATAAAAAAAATTGGACAAACCCTGAAAACATGGTTACCAGTGGTCCTTTTAAATTAAAAAAAAGATTACCTAATGAAAAAATTATATTTGAAAAAAATGAACACTATTACAATGCAAAAGAAGTAGAACTTGAAAAGCTTGTCTACATTACATCTGACAACGACCTGACTGTATACAATATGTACAAAAACAACGAAATTGATGCTATTTTTAACAGCATTCCGCCAGACATTGTAAATGAAATAAAACTACAAAATGACTATTATCAACACAAAAGTAATGCGATTTATTTATACTCATTTAATACAAAAATAAAACCCCTTAATGATGTTAGGGTTAGAGAAGCTTTAACATTAGCTATCGACAGAGAAACTTTAACTTACAAAGTGCTCAATGATGGTACAGTTCCCACAAGAGAAATAACCCCTAATCTTGAAAATTACAATTACGGCAAAAAATTAGCTCTATTTGATCCTGAAAAATCTAAAAAGCTTTTAACAAAAGCTGGTTATCCAAATGGAAAAGGATTTCCAACGCTAACGCTAAAATATAATACAAATGAAACTCATAAAAAAATTGCTTCATTTATTCAAAACCAATGGAAAAAAATTTTAAATATAAATATTATGCTTACTACTGAAAATTGGCCCGTTCTTACCAATAGTAGGAATACAGGTAATTTTGAAATAATACGGATTGGACGCATTGGGGAATATTTAGATCCACACACATACTTTACTATATTTACAAGCGAAAATTCACAACTTGCATCGTATAAATATTCAAACTTGGAATTTGATAAACTCATCAAAGAATCAGATTTCGAAAAAGATCCTATAAAAAGAAAAAAAATACTCAGAAAAGCAGAAGAGATAATAATTGAAAAAGATTTTCCTGCCGCACCAATATATATATATTCTGGACACTACCTCTTTAGAAACGACAAATGGACTGGATGGAATCCTAATGTATCAGAAGTTTACTATTTTTCTGAATTAAAATCAATTAAAAATACAAACCATAATTAATTAATTTTTCAAAAAGACTTCAATATAAATTAAAAATAATATTGAAGTCTAATATAATAGCAAACTAGATAAATAACACTCAAAAGAGGTGCCTTGTTCAAAGCAAAATTACATAAATAATGTTTCAGTATTTTAAAGTTAAATTGCTTTTAAATAGCAAACAAAAAAACAATACTCTCTAATCAACATAACAAAATTTTTAAATAAAAATTTTAAAAAGGGCAAAGTACATTTTATCGAAAATCGAATTGTTAATTCTAACGCAAACAACCCGCTGCTCCATCAAAAATTATCAATCATAGCTTGAAAAACAATAAATACTATATGATATAATTGACTAATATATCATGTTGCCAATTACCTATTTACAAAGGAGCAAAAATGTTAAAGTTTACTTTAAAAAAAATAATAGGAATAATACCAACTTTACTAGCCATAATTTTTTTATGCTTTTTTGTAATGAGAATGGCTCCTGGAAGTCCATTTGATTCTGAAAAACCCATTGATCCTCAAGTAAAAGCAAGATTAATGGAGAAATATCATCTTGATAAGCCTTTTTATATTCAAGCCTTTTATTATATTTCAAACGTTTTAAAAGGAGATCTGGGACCTTCTCTTAAAAAGAAAGATCTTACAGTTAATCAATACATAAAATTAGGATTTCCAAAATCACTTACACTCGGGGTAATATCCCTCATTATATCACTTTCAATAGGAATACCAATAGGAATATTAGCTGCTATTTATAAAAATAATTATATAGATTATATAATAACATCAATAGCAATATTAGGAATTTCCATACCATTATTTGTAATAGGACCAATTTTACAATACTTTTTTGCAATTAAATGGGGCTTATTCTACACTTCTGGATGGATTACAGAAAGAGGAGGATTTTCAAATTTAATTTTACCTATAATAACTCTTAGCATGCCTAATGTAGCTATTTTTGCAAGAATAATAAGAGGCTCAATGCTAGAAATAATACAAAGTGACTTTATAAGAACTGCACGTGCAAAAGGACTAAGCTTCAGAAAGATAGTTATAAAGCACATGTTAAGGGGGGCAATGCTACCTGTAGTAAGTTATATAGGTCCAGCATTTGCTGCTATAATTTCTGGAAGCGTAGTTATTGAAAAAATATTTAGAATTGCTGGAATGGGAATGTTTATAACAGAATCCGCACTAAACAGAGATTACCCAGTGCTAATGGGGGGGTTATTAGTATATTCAATAATACTGCTTATTTCTATATTAATATCAGATATTATATATAAAATGTTAGATCCAAGGGTGTAGGAGAAAATCAAAATGAATAGCCTTGAAAAACAAAATGAAAAAAAAAATTCTAAACTCGAAAGCAGAGCTTGGTCAAGATTCAAAGAAAATAAGCTGGCATTCGGCAGTCTTTTTGTAATTGGATTTTATATCTTAATTGCTATTTTACAACCAATATTGCCAATATATAAATACCATACTCAAATAGTAGAGCATTCCGATTTACCACCATCTTTCCAAGCTGCTGGGGAATTATGGTACAAGAAAGAGAAAAAGTTTATTGAAAAATTAGCAAAAAAAGAAAGAAGAGAAATAAATGAAGAAGAACTAAAAAAATTAGAAGACATAAAAATAAAGATAGAAAATGAAGTTCAAATAATAGATAAAAGGGAAGTAAAAATACACAAAAGAGTGTATTTACTTGGTACAGACAATCTTGGAAGAGATTTGCTTGCAAGATTAATACAAGGCAGTCAAATCTCTCTTTCTGTAGGATTTATTGGAGCTTTTTTGTCTATGATAATAGGAACTATTCTAGGTTCAATAGCAGGATTTTTTGGAGGGTTACCTGATAAAATAATCACCAAAACAATCGAAATTCTTTATGTATTACCCTATTTGCTTATTGTAATAATACTAATGTCAATAATGGAAAGAAGTATAATAGGATTATTCATAGCACTTGCATTTGTATCGTGGTTAACAGTAGCTAGGGTTGTGCGGGGTCAAGTACAATCATTATCAAGTTCAGAATTTATACAAGCATCCAAAACCTTTGGCGCAACGAATAAAAGAATAATATTAAAACACTTAATTCCTAATAGCATTGGGATGATAGTTATATTCACAACAATAAGAGTCCCAAGCTTTATTATGGCTGAAGCTTTTTTGTCCTTTTTAGGACTTGGAATTTCAGCCCCAATGACAAGCTGGGGAGAATTAGTGCAAAATGGAATTGCTACATTTGTTGAATATCCATGGAAAGTTTTTATTCCGGCTATAGTTATGACAATATTTTTATTATTTATGAACTTTTTAGGTGACGGGTTAAGGGATGCATTTGATCCAAAAGATAGCATCTAAGGAGAAATTGAAATGGAACAAGAAAATATATTAGAAATAAAAAACTTATCAATTGAATTTAGACTAAAACACACAACAATTCATCCCGTAAGCAATATTAACCTGTCTGTAAAAAGAGGAGAAATTAGGGCTATTGTTGGAGAATCTGGAAGTGGGAAATCCGTCACAAGCATGGCTATTTTAAAATTATTACCAGAACTTACAACAGTATATAAAAGTGGAGAAATACTATTTGAAAATCAAGATTTGCTAAAACTTAGCGAAAAAGAACTTTTAAAAATCAGGGGAAATAAAATATCAATGATATTTCAAGACCCAATGACTTCGCTGAACCCATTTTTAAGAATATCAACTCAACTTGAAGAAACAATAATCTTACATCAAAAATTGGGGAAAAGAGAAGCCAAAGAAAAAGCAATAGAAATGTTAAAAACTGTTGGTGTTGTAAACTCAGAAGAGAGAATAAAACATTTCCCCCATCAATTTTCAGGAGGGATGAGACAAAGAGTAATGATTGCCATGGCGCTTAGCTGTCATCCATCCTTACTAATAGCAGATGAGCCAACAACAGCCCTTGATGTTACAATTCAAGAGCAAATATTATTATTAATTAAAAACCTCTCTAAAAAATTTAATACTTCTACTATATTTATAACGCATGATCTTGCAGTTGTTGCTGAAATTTGTGATACAGTATCTGTTATGTATCAAGGAAAAATTGTAGAAGAGGGAACGGTAGAGGAAATATTTAATAATCCTAAACACCCCTATACTATTGGACTTTTAAAATCAATTCTTACACTAGAACACGATCCAAATAAAAAACTTTATTCAATAAAAGAAAATCCTATTAAGATCACAAAAACCAGAATTGAGGAGTTTTAAATGAGCAGTAAAAAAGAAATAATTCTTAAAGTAGAAAATTTAACACAAACATTCATAACTGGAGAAGATTTTTTATTTTGGAAAAACAAACAAAAAGTCAATGCAGTAAACAATATTAGCTTTGAAGTTGAAAAAAATAAAACTCTAGGACTTGTGGGAGAATCTGGCTGCGGCAAATCTACTACTCTTCGCTCAATAATGCAGCTTTACACACCAACTTCTGGAAATATTTACTTTAACGAAAAAAATATAACTAAACTTTCAAAAAAAGAACTTTTAAAAACAAAAAAAGATATGCAAATGGTATTTCAAGATCCTCATACTTCACTTGATCCAAGAATGACAATAAAAGAAATAATAGCAGAACCGCTAGAAATATACAATGAAAACAAAATTCTTCCAAAAACAAAAAAAGAAATAGAGCAAAGGGTTAACGAATTAACAGATATTGTTGGGTTACATAAAAGTATGTTAGCTAGATATCCTCATGAATTTTCTGGAGGACAAAGACAGAGGATAGGAATTGCCAGAGCACTGGCTTTAAATCCTAAGCTTTTACTTTTAGACGAAGCCGTTTCTGCACTTGATGTATCAATCAGGGCTCAAATTCTAAATTTACTAAAAACCTTACAAAAAGAATTTAATTTATCTTATTTATTTATTTCTCACGATCTTGCTGTAGTAAAATATATGAGTGATAAAATCGCTGTAATGTACCTAGGAGTTATCCTAGAACTTGCACCCAGAGAAACACTATTTTCAAACCCAATTCACCCATATACTAAAATGCTAATAGCATCAATTCCTGAAATTAACCCTGAAAAAAGAAAAAATAAAACTATAAAGCTAGACGAACAAACTTTAGCAAACATTAGAAAAATTCATTTATTAACCCAAGTACACCCAAAACTTGAAGAAGTAGAAAAAGATCATTTTGTATCTAAATACCTTTTTGATGAGATGAATAAATAAATCAACTTAAAAGACCTATTTATGGTCAAAATAGGAAACTTCAAAATCTATTTTATTATCAATTCCTTCTACAAAGTATAAGTTAATTCTATTAACATTATTTTTATCTATTACTTTGTTACCAGAATCAATAAAATAATAATAAATTCTATCCTTAGGTAAATTTTTAAGCTTAATAGTATAAATTCCCTTATTGTCTTCTTTTTCAATAAGCCTATTTAAAAAAGGATTAAAATTATTAAAACTACCAGCTATTGTAACTATTTGTCCAGGACGACCTATATAAAAAATTTCAATCTCGTTATTGTCATACGATTGTATTGGATTCCTCAAAGAAATATAACTGGACTTCTCTTTAGCAATCTCAATTTTAGAAAATGGGGTTAAATCCTCATTGTAAACCACATTTTTATTATATTCGTCATTAGTCCAAACACCGTCTATAATAAGCCTATATTTTATATCACTTGTGCCATGAGGAATATTAACTTTAACAAAAAAAACTCCATATTCATTTTTTTTGAATAAATATTTTTTAGCATAATGATCAAAATCAAAGGCAGCAAAAATTTTTCTAATGCCCTTATTAGGAGGATAAAATAATAATATACGATTGGAATCAACCATAGGCTCAAAATTGTCTTTTCTTGTTGAAACTTCCAAAAATTCATTTAAACTTAAATCAAAATCATACATTACATAACTATCTGAAAAAAGATTATTAACACATAAAGCTGTAAAAACCAATAAACATAAATACCTTTCTTTCATAGATTATATATAAGACTCACAATAACAATTCTTTTGGAAAAATACTACACATTTATACCTTTTAACATTATACTAAAAAGATACATTAAAGTAAATAATACGAGGAGTATAAAATGGGTTTTCATATTTATGAAATCAAAGCTAGACAAATTATTGATTCTAGGGGGAATCCAACAGTTGAAGCTGATGTAATTTTGGAAGATGGAACTTGTGGAAGATCTGCCGTACCATCAGGTGCATCAACAGGAATTAACGAAGCCGTTGAGCTTAGAGATGGTGATAGGTCTGTATATATGGGGAAAGGAGTTTTAAAAGCAATTGAAAACATAAAAAACATAATTGCCCCAGAACTTGAAGGTATGAGCGCCTTAAATCAAGTTGCAATTGACAGAAAAATGCTTGAACTTGATGGAACCCCTACAAAAGAAAAACTGGGGGCTAATGCAATTTTAGCAGTTTCAATAGCTACAGCTAAAGCTGCTGCAAAGTACCTTGGACTTAAGACTTATCAATATCTTGGAGCTTACAAAGCTAACATTTTGCCTACACCCATGTGCAATATTATTAATGGTGGTGCACATTCTGACAACTCTGTTGATTTCCAGGAGTTCATGATAATGCCTATAGGAGCAAAAACTTTCAGCGAAGCAATAAGAATGGCAGCAGAAGTTTTTCATACGCTAAAAGGCATTTTAAATAGTAAAGGATATGCAACTTCTGTTGGAGATGAGGGAGGATTTGCTCCAAATTTAAAATCAAATGAAGAAGCCTGCGAGGTTATTATAGAAGCAATAAAGAAAGCGGGTTATGAACCTGGTAAAGACATAGCAATAGCTCTTGATCCAGCAACATCTGAGCTTTATGACCCAAAAACAAAAAAATATGTACTTAAATGGTCAACAAAAGAAGAACTTACTTCCGAACAAATGGTTGAATATTGGTCAAAATGGGTAGAAAAATATCCAATTATTTCAATTGAAGATGGCATGGCTGAAGAAGATTGGGCTGGATGGAAAAAACTTACAGACAAAATTGGAAACAAAATACAACTTGTTGGAGATGATTTATTTGTAACAAATACCTCATTTCTTAAAAAGGGAATTGAAATGGGAGTTGCTAATTCAATTCTTATCAAGGTCAATCAAATTGGAACGCTAACAGAAACATTTGAAGCTGTAGAAATGGCCAAAAAAGCAGGGTACACAGCAATAGTATCCCACAGATCAGGAGAAACAGAAGATACTACAATAGCCGATCTTGTCGTAGCTCTTGGAACAGGGCAAATCAAAACTGGCTCACTATCAAGAACAGACAGAATAGCAAAATATAATCAACTAATAAGAATAGAAGAAGAATTAGAAACAACCGCTGAATACCACGGTAAAAATGTATTCTATTCCATTAAGCAAAAAGAATCCCTTTAAAGGGATTCTTTTTGCTTAAATAAAAATGTAAAATTATAGAAAATAAAATTATCTTTTAGAAAATTGAAAACTTTTTCGCGCTTTTTTCTGCCCAAATTTTTTACGTTCAACCTTCCTTGAATCTCTTGTTAAAAATCCATTAGATCTCAAAATCATCTTGTTAGATTCATCAAGTTCAAAAAGAGCCCGTGAAATGCCATGCCTTATTGCTCCTGATTGGCCTGAAATCCCTCCCCCATAAACATTAATATAAAGATCATATTTACCAAGTGTATTTGTTAAAACTAAAGGTGATAGTGCCATCGTTCTTAAATTTTCAAGTTGAATGTAAGAGTCAAAGTCTCTATTATTTATCTTTATATTACCATTACCCTCTCTAATGTAAACTCTAGCAACAGAAGATTTTCTTCTACCGGTTCCCATTGATAAATTAACATTGCTAAAACTTGATTTTTTCATTTTATCCCTCTTAAATTAACTTCCAATTTTATAGGATTTTGAGCTTTAAGAGTATGCTCTGAACCAGGGAAGACTCTTAAATTTCTAAAAAGATCGCGCCCCAAAGGACCTTTTGGCAACATACCTTTAACAGCAATCTCTAAAGGTGCGCACGGCTTTCTCTCCGACAATGTTCTAAAAGTATCAGAATAAAGACCTCCCGGATATCTTGAATGTCTATAATAAAGTTTTTGTTGATATTTTTTACCTGTAAGCCTAATCTTAGAAGCATTAATAATAATAACATTGTCACCTAAATCCTGGTGAGGAGTATAATAAGCTTTATGCTTACCCCTTAAAATTCTAACAGCATCCACAGCAACTTTACCTAAAATTTTATCTGCTGCATCAATTACATACCATTTCTTCTCAACAGTTTTTGGCTTGATCCAAATCGTAACATTATTGGTTATTTTATTCATAATAGCGCATTACCCTAACATATAATTTTATGCATAAATCTTATTAATTGTATTATTTGTAAGAATCACTGTCAAGCCCATCAATAAACTTATTTTTAAGGTCAAAACAAATTTTTTTAAAATTATCCAGATCTCCTTTAGAAAACTTCAAGGGAACAATAGATGGAATATTAAAATCTGGACTAATTAAATATCCATATTTTAGAAATTCATTAAAAATTTCCGCATGATAACAAGCATCATAAAGAGGAAACATATACCTATCAATCACTTTAAACAAAGATGTTGCAAAAAAATTAAAATCAACATTGAAATTTTTTTTATATAATAAAAGCTTGCTTAATGTATGTCTAGCCAAAGATAAAGTTAAAGCATCAAAATTATCTTTAAATTTTATTTTTCTAGAAATATTATCTATAACAACAATACTAACAGACGTATAATCGGGCAAAGGAATATTAAAAATCATAGGATATTTAATATTATTAAATCCTACTTTAAACTCATATATTCCTTCTCCTTTTTCCCAAGGCATAAAAACTTTATCTTTACCGGTTAAAGATAATAAAAATTTTTTTGCATCTTGTTCTAATTTAAAAATATAAACAGATCCAGCCTCTTTAAAAAAAGTAAATATCAAATTGACAAACTGATTTTTAAAAACAGAAGGATATGGGGATATCAAACCCCTCGACATAGTTTGCTTAAAAAGGCGATTCAAACCTTGAAGCCTATAGCCTAAAAAATTCTTTCCACCATTTAAATATAAATCTAAATATCTCTTACCATGAATATCGTAAAGATAAAAAAATCTTGCCCTTTTGATCACTGGCAAATTATCTATTAAGGACAAATTATACATTTGATAAACTTTGTAAAAGAATTTCATTTGCAAGTATAGGATTAATTTTTCCTGAAGATTTTTTCATTATTTGTCCCATCATAAATTTGATAGCATGATCTTTGCCCTTTTTGTAAAGCTCAATTGACTTAGGATTTTCGTTCAAAACTTCAAGCACAATCTGTTTAATAACAAACTTGTCATTTACTTGCTCTAATTGATTTTCATTTATAATAACAGATGCTGGAACTTCTCTAACAATCATCTCTGAAAATACTTTTTTTGCTATTTTGCCACTTATTTTGCCAGCAACAATAAATTCAACAAGCTCTGCAACATGGCTTGGAAGCAAATTAAACTCAAGAATACTAATCCCTTTATCATTAAGAACATTTAAAACTTCAGACAATATCCAATTGGCTAATTTTTTAGGGTCACTTGCATTAATAACAGCTTCTTCAAAATATCTAAGCAAATGCTTATCTGATGTTAAGGTAATAACATCAAAATCACTTAACCCATATTGGTCTTTAAGCCTAATTCTTGCATCAAATGGAAGTTCAATTAACTTTAAATTCTTAATATTATCAATATAAAAATCATCAATCTCTATTAAAGGTAGATCGGGTTCTTGAAAATAACGATAATCAGATACTGTCTCTTTATCCCTTTGAATCACTGTAATACCACTTTTATCATCAAACCCTCTGGTATGCTTGCCGCAACTATCAAAAGTTTTTCTAAATTGAATCCATTCCTCTTGTTGTCTTAATTCCTCATATTCAATAGCAGCTTTAATAGATTTAAAAGAGTTTAAATTTTTTATTTCAGCTATGGGAGTTTTATACTCAACATCATTCTCTCTAACAATTAAATTAACATTTACATCACATCTAAAAGAACCATTTTCCATATTACATTCCGACAAATCAAGATACCTAAAAATTTCTCTTAAGGAATTTAAAAAAGCAACTGCCTCATCTCCATTGCTAATATCTGGAGCAGAAACAATTTCAAGCAAAGGAGCACCTGAACGATTAAAATCAATATAACTCTGATTTTCACTGTCTAGCAAATGTAAACTCTTGCCCGAATCTTCTTCCATATGGATTCTAATAATGTTAATCTTTTTTAACCCATAAGAGGTTTCAATTAATAAGCTTCCTCCTTCACAAATTGGCTTATCATTTTGAGATATTTGATATCCTTTTGGCAAATCTGGATAATAATAATGTTTTCTATCAAATTTAACAACATGACTAATATTTGAATTTGTAGCATGCCCTGCTAAAATTGCACTATTAATAAGTTCCACATTTACGCTTGGCAATGATCCAGGCAACCCAAGACAAATTGGACAAATACGAGAGTTAGGAACCCCTCCAAACTCATTCTTACATCCACAAAAAGCCTTTGTTCTTAAACCTAACTGAACATGAATTTCTAGCCCAATAACTAATTTATATTCCATTCAATCCCAATTCCCTAATCACATTTTTTGAAAAACTTAAAAGTTCAAAATCCTTCCTGCTGCGCCCAATAATTTGCATTCCAATCGACAATCCTTCCTTATCCTTAGAATACGGAAATGAAATAGCAGGAGCTCCAATAAGATTTGCAATCACAGTACAAATATCTGAATAATACATTTTAACAGGATCGTCAAAATCTAAACCGACTCTAAAAGGTTTAACAAAACTTGTTGGAGTAATAATAAAATCGCAACTTTCAAAAAGCTTGTTAAATTTGGGAATAATCAAATTTTGAAGAATTTCACAAGCTTTTGAATAATACTTGGCATCATACCCTTCCGACAATAAATAATTTCCAAGAATAATACGCCTTTTAACTTCTTCTGACAAGAAATTGCTCCTATGTTTAAAATAAAAATCATTAAGGCTTAAATTTTCTGATATTCTCTTACCATAACAAAGTCCGGTATAACGAGCAAGATTGGAAGATGCTTCAACAGGAGAAATTGTATAATAAATTGATAAAATAATATTAATCTCTTCTATTGAAACTTCTTTTATATTAATACCTTTTGATAAAAGGTCAAGTTTAAATTTGGCAAAACTACTTTCAACATTTTTGTCCATTAGATCTTCACTAAGCTCTTTAATTAAAGCTAAATTTTTACCTTGCAACGACTCTATTTTTAAAGGATAAAAATCATCATCAAAAATATCTATACTAGTAGAATCCATTTCGTCAGCTCCACAAGTATGCTTTAAAACTAAAGCAATATCTTCAATAGAATGAGAAAAAAACCCTATTTGATCAAAAGACGAAGCATAAGATGCAAGTCCATAACGAGAAAGGCCTCCATAAGAAGGTTTAAAGCCTAAAATTCCCGAAAAAGATGCAGGAAGTCTAACAGATCCTCCAGTATCACTGCCAAGCGAAAAAGGTGCTTGAAAAGCTGCAACTACAGCTGCAGAGCCCCCAGAACTACCCCCCACAACATATTTTTTATTTAAAGGATTTAAAGTTGCACCATAACAAGAAAATTCACCAGTAGAACCCATGGCAAATTCATCCATATTGGTTCTACCAATTATAATTGCTCCTTTATTTTTAAGCCTTTTGACTACAGTCGCATCATAAGGAGAAATGTATCCTTTTAAAATTTCAGAAGCACAGGTTAAAGATTTATCTTGAATTGAAATATTATCTTTAACCGCAATAAGCATACCAATTAAAGGCAAGTCTTCTAATTCACAATTCTTTAAACGCTCGTCATACCTTTTTGCAATTTCTAAAGAATCATCAAAAAATTCAATATATCCATTGATATCCCTGCTTAATTCATAATTATTTTTATAGGCAAGTAAAATATCATAAATTTTACACTTTTTAGTTAAAACTAATTCTTGAATTTTAGTTAAAGTTAAATTGCTTAAGTCCAAGACCTTATCCTTATTCTAATATTTTGGGAGATGCAAAATATCCATCTAAAAACGAATTACTAAGTTTTTTAATTGATTCAATAGGAAGAGAAAATCTTGCTTCATCCTCACGCAATGTAAAAATTTTTTTCTTATTAGCATCAAAATTAACCTGAACCTCAAAATTTGAAATTTTATTAACCAATTTAATAACTTTCTCAAATTTTGAAATAAATTTATCTTCACTCTCTCTGCTAAGTGTAACTAAGCTTAATTTTAAACTATTTTCTAAATGTATATCTTGCAAAATAATCCTCTAGACTTTAATAATTTTTTTAACATACTCAGGACTCAAAATAGCCTTTTTACCATTTGTCAAACTAATTTTAACAAACTGTAAACTACCTTGATACCAACTATCAACAACCAACCCCTTTTCTCCATTATAAATTATATAGTCTCCAATATTAAATCTACTATCCCTTTTATTATCAATAAAAAAATTACTAAAATTCTCTTTTAAATACTCGGGAATAAAGATGATATCATAAGAGTTTTTGTCAATATCTTGAAAAAACACAGAAGGCACGGTACTTTTAAAAGACCCTCTAAAAGCTCGCCTTAAATTTAAAGTAACAATAAGTTCTGACTTAGCTCTTGTGATTGCAACATAAAAAAGCCTCCTTTCCTCCTCAAGTCTATCTTCTGTTAATTCTTCAATTTCAGCTGGCAAAAGACCTTTCTCAAGTCCAGAAATCACAACTCTATCAAATTCAAGCCCCTTGACACCATGAATTGAAGACAAAAATATATTGGACTTAAAATCCCCAGAAATTAAAGGAGAAAGTAAAGAATTTTCTAAAAATATAGCAAGACCTTCAAACGTACCTGAATATTCAATCCCACTATTAATAAGCTCATCAATATTCCTTAATTTTTCATCTTTATCAAATTTTTTATAATAATCTAAAATACCAAACCTAATTACAACATCCTCAATAAACGCAGATAAATTAATATAATTATCTTCAAAAAGTTTCTTACCCAGCTCATCATAAGCATTTAAAAACAATAAAAGAGACTCTTTGGCTCTATTTTTAAGCAAACTCAAAACCTTTTTGCTTGCAAAAAATAAATTGGAATTAACATCATCATCGTTTAAAGTACTAATTATTTTTTCTAGAGTACTTTTTCCAATTCCTCTAGAAGGCTTATTTATCATTCTCAAAAAAGCTATTTTATCTCTCTGGTTTATAAAAAGTCTAAGCAAACAAATAATGTCCTTTATTTCTTCTCTATCATAAAATTTAATTGATCCTAAAACCTTGTATGGAATATTTTTCTTTAAAAAAGATGTTTCAAAATGAAACGATTGGGAATTAAATCTATAAAGTATTGCTGTCTCAATATCATTATCAACAAGCAAATTAGAAAAATATTCAGCTTCATCTGATGTGCTTTGAAAAACTAAAAATTTCATTCTTTTATCAGAACTATTTTTAGTTGTTATTTGTTTCTCGTACCTATTTTTATTTTTTGAGATAACGCCATTTGCAATATCAACTATATTTGAATTTGAACGATAATTTTGCATTAAATAAAATTTAACAACATTGCCAAAAGTTTTTTCAAATTCAAGAATATTTTCAATTCTAGCCCCTCTAAAAGAATATATTGACTGATCTTCATCTCCCACAACCATAAAATACATACCATCTAAATAAAGTTCTTTCAAAAATAAAAATTGTGAATAATTTGTATCTTGATACTCATCTACAAAAATAACTTTAAATTTGGATTGAATATATTCTTTTAAAGATTTAGATTGCCTTAACATTAGAATAGGTTTAATAATAAGATCTGGAAAATCAAAAGCATTACTCTTGGCTTTCTCTTCCTCATAAATTTTAATATATTCATGCTCCTTTTCTCTAAATTCAATAAATTTTTCTAAGAAAAAATTTTCTTTGTCTTTTAAAATCAAAGCTGCAATATGTTTTGCCATTTCAAGACTTGGAGCAAGATCAATTTGTTTGATAAATCTAGCAACATCATTAGTATCCCAAATTGTAAAATTTGAATCATAATTTTTATCAAAATCCTTATAGTAAAATCTCAAAAGCCAAGACCCAAAAGAATGAAAAGTTTGAATATGAAGTTTTTTATCAAATTTTAAAAGATCATTTATTCTGGCATTCATTTCATTTGCAGCTTTATTGGTAAAAGTTAAAGCCAAAATTTCATTGGGATTTATATTCATATATTTGATTAAATATACAATCTTTGCAATTATAACTCTTGTTTTACCACTACCAGGCCCTGCTAAAACAAGAATTGGATTTTTACTTTTACTAAAAACAATTTTTTCTTGAGAAGCATTTAAGCTAGAAAAAAAACTTTTTATTTTAACCATTACTAATAAACTTCAGAGACCTTAAGATCAAACCCTGAGGGTGTTTTTACCCAAAAAAATTGGACAGCAAAAATTTCTTTTCCCTGCTCTTTTAAAAAAGAAGTGATATCTCTGTCATTTAGAATAATATTAACATCAGAAAGCCTTGAAAAAAACAGTATCAAAGATTTTTCAAAAGACAAATTAATAGGAATCCCTTTGGACGCAAAAAAAGACTTGCCATGAAGATTGTTTTCATCAGCATATCTAAAAAATGTATCGTTTAAAAAATCAATTTTTAAATCAACATTTGAAAGTTTCTGGGAAGAGTATAAGGTAAGATAATCACCACTTGGCAACTTTTCAGTTCCTTTAACATCAAACTGCCAATTTAAAATATTAAATCTATTATCAATATTAGTTTCAGATACATATTTAACATTTAAAGCAAAAGATTCTAAGCTTACATTAGCTATTTTCAACTTATCATAATAATAATTCTCATAAATAATTTTGACTCTCATATTATCATCAAGATTTATCTCTTTAAACTCTCCTAGATTAAAAATATTTTTACTTTTTTCAGACTCATCAACAATAACTAAATCATCGCCAATAAAGGATGCTCTATATTTTGTAATATTATCTCCATTCGTTAAAGATAAAAGATCCCCCTCTTTAAGAGAAAGATTCCAAAAATTTTTTTTATCAAAAGACACTTCATGAATATTTAAAATTATCTTCTCATCCTGACTAAGCTTAAAAATTTTTTTAAAATAAACTTCTATTTTTCCAAAAGCAAAAACTGCAAATAATAGCAAAATAACACCAACAATTCCTAAAAGGATTTTAAATGTACTTAAAGACTTAAAACTAAAAAAAACAAATTTTTTCTCCGAAACCTTATTATCGCTTAAAAAGCCTAAATTTGAAATTTTATCTTCAGGCCTAATCCCAATATAGCTATTATTAAGTCTACTTTTATAATCCTTAAAAAGTGTTGATATCAATTTAGAATCAATATCCAAATATTCACTATAAGTTCTTAAAAATCCAACAGCCAAAACTTCATTTGGAAAAATTTCAATATTAGAATCTTCAAGAGCTTTAAGATACTTAATAGAAATTTTAATATCATCAGCTACCATTTCAAGAGTCAAATTTTTACCATTCCTAACTTTTCTCAAATAACTCCCAAATTTAATAAAATCATTTTCTTCCATAGATTTAAACCTTTAATTTTTTTTAATATCATATAAAAAATTATCTACCTTATTTGAAGATTTTGGAGGATCATACTTAAATTTGCTATCAAGAATTCCAACATTAAACTTCACAGCAGTTAAATCAATAACTATTTCACGCCCGCCACTAGTAGGATAAGCAGTAATTCTTCTAATTATTCCATCCGAAGCAAAAGCAATAATAAAAGAATTAATGGTAGCAGCCCCCTTGTAAAGCTTTCTGGAAAAGGCTAATTTAATATATTTCCCAGACTCAGATGAATCAAGGGCTTCTGGATTTGGAGAATTAGCATAAGACACACTGTATTCACTATTTAAAACTTTCATAAGACCTCCCCCGCTGCTACCTTTTACCAATTGTTGGCTAAACGAAGTTCCAAGAGATGGAACATAAACTGTTAAAAATTCACCGTCGCTTACAAAAACTTGATTATTTGAATTTAGGTTAATAATAAACTTGTCTGGGAACTTATAAAGCAAAACACCTGTTTGCTTTAATCCCTTTAAAGTAAAATTAATTGTTGCTTGCATATCCTCTATATTCTGATACTTAGCATAAATTCCTTCAAAGTATTGATTTGCAGATATTTGAGCAAACACAGCAACAGGATATAAAACAAATAAAAGTATTGTTTTTATCATTCTATGAACTCTTAATTATTAAGCTTAAGCTATTAACAAAGCTAAATTTAAACTATTTTATTTATTGCCAATAAACTTTATTTCCATAATACTACATATCATAGAAATAAACTATTATTAATAGTAATAGTTTAATACATAAAATAAAAATTTAAAGCTTAGGTATAAACACCTTGAAAGAATTAGGATTTAGTAACAATGTCTTTGAATTACATTGAAATAAATACTTTGATTAAAGAAATTCCTTTTACAAACTCTTTAATAAAAAAAATAATACAACCGGATTACAAAAGTTTGATTTTAGAGCTTTACAATAAAGTTGAAAATAAAAAATTTCAAATATTAATCTCTTTAAATCCAAACACTACCAGATTTCATATAACAAAAAAAAATTTCAAAAAGAATGCTTTAAACTTAAGATTTTCTGACTTCTTAAAATCAAAAATTCAAAATGGGAAAATTATAAAAGCTTTCCAAATGAAAAATGAAAGAATCATTTATCTTGAAATTTTAAAAAAGAACATAATCATCTTATTTATTAAATTGTGGCCATCTTCTCCAAATATAATAGCTACAAACTCAAACTTTAAAATATTAGATGCATATTACAGAAGACCAAAAATAAAAGAAACATCAGGTGAAATCTTTTTAAAAGCCAAAGAAATACAGGAAAGCAATAAAATGTCTGATAAAAAAATTATGGGTTTAAAAGAAGAATACAATAATGCCACGCACACATCTTATTCTGAATTTCTTGAAAATTACTACGAATCGCTCAGTAATCAAATTAAAAAGACCAATACAAAAGAATTGCTTATTGAAAAATATAAAAAAGAATTGCTTGTTTTGGAAAAAAGAATAAAGTCTTTAAAACAACAAATTAATCTGCTCGAAAACATTGAAAATGAAAAAGAAAAAGGTGAATTGATTTTATTAAATATTAATAAAATACAAAAAGGGATTAAAGAAATAACTCTATTAAATTATAAAGAAGAAAGAATAACAATATCATTAAACCAATCATTGTCACCAAAAGAAAATGCTTTGCAATATTTTAAAGTATATAAAAAAGGTAAAAATTCTTTTAAAATCATACAAAATCAATTAAAAGAAAATCTAGAAAAATTTAATTTAATACAATCAAAAATAACAATGTTAAAGATCGAAAATTTCATTCCAAAAGAAGAATATACTCAAGAAGAAACTGTTATTAAAAGAAAAGAAAAGACACCAAAAATAGGTTTGCATTTTACCTTTTGTGAATTTGAAATCATTATTGGAAGAAGCGCAAAAGAAAACGATAAACTTTTAAGACACTGTGTTAAAGGAAATGACTATTGGCTTCATACAAGAGATTATCCTGGAGCTTATGTCTTTATTAAAAGTCAAAAAAATAAAACTCCTTGCCTTAATGTCCTTTTGGCTGCTGGTAATTTATGCATATTTTATACAAAATTAGCAAAAAAATCTGGGAAAGCAGATCTTTATTATACTCAAGTTAAAAATTTAAGAAGAGTCAAAAATGGAAAGTTAGGCCATGTAATTCCAAGAGCAGAAAAAAATTTACATATTAAACTGGATGAAAATCTAATAAAAAAAATCAAAAATCAAACCTAAGCACTGCTTATAGTAAAACAAAGTTTTGAATTTTTTATAAAATATTGTTATTCAAAGATAAAAAGCATAAAATTTATAAAAGTGGAGGAAAAATTATATGATTTCAAAGCTAACAAAAATTGTAGCAACAATATCTGATCTTAGATGCGAACCAGAACATATAAAAGATTTATACGATGCAGGAGTAAATGTTATAAGACTAAATACTGCTCATCAATCACACGAAGATACAATAAAAGTAATAAACAATGTTAGAAAAATTTCAAATAAAATAGCTCTAATGATTGACACAAAAGGACCGGAAGTTAGAACAGCAAATATTGAAAATCCTATTATTGTAAAAACTGGAGACAAAGTAATCATATCAACTTTACCTATTAATGAGCCTAACAGCTTTCAAACCAATTATGATGGATTTGTTAAAGAAGTACCACAAGGATCTAAAGTGCTAATTGATGACGGTGAGCTTGAAATGACTGTTGTTACCAAATTACCTGATCGATTAATTTGTGAAATTAAAAATGATGGCCAAATTAAAAATAAAAAATCAATCAACACTCCTGGAATTTCCCTTAAATTGCAATCAGTAACCGAAAAAGACAAAGGATTTATTGAACTTGCAGCAAAATATAATATTGATTTTATCGCTCATTCATTTGTAAGACATTCCAAAGATGTTGAAGATGTCCAAAAAATTTTAAATGCTGCTGGAAATCCTGATGTTAAAATCATATCCAAAATAGAAAATCAAGAAGGAATTGACAATATTGAAGAAATTGTAAAAACATCTTATGGAATAATGGTTGCAAGAGGAGATATGGGAGTCGAAATTCCTGCAGAAGACGTGCCCATTGCTCAACTCAAAATAACACAAACATGCATAAAGTATGGAATACCTGTGATTACAGCAACTCAAATGCTCCACACAATGATTGAAAATCCAAGACCTACTAGAGCAGAAGTATCTGACATAGCTAATGCTATTTTAAACGGTACAGATGCAATTATGCTATCTGGAGAAACCGCTTACGGGAAATATCCAATTGAAGCAGTAAAAATGATGACAAGTATTGCTAAAAAAGTTGAAAAACATAGAAAAATGACCTTATATAAAGATGAACTTTTTTACGACAAAAGCACTACAAGAAACTATATTATCAAATGTGCAATCGATGCCACAAAGCTCATGGATGTAAAAGCAATTATTGTAGATTCTTTAAAAGGAAAAACCGCAAGAATAATGGCAACTTATAGAGCAAGTGTTCCATTATTCATTACAACAAATAGCGAAAGGCTATCAAGAGAATTGGCATTATCTTACGGGGTTTATTCTAATCTTGTAGACAATAACTTTAAAAGAACTACTGAATTTGTGGTAACTTCTCTTAAAATGCTAAAAGCACAAGGTGTTGTTAATGACAAAGATACTATAATAATTATTTCTGGCAACCCAAATAGAGATATTGACAAAGGAACAGAATTTATGGAAATAAACACAGTAGAAGATGCAATCAAAGGGCGAAATATATAAAGCAAGTCAGACGCCCCTTGGTTGAAAACATATTTTATTCAAATAATATAAACAGCTTATCATTTGAATTGACAGAAAAAAAAACTCACAAAGCCATCTTAACAAGTTATGGAAACTATGAGTTTTTTTTAAAAAATGAATTTTTGTTTAGAAAAATAATATCAAATCAAACTAATAATGTATTCATAATCTCTGAAGCAAAAAGCGATTTTTTAATCAATATATCCAATCATAATGTGTGGAAAATTTTTAACAAAAACATTAAAGTAAGTCCAATAAAATTTAAATTATTAAAAAATTTAAATTTTATTAACATAGACGATAAACTAATAGAAAACGACCATAAAATCGAAATTACATTAAATTTTATTAGCAATATAAAGAGTAATATAAAAATAATTCCAATAATTTTTGGGAAAACTTGCAATAAGAATTTGTTAAAATTTTGCGAGTTTTTAAAACCTTTCATAAATAAAGAAGAAAATTCATTTATTTTACTATCTTACTTTATTTCAAAATCTACAAACATAAAAAAAGCGCTAAAGCTTGAAGAAAATTTAAAACGCATCTTTTTTGAAGAAAAATCACCTACTCTCAATTTAATACTAGAAAATTATAAATCAAAAAAAATATTCCCGGAAAACATAAACGCAATCATGACTATTTTAAGCCTTTTTAAAAATTTTGAATTTACAGAATCAAAAATAACAGCAAACTCCCCAGAATACCTGATATCAAGCAACATTTTAATAAAATAAAATTGTCAAAAATAAAATTTATAAAAAGTTTTCTATTTTTTTGCAATTTTTCTTTAAAAAAGCATCCAGTCCCATCTTTGAAATACTTCTTAATGCATTAGCAGAAACCTTAATATTAATACTTCTTCCAAGATTTGGAAGAAAAAATTTTTTATTTATTAAATTAACCTTAAAAGTTCTTTTGGTTTTTACGCCAATATGTTGTCCGGCCCCACCTTTTTTCTTAGCAAGACCCTTCCTTGGAACATTGTTCCCAAAAATAGTTTTTTTCCCTGTTATTTCGCACTTTCTAGCCATTTAAACACTCCTTCTTATGATTTTTTTTCCAAATATAAATCCATTAACTTCAAAAATAAAGCTAAACTACCCAAAATATTTTTCATTATACCTCCAAAGTTTAAATTGTTTCCATAGCTTTTAGCAAGCTCCATATCAAGTTCTTTCCAATTATAAATCAGCTCTCTTTCTAAAGAAACCTTTGAATAGTCTGAAAGACAATCTTGCAATCGCTGCGCAATAGAATAAATTTTAGAATAATATTCACTTGATATAGTAAACGCCCTTTTATTAACATCTGCTATTATATTTAATAATAACTTCTCCGAAGATTTATCCCCCAAAGAAGCTCTATGCAGCAATGCATTTATTCTATTACCATAGCCACCTTGTTCTCCTAAATTAGAATCAAAATCCATAAGATTTGCATAAATATTAATCAAAGCATGCATATCATTAGACATTTCTCTTGAAAGCTCTATAAATTTCCATTGTCCTTTAATAATAAGTAAATTAATAATATCATTAAGATCTTTTTTAACAAAATGAATAGTATATGTTCTCAAATAAACCAAAAGCTCACAATAAATATAGCCTGAAGTGCTCATAATTTTAGATATAATCTTTTCATTCATTTTTTCATTATAATTATCCAAATTTAAAAAAGATATTCCTGGAAAAAGTTGTTCTGCTAATATTTTAGATTTGTTATTTTTTTGCAAAACTTTAATCTTTTCAATTTCAGTGGCAACATGCTTGGTAAGATCATTAAAAAATATTTTTGCTACTGGATTAGGTTTTTGTCCAACAGAAATAGGAAAATAATCTGGATCCCCACTAACATATCTTATTAAATACAAAATTTCTTTACTCTTATTTATATCTAAAATGGAAGAAATAATTTTAATCCAAACATTCGATTTAATAGGAAAATCCTCTTTATTTCCATAAATTTCTAAAATAATGTCATAAAGGTTTTTCCAAATAGAAACATTCTTAACACAAGATATACATTCTAACAAATCTTTAAGATCATCCATAATAACTCCACAACCTATAGGACTGAATCTAGGCCTATAAACAAAATCATCTTCTGGAAACAAGCTATCAAAATTTTTAAGAACTAAATAGTATTGATATAAAACTAAATCAAAAAAATTATGCAAGGCTTGATAGGTTTCATCTATTAATTTAATTTGTTCTTGGGTTATGTTTTTAAACAAAAAAGATAAATTATTATGTAAATTTTTAGGAAGATCTGAAGAAAAATTTATATTATCGCCTGCAGAAAAAGAATAAATATAATCTAAAGATTTTTTCTGGCTTTCATTTAAATATTTTTCAACAACAAAATGAATAACTTTATTGGAATTTTTATACCTTTGGGCAAATGGCCTTAAGGGAGAAAAAATTTTATAAAAATTATAAAGAAACCTAGAAAATTGAGGTAAAGCTTGAATTTTGGAAGCATTAAAAAAATTACTTACTCTGCTTAAACTAACTTTAACTTCTTTTAACCTTTTTTGCTTTATTTGCTCAGAAGTAAGTTCTTTATTAATACTAAACATAGAAAGTATAAAATCGAATAAACCCAAATTCATCGTCCCCCTAAAAGCTCTTTAATTCCCTTACTATATTTTTCTAATTAAACATGGGAATAAATATTAACTATAAAAATTATACATAATTTATTGTAAAATAAAAGAAAAAACTTGAATAATTTTATGAGAATAAAAAATTTAATGCTAATAGCAATTTTATTGATTAACCCCAGTTGTTCAAAAAGGAAGAACGTAATTGTACTAACTGACAACAAAACAATACCATTTTATATAAATCAATTTAACATCGAAAATAAACTAAATTTTATAATTAAGTTTAGAAATAGCATTGATTTGCAAACAGTAGAAAAAGAAAATGCACAAATAATCATCTCCAAAAACATTGGCAATACAAACATTGCCAATCATTTTAAATCCATAAAAACCAATTATAATCCAGATTACCCTATCTTAAAACATATTTTCAAACAATTTAGCTACAAAATAATCCCATTAAGCTTTGACATTCCCATTTTAATCTATAAAAATACACACCAAATTAAAAAATACATAAATACTAAATATTTAAAAGAAAAATACGAAAATTTCATTAAAGATGGGAAATTCTTTATATCACCTTATATTTCTGAAAATTTATTTTATGTGATTTCTGAAATAAATGATGTGGGATTTTCTTTTGAAAAGAATAAATTAAATTATAATGAAAATAAAATTTTTAAAATGCTAGAATATTTTTCATCATTTTTAAATTCAAAACAAATGGATTTGCAAAAAGACTTCTTTAATAAATACGGCTACCTAAAACTAAACAAAATATTACTTAATAAAAAATCTCCTTTAGTAGCAGGATTTAGTGATTTAACCTTCTACAATAGCTTGAGCAAACAAGAGAAAGAACAAATAAAATTTTCATATTTAATCAACAATAACGATGAAATCGTTATCTCAAACCCAAATTTTATTGGCATTTTAGAAACATCTACTTTAACTAAAAAATTTATCAGCTGGATTTTAAATAAAAAAACCCAAAAAACCCTAATTGAATTTAACAATCAATCCCAATCAAATATATGTTTTGGATTTGCTAATGGTTTTACTCCTTACAAAGAATTAAATTTAAAAATAAAGCACTCAATCGATGAAATATCTCCTTTTATTGTTGATGAAACTCAAATCAATAGTCATTCTTATGTATTAAGCAAAAAAACAATTGAAAAGGAAAACTTACTAATAAATGAGTGGTTTTTCTCTAGAATTAAGAATCTAAAAAAAAATAAAAATTAATTATGCCTATAATTTACAATTATTATTTTAAAAATAAGAAAAAACAATAATGCAGCAATAATAGCTAAAGATATGTACACACTATTAAAAACATATATAAGAAGAGAAGTGAAAACAATTAAAAAATAATTTATAAAAAGACAAATAATTCCTGAAAAAATAGCTATCATGAATGAGACTAGAAAAATCATAACCTTGGAATTGAAATTAAATTCTATTTTAGAAAACAAAGAGATAAAAAATGACCCCATTAAAACTAGCAAAATAGGAGAAATTAGCAACACCAAACTTAAAGAACAAATATTAATTAATTTCAAATTTAATATAGCGATCTTACGAAAAGCGCTTGACAAATTTTGAATTTTTAAAAAAAATCCAACTTCAGTAAAATTTGAAAATAAAGCTAAATTTTCTACATTTTCATTAATCTTGACAACCTCTAAACCGTTTGTATCAAAACTATCTGTAGACACAAAGACTTTGGTAAGAGTAATCTCACTCTCTTCATTATCTTTATCCAAAACATTTTGATACACAAAATTACCTCTCAAAGTAGCAAATGGAATTTTAATATGCAATATAATATTTCCTGTCTTATTAAATCTAATAAGTTCAAAATTTTTTATTATTTTAGAATAATTATTAAAGGTGACAACTTTTTGCATATAAATATAATCATAAACACCTCTATTAGAATCTGATTGCAATAAAAATACATCGTTTATTCCGTAATATTCAAAATATTTTTCAATTTCATCAAAAAACAGATATCTTTTCCTAAGTTTTTCAAGTGATTTATTTTTATAATTCAAAATTTCAGTATCATTGGGTAATAGTTTATGAAGATTTAAAAAACCATAATAAGCTAATTTAAATTTTTCAGTATTAAGATACAAAAAATTTTTTTGCTTTTCTTTAGAAATCAACTGTATTTTTTCTTTTTCAAAATTTCTATTTTCATTAATAAACTTTAAGGTCAAATTTAAAAGCGTAACAAAATTATCATCTTTTGTTGCAACATAAGCAATATAAGCAAAGTAATTAGCTGTATAATAATCATTTTGGAAAATAAATTCATTGACAATATTTAAAAAATCTTGCTTTTTAAGGTTTCTTAAAGGATATAATGAAAAAGTTTTTTTAACCTTCTCTAAATCAATGTCATAGCTTGGAATTTTACTATATTCAGATTTCACTAAATAATAATTTGTTAAAAGTTCTTCATTATTTACATAAATAATTCGCATTTTATCATATATTCTAATCAAATTTTCAAGATGCTTCCTCTTTTGCTTCATTGAATCTGACAAATCAGAAGATAAAAAAAATCTACTTGAAGACAAACTTATATCTATATTTTTAATCTTCAGGGATATTTCACTTGCTTCACTTTCAAGAAGATTATATCTATCATAACTAAATTTATACTCATTTCTCTGGGCAATTATATAAGGTAATATTAAATTAAATATAAAAGTAAAAAAAAGTCCTATAATAAAAAATAATAGTAAAAATGCATAAAGCCGAGAAAATAAATACCCATTATACGATTTCAAATAAATCTTTATTTCTTGCTGAACAAAAAAAGCAAAGTAAATACAAACAATAAAAATAAAAAATCCATAAAAATACTTATAAAAAAGTAAAATAGAATCAAAAAAGGCTGCTATTAATTTATGTTTTTCTAAAAAATTCTCCCCAAAAAAATAAGAATAACTAAAGATTAACCCTATAAAAAAACATAAAAAAATAATAAAGTTGCTCAAAAATGCATATATTTCTCTTTTCATAAGCTTTAAGAATTAACTATCCTTATATAAATTATCACCTACTAAATCTTTGCTGATTTTAATATATTCTGAAACAAATCCAAATAAATAGGTAGAAAAAAAAGTTAAAACACAAAAAATAAAAGGAATAAAATCAGATATCATACTCTTTCCTATTATTACATTGTAAATTTGAGGAAACTCAATCGAGTAAACATTATAAATTTTTAAAAAAAGTATAATAAAGATGGGATAAAGAAATATTGCAAAACTATTTGAAAAAATAAGATTAAAAATATAAAAAAACGAAAATAACAATAAAGAAATTCCCAATATATTAAAAATTAAATTTAAATAATTGAGTGAGAGTAGAAAATTATTCAAAATTTTTAAATCCTTAAAAATAAAATCAACAAAGTTATTATAAATCTTTTGATCTAAAAAATTATTCTCAATAAAATCAACCTTACTAGAATCGGAAAGATTTGATTGGTAAGAAAAACTTTTATCCTTTTTGTCATTCTCTGAAACGATTAAAACTCCATTCAAACCATAAAGTTTGGGTCTATTGCTAGAAAATATTATTTTACCATTTAAAAAATGCACAATCTCATCTTTAAGGATAAAATTATTATTATTCCTATTATCATTAATATAGTAAGAATGGAAACTGTGGCTAACCAAAAACCCCAAATAAGAAAACAATAAAATAAGAATAAAGATAATATAATAAAAATATAAAGTCTCTCTAGATGACTTTAAAACCATTCCATAAAAAGGATAAGGCATCCTCATAAAAGTAAAAACAAGCGACAAAGGGAAAGAATAAACATAGGCATTGTAATAAAGGCTATAACTAAAAATAGAAAAATTAAAATACAAAAACTTATATTTTAAATAAAATGTGCAGATAAACATTAAAGAAAAAAGGCAAAATATTAAAATAAACCTATAAATTATTAAAAAGATCAATCTTAAAGAATCAAACACAGCAAATCCTTCCCTCTCAATAATTTAAAAACCTTTAAGCCTTTTTACTACCGACCAAAATATTTTTAATCTTTTCCTTAGCTTCTTCAAAGCTAATTTGCAAAGCTAAGCTAATCTCGTGCTCCAATATTAATTCAAAATCATTCAAAATCCTTTTTTCGTAAAAAGGAAGTTCCTTTTGAGTAGATTTTTTATATAAAAATTTATATAACTTTGCTGTATCTAAAATATCGCTTTTTTTATAAAATTCATGACCGCCATCTTTTATTTTTTTTGAGTCTATTTGACCTTCAAACTCTTTAATAACATCAAAAACTTCTTCTACCTTTTCCCTACTAACCAAAGCTCTAATTCCAAAATCGTCAACCCTAGCAACAGGAACCATAAAAATCATATCGCTAAATGGGAAATGTATTTCATAATAATCAATAATCTCCCCATTAAACTCTTTAGTTCTAATATCCTTAATTATGCCTACTCCGTGCATTGGATAAACTACTGATTGATTTAGCAAAAATGCCATAATTACCTCATAAAATATAAATAGTTGAAATTTAAAAGCTCATAAAAAAACGCTTAAATTGGTCCTAATATTAAATTTATTTTCATAAAATAAGTTTTCAAGATATCTGTCATTACAAAAGCTTATTATTACACTAGGAGTAAGTTTATTAATATTTGCAAAAAACATTTCTTTATTTCTCTTTACAGCTTTTAAATCATAATACCCAATAAAGCTAATTTCTTTATGGGATTCTTTCAATCTTAAAAATTTTTTCTTCGAAATCACTTTATCCTTATCAATAATATAACATGTTTTATGAGCATTTTCTAGTATTCCCATTAAAATGAGAAGAACTGTATTTGAATCATAACAGTCAATATTAACTCTTTTAAAAATCCTACAAAAAAATCTTACAATCTTAGAATTTAAAAAAACAAGAGAAGAATTTTTAATGTGATTTCTAAACTTTTTAAAAATTAAAACCTTTAGGAAACCTTTAAATCCAATAAAAATTACTATTGAATGATAGGGATGGCCTGTAAGATACGAAAACCTACTTATAAGCTTACTGCGACTATCAAAAACATCTATAGGCACGCCTAAAAAATAAAATCTGTCTGGTTTTGAATATATGTCTTTTAAATTAGCCATTACAATCCTCTAACAATGCTTTAAAATAAGCAAGTGAATAAATAATAGCCGTATCTGCTCGTAAAATTGGAGTGTTAAACCTTACAAAATTAAAGTCTTTCTCCTTGAAAAAGGAAATTTCTGAATCCGAAAAGCATCCCTCAGGACCTATTATAATTCCAATTTTGCTAAAATTTTCAAAACTCTCATTTTTACCTAAAAGCATTCCACTTTGATGAGCAACATAATATTTAGTAGTGCAAAAAGAATAAGGTAAATAAAAAAAACTATTATAAAAATTGATCTTAGGTACAATTTTATTACCGCTTTGCTTTAAGGCCTCATCTATTATTTTTGAAAATCTTAAAGTTTTGGCAGATGTACTGCTTATATCTATTTTAGACACAGAACGATCTGCATTAATAATATTAATTTCTGAAACTCCAATTTCAACAATCTGTCTTAAAATCGAATCTATTTTTTTACCCTTTAAACTAGAAATAAAAATACTTATCTCAAAATTATTTTTTTCAATTTTATCTATTTTATTGGTAGCAAACTCAATAAAGTTGCTACCAATCTTTACTATTTCTGACACTCTTAATTCCTTACCTTTTAAAAGAATTTTCAACTTATCGCCTTTTTTAAGTCGTCTTACATTAATAAGATGATGATATATTCTCATATCTTTAACAATAATAAAATCACCTACTAAACAATTAGCATCCAAAACAATTTGCTTCACAATTTAATTACCTAATTTAGATAAATATTCACAAGCTGATTTTAAAACCTTGTCATAATGTAGATTATAAATTGGAAGCTCCTTATTATTATCTTGATAGTAATTAAAAAACACATACTTACCTAAAAATTCTTTATCAATTTTATATTTTGGATTTTCTTTAACAAGATTATCAACAAAAAAATCAATTTCTTGTTCAGTAATAGCTTTTTTGTCTTTTAAAAAACTTTCTATTAACTTTTTATCAAAAATTTCTTTATATATTAATGCTTCCTCCTCAGAAAAATCTGGTGATTTTATTTCCAAATCAGGCTCAATCCCAACTTTATGAATACTCTTTCCAGATGGAGTATAATATTTTGAACTTGTAATTTTGAATCCGCCAGTATAAAAAGGAACTACATGCTGAATAAGCCCTTTGCCATAAGACTTTTCGCCTATAATATAGGCTCTCTTATTATCTTTTAAGGCTCCTACAAAAACCTCTGATGCTGACGCCGATGATCTATCTATTAAGGCAACAATTTTTATATCTGAAGGTAAAATTTGTTTTGAGCTGGCCTTATAATCAACAGGCTTGCTGAAATTTCTTGACTTTGTGGAAACAATAGTTCCTTTAGATAAAATATTATCCGCCATTTTTATAGCTGCCTGAAAATATCCCCCAGTATTAAGCCTTAAATCCAAAATTAAAGATTTAATATTTCTATTCTTAAGATTGTCTAAAGCCTTACTAAAAGCTTCTGAGGTGTGCGGATTAAAGCTTATTATTCTTATATAGCCAATATCTGAATTAATAACATCATACTTAATTGTTTGTATTTCTATCTTTTCTCTTGTAAGTGCAAAATCCAATGTTAAATTTTTCCCCCTAAGAATAGATACTTTGACTTTTGTGCCTTCTTTACCTTTCAAAAGATCAACAACTTGATCTACTTCCATAGAAGAAACACTCTTATCATCAACAGCAATAATACAATCTCCAGATTTAATTCCAGCCTTATAAGCCGGCCCTCCCTCAAAAGGAGTAACAATAGCAACGCAAGCATTATTAGTATCAAGATCTTTTGTTTTATCTTGCTTATCTTGAGAATGCATTTTTTTTATTATAGAAATTCCAATACCAACATAATCTCCTACCGTTGTTTTTGAAATTTCTTCTAAATCCTTTTTTGTCAAATATTGAGAATAAGGATCACCCAAGGCTTGAAATATTCCTTTTAAAGCGCCTTCAAAAATTACTTCATCGTTTACAGGATCCACATAATTTTCTTTTACAAATTCAAAAGCTTGAATCATCATCTGCTCATAATTAGATCTTGATAACTTATTACTATTAGATTCATCAAAAGCAAAAATAGATTCAACAATTACTAGAGAGCTTATACCTAGAGTCAATAAAAAATACACGCATATTAAAAATTTATTTTTCATTTATTCATTCCTAATGCAAAAATTAAAACTTGATTTTATTTCCATAATATAATATTTTAAAACTATGTTAAACTCACACCCTAAAAAAAAACAAAACCTTCAAAGAGCAAGCCTTATTATATTGCAAATGCTCGAGAGCCTTTTAGTTTTAACATTACTATACCACGCTATTAATAGATTAATTTTTATCAATAACTACTCATTAAAGTTTATGCTAACATTTATTTTATACTCACCTGAGTTTTTCATGACCAATTTAACACTCTATTATTTTATCTACGAAAAATTTAAAATTCTTCACAGCATTATAGTAATAACTAAACTATTCCAAATAATATTAACATTATTATTATTTGTCTTAGGATTTATTTTTAAAATGTACGTCTATCAAACCTCTTTATCCATACTTTTAGGAATTACAGTAGTTTATCTAGTATTTAATATAGTAATTTTAGCACTGATTAAAGCAAAAAGAAAAACCGTGGAGTAAAGCTTGATTATTATTCCTGTAGCCAGTGGTAAAGGAGGAGTTGGCAAATCCCTTTTCTCAGTAAACATAGCAATTTGCCTGGCAAATGAAGGGAAAAGTGTCTTGCTTATTGATCTTGACCTTGGAGCATCTAATTTGCATTCAATGTTAAACATTATTCCTAAAAAAAGTATAGGCACATTTTTAAAAACAAAGATTAATTTCCCAGACATTATTATTGAATCTGGAATTAAAAATCTAAGCTTTATTGCAGGAGATTCTGACATCCCAGAACTTGCTAATATAGCTGCTTCTCAAAAAAAAACTATAATAAGAAATTTAAAATCTTTAAAATATGATTACTTGGTGATTGATCTTGGAGCAGGAACAGCTTTTAATATCATAGACTTTTTTTTAATGTCAAAAAGAGGAGTAATAGTAACAACACCAACGGTAACAGCTACAATGAATGCGTATTTATTTCTTAAAAATATTATATTTAGACTCTTATCAAGCGTTTTTAAAAGAGGAACAAAAGGGAATGAAATCCTCATAACAATAAAACAAAATTCAATAGATCTTCAAAAGGTATATATACCTAATTTACTATCAAAACTCGAAAACGAAGATCCTGAAAATTACTCTAAATTTGACAAATTGTTTAAAACAATCTGTCCTTTTATGATATTTAATATGCTCAAAACTCCCAATGACATTAAAAAAACCGAAAAAATAATAAAATCAGCAAAAAACTATTTAAGCATAAACTTACAAAGTATTGGAGCAATCTATAAAGATGAAATAGTCGATCAAGCTTTAAACAACAAAATTCCCATCACTATATACAAACCTACAAGTTCAACCTCTAAAAGCATAAAAAAAATTGCGAAAAAATTGATTGAAATTGAAGACTTAACAAATGATGCTGAACTTTTAAACGAAGAAGATTTAAATGAAAGCTATGATTTCGTGCTAAGAGAAGCACAAGAAGAATATATTGGAAAAATTGAATACCTTGAATCGTTGATAAAAAACAAAACAATAGAAAGTAGCGAAATTATTGATATAATAAAATCTCAGAAAAGAGAAATCGAAACCTTAAGAAAGCAAAATATGTTATTTAAAAAAAAGCTTTTTGAAAAGCTTGAAAGGGCTAAAGAGGAGGTCTAATGCCAAATTATATAAATTACCCAAATTGGTTACATCCTGAAGTGATTCAAGGCATACCAATTACATGGTATAGCCTATCTTACATTTTTATCATACTAATCTCCTATAAGTTTATTTGGTATCAAATACAATCAGACAAAATTGATATCAAAAAAGAAGATTATGAAACATTTATGTTCTCACTTGTACTTGGAGCAATTTTAGGAGGCAGATTGGCGTCTACCTTGGTTTACGATAAATCGGGCATTTATTATTCTCATCCTTGGTTAATTCTTTTACCATTCGATCAAAATTGGAATTTTACAGGCTTCAGGGGTATGGCTATCCATGGTGGGTTTTTAGGTGCAATAGTTGGTCCTTTAATCGCAATAAATACAAAACTTAAAAATACAAATGTTCAAAAATATTTTCTAAAAATAACAGACTATGGAGCAATAGCTTTTTCTTCTGGCTACATACTTGGAAGACTTGCTAATTTCGCAAACGCAGAACTTTATGGAAGAGTAATAAAAGGGGGAATAATATTCCCTAATGCAGAACCATTTGACACAAATATCCCAGGTGTAAAAGAATTTGCATCATCTGTAGGAATTGAAATTTTACCTCATGATCTGCTAATTAACCTTCCAAGAATACCCTCTCAGCTTATTGAAGGATTTTTCGAAGGACCTGTAACTTTTATGTTACTATGGTTTTTATTTAGAAAAATTAAAAAATACGATGGATTTATTTTTGGTACATATATAATGCTTTACGCTTTTTTCAGATTCTTTATTGAATACTTAAGAGAACCAGACAGAGAACTTGGATTTATAATAAACTACAAACCAATTAAAAGTTTATCCGAATTTTCTTTTTTAAACATATCAATGGGACAAATTCTCTCACTAGCACTAATGCTCTCGGGTTTAATCTGGATAATAGTTACTAAAAAAATCGCAGATAAAAAAATAAAATATAATACTAACTTGGCATACAAAAATTAAAATAAAAGCAAGCCCACAAAAATGAAAGGGATTAATAATTATCAAAATATAAATTCCGTTGTAATCTCTAGAGACGAAATTGATGTTAGAGATCTTATAAAGCTTAGATCTATCTTTAACTTAATTCAAATCGTAAAATCTGAAAAAGCTTTATACAGTGAATATGTAAAACAAAATAATATTAAATTCGCTATTATTTATAATTATGAAAAACCAATAGATTTTTCAATAAACGTTGCGAATGAATTAAAAAATATAAACAAAATCCATTCTATTATAGTTAGCAATGAAAAATTCGATAAGGAATATTTAAAACTTAATCACATAGAAATAATAAAAGATATAAGCGAATTAGAATATAAACAAAGTTTAATACACCAAAAAAAACTATTTTGCGATAATAAAAACACAACTCTGGATTTCTTCTTAAATTTATCAGAACTCATCAAAGAAATAGTAATTATCACAAACACCGAAAATGAAATTATTTATATAAATGAAAAAGGCAGTAAAAATCTTAATCTTCCAATGAAAATTTCTGGAAATACAATCAAAGTAACCGACATAGATATTAGAGATTGGGAAAAGTTAAAAAAAATAGATTTAAGTTATCATACAAATTCCATTCCCGAATTTAAAAATATATTAATAACCGATTGTCTTTTAACTTTAAAAAACAATAAAAAACTACATGTGGATGTATTTATTAGCACAATTGCTCAAAACAATATTGACAAATTAATAACAATCAAAGAAATACCAAACCGGAATGAAATCGCAAACTATAAATACCTAGAAATTATCGATTCACAAGACGAAATTCAAAAGGCCAAAGAAATTGAAAAATTACTAGTAAATCATATGGATATTTACAAAAAAAAAAGAATATATTTGCTTAATTTAGACCTATCCCTAACAACTGAATATGAATACAAAGAGGATAAAGAACAGCTTAATATAAAAATACTTAAAATAATATATTCAAAAATAATGTCATTATACTCTGAATATATTTTCAAGCTAAAGCACAACAATTTAATAGTAATCATATGCACAAGTGGCGGTGAAAAACAAATAATCTCAATTGCTAAAAAAATCAAACAAACAATTATGTTGGCATTAAAAAAAGAAGATATTATTATATTTGAATTCAATATCGGAATAATAGAAGTAAATTTACGAGAAAACTTAGAATTCAAAATTCCTAAATTAATGATGGCTACAAAAATATCATCGGAATACAAAGAATCTAACCCTATTATATACAAAGAAGAGCTACCAGAAGCGGTGGTTTTAAAAAATCAAAATAAAATCTTTCAATACATACTAAAAGCAATAAAAAATGATTTTTTTACTCTTTATTATCAAAAAATCAATCCTCTTAAAAAGAACTTAAAACCTAAAATAGAAATTTTGACAAGACTTTTTGATCACATGGGCAAACCAATCCCAAACGATCAAATTTTTAGCTTAATAGATAAATATAATTTAACTGTTGAAGTTGATCAATTAGTGGTTAAAAAGGCTTTAAGAGAATATAAAAGTTTTGTATCAAAAAATGGAGTACACATTTTCTCAATTAACATATCTCCTTATTCTTTAAAATCCCAAAACTTTCGTATCTTTTTAAAAGACACTTTATTAAAAAGTCAAATTCCGCTCCAAAATATATGCTTAGAAATAACAGAAACTGGAATTCTTGAAAATTTTGAGATAATAAATAAATATTTTCAAGAATTAAAAAGTTTTGGCATCAAACTAGCACTTGATGATTTTGGAAGCGGACATACATCACTCTCATATATCAAAACACTGCCAATAGACTTACTTAAAATAGACGGGTCTTTCATAAAAGCAATAAACTCTAGTGAAATAGATTTTGTAATAATAAAATCCATTAAAAAAATAGCAGATACAAAAAATATAAAAATTATTGCCGAATTTGTATATAATGAAGAAATATTAAAAAAAATAAATGAACTAGAAATAGACTATGGACAAGGATTTTTATGGCACAAACCAGAACCAATATAACTTTTACAAATAGAAAAAAAATCGTAAATATACTAATGACTAAGTTTCATTAAATTTCAACAAAAAATTATTTTACATTAGAAAAGGAATAAAATTAATGGAAAAAAAAATAGCATTAATTGCACATGACAAAAAAAAAGATGATTTGGTAAATTTTGTCAAACTAAACTATCTATTCTTATCTAAATTTAAGCTTATTGCAACAGGAACAACAGGGTCCAAAATCCAACAAGCTACTGATCTTACAATTATTAAATATAAATCAGGCCCCATGGGGGGAGATCAACAAATTGGCGCTGAAGTAGCTGAAGGGAATATCTTGGCTATATTTTTCTTTAGAGACCCACTAACAAGTCAGCCTCACGAACCAGATGTGTCAGCTCTTATTAGACTTTGCGACGTACATAACGTACCGCTCGCAACCAACGTAAAAACAGCGGAAATTTTAATAAAAGGCCTTGAGAGATTGGTTTCAAAATAGGCTTTAATTTTAAAATTAAAGCCTAAAAATTAAAAAATATAAATTAATTCATCATCATAGGCGATATTTTTTCAATACCATCTATAATATAATTAACAGATTCTAGAAAAGTTTTTGCGTCTGCATTATTCTCATCAATTGTAACTTCCAATTTTGAATTTTTAATATTAAGATCTCTAAAAGTCCCAATAAGGTCGCTTTTCGCACCATGCAAATTACTATTTATAATCTTTTTAAAATCAGAGGTAATCCCTACAAAAATAAACGCTTCTTTTCCAGAGATACTAATTGGAGCTTCTCCTGCATAAATATTATCATAAAGATAAACTATTAATTTTGCATCCTCTTTTGAAGGTATTGTTTCAAAGTATCCATCTTTTTCAGAAAAATAAAAAACCTTTATATTTTCTCCCAAACTTTTTCGATCATTTTTTGAATGAACTACTCCCATAGCATGAAAAACATGACCAATAGTGTGTTCATCTATTTTAGAAGCATCATCGAGTTTAGAAGAGCTATCCACTTCTTGTTCTTCAACATACTCACTTGAGCTATCTTTTGAAGTACACCCAATTATTAAAAAAAATAAAACCCCCATTAAATAGTTTTTTAAAAAACCATTTTTATACATAAAAATTCTCCCTTATGATTTATTCATAATATTTAAATTAAAGGTAAGTTTACAATAAATAATTTATTTTGTACACACTTTAAAAATAATTAAAATGTTAGAATAAAAATAGGAGGTCTTATTAATGAAAAAACAAAATCCATGGATATCTTTAAGCGAAGAAGAAAAAACCCAAATTTTCAATTTTTCCGAAGGTTACAAAAAATTTATAAGTAAATTTAAAACAGAAAGAGAAGTTACATCATATGCCCTAGATAAAGCAAAAAAAAAAGGATTTCTTAAAGCTGAAGAGAAAAAAAATTTAATGCCAGGCGATAAAATTTTTTATACCTGTAGAGAAAAATCTGTTGCTTTTGCTATTATTGGAAAAAATCCTATTGAAAATGGAATGAATTTAATTGTTTCTCATACAGATTCACCAAGACTTGATGCAAAACCTTCACCAATCTCTGAAGAAAACGAACTTTCATTTCTTAAAACCAACTATTATGGAGGAATAAAAAAGTATCAATGGTTATCTATACCCCTTTCAATAAGAGGTGTGATTTTCTTAAAAAATGGAGAAAAGGTTGAAATCAATATTGGCGATAATGAAAATGATCCCGTATTTGTAATTCCCGACATTTTGCCTCATCTTGATAGAAAAATACAAAGAAATAAAAAATCAGATGAAATTGTTGAAGGAGAAAATCTAAAAATTTTAATTGGAAGCCTGCCAATCGAAACAAAAGAAAAAGATAAAGTTAAATTAGCAACTCTGCAACTAATAAAAGAAAAATATAACATAGAAGAAGAAGATTTTGTATCATCAGAAATCGAAATAGTACCCGCAGGAACAGCAAAAGATGTCGGATTTGACAAAGCTTTAATTGGTGCTTACGGACAAGATGATAAAATATGCGCTTACACCTCACTAGAATCTATATTTGATCTTGAAGAGATCCCAAACAAAACAGCGATTTGCTTTCTTGTAGACAAAGAAGAAATTGGTTCAACAGGTTCAACTGGACTAGACTCAAGATATCTTGAATATTTTGTTTCTGACATGATCTTTAAAATTAAAAAATCAGAATATAATAATCTTCACGTTCAAAAAGCTTTTTGGAATTCAAAAAGCATCTCCGCTGATGTTTGTGCAGCAATAAACCCACTATTTAGCTCAGTTCATGACGAACAAAATGCTCCTAAACTTGGCTATGGTATACCCATAATGAAATACACAGGACATGGTGGAAAAAGTATGGCCAGCGATGCTGATGCAGAGCTTGTTTCTTATATCAGGCAATTATTAAATAAAAAAAATATAGCCTGGCAAGTAGCAACACTTGGAAAAGTAGAAGAAGGGGGGGGGGGAACTGTTGCTAAATTTTTAGCTAGCTATGGAATAAGAACAATAGATATGGGGCCTGCTGTTATAAGCATGCATTCTCCAATGGAAATAACTTCTAAATTTGATTTATACAATGCTTACTTAGCATATAAAGCTTTCTATAAGGAATAAAATTGCTATGATGGATTTAGAAAAAACAAATAAAATCAAAGTAGCAGAGCACATTGTAGAATGCTTTGGAGGAATCAAAAATATCAAAAACATAAACAAAGACATAACGAGAATAAAAATTTTAGTGGACAGCAATTCTTTAGTTAAAAGAGACGATCTAACAAAAAATGACAACATAATAGGAACTATAAAATCTAATGAACTTACAGAAGTTGTAATGAATTTTGAAATAATCGAAGATGTTTATAATAAAATTTTATATATGATGAATGATCAAAAACAATAAAGCCTCTAAAGAGGCTTTATTTTATTGTCTAATATTTTTCATATATTCAATAACAGATTCGGATTTCAACTCTTTATTCAAAATTCTATATATAACACTTAGCAAGCTATTAGGATTGAGATCTCGATTTAATGCTTCAAAAAGAGAAAAAATTGATTTAGCAGCCAAAACTCCCTCTGGTAAATATCCAATTTTTTCAATATTATTTACTAAATCATCTATACTAAAAAAGTTTTCTAAAATATTCTTACTAACAATTTCATTACCAAATCGTCTATTTCTTCCAAACATACTTCTACAAGTAACATCTAAATCACCAGAACCAGACAAAAATAAAAACGTTTCAATGTTTTTTCCCCCAAGCTCAATTGCAATATCTTTAATATTATTTAAAGACATTGAAAATAAAAATGATTCTGTATTATTACCTATCAAATTAGGATAATTCAATTTATACGCATCTAAAATCCCAAATGCAATTGCAAAAACATTTTTTAAAGCTGATGCTATTTGCACACCAAAAACATCGTCACTATAAAACAAAGAAATTGGAGTTCTGGCAAATAAATTAATAAACAAATCTGCATTTTCTCTGTTATTGCTAGCCGCAACAAGTCCTGTTATCACACCAAGTCCAACCTCTTCAGCATGACTTGGGCCAACAATATAAGTAATTTCATCTTTATATCCTCTAATGACTTTCTCAGCAGCTTCAACAACTGTGTGGGTTTTCCCATCAAAAGTAATAAACCCTTTTGTAAGTATTGCTAATTTTGGCTTTATTTGCAAAGAATGGAAAAATTGATCCAATTTTTTAAAAATATCAACAGTAAAAAGAGATGGTGTTGCAATGAAAATATAATCAGACATTGACACAACTTCAAACAAATTTGAACTTGCAACTAAATTTTTTGGCAATTTAATTGCTTTTAAATATTTGGCATTAACATTATTATTATTAATATAGTTCTTAACATCTTCTTCAAAAGACCATAAAAAAATATTAAAATCAAATTTATCTGCCAAAGACTTTGCAATAGCTGTCCCCCAAGCGCCTGCTCCTATTACTGATATTTTCATAACTACTCCCTGTAACCTTATAAAAACTCATATTTTATTGTTCCATCTAAATAGATCTTTATTTTACCAAAATTTTCAATTTTCTTAAAAAGAATTTCATCTATTAAGAGCTTTCCCACTTCTTTAAATATAAACTTTTTAACAATTTTTAATCCATAACCCTTTCCATAAATCTTTTTCCGAATATAATCAACAACACTTTTTTCAAAAAAAACATCAAATTTTCTATCTTTTAATATCTTAGCAAAACGATTAAGTTCATTAAGAATAATTTTTTCAAAATCTAACTCATCAATAGATTTAAATACAAACACATGATCTATTAAATCTAAAAATTCATTGGGAAATCTTTTCTTTAATATAAAATTAACATCATTTCTTTCTGCTATTTTATTTTTAAAGCCGATGCTATTAAGCTCATTGCCCTTAGCATTTACACTTATTATTATTAAACTTTCTGATAAACTTACCTTTTTCCCAAGACCATCAAAAAGTTTGCCTGTTTTAAACCCCTCCAAAAAAAATTCTAAAACCCTTTTATTACATTTATCAAAATCTGATAAAAAAATAATAGAATTAGAAGATTTGTTCAAAAATTTGAAAAATCTAGTAGATTCATAATATCCCTCATTACTTAACACAGGCCCAATCAATCTATCAAGAGCATTATAATCGCTATATTCACTCATATTAAGGCTAAATTTCGGAATTTTAAACTCTTCCGATAAAATATCCGTCAATTTGCATTTTCCAGCTCCAGAAGCACCAATAAAGGCAAATAAACCAATAGTACTTCTATTGGCAAGCAAATTAAATTTTAATAATTTAATATTTAATATCAAATCAAATACCAAACTATCCTCTATAATAAGTTCTTTTTTTATTCTATTTTCTAAATTAATTAGTAATTCACTATTATACTCTTCAAAATTAAAAATATTAGAACCAACAAAAGACTTAATCAGAGCACAAACATCATCTTTTGTTATGATCCTTTTTATGTTTTCAAGCTTAAACTTAGAACCTAGCTCATCTAAAATATCAAAAGCTTTATCTGGAAGAAATCTATCTTTAATATATTTTTGAGACATGACAATGCAAGCTTGTATTGCCTCGTCCGTATATTCTACATTATGATATTTTTCATAATCTTTTTTAATCTCCTGCAAAATAATATAGGTATCATCAAAATTGGGTTCTTTGAGCTCTATGCTCTGAAACCTTCTAATTAAAGCCTTATCTTTTAAAAAAAATTTTCTATATTCATATTCTGTAGTAGCTCCAATAAATTTGATTTTTCCCAAAGTCAAAATGGGCTTCAACAAATTAGAAATATCCATACTACCAAATGATGTAGCTCCTGCCCCCACTATCATATGGATTTCATCAATAAAAAGAATAACTTTTTTTCTTGAATTTAAAAAATCTAAAACCCTGTTAATTCTACTTTCAAGATCACCCCTATATTTAGTACCAGAAATAAGCCTACCAATATCAAGAGAATAGATTTCATATCCTATTAAATCCGCTGGAACATTCTCTATTTTTATTTTATATGCAAGACCTTGGATTAATACTGTTTTTCCAACACCAGGTTCTCCAAATAAAATAGGATTACTTTTATGTTTTTTAAGTATTACCTGGATTAAACGAGATAATTCTCGCTTTCTACCGATTAAAGGATTGTGTTTTAAATCCAAAGTATCAATAACGTTCGTTAAAAAATTACCAATAGCATCTTTATTCTCTAAAAAAATATTATTTTTATCTAACTGATCACTATTATTATCAAAAATATGAAAGCCTCCTTTACTTTTTTGGGCATTATTATTAATATATTCTGCAATTAATTCACCGCCATAAACTGAATCAGATTTAGCATTAACAGCCAAATAATCATGAACTTCAATAAGTTTGTCAAAAATAGTCAAATTAAAACCTGAATTAACTAACGTATCTAAAATACTGTTTTTTCTTTTTTTGACAAGGACCCATAACAAATCTTTTTCTTGTATTTTATAAGGTTTTTTATAAAAAAAAAGAACACCAATTATATCGTCATACAAATAATCCATACTAGAAACATAATCTGGAATATAATTGTCTCTTAAAGGAAGTTTGCTAAAAAATTCTTTTAGTTGTTTATTAAGTTTATCAAAATCAATTGTGCACAAACTAAGTAGCTCTTTAACTTTATCGCTTTTTATCAATCCATAAAAAATGTGCTCTTCTGTAAAAACAAGATGCTTAGACTCCATGAAAAACAAAAACGTGTTTAAAAACAAACAATTTAAAGCTCTTCTGTCATACATTAAAAATCAACTATAAAATAATTCGTAAAAATTTTTTTTTACCTACTCTTAATTCAATCTCATTATTATTAAAATCCACTCTAGTAAGACAATGGTTCTGATTTTCTACCCTTTTACCATTGATATACACTCCTCCAGAATTAATCAATCTTCTACCTTCTGACTTGCTAGGCACAATTTTTGAATCTAACATTAAATTGATCAATAATACTTCTTCTTCTAAGCTAGAAAAGCTAAATTTAAAAAACGGAATATTACTTCTATCTCCACTACCCCTAAATGCAGCAAAGGATGCCTCTTGAACCTTTAAAGATTCCGCTTCTCCATGAACAATTTTAGTTATTTCAAAAGCTAAAATCTCTTTGGCTTTATTTAAGGAATTTCCTTTAAAATTTGAAATTAATTCAATCTCATCTTCTTCTAAAAAAGTAAAAAGGTTTAAAAAAGTTTTCACATCAGAATCTGAAGTATTTCTAAAATATTGATAAAAATCATAAATACTGTAAAGATTAGAATCAAGATAAACAGCACCTTTTTCTGATTTACCCATCTTTTTTCCATCACTTCTTGTAATTAATGGAAACGTAAGTCCAAAAGCTTCTGCTCCAAATTTCCTTCTAATTAAGTCAACGCCCGAAATAATATTCCCCCATTGATCATCACCACCAATTTGAAGTCTACAATTTTTAATCTTATTAAGCATATAATAATCATAAGACTGCAAAAGCTGATAATTAAACTCAATAAACGAAAGTCCAAAATCTAGTCTTCTTTTATAAGTTTCAAAGCTTAACATGCGATTAACAGAAAAATGAATACCAATATCTCTTAAAAATTCAATATAATTGAGATTATCTAACCAACTTGAATTATGAATAAAACATTTTGAACTAAACTTAGTTATTCTTTGAAGCTGATTTTTTATTGACAAAGCATTATTGCTAATCTCTTCTGAAGATAAAATCTTTCTCATTTCACTTTTCCCGGAAGGATCGCCTATTTTTGTTGTAGAATCTCCAATCAAAACAATTGGTATGTGACCATGTTGTTTAAGATGCATCATAGCTAAAAAAGGAATCAAATGGCCAATATGAAGAGAACTAGATGTTGCATCAACTCCAGCATAAAAAACTATTTTTTCTCTATCCATTAAGTCACTTAAAACTTTTAAAGATGTACATTGCTTTAAAAATCCCCTCTTATGCAACAGATTTAAAGCAGGATTCATTTATTAAAATCCTCTTTGTAATTTAAAATCTCTGTTTTAATATGTGAATATAAATCATTAATAAAAATTCTCTTCTGAGTCATATTATTTCTTTCTCTAATAGTAACTGTTTTATCCTCAACGGTGTTATAGTCTACCGTTACACAATAAGGGGTTCCTATTTCATCTTGACGTCTATACCTCTTACCTATTGTTCCATTATCATCGTAAAATATATGAAAATCATCACAAAGCTCCATGTAAATCCTTCTGGCAACTTCAATAAGCTCAACTTTTTTAACAAGAGGAAATATAGCAATTTTGTAAGGAGCCAGCTTAGGATGCAATCGTAGAACAATACGCTTATCCCCATCTGAGAGCTTCTCCTCATAATAAGCATCACAAAGGGTCATTAAAACAGACCTTGTAAGCCCCGCAGAAGTTTCAATAACATAAGGCACATATCTCTCTTTTGTTAACAAATCATGGTACTCAAATATTTTAGGTTTGTTAGAAAATTTAGAATGCTGAGTTAAATCATAATTACCCCTATTGTGAATACCTTCTACTTCTTGAAATCCAAATGGAAATTCATACTCAATATCAAATGCAGATTTTGCATAATGAGCAAGTTGTGCCGAATCATGAGCTTTAAATCTTAATCTATTGGGGCTAATTTTAAGAGTTTCTATAAAAAAATTCATTCTATTTTGCTGCCAATAACAAAACCATTCATCTATTTGCTTAGGATGAACAAAAAACTGCATTTCCATTTGCTCAAACTCACAAGTTCTAAATATAAAATTTTTAGTAACTATCTCATTTCTAAACGCTTTACCTACCTGAGCAATTCCAAAAGGAATCTTAAGCCTTGAAGAATCTAAAACATTTCTAAAATTAACAAAAATTCCTTGTGCTGTCTCGGGCCTTAAATAAATCTCACTAGAACTATCCTCTACTACTCCAATATGAGTCTTAAACATTAAATTAAAACTTCTTGGAGAAGTAAAATTATTCCCAACTTTGCAATTTGGACAATTTTTTGACAAATCAACAAAATCAGCCCTAAATCTACTTTTACAATCTTTGCAATCAACCATAGAATCTGAAAAACCATCAATATGACCAGATGCTTTCCAAATTTCAGGTCGCATAAAAATAGCACTGTCTAAACCTACAATATTTTCATGCAAGTACACCATGCTCTTCCACCACTCTTTTTTTATATTTTTTTTAAGCTCAACTCCCAAAGGTCCATAATCCCAAGCTCCCGAAAGACCTCCATAAACCTCTGAAGACTGAAACACAAACCCTTTTCTTTTTGCAAGAGAAATAATATCTTCCATTCTAATCATAAAAATATCCTTAATAACTATTCATTTGTTCTTAAAAATTCCTGTGCCAATTTTATTCTTTCAAAAACTTTAGACTTACCTAGCAATTTTAAAGAATCAAAAAGCGGAGGAGAAACTTTGCTGCCAAGCACTGCAATTCTAATAGGAAGAAGAATTTCTCCCAATTTAAAACCATTACTCTCGGCAAAATCATAAAAAATTTTATCATTTTCTTCTGACGATCTTTTTTCAAATCCTTCTAAAATAGGCCTTACTAACTCTAAAATAAAGCAAACCTCTTTAGCCGTTTTTTTTCTACTTAAAAAGTCATCTAAATTCCAAGATTTAATGTCTTCATAAAAAAATCTGGTCATATTTAAAGCATCACTTAGCTTTTTAATTCTACTCTTTATAAGAGGAACTAATAATTTTAATTTCTGACTCTCTTGTAAAGTGCTAGGATTAGAAACATACCCTTTTTTTTGGAAAAAAGGGAGCAAAAGATTAAATAAATCTTCATCTTTTTTCTCTCTAATATAGTAACTATTGAAAAAATCCAACTTATGATAATCAAAAATTGCAGGAGATTTATTGATCTTCTCAATTGAAAAAAATCGCTCAAGGTCATTTTTTGAAAAAAATTCTCTCTTATCATCATAAGACCAACCAAGCAATGTAACATAATTAATAATAGCTTCTGGAAGATACCCATCATCAATAAACTGCCTTAAAGCTGTTGATCCATGTCTTTTGCTTAACTTTTGACCATCATTTCCCATAACCATTGGAAGATGACAATAAATAGGCGGCTTCCAATTAAGAGCCTTATAAAGAAGCGCGTGCAATGGACCTGAAGAAACCCATTCTTGAGCCCTTAATACATGGGTAATTTTCATTAAATAATCATCAACAACATTCGCAAGATGGTAAGTTGGCAGTCCATCTGATTTAAGAATTACAGGATCAGGGCTAATGTCTTTATTTGACCATGTAATCCTTCCAAGCAAAACATCATCAAAGCTAGTATCTCCTTCTAAAGGAATTTTAAATCTAACAACAGGCTTGATTTTTTTAATTAACGCATTCTCAACTTCATCATCACTTAAATTCCTACAATGTCTATCATATCCAGGTGGCATCTTATTAATATTTTGAATTTTCTTAATCCTTTCCAACCTTTCAGAACTACAATAGCAATAATAAGCGTGCCCAGATTCAATTAAATATTTAGCATATTGTTTATATATTATACTTCTTTGAGACTGAACATAGGGCGCATAATCGCCCCCTACAACAGGCCCTTCGTCAAAAGAAATACCAAGCCATTTAAGACTTGCATAAAGATCATTTTCTGCTTCTGGGAAATATCTGCTTTGATCTGTATCCTCAATTCTAAGTAAAAACTTACCCCCACAAGACTTTGCAAAAAAATAATTAAACAAAGCTGTTCTAATCCCACCAATATGTTGCAAACCCGTTGGAGAAGGCGCATAACGAACTCTTATACTCAAAAACAACTCCTTCAATAAAAAACATCTTTTTTAGAAAAATCATAAATATAATAAAAAACAACAAAAAATAAATTTGAACCAAGTAGTCTTGTATGATTAGAATCTATCCTATTTTTAAATTTATAATATCGATTTCTAATCTCAATTTTCTTGCTTTCAAGCAAATCAAAAGATATTCTTGATTTTCGCAATAAATAATAGAAATAAAGAGTAAAAATATCATTTTTTAAAAAAAACTTATCTAAAAAATTTACTAACTCTTTTAGCTTTAAATGCTCCTCAAATGACAGCATACTAAGAGCCTCGCAATATTTCACCCACTTGTTTCTACTGGACTTGTAATTTAAAATCAAACTAGAAGCTTTCTCTTTCTCTCTAAAACTAATAAGAACAGAATAAAGCTCTATTATTGTCTTATGTCTCAATTTGTTGTCTTTTAAATAAAAATAAAGCTCATCAAGACTTTTTTTGTCTTGTTTTATTAAAATAAACCTAAGAAGAATAGATATTTCAAAAACACTTTTAAGCTTTTTACGAACCATTTTAAGCTTTAAAAAAGTAAATGTATCTTCCATCCCATTTAAAATAAAATATAATCTTGGAGAAAAATATCGGGAATAAATAACATTAAAAACAAGCACTAGTAAAAAATAAATTACAATAAATTGATAATTAAACAAAATAAAGCTTAATTCCATTTGAAATCTTAAAATTGTAAGAAAATAAACAAATAATCCAAGAAATATAATATTAAAACCTAAGCGTATTTTTTCTACCATAAAAATCTCTTCAAAAGAAGCTTAATTCAAAAATTGAGATATAATAAGTATATTATACTAATAGATAGACAATTAATAAATAATATGATATACATGGTTATTATAGCTTAATTTCAAGGAAATAAATGCAAAATTTTGAAAGCATTATCAAAAATATAAAAACTTCGTCATATTTAATAGATAAGGAATTCTTAGTTTGGCCTGAGAATGCATTTATTGGTGACAAAAACATTGCGCTTATTGAAAAATGGAAATTAAAATCATACATTAAAGAGAGAACAAATTTTTTCAGTGATGATTCTGTTAAAAAAGAATATGAAGAAATACACAAAAAATTTGACGAAGAAGCTATTTCTAGTTACCATGTAATAATAAGCAATTTAGAGGAAATTTATGAAAATTGTAAAAGAAATAAAAAAATATATTACCAAGATATTATCCCTACTGTAAAAAAAGTAATAGAATTTTATAAAAAACAGAAAAAAATTTTTATCAAGTATTTTAGAATTCCTAAGCTTTCTGCAAATTATCACATTATTCATTCAGTAAATACAGCTATCTTAACAGTAGCTCTTGGCAATGAAATGGGACTAAATAACTACAAAACAGTAGAACTTTGTAGTATTGCTCTTTTACATAAAATAGGGTTTCTATTTATCCCATCAAAAATCAGCGAAAAAAAGGAAAGATTAACTGACGAAGAACTGAGCATAATAAAAAAATATCCCATAATCAGCTATAAAGTAGCTTCAACTAGCAATTTGTCACAATCAATATGCTTGACACTTTTAACACACAAAGAAAATCTAGACGGGACAGGCTATCCTAAAGGCCTGACAAGTGAAAACATAAGCATAGAATCAAATATAATAGGCGCTGCTAGCGCCTATTCTGCTATCATTTTAGATAAGGCCTACAAAAAATCTTTTAATTCTGGGGCCTCTATTATTGAATTAATTAAAGATGCTGACAAAAAATTTGACAAAAGAGTTTTAAAGTTAATAATCAATGCAATATCTTCTTGCCCTTTAGACTTTATTGTAGAACTTAATGATAATTCTATAGCCAAAATAGTGGATATAGATGATTTTAACCCAAATCTTCCATACATAAACTACATAATAAAAAATGGAAAAGTTGTAGACAAAAATGAGCAATCTAACATTCAGTCCATACCAAACACAAACACAGGAATAAAAAAAATACTCAATCAAAATGAAATAGAATTAATTAAAAATAAATATTCTTTAACGGATATCATATAAGAACACTTAAAAGGAGAAAAGCATGATCTTAATCATATCAGCCATGCAAGAAGAATCAGAGGAAATAAACAAGTTGCTTGATGACAAAGAAGAAATTATATTAAACGGCTACTTAGAAAATACAAAAATTTATAAAGGAAAAATTTTGGGAAAAGATGTAATATCCTTAACTACAGGAATTGGAAAAGTTAACGCAACAACTTGGGGCAATCAAGTTATATCTAAGTATAAAATCACTCATATAATAAACTCTGGGAGTTCTGGCGGAATAAAAGAAAACTCTAACCTTAAAATCTCAGATATCATAGTATCCTCAGAAACAGCATACTATGACTTTGACTTAACCAAGTTTGGACACAAAATAGGACAAGTTCCTAATTTGCCACAAAGGTTTAAAGCAGATGAAGAACTATTAAAAAAAATAGTCAATATTGTTGACAACAAGCTTTTAAACATTAATATCCATATTGGCTTAACACTAACAGGAGATCAATTTGTTGACAATGAAAAAAATCTTGAGACAATTAAAAAAAATTTCAAAGATGCTTTAGCTGTAGATATGGAAGGAGCTGCAATAGCTCAAGTAGCATATATCTTTAAAATACCATTCATAATAATTCGTTCAATTTCCGATTTACCAAACAATAAAGATAACCATATAGACTTTAATACATTTCTAAAACAATCATCAATAAATTCGAGCAAAATGACAAAGGAACTTATCAGGTTAATATGAATAAAATAATAGCAGCTAACCAAATTTTAACTTCTGAGGCTGTATCTGAGGGACACCCAGACAAAATTGCAGACCAAATCTCTGATGCCATACTTGATGAAATGCTAAAATTAGATAAAAATGCAAAAGTAGCTTGCGAAGTCATAATTGCACAAAATTTAGTAGTAATAGCAGGAGAAATAAATAGTCCTGCAAAAAAACACATAGATATAAAAGAAATCGCTAAAAACATCATTAAAAATATAGGTTATACAAATATTGATTATGGGCTTGATTACAAAACAATAACGGTAATAGACGCGATTGGCAATCAATCGCGTGACATTGTAAACGCAATTGAAAAAAAAGGATCTAATACCCTTGGAGCAGGTGATCAGGGAATAATATTTGGATATGCTTGCGATGAAACAAAAAATTTTTTACCCGCTCCTTATGAACTTGCCAATTCAATTCTAAAAAAAGCCAGCAATCTTAGAAAATCAGGAGCAATAGAATGGTTGAGACCCGACTCAAAATCTCAAGTCACTATGGAATATGATAAAAATAGAAATCCTGTGAAAATAAAAAATATTATAGTTTCTCATCAGCACCATCCAAATATCCCCCAAAAATTAATACGACAAACAATAATTGAAGAAATTATTAAGCCTACCATTCAAGACAAGTCAATGCTTGATGAAAATACTAATTATTGTATTAATCCTTCTGGAAATTTTGTAATTGGAGGACCTACCGGAGACACAGGCCTTACAGGAAGGAAAATTATTGCCGATAGCTATGGAGGATTTGCAAAACATGGAGGAGGGGCATACAGCGGGAAAGATGCCACAAAAGTAGACAGATCGGCTGCTTACATGGCAAGATATATCGCAAAAAATATGGTAGCAGCTGGAATTTCTAAAGAATTTGAGCTACAACTTGCATATGCAATTGGGATTGAGAACCCAATATCCATTCAAATAACTGCAGGAATAAATGATCCCAAATATGAAAACAAAATATTAAATTTCATTGTCAATAACTTCGATTTAACTCCCAATGGTATAATTGAAAAATTAAAACTAAAACAACCCGTATATCTTAAAACTTCTACCTATGGCCATTTTGGAAAAAATGAATTTGAATGGGAAAAATTAGATTTTGTAAAAAAAATACACTCGGTGCTAAAAAATTGAAAAAAATAACAAGCTTTACAATAGATCATACAAAATTAAAACCTGGCATATATGTTTCAAGAAAAGATACCTTTGAAAATGTAATATTTACTACAATGGACATTAGAATCAAAGCCCCCAACATCGAACCGATAATTGAAAACGCAGCAATACACACAATAGAGCATATAGGCGCTACTTTACTTAGAAATAATGAGGTTTGGGCCGAAAAAATAGTATATTTTGGTCCTATGGGATGCAGAACTGGTTTTTACTTAATAATTTTTGGGAGCTATGAAAGTAAAGATCTTGTTGACTTAATATCGTGGCTTTTTTCCGAAATTGTAAATTTTTCAGAACCCATTCCAGGTGCAAGTCATAAAGAATGCGGAAATTATAAAGAACACAATCTTGATATGGCTAAATACGAAGCTTCTAAATACTTACAAATATTAAACAATATCAAAGAAGAAAATTTAATATATCCCTAACTAACAAGGTTTACAAAATAGAAAGTATCTCACTATCATTTTTTGTTGCTACATCAAACTGAAAAATAAAACCTAGGGTTATTTTATGCATTTGATTTAAAAGTAAAAGTTTGTTATAAAAAATTGGAGAAATTGTATATTCCAAAAAAATAAAATCTATATTAATTCTAGCTCCAATGTCTATTCCCAAAATAACATTATTCAGCAATGCCCAATCATTTGAGCCTCTAAAACGAATTTTAGCATCAATATATGAAAATTTTAAACCTGTAAAAAAGTTTAAACTAAACATTGCAGTATAAGGTAAAAAGAAATAATTACCATACATCCTCATTGATATTGAGACATCTTTTACTATGAAATAACTTAAAGAATGCTTCAAATATGATTGGTCATCCAACATAAACATAATATCCTTGGTGTAAGGAGTATAGCTCGGCAAAAATTTAATATCTAAATTAAATTCTCCGCCAATTGCGAAACTTTGAGAAACATTAACGCCAAGTCCACTGAAAAACTGATACCTAAGTCTTTCATAGAAGAATAAATCTTGAGTAAAATTATCAACACCAACCCCAACTCCATTGTACACATTAAGATAACCAGGAATTCCTGAATAAATTCTTAATGCATTAAGCATAAAAACAAAAAAGAAAAAAAAGTTTCTTCCCATAAAGAATCCTTTTTTATAAAATAAATTTAAAGATTCATACTTATTTTCATAGATAATTCTTTAAATTTTTCAACTTCAAGATTAAGCTTATCACCTCTTTTAAAACCAAAACCATCATTTTTAAATCTTGGAATTACATGAAAATGAGTATGAAAAACTTCTTGCCCTGCACCAGCTCCCAAAGAAGAATAAATATTTATTCCACTACAAATACTTGAATTTATTTTTTTTAAAGCATTGGAAATTTTTTTACACACTCTTAAAATTCTTTCGTTAAATTTATCATCCATACTCAATAAATCCTCACTATGTTCTTTAGGAATAACAAGAGTATGTCCAACAGTTAACGGATTAATATCTAAAAATGCTAAAATTAAATCGTCCTCATAAACTTTATAACTGGAAAGCTCCTTGTTTACTATTTTACAAAAAATGCAATTATACATTAAAAATGTCCTTATAAAAAATAACAATTAATACATTAAAATGAAATTTAAACAGCATAACTAACCAAAACCCATTTTGCTATATTAAAATAAGCTATCAGAGTAATAGCATCTGCAATAGTAGTGATTAAAGGACCTGCCATAAGTGCTGGATCCAACTTGAAAATTTTAGCAACAATGGGCAAAAGACCTCCCAATATCTTGGCTACTGTCAAACTTACCATTAAGCAGGATGAAACTACAAACGCTATTTTCAACTTATCATCATGCTGTGGAGCTACAAAAAATACAATTCTTAAAAAATTAACACCAGCAAGAATTACTCCCACTAAAATACTAACACATATTTCCTTTAAAAAAACTTTAAAAAAATCTTTTACCTTGATAGTACCAAGAGCAAGCTCACGAATTATTAATGCAGATGCTTGAGAACCAGCATTGCCCGAAGTATCCATTAAAAGAGGAATAAAACTAGCCAAAACCACTAAAGACAACATTAAATTTTGATAATTCGAAATGATTGTAGCTGTAAAAGTAGAAGATACCATAAGAACTAAAAGCCAAATTATCCTATTTTTTGTCATAACCAAAATAGAAGTATCAAGATAAGAAGTGTCTAAAGGTTTAACAGCAGCAATCATTTGAAAATCTTCAGTATTTACTGATTGAATAACTTCTAAAATATCATCAATAATAATAACACCTATCATTCTCCCCTCATTATCAACAACAGGAACACTGGTAATATCATATTTTTGAAAAAGAAGTGCAACATCTTCTTTCTCATCGTTGACTCCCACAATATAAAAACCGCTATTTCTCATTATTGATGACAGAATGACATCGTCTTTGGCTAATATTAAATCTTCGATTTTTATCACTCCTTTTAAATGCTTTTCATCATCTGTAATATAATAAGTGTAAATATCTTCTTTGGTTTTAGCTACCCGTCTAATATAATCAAGAGCTTGACCAACAGTGAAATCTTCTTTAAGTTCAACATACTCAATTGTTACAATTGATCCTGCAGAATCATCACTGTAAGACAAAAACTTATTAATGATTTCTCTATTCTCTTCTGTAGAGCTTGCTAAAAATCTCTGAACAACATTTGCAGGAACCTCCTCTAAAAGATCAATAACATCATCAAGATTTAATTCATCAATCATTTCACTGATTTCTTTATTCGTAAAAGAATTTGCTAACTTATTTTTTGTAGATTGATCAAAATTCGAAAAAGTTTCAACTGCTATTTTTTTAGGCAAAAATCTGTAAAGTAAAATCAATTCAGATCCATTAAGTCTTTTAAGAGCCTCAGCAATGTCAAAAGAATCGTGCTTCAAAAATTTTTCTTTAATTTTAGAATAACTCTTCTCTTTAAGAAAAATTCTCAATTCATCAATATCTATCATTAAAAGGCCTCCAAAAATTTAAATTTTACAAGACATTTAATGAATCCAATTCATCAAAGCTTATCCAACAACATAGAACATCTTCCTGAAGGAATAGGAAGGGTTTTTTCTTTTTTATTTAATATATTTATTGTAAAATAATAAAGTTTTTCAGATTCCATTTTTATTTCCCAACCCCTTTTCCCTTTATTACAAATTATTGTAGTTTGATTCTTTTTAAGAGATAAGCTTTCTATCCCCATAATCTCAAGAGTAGGGATGTTCCAATATACAGTTTTATCGGGCAAACTAATCGTAAGACCAATAATATTTTCTATCATCAAGCTAATGCTAAAAAGCGCAAGGTAGCAAATAAGATTTTTTTCAGTATAAGTTTTTTTATTAGAATCAAAATATGCAGGCCCTTCTTGCATAGGCTTATAAGCTTCCCAAATGTGCCCTTTAATTTTATTAAACGGAATTAAAGTATCTAATATATAATATAAATGTCTTATAGTAAATTCTCTTGCAATATTTGCACGACCACAATATTCAAGACCTTTGATCACAAAAAAATTCATATAAGTATAAACTGAGCCATAATATCCATTGCCATCTTCACTAAAACCTGGCTCACTAACAGAAAGCGTTGGAAAAGGGTTTGGAGTCCCAAAATGCTTAGTACTTTTTAAATAAAAAACCATTCTTTCTATTCTGTCTTCACTAGGAATCTCAGAAAGCATTGGGAAAAACCCTACTATTGTCTTAATTTCAATAATATTCTCATTAATATCAAGATCATAATAAAATCCATCTTTTTCACTCCACATTAAAGAATTAATCTTGACTTTAAGAGAAAAAAAACGTTTTTTGTATTCAAGTGATAAATTTTTATCATTTAAAATGTCTGCTAATTTAGAAATACAATATGCACTATGAAGTTGTAATGAATTAAAATCTATAGGATAGTGTGCATTTACTCTTGGAGAGTTTTTATAAAAAATTTTATTTACATCAACTGAATAAAGACCATTTTCCTTTAAAAATTTTCTTTCTATCCACTTATAATACTTATCAAGAATTGGTAAAACTTCAGAAATTCTCTTTTTATTTCCTGTTTTATGATACAAATTATATTCAGCCCATGCAAAAATAGGAAACCCAATATTCTCTTCATTCTCATCAAGATCAACAATAGCATTGTTATTGTCATACCTAGCCCTAATTGCGCCAGATTCCTCCTGCAGCTGATAAAATTTGTCAATCGAAGATGTAGATGAATATTCTCCATTACTATAGACAAGAAAAAAGCTTGACATACAAGCTTGCATCTGATCTATATAATTACAATTCTCCGAATAATAATTTTTATCTTTTTTGCCTTTATCAGCAACTTTTTGTAAAACGACCTTGTCTTGAATCCAAGATAAACTTTTATTATAAATATCAATAAAATCTTGATCATAATAATAAATCTTGGGAAACATTTTTTTATTCAATGCTAAATCCTCTAAAACAATAGAAATTTGCTTATATTTATTATAACACAATAAATATAGCATAATTAAAAACTAAAAAATTAAAATCTTTTTTAAAAAAGTCTATAGCTTTAATATTTGCTTTATAAAAATTTCATATCCTTCCTGATTGAAAGGAACAACAATCTCTTTATTGATTATTTTACTTTCAAGAACTTTTATGTATTCAAATTCATTCGCATTAGATAAACCAACAACACCATCTCTTAATCCCATTTTAATAATTTTTCCACCTTCCTCCCAAGTATTATTGTTTTTAAGATATTCGCTAGTAATCAAATATAATGCGTCACCAACATTTTTTATAACAGAAGTAATAAAATTTTTAGGAGCAAGATAAGACTGATCTTGATCAGATCCAATAACATAATAACCATCACCAAGTTCTTTTGCTGCCTCGATAACACCAATCCCTGCCAAACCAGCTGCAAAATGAATTATATCTATTCCTTTAGAATACATTTTATTAGCCATGATTCTACCAATATCAACATCGGAAAAAGAATTGGAGTATTCACTTACAATTTTTATGCCTTTATTAGCATACTTAGCACCAGCCTCATAGCCATAACGGAATGCATCCACTATATCGCCCTTTACCCCTCCTATAAAACCTATTTTACCAGAAACGCTTTTTTTAGCTGCAATATAGCCGGCTAAAAAAGCACCTTGCTCTATTCTAAAAACAATACCAATCAAATTTTTAGGGATCTGAACATCATCACCATAAATAGGATCTATTATTCCGTAGCTAATTCTTGGATTTTCCAATGAGACCGATAAAGCAACATCTGTAAGCATATACCCTACAAGCCAAATCAAATCTGAACCATTCATTTTTAAATTATCAAGATCTGAGACATAACTAGAATAAACCCCAGAAGCAGCATTAGAAAAAACTTTTTCAATACTTTCTGGAAAATCTTTTTTCAAGCGCAACAAGGCCTTATTAGCACTAGAATTAAAAGATTTGTCATCAAGAATACCATCTACAAACATAGATATCTTAATTTTACTTGAACCAGATTCTATTTCATTTTCACCCAAGCAAGAAGTCAACAAAATACCGAATATAAAAATTGTAATACTCATATAGAACGCTTCTCCATTCCCACCATTTACACAAAATCAATGCGTTTTTATATTTAAAAAATAAAATACATTGATTATTTATTCAAAATTTATTCAAAATTTATTCAAATAAATTCTTTAAGAAATTTTTCATAACTTTCTTTATTATACGGAACAATAACTTCTTTATTGATTATTTTACTAGAAAGACTATCGATTTCTTTTTCAAGTTCAAAGGGAATCATCTTGGGATTTCTTACGAACCCTACAACTCCTTCTTTAAGACCATAATTTATTAATTTCCCACCTTCAAAAGCATTAGTTTTTAAATAGTTAGATGTAAAAATATTTAAAGCTCTACCGACATCTTTAGTTGAAGATGTAATAACATTATCAGGAGCAAGATATGATTGATCCTCATCAACTCCAATAATGTAATGCCCAGAACCAAGTTCTTTCGCAACCTCAATAGAACCAATTCCTCCAAGACCTGCAGCATGATGAATTATGTCTATTCCATCAGAATACATTTTAGTTGCAACGCTTCTACCAGCTTCAATGTCAGCAAAACTACCAATATACTGAGTAGATATCTTTATATCTTTATTGGCATACTTAGCACCGGCCTCATACCCATACCTGAAAGCATCTACTATCTCACCCTTTATTCCCCCTAAAAATCCAATTTTACCCGTTTTAGAAATTTTTGAAGCAATATAACCTGTCAAAAACGCGCCTTCTTGAGCTCTAAAAGTCATACCTACTAAATTCGCAGGAATAGGCTCATCAGAATAAACAGGATCAATAATTGCATATTTCACCTCAGAATTTTGCAAAGAAACAGCCTTGGATACATCGCTAAATTTATACCCAATAAGCCAAATTAAATTTGAGCCCGTATCTTTAAGCCCTTCAAGATCAGATAAATAAGAATTTGATGTAGATTCTTTTAAAATAAATTCAACTTTAAATTCTTCTTTAACCTTTTTTATACCATTTAAAGCGCTCTCATTAAAAGATTTATCATCAAAAGTTCCATCAATTATTACAGACACCTTAGGAATTCCACCCTCAAGACTACCCCTACCACTACAAGATAAAAAAACAACACCTTCAAACAAAATCAATAACAACAATTTACCCATAAAATATTTTCCTTTTCAAATAAAGCTATACCTAAGTAGTTTATAACTTTGATTTAAATAAATCAAATGCATATTCACTATCAGGAATAACAATTTCTCCACTTATTATTTTATTTTCTAAATCAAGAACTTCATCAACTAGTCTATCATTTAAAACATCAGGATCCTTAACAATTTCTATTACCCCTTCTTTCAATCCTCGATCAATAACAACTCCGCCCTTAAAAACTCCATTTTTAATATAATCTGATGAAACAGAATAAATAACCTTACTAATATCCTTAAGTATTGAAGTAATAACATTTTGCGGGGCAATATATGATTGATCTTGATTTAAACCAACAACATAATATTTAGGTCCAAGCTCCTTAGCAGCGTCAAAAACCCCAAGCCCTGTTATACCGGCTATTGGAAAAATAACACCTACTTTATCCTCTTTGTACATAAACCGAGCCATTTCTTTACCTTTCTCTTTATCAAAAACAGAAGGCGCTTTTTTCGATACTAATCTTATTTTGGGGTTAGCATAAAAAATTCCAGCCTTAAAACCAAACTTAAAATCATTCAAATGTTCACTTATAGGACCTGTTAAAAATCCAATCTTTTTCCTTTTACTCATCTTAGCAGCAATATATCCAGCTAAAAATGCAGCTTCTTCATTTCTAAACTTAATGGCCAAAGAATTCTTAGGAACTTGAATATCGCCATAATCAAAAGCATCTATAATCCCATAATAAATATCTGGACGTTCATACGAAAGCTTAACCGATAAATTGGAAAATTCATACCCAATCAACCAAAAAAGATTTAAAGGATTTTTTTGAACCTCATAAGCATCCTCTGCCATTGCTTCATCAACAGTAAGAAGTCTTTTGCCCTCAATAGGATAAGGCCTTAAAGATTTAGTTATAAGTTTTATTCCAAAATCATCTCTAAGTTTTACAACACCATAATGAACACTTTGATTATAGCCTTTATCATAAAAGCTACCATTAGCCAAAACACCTACAATAACTTTATCAGATTTAACAGACTTTTTATTAGATTTAAAACAAGCCAATACTAATAAAGGTAAAACAATAAAAATAAACCTTTTAAACAAAATTAATCCTCTCCTTACAAAATTTACTTTAAAAATTTAAATTTTTTAAAATCAAAATATTAACTTTATTTTACTAACAAGTAGCATTCTTTATTTATAAAACATAAAATATTAATAAACTTATAAAAACAAATAATACTTTTAACATTAACAAAAACACGGCGGTAGTAAAAAATTAATTTTTACTACCTCACCACAATATCCAAATTTAAACCCTTTTATAAGATTAATCTAAACTAAACTTACAAAAATTAAAAAACTCTTTAAAATCCTTTTAAAAGGATTAAAAACATTTTTAACAAGTGCCCCATACAAATCAAGTTAATTTTTTATTTGCAAAATAAAGTTATCATAAGATATCTTGTCATAAGGCGCTTTTATTATACCATTAATTATGCTTTGTCCAATTTTCAATGATTTGTCATAAATCTCAGAATAATTTGATTTTAAATTTTCATTTAAAACCAAACCAAGTCCATCTTCTTTAAGCCCAAACAAAATGGTCTTGCCCCCATCCCAAACTCCAGTTTCTAAATACTTTTTTGTTAAACTATACATCAATGAATCAACTTTCTTTACAGCAGAAATAAGAACATTATTAGGAGCAAGATATGCTTGATCCTGATCAACTCCAACAATATAATGGTCAGGCCCTAATTCTTTTGCAGCCTCAATTACTCCTATACCAGAAAGTCCTGCAGCTGCGAATATAATATCAACCCCATCTCGATACATATTAGATGCTGTTGAACGACCAAGTCCAAAGTCCCCAAATGTGCCAACATATTGAGAGACCACTTTAATATTGGAATTTGCATACTTAGCACCAGCTTCGTATCCATACATAAAAGATTCCAAAACTTTTCCCTTCACCCCCCCAATAAATCCAATTTTACCTGTTTTAGAAGCCTTTGACGCAAAATATCCTGCTAAAAACGCCACCTCTTCGGATCTAAAACTAATATTAAGAAGATTTTTAGGTATTTGAATTTCATTATAAACTCCTTCTATGATTGCATAACTAATGGAAACGTTTTCTTGAGCTCTTTGCAAAAGAGTATCTGACAATCGAAATCCAATTCCCCAAATCAAATTTGAATTGCCATCTTCTAAATTTGAAATATCTCCCAAATAAGAATTACCTGTAGATGCTTTTTCAATTATATTTATATTAAAATCTGTCTTTAATTTTCTTATCGCCTTAGAAGAACTTTCATTAAATCCTTTATCATCAAAAGCACCATCAACTATAAGCGAAACTGTTTTTGATTCTAAATTACCACCATCAGAGCCAGAACAAGCAATAATAAATAATAAAAATAATAAATAATAAATTTTTTTTAACATAAAAATACCCTCACTTTAATAAAATAAATACAAAAAATAGCCTTATAATACACAATATATAAGCAAAAAAAAGACACCTTACAAAAAAAGGTGTCTTTTTACCATCTATAATGAGTAAAAGCTTTGTTTGCTTCAGCCATTCTGTGAGTATCTTCTTTCTTCTTAAAAGCAGCGCCAGTAGAATTATATGCATTTAAAAGTTCGTTTGACAACTTCTCCTTCATAGACTTACCACTAGATTTCCTAGCAGCAAAAATAATCCACTTCATAGCCAAAGCCTCTCTCCTCTCTTCTCTAACTTCAACAGGAACTTGATATGTAGCGCCACCTACTCGTCTACTTCTTACTTCTACCAACGGTTTAATATTGTCTAAGGCTTTATAAAAAACAGCCATTTTATCACTATCTTCAAGCTTATCAGCAAGCAAATCAATCGAACTATAAAGTATATTCTCGCTTATTGATTTTTTTCCATCATACATCATTCTGTTTGCAAACTTTGCAACAATCCTAGAATTATACCTGGTATCAACAAAAATTTTCTTTTTGATTTTTTTATTTTTTCTTGACATATTTAATATTAACCCACCTTCCAGTTAAGCTTTAGGTTTTTTTGTTCCATACTTAGATCTACCCTTTTTCCTATTATTAACACCAAGAGTATCCTTGGCTCCTCGAACAATATGATACCTTACTCCAGGCAAATCTTTAACTCTACCACCTCTAATTAGAACCACGGAATGTTCCTGTAAATTATGACCAATTCCTGGAATATATGCTGTTACTTCAAACCCATTTGAAAGTCTAACCCGTGCTACTTTTCTTAAGGCCGAATTGGGCTTTTTGGGTGTTACAGTCATTACACGTGTACAAATTCCTCTTCTTTGAGGGCAATTTTGAAGCGCAGGAGATGCGGTCTTCTCCGTTTGACTTTTTCTAGGCTTTCTAATTAATTGATTAATTGTAGGCATACATCAACGCTCTCCTTTTCTTGAAATTATTAATAAAATGGTAGCAAATATATCACTTATTTTCAAGTTAAACTTTAAAATCGATATTCTCACTAACTTTAATCTTTTTATAAAGCCCCATACCAGTTCCAGTAGGAATTAAATGACCAATTACAACATTTTCTTTCAATCCTCTAAGATCATCTATTTTCCCAGCAATAGAAGCATCTGTTAATACTTTTGTTGTTTCCTGAAAAGAAGCCGCAGAAATAAAAGAATCTATATTAAGAGATGTCTTAGTTACTCCTATAAGAATAGGACTTGCTATTGCTGGCTCACCACCTTGTTCGATTACTTTTCTATTTTGCTCATAAAAAGTGTGCTTATCTACCTTTTGTCCATAAACAAAATTAGTATCGCCAACTGCTACAATCTTAACTTTTTTCATCATTTGTTTAATTATCACACCAATATGTTTGTCATTAATACTAACGCCCTGTTTTCGATAAACATCTTGAATTTCTGCTAACAAGAACTCTTGCAAACTAATTCCGCCTAAAATTTCAAGTACATCATGGGGATTGATTCTACCATCACAAAGCATATCTCCTGCTTTAACAACATCTCCATCTCTAACTAAAAGATGCTTGCCGGCCGGAATATAATGCTTATGTTCAACTCCATACTCATCTAAAATATTAATCAGTCTTTTACCTTTTTGAATTGATTTAAATTGTACAATTCCACTTACTTTAGCCATCTCAGTTAAATTCTTAGGGATTCTTGTTTCAAAAAGATCATTAACACGGGGCAAGCCTCCTGTAATATCTTGAGTTTTTTCAGAGCCTTTAGAAAGTTTCGCAATAACATCTCCTATATTAACATTCTGACCATCTTCAACTTGAAGGTAAGCATCACCTGGCAATACATAAGATGCAACCTCAATACCACTACTATCAACAATAAAAATTCTAGGATCAAGGGACTCAAAAACATTATCTGTAATTCTTTTTTCAGCATTTCCTGTTTCAGTATTTATCTCTTCCTTAAGAGTGGTTCCTAAGATAATATCCTTAAACTTAATTCTACCTTTAACCTCTGCAATAATAGGCTCTGCAAACGGGTCAAATGTACCAATAACTTTACCCGATTCAACATAATCACCAACTTCTATTTCAAGCTTTGTGCCGGCTTTCAAGGCAACCTCTTGTTCTTCTGATACTATGAAAAATTTATCATCTCTTAATTTAACATAACCAATATAAGAAGAGAGAATTTCTGCACCATTTTTATTAATAAATAAAGGGACTCCTTTGATTACTCTTTGAGAATCTAAAACTTTAATCTCTTTTATGTTATTAATTATTTCCTCATAAAAAACATTGATTATTTTTAAAGTTCCTTTTCTTGTGAAAAGAATTCCATTGTCAACCTGAACATTAAAACCTTCTATGCCATTAAGTATAAAAGCATTCTTTAGAGATATTTTATCATCCTCACTACCAGCCTGGGCAACTCCACCAATATGAAAAGTTCTCATGGTTAATTGAGTACCTGGTTGCCCTATGGACTGAGCAGCAATTATTCCCACTGCCTCACCAATGTTAACAGGTTTGTTCTTTGAAAAATCTCTACCATAACATTTTTGACAAACGCCATGTTCAGCTTCACATGTTAAAACAGACCTAATCACAAGTTTTTCAATACCGATTTTCTCTAATAACTCTATTTTAGCTTCTGATATTTCTTCATTTGCATCCAAAACAATCTCACCGGTAATTGGATTTTTTATTCTTTCAATAGAATAACTCCCAACAGCTTTTTCTTTCAAAGATTCTAATATTTCTTCACCATTTTTTACAGTCTCAACTTTTATTCCGTTTATAGTGCCACAATCCTCTATTCTAACAACAACATCTTGAGCAATGTCTACTAATCTTCTAGTTAAATACCCAGCATCAGCCGTCTTAAGAGCAGTATCCGCTAGACCCTTTCTCGCTCCATTTGTAGATATAAAAAACTCTATCACAGAAAGACCTTCTTTAAAATTAGAAATAATTGGAAGCTCAATAATATCCCCAGAAGTTTTTGCCATCAATCCTCTCATACCAGCAAGTTGCCTTATTTGATTTCTACTACCTCTAGCACCAGAATCTGCCATCATATATATAACATTAAATCCATCTCTGTCTTTCTTCAAAATTTCCATCATCTTATTAGTAAGTTCTTCATTTGTCTTTAACCAAACAGAAACTACATTATTATAACGTTCTTCACCAGTAATAACACCTTTGGCATAATCATTTTGAATTTTAGCAATCTCTTTATTTGCCCTGTCTACATAAGTTCTTTTTTCATCAGGAACAATAATATCACTCATGCTAATTGTGCACCCAAACTTAGTGGCATACCTAAAACCAAGCTCCTTTATAATATCAAGCATTTCAATTACAGTAGAAGAACCATGAACCACATAAACCTTTGATATTAAAATTTGTAGTTCCAAATCACTAAGAGTTTTATTTACAAATTCAATTCCATTGGGCAAAGCCTCATTAAATATAACCCTGCCAGCTGTAGTTTTTTTGTATTCACCATCAATTTTTACATAAATAGAAGCATTGTAATCCAGGCTCCTATTATTTATAGCAAGAATAACATTATTAAAGTTTAAAAACTTTTTACCTTCTCCAACAATATTCTTTTTTTCCATTGTTAAATAATATAAACCCAAAACAATATCTTGAGATGGAAAAACAATAGGGTGCCCATTAGCAGGATTTAAAAGATTATTTGTTGAAAGCATTAAAGCCCAACTCTCAGCTTGTGCTGATGGAGTAAGGGGCACATGCACTGCCATTTGGTCACCATCAAAATCAGCATTATATGCATGACAAACAAGGGGATGCAATTTTATTGCCTTACCCTCAACTAATACAGGCTCAAAAGCCTGAATTCCAAGTCTATGAAGAGTAGGCGCCCTATTTAACAGAATAGGGTGCTCTTTGATAACAAGATCTAAAATTTGCCATACCTCGTCAACTTCTTGTTCGATCAAATTTTTTGCTCTTTTAATATTAAAAACGGCCTCACTCTCAATTAACCTTCTTATAACAAAAGGCTTAAATAGCTCAAGAGCCATTTTTGCAGGCAATCCACATTGATGTAACTTTAGCTCAGGTCCAACAACAATAACAGAACGACCAGAATAATCAACTCTTTTACCAAGCAGATTTTGCCTAAATCTTCCTTGCTTGCCTTTTAATGCATCGGAAAGCGACTTAAGAGGCCTGCTAGATGAGCCTTTAACAACCTTTCTTTTATGAGAATTATCAAATAAAGAATCTACCGATTCTTGAAGCATTCTTTTTTCGTTTCTCACAATAATCTCTGGAGCATTAAGAAGAAGCAGCTTCCTTAAACGATTATTCCTATTTATAACTCTTCTGTAAAGATCATTAAGATCAGATGTTGCAAAGCGACCTCCATCAAGCTGAACCATCGGCCTAATTTCTGGAGGGATAACAGGAAGAACATCCATAATCATCCATTCTGGCTTATTTCCAGAAATTTTAAAATTTTCAATAATTTCAAGACGTCTTAAGAGTTTTTTATCAGTTTTATCATCTTTATCTATCATTTGAATTCTAAGCTTAGATGAAAGCTCTTCAAGATCAAGATTTTCAAGAAGAGTTTTTATAGCTTCAGCTCCCATCGAAGCATTAAAAGACATACCATATCGCTCTCTAGCCTCTATGTATTCATCTTCATTTAAAAGCTGCATTTTTTTAAGATCAGTATCACCCGGTTCAATTACCACATATTTTTCATAATAAAGAATAGAATTCAAACTAGATGCTGTAATGTCAAGCAAAAGACCAATTCTAGAGGGTATATATTTGTAATACCAAATATGGGCAACCGGAGCTGCTAGCTCAATATGCCCCATTCTTTCACGCCTCACCTTAAAATGAGTAACTTCTACATTGCAACGATCACAAATAATGCCTTTATATCTAACTGATTTGAATTTACCACAATAACATTCCCATTCTTTTGTAGTACCAAAAATCCTTTCACAAAAAAGCCCATCCTTTTCGGGTCTCAAAGTTCTATAATTAATAGTCTCAGACTTTTTAACTTCTCCGTAAGACCAATTTCTAATTTGATCGGGAGATGCTATTTTAATTTTTATTTTTTCAAAATCTTTTATCTCTTTCATAAAAACTCCAAAAATTTAGCTTTTATTAATCAATTCTTCTTCTTTTTCCGTCAAAGGAACCTGATTTCCATTATCATCATAAATTGACAAATCAAGTCCAAGTCCTCTAAGCTCTTGCATTAGCACATTAAAAGACTCGGGAATCCCTGATACATTAGTAGGAATGCCTTTTACTATATTTTCATATATTTTGACTCTACCTGACATATCATCAGATTTTACTGTTAAAAGTTCTTGAAGGGTGTGAGCCGCACCATAAGCTTCAAGAGCCCAAACCTCCATTTCTCCAAGTCTTTGCCCACCAAATTGAGCCTTTCCTCCAAGAGGTTGTTGAGAAACAAGAGAATATGGCCCTGTTGATCTTGCATGCATTTTATCATCAACAAGGTGGTGCAATTTAAGCATGTAAATTACCCCAACCATTACTTCATTTTCGAAAGGCTCTCCTGTATAGCCATCATATAAAATCTCTTTAGAAGTTGGATTAAATCCAGCTTTTTTTAATTTTTCTTGAATTTGTTCATTTGTAGCCGATTCAAAAACAGGAACATTATAAGATTCTTTAAGATATTTACCAGCAAGACCTAATTGTGATTCCATTAACTGCCCGATATTCATTCTAGAAGGCACTCCTAAAGGATTTAAGCATATATCAAGAGGAGTTCCATCCGCCAGATATGGCATATCTTCAACAGGAAGGATTTTTGCAACAACCCCCTTATTGCCATGTCGACCAGCCATTTTATCACCCTCTTTAAGCTTCCTTTTTTTAGCAACATAAACTTTAAGGATCTCTTCAACTCCAGGAGAAAGATTACTAACATCCTCTTTAGTAATTCTTTGAACATCAATAACTGTACCTTCGGTACCATGAGGAACTTTTAATGAATTATTTTTAACATCTTTTGCTTTTTCTCCAAAAATAGAAGTTAAAAGTCTAAATTCGGGAGTAATGTCTCCTTCTGACTTTGGAGTAACTTTGCCGACCAGAATATCGCCAGGCTTTACATAAGTTCCTATCCGTATAATTCCATTTTCATCTAATTTATTTAATATCTTTTCGCTAACATTTGGTATATCTCCTGTGACTTTCTCAGGACCAAGTTTAGTTTCTCTTACTTCTATACTGAATTCTTTAATATGAATAGATGTATAAAGATCTTCCTTTACAATTCTGTCAGAAATTAATATAGCATCTTCATAATTAAATCCATTCCAAGGAATAACTCCCAGCAATAAATTATTACCAAGAGCAAGCTCTCCATATCTAGTAGCAGGACCATCAGCTATTATTTCATCCTTTTCAACCTTTTGACCCTCTTTAACCAAAACGGATTGATTAAAGCAAGTATCTTGATTTGTTCTTTCATACTTAACAATCTGATATTCATCTAAATCTTTAGCATTCTCCGATTCAAAAGGTTTAATAACGATTTTATTGCTTGTTGCAAGAATAACTTCTCCACTTCTTTTAGCCTTAATTACCACTCCAGAATCCTTTGCAACAACACTTTCCATACCTGTACCAACAATCGGAGGCTTGGGAAAAAGCAGAGGTACTGCTTGTCTTTGCATATTAGAACCCATAAGCGCTCTATTTGCATCATTGTGCTCAAGAAAAGGAATTAATGCAGAAGATACTGAAATTAACTGCCTAGGAGAGACATCCATATAGTCTATATTTTTAGGATTTGTTGTGGTATAATCACCAGAAATTCTAACAGAAACCAAATCTTCAAGATAATTTCCATTAGAATCAAAAGCAGCATTAGCCTGGGCAATACACTTTTTTTCTTCATCAATAGCAGATAAATATTCTAATTCGTCAGTTACCTCTCCATTAACAACCTTCCTATAAGGGGTTTCTAAAAAACCATAATCATTAACTCTAGAATAAGTAGCTAAAGAAACAATAAGTCCGATATTTGGCCCTTCAGGAGTTTCAATAGGGCACATCCTGCCATAATGAGTATAATGGACGTCTCTTACTTCAAATCCTACTCTATCTCTTGAAAGTCCCCCTGGTCCAAGAGCATTAAGGCGCCTTTTATGAGTAAGTTCGGCCAAAGGATTGACCTGATCCATGAACTGCGAAAGCTGGCTGGTTGCAAAAAATTCTTTAACAGCAGATACAATAGGTTTAACACTTATTAGTTCCTGGGGTTTGAGATTAAAAACTTCCTTGTTAGACATTCTATCTTTAGCGATTTTTTCAACTCTTGACATTGCCCCTTTATATATATTAGTAAGAAGCTCCCCAACAGAACGCACCCTCCTATTTCCCAGATGATCAATATCATCAAGAATATCATGGCCTTCATATATTCTCAAAAGATGAGATATGGTATTAACAATATCATTCATAGTCAAAACCGATGTATTCAAGTCATCAAATCCAAATTTTTTAGAAAGCTTATATCGTCCCACGCGTCCAAGATCATATCTTCTTTCAGAAAAAAATATAGTTTTTAAATCGTTTTCAGCATTATCAATAGATATTGGCTCACCAGGAAAAAGTGCGCCATAAACAGCGAGCATAACCGATTCTTTTGGAAGCTCTTTAGAACTATCCTTTAAAGCAAAAAAAGCATCCTCTTTCTCAAGACAATTTAAAATAACATTTGAACTCACAAAATACTTTCCAAAAACATCATTATAACCATCAAAATCAACAAGTTCTATTTCATTTACCCCATTTTGTAAAAAATCTTCAACATCTTGTAGAGTAATCTTATCTCCTGCTCTATAATGCATATTCTCTTTTATGTCAACACTCTTGGCTAAATATTGACCTGGAAGATCTCTTTTTGTGTCATCTTTAACTTTAATTTTTTTAATATTGTAGAAAGTTTCTATTATTTTTTCTCTCGTATCAAACCCCAAAGCTCTCAAAAAAAGGGTTATAAGTATTCTTTTTTTTCTATCTATCTTTACATAAAGATAATCTTTTTTAGAATCAATCTCAAATTCTAACCAAGAACCACGATAAGGAATTATTCTAGCAGAATATAAATCTTTTTCTTTATAAAAAACAACTCCTGGAGATCTATGAATCTGAGAAACAACAACTCTCTCAGCCCCATTAATAATAAAAGTACCCCTTTCTGTCATTAAAGGAATAGTTCCCATGTATACATCTTTTTGTCTTATTTCCCCAGTAGCTAAAAATTGCAAATTTAGTCTTACTTTTAAAACAGCTTCATAACTTTGTCCCTTTCTTTTACATTCTTTTTCTGTAAAATCAAGAGCATCATATTCTATATAGTATCTTTCATACTCAAGAGCAACATCACCATTTCCACTCTTGATGGGAAATATATTTCTAAAAACAGACTCGAGGCCTTCATTAAGTAAAGGTTTTTTATTTTTTAATTTATCAAGTTGTAAAAATTTTTCATAAGAATTTAATTGTATTTCTATCAGGTTAGGTAAGTCTAAAATCTCCTCAGCTCTTCCTTGTCCCAGATGAACTCTTTTTATCATTAAAAGACTCCTTTTTTAAGACATAACAAGCCGCATATCATAAAGACATGCGGAATAACAACTTTGATATATTTTTAATTTCTTATTTAACTTCAACTTTTGCGCCAACTGCCTCAAGTTTCTTTTTCAATTCCTCAGCATCTGACTTAGAAAGACCTTCTTTAACAGCTTTAGGAGCAGCTTCAACTAAAGCCTTAGCTTCTCCTAGACCAAGCCCTGTAATAGCTCTAACCTCTTTTATAACATTTATTTTGCTATCACCAAAAGACATAAGAATTACATCAAATTCGGTTTGTTCCTCAGAATCAGTTGAGCCTGTTGAAGCAGCTACCCCCCCACTAACAGCAACAGCAGCAGTTACTCCAAACTTTTCCTCAATAGCCGTTACAAGGTCAACAACTTCCATAGTTTTTGCACCTTCAAGCCAGGTTAAAATATCTTCTTTATTTAGTGCCATATTAACTCCTTATATATTTTTATTCCACAGTGATAGCATGCACTCAAAAATTAAGACTAACACTGTCATGTTAATTTTTAACATCAGCCAAAGCTTTCAATGTCCTTACAAGCTTAGAAACTGGCGATTTTAACACGCTAGCAAATAAAGAAATAGATTCTTTTTTGGTAGGAAGTTTGCTATAAGCTTGAACTTTAGCCTCATCATAAAACTCTCCTAAAATAAAACCGCCCTTTACTTTTAAAGTACTACTCTTTACAAAATCATAAAAAATTTTTGCTATTACATTAGCTTCTTCTAATGCAGTAACAACAACTGTGGGGCCAACCAAACAAGAATCAACAACATTAATATTCCTTTCTTTTAAAACCATCTTCATTATATTGTTTTTAACAACTTTTAATGCTCCATGTTCGCATTCTATTTTATTGCGAAGATCTGTCAACTGAGACACACTCAACCCTCTGTAATCTAAGAAAAAAAGATTTTGCTTATTGTCTATAAACTTTTTCAATAAATCAAACATTTCCAACTTTTTAGAATTTATCTTTCTGCTCATACTATTACCTCCAAACAAAATTAACTTTTATAGAAGGCCCCATAGTAGATGAAATATAAATACTATCTATAAAAGCTCCTTTTAAGTCACTCGGTCTTTTTTTAACAACTTCCTTGATAAATTCCTCATAATTTTCTTTTATCTTTTCATTGTCCATAGAAGATTTACCAAAAGAAAAGCTTATTACACCATTTTTATTTGCTCTAAATTCTGTTCGGCCCTTTTTAAGACTATTGATTGCATCCTTAAGATTATTTGTGACTGTTTGAGTCTTTGGATTGGGCATTAAACCTCTTTTCCCTAAAATAGGGCCAAGTCTTCCAACATCCTTCATCATATCAGGAGTTGCAACAACAACATCAAATTCATCCCAGCCACTTCTAATCTTATTTATAAGGTCATCATCCCCAACATAAGTTGCACCAAAAGATCTAGCTTCATCTGCTCGATCACCTTTTGCAAAAACAAGTATTCTTTTTGGCTTCATAAACTGATTTGGCAAAACTATAGTGTCTCTAACAGTATGATTCTTTTTTAAATTAAGATTAATAGATATATCTATAGTTTCATCGAATTTAACAAATTTAATTTCTTTCAATAGTGAAATTGCATCTTCAATGTTATAAAATTTACTTCTATCTACTTTGGAAAAAGCTGCAATATATTTTTTACCCTTTTTTGACATTATTTTTCAACCTCAACACCCATTGAGCGCGCACTTCCTGCAATAATTTTAAACGCTGCAGATTCTGATTTTGCGTTTAAATCAGACATTTTAATTTTTGCTATCTCCATCAACTTTTCTTTTGATATAGTTCCAACTTTATCTGTATTGGATTTCTTAGATCCTGATTCTATTCCAATAGCTTTTTTAATTAAAATCGAAGCTGGGGGGGACTTTATAATAAAGGAAAAACTTTTGTCACTATAAACGGTAATGATAACAGGAACCACGATACCGGGATCCATCTTTGCGGTTCTCTCATTAAATTCCTTTACAAACTGAGGACCACTAACTCCGTGGGGTCCAAGCGCTTGACCTATTTTAGCTCCTGGAGCCGCTTGAGCAGCTGGAACCTGCAATTTAATCCAAGAAATTGCTTTTTTTTTTGCCATATAATCTCCTTATGGTAATAACGCCTTCAAAGCTCCCATTAGTATCAAATTTTAAATCTTCTCTATATGTTGAAAATCAACTTCAACAGGTGTTGATCTTCCAAAAATTTGAACTGCAACTTTTAATTTCTTTCTTTCATAATCAATAGAACTAATAAGCCCTTCAAAGGAATCAAAAGGTCCACCCTTAATTCTAACTCTTTCCCCTTCTTCAAAGTCATAAAGCATAAAAATAGACTTATTTGCTTTAATTTCACCAGTAAGCATAAAAACACTTTTTACTTCTTCATCATTAATAGGGATAGGCTTTTGCCCCTTGTTAACACCAACAAAACTAATAACACCTTGAACTTTAATAATATTAGCAACAATATCTTTCCAACCTACTTCTGGAAGATCTAGCTCAATAAGAATATAGCCTGGCCAAATTTTTCTCTCCCTTATTCTTTTCTTACCATTTCTTATCTCTTCTACTTTTTCAATAGGAGCCTTAACATCTAATACTACACCACCAAAAACACCTTCACTTATTAAAAGTCTTATGTCTTGTTCTATCTTTTTTTCATATTGAGAATAAGTTTGAACTACATACCAAGCTCTAGGCATAATTTATCCTTCTTATATTAAAATACATAAGTTACAACAAGGAACATAAGGTAATCAACTATGCCCAAGAAAATCGAAACAAATAATACCAACCAAAAAACTTGCTTTCCATTTTCAACAACTTCATTATACTTAGGCCAAGTTACCTTCTTAAGCTCCAAGATACTATCTTTGATAAACCTAAACACTTATAAAGCCTCACTTTAATTTTAACAACAGGTCAGGAGGGATTCGAACCCCCAGCATACAGTTTTGGAGACTGTCGTTCTACCGTTGGAACTACTGACCTATTATTATTTATTATTATTTTATTTTTCCTTCCTTATGAAGAGTGTGTTTCCGTAATTTTGGACAATATTTCATCAATTCTAACTTCTCTTGTTTATTACGTCTATTCTTAGTAGTGGTATAATTTCTGATTCCTGTCTCTTCACAAACCAAAGATATAAGCTCAACAGCTCCTTTTCCCTTCTTTTTACCCATACAATAAAACTCCTAACTACCAATAAAAGCCCTCAATCGGACTTGAACCGACGACCCCCACCTTACCATGGTGGTGCTCTACCAACTGAGCTATAAGGGCATTAATTCCTTATAAAACTCTCTACTATCTTAATTGATTGTTTGGAAAAAAACAAGTATTAAGTTTAAAATTTTATTACTTTATTACAACAAGTTTCCCATCTTGTAAAAGTTTAATGTTATTACTATTTGAAAACAACTTATTAATAGAATGCTCGTCAAGTATAATGTCTGTATTGTTTTTACCATAAATACTTTTGGCAACCAATTTTAAAGGACGATATCCAACCCTATTTTTATTGTTATAAAGAACATCATTACTATACTCAAGCATTCCCCATTTTTTCAAAGCCTCTGAAGAAACCATTCTCTTATCAAAATACGGTCTAATGTTTTCATCATAAATTTTGATAAAAAAAGAGTCTTCTAATTTTTTATTAGAACCTAAAGCATCATTGTAGACTCCTCCTACATAAATCACAATTCCTGTATAATCAGTTTTATCAACATCAGAATTTACTAATGGATAAAAAGCTTTATAGGGCTTTTCATGCGAAAAAAATAAATTTATAAAATCGGGGAAAAGACTTAGCTCATACCTAACAGTTAGACTCCTTAAGTCTTCTGAATATTTTATATAAGATCTTTTCAAAATACTATTGGGACCTGAAAACTTAAGTATTAAGCTGGGATTTAGGTCAAAATAATTTTTAAAAGTATTTTCAGAGTCCATAATTATCTTAAAAAGAGACTCTCTTATTAAAGTATCTTTAAAATCATTAATAGTTGATATTAATTTAGACGCTGTATTTAAACCTACTGGTCTAAATTCATTTTCATTAATTTCCTTAACAATGTCAAAACAAATAACCTTCCTATCCCAATCAATTATTCTATGTACACTTGTCTCAGTAACCTCATCTTTTATTATAGAAACATTAGAATAAAGTAGAAATAAATAACTAAAAAGAACCTTAAGAAAATGCATTATCTCCTTCCTATTATTTTTTACCTAAATATACACCTATCCAAGTCCAACCATTATTAATTTCTGGATCTTTAGGATAAACAATTCTTTTAAAAACAAAATACCATTCCCGAATATGATCCCAGCCGCTTGATTCAAGATAAGATATATCATCACTAGAATCCGCTTCAAGATGCTTTGCAAATTGTATTCCATTTTTTCGTCTTCCCCCAAGCCTAATCATTGTAGTTAAAAAGCTGTTAGTATTAATGGAATTACCTTTCCCGCCCTTTTGATCCCAGCTTTGAATAAAAAAATTATTCTTATCTCTTATATTAAGCAATTTAGAAGTATTCCCAGAAAGCACAAAATTTTTAACATCCTGGATTAAATCCCCCAAATTTCTATACACAACAAACTCTGGATTATTAAAATAATTAATTTTTGTAACAACATTATAATAGTCTCTAGAATCTACTTTTAAATGTGACCTTGGAATTGAAAGAAATTTTTTATAGTAAAAATAAGATTCATCATAATCTTGAATATCTTCCAAACTTAATGCAAGATTATAAAAATAATTACCCTTTTCCTCATTACTTAAATCATCAATCCCTATGTTTAATATAAATTTGTAATAATTGATCTTATCGATTGAATCAATATTTAAATTAACAATCTTTTTAGCCACCCTTGTTTTCACTGAACAGTTCTCATAAACATAATCATCAAAACTGTCAACAACATGCCTGTAAATACTAAAAGCCACAAAATCTTCTCCCATAGAATCATAAATATTACCCATTAAATAAAGATATAAAGAATAATATTCTCTAGATTCATCGTCAACAATCCCACTATTTACAATCTCTAAAGCATTTTCATAGTTCTTATTTGCAATATATATATTAACAACCCTATCAATAATAAGAAACTTATCTAATCCATTTTTATTAGAAGATTTTAAAAGGTGAGTAAGATTTTGAATTTCACTTTGTTTTTGTTTGCAAGAAATAAATAAAAACAAAATCAAAATGGATTGAACAATTTTAGTCAACAAATTCATAAAAACATTTTACAATATAACCTACACACAATAAAATATACATTTCAATTTATATAAATTATCAAAAATTTTATAAATACTAAATTAATATGACCAGATTTTATATTAATACAAATACAACAACATAAAAACTAAAAAATAAATTTATAATTTAGTATAAAAATACCTAACATTGTTAAAAACAGGAAAAAATCATTTCACAATTGCCAATTGTCACCATATAAACATTGAAAAACAATCTTATAATAACCTATAATAGATGTTAATCTGATACTTAATTTAATACTTATTTAAAACAATAATATAAAATTAGATACTTTATTAAAGGAATACAAAAATCACAAAACATGGGAAAAAAAATCATTATACTTTTACTGTTATTACAAATAATAATGAATTTAAATTCAACAAGTATTGATACAAGCACTAGAATAATAAAAAAATTGCAAAAAAATTTGTATGTTTTCAATAGTAAAGAATACCAAAGCAATAAAGACGCTTTAAATAAGGTTATAAATTCAATAAATATAAACGACAAAAAGACCTTACAAAACTTAAAAAATATCAAAAATGATCTTTTTATAATATCTGTTTTTTTAAACAATATAAAAGGGGTTTTAATTGCACTAAATCTTGGAGCAGAAATAAACTTTAAATATAAAATATCTCCAATTTCCATTTCAATAATAAACAATGAATTTGAAATCATAAAAATATTGGTAGATTATGGAATAAGCCTTAATCAAATAGATGATACTGGACAGTCTCCAATATTTTGGGCAATATATACTAATAACGAAAAAGCATTTGAATTTTTAAAAGAAAGCGGTGCTGATTTAAGCTTAACCCTTAAAAATAGAAAAACACCAATGCAAGCCGCAATAGAAATAGAAAATGTAAAATTAATTGAATCTCTGAAAAAGAAAAAAACTTACATTGACGACAATTACAAAAAAGAACTTGGGACTCTTAAAAACAAAGAAATTATCAAAATTTTAGCAAAATAGAAAATAAATTTAATACCCATCAGATACTTGAATATTTTTATCTTTATCAATAAGATCTTTGTATATGAAAGATTTTTTAGCAAGCGTCTCTTTTAAATCTTTAGAAAAGGGCAAGTTCCTCCACATTATACCGCGCACTAATTTTTCAAGCTTTTGAATTCCTTTACTTTCTTTTTCTATCCAAAGAAAATAATCTTCAAGAAAAAAATTTTTAACATTTCCTCTTTTAATAAATTTAACATAATAATCGTAATATTGCCCTGTAATTCCTGTTTCCATCCACCTAAAAGAAGCTTGTTCTTTCGCAAGCTCCCAAACAAAATCACCAATACCTAAAATAACCGCTTTTCTTAAGTTTTTAGCATACATAGGTATCAATATTTTACCCCTACCATTTGCTCTATTCTTAACATCAATTGATTCCCAACAAATTCCTTTATCTCCATAAGAAGGTATTAATATAAAATAAGGAACCACTCTAAGCAAATCTCCTCTATACGCTTTTTGAAAAAGTCTAGGCTGAATATCTTCAATTTCCCAAACAAGTTGCATAATTCTTTCTCTGCTTCCAAAGAGTTGGGGATTAGCAACTATATTATTTCTCAAAAGAATCGGGAAATGATTACCTCTTGGGCCTATTGCAAGTTTATTGGCACTTCTGACAACCTCAACTTCATCATATGCAATAGTTGATTCAACAGGCATTCCAATATTATTCATTTTATTTTGAATTTCAAAAAGTTCTCTGTTAGCATCTTCAATTTTACTAATAAAAACATTGAGATCTCGATTTGATTTAATAAGATCATCAACATAATCACCAGCAAAATTTAAAGGTTTTAAAATCGAATTATCATAAGGACTTAGCACTCCATATTCAGGCATATAAGGTAAATCATTTTGACTATTGCTTGAAAATAAAAATCCAAACATGCTTTTTAACTTACAAATAGCTTCTTCTCTAATCTTATCAGTTCTTTTAAGACTACTCTTTGCAAAATCAATATTTGCCAAAAGCTTTTCTCTTTTATTAAGTAAAATTTTTTCCATATCTTCTTCTTTAAAATTATCTATTGGCAAATCTGTTGCTAATCTACTAAGCTTAAAACTATTAACCCCATAAAGCCACTCATCAAAATAAAGAAAAGATTCATTATAACGATTATCCCAAATAGTTTTTGAAATTAATAGCTGAATTTCAGATCCAAGCGCATTTGGAATAAGAGCAGCAAATCTAAATAAAATTTTTTGCTCCATAGTCAATTTTGAAATATTTTTTGCAATTGATCTGAGAAAAGACCAATAAATATTAATCACTTGATTATATTTTAATACTCTATCAACATCTTCTGACTGCGGATTTAAATAATCTACTAAAACTTTATGAAGCTTAAGACCAATTTCTTTACTACTTGAAATAAGATTTTTATAAAAATCTTTAGTAAAAAATTGCTTATCATGCTCCTCTAAAGTTAAAATATTTGGCAATCTCGAATCTAAATCTGTATCTACAAAATCAGGATATTTATACAAGCAACCCCCAAAAACACCCATAAGCAACATAAAAACACAAGTACAATTGTAACTCTAAAGTTTATATTTACAAAAAATTTTAGTACTATTTATTATGCACAATGCATCTTAAATCTCTGAAAGGAGAAGTCATATGAATGTAAAAATTAATTTTTTTTTCACACTACCTATTGGAATCTTTTTGGGATTATTTTTTCCTCTTGAAATTTATAACTCTTTATCTCACGCTTTTATAAGATTATCATACTTGTCCCTCATCCCTTTTTTAATATTTTCAATTCCATTAGGAATTGAAAATATTATTGAAAATAAAAACTTTAAAAAGCTTTTTGGAAAAACAATTTATTATGGACTTTTAATTAATTTATCTGGCGTTGCTGTGGCGATAACAGCTGCAATAATATATCTTCCACAAAGAATTCCAATCCTAGAAAAAACAATGCAAAATACATATTTTTTCGAAAAAGAAGTTTTATTAGAAACATTTTTCCCAAAAAATATTTTCAAAATATTTACATCTAGTAATCCAAACCTACTGAGCATCTATATGATTTCAATAATAATAGGCACCAGTTTTTATTATGCAAAACAAAAAGGCAGAATAACTAGAGAACTCATGCTAAGCGCATCCAATCTTTTTTACCATGCAAATGGATTTATTGCAAATATATTAAATATAGGAACCATTTTTATAACAGCAGATTACACTACAAGCTTAAAAAGCTTCAAGGATTATCAAAATTACGCAAACAGCATAACATTCTTTTTGGCATGGACAATTATAATTTTATTCGTAATACTGCCAACAATTAGCTATAAATTAACAAAAAATTTTAAAATGATATATAAAGGCATCTTTGTATCATTCCAAAACATAATATTTTCAGGATTAACAAAAGATCCTTATTCTCCTTACATAATACTAATAGAAGATATTAAAAATGAAAGAATAAATATAAAAAAATCTATAATTACAAACATACCTCTAATAAATTTTGTTTCTAAATTCGGAACTATTTTTATTTCAGTAATATCATTTTTTATAATTTTAAAATCATATTCAAGCTTACCTATTTCTATATACGAAATAAGCTATATGAGTACTTTATCATTTTTTTTTGTACTTGCATTTCCTCATATGCCAAATAGCTTAATTTATATAATTACGATGCTTTGCTCTACCTATACAAAAGGAATAGAGTTAAATGTTTCCAATATAACACCAATGCTGCCAATATTAACCTCTTTAGCCTTACTAATTGACTTTGCTTTCAACATTGCAATAATTCATATAATAAACCTTAAAGAATTAAAAGATCACTAAAAAATTAATTAAAGCTAAACAAATTAATAAGATTTGGCAAATAAAACAAAATATTTAGCCCTAGAAGCGCAATAAATACAAGCCATGCCTGTTAAATCTTTGGCTTTAAAATCATTAGGAATACATCTTATTGTAGCTTTGGTTTCATTCTTAATAATATTTTCGCAATTCAAACTACCGCACCAACAAGAAAGCACAAATCCAGAATAATCATTCATATGGGCTTTGAATAACTCATAACTATCCTTCCCGCTTCTAAAAATTTCCTTAGTATTTAAAGTTCTAAAATTCAATGCCTTTTTAAATAAATCCCTTTGCATAGAATCAAGTTCTACCTTAACCTTGCTGACAAGAGAATCGAGTGATATTTGATACTTAAAGTTTCTCTCTTTATCTCTTCTTGCAAGAGTAACAGAGCTTAAAAGGACATCATTTATTCCCACTTCAAGACGTATTGGAATTCCTTTAAACTCAGCAGATGAAAACCTAAATCCTGGAGAACTTTTAATGTCCTTATCAATTTCAACCCTAAATTCTGCTTTTTTTAAAATTTGCATAACACAATCGGAATATTCCAAAATTTTTTTATTAATCTCATCTTCTTTTTTAAAAATAGGAATAACAATAATTTCTATTGGAGCAATACGAGGCGGCAAAATTAAACCCTTCTCATCAGAATGAACCATAATCAAAGCACCAATCAATCTTGTAGAAACTCCCCAACTACTAGCAAATACATGCTTCATTTTGCCATCTTTGTCTTGAAATTTTACATCAAAAGCCTTTGCAAAATTTAAACCTAAATAATGGGATGTAGCTGCTTGAAGCGCTTTTTTATCCTGCATTAATGCCTCAATTGAATAAGTAGAAACAGCCCCCGCAAATTTTTCCTTTTCAGACTTTTTACCACAAAAAACCGGAATAGCTAAATAGTCTTCCATAAATCTTTTATATACATCTAAAATAAGTAAAGTTTCTTCTAATGCCTCCTCTTCAGTAGCATGTGCAGTATGCCCTTCTTGCCACAAAAATTCGGTAGTGCGCAAAAAAGGCCTTGTTCTTTTTTCCCAGCGAATAACATTTGCCCACTGATTAATTTTAAGAGGAAGATCCCTGTAAGACTCAATCCACTTACTATACATATTCCAAATGATCGTCTCAGAAGTAGGCCTTAAAACCAAAGGCTCAGCCAAACTCTCTCCACCAGCATCCTTAATAATAGCAAACTCGGGGGAAAATCCATCAATATGATCCTTTTCTTTTTCTAAAAAACCATAAGGAATAAGCATGGGAAAATATGCATTATCGTGTCCCGTTTCTTTAAATTTTTTATCAAGTATACTTTGAATTTTACTCCAAATAGAATACCCATAAGGCATAATTACCATACACCCTTTTACGGGACTGTAATCAGCAAGTTTTGCTTTCTGAACTATATCTAAATACCACTTAGAATAATCATCTTCTTTTGAGGCTATAAAATCACTCATACATTATCCTTAATAAAACATTACATTTCTTTAAAACACCAAATAATTATATTCAATATTTTTTAATTTCAACCATAAACCGTTTATACTTATTCCCATAAGAATTTAAAATAATTTTTTCTAAAATAAAAACAATTCCATCTTCATTTGGAAACAAAACAATCTCCCTTATTTTGTAATCAATAACATTCTTTCTATAGTAATTCCCCCTCCCAATAGTTAAATGTTTTTCTAGAGTTGAATTACTATATCTAACAGATAAAAAAATATTAAAAGAAGAGGAAAGTTCTTGAGAATTAGTATCCTTATTTACAAAAACTTGATATTCGTTTCCGGTTTTAAAATCAATAAAATTTAAAAAATCTGTTTCTGGAATTTCACTCTTAACATAAAAATAAATTTCTCGTCCTCTTCTTAAATGATTAATTTTAAATTCTTTAACTTTAAAATTAATTATCTTTAAAAGTTCATAAAGACTTTTATCATAACTGTCTAAATATTCAATGTGTTCTTTAAAAATCCTAGAATGCACTCCAGATTTTGCAAAATTATTTTTAATAACATCAACAAAGTATGCAGCAGAATAATAATATCCATTTTCAAATCCATATTCGCCAAACATAAAATACTGATCATTATTAGAAAATCCTAAATTTTTAAAAAAAATATTTTCCGAAAACCCCAATAAAAAAGAAAAAAAATAAAAAAAAACAATATATAGTTTAATCATAAGCTTTGTGTAAGTTTAATAAAAATTAATTATGTACTAAACTTATTTATAATTAATTTAATCTTACTTTAAATAATATCAAACAGCATTTTAAATTCAAAACTTTGATCTATTATTTGTTTATAGATTAAAAACTTAATATTCAAATTTTTGGGATAAATTTTTGAGCAAAAAGATCGATAGCCTAAAATTAGCTTTAAAGGCCTTACAGCAGGTAATATTTTTTTGCAAGCGTTTTAAAACACAACATTACAGTAAAGCTTATTTATTGCAAGTGCATCAATTTATATTTTTTTTAAGGATCGATAAGTCAAAGCAAAAATATATTTTCAAAAATCTTATACTAACGAACAAGATTAACATCAATATACAGTCAAGTAGTATAATAATACCTGTATTTGTGATTAAAAATTTTTTGATAAACAAAACTTTGATAACCAATACGATAACAAATTTAATAATAAGGTTTTGCTATCAAAATAAGCAAATAAATATCAATATTTTTAATTTTTTATGCTTTATTAAAAATATTGTAAAGAAAATATCTAAAATTGGATATAAAAAAGGAGAATTTCAATGAGAATGCTATTAGCAACAATAATACTTATATTAACAACAGGCTTATTAACTGCCCAATCAAAAAGCAAAGCTATGACTGAAGATGACTTTGATTTTGAGAAACTTCTTGCAAAAGAAGAATCTGTGCGCCGTTTATTTGGCATAGGTTTCGGGGTTGGATATCCACTTACAAATATTACAATATCTATTCCATATGTAGATATAGACCTTGGCTATGGGGGATTTGTGGGGCTTAAACCTAACAATTTTGTGCCGTATGTTGTTGGAGGAATAGATCTTTTATTTAAAGATGAAATACATAAAAACACTATGATTTCAGGCGGCATTGGAATAGGCGCAGACTGGTCAAAAGGAAGTCCTGAGAAATCGAATGAAAAACCCGAAGAAGAAGAAGAAGAAGAAAATGGAATTCAACAAGCGACTTCTCTTCAAAATAGAGTAGGAATTGTAGTAAGACTACCTTTGGTAATAGAATACAGCTTTCTTAAAAATATTGTAATTGGATTTAAAGCTGTTGCTACTATTGGAACAACTATACTATTTGGCAACCCAATGTCATTTGAAGGAGCTAGATTTAATTTCTTAGGCACGGGCTTTATAAAAATATATATATAGTGGAGAGTAAATGATAAAAAATTTTAAAAAAATTCACATTTTAACATTAGTATTAGGTATAACACACCTTTCTTTTGCATCTGACAATTATATGGTCAGATGCAGCAAAGAAGAAGATTCAACCACCTGCATCGCAAAGCTTAAAAGCATAAAAGAAAAAAAAAATTATGACTTATTTTCAATGGGCATTGGAATAGGCAATCCTATTGCAAACATTATAATTACAATTCCTTATGTCAATATTGATTTTGGATATGGAGGTTTTATTGGCCTTAAGTCAAACAATTTTGAAAATTATCTAAACGGTGGAATAGATATTATCTTTAAAAAGCAAATTGGACAATATATGAGAATCGGCGGTGGCATTGGAATAGGCGCAGACTGGTCAAAAACATCACTTATACCTCCCGATGAAGAAGAAGAAACTGATTACGAACGAATAGGAGCTGTTATAAGAATTCCTTTTGTAATGGAATATAACTTTGCAAAAAATTTATCTATAGGATTCAAAATTTATCCTGCACTAGGACCAACAATATTGCTAACAAAACCAAACATTTTATTTGAAGGAATTAAATTCAATTTTTTTGGATTTGGATTCATAAAATTTGCATTTAATTAGTTAATTAGAATTTAATTGGAAATTAAAATTAAGCTCACATAAGCAAGCTTAATTTTAATCAAAACCAGCAATAAAAGCTTGACCATCCCCATTAATAAACAGGTTTTCATCTTTTTTGCCTATAAAAATACTTTCACCTTTGTTAAGATTTAAGGACTTATTTACACTCACAGACCCATCCAAAACCAACAAGACCATCCCACTATTTCTATTGATACATATATTTTCATTTATTTTTTTTTGAATTAGTTTCAAATTAGTATTTGGAAGTCTAAATACGTTAAAACTATTTTGAAAATCGGGATTTAAAAATGATAACTTTCCTTCCTCAAATTGACCAACTCTTAACATTTCTTCCTTATCAATATACTTGGTAGTAAGTCCAGCTCTAATAACATTGTCAGAATTGGTCATAAGTTCAATGCAATCTCCCTTAAGATATGCATGCACCTCCTGACTATTTGTATAAACAACTTCTCCTGGTTTTAATTTTAAAATATTCATGCCCAAAAACACTAAAAGTCCCACATCTACACCATAAATATTGTAAATTTCATTAAACCAATACTCCCTAAAACTATCAATAAGATTTAAATTTTTTAAAATTTTTCCAATAATATTTTCAAGTTCATAAGTTTGTAAATCAAAAATAGTCTTTACAAAGTCTCTATGTGATTGAAAGGCAAAATTTAATTTCAAAATTTCACAAATTTTTTTAATCTCATCTAAAGGTAAAAACCCTTTAAGAGCATAAAAATCACTCAAGGCATAAATAAGTTCTATTTTGGGATTTTTGTCTTTATATGTCCTTTTAGGATCATCAATAGCTATCCCTTTATTATTCTCTAATTCATACCCTTTTAAGGCAATATCTTTAGAGGGATGAATTTGAATAGACAAAGGTTTATTTGCAGACAATACCTTAAATAAAAAAGGAAATTCGCCATTATAGCCCAAAAGTTCTTTATGGTCTTCTAGAAAATCGCTTAAAAGCACATATTCATTTCTATATAAAATCTTACTAGAAAATGTCTTGTGTGCTCCAAGCCACATCTCAGCCTTAGGCCTTCCATCAATCTCATTACCTAAAAGATTGGGAATAAAACTAATTCCTCCCCAATCATATTCTTTAATATTATTTTTCATTAAAAAAATATTATCTTCATTCATTCAGATTCCTTTAATCTTAAAGATTTCAAAAAAATTACTAAGGCTGTTGCAACTGCAACTCCAACAGCAATTGCAATAATAAACTCAAATCTATTATCAACAACGGGAAGCACTATTGGCCCTCCGTGTGGAGCATGATTAGCAACCCCTAAAAAAGCAGCAATAATACTTGACACAGCTCCACCTACCACTATTGAAGGAATTACCCTTCCAGGATCACTAGCAGCAAAAGGAATAGCTCCCTCACTAATACCAATAAATGAAATTAAAAAGGCTATTTTGCCAGATTCTTTCTCTTCATTTTCAAATAATTTGGGCGCTAAAAAAGTTGCAAGCCCCATAGCCATAGGAGGAACAGGGATCGCTGCTGCTACCATTCCCATTATTTCTGGTACCTGAGGAATTAGCCCCACACCAAAAAGAAATGCTACCTTATTAAAAGGCCCACCCATATCAATAGTAATCATTGCACCTAGTATTAAACCTAAGAAAATTTTACCCAAAACGCCAAACGTTTCTGAATTGCTCTGTAAAGATTTAAGTCCACTTTCAAGTAGCCCCATAAATTCTCCAACATAAACACCAACATACAACATAAAAAACCCAACAATAATAGTGCTTATTAGTGGAATCACAAATATAGGCATCACAGGCCTTAACCACTCAGGGACAGATCTTTTTGCTAAAAATCTTGCAACATATCCTGCAAGAAATCCTGCAAATATTGCACCCAAGAAACCCGCTTTTACATTTCCAGATATTACTCCACCAACAAGTCCGGGCGCAAGACCCGGCTTATCAGCAATTGCCATTGAAATAAAACCAGCAAGCACGGGCAACATCATTCCAAAAGCCACAGAACCAATATCTGCAATCTGCTTATAAAACGGATGCCCAGAAAAATTAGGGCCATCGGGTCCAATCCCAACAAAAGCAATACTAAGAGCAATTAAAATTCCTCCACTTGCAACAACAGGTATCATTGGAGATACCCCACTCATTAAGTATTTATAAAAACTACCCTTGCCTGTCGCAATTACACCTTTAGAACTGCTACCATCACCAGAGTTTTCGCAAAAAAATACTGGGGCATTAAAAGCTTCCTTAATAATATTTTCCGTATTGTTTATCGCTTTTACAGTTGAAACCTTATAAACTCTCTTGCCTTCAAATCTCTTCTCATTAATATCTTTATCAACAGCAAGTATTACAATAGCTGCATCCCTAATTTCTTCTTCTGTTAAGGCATTTTCAATGCCAATAGATCCTTGGGTTTCAACTCTAATATTGTAACCCTGCTTTTTAGCTTCATTTTCAATTTTCTTTGCTGCAATGTATGTATGAGCAACTCCAACGGGACAAGCAGTTACGGCCACTATTTTCTCTGCTTTTGTAGTCCCCAAAACCTCATCTTTAGCTTTTCTTTGAACATTTTCCATATAATAATAAATGTCATCGGGAGTAACAATTCCGCTTAAAGCATTTTGAAAAGCATCATCTTCAAAAAGTTTAGCTATAAAAGCAATAGCCTTAAGATGCTCATTGCCTTGCTGCTTTTTTGACATACAAATCAAAAATATTAAATTAACAGGGGGATTTTCTTCAGACCACTTAACCCCAGCACCCTTAATGTAAAGCAGTGAAATAAAACTGGTTTTAACAACATCTCCTATAAAATGAGGAATTGCAACCCCATTTTCCCAAGAAGTATCGCCTATTTTCTCTCTATCAAGAATTCCTTGAAGAAACTCACTTTTATTATCTATATATCCCTTATCATTGACCTTTTCAACTAAAAAATCAATTACATCTTCTTTTGAATTTACTTCTGGCAAAATAAATACAAGATCTTTTTTCAAAAAATTAAAAAACATAAATGTAGTCTCCTAGCAATTAAACATATTGTATAATATACAATAAAACAGCATACTACAGACACCTAATATAAAAAATATTTTCACACTAAACAGGAGTATTGTCCTTGAATGCATACTATAATATTGAAAAGACAAAGCAATTTTTATATTATTTAAAATAATTTGTTTATGAAAAAACCTCCAAACATTTATATTCTTTTAATATTACTCACCACTTCCAATTTAAATGCACTTGCAAATGAAGAAGACAGTACTAATGAAACAAATAATCAATCCAAACAAAACTTCAATTTTTTTAGCCCGGAAAGAGGATTCACATATTCAACAGGAATTGGAATTGGAATTGGATTTTTTCTAAATTCAAATATAAAACATATTATTTTTAGACCTTATTACATATTCTCTAGCAATACTTTTGATTTTTTAATCGTTGCCATGATATTAACAAAGGAAAGCCTTAGTATCCCAAAAAAAATGCAATACTTTAACTCCTACATTGGAGGGGGAATAAACTGGCACATTGCAAACTTAATTAAAAAAACAAAATATTTTTCCTCTACTATTGGCATAGGTGGCCGTTTTTATTTATCTACAAACTTTATAGGGGACATTCAATTTTACGAAAAATTGCCTTATGTGTTAGAACCTTATATGTTTATTGAAATTTCTACGAAAAAAGCAATCCCTTTAATGGGATTAGATTTTAAAATTGATTTTTTATTTTTAGATACATTTAACATTTCTTTTAATTTCACTATTAGATATAATTTTAAGGAAGAAAATGGGATAGAAACATGAAAAAAGGGTCAAAATTTTTTCTTTACTGCTATGTTTTATGTTTAACAGGATTTTTATTTTTTTCCCTAAATCCAAAAGCCCTAAAGCAAATAAAAAACAAAATTTATGACTATTTAGAGATAATAGAAAATAAATACATTAACATTACAAAATCCATTCCAATAAAAGAATCCCAATTAATACCAAAAGGATACCTTACTACCCAAATAATAAGCAAAAAACACTATACCTTGGGATATGCCGAAAGCGCACGACAATCCGAATGGGCTGCTTATCCTCTTAAAAGAGAAATGGTAGAACTAGCATTAACTTTGTTAAAATCAAAAAAGATTAAACGTAGTCCCAAATTCTTTGAAGACACCAACATTAAAGGCATTTTTCCAAAACTTGAAGATTACTTTAAAAGCGGTTATGACAGAGGCCACATAGTAAGTTCTGCAGACATGTCTTTTTCTGAAAATGCCATGAAAGATACATATTTTTTATCAAATATGTCACCTCAAAAAAGCGAATTTAACTCTGGAATTTGGTTAAAACTTGAAAAATTAGTAAGAAAATGGGCAATCTCAAAAGGATATATATATATCATTAGTGCCGGAATTTTAACAGAAAATAAAGGATTTATTGGTAAAAGAAAAATTTTGATACCTAAAAATTTTTATAAAATAATACTAGCAATTAATAATAACAATTTTTTTGACATAATCTCTTTTATTATTCCAAATGAAAAAGCAAAAGATTTGGATTTAAAAAATTACATTGTTAATGTCGATTCAATTGAAAAAAAAACAAAGATAGATTTTTTTGAAAAACTTGATTCAAAGATTAAAAAAAGTATCAAAAAAATACAAAACACCCACTCTTGGAAGTTTGAATGAAATCAATATTTACAAAGTTAAATGCATCCATTAATCTCTTTCTCTTTATAATTTTTATTTTAGCAACACTAGTTATACTGATTTTCTCTTATAAAATAAAATATAACGAAAATTATCAAAATTATGTTCTAGAAATTTACAATAATAATTTTATAATACTGGTTAATAAATTCGCTATCTTTATTACTGGAATCATAGGCTCACTATGGTCATATATTAATTATAAAAGAACCAATAATATTCAATTTATATTTTTTTATTGCTTTATTAGTTCATATACATTAGAACCTATCTTGATTTCTGAAGACTTTTTTTTAAAAAATAACCTAAATTCAAGTTATTACTTATTTACAAAATTTATCCTTTTTGTAAATACTTTTTCATTATTAAATTTATTTTTCCTAAGTTTATATATATGCGATTTCAAAATAAAATCAATACATTATACAATTTACATTATTTTGACATTTGCCTGCATATATAGTTATTCAATGCCTATTAATTCGTACGAAAATAGTCAAGACTATGGCATTCTTAAAATCGAAAGCACAAAATTTTACATAGACGCATTTTTGTCGCTTATTTTAGTAAACTTTATAGTAGCATTTTTAAGAAAAAAAAACTTTGACTATTTTTTCCTTTTTGTTTCAATGCTTTTAATATTAAGTGGAATTTACTTGAATTTACTAAAAATACCTTATGCTTTTTTTCCAATCTCAATTGGTATACCAATCTACTTAAAAAAATCGGGAAAAATTTTCTTTTACTGGCTATAAAAAAAGAAAGTCAAAAAATAAGAAGAGGTTGAAACAACAAGTGGTAAAAACAAATTATCATAATTTTCAGCATCAAAAAGCTCTACCAATACTGCTAAAATCCCAAGAATTAAAGCTGCTGTTAAATAAGGGAAAAAATAATAATATGAAAAAAAAGTAACACAAAATACAACAAAGCTACCAGAAACCGTTTTGCCATTTACAAGCTTAAAAGAAGGAATTAACTTTCCAACAAGACTTGCAAATCCATCGCCAAGACATACCGAAAATATGCCAATATAATTAAAGGGGCCCATAACCAAACAATATGATGTCAATATACCTAAAAACAAAAGAACAGGTGGAAAAGATACTCTATTGGGTAATATTTCTCTTGATTTTAATATTATATTTGAAATATTTTTAAAGAAAAGTATTTTTTTTTTAGTAATTCTAAAAACTTCAGAACTTAAGTATAAAATCATAAAAAGTATATTAGAGACAAGTCCTATCCAAAAATTTATTCCATAAAAAACTAAAATTATCAAGCTAAAAATATGAAAAAATTTTCTAAAAATTTCATACTTAATATCTTCTCTAAAAATTGTTCTTTTAAATACATCAAACATTATTCAATCTTTTAAGTAGATATTAAATCATCATTTGCAAATATTTTTTTCAACACTCATTAAATAAATTCCTCATTTATTACTGCAAATAAATTAAAATAAACAAAAACCTTTTTATAAACCCATATCTTATAATAAAATTATTTATATTAATTTTACAATTTTTTCAAAAAAAATATTCTAATCTAGAGATTTATTATAAATAGGCAATACTTATTTATAAAGAGAATAATTAAGCAGGTTCCCAAAAATGCTAGAAATTGAAGATAAACTATTTTTAAAATTTTGCGACTTTATATATAACAATAGTGGAATGCGTTTTGATGAAAAAAACAAATTTATTCTTCAAAGCAGAATTAATGACGCGGTACGAGAACTTGATCTTGAAAATCCATCACAACTTTATAATTTAATAATTAATGAAAAATTAAAAAAAGAATATTTTTTGGATTTAGTCACAACTAATTTAACAAGATTTTTTAGAAATTCACTACACTTCCAAACTTTTGAAAAATTTGTAATTCCTAATTTAATTAAGATTAAAAACATAGAAAAAAAAAATAGAATTATTATCTGGTCTGCAGGATGCTCAACAGGAGAAGAGCCTTATTCATTAGCATTTGTGCTCAAATCAAAGCTTCCAAAAGAAATAGATTTTGTTATTATTGCTTCTGATTTAAGTTTAAAATCTTTGATGATAGCAAAAGAAGGATATTACTCAGCAAATAAATGTGAGAACATTCCTAAAGAATACCGACATTATATATATTCTCATTCAAAAGGATACAAAATTAAAAATGAAATTAAAAATCACATAAGATTTGATTATCATAATCTAAACTTTGAAAGCAATTTTTCACAAATTGATGTTATTTTTTGCAGAAATGTATTAATATACTTTGATGAAAAATCAAAAATTAAAGTACTTAAAAAATTTTACAATAACATGTCTAAACACGGCTATTTATTTATAGGACACTCAGAATCACTTTTTGGACTTAACCTTCCTTTTAAATTTCTAAAAACACCCTGGGCAATAATATATGAAAAAAAAATACTGGCTATCAAAAAAACAAATTTAAATTAAAAAATAAATATAAGTTATAATTTAACAAGAATTAAATAGGAAAAAAGTAACGGTGGAAACAAAAATTTCTGTACTTATCATAGAACACTTTGCTGTAAAGAGAAAACTTATATCGGACCTTATTAATTCATCTCCTAAGCTCCAAGTAATTGCAACTGCTTCCAATGGCAAATTCGCGACAAATAAACTAAAAAAACATAACCCCGAAGTAATATTAATGAATTTAGAAGAAAACAACATTAAAGATATTTTCTTTTTGGAGAAAAAAACCTATATAAATAAAACAATACCAATTGTAGTAACGTCTTCAAATCAAAATCTAATAAATATTGCTGCTTTAAAGGGCGCTGATGATCTTATATTAGTATCTAAAAATAAAAAATCACATGAAAACAAAAAAGAACAAATTATCAATTCTCTTTTGGCCCATGGATTTCTATCTATAAAAAATAAAATTATCTGCAATAAGAATACGGAAACAAAAAACTATAAAAGGGCTAATTTTTTTTTAAATCATAAAAATGACATTTTTTCATTAACTCAAATTGAAGGACATACAAAAGAAAAAGTATTGAATGAAAAAGAAATAAAAAAACTTAAACTGAGAAAATTTGACATAATAGCTATTGGAGTATCAGCAGGAGGACCAGTGGCCTTAAAATCAATATTACCAGAAATACCTGAAAGCTTTCCACCAATAATAATTGTTCAACATATGCCTAAAGGATTTACAGAAGAATTTGCAAAAAATCTTAATAATCTTTGCAAAATAAACGTAAAAGAAACTACCAACAAAGAAATATTAAAACAAGGTCATGCGTACATAAGCTCAGGCGGATATCATACAAAAATTAAAAAAATTGATGGTAACTACCAAATACAAACATTTGATGACAAGCATATCAATGGTCACAAACCATCTATCGGGGTATTATTTCAATCTATTGCAGAGACTGCAAAAGATAAAGCAATTGCCTTAATAATGACTGGAATGGGAAATGACGGATCAAGAGAAATTGGCGATATAAAAAAAGCTGGGGGACTAACTATTGCACAAGATAAAGAAAGTTCTATGGTTTTTGGAATGCCAAAAATAGCAATAAAAGAAAACAACATAGACTATATAGTTCCACTAAACCATATGGTAAAATTATTAAAAGCTATACTAATTAATAGCTAATTTTTTTAATAAGGAATATTTTTTGGATAACAAAAAAGAAAACATCGAGACAGAATACTGTTTTTCTCATGTAAGCAAATTTAATATACATAATAAAACAATATATATACTTGGAACTGCACACGTATCAAAAAAAAGCTCAGAAGATACTGCAAATTTAATAGAAATCTTAAAGCCGGACTATATTGCCGTTGAACTCGATGAAGCTCGCTACCATTCGATCTTAAACACCGATGAAAATGAAAAATGGAGAAACTTAGACATAGATAAAGCTTTAAAACAAGGCAAAGCCTTCTTTCTAATAATAAACATAATTCTTAGTAATTTTCAAAAAAAATTAGCAAAAGAACAGGGAATAACACCTGGTGAAGAAATGAAAACAGCTATTTTAAAAGCTAAAACACACAATATTCCACTAATTCTTGCTGATAGAAAAATTGAAACAACTCTAAAAAGAGCCTGGATATCTATTCCAATATTTGAAAAAGCAAAAATAATCTCAAGCCTTTTTTCCCTAACAGATACAAAAATCACAAAAGATGAAATTGAAAAACTCAAAGAACAGGATGCTCTTTCAAAAATAATGGAAGAACTTTCCAAAGAAATACCTAAAGTAAAAAAAGCTTTAATTGACGAAAGAGACGAATTTATTACAAACAAAATACTTGAAGGAAAAGGCACTATTCTTGCCATTGTAGGAGCAGGGCATGTAAACGGAATAATGACAACCTTAAAAGAAATAAGTCAAAATAAAAAAATAATAAACGTTGAAGAACTCGACAGAATACCTAAAAACCATTTTTCATTAAGTAAGATAATATCTTATTTAATTGCAATTTCAATCGTTTTACTAATAGTAAGCTCTTTTTACTTTAAAGGATTTGATTTTGCTTACAAAAATTTAAAACTTTGGGTAATATCTAACTCTCTCTTTTCAGGCATTGCATCCATTTTATTAAAATCTCATCCCTTAACAATTTTAACAGCTATCATGGGTTCTCCAATATTCTCCTTAATACCATTCATAGGAACAGGCATGGTAGCAGGACTTGTTGAAGCTTACATAAACAAACCAAAGGTCAAAGATTTTGAAAATCTACAAGAAGAATTATCAACAACAAAAGGATATTTCAAAAACAAAGTTACAAGAATTTTATTAATAGCACTTTTTGTAAACCTTGGATCTACAATTGGAACAATTGTAGGACTTAAATTTTTATTAAATGTTTTCAAATAAAAACCCTTAAAATAATAAATATCTCACAGGAGTTATATGTATGGGACTTGTTTTTTTAGGACCCCCAGGTTCTGGAAAAGGGACTATTTCAAAAATTATTTCTAACGAATTTAAATATCATCACATTTCAACAGGAGATTTATTTAGAGAAAATATTTCAAATATTACAACTCTTGGAAAAGAAATAAAAAAAATTGTTGAAAAGGGAGAACTGGTCCCAGACTTAATTACAATCAAAATTGTAGAAGATAAAATTAAAACTATTGAAAAGAACAAAAATTTTATTTTAGATGGATTTCCGCGCAATATTTGTCAAGCCAAAGCTCTTGACAATTTTTTGCCAAATGCAAAAATAATAAACTTTTTAATTAATAAAGAATTGGTAATAAAAAGACTCTCGGGAAGAAGAATTTGTAAATCTTGTAATAATATTTTCAATATATATACCCTAGCCACAAAAACCAATGGCATTTGCGACTTTTGCGGAGGAAATCTTTACCAACGAGAAGATGATAAAGAAGAATGCCTAAAAACAAGGCTTAAAGAATATGAATTACAAACAAAACCATTAATAGAATTTTACTCAAAATGCTCTAGACTTAATAATGTTGATGCATCTGCTAAAATTGATGAAATCAGGGAAAAAATAATTAAAATAATGTTAAAAAAAAATTAAATGGAAAAGGTGTTCAAAATAAATGTTAAAAAAAATTTGCTTTTGCTTGCTTTTCTTGCAAGCAAAAATAATTCTTGCCCAAGATCAACAGGACCTAGAACTAAATGATAAATATTTTTACTTTAATTTTCAATCTGCTTATTATCCTCCCCACGAGCTGGGAACAAATGGAAGCAACTTTTCACAAAGCTTTAAACATCCCAACTTCCAAAATATTGAACCAAGTTTAAAAATTCCAGACAATTATTGGGGAGGAATAAAATTAATATCATACATAGGATACTATAAAAATTTTAAAGTCTTAAACAATCCTGATTCCATATTTTTTAAAAACAATGGCATAAACATTGACCTAAATATCGGATTGTCTCCTGTAAGTATATCACTTAAAAGCATGCTAAGCTTTACTCCTATTGCTTTTTTAAATTTATATGCATCAAATGAAATTGGCATGGGCTGGGAAGCTTTTGGATTTAAAGGAATTGGCGTGCATACTGGAAATGGTAAATATTCAAATACTATTGAATTTTATTCAGAAATAACAACAGGAGCACGACTCCAATTTGATTTAAACGCCATTTTTCAAGGAGAATGGACACATATTATTACAGTTGTTGGCAATGATTTTATATACTTAATTAATCCTCATGCAAAAACGGGTCAACTTTGGAAATATAAAGCAGACGATGGTAAAAATATAAATGGCATGCTAATAAAGCCTTATGCTCTTTTAGCTTATAAAATGCCAATACCTCTTAACACCATAGGACTACTTTATGAAGGAAAAACACAAATCGGCAAAGAAAGAAGCATAAGCTCATGGAAAAATAAAGGCTGGGGAAGTGACATTTTTTATCACAATATTTCTATTATTGCTAATTTTGAAATTATCAAACCCTTAACAATTGGTCTTCAACTAAAATTATCTACAAATCCCACATACACAAATAACACCGCTGGACTGGCTGATATTTCAAAAAGAATAGCAACTGGCAATTCTTACTTCTATTACGATTCTATTGGAATCTCTATAACTTATAAATACTAAAATTTAATAAATATAAATTTTTTAATATCTAAACTGATTCCTTCCCGAAACTTTAGCCTCATAAAGCTTGCTGTCAGCAAGCTTTATGATATTGGTAAAATTGTTGTCAATAGGAATTTCTTGAGCAAGCCCTATTGAAACAGTCACAATGCTAGAAATGCTACTGTGTTCATGCACTATTCTTAAGCACTTTATATCATTAATCATTGTCTTAATAATGCCAATCATTTCATTTAGGCTCTTGTTAACAGAAAAAAAAATAAATTCTTCTCCTCCATACCGAGCAACATCTATTTTATACTTTAAAGAAACCTTATACAAGGCTTTAGCAATCAATTTAAGACATTCATCACCATTGGTGTGACCATAATTATCATTGTAATTTTTAAAATTATCAATATCCAACATTCCAACAATTATTATTTCCTTGTTTTCTAAAGCCTTCATCCACGACTTAGAAAATTTATCCATAAAAAATCTTCTGTTTGGTATCTGAGTAAGTCCATCAATTCTAGATAAGCTTTTAAAATAATCTCTTAGCCGTTTTAATTCAAGATGTGTCTTCACTCTAGCGTCAATTATTCGGCTATTAAAAGGTTTTAAAATATAATCTACCCCACCAACGTTAAATCCCTCGAGTTGAGCATCTGTAGAACTTCTTGAACTAATGAAAATTATAGGAATCTCCTTAGTATCAGGATCGTTTTTTAGCCTTCTACATACCTCATAGCCATTAATATCCGGAAGACCTATGTCAAGAAGTATAAGATCGGGACTATCTTTTTCAACTTGCCTTAAAGCATCAAGTCCATTTGTTGCAACCTCAACCTCATAAGAATCTTGCAATATATTTACCAATAAATCTAAATTGGTAGGAGAATCATCCACAATTAAAAGCTTCTGAGTCTCTACTCCAAAAGATTTATCTTTAATTATCATTTCCACTACTAATACTCTTATTATCGCCAAACTTTTCAATAATCTCTTTAAGAATCTTAGAGCTTTCAGAGAATCTATATAATCTTAAATTTCTGCGAAGATCACTAAATAATACCTGAATATTATCGTCTAAAACATACTTGTCAATGCTCTCAAGAATTTCTTTATATTCTCTTGGCTTTCTGGTTTTAATACCAATTAAAAGTTTATTGAGAAGGTCTAAAAATTGACCATTGTTTTTAAAGTATAGCTTATTATCACTAACAATCTCAGGCTCAAACAAAACCTTCTCCTTTATGTCGCTCATTAGCTGCAATAAATCATCTTTTACAAAAGAATACATTTTTTTTAACTCATAAATTGAATCTTTACTTGTTTCAATCTTTTTAAAATCTTTATACAATTCGCTACGCATATTAGAAAGAGCTCCAGATATTGAATGCGATATGTCCCTAATTAAGGACAAATTTCCATCATCAAAAGCTTTTTCTAAATCAATAATATTGATAGAAATAAAATCAATAAGTCCTCTACATAATTCAGAATATGATACATATGAAAGATTTAATTCTTTTAAAGCTCTATTAACATCTAAGTTGGGAAACTTAACAAGTTGATTCAAATCTTCATTCTCCAAAATATCATTAGCTTCAAGCTGTAAATATTTTTTTAATATAATTTTAATTGAACTTATGTGTATTGGTTTTGATATATAATCATCCATACCGCTTGCAAAACATTTGTCTTTATAATCTTGCAAAGCATGCGCTGTTACAGCAACCAAAACACATGGCTTTAAATTTTTCGACTTTTCAAATTTTCTAATTTCTTTAGCTACTGAAAATCCATCATATCTTGGCATTCGTATATCAATAAAAGAGATAGCATATTTTTTCTCTTTTAAAGATTTCAAAGCCTTTACTCCATCATCTACAATATCAATAGAATTTTCGCTAATACCTATTAAAACAAGAATGTCTTTTAATACTTTTTGATTTACTTGATTGTCCTCAGCTATTAACACATTAATTGGTTCTTTTATCTTAAAAGAACTATCTATTGGAACCAAATCTTCAAAATCCATTTCTGCTTTAAACTCTTTTCTAGAAAGAACAGAGGCTATACCAAGCCCCATTAAAGGCTTTTTAACATACATATATTTTAAATTTTTTAAAGCTTTATTATCTAAATAATAAAATAAAAAAATAATTTTTACATCAGGGCTTAGTCTTTCAATATTATTAGCAAATCGAATACTCTCTTGAATATTATCGTTATTTACATTTACACAAACAAAATTATAAAAAGAGTATTCTTTAAATAATCTGTAAGCATCTTCAAAAGACGCTACATAATGCAAATTAGAAGAATAGCCCAACAAAGTCGAACAGTGTTCAAAAATTTTAATAGATCTTTGACTCAAGAGCACATTCAACACTTTATTATTACTATTTATTGATTGAAATCTATTGATTGACAAACCTTTACTTTTAAGCTCCCCGCCCAATAAAAAAGGTAACATAAATGAAAAAGTTGTACCCTCTCCCACCTCACTATCAACAGAAATGCCAAGACCACCCATTAATCTTACAAGCTCTCTAGATATTGATAATCCCAATCCTGCACCCTCATGAACTCTTGAAGAAGAATCATCCTCTTGTTTAAATATTTCAAATATTTTAGAAAAATTTTCTCTTTTAATTCCTTTACCCGTATCTATTACTTTAAATTCAATTGTAACTAATACTCTATTATCATCAGTTCTTGTTCTACATACTTCTTCATAGTTTAAGACAATAACACCATCATCTGTAAATTTAAAAGCATTTCCTATTAAATTAATTAGAACTTGTTTAATTTTTACAATATCGCCTTTTATATAATTCTTTAAAATAGATTTAGAATAAGAGAATAAATCAATATTTTTCTTTGCGCATTGAGATTGAAAAGTTCTTAAAACCATTTCCATTTCACTCTCTAAATCAATCTCATGACTCTCAACATGTAATTCATTAACATCTATTTGGGACAAATATAGTATATCGTCAATCAAAGAAAGCAAAGAATCGGATGAATAATTTATCATCCTAACATAGTCCTTCTGAACATCTGTAAGAATAGTTGTATCTAAAAGCTCAGTAGCCGCCATTATTCCATTAATAGGCGTACGAATATCATGGCTGATGTTAGCTATAAAAATAGTTTTAGCGGTATTAGCAGATTCTGCAATCTTTTTTTCATTCATTACAAAAGAATATTTTCTTTTCTGCTCAAATGATAACTTGAACAGAAAAATTATCACAAATACTAAAAAAGTAAAATAAAATATAATGACTGTTAACACCAAAAATTCAAAGTTTTTAAACCTACTGCCTTTGGATTTATAATAAATATCAAATTTCCAATCATTTAAATACCTTTGCCCATCAATATTCGAGCGCATAACAACTTTTTGAATAATTTCTTTCAAGATATAATCTTGATTATAAATAGCAAGACTCAAATCAAAAACCAAATTTCTAAAAGTAGGAAGTTTTTCAACATCGACAACATTTAATTCTTCAAAAACAGCAGCAGCTGTATACTCATCGCTAATAATACCATCTATACTTCCTTTATAGAGAAGAAGTAGGGCTTCTTTAAAACTACTTGTCAAAATAAGCTTTGATTTAATCTTAGAAGCCAAATTTTTACTATATAAAAAGTCAAGTACAGCAAATCTCCCTAAAGATCTAGATGGAAGTACCCTTTTTTTATTTGAGAAAATATAAAGTGGAATCCGAGAATTTAATTTTATATTGAAAACATTACTCAAATTTGAACCAATTGCATTAGTATTTAACATATCAACTTTCCCAGATTTAATTAAATTTTCAAGATTTAGGCTACTATGTGCTTCAATTATTTTAAATTCCAAACCAGAAAACATTCTAATCTTATCAAGCAAAAACTGATTTATTCCTTTATAACTATTTGCTTCAACATAATCTATTGGATACCAATTTTTAACAGCAAGATTTAATTTATTATTTTTTAATAACCAAATTTTTTCTTCTACATTAAATTTAACCTTATTCATGATTTTATAACTATTCATGCGAGAACTATTAATCTCTTCTTTATCCAGCCAATTTTTATCTATTTGAAGCAAAGATTCAAATGAAATATCATCAAATATAGAATTAAGAATGTATTTAATAACCTTATAAACCCTGTTATCAATAGCTAATACTAAAAACCTATTTTTATTAAAAATAGAATCGTAAGATTTTAATTTACCGTTATATCCATTTAATTTTAATAAATATTTTGTCGTTATTGAATTTTCTATAAATCCATATGAATTATTAACAATATCTATAAAGTTATTAACAATATCTTGATCCTTATTTAATCGAATATTATTAAAATCAAAATCAATAAACTGAGAATTTATTGAACCAGTGCTATTGCTTAAGTCTTTAGAATAAAATTTAAAATTAAGAGGGTATATTGGCTTACTTATTACATAATTAACATTTTCAAAAACACTATCATTACTAATAATTCCTCCAAAAATGCCTACTGCCTTTCCATCTAATGATTTCTTAATATCCTCTTTAGGAAATCCCTTAAAAATAGGTTTAAAGATATGCTGTCTTGAAATAAGATTCCACAAATCTACTAAAATGCCAGACAATTTTCCCTTTGAATTAATAAAACTCAAAGGGGGATAATCATTATATAAACCAACATCAATAAAATTTCCCTTAGCAGTACTGTCTAAAAAAGAAACAACATATTCATCAGGCATTTTCATCAAATATGAAAACAAATCTAAATTCAAATTCTTTATTATCTCGGGGGCATTTTTACTAATAGCCACTCTATTTTTGATACTATAAAATACATCTCCATTAAAAATAGCAAGATCTTCACCTAAAAAAAACTTTGCAGCATAATCTAAAGTCTTACAATCACCATATATATAATCAACTTTATCATTTTTTAAAGCTAATAATAGCTCTTGGGCATTATCAACTAAAAAAATGTTGTTGGCACCTCTTAGTCTTAAAATATCTTCATATATTGTATTTTTAAGAACTCCTATATTAAAATTGGATAAAAATGTTGAATGGGTATTTTTATATTTTTTATTAGAGCTTTTATAAAACAAAATTGCAATACTCCTAGCAATCTCGCCTTTAAAATAAAATAAATCATTTAATTTTGAATTATAAGTCAATCCTAAATATATTGCTTCGTCTTCAATTTTACTTTCATTTAAATGATCAACAGGCTCAACTTTAATATCAACATTATTATCTTTTGCCCATTTATCTAAAATAGAAAAAATAAGTCCCTCATATTCTCCTTTATTATTTTTATGATAAAAAGGAAAGTATTGGCCTACAAGCTTAAATTTGAAAATATCCTTAGAAAATAAATTAACATTGACAAAGCAAACTAAAAGTAAAATTAAAAAATTAGTACTCAAAAAATTTGCTTTTTTCATGTTATTTTAAAATTTCCTTATTAAAATACAATACTACTAATGCGTAAAAATAAGTATACACAATAAATTTAAGGTTTGAAGTACAAAATAAAAACCCTGGCAATAACTTACTCTCCCGCGAACTCGCAGTACCATCAGCGAATAAGAGCTTAACTT
>NZ_JACHFG010000001.1:116540-469035 GCF_014201775.1 Borreliella yangtzensis | reverse complement strand
TATTTTATTAGTAGTGCGGGGTAGTATGCAAACTAATTTTACAATGAAATATTTTACTATTTTATCAATCTTTTTATTATTAATGTGCAGTATTAGGGGTAGTATGCAAACTAATTTTACAATAAAATACGGTTTACAAATTCAAACATACCTCTAATTTGCTCTAATACAATTAGATTACTATCTGTTGATGCACGTAGAATTAATTATGTGGCAAACAACATATTTGACTTCAATATATAATAAACTCAATTACATTAAATCATACTCATCTTTAAAAAAAGATGAACCGGAGCAATCTAAATCATTACCTAAACAGCGCTACCGGGATTAAACTTACTATTATCAATTTGATTTCAAATTTCTTTACCGAAAAAGAACCTTGTAAAAATTCACATACTCTAAAACGATATATTAATGCGGACCCTAAAACATCAAGGAATCTATAATAATACCAGTAAATTACAAAAACTAATGTTAGATAAAATATTTTCTTAATTAATTATGGGTAAAAATTCTTTGTAATTTCTATTTGAGATAGCTGCCAATTAGCGAAACAACATAAGGAACTAGAATAGATATGACAATAGGAATTACTACTATTGCCGCAATGGTTATTATTGTGTTGCTTACCTTAAGTTTTTCCGATAATAATTGATTGTTAATATCCATTTTTTCTAATAAAACTTGATTGTTAATTTGAATCTCTTTTTTCAGATCTTGTGCCAAATTAGCTATATTTTGTTATACAAAATTTTTTGCAAGTAAACGGTGTATATGTTTCTTAGAAAGAATATGGAACATTATTTTAGAATTACTCAGGTTAAACCAAAATCCAATAAGTTTAGCATAATAACATCGTTATATATTCACGGGGCAATGCACCTGCACCTTTAGCATTATCTCTATCTTCTAAGTAGCGTGTATTTACATTAAAATTTTTTAATACCGCTTCACCATATTCATAATATAAGCGCCATTTACTAGTCTTTGGTCTTGAAATACAAAACGTAATACTTGTCATCAACTCTTTCCATAACACACAAATCGGTATTATCACCCCCAACACTAAACGCAGGTATAAATATAATTCTTATAAAAAAGAAACAGATTTTTTTGATTTCTGCTTAGAGCTTGAAACAGCTTATAAAGCTATAAAGAGAGGCGTACTTTTAAATTGAAAAGCATATTTCTCTTTTTTCTACTTAATTATAAAGGAGTGTTCAATAAGGGAAATGGAGCTTTACTATTAATGCATAAAAAGACTTGCAGCTGCTCATGAAGTTGAAAATAACTACAACATTATTTTAAAACTGATTATATTGATAATATAGCAATTTTTAAAACATATAATTCTATAACTTATGATAATGTACTTTTTAGTAAAGGACTTATCGAAACTCAAGAGAAACTTTATAAAGATATGCCAACATATAAGGCAAGAGTTTTGCTATGAGAATGGATAGCAAGCACGGATTCAATTTTTACACAAATTAATGTTACTCAAGATTATGTGTGTTTAGCAGCCTCATAGCATATTTAAACCCTGCTGCTTGAATTTATTTCTCTATCATTAACAACATCTCCAATAGTTTTTAACAATACACTCAGAGCTATAAAGTATCTAAAATAGAAGTTGTTTTGATGATTATGAGACAAATTTTATCCTAGATAATATTTTTTCAAATGATTCTTTAATCTTCTCTAAATTTGAAATATCTAGTTTATTCAAAGTATCTGTCAAGAGTGCTTCCAAGGTTGCTATAAACATTTAAAATTAAAATTCCGTTCTGAAAATTCTTTTATTCATTATCATCAATAGCTTACGCTCATAAGTTCTGTTATCAACTAACTTATTTGATAGCTGTTTTACAAACTTAAATAACATTAAATGCTAAGCTATAATTTAAAATTTATAGCTTAGAGATAGTGATTCCACAAGCAATTGATTGGTAATTCCAATTTGGCCGAAACCCACGAAGTTATTTAAAATTTTATTAATTCTTAAATCTCATCTACTCTTTTCCAAGAATTTAAAAATAGATAAAAAATTGTGTCAATTGTAATTATTATTAATGTAAGAGTTAAAGATCCATTTGTAAGTCCTTTTGTCTTTACTTCGGGATAAAATTTTAATAATCCGTTTATAGATAGATAGCTTGTTAAGCCAGCTAAAAGTCCAGAAATTAGCCTTGATAGAGGATGAATGATCCATAAAAATTTTATTTTAATTTTAAAATAATAGTATAACAATATGTTAATATATTGAAATAAAAAAAATAAATATGTTCCAATTAATACTGTTGCTATGTACTCAAAATTATAAAACAGTATTTTTAAATGAATCCCTAATTGGTCTGATTTGTTATGGTTGAATCTTAATGTAAATTGAATCATAATAGTAAAGGTCATTTGTAGTAAAAAACATAATATTGCCGAATTTATTGCTTCTTTTTTGTTATATTTTTCTGTTATTAAATTTAAAGAAAATAGTGTTGACAAAAAAATAATTCCTGACGTATTTAAATAAATTCCAAATGTTTTTAATTTGTTTAGTATAACAACATTTGATATTACTGAAAGTATTGCATTGAAGCAAAAAAGACCCAATTTCCCAAAAAATTGATAAAGTATTCCTAAGCTTATGTATATAAAAAGCGATATTCCTGTCCATAAGCCCAAATCAAATAATTCATTAGCCATAATAAATTATATCAGATTAATATTTACATGCAATATTGAGTTGATATTTTGTAATGCATTACACAATTAATATAAATTACATTTAATGTTATTTAAGTTTGTAAAACAGCTATCAAATAAGTTAGGTTATTAATTGATAATATAGCATTTTGTAGTTTTTCTGCTTCTATAATTTTCCCAGCATTTGATTGTGAAATGTATTTACATTAGATTTAGCAGATTTTGTATTGCACTCTTCTCTTTAACTTTAACAAATCAAAAATAATTAGAGCTTACTTATATATAATAAAAATTATTATAGTAATATAAACAAATATCCTACAAAAAGTAATGAAACTTTAATTTTTACTTTCAAATATTGCAATACTATTTACACTATAAAAATATGAGAATATTAATTTATAAAAATATGAGAATATTAATTTATAAAAATATGAGAATATTAATTTATAAACTAGCAAAAAACATATATGGAGCCTTTATGAAAATCAAAAATATAGCAAACCCATTAATACTTTTTTTATCTATTGTTTTAAATAGTTGGGGAAATGAAACAAATGTACCAAATGGAAATTATCAAAACAATATTTTAATATTATCAGCTACAAAAGCAGAAATAGAAGAAATAAATAAGATTATTCAAAATAAAAAATCTATTTCAATAGAAGAACTTAGAAGAAAAAAAACTATTACCATTGGAAAAATGCTTGATCATAATATAATTGCCATAGCTACGGGAGTTGGAAAAATAAACACAGCTTTTTGGACAAGCTATATTATATCAAAATATAAAATTAGTCATATAATCAATGCTGGGGTTGCCAGTGGCATTTATAGCAATAAAAATAAATTCATAAAAATAGGAGACGTTATAATATCTACAGAGACAACAAGCTACGATTTTAATCTACATAGATTTGGCTATGAAATTGGACATGTCCCAGAGCACCCCAAAAAATTTAAAGCAAACACCTCTCTTGTCAGGAAAGCTTCTAAGATAAAAATAAACAAGATAACATCTTATATGGGCTTAATAATTACTGGAGATCAATTTATTGACCATCAAAATTTTCAAGAAATTCCAGAAGAATTTGAAAACGCAATTGCAATAGACATGGAGAGTGCCGCAATGGCTCAAGTAGCATACAATTTTAAAATTCCTTTTATAATCATTCGGGGAATATCTGATATAGTCAATAATGAAAATAATCATGATGATTATAAAAAGTTTTTAAAAAAAGCTTCTTACAACTCAGCAAAAATAGTAGAAAAATTAATTAAATTAATGTAAAGATATAAAAAGTACAATCCTTGCTTTTTTATATCTTTGCATTAAGAATTAGATAAATATTATTAATGATATTTCAACAATTGGAGTAGTCGCAAATAAAATAGCTATCATGAAGTAAAGCAAAAAGCTATTTTATAATTTTTTATTTAAAAATAATATCATATGTAATTAAATTTAAAGACACTTTGCACTATATTTTGTAATAATAGATAAATTTTAAGTATATGGAATATATTATGAATAAAAAGTTTTTAGAAGGGGATAAATAATGGATTTATTTAAAATTGAAGCTAATTATATCGATATCTTTAATAAAGCAATTTATCCAACTAGTGTAACCATTGAAAATGGTCACATTGTTAGTATAAAAAATATTGATGCAACATTGGATGAGTATGTGCTACCAGGGTTTATCGATGCACATATACATATAGAGAGTTCTTTTCTTATTCCATCAAACTTTGCTCATTTGGTAGTTCAACACGGCACTGTAGCAACAATAAGCGATCCTCATGAAATAGCGAATGTCAACGGCATTGATGGCATAAATTTTATGATAAATAATTCTAAAAAAACAGAATTTAAAATTTTTTTTGGAGCTCCTTCTTGTGTGCCAGCTTTGCCATCGCAATTTGAAACCTCGGGATATATATTAAATGCACAAGATGTAGATAAATTAATGGAATTAAATGATATTTACTATTTGTCTGAAGTAATGAATTTTAAAGGTGTAATTAACAAAGACATTGAGATTATAAATAAAATAAACTCTGCATTAACTCGTAATAAGGTTGTTGATGGACATGCCCCTGACTTATCTCCCAATTTAATTTTAAAGTATGTATCTTCAGGCATTAGCACTGATCATGAATGCTCAACAATAGAAGATGCAAGATATAAATTATCTTTGGGGATGAAAATAATAATTAGAGAAGGAAGTGCAGCTAAAAATTTTGAATCTTTGCATCCCCTAATTAGTGAATGCTATGGGAAATATTGTAATTCCTTAATGTTTTGCTTTGATGATGCACATCCAAATGATATACTGCATGGACATATTAATTCAATAGTAGCTCGTGCAATAAAGTATGGACACGATTTTTTTGATGTTTTAAAAATAGCATGCATTAATCCAGTTTTACACTATAAAATTCCAGTGGGATTATTAAGGATAGGAGATCCTGCTGATTTTATAATTACTAAAGATATTAAGACATTTAAAATAGATAAAACCTATATTAATGGCAAATTGGTGTTTAATAATGGCATTTCACATATTCCATTAATAAGTGAAATTCCTATAAACAATTTTAAATGTAGTCAAAAATCTATTTTGGATTTTAAATTTTCCACTACAAATAAGATGCTTCCAATAATCGTTTGTATAAATAATCAAATTATTACGCATAAAACCATGATTGATAGCAATTTATTGGCACCAGATTTTCAATCTAATATTGATGAAGACATTTTGAAAATAGCTATAATAAATCGATATGAAGACAATAGTAAAATTTCTATAGGATTTATAAAAAATTTTGGAATAAGAAAAGGTGCCATAGGAAGTACAGTTGCGCATGACTCACACAATATTATAGTCGTTGGAACTAGTGATGAATACTTATGTAAAATAACAAATATAATTATCAAAAATAAGGGAGGTTTATGTGCTCTAAGCAATGAAAAAACTATAATAATTGAACTTCCTATTTCTGGATTAATGAGTGTTCTTCCGGCAAAAGAAATAGCTTCACAATATATAAAATTAAATGATTTTTGTAAAAATGTTTTGGGCTCTCAGCTTGATGATCCTTTAATGACTTTATCTTTTATGTCTTTAACAGTAGTTCCCCATTTAAAGATAAATGATAAAGGATTGTTTGATGTTGATTCTTTTTGTTTTTTGGATTATTAAAGGCAGTAAAACTAGAAGCCACTTCTATAATTTTATTTAGAAATAATAGTTTGTTAAATATTAATCTAAATAATAAGAAACAGTTGTGACAACCCTTAATATTTTTTTTGGATAACGCTCTTGGGCTCCTAAGCTTCTATCAATGGGAAGAAATTCAAAATATCCTTGATTTGCATTTTTAATTTTCCCTAATTTTGAATTTGAATGTTTTGCAAATTCTAAAGCTGCCAATTTAGCATTTCTAATTGAATCTGCCAACATTTCGGGTTTTATATCATTAATATTATCAAAGTAGTATCTCGGCCCCCCACTATTACTAATCAATATACCTTGATCATAAAGCTCAGCAATATTTTTTTCTGCCGCTTCCATTTTTTCAATATTCTTTGTATGAACATTTAAAGATATATATGCTCGATACTTATAAAGAGATTCTTTATAATTTTCTTCATTAAATTCCATAAATCCCATTTTTATATGGTCTTCGTTAAATCCATGTTTCAAAAAAAAGCTTTTAATCCTAGACAAACTCAAATTATTTGCTTTATTAATGTCATTAATAGTATTACCAATTAGACTATATCTAAATTCCCAACTAGAAGATGTTGACAAAACTTCCCTTTCACTAAGACCCTTAACTGTAATATAATTTTCATTTTTAATGCCAATGCTTTTTATTCCGTGGGAAATTATAATTGACGATATAAACAAAAGTAACGAAAATAACAAAAAATATATTTCTCTTCTCCTAAACATAGATTATATCTCCTAAAATCAACAATAAATAATATGCTGGAATTGATATATTTAAGTCCATTTTAACATATTGCTTAATATTAATGAATATTAACTTTTTAATACAAAAATATTCTTTAATTAAGCTAAAAAATTTCTCTGGTCTAAACAATTAAATATACATTAGCTATAATAACTAAAACGGAAATAAAGAACTCAATAATAAATAATGGTAAAACAAACTTAAACCAAGTACCATAACTCAATTTAGATATCCCTAATGCAGCCATTATAACTCCGCTTGTAGGTGTTATTAAATTAATAAGCCCAGATGCAGTTTGCATAGCAATAACAACAGAAGACCTTGGCATTGACAAAAAATCAGCAAGTGGAGCCATTATTGGCATAGTTAGACTAGCGTGACCTGATGAAGATGGAACAACAAATCCTATAAATATTTGAATAATTTCATTCAAAATGATAAAAAAAGGTCTTGGAAGATTATATAAAAAATTAGTAGCAGCATTTAATATAGTTGCTGTAATCAAACCATCATCACATACTATCATAACACCTCTAGCAAGCCCAATAACAAGAGCTGCTGTCACCAGGCTTTCAGAACCTTTCACAAAAGCATCCCACATTTCAGATTCACCCAATCTACAAATAAAAGCTGCTATAATAGCAACTCCAAGATATAACATTGTCATTTCTTGCATCCACCAACCAAGCTTTACAATACTAAATATCAAAAACAATATCATAGACCCAAATAAAAGTAAAACTAGTTTATGAGCAAAAGTAAACTCAAGGGCATCCTGAGCATTATCTTTAGTCGATAGCTCACTTTTTTTAACAAAATATTGATAATGTTCATTTCTTTGAGAATACACAAGCGATCTTGAGGGATCTTTTTTAATTCTAGATGCATAAACACAAACATAAATTACAGCAACTATTACTGATACAAAGTAAAGAACAACTCTAAAATAGAATCCATCCTGCAAACTAATAGAGGCTATTGCGGATGCAATTCCTGTAGCAAATGGATTTACAGTAGAAGCCAAAGTACCCACCCCAGCTCCCAAAGCAATAATAGCCGCTCCAACAAGGCTATCATAACCTAAAGCCACTATCAAAGGAATCATAACAAAATAAAAAGGAAGGGTCTCTTCACTCATTCCGGTTACAGTTCCACCAACTGAAAAAATAAACATTAACAAAGGAATAAGCAATTTATCTTTATGCCCCAACTTCTTGATTAAACGATAAATGCCTGCATCTATTGCTCCCGTTTTCATAATAATTCCATAAGCACCCCCAACAATTAAAACAAAAACAATAACTTCAGCTGCATGCTCCATTCCCTTTGACATTGCAGTTAGAATAGTCATAATAGGATGTAAAAATCCTCTAGGACCTCGATCTACAAATTGATAAGTCCCAGCAACGATTATTTCTCTTTTAGACCCATCACCCATTTGCTTAAATTCTTTATCAAACTTACCAGCAGGAATCACATATGTTAATGTGGTAACAAATACAATTAAAGAGAATATTATCGTAAAACTACTCGGCATTTTGATCATAACATTCCTCCTAAATTTCTAAATAATTAAAATTAATATGTTTATGTAAATAAAAAATGCTACTATCCCAAAGTCGATACCATAATAGCTTTAATAGTATGTACTCTATTTTCCGCAACATCAAAAACAACTGAATTTTTACTTTCAAAAATTTCCTCTGTAACTTCAATTCCATCAAGTCCATATTTATCAAAAATATCCTTACCAACCACAGTATTTAAGTCATGAAAAGCGGGTAAACAATGCATAAATATTGCATCATCTTTTGCCATACCCATTATCTCTTTATTAACCTGATAAGGCTTTAGAAGATTTATTCTATCTTCCCAATTACTCTCACCCATAGATACCCACACATCCGTATAAACAACATCAGCACATTTAACAGCCTCTTCTTTAGAATCTGTAATTGTAATTTTACCTCCACTATTTAGAGCCAAAGACCTGGCCTTAAGAATCAAATTGGAATCTGGAAAAAGCTCTTTGGGAGCAAAAATTCTCAAATCAAGCCCCATAATAGCACAGCCTTTCAATAAAGAATTGGCAATATTGCCCCTACCATCACCACAAAACACTATTTTAATCCCTCTTAAACTTCCTTTATGCTCTTCTATTGTCATTAAATCGGCTAGTATTTGGGTTGGGTGAGAAACATCTGTTAATCCATTGTAAACAGGAACATTAGCATAATTCGCTAAACATTCAACAGCTTCTTGAGAAAACCCCCTAAACCCAATGGCATCATACATGCGTCCTAACACTCTAGCAGTATCTATCATAGACTCTTTTATACCTATTTGACTACCTTTAGATCCTAAATACGTAATATTTGCCCCTTGATCATACGCTGCAACCTCAAAAGCACACCGTGTTCTTGTTGAATCTTTCTCAAAGATTATAACTATGTTTTTACCTTTAAGTTTTTGCACTTCAATTCCTGCATATTTTGATTTTTTTAAATCAATCGATAAATCAAGTAAATATTTAATATCTTTGCTTGTAAAATCCAAAAGATTTAAAAAGCTCCTATTTCGTAAATTATACATAATAACCCCCAATCTTTACAATCAGTTTAAAGCCCACTTTAAGTCATTTAATGGCTTTGGCTTAAATATTAAATATCCTCTCTTATTAAAGGCATAGACATGCATCTTGGACCACCACGACCTCTTGAAAGCTCGCTAGACGGAATTCTATGAACTTTAATACCATTTTCTTCAAGTAACTTATTAGTTAAGTGATTTCTAGAATAAGCAATTACTTCTCCCGGAGCTATAGCCAAAATATTAGCACCATCGTTCCATTGCTCTCTTGCACCATGTATTAAATCTCCACCTGCACATTTTATTAGGTCAATCTTTCTACCAAGATAAAAACTCAAAACATCTATAAGTTTGGATTTTTCTTTTTTAATATGAATTTTACCGGAACTTGAATTATAAGTTAAAACATAAATTGAAAAATACATATCATCACTAGTAAAACTTGTAAAAACACTATGATCAATTTGAGTAAAAACTGTATCTAAATGCATATAAATCCTATTTTTTGGAATTTTAAAAGCCAAAATTGTATTAAATGAAGTTTTATTTTTAAAAAGATTAATAGCTAGTTTTTCTACAGATTTAGCTTCTGTTCTTTCAGAAATTCCAATAACCAAAAGATCTTTGTTTAAAACAAGCTCATCCCCACCTTCCAAAGAAGTATCTTCCCATCTATTAAACCAAATTGGAACATTTTCTTTGTAAATGGGATGGTATTTAAAAATATACTCTGCAAATATTGTCTCTCTGCGCCTAACCTTAGTAGCCATTTTGTTTATTGTAATTCCATTCCCAATACTAGCAAAAGGATCTCTAGTAAATAAAACGTTGGGCATAGGATCAATAATAAAAAGACTTGCACCATTAACCAAATCATCAAGAGAATATGCAAAATTTTTAAACTCCTCTCTTGTAATACCCGAAATCATTTTGGAAATCATGTTCTCAATAGTTAAATTGGAAAAATAATCTTTTAAAAAATTAATTGTACTATCCGTTTCTATTTCTGCCTCAAAAATAAATTGGGATATAAATTTATTTTTGAGCTCTAAAGAAGAAACAAGAACCTCACCAAGAAGATCCTCAACATACTCAATTTCAACTGAATTATTCTTCAAGGTACTTACAAAAACTTCATGTTCTTGTTTTGCAACTTTAAGATAAGGAATATCATCAAATAAAAAATTTTTCATAATAACAGGAGTCAAATTTTCTAATTCTTCTCCCGGCCTATGAAGCAAAACTTTTTTTAAACGACCTATTTCCGAAAATATATTTATTGGATTTAAATATTCGTTCATTCATTCCTCCTTTACAAAAATTGCCATATATTAAAATATTATAGTTTACATCAAGAAAGATCAACTATTTATTAACATTTTTAAAAAAATATTATTTTGTAGAAAGCTTACTACAAATAAAAAAAGAAATTAAAACAAAACTCTAATCAAAAACATTGTCAAAAACTATGTTAAAATACTACCATGAAGAAAATTAATAGATTCGTATTCTTATTGATTATGCAAATATTAACATTCTCTTGCGCCTTAATTGGGGATAATGAGTCGAAAAATTTACGCACATCGGAAATCATATTAACACAAAAAACACCACTAGAAAGCTCTTTAATAAGGAATTCCTCTAGTACAGAATATAGAATACCAATATCTAGTATTCAAGAAATCTTAAACAATAACGACAATTCTCTTTTAATAAAAAAAACCGCAGCAAAAATAAAAATAAGTCCACAAAAACTAGAAGAAATAAAAAACTATTTAAATGCTTATAAAAATTATTTAAATAATGAAGCAGAATGGAACAAATTTATAGATCAAAGCAGCGTTAATGGTAATCTAACAATTAAAATTGATACTGCTTTTGAAAAAAAAACAAATTTTAATCATACAAATTCAGATAATAAAAAATTGACAGCATTAATAGAATCACAAATGTACCTAGAAAAAGAGATTTTAAACTTAATTGAACAAACATTCCATGATAAAAATTTAGGATACATACAATTAAGCCATATCAATTCATTCTTTCCTCAAGAAAATATAAACTCAATAACAAAAGAAATAATAGATGGAGAAGAGTATGTTGCACCTCATATAATAGCAAATCAATTATTAAAAATAAAAGACAAAAAATACTTTGAACAATTTATGTACTTTTTAAAAGTTGAAAACAATACAATAAAAACAATAATTGAAAAACAAAAAATTGTAGATATTCACAATGAATTATACTATTCAAAGCAATCACCTTCATCTAGAAGAAGAAGCAAAAGGTCAACAACTGCCGATTCCAGTAATATCAATCAAAATGATCTAATATCAAAAATAATAGATCCAAATACGGGCATTGAAATAACCCCCCAAAAATTAAGGTCTCTTTTATCAAATGGTGACATAATACTTATAAAGCCAAAAATAGACTGGACAGAGTTTTTTTATTTTTGGCAACATGTAGGAATATTTGATGAAGAAAAATATGAGGCTACTAAAAAAATTGCATTCAATGGGAATGACAGCTTTGATATAAAATCAATAATTACAAGCAATCAAATAAAATTTGATACAGCATCTACTCAAGGCTCAGGATATGAAAAACTGTCAACATATGTACAATCAAGAATATTAAAAATATTTTCTCCAATAACAGACACAAGAACAATTCAAAAAGCTATTAATTTTGGAAGAAGCAGATATATTGACAATAACTTTGGGTATATGATTCCATTAATATCTTCTAACTTGTGGACAGATTCATTTAACCTTGAAGAAATTCACAACAAAACCTATTGTTCTTTAGTAGTTGATAGAATATATAAAATAGCCGGACTTAATGTATCAAGAAATTATGAAATTTCGGGAATAATTACTCCTGGAGAAATAAATGCAGCCGCTTACAATTTTTACATGTCTTATACGATTACAGGAATACTCCCAAGCGTACTTCCAAAAAGGATCATTAAACCAAGCCTAAAAGAAAAATTCATTGGTTACAATAAAGAAATAGTAGATGCAATGGAATTTAAAAAATCAGAAGAAAAAATTTTTGGAAGAGCTTGCAATATAACAAACCTTTGGTGCTCAGGAAGTTAACACTAGTATATGGAAAAATATTATGCATGCATTTTGATCAATAGTAATGAAAAAATTATTTTCAAATCCTGGGAAGAATGTAAAGCTACTATTAAAGGAAAAAATAATAAAATAAAAAGTTTTAAAACAATAGAACAAGCTCAAAATTGGCTATTCAATAATGAGGATAAAATTTATCATAACCCAATTGGAATATATTTTGATTCCGGAACAGGAAGGGGAAAGGGCGTAGAAATTAGGGTTGTAAACGAAAAAAGGATTTCAATATTGGATAAAATTCTAGATAAATCCTTGATTAATGAATATGGGAATCACTATGTTAAAAATTTTCAAGGAATTAGCAATAATTTTGGAGAACTACTTGCCCTGTACACAGCGCTTAAAATAGCATTAAAAGAAAATATAACGAACATATTTGGCGACAGTAAATTAATAATTGACTATTGGTCAAAAGGAATTTTTAATGCCAAAAATTTAAAACAAAATACTATCAATTTAATCAAAAAAACAACTGAACTAAGGAAAAAATTTGAAGAACAAGGTGGAAAAATTTCTTTTATTCCGGGAAATGAAAATATTGCAGATCTTGGTTTTCACAAAACTAAGTAAAAATATTACAAAAAAATATATAAAAATAATATTTCTGATGTCAATGATTTATTTTTATTGTTGTACAACAATAAAAATAAATCATGATTATGAAACTGATTTTAAAGTTTTAGCATGTCCCTTCAAATACATTAACATCGATGTAATTAAAGCGACAAATGAATATATTTATATTCAAATTACAAACAATAGCTTAGACATAGTAAAAATAAATTGGCAAAACACTAGCCTTAATAACAATAAAATTGTCTTAAAAAAAGAAGATCTTACAATAAACAATGAAACGAAATACAAAAGTAAATATAGAGAATTTTTTATTGGTCCTAAAACTTCATTTAAATTTAAAGCGTATCCATTAAAAATTTTTTCTAAAAACAAAAATAATAATACCTTAAATGCAACTATTAAATATCCATCTATTTTCAAACTCAACATAACAAAAGCAACGGGGATCGAAACAAAAAAAACAATAAATATTTTAATAACAAGAACCATAAAAACTAATGTTACTAATACATGAACCCGTTATTATTTTTTTGTTTTTCTATTAATGATAAGCTCATAATTTGTATCTTTATTGTTTTCAAATGATGCTTTTACAGGAGCAAAAAAATTCCAAGAAATATAAATTGTAAAATTATTTCTCCAAATAGGAGAATAAATCCCATCAGATCCTTTTAGCAAATCTGGTTCTAAATTATATTCGCCAACAAATCTCCAATCATAAAAATTAAATTTAAAGCCTGATGAAAATTTTTTAATTTTAAAAAGTGAATTTTTTCTATCTTGGGAATTAAAGAAATTAAAAGATTTTAATAAATCAGCGAAAATATTGACAGTATCAACACCAATTTGATCCATATATCCTTTAAAGTATCTAAAAGTTTTAGTATTAATAGAAAAAGTAGAAAAGTAAATTTCTAAAAATTCTGTATATTTAAACTTAAAAGTCAATGCAGACCAAAGTTCATTATCAGTGAATTTCTGCAAATTTATTTTCCAGCCAACATCTATTCCTAAAGTAAAAGAAAGTTTTTTATCAAAAAAATTTAAAACATATAATTCCTTTTTATAACTAGAATCTAAGGAATACGGAACAAGTTTAGTTGTAGTACCAACCTTGAAAAAATCTCCTTTTAAAGAGTCGTAATTATATTCAAAGTCATCTTTCATCGCAAACAAAACCTGAAAATCAAAAATATTAAGCTTAAAAGCAAGTTCAGAAACTCTATTTATCAAAGGATCATAAGCGGCTAAAAAACTAAATTTAAAATAATCTAAATATCTTGGTTCAATTTTATAATACAAAGCAGGAGACATTTCTAAATTTTTATAAGGTGATGATGGTTTTTGGGGCTCCAAAGGATTTAATAAAGATTGAGCAACAGAAATTTTAGAATTTTTCATTTTTATAGTATCTTCTTTAAACTTTTTATGATATTTAATTCCAATCCCAGTTTCTTGCAGCAAATAAGGAAAATCTAAAGAAAGTTTGAGTTCAGAAGAAGCCTTAATATCTTCAAAACTATTTTTTAATTCACCTGAAAGTTCCGCACTAAAATAGTTATAGTCATAAATCAAAGAAGCTGTTAAAGATTGGTAAAAAGTTTCCGGATCAAAGAAAAAAATACTACTATTCTTACTAAGCAAAGATTTTGCATCGGAATCATATTTTTTATTAAATGAATATAAGGTTGACTTATTCTCAAATTTTAAAATACTTCTAGAGAATAAGGGATATCTAATAAAAGGAAGCAAGTTTAATTTTACTTGGTTAATAATAGAATGCTCACTTTTTTTATCTTTATCTTCAACTTTAAAATCTTTATTTAAAGGATTATACTCAATAGTATTAAGATATAATAAATTTTCAAAAGTAATTAAACGATTATAGAAATCAGCATGGATTTTTATATCTGTTTTATTTTTTATATCAAATAAATAATTTTTTATTTCATAATTAAAGTCTTTTGGGCTTGTAATGCCATAATTATTAAAAAAAATATTATTTCTTAAATAAGGATTAATGCCAAACCTAATAAAAAAAGAATCAAATTGATCAATATTTTTTAAAGTTATTGGTTCTGGAGGAATATATAAATTTTTATTTAAATCTTTTACTTTTTCGGTCTTTTTTCCATTCACACTCTTTTTGTCATTATCTTTATCTTCTAAATTTTTAATTTCTGGACGCATTATCATTTCTTTAGTATCAGCTGCAAATGTCCATTGATTATTATAAAGGTCTTTTTGAAAATTTAAATCAATATATGGAACATAAATTCTCTCCAAATAAAACCATTTTCTTGTAGGATCATTAAACTCTTTTGGCTTTTCTAAAGGAGATTTAAAATAAAGATTTTCATATTCTGACAATTTGAATCTAAAGCCCAAATTATTTAATTTATAATCTAAAATTAAATTATTATCAAATGTTCGACTATAAAAAGAAGATAAATTCCAATCAAAAGTGCTAATGCTAGTTTGCTCTTTAACCAAATCTTTATCTAAATTTAGAAGAGAAAAAAATGTAGCACTCTCTATTCTATCTCTAAAATCAATATTGACATATGGATCGGAATAATGCTCTAAAATAACTGAGAAAAGTGCATCTTTTAAAAGAAACTCTGTTTTTAATTTAAATAAATATCTAAAAGGAACTTCAAACCCAAATATATCTCCTTTGTTAAGATTAGAAAAACTAAAAAGAGATTGTTTTAAAGTTCTATTATTAAAAGGATAATATCCTCCATTGTAACTATAAACATTTCTAGTAAAACCTAATCCAAAATTTCCTTCTAAAGTTTTAAAATGACCCAAAGTATTGCCCAAATCAAAATCAATTCCAGAATAAAACCCTAGATTAGCATAAATATCAAAAATTACCTTGACATAATCTTTATTAGGATTAGATGCTAAATTTTCTGCAAAAAAATAAGTTAAATATCCATTTCTTATATAAGGTTTTTTACCCGAATTATAAACAGAATTGAAATCAAAATCCAAAAAAGAAGAATCTTCGCCTGAAGACTTATTGCCAAAAAGATAAATAGTATTAAAAACAGAAAAACCTTTTCTGGGATTTAAACCTAAAGATGGATTAAAAAATAAACTATCTCCCGGTCTGAAAAAAAAAGGAATATAAAATACTGGAACCCTTCCCATGTAAAATATAGCATTTAAAAACCCAAAATCTCCTGAAGGCAATACCCATATTTTAGTAGCTTTAATTGAATAATAAGGCTCTGGAATTTTACTAGTTGTTGCAAAAGCTTGTTCCAAAATAGTAACATCATTGTCTATCTTTTTTAAAACCTTTCCTCCAAACGAAAGAATATGATCTATTTGATTTTTTTGCATTTTTTTTTGCAGAATACCATCTTTTAATAAAAAATTTTGAGAATCAAAATCAACAAAAAATTCATTACCATAAAAATAAAGCTTTTCATTATTATCCATATCAAGAATATATTCGACATTCCCAATAGAATAAAGTTTTTTAGAGCCTCTATTAAGAACTATCCTGTCACCTTTAATATTATGTTTTTTATTCTCTTTAATATCTTCAACTAAGATATTAACCCTTCCTTCAAAAACAATACTTTCATCCTTAGTAAGACCATAAGTGAAATTTTCAAGATTGTCTGTAGTTTCAATTATTATTTTATATCTACCAGATCCAGCAAGTCCTTTTCCTTTGACAAAAAGCTCAGGATCTATCCCAAACTTTTTTAAAAGCAATTCTCGTATTTTTGAAACATCCGTTTCTTTTAGGCCTTCTTGTAAAGCCCATTTTTTCAAATCTTCATCGGTTGAAAGTTCAAGTTCTCTTAAATAAGATTTTTGACTTAAAGTTAGTTTATTTCTTTTTCTAGAATTTTCATCATTTACAGTTTTAGCAAAAATTACATTAGAAAATGTTAAAAAAACTAACAATATTACAAAAAATTTTTTAAAAACATCCCCGTATAGGAATTCTCGCATTTTGAAACCTCTTCAGGAATACCAGAAACAACAATATTCCCCCCTGCCAATCCACCATCAGGACCCAAATCTATTATATAATCTGCTTGTTTGATTACATCCAAATTATGCTCTATGAGTACAACTGTATTACCATTAGAAACTAACCGCTGCAAAACCTCTAACAACTTTTTTATGTCATCAAAATGCAATCCAGTTGTTGGTTCATCAATAATGTAAAAGGTTTTACCCGTGCTCTTCTTGCTTAACTCAAAAGCCAACTTGATGCGTTGAGCTTCTCCTCCCGACAAAGTTGTTGCGGATTGTCCCAATTTAATGTATTCAAGTCCAACTTCAATTAAAAATTTTAAACAATGATGGATTTTTGGGACATTCTCAAAAAATTTTATAGCTTCAAAAACACTCATCTCTAAAACATCGTGTATATTTTTTCCTTTGTACCTAACTTCTAAAGTTTCTTCATTAAATTTTTTACCCTTGCATAAATCACAAGGAACAAAAACATCTGGTAAAAAATGCATTTGAATATTAAGATACCCATCTCCTTGACATTTTTCACACCTTCCACCCTTAACATTAAAAGAAAATCTACCAGCTTTAAAACCCCTTGACTTTGCATCCGGAAGCTTAGCAAAAAGTTCTCTAATTTCTGTAAAAAATCCAACATAAGTTGCTGGGTTTGATCTTGAAGTTCTTCCTATTGGTTTTTGATTTATTTGAATAATTTTATCGACTTTTTCGTACCCAATGATGTCTTTAAAGCCATCACAATACTTTCCATTAAGCTTCAATCTGCTATCAAGAGCTGGATATAATACTTCGTTAAGTAAAGTACTTTTTCCACTACCAGAAACACCTGTTATTACAGTAAAAACTCCCAAAGGTATACTTACGTCTATATTCTTAAGATTGTTTTTATTAGAACCTAAAAGCAAAATTTCTCCCTTATCGGCCTTTCTTCTAGAGCTTGGAACATCTATTTTAAACTTGCCGCTCAAGTATTGCCCAGTTAAACTATTTTTGCTATTTAAAATATCAATTAAAGTTCCTTTTGCAACTATTTCCCCTCCAAGAATTCCAGCACCAGGACCCATATCAATAATATAGTCCGCAGTACGCAAAGTTTGTTCATCATGTTCAACAACAATTACAGTATTGCCAAGATTTTTAAGGTTAACAAGAGTAGAGATTAATTTTTCATTATCTCTTTGATGAAGACCAATACTTGGCTCATCAAGAACATAAATAACACCTGAGAGTGCTGATCCTATTTGGGTAGCAAGCCTAATACGCTGAGCCTCACCCCCAGACAAACTGCCCGATATTCTATTTAAATACAAATAAGAAAGACCAACATCAATTAAAAATTTAAGCCTACTTTTAATTTCCTTCAAAATTTCTTTAGATATTTTTTCATCCACCGAATCAAGTTGCAAATTTTCAAAAAACATATAAGAATCAAATACAGATAAATTACTAAGATCTTGAATGTCTCTTTCATTGATTTTCACAGTTAACGCTCCAACACCTAAACGCTTTCCCTTACATGAATTACAGATTTTTTTAGACATCAAATTTTCATAAAAAATTTTAGTACTCTCTGACTCTGTTGTAAGATACCGTCTTTTTAAAAGAGGCAAAAGTCCTTCAAACTTTTTAGAATAATGGAATCCTCCATCTAGCTCCTTTGCTTCCATTTCTTTAGACTGGTAAACAAAATCTATTTTTTCATTTGAACCGTATAAAATTTGTTTAAGAACTTTATCTGGAATATCTTTTACTGGGGTATTTAATTTAAAATTATAATGTTTTGCAAGTCCTTTAAAAATAGCCACAGACCAAGATGAGCTTGTCTTAAATGTAATAAAAGCATCATCATTAAAAGAAAGACTAATATCAGGACAAATGCTCTCAAAATCAAACTCAAGTGTAACGCCAAGACCAGAACACTCACTGCAAGCACCAAACGGACTATTAAATGAAAAAAGTCTGGGTTCTATTAAAGGAAGTGAAAATCCGCATAAAGGACAACTATTATGCTCTGTAAAAAATTTGTCTACTTTTTCCAAATCATTTTCAATCTCCACTCGCAAATATCCATTAGAAACTGCAAGAGAGGTCTCAACAGACTCTGCAAGTCTAACTCGAACATTATTACCAAGCTTGACTCTATCAACTATAATTTCAATGGTATGTTTTTTATTTTTATGTAAATTTAAATTAAGCGCATCTTCTATTAAATAATCTTCGGAATTTATTCTAACTCTATTGAAACCTTGATTTAATATTTTTTCTAAAACTTTTTTATGAGAACCCTTAGAACCCCTTACAATTGGTGCAAAAAGCATCACTTTAGATCCTTCAGGATAACTTAAAATAGTATTAACTATTTTATCTAAAGATTGCTCTTCTATTAATCTGCCATCATTTGGACAGTATGCTTTACCTATTTTTGCAAATATTAGTCTATAATAATCATAAATTTCAGTAATTGTTCCAACAGTAGAACGGGGATTATTGCTTATTGTTCTCTGCTCAATGGCTATGGAAGGAGAAAGTCCATCTATATAGTCAACATTGGGTTTTTTCATTACACCTAAAAACTGCCTTGCATAAGCTGAAACGGATTCCATATACCTTCTTTGCCCTTCTGCAAAAATAGTATCAAAAGCCAGAGAAGATTTACCAGAGCCACTCTTACCAGATATTACGACTAAACCATCTTTTGGAATATCCACATCAATATTTTTTAAATTATTCTCTTTTGCTCCCCTGACGATAATTTTTTTTTTCAAATTTTTCAACAAAGATTACACCTCTCTTTTATTTATTACGAGCCACACTAATTTTGCCACTAAGCTCTTTTATTTTATCTCTTAAAACAATTGCATCTTCAAACCTTTCATCATTAACAGCTTCTTCTAACTCAAATTTAAGTTTATTAATAATATTCTTTTTAGATAATCTCTTGCCTGAAATATTTTTTTCAAAATCATAGCTAATATTTTTATCTTTATTGTTAAGTTCTTTTTCTAAAATATTTTGAATCTTCTTAACAATTGTTTTAGGAGTAATACTATTTTTTTTATTATAATCAATCTGAATTTGACGTCTTCTATTAGTCTCCTCAATTGCCTCCTGCATAGCTACACTTATTTTGTCGTAATACATTATTACAAGGCCATTAGAATTTCTAGCAGCCCTACCAATTGTTTGTATTAATGAAGTAGTAGATCTTAAAAATCCCACCTTATCAGCATCTAATATTACAACAAGAGATACTTCTGGAATATCCAAACCCTCTCTAAGTAAATTAATACCAACAATAACATCAATTTCAGATTTTCTAAGTAGCGAAATAACTTCTACCCTTTCAAGAGTGTCAAGTTCTGAATGTAAATATTTTGCCTTTATACCAAGACTTACTAAATATTCAGTTAAATCTTCAGACATTTTTTTTGTCAAAGTAGTAATTAAAACCCGCTCTTTAAGAGCTACTCTTTTTTGAATCTCAACATAAAGATCTTCCATTTGACCATCAGAACGCCTAGTAATAATTTCAGGATCAACAAGACCTGTAGGACGAATTATTTGATCAACAACCACACTACTCTTTTCATTTTCTTCAAAACCTGGAGTTGCAGAAACAAATACAGCCTGATTAATTAATGCCTCAAATTCATCATATTTAAGAGGTCTGTTTTCAAGAGCTGCAGGAAGTCTAAATCCAAAGTTAACAAGATTTAATTTTCTAGAATAATCTCCATTATACATTCCTCTAAATTGAGGCAATGTAACATGAGATTCATCTACAAACAATAAGTAATCTTTCGAAAAAAAATCAAAAAGACAATAAGGTCTTCCCATTGTACTTCCACTCAAATATTTAGAATAATTTTCAATGCCCGAGCAAAATCCTGTTTCTCTAAGCATTTCCAAATCATACCCTACCCTCTGTTTAAGTCTCTCGGCTTCTACAAGCTTTCCATTATCTTTAAAATATTGACATTGAAGATCTAGATCATAAGATATTTTGGGTATCGCTTCTAATATATTTTTATAAGGAATTACAAAATAAGATTTAGCAAAAAGAGTAAAACTATTTGTAGTTCCTAAATTTTTTTTAGAAAAAGAACTGATCCTGTATATTTTAACAATTTCATCAAAATCCAAACAAATTCGATAAGCAAACTCTCCATGCTCACTGCTAGGCCAAATTTCAACAATATCCCCCTTAATTGAAAATTTATCTCTCTCTAAATTTATCAAAGTTCTCTCATAATAAAGCTCTACAAAAATATCTGATATTTCTTTAATAGAAATTTTTTGGCCTACAAAAAATTCTCGCGCTGATTTTTTGAAAAAATCTGGAGATCCAAGCGCATAAATTGAAGATACAGTTGCAACAACAATAACATCTCGTCTTTTAGCAAGAGACGTTACCGTCCTTATTCGCTTTATTTCTATCTCATTATTAATAGTAGCTTCTTTTTCAATAAATAAATCTTTTGAAGGAACATAGGATTCTGGCTGATAATAATCATAATAAGAAACAAAATATTCAACGGCATTATTTGGAAAAAAATCTTTAAACTCTCTATAAAGCTGTGCTGCTAATGTTTTGTTATGGCTGACAACTAAAGCAGGCCTGTTTAGATCTTTAATTATATTTGCAATTGTGAAAGTCTTTCCGCTTCCTGTAACGCCTTTTAATGTTTGATACTTATTCCCTAGCAAAATAGAATTTTTAATCTCTTTTATTGCTTTAGGTTGATCACCAGCGGGAAGATATTCTGACTTCAAAAAAAAATCTATCATTAATTTAACGACCAAAATTTAATATACATTCTTATAAATTATCTAATAATAAATTCTATATCAAGTATATAATTCATTATAAATCAATATAATTTAATTAATCTTTGTTTGAAAAAATAAAATAAAAAGGATAATTGATGCAAAAAATAGAAGCCAAAAGAAAATTGGAAAATTACATTCTTCTTGAAGAAGATATATATTTTCAAAAAGAAGCAATAAAAATTCAAAAAACAAATAATGAACCAGAAATTCTAAACAGATTTTACAAAGATCTAGAATTTGGCACTGCTGGAATGAGAGGAATCATTGGAGCTGGAACATGCTACATAAACACATATAATATAAAAAAAATAAGCCAAGGAATATGTAACTATGTACTTAAAATAAATAAAACCCCCAAAGTTGCAATAAGTTATGATTCAAGATATTTTTCAAAAAAATTTGCTTACAGTGCTGCTCAAATTTTTGCCTCAAATAATTTTGAAACATACATATACAAAAGATTGAGGCCCACCCCCCAACTTTCTTACACAATAAGAAAATTTGATTGTGATATTGGTGTTATGATAACAGCAAGTCACAATTCAAAAGAATATAATGGTTACAAAGCATACTGGAAAGGGGGAATCCAAATGATGCCGCCTCATGACGCATTAATAACTAAAGAAATCCAAAAAGTAAAAAACATAATAAAGACAATTACCATAAAAGAAGGCATTGAAAAAAAGATCATCAAAGAACTCGGCAATGAAATAGACAAAGAATACGTAAAAACAATAAACAAAGAATTTTCTGATTTTGAAAAGAACAGTAAAAAAACAAACTTAAAAATAGCCTACACGGCACTACATGGAACCGGTGGAACCATAATAAAAAAACTCTTTGGAAATAGTAAAATACAACTTTTTTTGGAAAAAAGTCAAATAATGCCAAACCCTGAATTTCCAACAATAAAATACCCTAATCCAGAAAAAAAAACATCAATGATTAAAGTAATAGAGCTTGCAAAAAAAGAAGATTGTGACATTGCCCTTGCAACAGATCCAGATGCTGACAGAATAGGAATTGCATTTAAAGACCAAAACGAATGGATATTTTTAAACGGGAATCAAATATCATGCATTTTAATGAATTATATACTTTCAAAAGAAACAAATCCCAAAAATACATTTGTAATATCATCGTTTGTAACAACACAAATGCTAGAAAAAATTGCAAAAAAATATGGTTCTCAAATTTTTAGAACTTACACAGGATTTAAATGGATAGGAAGCTTAATTGATGAAATGGAAAAAAATGAACCAAATAAAAAATTTGCTTTTGCGTGTGAAGAAAGTCATGGATACCTAATAGGAACAACGGTTAGAGACAAAGATGCATTTTCAGCCATAAAAGGAATTTGTTCTTTAGTACTTGATTTAAAAGCTAAGCAACAAACAATTAAAAATTATCTTGAAAAAATATACAAAGAATTTGGATATTATGAAGAATTTAATATAGAAAAAAACTTTGAAGGAGCTAACGGAGAAATTCAAAGAGAAGCAATAATGTTAAAGCTAAGAAAAGAACAAAAAATGCAATTCGCAGGAATTAAAATAATTGAAAAATTAGACTATAAAACTCTTAAAAAAATTAACTTCAAAAAAGAAATTTCAGAAATCAAAGAATATAAATATCCTATAAACGCAATAAAATTTATACTTGAAAACGAAATTGAAATAACCGTAAGACCCTCTGGAACAGAACCAAAAATTAAATTTTACATATCTGTAAAACTCGAATATAAAGAAAAACATAAAATATTTGGTATAATAAATGCAATAAAGATGGAGATAAAAAAATATTAACATAACAGAAAATTTAATAAATTTGGTAGAAATAGATTCAAAAGAAATCGCAAGAAAAAATAAAAATAAAGAAGTTTCAATTTGGCACTTATTAGTATCTATAATTACCACTCCCAAAAAATCTGAAATAAAATTTATAGATACCAAAACTCTTAAATGCATTAAACAAGAAGCTATTTGTGAAATAGATAAATTAGAAAAAATTTTAATAGAAAAAAATGAAATAATTATTCCAAAAATCAATAAAGAAATCTTTACTCTTATAAAAGAAGCTAAAAAGGAGTTTGAATCTAAATCCTTAATAGGATCAAAAGAAATTTTTTATCAAATATTAAAAAATAAAAAACTTCTAAAAAAATATAAACTAAGTAAATCTAGCTTCAATTTTAAAGATCAAAATATATTGGAATACATGGAAAAAAATAAAATAAGATTAATTGAAACTTACAAAGAATTTGATGAAGAAATACGACTTGAAAATGAAAACTTCGAAATCGGAAAGTATGTCAAAAATTTAACAGCACTTGCAAAAGATAAAAAATTAGATCCCCTGATTGGAAGAGAAGAAGAAATTAAAACTCTTACAAATATACTCTTGAGAAGAAACAAGAATAGTGCAATGCTGATAGGTGAGCCTGGGGTAGGGAAAACAGCAATAGTTGAGGGGCTTGCATCAAGTATAGTACAAAAAAAAATAAGTAGCAAACTGCAAGATAAAACAATTTTAATGCTTAAAGTTTCAAACTTAATATCGGGAACAAAATATAGGGGCGAGTTTGAAGACCGTTTAAACAATATAATTAAGTATATTGAAAAAAATAAAAACACAATAATATTTATTGACGAAATACACACTTTAATAGGAGCTGGAAATTCCGAAGGAGCTCTTGATGCATCAAATATATTAAAACCATCACTTTCTAGGGCTGAAATACAAATTATTGGGGCAACTACTTACAATGAATACCGAAAATATATTTCAAAAGACAAAGCATTCGCCAGAAGATTTCAAACAATTAGTGTAAGAGAGCCAAACGAAAAGGATACACTAAAAATAATCAAAAATATTGCAAAAAATTTCGAAGACTACCATGGGGTGATCTATGAAAAAAGTGCACTTACAAATATAGTAAAACTTTCATCTAAATATTTAATAAATAAAAGATTTCCAGATAAAGCAATAGATATAATAGATATTGCCGGTGCAATTAAAAAGGAAGAGCTTACAAAAAACAATATCATAACATCAGATGATATACAAAAAGCAATAAATGAAATACTATCTATTAAAACAGCAAATAACATAAAAGAAGAAATTTTGGAATTAAAAGAAGTGGAGAACAAAATTAATCAAAAAGTGATTGGACAAAAACATGCAGTAAGCGAATTTATTAAAGAAATTATTAAAGCTAAACTTGGACTCAATGACGATTCCAAACCTCTAACTTCAATATTGTTAATAGGATCAAATGGATGTGGAAAAACTACTCTAACTAATGAACTATCTAAAAAAATTATTAAGGACCAAAATTCAATATTAAAACTAGATATGTCAGATTACAGAGAAGAAAACTCTATTTCAAAATTAATTGGCACAAATCCAGGATATGTAGGCTACTCCGATGGAGGAATTCTAACAAACAAATTAAAACATTCATTTGAAACTTTATTATTGTTTGAAAACATTGAAAATGCCCACAACTCTATATTAAACTTAATAAACCAAATGCTTGAAAATGGGGAACTTATTGATAGCAAAGAAGATAAAATACTATTTAAAAACACAATTATAATAATGACTACAAACGTTGGATCTCGAATGCTTCTTGGAGAAAAGAATATTGGGTTTAACAAAAATCAACAAAAAAACGCAGAAACAAAAAATTTTAAAGAAGAAATAAATCAAGATCTTGAAAAAAGATTTAAGTTGTCCTTCTTAGACAAAATTCAAAAAAAAATTATCTTAAATGTTCTTACGAAAGACAATATAGAAGAAATTTGCAAAAACTACTTAAATACAATTAAAACAAAATTTTACTCTAAAGGAATTGAAATAGAAATACAAAAAGATGTTAACAAATTCATAACCACAAAATACTATAAAAAAAATTCAGGAGCAAGAAGCGTGATTGCTGCAATAAAGGAAAAAATAGAAGAAAATATTATCACCAAAATATCTGAAAATCAAAACATAAATAAAATAACCATTCATTTAGAAAAAGAAAAAATAATAATAACATAAAGGAGAATTATAATATTAATATGTTTAAAAAAGTAGAAAACAAAGCAAATTTTCCTAAAATAGAAGAAAAAATATTAAATTTTTGGGCTGACAACAAGATCTTTGAAAAATCCATGGAACAAAGAGAAGGATGTGAAGAATTTACATTTTATGACGGACCTCCTTTTGCAACAGGACTTCCTCATTTTGGACATTTTGTTCCAAACACAATAAAAGACATAATTCCAAGATATCAAACAATGCAAGGTAAATATGTTAAAAGAAACTTTGGATGGGACACTCATGGACTACCCGTAGAATACGAAGTAGAAAAAAAATTGGGAATTTCTGGCAAATACGAAATAGAAAATTATGGCATTGAAAATTTTAACAAAGAATGCAAAAAAATAGTACTCAGATATACAGAAGAATGGAAAAATATAATCTTGAGGCTTGGGAGATGGGTAGATTTTGAAAAAGGCTACAAAACTATGGACATAAATTTCATGGAATCTGTATGGTGGGTATTTAAAAATCTTTACAACAAAGGTTTAATATATGAAAGCTATTATGTACTACCCTATTCTCCAAAACTTGCAACTCCGCTTTCAAACTTTGAAGTGAATCTTGGAGAATATAAAGAAGTCAATGATCCATCGTTAACAATAAAATTTAAAATTAAAGGCAAAAACGAATACTTACTAGCATGGACAACCACCCCTTGGACATTGCCCTCAAATCTTGGAATTGCAGTAGGACAAGAAATAGAATATTTTAAAATTTTTGACAAAATAAAAGAAGAGATTTTAATACTTGGATCAAAAAGGCTTAATAGTTATTATGATAATGAAAATTCATATACTATTATAGAAAAATTTAAAGGAAGTAAGCTTGAGGGAATAGAATATGAACCTATTTTTAACTACTTTTTAGAACAAAAAGATAAAGGGGCTTTTAAGGTTCACACAGCCGATTATGTTACAATTGAAGATGGAACAGGAATTGTTCATATTGCTCCTTATGGAGAAGAAGACTACAGAATACTTAAAAAACACACAAATGTCGATATAATAGATCCTTTAGATGCTGAATGTAAATTCACAAATCAAGTAAAAGATTTTAAAGGACTTTTTGTAAAAGATGCTGACAAAAAAATAATAGAAAACCTAAAACTCCGCAATTTTTTATTCAAAAGAGAAAATTATCTGCACAGATATCCATTTTGTTACAGAACAAACTGCCCAATTATTTACAGACCAATAAGCTCATGGTTTGTAAATGTAGAAAAAATAAAAACTAAACTATTAAAAATAAATGAAAAAATTAATTGGATGCCAGCTCATTTAAAAAAAGGAAGATTTGGGAAATGGCTAGAAAATGCAAAAGACTGGGCAATAAGCAGAAACAGATTTTGGGGGAATCCAATTCCAATTTGGATATGTTCAAAAACAGGAAAAAAAATTTGCATTGGATCAAAACAAGAGCTTGAAGAACTGTCTGGTCAAAAAATCGAAGACTTACACAAAGACATCGTAGATAAAATAACCTGGTCAAGCAAAAACGGCGGCACGTTTATCAGAACAAGCGAGGTTTTAGATTGTTGGTTTGAATCTGGAGCAATGCCTTACGCAAGCAATCATTACCCATTCAAAAATAAAAGTAATTTTAAAAATGTATTTCCTGCTGACTTTATTGCAGAAGGTCTAGATCAAACAAGAGGGTGGTTTTATACTCTTACAATCCTGGGAGCTTCTCTTTTTGAAGACACAGCATTCAAAAACGTAATCGTAAATGGTCTTGTTCTTTCAGGCGATGGAAGGAAAATGTCAAAATCCTTTAAAAATTATACAGACCCAATGAAGGTAATAAACACCTTTGGGGCTGATGCTTTAAGACTTTATTTAATAATGAGTCCTGTAGTCAAGGCTGACGATTTAAAATATAGCGACAATGGGGTAAGAGACGTTCTTAAAAACATAATAATACCCATTTGGAATGCTTATTCATTTTTCACAACTTATGCGATAATTGATAAATTCAAACCCCAAAAAAATCCCAACTTAGCTAAAGACAACACCCTTGACAAATGGATCATAAGCGAAATTGAAAGCCTAAAGAACACACTAAATAAAGAAATAGACAAATATAATTTAACAAAATCAATAGAATCTTTACTTGAATTTATAGATAAATTAAATAATTGGTATATAAGAAGATCAAGAAGAAGATTTTGGAAATCAGAAAACGATAAAGACAAAAATGATGCTTATGAAACATTATATTATGCAATCAAAACTTTAATGATTTTACTTGCGCCTTTTATTCCATTTATAACAGAAGAGATATATCAAAATTTAAAAACCAATGAAGACAAACAATCAATACACCTTAACGATTATCCAAAAGCAAATGAAAATTTCATCAATAAAACAATTGAAGAGAAAATAAATCTTGCAAGAAAAATAACTTCAATGGCAAGATCGCTCAGATCATTACATAATATAAAAATACGCATGCCTATTAGTACAATATACATTGTCACAAAAAATCAAAATGAACAAAATATGCTAATAGAAATGCAAGAAATAATATTAGATGAAATAAATGCAAAAGAAATGAAAATAAAATCTAACGAAGAGGAGCTCATAACTTACAAAGCAAAAGCAAACTTTAAAGAACTTGGAAAAAAACTTGGCAAAGATATGAAATCGGTATCTATTGAAATTAGCAAGCTAAAAAATGAAGACATAATAAAAATAATAAATGGAATATCTTATGAAATAAAAGTAGCTAATACCAAGTATTGCTTATCATTAAATGATATAATATTAGAAAGAAAAGAAAAAGATAACTTAAAAATAATAAATGAAGACTCCATTACAATAGGAATAGACTCACTAATAACACAAGAATTATGCTTAGAAGGACTTGCAAGAGAATTTGTAAGGCAAGTCCAAAATTTAAGAAAAGAAAAAAATTTTGATGTTAGTGATAGAATCAACTTATACATAGAAAATAATACAAAATTGAAAAAAATACTAAATAAATTTGAAAAATATATTAAAACTGAAACATTAACCTTAAATATCATTTCAAACGAAGGTAAGTTAGAAAAAAAAATAAACCTTAACGATGACATGTTCACAATAATAGGAATTGAAAAATGTTAAAAATATTAACAAAAATAATTGCCATTTTGTACCTTACTATGGTGGGATGCACTAGTCTACCTTACAGCCCTCCAAAGCAAAATCTAAATCACTTAATGGAACTTTTGCCTGACGCAAATTTATATGCCCATGTGAATTTAATCAAAAATAGATCTATTTACAACTCCTTAAGTCCTAAATATAAATCCATTCTGGGACTTATAAGCGATTTATACTTTAGCTATAAAAAAGAAAATAATGACTTTGCTCTACTATTAATGGGTAATTTCCCAAAAGATATTTTTTGGGGAATTCATAAAAATAGAAATACAGAATCAATAGGCAATATACTTACAAATCCCAAATGGAAACTCAAAAATTCAAACATATACATTACCCCAAACAGAGCTAGGACCAGTATTACAATAACCCAAAAAGACAAAACCTTAAAAAACAGCAATATACTAACAACAAAATATAATAAAGAAATAGAAAAAAATGAAATGTTTTTTTGGGTACAAGATTCAGCATTACTGCTTACAGATCAAATAGCAAGTAGTAAAAATTTAATCCCCTTTAGCAGTGGAACCCTATCTATAAACAGTCTAAATAAAAATGAATATATTTTCAAATCTTTGATTAAAACAACCAACCCATCAATAGTAAAAGTATTGTCAAAAAAGCTACTTCCAACTGTCTTTGCGGGCACAACTAATTTAACAATATCAAGTCACATAAAAGCCACAATAAAAGACTCAAACACAGTAGAAATAGAATTTAATATTCAAAAATCTAGTGTTGAAAAACTTATAGCAAAATTAGCTTCAAATATTCAAACTTAAAATTCTTATCAACCCCTAAAAAAAGACATTATTTTACTTTTTGCAAGTAAAATAATGATATAAAGCTCCAATTTTACCAGATTCATTATTAAATTTAGTAGGCTCAAGTGTTACAAGATTTTTTATATTATTATCATTAATAAAAGCCATTTCTAAAGACCATAAATTTTCTAATTTTTCATATATTCTATCTATTAGATCAGGCCTTGCACTTATTCCTCCTCCAATCAAAATTTTTTCAGGATTTAAAATAAAAGTTAAGTTAAAAATGCCAAATGATAAATTCTCAAAAAATCTGTCAACTTCATTTTTGGCATGAATATTTCCATTCTCAGCAAGATCAAAAACATATTCTCCTGAAACCTCCTTTAAAGGCTTTTCTAAGCGCATAGCGACTCTTTTTCTTAAGGCTAAAACAGAAGAAATGGATTCCCATCTACAATTAAAAGGAATATTATTGCTAATGCCTCTAGTAATCATAAACCCGACCTCTCCAGACATAAAAGAATTTCCTCTCAAAAGTTTACCATTTGTAAAAATTCCAGCACCAATTCCTGTGCCAAGAGTTATAGCAATAAAATCATTAGAACCAACAGCATTTCCCTTAAATTTTTCTGCTAAAGCTACACAATTAGCATCATTCTCAATCTCTACATTTATTCCAGTTAAAGATTCTAATTTTTCTTTTAAAGGATAATTAACAAAGCCAGAAATAGCATTTACTCTAATAACATTTCCCTGAAGATCAACAAACCCAGGAATACAAATTGCAACCCCAGCTATATCGCTTGATTCTTTGTAAGAATTAATAAGATTAACTAAAATATTTACTTGTTCGTCAGAAGTAGCACCTGTACTTATTTCATTTTTATCAAAAAAACCACCGCTTGAATCTGCTAGCGAATACTTAGTACTAGTTCCACCAACATCAATTGCTAAATAACGTTTCATATTTATCCTTAAAATCTAATTCTACATAAATGATCATAAATTTTCCATAGTAATATAAGAAATTTTAGAAATCTTGTTTATAACTATTTGTGCTTTAATCATCTCCTTCAAATAAGATACATGAGAAATTATGCCAATTTGCCGTCCGGTCATTATTTGAAACTTAGAAAGCTTAGGCATAACTTGAGCCAAAGTATCCTCATCAAGATTCCCAAACCCTTCATCTAGGAAAAAAGCTTCTATTTTCAGCTCACTATCTCTTATTTTATCAGATAACGCCAAAGACAAAGCTAAAGATACAAGAAATTTCTCACCCCCAGACAAAGTTTTTACCGTTCTTATTTTATTAACATCTTTTTTGTCTTCAATTAAGAAATCAAACTCCTTGCTCTCTTTGTTAGTTTTAAGCTCAAAATCAGGAAAAATCCACCTTAAATACTTCTCATTTGCCAGTCTTAAAATATCATTAATCAAAAAAGTTTGAACATAATATTTTAATCCAGATGATCTAACAACCACCTTCCTTAAAACATCTAACTTATCTTTCCTTTCTTTAGCAAGATTTAATTCTTCTCTTAGCATCTCTAAATTAATTTTTTGTTGATCAATCTTTTTTTGAAGAGCTTGAAAATTTAAAAACTTTATTTTATACTTTTCTAACCCTCTAGATAAAAATTCAAGCTTAGAACTAATTGACAAGCTCAATTGTTGCAAGAAGCGTAGACTATTCTTATTAATGTGTTCTAAAACAATTTCTGACTCAAAAGAAAATGAACTACAAAAAACATTTTTTAAAGTTGAAACTATATTAATAAAACTATTTTGCTCTTCATTTAACCTCGACTTTAAAGTTAATATAGATTCCTTTATAAATTTAATTTGAGTTTCGGTTTTAATTTTTAAATCTTCTAAATTTTTAAGATTCAAAACAAGCGTATTCCATTCATTTTCTATACTTTTCTGCCTAGCCAAAATAACGTTAAACTCTCTTTCTAAAGAAGAATAGTCATTAAAACTTAAATTTAAATTAAGTTTTAATGATAAACCTTTGATCTTTAAAAGATTTTGATTAAACTTTTTATCTTTTAAAGAAATCTCAATTTTTAAATCTTTTTTCTTAATCTTGAATTGTTCAAGCTTTTTCAATTTATTCTCAAATGCTAAAATTTTTTCTCTATCAAAATAATTTATGTATTTATCAAATAAATTTTTTCCAATCAATCTTAAAATTTCAGCATTATTTTTTTCAAACTCCAAAGCATTAATTTTTTGTTTAGATATTTCTTCTTGCATACAAGATAGCTGATATTTAAGCTCATCAATTTGATTTTGTAATAAATGAAGTTTTGAATTTAAAACATAAAGCTCTTTTAAACTACAAACTGTTAATTTATCTTTATGTTGATAATTTTTATATTCAATTTCAATATATTTTAGTTTCTTTTTATCATTCTCAATAGAAAAATTTTTATCATCCAGGCACTTCAACAGCTCTTTATACAAATTAATTTTAATATTTTTTTCTTTACTTTCATCAAAACTTTCTTTGCCAGCGGATTTTAATAAAAATTCTAACTTATCTTTATATTTTGAAATCAACTCATCGTTAAAAGTTTTAAGCAATTTCAATGCTTGATAGTAAACATACTTGTCAAAATTAAAATTAGATTTTTCAGACGAAATACTTTTAATCTCATCATTTTTTTTAATTTGAGACTTCAATAATTCTTTTTTTTCATCTTCAAGACTATTTTTCCTTAAAAGCAAGCTTTGATAATCATTCTCAACAAACTTCAAATTAAAAATATTGCAATTTTTATTATAAAGCTCTTTAACATAATTAAAATTAAAATTATTACTATCTAAATCTTCAATTTCTTTTAAATTATTTATCACTTTTGAAAGTTCTAAATCAAGTAATCTGTTATCATTAAATAATTCGCCTTGCATAACAACAAGATTTTTTAAATTCCAAAAATCCGAACATAAATAAATTTTTCGATCCAAATCCAAATTTTCTTTTAATTTCTTTTGAAGAGCATAATCTATCTCTAAAGAATCTTGATATTCAATCTGAAAAGACAATTGATTTTCTAAAGAAGATAATTCAATTTCTAAACCTAAATATCTCTCATTAGACACTATTGCCTTATTACATAAAGAAATGGCTCTTTTAATATTTTTAAGATCAATTTCTAATTGATCAATATCAATTAAATCTAAATAATCCTTAAGGGATTTATACTCCCTCTCATCATAATCAAGAATTGATTTTTCATAAGATTCAGAATTTAATAATTTATCTATATTAAACTTTGTACGCTCAAAGTCACTTTTTAAATAGAATTCCAAATTATCATATTTTTTCAAATTAAAAATATTATCAATTATTGCGGCTTTCTCTTTAGGGGTTGATGTTAAAAATTCTTGGAAATTACCTTGTGGCAAAATTACAGTTTGACAAAATTGATTAAAGTCCAATCTACAAAGACTTTTAATATACTCTAAAACATCAGTTCGGCCCTCAATAATCCTATTATCAAAAAAACAACTAAGCAGCATACTCTTAGGGGTCTCTATATTTTTTACATTAAGCTCAACAAAAGATTCATAAATCCTTTCAGAAATAGTAAATGTTAATTTAACATAAGCACTAGTCTCACCTTTTGATATAACATCTACAATTTTTTTTCCAAGTCTATAAACACGAGCATATAGCGCTAAAGTTATGCAATCTAAAATAGTACTTTTACCTGATCCAGTATTACCAGAAATCAAAAAAATACCTGATTGCCTTAAAAAAAGCGTATCGAAATTTAATTCATGCTCCCCTTTATATGAAGCAATATTTTTAAATATGAGCTTATTTATCCTCATATTCGCCTAAGTATCCTTTAGCTAAAACCTCGTTAAAAAGAGAAATAAGCTCTTCTTCTTTAAATTTTACATCCTTAATAACACCATTTTCAAAATCTCGTCTTAACTTTTTCTCAAAAAAATATTTTTCATCCATTTCAAGCACTTCATGTTCTCCAATAAAGCTGAAATCGTCTTGAAAATGTTGGTTTGAAGATAAAGAATAAGAAATAGAAGCTAAATTCATATAATTAAGCCTTGCTAAATTATAAATGGTTTCTTCAGCACTAGTATCAACAGCCTCATTAAGTTCAATTTTTAAATAAATAGTAAAAGACTCTTCTTTTTTAACATTAGTTAAAAAATCAAGAACTTCTTTTAAAGAACCTTTAACAAAGATTAATTTATTAAAAACCGGCACTGGAAATGCTTCTTGTAAGATCAATTTATTGTCATTAAAATGCAAAACATTTATGTATTTATCATGGGTCTCATTAAATGAATATTGCATAGGGGCTCCTGAATAAACAATATTCTCCCTTAGCTTCATAAATTTATGAACATGTCCAAGAGCAACATAAGAAAAACCATTTCCAAAAACATTAAAAGGAATAATATAACTACCTCCCAAAGTATCAATCTTTTTACGACTGCTAAAAAAAGAATGCGCCATTAATATTTTTGGAATTCCTTTATACTTATTTTTTAATAAATTATATAAACTTGATATCTTTTTTCTATAAGCACTCTCTAAGCTTTTAAGAAATAGCTTACTAGAAGATTGATCTTCTAATTCAAAAAAATTATCAAAATTTTGCCCTAAAACAAGCCTTTCATTTATATGTGGAATACAAACAACAATAAACTTAAGATCACCATTATCTTTTAAGAAAACTATTTGCTCATCAGAATCATATTCTGTTATTAAAAAAAAATTAAACCGTGAAAGAAGTTTTTTATTGATACTTAAATAATCTTTTTTATCATGATTTCCAGAAATAACCACACACCACTTACAAGAAGTAAAAGAAAGCTCGTAAAAAAAATTATTAACCAATCTTTGCTCTTCAAACCCAGGCCTCTTGGAATCATAAACATCTCCAGCAACAAGTAACAGATCTATTTTTTCTTTTTTAAGAAATTCCAAAAGAAAAGATAAAAATTTTTTTTGTTCCTTAAGTATTGAAAAATTTTCAATTTTTTTCCCAATATGCCAATCTGAAGTATGAAGAATTTTATAATTGTTCACAAAAATACTCTCACTTTTTTTAATTCTTAAATTATATTTATATATTATAATACAATATATAAACATAAGGAATTTATGCAAAATAAAAAGTTGATAATAGTTGAATCACCAACAAAAGCCAAAACAATAAAAAAGTTTCTTGATGACTCGTTCTTAGTAGAAGCATGCATTGGACATATAGTAGATCTACCAAATAATGCAAAAGAAATTCCCAAAGAATATAAAAAATACGAATGGGCAAATATTTCTATAGATTATAATAATGGATTTAATCCAATTTACATTATTCCTGGCAATAAAAAACCAATTGTATCAAAATTAAAAAAATTAGTTAAAACAACCAATGAAATATATCTTGCAACCGACCAAGATAGAGAAGGAGAAACTATAGCATTTCACTTAAAAGAAGTATTAAAAATTAAAAATTATAAACGTATGATCTTTCATGAAATCACAGAAACTGCAATAACTAAATCACTAAAAAATACTAGAAATATAGACATGAACCTTGTTAATGCTGGAGAAGCTCGAAGAATATTAGACCGACTATACGGATATACCATATCTCCGCTACTTTGGAAAAAAATAGCTTATGGACTTTCTGCTGGACGAGTACAATCTGTTGGATTAAAATTATTAATAGAAAAAGAAAAAACTAGAATAAATTTTAAAAAAGCAAATTATTATTCAATTTCACTTCAATGCAAACACGAAAAAAAAGATTTGCTGCTTGAAACAAAATTAGAAGAAATTGACGGCAAGAATATAGCAGAGGGTAAAGACTTTATAAATGAAACTGGAAAACTTAAAAATAGCACCAAAACAATATTAATAACCCAAGATTTAATGGTCGAGCTTGAAAAAGAATTAGAAAATGGGCAAAAACTTGAATTAATCTCAATAGAAACTAAAAAAATAAAAACATCACCTCCAAAGCCATTTACTACATCCACACTTCAGCAAGAAATAAATAAGCGCCTTAAAATCGGAACAAAGCAAATCATGCAACATGCTCAAAAACTTTACGAGTACGGATACATCACCTATATGAGAACAGATTCTCATAATATTGCTAAAATTGCAAAAGACAAAATAATAAAAATAATAAAACACAAATACGGAAAAGACTATATAGAGAAAGAAGATAGAATTTATGAAAAAGAAAAAATGGCTCAAAATGCACATGAAGCAATAAGACCTTCTGAAATGTTTATCCCAAACGAAAACATAGAAATAGAAAGCACAACCGCTAAAGAAATTTACAAAATAATATGGGATAGAACCATTATTTCTGGAATGAAAGATGCAATAAAAGAAAATATAAAACTGACTTTTAAATATAAAAACTTAATTTTCAAATCAAGTTTTACAAAAATAATTTTTGATGGATTTCTTAAACATACCAAAGAAAAAGATGAATATCTTAATGTAAATTTAAACTTAATAAAAAAAGGAGATATATTTTCTATAGTTAAAATGAGAAAAAGTGAGCACGAAACAAAAGCTCCATTTAGATACACAGAAGCATCTCTTGTACAAAAAATGGAAAAAGAAGGAATAGGTCGCCCTTCAACCTATTCTACAATTATATCGACACTTTTAGAAAGAGAGTATGCATTCAAACTTAACAACACATTAATACCAACTATAAAAGGAGCTGCTGTAATAAATCTTCTTGAGAAATATTTCCCAGTACTAATTGAACTAAATTTCACATCCAATATGGAAGAAAAATTAGATAAAATAGCAATAGGACAGCTAGATAAAATAAAATATTTAAGTAAATTCTATAATGGTAAAAAAGGACTAAAAAATACAGTAATGCAACTAGAACCTAAAATTAATTCCTCTGAATTTAGAACTGTTATTGAAAGTCAAAACATAAAAAATAAAAATAATAGCATTAATTACACAATAAACATTGGCAAATATGGACCTTATTTGATATTCAAAGAACATAACTATTCAATTAACACAACAACTCCATTAGAAAATTTGTACAAAAAAGATGAAATAGAAAAAATAATAAATGAAAAAGAGTCAAAACCAAATATACTAGGTACTGACCCTTTAACAGGACTTAATGTAATTTTTAAAAGTACAATTTATGGAAACATTGTACAAATTGGAGAAGATACTTATGCTCCTCAAGAATATACAAAAAAGGGAAAACCTAAAAAATTAAAAATAATAAAAGCAAAAAAAGCATCAACTAAAAATATTGATCCTGAAAGCATGACATTAGATCTTGCTTTAAAATTACTCTCGCTACCAAAATCGATTGGCAAACATCCCCAAACCAATGAACAAATCATTGCTGCAACTGGTGTTTTTGGGGATTATATTAAAACTGAAAGCGGAAGTATTGCTTGCTCGCTAAAAAAAGATGTAAAAGCATATAACATAACACTAGAGAAGGCCATCAGCCTACTCAACGAAAGAGCTAATAAAGTAGGTATAATCGTAAAAATGATCGCATTTTCTAAAAACAAAATCGGCAACAAAATATATATTTACAAAAAAAACGACAAATTTTATGCTAAAATTAAAAGAAAGAAGATTGATTTGCCTGATAACATTAGTCTTGATGAAATAAATGAGAAATATGTATTCAGCTTGTTATAAATATGAATGATTTCAAACTCCCAATTTATAAATACAAAGATGAATTAATTAGGGTATTAGAAAAAAATAATGTTTTAATTGTTGAAAGTCCAACAGGCAGTGGGAAAACTACCCAATTACCAAGAATAATATATGAAGCGGGTTTTGCAAAATTAGGAAAAATTGGAGTAACTCAACCAAGAAGAATAGCTACAATATCAATAGCTGAATATATTGCCAAACATATTGGTGTAAACCTTGGAGAAGAAGTTGGTTACAAAATAAGATTTGAAGAAATTACAAGCCCAAAAACCAAAATCAAATTAATGACAGACGGAGTGCTTCTGCAAGAACTGAAAAAAGATACATTGCTTTATGAATATGATGTAATCATAATAGACGAAGCACACGAGAGAAGTTTAAACATCGATTTTATATTAGGCCTTATTAAAGACATTTCAAGAAAAAGGGATGATTTTAAAATCATAGTTTCATCTGCTACAATAAACACAAAGGTATTTTCAAAATATTTTAACAATGCACCGGTTGTTAGCATCGAAACTATCACATACCCGGTACAAATAATATACAATCCTCCTCCTTTAAACACGTCAAAAGGAATGATATTAAAAATAAAAGAAATTGTCTTAAATGTAATAAAAGAAAAAAAAACAGGAGATATTCTTATATTTTTATCTGGAGAGAAAGAAATAAAAGAAACTATAAAAGAATTACAAGAATTAAACTCAAAAAAAAATTTAATAATCCTTCCTTTATACGGTCGAATGCCCAAAGAAGCTCAAGAGCAAATATTTATAGCTACTCCTAAAAATAAAAGAAAAATAATAGTATCAACAAACATAGCAGAAACTTCAATCACAATTGAAAATATTAAAATAGTAATCGATAGTGGAAAAGTTAAAACCAACAAATTTCAAACAAAAACTCATACCTACTCGCTCCAAGAAGTTCCAATTTCAAAATCATCAGCTACCCAAAGAGCTGGTAGAGCAGGAAGAATTTCAAAAGGAACCTGCTATAGACTTTACAAAAGAGAAGATTATCAAATAAGAGAAGATTATCAAAAAGAAGAAATATATAGAACAGACCTATCTGAGGTAATACTGAGAATGGCAGATATTGGAATCAAAGATTTTACCCACTTTGACTTTATTTCAAAACCATCAACACATTCCATTCAAACTGCAAGCAACATATTAAAATCTCTAGATGCTATAAACAATAAAAACGAACTTACAGAAATTGGGAAATATATGATACTATTTCCATTAGTGCCAGCACATTCAAGAGCATTGGTTGAATCAATGATAAATTATCCACAAGCAATCTATCAAACTACAATAGGTCTATCATTTTTATCTACAAGCGGAATTTTTTTACTACCTCAAAATGAAGAAATGGAAGCTAGACAAGCTCACTTGAAATATAAAAATCCAATGGGAGATTTAATTGGGTTTGTTAATATCTTTGAAGATTTTAAAAAAGCCGCGAATAAAGAAGCTTTTACAAAGGAAAATTATCTAGACCTACAAGGCCTTGAAGAGATAGTAAATGTACAAATGCAGCTTGAAAACATTGTTAGCAAATTAAATATACCAATAATACAAAAAGGTGTTTTTGATAATGAAGGATATTTAAAATCAATAATGAGAGGAATGAGAGATTACATTTGCTTTAAAACCTCAAAAAAGAAATATAAAACCGTCAAAGCTCAAAATGTAATAATTCATCCCGGCTCACTTATTAGTAACGACTCTGTAAAATATTTCGTTGCAGGAGAAATTATAGAAACTACAAAAATGTATGCAAGATCCATTGGAGTCTTAAAAAAAGAATGGATTGATGATATTAGCCTCAATGAAGAGCTTAAAAATAAAAACATGCCTGATAAAGAGAAACAAATAATAAATGCCAAGCAGACAAAAATTATCAATGAAATCAAAATAGGAAGAAAAATTTTCAAAGCAGAATACAAAAACAACATTTATGTAGTAAAAATTAGCCTAGAAACACTAAAAGAAATGATTTCAAAAAACGAATTAAATAATCAAAATAATGAAGATTTGAAAAAAATTAAAATACAATTGATGCATAAAAATATAACGATTTTCAACAATAAAAAATTTTCAGAAACTATTGAAATAGTCAAAGGCATGGGAAAAGATTGGCACTTTATAAAAAAATATGAAACAAGCAATGTAAACATTGATGAGCCTGAAAAAATGAAAAATCTTTTAGAGTGTACAATGCAGATTATAAGCTCTCCTCCCAAAAAATATGCTCTTTTTTTAGCATTAGAAACAGATTGCTTTGGAAATTTTCGATTAAAACCCAAACAAAATTTCATAATGGCAATAGAAGAATCTATGGAAAGCATAAAAAGCCTAATAGAAAACGAAGAATACATACAAAAGCTACATTTTATAAAAAAATTAATAAATAAAGTTTACAAAAAATTAAATTACTTTTTTTAAAAACTGGACATTGAAAACCTTATTATAATAGAAAAGATAATAATCAAGTATTATTCAAAGTTGAAAGTAATAGTAACAATAATTTTAAATTATTTTCATTATTCTTAAATCAAAGTTTATAATAAATTATGAAATGGCTATCCTTTTTTTATGTTTTATTATTTCCAGCAATTGCTCCTTTTGCATTACAAAGCAATAATAAAGAAAATACAGAAAATTTAATAAAGCTATATATGCTTTATGATTTAACTAATAACTTGCCAAAAGAATTAGAAACAATAAATAAAATTAAAAATTTTGACCTAGAACAATATTATCTGCTAATTACAAAATACTATATAAAAATCAAAAAATATAAAGAAGCTAATAATTTTTTAAACAAAATAAACAAAAAAAAGATTAAAAATCCAAAAATAAAAAACGAAATCATTTCACTAAAATTAAGAATAAATCAAGATAATATTAATGAAGAAGAAATTAAAAAAATTTTAAATAATGAAAAAAATATAGATGTCAAAATAATTTATCAAATATTTAGTATCATAAAATTTAAAAATAAAAAATTAGCAATACAGGTTAAAAATTTCATCCTAACAAACTATCCCAAAAGCATTTATTCTTATAAAATAAAAAGAAATGAATAAAAAAATATTAACACTCCTAATATTGATTTTAAGTATTGCATCAGGGCTAATGCTGTCCAAAGCAATCACTAAAAAAGCCAAATACAACATTATTAAGGGTTATTTCATAAATAGCAATTATGTTCTAGTAAAAATTGAGAATAAAGATCTAAAATTCACCATATCAAAACCTATTTACGACAAAAAACTAAATAACTACTATTTTAAAGGACAGACAACAAGCCATTTTTTAATTTCCAATAATGTTGACATTGCGATTAACACAAGCCCATACGAAATTAAACAAAACATGTTTTTCCCAAAAGGACTATACATATATAATAAAAAAATGATTTCAAAACAAATAACTAACTATGGAGAAATTGTAATAAAACACAATAAAATTATATTAAACCCCAAAGAAGACGAAATAAAAACCTCCGATTACGGATTTAGTGGATTTTTTGTTTTAATTAAAAACGGAAATTATAAAAAAAACTTCAAAGAAACAAAGCACCCAAGAACAATAATAGGAACTGACAAAAATAACAAGTATTTATTTCTTGCCACAATAGAAGGAAGGGGTGTTAACAATAGCAAAGGAGCTTCTCTTAATGAAGCCATTGATTTTGCATTAAGCTACGGCATGACTAACGCCATTAATCTAGATGGGGGGGGATCAAGCACTCTTGTTATAAGATCAAATAACACTCCTTACAAATTAAACTTCACTGCAAACATCTTTGGACAAGAACGATATGTTCCATTTCATTTAGGAATAAAACTTCCTAGTTAGAAAATCTCCACCCAATATTAAATCCAAGCATAATCTCAGTTGTTAACCCAGAAAAATTTTTATAATTAGAAAATGGAGAGATAGAAAGCATAAACAAAGGCCTAATGTATAAACCCGCAAAATCGGGAATAAAAAGATCGGCAGCAAGCCCCATGCTTAAAAAAAATAGATTTGGGTTATTATAAGTCAAATCAAAGGCATATTTAAATCCAATCAATGGAAACAACATTCTAATCTGTTCTTTGAAAATCATTGGATATGTTCCATAAAGTCCAAAAGAGAAATATCTCCCATTATGGGTAGTAACAAAAGCCTCTTTGTAAGACATTTCAAAAAGCACATAATTTGCATCAAAAAATAAATTTAAATTAATCCCATGATCAGCCCTAGTAAAATTTGCTCCAAATTTAGTGAAGCCTGTTTTATCGGTATAATTAGTAAATTGATAAGAAAAACCTCCACCAAAAGAAAGTGGATAAGAAACAATTAAATTATTAGAAGAGATGAGAAATAAAATAAAAAAAAGATATTTCTTCATTAACAATCCTTAAAAATTCTAAAAAATACTATATTATTATAGTAACATACTAAAGTAGTATGTTACACAAAAATCAAGGAAATTATGAATACAAAGACATTATATTTAATATCCTTAATTCTCTTTGCTTGCAATAAAAACAACAAAATTCCTCTTATTCAAAAGTTGAACTTACCCAAAAGCAGCATTCTTGGCTTTAGCAATAAAACAGGTTTAATAATAAAAGACTATGCTTTTCTTAGCAAAAGCACCAAGAAAATTAGCGAATTAGATTATGATTACGAAATCCTACTTAGAAAAGATGAAATCGTAAAAATTGAAAAAACATTGGAAAAAACAGAACGCTATGGAATTAAAGGAAATTGGATCCTGGTCAATTATAAGGGAACTAAAAGATACATCTTTAGCAAAGACATAAATATAATTAACAATCTAATAATTGAATATTAATAGCCCCAGCCCCTCTCACTAAGCAACTGGAAAAAAGTTCTATCAATGCAACAAATTACTTATTTTTTTTCTTATGTCTATTTTTTCTTCTTTTTTTCTTTCTTTTATGAGTAGAAATTTTTTTTAATTTTCTCTTTCTTCCGCAAGGCACTCCCTAAATCTCCTTATTAACTTTAAAAATTAAATTCAAAATGTCATCTAAGTCATCCTCTGGATGAAACCATAAAACATTAGAAATTTTAGCAAAAAAGGTCATTTGCCTTTTTGCATATAAAAACGAATTTTGGTTTATTAAACTTATTATATCATTTAAACCATAACAAGGTCTACTTTTCCATAACAAAAACTCGTTATAGCCTATCCCTTTAAAAGCCGGGGTATTTTCATTGTATCCCTTAATAAACAAACCTTTAATCTCGGAAAGTAATCCACTATCAAACATTTCATTAATTCTTATTGATATTCTAGTTTTTAAATCTTCAAAAGATCTTTTAAGACCTATAATTAAAATATTTTTAAATTCGCTATTTTGTTTTTTTTGAAATTGACTAATAGGAATTCCTGTTTGGTAGTAAACCTCAAGCGACCTTTTAATACGGTAAATATCATTCTTATTTAACATATTAAATCTGATGGGATCTACATTTTTCAATTCTTTTAAAAGGTGAGATTTGCCTTTAAAATCTAAAAGATTGTTTACATAAATTCTTATTTTAGAAGTAACCAAAGGCGTTGAAGGAAATCCATATTTTAAATGCTTGAAATAAAAAGCAGTACCTCCCACAAATATAGGAATTTTTTTTTTCTGCCTTATTTCTTTTACTATTCTTAAAGCTTGCTCATAAAAAATTCCAAGGGTATACTCTTTTTCGGGATCTAAAAAATCCACTAAATGATGCTTTATATGTTTCATTAAACTTTTACTCGGCTTTGAAGACGCTATATTAAACTCTTTATATACTTGAATAGAGTCAACATTAATAACTTCCGCTTTATTTCTTGGAAAATGAAACAAAATATTGCTTTTGCCCACAGCTGTAGGCCCAAAAATAAAAACTATTCTATCTTCCTTCAATTGAATAACTAAACTTACCAGTCAAAACGTCATTAAAAGCTTGTCCTAGTATTTTATCATCAAAAATAACATGCTCTGCCAAAGAAATATTGTCTATGATTTGCTCTGTGCGCATTATAGTCGCAACAACAAGTTCATAAAAATTTCCATCAAAATCTTGTATTTTTTTTAAAGGTACCTTAGTCATTTAATCTCCTTTTTTTTTAAGTTTCTTTTATCAATCTCATCTCGAATTAATTCAAAAACTTCATTTGGATTAATATTTGTAACATCAACCACCAAATCGGTCTTTGAAGAATAATCATCAATATCTATGTTATAAATAGCCAAATATCTTTTCTTATCATTTTCATCTCTACTAAAAGTACTACTTAAAACATCAGAATACATCCCCCCCTCTCTTGTCATTATTCTCTCAGCTCTTACTTCCATTTTAGCATAAAGATATATTTTTAAATCAGCGCTCTTAGAAATCCAAATAGCAAGACGAGAAGCAAGCACTGTATTATTTTTTTTAGAAAGCGCAGACAATCTCTTATCAAGATACCTATCCCAATAATAATCATTTCGTCCTATTATCTCTTTTTCATAAAACTCCGAAAAAGGCATTTCATGCTCTCTTGCAATATCATGAAAAGTATAATTAATAAACTCAAGACCGTAATGTTTTGCAATCATACTACTTACAGTAGTATTACCACAACCACTCTTACCAGAAAGTGCTATTTTCATTCAACGTTCCTTATTTGTTCTTTTATTTTTTCTAAATTCAGCTTCATATTTAAAATCAAATTCTTAATATCAAGATCAACTGCCTTATTACTCATAGTTGTTATTTCTCTATGCATTTCTTGAGAAATAAATTCGAGAACTTTGCCACATATATCATATTCAAGATTTTTATAAAAAGTTTCTATATGAGAATCTAAACGCATGATCTCTTCATTGATGTCTAGACGAATTGCCATTTTAGCTGCTTCTTCTGCAATGCTTAAATCTCTAAATTCATCCATTAATTTAGAGATATTTTCTTTAATACTTGCGAATAATTTTACATTTATATCATTACAAGCATCCTTAACAATTTTAAGATCTCGCTCTATTAGCACAAGAATTGACACTATGTCCGATTTAGTATTTTCCCCTTCAAAATTTCTACCATTATTGTAATGAAATAACGTTTCCTCTAAAACACCTTTAAATAAACCATAAATTTCCTCTTGATGCTCACTATCCTCATCAATTATCAAAGCTCCTTTCAACGATAAAAAATCTCCCAAACTTAATTCGTTCTTAATATTAAGATTGGTGTGTGCCAAAGAATCTTTAAGCCTAGAAATAGCTTCAATATAATTAGGATTAACTGTAAAATTCATACGAGGAACCAATTCTTTATATCCTACATTTAAAAAAACATTGCCTCTGCTAATATATTTTGAAATCAAATTTCTTATATCAAGATCATAACCAGAAAAAATTTCTGGTAACTTAAGTTTAAATTCTAAAAATTTCCCATTATAAGATTTTAAATTAACACTAAACATATAGTTACCAATTATCTTTTCTAAATAAAAAAATCCCGTCATGCTTTTCACTATAATACCCTTACAAAAAATCATGCAAAATAAAATTATTTCCAGCACCCATTGTAATAAACAAATCTCCTGATACTAATAAACTTTTTATAAAATTAATAGAGTCTTTAACATCTTTAAAAAAATAAGTATTTTTATTTATTTTTTTAATATTTAAAAACAAATTAATAGAAAGTTCATCTGGATTAAAATTTTCCCTATTAGAAAGATATATATTGTGCAAAATTAATATATCAACATCACTTAAAACCTCCACAAAATTATCAAAAAATTCTTTTGTTCTTGTGAAGGTATGGGGCATAAAATCCAAAATTATACGCTTGTTTTTATAAAAATTTTTAATACCTAAAAGAGTATCTCTAACTTCCCGAGGATGGTGAGCATAATCGTCCATGTAAACCACTCCCTTTTCCTCTTTAATAACTTCAACCCTTCTTTTTATACCACTATAATTTTTTGCAACTCTCTTTATAGCATCTTCAAAATCAAAAATTGATTTTCCATTGCTTTCTAAAAAAAGATTTAAAGCTAAAAGCGCTGCTGAAAAATTTAATATGTTATGAAATAAAACTGTCTTAAGTTCAACATTACGCAAGCCTAAAAAAGAAAAACAAAAATATTCATTCTTAACTACAATGTTACTTATTTTAAAATCTGACAAATCTTTAGATCCAAAGCTAAAAATATTTATATCCTTTCTACTGATCTGCTTTTTAATTTTAAGCAAATTATTATCATCAGAATTAATTATTAATATCCCATTTTTCTTTAAATTATTAATATATTGTAAAAAAGCATCTTCAAGAGACTCATAATTTTTGAAAAAATCAACATGCTCATAGTCAACATTGGTTAAAATAAGCATATTAGGACTAAAATGTAAAAAATGTTTTTTATACTCACAAGTCTCAACAATAAAAATATTGCTAATACCAGCTATTGAAGAATTATCTCCAAAATCTTTAACACTTGATCCAACAACAACATTAGGATTTAATCCTAATTTGTTAAAAAGAACACCTAAAAATGCCGTAGTGGTGGTTTTACCGTGAGAACCTGCAATCCCAATACTATAGTACTTTCTAGAAAGCTCGCCAAGAGCTTCAGAATAAGATAAAATAGGTATATTTAATTCTTTTGCTTCAAGTAAAACTTGCAAACCATTCTTATCATAAGCTGAAGAATATACTATTAAATCAAAAGATTTATTAAGCTCTTTTAATGAAAATTCATAAATATTCTCATAATAAGATATTTTATTATTATTTAAAATTTTATCAGTATAAAATTTATCAGAAACATCTACCCCTTCTACATAATACCCTTTTGCATTTAAAAAACAAGCCAGAGAACAAACCCCACTTCCCTTTATTCCTACAAAAAAAATATTATTCACACTATCAAAATCAATCTTCATAGCTCTCTTCTAAGTAATCTTTTTTGTCATAAAATTTATGTATAACTATATCAATAGATAATATATTGATTATTGTATACTTAAGTACATTAGTAATAATGTAAGTTCTAAGCATTTCTGTATTATTAAATAAATTATTTCCAAGAGGAATATTTAAAAATAGCTTAAAAAGATAATTACCCCCGTCTTTTTTGATTTTAAGATCATAAACAATATAATTTCTATCATACTCAGAAACACAATGTTCAATAATTTGCCTTACAGCTCTTTTAGAAATAGATAAAACCCCTTCTTCATAAAAATGCGGCCTTACAACAGATCGAATATAATTTTTCTTCCTAGTAAAAAACCATCCACTTTTAAAAAAAACTTTGATTGGATTTAATAACAAATTAGGCCTAACGGACTTTATTTCAAAAGCTGCGGCTGGTACAACATGCTCCCCCATTTGCCTTGAAATTTTTGCTTTTTCTATTTCCTGCTTAGTTGAAACATCTGTTATGTAAATAATCTTAAAAACATTTGGCAACAAAAGTCTTGAGATTATTTTATCTATCATTTTAAGACTTGTTCCCAATATTAAAACTTTATTAAATTTTTCTCTACCAAGAACTTCAAGCATTTCACTGCAATGAGCATCATCTTCGAATACAGATCGCTTTACTGCCCTGAAAACATTATCCTCAAACTTAGCAGAACTCCCAGCAATAATTTTCATATTTTTAATTAACACGCCATCATCAATGATTAAGGGTATTGAATATTTATCTGCTACCAAATGCGACCTAAAACTCTTACCAGTGCCAGCAGATCCCACCAATGCATACACCTTAACTCTAACAAATTTATGCTTAATACTAGTTGTAAAGTTTTTAACCTTGCTTAATATTTTTTTTAAAAAAAAATTATTTGAAAAATTCTGAAAATTCATAAACATCAAAAATATCTTTTACTTGCTTTAAAAATTCTAAACTAGGCTTAGCGTAAAATGCATTCTTTTTAAAGAATGCTCCATTAAATTTTACCAAAAAAGCATGTAAAAAGTAATTGCTTTTATTAAATTTATCATGATATTTTCTATCATTAATTAAAGGATGATTGTTAAAAGAACATTGGGCTCTTATTTGATGAGTAAAGCCTGTTTCAATAACAATTTCAGCAAGAGTAGCTTTCTTGGAAGATAATATTGGATTAACCTTTGTAATTGCATTAATAAGCTCTTTATTATCCAAAACAAAAGTTTTTTTCAGTCTTTTATTTCTAAATAAATGATTTTCATAAACAACAGTTGACTTAACCTCACCTAAAAGTATTGCAAAATATTTTTTAGTTATAGTTCCACTATTAAATGCCACACTTAGCTTTCTTGCAGCATTTATATTTTTTGCAAAAATAATAACACCAGAAGTATTCCTGTCAAGTCTGTGAACTGCGGAAGGTTTAAAGCTTAGAGATCTTAAATTTTCTCCTAAAAGATAAGCATTCACTAAAAAATCAAGAGAGTTTTTGCCCCCATGAACTAAAATGCCTCTTTGCTTATCCACAACAAGTAAATCACTATCCTCATAAATTATTCTTTTTTGAATACTTTGAAAATCAACATGGCTTTTATAATATTCATCCATAGTTAAGTTTAAACTTTGAGCTAAAGATTTATACAAATAAATTTTATCACCTTTACAAACTCTACATGAAAAATGTGATTTCAGGCCATTAAGTCTAATATCACCCTTTCTAATATGTTTTATTATCCCAACTTTAGACAAATTCAAAATTTTAATTAAAATTGAATCTAATCGCTTGCCATTGTCATTGGCAAGAACTTCTAAAAGAATATACTTATCTAAACACAATAATTAATCATCCTAATAAACTTTGTGATATTTTTTACAAAAAAAATTAACTATTAAAAATGTTAATATAGAAATAAAAAATGATGGAAAAACGGGGTGAAAAAACCAAATATTCAAACCAAAGCATAAAATGCACAAATAAAATATCAAGCCTAAAAACATAGAAGCAAATGCTGCTATTTTGCTTACAAAATTAAAATAAAGTCCAAAAACAATAATAGAAAAAAATGAAACCTCTAAAGCTCCAAAAGCAAAAATATTAACAAAGAATAAAAAATTGGGAGGAAAAAAAGAAAATACAAGTATTATTAAAATAAAAAACACATTAGAAACCATTATCACTCGTTTAATCTTTACATCTTCTTTTAAATTTTTTTTATAAATTATTAACTTCATTAAAACAGACGTCATTAAGAGTAAATTTGAATCTACTGTGGACATTATTGCAGATAAAAGACCCATAAAAAACATAGAACAAGAAAAAGGATTTAAAACTTTTAAAGCTACATTTAAAACAACTTTATCATTTGGATTTAAATCTGGAAAAAGAATAATAGCAAAAAATCCTATTAAATGCATCAAAATAATTAAAAAACTGATAATAAAAGTAGAAATAGGAAGAGAAAATTTTATAGAATTTTCATTTTTAAATGCTATAAAATTATTAATAACCTGAGGCTGACCTAATATTCCTATTCCTATTAATATCCAAAAAGAAATTATATATTGTGGCTTTAAATCAACATTTGAAGGAATTAAAAAGTTTTTATCTAAAATAGACATTGCTGTCTTAAACAAATTATTAACGCCCCCTCCCAAATCTAACATTTTGGAAAACAAAATAACAGATGAAACTATCATTAAAAATCCTTGAATCAAATCTGTATAAGCTACTGCCTTAAATCCACCAAAGAATACATAAATAAAAATTAAAAAAGCAAAAAGTAAAAGACCGGCTACATAATTAATGCCTAAAAACACTGCTATAAGCTTAGCACCACCTATTAATTGGGCAGAAATCAAAAACATTGAAAAAAAAATTAATACACATCCACTAATTAATGCTAAAAAATTACTCTCATATCTATATCTAATATAATCAATAATATTGATTGCATTAATTTTTTTTGACTCACGATTTAATCTCTCCCCAACAATAATAAAAGCAATCAAAGTTGTAGGAATTTGTATAGTGGCTAATAATATAAAAGATAACCCATACTTGTAAACAGCAGAAGGACCAGAAATAAAACTACTAGCACTAATATAGCTAGAAGAAAATAATAAGGCCATAACAATAAAATTAATATTTCGATTTGCAAGAAAATATTTATTTAACAACAAAAAACTACCTCTATTCCTTTTTTAAGGATATAAAAATAAAAAAGATTAATAATGTATTAAATTTTACTAATTACTAAAATAAAAAAACAAACCAAAAAAAAATTTATACTGGGAAACAAAATTCCTGACCCAAAAAACCACAAAGGGATATTAAATATAGTAGCTGATGTGTCGATAAAATAGGCAAAATAAATCCATATAAAAAATATACAAACATACAATAATATAGCATACAAAATTCTATTTTTCATTTAAAACAACCTTAGTAAAAGGGCATCAAAACTTACAAATTCAAACTCATGCATATTATATAATATATTATATGAATAAAAATAAACATATATTAATTGGCATATGTGGGGGCATAGCCTCTTACAAGTCCGTTTATATAGTTTCTAGTTTAGTTAAATTAGGATACAGTGTTAAAGTTGTAATGACAAAAAATGCAACTAAATTTATTACTCCTTTAACTTTAGAAACCATTTCTAAAAACAAAATAATTACTAATTTATGGAACTTAGATCATAACGAGGTTGAACATATAAAAATTGCAAAATGGGCCCACCTAATTCTTATTATTCCTTCTACCTACAATACAATATCTAAAATTGCATCGGGAATTGCTGATGATGCATTAACCACAATAATATCTGCAAGCACAGCACCTACTTATTTTGCAATAGCAATGAACAATGCAATGTATTCAAACCCTATTTTAAAAGAAAATATAAAAAAACTCAAAAAGCATCATTATAAATTCATTGAACCTGATAAAGGATTTTTAGCATGCTCATCAAATGCTTTAGGACGCCTAAAAAATGAAGACAAAATTATAAAAATAATATTGAATGAATTTAATCAAAAAAATTACCTAAAAAACAAAAAAATACTAATAACAGCATCCAGAACTGAAGAATCAATAGACCCAATTCGCTATTTTTCAAATACATCAACTGGAAAAATGGGATTTTGTTTGGCACAAGAGGCTGTCAAACTAGGAGCTCAAGTTACAATTATCACAGGTCCAACTAATGAAAATAAACCTGAAGGGGTCAATATTATAAAAATAAAAACTGCAATGGAAATGTACAGGGAAGTCCTAAAAATATATAATAAATTTGAAATAATAATTGGGGCTGCAGCTGTTGCAGATTTTAAGCCCAAACGCATTTTTAATAATAAAATCAAAAAAAACAAAACCGACAAATTATATATAAAATTAGTAAAAAATCCTGACATAATACAACACATAGGAAACAATAAACTTAAAAACCAAATTGTTGTTGGATTTTGCGCCGAAAATTCTAAAAATTTAATTCAAAAAGCCAAAGAAAAATTAAAAAAGAAAAATTTGGACTTTATCATTGCAAATGAACTTAAATATTTTGGTTCAAGCTTAAACAAAGTTTACATAATAAATAAACAAAGTATAAAAGAACTCCCAGAAATGAAAAAATCAGAAATAGCTAAAGAAATTTTAAAAATTTTGTACTAATACTGCTTAACGGTTTATTAACAATCAATAATCTTTTAAAAGCATTTTAATATATTCAGAGTTTGTTTCACTTTTAATTTTTTTAAGTTTATCAGAAAGTGATGAAGATTTATTATAAACAGCTCCTTTTAATGCAAAATGCCTTAAATCAACATTTTTACTGTCAATGGTTTTAGAATAAAAATTATCAAAATTACCCTTTTTGGCAGCCAACATTGACGCAATACCTTTTAAAACATTTGAAGGTCTATTAACATTTTCTTTGTTAATAATTTCTAAAGCAATTGACAATGCTTTTAGAGAATCCTTATCTAAAAGGTAACTAAACATTGAAATTTTAAAATTATTGTCAATCTTCAAATTAAACATAATATTCTTTATCTCAATATCCCCAAGATCCATATCAATTAAAGCCTTCGCTGAAGCCTCCCTAACTTTAAGAGATGGATCGCTTTTAACCTTATAAATCAAAATATCCTTTGCTGAAGAGTCTTTATGTTCTTTAATTGCATTAATAGCTTTAAATCTAATATTATCATCAGAATCTCTTAAAAATCCTTGTAAAATCTCTTTGGACTTTAAAGAAGGATCTTTAGACAAAGAAGCAATAATAGCCAATTTAACATTTAAATTATTGTTATTACTCTGAAGATACAAATCAGCATTTGTGGTTACTTTATCTGGAGCAATATATGACAATGCTTCAATTGCAGCAGCCTTAATTGATGGATTCTCATAATTATCTAACGAAATTTCATAAATTCTATTTTGATAATCAACAGCGGCCATTTTTCCAAGAGCAATAAGTATTTCTCTTCTAGCCCCATCATTTCCAGAATATTTTTCAAAAACTTCCATCATATTTTTAGAATACTCAAGAGAATTGAGCTCTCCTAAATAATAAGCTGCAATAGATACCACATTACCCTCTTTATTTTCAAGAATCTCAACAAGAGTTTTTTTTAATTTCTCTTTATCATCAAATTCCTTAAGATACAAAATTGCCAAGCCAAATAAAGCATTTGAATATCTTTTACTCTCATAATTTTCAAGAATATAATTTGCTGTATCAATACCTCCTGAATACTTAAGAGAAATAAACAATTCAAGTATTTCCTTTTTAATCTCAGCATTAAAGGTTTTTTCAAGTCTTTTTTTAAGAGAAAAATTATATTGACTATCACTTGACTTTTTAAGAGCTTTTATAATGCTTGTAACTTGACTATCAAGTCCATAAAGAATTGTATCATTAACATACTTAACATCTAAACTAATATTAGAAAAATTATTACCCTTAGGAAAATTTTCCTCCTCAAGCTTATTTTCTGTAATTTTGGGCAACAAAGGAGGATTAGGGAGAGCTGGAGAATTAACATTTTGAGCATACATATTTAAAATAAATAAAAAAAATAAAAAATTAAAATATTTCATAAAGTATCCCTCCTAATAAACCTAAAAAGTTTATTTATTCCTAAAACAGAATAACAAATAAACAAAATAAAAATACTAACAATTCCTGCTGCAATTAAAAAATAAAGATTTTTAAAACTAAAACCTACATCCCACTGAAACTTTTGAAAAAAGAAATAAATTGCGTATAAAGGGAAAAGTGTAATAATTGACTTTAAAAGGACAAATAAAATCTCAATTAAATCAATTTTAACTCCACTTTTTAATATTATAAAATAAAAAACAACCACACAAATCATAAAAGAAATAGATTGAGCCAATGCCAAAGCATTCAAACCATAATAATTAATACTAAAAACAGAAAGTACAATATCAAGAATAGAAAATAAAACACTCAAATAAAATGGTGTTTTTGCATCGCGAATAGAAAAATAATATTTTTGGAAAAAACTAAACATTGAATAAAAAAGCAATCCTAAAAGAAAACACCTTAAAACACCTGCTGTTTTTTGAGTATCATAAATAGAAAACTTGCCCCCCATAAGAAATAAATTTAAAATATGATCAGACCAAATAAACATCAAAAAAGACACTGGAATAAAAATTAATAATAAAATTTTAATTCCATCTACCAAAAGGGTATTTAATTTAAAATTATTCCCTAAAACAGCATATTCTGCCATTTTAGGGAAAATTACTGTTGCAATAGAAATATAAAAAATTCCTACAGGAAGCTGATAATAAACTATAGCATTACTAAGAATAGAAACACTTCCTATCTCAAGAGTAGATGCTAATGCAAATGAAATCTGCTGAGTAATAATTGAAATAGAAAATCCAAAAATCATGCGAACCCATCTACTTAAAAAATTTAAAAATACTTTTTCTCTAAAATAAAATGTTGGTTTCCAGACAAAACCAATAACAAGACAATTTACAAACGGAATCAAAAATTGTAAAAAACCTCCGAAAATCACACCAATAACAGCACTATATATTCCAAAATGGCCATACAATAAAAATATGCTTAATATTATCCCAAAAGAAAGCATAATGGGTGAAAATGAAGGGATAAAAAAAATTTTATATGAATTTAGAACAGATATGAAGATTGATGATAGACTTATTAGTAAAATATATAATACTAAATAACTAAATACAGAACTTGCAAAAATTAAGTGTTCTCCTCTATAATAAGATAGAAAATAAATAATAGACCTTGCAAAAATAATCATAACTAAAACAATTAGACCAATAGAAATGACATTAAAGGTTACAACCGTTCTGAAAAAAGAAACTGCTTTTTCATGCGATTTGTCTTTTTCATATGTAAATTCAGGCAAAAAAGCTGAAGTCATTGCGCCCTCTGAAAGAATTTTGCGTAAATTATTAGGAATATTGAAAACATAGTTAAAAATATCAGCATCAATACTTGCACCAAAGTAATAAGAGAAAATCTTTACCTTTGCAAACCCTATTATTCGTGAAAAAAAAGTAGAAATCATAACCAAAACTGTTGAAATAACATATTTATTCATCGAAGTTTCCCTCTTCATACTTTTTTAAATATGAAGTTCTAAAGTTTAAAAAATTATCATTTAGAATTGCAGTTTTGATCTTTGAAATCAATCGAAACATATAATAAATATTATGCTCACTTGCCAAAATTATTCCAAAAAGCTCTCTAGATTTTATTAAATGTCTTAAATACCCTCTTGAATACCTTGTACATAAAGTACAGCCACAATTTTTCTCTACTGGAGAAGTATCGTCTTTATACTCCTTTCTACTAATGCGCATCATTCCATTATCTGTTAAAAGAGCCCCATGCCTAGCAATTCTTGCGGGATTAACACAATCAAAGATATCAATGCCATAGTATATGGCATCAAGTATGTAGTGAGGAGTACCAATGCCCATCACATATCTTGGTTTTTCTTTTGGTATCAACAAAGAACTGTATTCAAGAATTTCCAAATATTTTTCTCTAGGCTCACCAACAGAAATACCCCCAATGGCAATACCTGGACTGTCTAATTCTAATATATCATTGATGCTTCTTTTCCTCAAATCTTTAAAAAAATTTCCTTGAGTTATTAAAAATAAAAGCCCCTTGTATCCCTCTTTTTTATTTTTATAGGATTTGAATGTACTACGAGCCCAATTGGTTGTAATATTTGTATATAAATTGGCTTCATTATAATCAATCCCATAAGAACTGCAAATATCAAGTGGCATAATAATATCACTGCCAAAAATTTCTTGCATAGCAAATACTCCTTCAGGAGTAAAATAATGATACGATCCATCTAGATGAGACTTAAAATGCACACCTTTTAGATCAATTTTTCTTAGACCAGAAAGAGAAAATACCTGAAATCCACCCGAATCGGTTAAAAAATTTTTATTCCAAGTTGTAAAATTATGTAAACCACCATATTTTTCAATAGTTTTAATACCCGGTCTTAAATATAGATGATAAGTATTTGCAAGCATCAAATTACATTCTAATTTCTCAAGAACAGAATGTTTTAATCCCTTCATTGCCCCCAAAGTACCAACTGGCATAAAACAAGGAGTATCCACCCCACCGTGAGGAAGATTTAAAAATCCAATCCTTGCACTAGAATGTTTGTCATTCTTAATTACGCTAAACATATAAACATCCTAAATAATCATTAATATATTATTTTCTAACAACCCTATAAACAAAAAAATTAATAATCAAAAAAAATATAGTTGTAAACGAACTTGCTACATATATATGTAAATAACCAAGATCCGCTAAAAAATTAAAAATTACAATAGAAATAACATAAACAACAGCAAAAGCAATGCTATTTAATAAACTGAGTATAAAAATATTTTTTTTAAGAGCAAGAGCAATAAACCCAACAGTAAAGCTAAGAAGAATCAATCTAAATGAAAAGAATATCCTATTTAGCAAATCAAACAATGCATCAGAATAATTTAACTGCTCAATTTTTAGAAAATTTATCCAATTAATAAGTTTGGTGAAATTTAATGCCTTTGACGAGAGCATCACAGTTCTTATGTAATCAGGCTCTAGCTTAATAATTCCTGTTCCATCAAGAACATCGTAGGCATTTTCCTTAATTTTTTTACCAACCTTAACAAACTCTCTAATATTATGAAGCTTCCATTTATTATCCTTCCATTCAGCCTTATTTATATCATACCTTTTTTGGAACTCATCTTTACTGTCCTTAATTATAATCATTAAGTTAGAAAAAGTATTCTCATCAATATCATAAGATTTAATATTATAAATTTCCCTAGCAAGATCTCTAATTATTATGGTTTTATCAACAGATCTACTATCACCAATGCTATTCTTAATAAGAATATCTCTTCTTGCTACAGTATCTATTACTAAATAATTATCAAAAAAGAAAAGAGCAACCGAAATAAATACACTAATCAAAATGATTGGCCTTAATATTCTGGTAAGTGAAACTCCACAACTAAAAAGACCTATTATTTCATTTCTCATAGAAAGATTACCAATAAGATTAGAAATAGCAAAAAGAAAAGATAAAGCAACCCCATCTGAGAAAGCTTTTGGCAAATACAAATAATAAATATAAAGAATATCTTTAAAAGATATATCCTTTTCAAGATAATTCAGAAGATTAACAAATAAATCACCAAGCATAATTAAAACCATGAAAAGTAAGTTCATGGATAAAAAAGTAAGAATAATGCTTCTTACAAAAAGCTTATCTATTTTCATTTTTTTAATAATCTCAAAAAGAGAATTGCTCCTGCAACAATTAAAATCAAATTGGGCAAAATAGTAACAACAATAGGATTTGGTGCATACTGCACAGTATAAACCTTTCCACCAATAAACATCACCCAATAAAAAACACAAACAATAATTGAAATTACAAGCTCAAGAATAATAGAATATTTTCTATTAGAATACATTCCCATTGGAAAAGCCAAAAAAATGAAAAATAAAACTGAAAGCGGCAAACTAATTTTTTGATAAAATTCAAGATTAAACAAAGCCAAATTTTGAATCATACTTTTATCTTGATAAGGTTTAAAATTTAAATTTAAATTATACATATAGTTTAAATTTTCAAAGAAATAAGATTCATCCACGTAATAATTTTGATTGTATAAATAATTCAAATAAAGATTTGAAAAATTTAAACTTAAAAAATCCCCTTCTAGATTATTTTTTATATTTGAATCTGCAATTAAATTGTTTTGCTTTTTAATTAATTTTATAACATCTCTCATACTCATTTGCGAAGGAGTTACATAATTTAATAAAAAACTATCACTAAATGTAACCTGATCAATTGAATATTTCATCTCATCAGCATAAAAATAATCATAAAACCCACTCTCACCGTCTGTTAAAGCAATAGATAGAACATCATTTAAAATAAAATAAACTTGAAAATTTTCTTTTCTAATATCAAGATTTTTTGCCATAAATATTCTATCAAATCCCTTAAGTCCAGTATTATCAAAAAAAGTTACATTTTTATAACCATTTTCCGATTTTTCACCAGAAACAAAAATTAAATCTCCATACTGTTTGCTTGAATAAGGTTTTAATACTAAATGAGGAATTTCTTCTTTTATTTCATTAAAGATTTTTAACCTACCAATAGATCCAAGTGGAAGTAAGATATCATTAGATATAAAAGATATAAAAGCAATAATTACTCCTAATTTAAAAAATGGGACAAGTAAATCAAAAATTGATATACCAATTGAACGAAAAGCTAAAATTTCATTGTGAATCTTAAATTTATGAATAGTAAGAATTACTGAAATCAAAGAAGCAAAAGGGGGAGAAAGCGCAATCACCATAGGTAGAGAATATATAATAAAAACAAAAGCTTTAAAAAAGGGAACATAATTTTGAAGAAGTATTCTCATAAAAAATAAAATTTGATTTATAAAAAATACGAAAAAGAAAAATAAAAAAGTAATTAAAAAATATTTAAAAAATTCAGTAATTATGTAAGACTCATAACTGTTTTTTAATATTTTCATCTACAAAAACCAAGCCATTATTAAGAGTGCCCAATATAACATAATTTTCAAATTTAGAAACTTTTATTAAATTTAAATTAAGAAGCCCATTATTAGGACCAAAATAATCCCAATTGTCATTTTCATAATCATAAATCAATAACCCGTGATCAAAGGTTGCAAACAACAATTTTTTATCTTTAATCTCCATATCCATAAAATAATTAACATCAATATTATTAGCAATAACATGCTTTTTATAATTACTTTTATTTAAATTTAATTCAAAAAGCCCCCCTCCATATGTCCCAACAAAATAATTACCTTTATATCCTTTTATAAAATTAATATTTTTTTCATTATCATTCTTACTAAAAAAATCCAAATGTTTAATCTTTTTCAAATTATCGACATTAATACTATAAATAGCCTTATCAACCGTTCCAACCAATAATAAATTTTTTAAACTATCAAGACACATCGAAGAAATTTTATTAGATCCAAGTGGTATGTTTTTCCAATTTTTAAAATCATAAAACCATAACCCAGAATTTAAAGTACCAACAAATATTCCATTTTTAACACCAAGTAAAACTTGTATATTACTAAAATCAACACTATCAGGAGCCTTGATTTGCTTTAAATCTCCATCAGCATCATCTATATAATAAACAACATTTTTACCCCCAATATAAATTGTTCCATTATAATCAGCAAAACCCCTAATACCATTTAAAAAAATACTTTTTTTGTCTTTAAGGTAGATTTTACAATCATTTTTTTTAATATTATATCTTAAAAGACCACCCAATATATTAGTTACAAATATATTCTCCTTAAATACAAATACATCAAAAACGCTATTGTCAAGAAATCCTAAAGATTCTAAGTTTAAATGACTTACCCCAAGCTTATTACTTAAAAAATCATAAATCTCTTTGTCATAACCTGATATAGAAAATTCATTAATCTCTTTAAATGCAGAAATTGCATCTGATTTTTCTTTAATAAGATATTTTAATTCGGCTGATCTTAAACTAGCATGAGAATATTTATAATCTTTTAAAAATAGGTCAAAATTATATTCAGAAAGATCGTAAAAACCATTCTCATAATTCACATATCCAAAAAACAAATTTGCCTTAGCCAGTAATTCTCTGCCATGTTGCTTCTCATTAGTTATTATTTTATTCAAATAATAGTTTGTTAAACCAATATCTTTCTTAGCATAACTTTCTCTAGCTTTTTTAAAATAAAGATTATCTTCTTTTAAAAAAGCATTACTAAGAAAAAAAGATTCATTATCTTTTAATCCTATCAAATAGTCTCTTTTAAATTCGCCGTCTCTTTTAAATTCACCCTCATTGACAACATTATTATTTCCAATAATAACTATTTCCTTTTTCTTATCTGTAAGATCACTAATATGAGAATCTTGAATAGATTCGCTTGTAGTAAGACAGGAAAAAAATAAGACAAAGCATATAAGGCGACCTTTAAATAAATTACTCAAAACAAATTTCATATTATTTTAATAATCTTTATCTCTAACAATTTCAAGATCAATTTTTCCGAATTTATCTATATCAATTATTCTAACTTTAACTCGTTGACCTTCTTCTAATTTTGGGGGTCTAACTAACCCTGCGTTACCCCTTATATTATCTCCGCCACCACCAAATCTTGAATACCTATTGCTATTTCCAAATCTTCCAGAACCATACTTATTGTCTCTAGATTTTAAACGAGTACTTAAAAATCCTTCCTTTGTGGGAGTAAGTTCAACAAAAGCTCCAAAGCTATTAATCTTTTTAACAATTCCTTCATAAATTTCACCTACCTTTGGTTCCCTTACAATACTTTCTATTTTTTCTTTAGCCTTTTGCATTTTAAAATCATCATCGCCGAAAAGAATAATTTTTCCATCTTGCTCAATTTGAACCTTAACTTCAAATTCATCTGTTATGGCTTTAACAGTTTTTCCAGTAGATCCTATTACAAGAGATATCTTATCAATATCAATTTGTAACTGAACAATTTTTGGAGCATACTTAGATATGCCAACTCTTGAATTTGAAATTACAGCATCCATAATAGACAGTATGTGTATCCTACCTACTCTTGCCTGCTCAAGGGCATCTCTCATTAAATTTTTAGTAACATTTTCAATTTTAATATCCATTTGAAATCCAGTAATTCCATTTTTTGTACCAGCCACTTTAAAGTCCATATCACCTAAATGATCCTCTTCCCCAAGAATGTCACTTAAAACAACATATTTATCCCCTTCGCTAATAAGCCCCATGGCTATTCCCGCAACTTGCCTTTTAACAGGAACCCCTGCAGACATCAAAGACATACTTCCAGCACAAACAGTAGCCATTGATGAAGATCCGTTAGACTCCAAAATCTCAGAAACTACTCTAATGGTATACGGAAAATCGTTTTTCCCAGGAACCATTGATTCTAAAGCTCTTTGGGCTAAATGCCCATGACCAATCTCTCGCCTACCAGTCATAAGTCTGCCAGTTTCACCAACTGAATATGGGGGGAAATTGTAATGAAGCATAAAATTTAGACGCTTATCGCCATCAATATCATCCATTATTTGCTCATCAATGCTTGTACCAAGAGTAGTTACCGCTAAAGCTTGCGTCTCCCCTCTTGTAAAAAGTGCAGATCCATGCGTTCTACTTAAAATATCAACTTCCGCAATAATATCCCTTATCTCATTAGGAGTTCTACCATCTGTTCTAATCTTATCGTTAAGAATAGAATTTCTAACAATTTCCTTCTCAAAGTCATCAAAAGCTCTATTGAAAAGGGGTTCATTACTATCGGTCAATTTTTCAAGGGAAGAAAAATGCTCATAAGACTTATTTCGCAGCAAAGTTATAGCCTTATCTCTGTTAAGCTTTCCCTTAACAAAACAAGCTTCTTTAAGATCAGTATAAACAAAATCTCTAAGCTCTCCTTTAAATTCAAATATTTTTTCTTCAAAAGCTAAAGGAAGTTTTTCCTTTTTACCTACAATATCTAAAAATTCTTTTTGAGCATTACAAATTTGTTTAATATACTCATGTGCACCATCTATTGCTGATAGCAATATATCCTCACTAACCTCATTAGCTCCACCCTCTACCATTGTAATGCCATTTAAACTTCCCGCAACAACAATATCAAGATCAGAATCATGAATCTCTTCGAAAGAAGGATTTACTATAAACTTACCATTCAAATAAACCATTCTAACAGCTGCAATTGGACCATTAAACGGAATATCTGATAAAAAAACTGCCGTAAAAGCAGCATTCATTCCAACAATATCAGGGGGATTGAGCTGATCTGTGGCTAAAGTCGTAGGAATTACTTGAATTTCTCGACCAAATCTTTTATCAAAAAGAGGCCTCATTGGCCTATCTATTAATCTAGAAACAAGTATTTCTTTATCCTTTGGCTTTCCCTCTCTTTTTATAAATCCTCCTGGAATCTTGCCAGCTGCATAATATTTTTCATTATATTCAACAGAAAGAGGGACAAAATCTAAATCTTCTCTCACATTGCCTGAACAACAAACAGTCGCAAGAACAGAAGATCCTCCATAAGTTGCAAGAACCGCCCCATTAGCCTGCTTAGCCATAAGCCCAGTCTCAAATACTAACTCGTCTCTGCCTACTTTTAACTTTAATATTTTCCTCAAAATTCAACCTCTTTTTATTTTCTAAGACCAAGTTTAGATATCAACATCCTATAAGCTTCTAAATCTTTTTTTTGGTAATACCGCAATAAACTTCGTCTTTGCCCTACCAACTTTAACAAACCCCTTTTTGAGCTATGGTCTTTTTTATTTATCTTTAAATGTTCAGTTAAATACTTTATTTTACCTGTAATAAGTGCAATTTGAACCCCAACAGAACCAGTATCACTTTCATTTTTCCCAAATTCAGAAACTATTTTTTGCTTTTGCTTCTTATCTATCATAAGCAACTCCTATACCATTATAGCAAAGCTCTAACAAACCTCTTGCTATAATTTAAACTAACTACTACGATAGATTATAATATTTTTTGTTAAAAATCACAAAAACAATTTACCCTTTTCGGGTTATGTTTAATAATAAATTATTAAATTGTTTAAAAAAGCAAATATAAAATTAAAATATAATAACATATTTATATTTATTCAAACCTATTCCTTCAATAACCGCTAATATTTCCTCCGTTCTGGATTTTAAAATCTTAAATTCATTAATATTGATTTGAATTTCAACATAAACCCCATTTTTAACAAGATTTATCTTGCTAGAATCAATGTAAACTTTTTCAAAACTTTTTAAAGATTCTAAACTAATCAAGGAAGTTTTACTCAAATTTTTACACAGGGTGGAATCTTTTAACTTAAACATACCTATTTTGGTTCTTTTTAAATTGGTAACATACGCGCAAGAATTTAAAGAATATGCTAAATCTCTTGCAATGCTCCTAATATAAGTACCTTTTGAACAACTAATTTTCAAGCTAAGTAAAGAAGAGGTAAAATCATAATCTAATATTTGAATATCATAAACATTTACTTTTCGTTTTTTAATTTCAAAAATCTTTCCATTCAAAGCAAGTTTATAAGCTCTACTACCATCAATATGAACAGAAGAAAATTTAGGGGGACTTTGATAAATTTCTCCCACAAAATCTTTAAGCTTTAAATCTATATCCTCTAAACTAGGAACATAATCTGTTTTACAAACTATTCTTCCATTTGGATCAAGAGTATCTGTTTCTATTCCAAATCTAAATTCTGCTACATATTCTTTATCCAAAGAAATAAAATAGTTTGCAAGCTTGGTATATTTTCCTACAAGAGCAATCAAAATTCCACCTGCAAATTTATCAAGTGTACCAGCATGTCCAACACGATTTGTATTAAAATATCTTTTTATAGGGAAAAGAGTTTCAAAAGAAGTTTTGCCTTGTTCTTTATCAATTAAAAGGAATCCATTTTCCAAATTTAATTCTCTCTTGAAATATTTAATCCTTCAATTATTTTATTAACATAAAATGATTTAGAAAGAGAATTATCCTTGACAAATAATAACTTTGGAGTACTTCTAACTTTAATTCGCTTAACAATTTGACTTTGAATAAATCCTTTAGCATTATTTAAAGCTTTAACTGCATTGTCCAAAGACGCACCTTCCTTAATTGAGCCTATAAACACTTTAGCATTTATTAAATCTTTTGAAAATTCTACTTTAACCACAGTTAAAAATGAATGAACCCTGGGATCTTTAATTCTCCTACTCACAATCAAATTGCCAATTTCTTGAGCAATTAAACTCTCGAGTTTAAACTTTTTTATATTTTTATACATAAAATATATAAATAAAACAATACTAAGTTTTAAAAGATTTTCTTATCTTTTTTACCTCAAATGCTTCAATTACATCTCCTTCTTTAATATTAGCATAATTATCAATCATAATTCCACACTCATATTGCTCAGCAACTTCTTTAACATCATCCTTAAATCGCTTTAAAGATGAAATTTTACCAGAATGAATTTGTAAACCATCCCTCATCACATTAGTAATCGCATCTCGTTTTATTAAGCCTTGAGAGACATAACAACCAGCTATTACCCCAACTTTAGGAACATTGATTACAGCCCTCACCTCAGCAAATCCAATAAATTGCTGTTCAATATCTGGTTCAAGCAAACCCTCAAGAACTGATTTAACATCACTTATAGCATCATAAATAACATTATACTTTCTAATTTCAACTTTTTCCTGATCTGCGAGTATCTGGGCTTTTACAGTGGGTCTCACATGAAATCCAATGACAATAGCATCGCTTGCTGAAGCAAAGCTAATATCTGTTTCAGTTATTACACCCGCTGATGAATGCACAACTCTTACTCTAACTTCATCGTTTGTTAATTTTTCAAGAGAATTTTTTAAAGCCTCAACTGAACCTTGAACATCTGCTTTTAAAATTATTTTAAGCTCCTTAAGTGTTCCTTCTTTGATTGAATCATAAAGATTTAACATCGTAACTTTCTTTACATTTTTAGAAGATTCATACTTTTTAAGATCTTGTCTTTTAGAACTAATCAATTTTGCTTCTTTTTCAGTTTTCGTTACTTGAAAAGGATCTCCAGCTTGAGGCATTGAAGAAAATCCCAAAACACTAATAGCTTTAGCGGGTCCAACGCTCTTAACAGAAACACCCTTATCGCTAATTAATGCCTTAACTTTACCATAGCACGCGCCGCCTACAAAAGAATCTCCGACATAAAGGGTTCCATTTTCAATAATAACAGAACAAACTATTCCGCGCCCCAAATCAATTTTGGCATCAAGAACTTTTCCAATAGCTCTTTTAGATGGGTTTGCCTTTAATAACATCATATCTGACTGCAAAAGAATCATATCAAGAAGTTCAGAAATCCCTATATTTTTAAGAGCAGAAATCAACACAAAAATAGTGTCTCCCCCCCAATCTTCAGGTACCAAGTCGTATTCTGAAAGCTGATGTTTAATTTTATCGGGATTTGAATCTGGTAAATCAATTTTATTTATAGCAACAATAATCGGAACATTTGCTTCTTTTGCATGATTAATAGCCTCAATAGTTTGCGGCATAACACCATCAATTGCTGACACAACAAGAACAACAATATCTGTAACTTGAGCTCCACGACTTCTCATCATAGTAAAAGCTTCATGGCCAGGAGTATCTAAAAATGTTATTTCTCGGTCATTATAAACAATAGTATAAGCCCCAATATGCTGAGTAATGCCACCGGACTCTGTTTGATTTATATCTATGTTTTGAAGCACAGAAAGTAGCCTGGTTTTACCATGATCAACATGACCCATTATTGTAATAACAGGGGGCTTTTCAATGCTTTTACTATGATCTTCTACTTCTTCTTCTATAACCGTTTCATCATAAATAGAAACAACATTAACCTTTGATCCATATTCTTCAACTAAAATAGTTGCCGTATCAGAATCTATCTTTTCATTAATAGTCACCATTACACCTAAAGCCATTAATTTAGCAATTAAATCGGAAGATTTTAAATTCATCTTTCTTGCAAGATCAGAAACAGTGATGCTACCCATAATGTCAATTGATTTTGGAATTGGGTTAGCTAAATTTTCTCTTTTCTTTTTTTGAAGTTGATCAAAAACCTTTTGTTCAATTGTTTTGCTCTCAGTTTCTGCTTTTTTTCTCTTATAACTTTTTTGACTTTCTTGTTGTTGTTTTTTCTTCTCACCAAGCTTACGATTTAACTCTTTGCTATTCTCAGAATCTGCTGAAGGAGCACTGCTAACAATAGAAGGAACCTTGGTTTTTATAAGTCTTCTAAAAGATACAGGGGTGGTATATTTACTTTGAGAGTTATTTTTGGCAACATATGCCTTCTTTGTTGAATCTTGATATTGCGAACCCAAATTGTCTCTGTTTTGAAAATGCCCACCAGTTCTGTTATCTCTATTTTGTGAATATCCACCAATTCTGCTACCTCTATTTTGTAAATATCCACCAGTTCTGTTATCTCTGTTTTGAAAATGCCCACCAGCTCTACTGTCTCTATTTTGTGAATATCCACCAGCTCTATTGTCTCTATTTTGTGAATATCCACCAGCTCTACTGTCTCTATTTTGTGAATATCCACCAGTCCTGTTATCTCTATTTTGCGAATACCCACCAGTTCTACTATCTCTGTTTTGTGAATATTCAGACTTGTTGCTGTGCTTATGTAAATCAATAGAATTATTTGAATTATTTTTACCGCCTGAATCGTTATGCGTTACAATCTTTACTACCTTCTTTCTTAACTTAATAATCTTAATTTTTTTACCATCGTCATTTTTAATATCATCAATATTTGTCGACAAACTTACTCCTCCTCAAACTCAAAACTAAGCCCTATTTTACAACCCGGACAGGAGGTCATATTTTCATTAATAACAACACCACATTCGGGACAAAGAAGTTCTTCATCTTCTTCAACCTTTCCTATAGACTCATCATTATCATTAGCAATTATTATCATTCCCTCTTTTAATATTTTGTTAATTTCTTCTTGTTTTTCATAACTTACCCCAAGATTAAAAAGCACTCCCTCATCTGCTTGTAAAAAATTGTTAATATCATTAAGCCCTTCTTTTGATAAATTAGAAATTACAGAAGAATCAAGTAATTTAAGATCACTTATTTTGCTAATCTCTTCAAATTGTTCCTCTTCAACAACATCTTGCATAACTTTATCAAACATTTCAAGAGTTTCTTGCTTAAACTCCGAATTAGCTTTCATTGCTGCAAATTGACTACTAGTTTTAACATCAATAGCCCAATCAAGAAGTCTATTAGCAAGTCTAACATTTTGACCCATTTTACCTATAGCAAGGGAAAGTTGATCATCGCTAACAACTACTAAAGCCTTATGCAAATCCTCGTCAAGAATATAAACATGCTCTATCTTTGAAGGGGTCAAAGAATCCTTTATGAATTCCTTAATATCTTTACTATAAGGGATAATATCGATTTTTTCTCCTTCAAGCTCCTTAATTATAGATTGAATTCTGACTCCTTTTTGCCCTATACAAGGCCCAACAGGATCAATTTCTTCTTTTTCAGAATAAACAGCAACTTTAATTCTGTAACCCGGATCACGAACTATTTTATGAATCTTAATAATACCTTCTTCAATTTCAGGAATTTCAAGTGCTAAAAGCTCTTCAATAAATTTTGGATGGGTTCTAGAAAGAATAACTTCAATACCATTTTTACCCTTTTTGACATTATAAACTAAAACTCTAATCTTATCATTAAGATTGTAAACTTCTCTTGGTGATTGATACTTCTTGGGAATTATACCATCCGTATTGCCAAGATTAACATAAAGATCCCCATTTCTATTTTGCTGAACATAGCCAATAACAACTTTATTTAACTTGCTTTTAAATTCTGATAAAATTTCATTATCCTCAATTCCTTGCAAATCATTTTTAGTTCTTTGCTTTGCAACCTGAATAGAAAGTCTATCAAAAACCTTGGGATTAATTTCAATATAAGCATAACCATCTTCTACAAAATTTTCTTTTGAGATATCTTTTTCTAATACTTCAAGCAAAGAATCTTTTACATCTTCCACAATTTTCTTTTTTGCATAAACTATCAAATCTCCCGTATCATCATCAAATTTAACAAAAGCATTCTCATTACTTCCAAAATACTTTTTATAAGCTATCAATACTGATTCTTTAATTGTTTTTCTAATAGAATCTATGCTCATACTGCGATCATTTGCAATGCTTACAATCATATGTCCCGTGCCCTTTATCATCCAAACTTCCTCCTTAAACTAATTTAGCCTTTTTAACATCACTATAAAAAACATTTAATTCTTTGCTATCTGTTTTAAAAATAAAACTTTTTGATTTAGATTTTAATATTAAACCTTCTTCAAATTCATTATCTAGCATCAACTTAATCTTTCTACCTTCAAAAATTTGAAACTCCCTGCCACTTTTTATTTTTCTATTTATTCCTGGAGTAGAAAGTTCTAAGGTAAAACTATATTTAAGATTTGCTTCCAAAATTAATAAAATTATTTTGTGCAAATCAGTAAGCAAATCAACGCCTAAAGAAAAACTTTTACTATAAAGAACTATTTGAATTTTTCCAATACTTTTGTTTTTAAAAATATTAATTTCTAATATTTCAATATTTGCACATTCTGTTAAATTTTTTATCAAATTATAAACTTCATTATTTTTGTCAAAACGCTCAATCAACTACATTCCTAAAAATAATAAGGTTCTTTTAAAAAGAACCTTATTAAATACATAACTAAACCTTAAATCAAGGTTAACACTTAGAAAAAATAATGTCAATATTAAACTAAATTATAAGATTTGGCCAATGAAAACCTCATCACCTTATAAGCTCCAAATTCTACAATAAGATTTTCACAAATACACATAGATGTTCCTGTAGTAACAATATCATCAAGCAAAACAATCTTTTTAAATTTAAAATTTTTGTACTTTGATTTTAATTTAATTTTATTTTCAAGATTTCTAAATCTGAGATTTCCTCTCACTAACTTTTGACTTTTCCCATACTTTCTTGAAAAAACATTTATATAATCAAAACCAAAACGGCTTAATAAAATTCCAATATATTCCATGTGATCAAAACCATAAAATAATTTTCTTTTAAAGCTACAAGGAACAGTTACTATTTGATCAAATTCAATATTGCTCAAAAATTTAGCAATTTCACTTGCTAAAAATCTACCAATTGATTTTTGACCATCTTTATAAGACAAAATTAAAGATTTATAATGTTCTTTATATTCAAAAAAATAAATCAAATTTTCATCAAATTGAATTTTAAAATTAAAAATCGATTTACATTGATCACAAAGAGCATTAGAAGATACATATCTTTTTCCACAAAAAACACAAAAAGGCAAAAATATACTTTTTAAAACATTTAAATAGCTCATACTAACTAGACTGAGAAACAACCTTTAAAATAATTTGGTTTAGCAGCTCAATTGATTGAAAAGGGGTAATATTATTAATATCTATATTAGAAATAAAATTTTTCAACTCTAAATACTCATTCAATTTAACATGAACATCAGTATCATTTTTCAAAACCTCTTTATCATATCCATCAGTAGAACCATAAGGAAGAAATTCTAAACAAGAACTATCCTTTCGAGCAAGCAAACTTTCTAAGATGATATTAGCCCTATTTACTACCCTTAAGGGAAGTCCCGCTATGCGAGCAACGTAAATTCCGTAAGAATTAAGAGATGGTTTTTCTTCAACTTCTCTTAAGAAGATAAGATCATTACCCTGCTTTTCAATTTTCATGGAAAGATTAATAAAAGCTTTATGATTAATAGCCGATAGTTCATGAAAATGCGTGGCAAACAAACTTCTAGCTTTAATATGCTCTAAAATGTATTCTATAATAGAATAAGCAATAGCAAGTCCATCATTTGTACTAGTACCTCTTCCAACTTCATCCATAATTATTAAACTCTTTTCTGTTGCATTTCTTAAAATATTAGCCGTTTCGTTCATTTCAACCAAAAAAGTGGATTCCCCTTTGGCAATATTGTCACTTGCTCCAATTCTACAAAAAATTTTATCTGTAATACCTATTATAGCCTTAGAAGCTGGCACAAAAGAGCCTATGTGTGCCATCAAAGTAATTAAAGCCACCTGGCGCAAATAAGTTGATTTACCCGCCATATTAGGACCAGTAATCAAACAAAAATGCCTTTCTTTATCAATTCTTACAAAATTTTCAGTAAAGATTTCGGTGTTTTTCACATAGTGTTCAACGACAGGATGACGAGACTTTTCAAGAAATATTTCTTTATCGCCTGTCAACACAGGTCTTTTATATTCATTTTTTTTTGCCAAATAACCAAAATTAACAACTAAATCAATATATGCAAAAAACTCTGAAACCTTTTTAAGAACTTTATTATGCTTAACAACATTTGATGCTATTTCATCAAAAATTTCCTGCTCAAAAGCAACTACATTGTCTTCAGCATTATTAATATCAACTTCAAGAGAAATAAGTTTTTCTGTTTTATATCTTTTTGCAGAATTTAAAGTTTGACTTTCTATAAAATGGGATGGCACTTGGGCATAATTACTCTTTGTAACTTCAAAAAATAGCCCTCTATTATTAGTTTTTCTAATCTTTAAATTATTGATCTTGCTAAACAACCTCTCCGATTCAAGATATTCATCAATATATTTATTTGCATTAATCTTCAAATCTTTCAAACTATCAAGCTTTAAATCATAACCTCTTTTAATAAGTTCATCAGATGAGCTTGAAATTGAACTATTTATCAAAAAATAAACTTTAGAGACACTCTCCTCTTCAAACTTATCAAAAATCCAATAATCAAAATTATGCTTATCAAATAATTTTTTTACCGAAAAAAATACAGAAAGGGCTTTTTCAATAAATAAAAAATCTTTTTTAATATATCTTTTCATCTGAATTCTAGATATTATTCTCTCAATATCCCATATATTAATAAAAGTTTCTCTTAAAGTCACAGTTAAGCCAATATTTTTGCAAAAAAATTCAACATGATCTAGCCTAGTATTAATTTCAGAAATATTTAAAATTGGATTTAAAATAAACTCCCGCAAAAGTCTTTTTCCCATTGCGGTTTTACAATCATTTAACACAGAAAATAGCGAATATTGAGAAGAAAAATCATTATTGTTTTTTACAAGTTCAAGATTAACTTGGGTTACATCATCAAGAAACATATACGAAGAATCATTATTAATATCTATTTTATCAATATTACTTAATAAATTTTTTAAATTATTTTTTATATGATTTATAATCAAAAAAATTGAAATGTAGTAAGGCTTTTCTTCATCAAATCCAAGAGAGCTCAATCCAAGTATGTTAAAATGCTCCTTTATCGTTTTTATTGCAACATCCTTATCAAGGTGCCAGTTGGGCACTTTGTTAATTAAAAATCGATTAAGATTAAGCTTATCTAAATACTCATAATAAAAATTTTCAGAAACTATAATCTCTTTAGGAGAGTATTTCTCAAGATCTCTTTTAAGTTTTTCAAAAAAGCTATCCTCATAAAACATTACTCCAAGACTAGAAGTAGACAAATCTATATAAGAAAACGAATAATAATTATTATAATCACTAATAGCAACTAAATAATTATTAACATCATCATTTAAAAAATCTTCATCAATAATAACACCCGGGGTTATTACCTCAACAACCTCTCTTTCTAAAGGCCCCCCAGAAGTAGAATTAGACGCTTGTTCACAAATTGCAACCTTTTTATCAAATAAAATTAATTTTCTTATATATTCTCTACTAGTATGGTAAGGCACTCCACACATTGGAACATTTTCTCTTTTTGTCAATGTCAAATTAAGAAGCTTACTTGCCTCAATTGCATCGTCAAAAAACATTTCATAAAAACTTCCTACTCTAAAAAAAATTATTGCATCTTTATATTTTTTTTTGATATCTAAGTACTGCCTCATCATTGGGGTAATATTTTTGTCCATATGATTCCTAAATAATATTGAATTATAATTGATATTATAAAACAAATATAATTCAATTTAAAAAAAGAATATAAAGCAAAAAAAGGCCTTAAAAACAATGTTTTATGAAATTAAAAACAATCTGGCTGTTAATAAGTCTGTTGTTTTAAATTAAATTAATTTAAAAACATCTACAAAAAATTTTCAATTTAAAAAAAATAAAAAAAATTTAAAATCTTTAATACTTAAAAAAATATTTAAAAATGAAAAATTTAAAAATAAGGAAAAATTTTAAGGATTTTTATTGTCCTTTTCCAAAAGATGCTTAACAACATTGTCTGTTATATCAACAGTGCTGTTATGATAAAGAATGTACGGATTATTTTTTTTCATAATCAAGGAAAACCCATTAATTTCTGCAACATATTGAATACCACGAAGTATTTTGCTTAAAGATTCACTATTATTATTTAAACTATTAATATTGGCCAATCTTTGCTGTTCTAAATTATTTTTTGCTAAACTAGACACCCTCTTTAATTCATCAACTTTCAAATTATATTGATTCCCATAAGATCTTGCATTATCTAAATCATTATCAGCAATTGACTTATCATACATTTGTTTTAAATTCTTAAGCTCTAAATTTAATGTATTTATTTGTTCTTGATATCGATTTTTTATTTGATCAAGATTAGCTTTCAATTGAGGATTTAAAACTTCAATAACAATTCTATCAAAATCAACAATGCCTATTTTAATAACATCTATTGAAAAAACATTAAAAGACAATAAAAAAAACAATGGTAAAATCAAAAAAAACACAAATTTCTCCATAGTACTATATTAATATCTCATCTCAATTCCTAAGAAAAATTTAAATCCAGAAAAATATTTGTAATAACTGTTAACTTTATCATTATCAAAATAAAAAGGATAAGCTATTACAAAAGACAGCGGCAACTGGGGTAAAAGGCTTCTAATTCCAGTTCCCCAGCTAAAAGCAAAACTACTAAAAGGTCTAAACAAAGAATTTTCTTGTCCTTCTAAAGAATAGGAGGCAAAATCTATAAAAAACACATCCCAAACTAAAATATTTTTTAATAAAGGAATAGATATTTGAACGGTATTTACAAAAGAACTATAAATATTTTTTAAAATTCCCCAACCTCTAGCTTGCATAAAATTTTCACTAAGAAATATGTGATGATGGGGTTGAATTTCAATTTCAAAACCATTACCAAGAGGAGGCAATATATTTGAATATACGCTCCTTAAGGTCAAAATAATATCAAAATAAGGAGTAAATACATCTTCATATCCTAAGAGAGAAAAATATCTCTCAAAGGTTGTAGCAGATTTAATGAAATGACTCTGCCCAAACAAAAATCCACCGAAAAAATCAAACTGCTGCTTAAGCAAAAATCCATTATTAGATAAAGAAGTAGAATTTCTTGTATCCCAAGCCGCACTCAAACTAAGAGAATTTTCAAATCTAAAAGTTTTGTAATTATCTCTTAAATAATAATTTGAAGGTCTATTAACCTCATTATCATAAAAAACATATTTTAAAGCGGTTTGTAAAGTACCAAGAAGAGTTTGCTTACCAAGATAATTAGAAAAAGTATACCCTGTAAATCCCCCAAAACTAAGTTTGAGTAAAGAATAATTCATCGCATTAAAATCAGAAAAGCTTTTAGCATCTCGATATTCTTCCCAACTTGTAAATGGATCGGGAACTTCCTTTTTGCCAGAAAAAATGGGCCCATTAATATCCTGATAAGCAGTATTAACAGAATGTGAAAAATCTATAAATCCACCTACGGTCCATCTTTTCTGAAAAAACCAATTATCCCTAAATGTCAAACTAAGACTTTGCTCTAAAAAAGATAAATTAAGTCTTGCAGCAAAATAATAACCTTCGCCCAAAAAATTAGAAAGCTCCCATTGCCCAAATACTGAAAACGGAAACGAAGAATTTGAACTGCCTCCAAAATTCATACCAAATCCGAAATTACTTGTTGCTCGTTCCTCAATGTTTAAATTTATTCTCATAAGTCCTTCCGTATTACTTGGAACAATATCGGGAACTACATTAGAAAAATAACCAAGCTGTTGTAAATTCACCATTCCCATCTTAAATTTATCCAAACTAAAAACATCTCCCTCTTGAAGGGGAATCTCTCTAAGTATCACATGAGAAGCAGTATTTTTATTTTTAGAAACAGTAATAGACTCAATATGAGCTTTATCCTTTTCTAAAATTTTAATTAAAAAATCAACAAACTCTCCCCTTATCTTTTGCGAAGGAATAACTTCTGTAAAAATATACCCCTCTTTAAAATAACTTTCCTTAATTTTGGTAAAGTCTTGCTCAAATTTAGAATTATTAAAAATATCACCTTCCTTAAAGGTAATAAAACTTTTTAATTCTTCCAAACTAAAAACTAAATTACCAAAAATTTCAAGCTTTCCAAATTTAAAAACATTACCTTCTGAAATAAAATATTTCAAAAAAACTTCCTTTTCTAATTTTTGGGAATCTTTAAGAGAATCTTTAATGTCAACAGTACTATTGATAATCTTAATATCAATATATCCATTATTTTTATAAAAAGACTCTAGTTGACGCTTATCCTTGTCAATATTACTTTTTAAATATTTACCATCTGAAAAAAGAGATACTACCCTTGATGCTAAAGATTTCCTCAAAGTACTACTTTTAAAGCTTAAATTTCCTTCAAAGTCAATACCTTTAATAACATATTTAGGTCCAGCTACTATATTAAAAATAATATCAACCAAATTTTTTTCTTCTTTAATTTCAAAATTTGCAGAAACATCAAGATATCCCATGTCTTTATACATATCTTCAAGTTTTTCAAGACCTTTATTAACCCTTGCAAGATTTAAAGGCTCATTAACCTTGATATTTACCTTTTCAACAAGTTCACTATTCCAAAAAACTCTACTGCTATCAGAAAAAACAACAGAATTAACTAAAGATTTTTCTTTTACAATAAATGTGATAAAAAGATCCTCACCATCTATTTTAAACATTGGTTTAATAAGCCCAAAAAAATAATCAAGGGAATAAAGATCAATTTGTAACTTATCAAAAATTTCATTAGAATACGCTATACCGATATAAGGCTTTAAAATATCAACAAAATCCAACTCTTTCTTATTTTTAAGCCCTTCAAAATTAATACCCCTTATTATTTTCCCTTTGTAATTTTCAACTTGACCAAAACTAAAAACAATAAAAACCATTAAAAAGCTTACAAAAAACAAACCTCTAATTGAACCCATCTTAACCTCTTAACAATTTAATATCTAAATTTCCAAGAAATACCTATATTATTTCCTATTCCATCTAAACCTTTTTTCATAAAATTGTAATCAAACTCATAATTAACCAAAAAAAATGGAGAATCAAACTCAATACCCAAATTAATAATAAAATTTAAATCTTTTGAAAAAGGAGTCATTTGCTCTTTCAAAAAACCAAAGCCCCCGCTAATAAAAACACCCTCTACAAGATATTTCCCTACTTTAACGCTTGTATTGTCAAGAACATCGACAAAAGTAGGATTTCCAATTTTAAAAAAATTACTATTAATAGAATTTTTTAATATATCTGTCTTTATACTCAACAAATCTAAGTTTAATACAGAACGCATATAATCTTCAATGGGTTGAATTAAAAAATCAAGAGCAATATCACTTACTATTCCAATTGCCATTTCAGCAGCATTGGTCCCTGCCGATCGCAATCCCCCCTCTTCTTCAGCCCCCCCCATTGTTGAACCCGATAGCAAATATTTAATCTCCTGTTCAGATCTAAAAGGATAAGACATAAACTCAATTTTCCACAAACTTAAAGGGCTATCAATACTTATTGTCACAAGCAGTTTATCATTTCTATCTTTAATAGTATTTGTAGCCTCTGCTTTTATCCACGGATCAAATTTAATTCTGCTCTCATTAAAGGATATATAAGAACCACTTTTAAAGACAAATTTTTTATTATTATAATTAACAAAACCATTTGCAATATTTAAATCCCCCTTAAGAATAAAATCATCTGTTTTTGTATCAGATTTTATTACAAGCTTATCCCCTCTTGAAATAGTAGCTTGTAAAAATGAAATATTACTATCTGGCCAATGAAAAGTAACCCCGCTATCAAAATTTATCTCGAGATGGGTCAAAATATCAAAATCTTGAACATTAACATCACTTGTTTGCACTCTTTTTGCTCGCTTAAAGGGATTTATTAATAAATCAACAATAGAACTTTCAAGAGAATAAACCCAGGCATTTGAAATATTTAAAATGCCTTCAAACATAATTTCATCAGCATTTCCTTCTATTGAGAAATTGCCTAAAGCATAACCTGTAAAGCTTAAAGCAATCTTGTCAAACTTAATAGGCGCCCCCGTTCTACCAGACACATTAATATCTATTTTGTAATAATCAATAATAGTATCACTTAAAAAATTCAAATTTAAACTAGTAGAAACAAAAGCCTTAGAGTATCGATCTAGGTTAAACTCATTACTAAAAATAATTTTATTATCTTTAATTTTAACTGGCATATCGAATACTTCTAAAGCTCTATCACCACCAAATTTTCTAGAAGCTCTTAAATATTCGGTACTCATTGACCCTTTTTTAATATTTAAACTTCCATTAATATTAGGATTATTTAAATCCCCATCAATATCAAATTCACCATTTAAAATAAGATCATAAAGAATTAAATGCTTATCAAGATTAAATAAAGAATGTGAATCTAAAAAATCTTTAGTGATTATTTTTGAATCAAATTTAATATCTCTAACATTCCCAAGAATTTTATTTTTTATTATTTTGCCTGATGAATTAAAACTAAGAGGCAAATAATCTTTTAAAATAAAGCTATATTCTCCACTACCATAATGGTATAAAACATTAATAAGATCATAATCAATTGAAGTCATATTAAATTTTTCAAAATCATTACTAAATTCAATAGTAAGATTAGATAAAAACTCATTTTTATATTTAATATCCCTAAATGAAAATTCACCCTCTGTTTTAGTTTTCAAAACCCCAAATTGCTCTTCATCCCTGCTTTCAAAGTTTCTAAAATTTGCATTAAGCTTATAAGAAAACAAGTCACTATTAAAAACCATATTAGATACACCTATAGAGCTGATTAAATCATATCTCAGACTACCAGTAAGAAACTCTTTTTTATTTCGCTTAGCTTTTATATCATATATGTTAAGTTTATTATCCAATAATCCTAAATTCAGAGAAAACTGCATGGGAATGCCAAATAAAGTTAATTTATCGGCTTCAAGATATCCACTCAAAGAATAATTTTTAAAATTATTCTTTTTAAAATTTAGCAAAAAATTACCATTAACCTTTCCTTCTAAAAGGGACAAAGAATTAAAATTGTAAAAATCTAAATCTTGAAATTTAAGCAAAAAATAACTTTCATGTTCATCGGAATTAATCCCTAAAAAATATCGTTCTGAATTTAAACTAGAAAATAGATTTAAACTTCCATTAACATTATCTTTTAAATTGAATTGTCCATATCCTTGCAAATTTGAAAGTTTGTTTATAAATTTAACATCAAAAATATGCAATTTACCATATTCATATAAACCTTTAAAATCAAAATTAAAATTATAAGAGGGTATTTTAGAAGCTTTTATTATATTAAATTTATCTATTTTAAATTTTAAGTCGTCATTAAGAATCAAATAGTTTCCATGAAAATTTATATTTATTAAAAGATCAAAAGCCTTATTATAAACCTTAAAACCATTAACATTAAGAGTATAAACTATTTTAGAATCGAAATAATTGAAATCTAATTTGATGCCAAGAGGAGATTCGGCAACAATAACCTTATTCTTAAGATTAACATTAAAATGCAAAGGATAATTTTTATCCAAATAAGAAAAATTAGTGCTAACATTAAACCCACTTTCAAATAGCTCAACAAACAAACTGGAATGCAAATTGTAATCATTGTACTGCAAATCAAAGTTGTTTGATTTGTAAAAATTCTTTTCCCCACTAGCATCAAACATGAATTTAAAATTATCTAACTTTGAAAATACTATGAAATTAAATTTTTTTAATCTATTTTTATGATAATCAAATTTATTAAAATTAAAATCAGAAACTAAATTTAAATATTTACCTGAAAATAAAGTTTGGGGGAAAAGATTTATTAAGTAATAACTAGGAATAACTTCTTTTAAAAAAAGCAAAGGAAACTCTTTAATACCTAAACTTAAAGAAAGTTCCTCATCATTAAGATCGCCTTTTAAAGAAATTTGAGAATTTTTATTTTCTAAGTAAATCAAATAGTCAACAAAAACTTTATCCTTTAAAAAATAAGTTTTTAAATTTAAATTTTGGAAACTAAGATTTCCAAGGCTAAAGTTATTAGATTTAACCGAAAAAATATTTTTATCTTTCTTAAAATCTAAATATCCATTTAGGTCGTTAAAATTTAAAATTTTTGCAGACTTAAAGTTAAGACGTCCTATTGGAAGTAAGTCCTTTAAAGAATAATAACCTTTATAGTTTACAACTCCCCTTTTAAGCTTTAAAAAAGCATTTTTAACGCTCACAATGTCATCATTCCCTTTGATTTCAAGTTGTAACCCTTGAATTTCTTTACCTATAGTATCTATATTTAAAGAAGAATCTATTATTCCTGCATATCTTAAATCTTTATCTTTAAAATCATAAGAAAATGCCAACTGACCATTTAAACTTATATCAAAATAATCTTTATAAACTTCAAAAGTTTTGTTTAACTTAATCCAATCTAAAAGATTGACATTGAAAAATAAAGCATCTAACCGGATAAAATCATTAGATTTGTCATAACTTAAATTAAAATCTAAATTCTCCCTTTGTAAATTAAAAATTTTTAAATTTCCTTTTGAATAATTTATTTGAAATCCTTGCTCAAGCAAAGAAAAATAGTTTGTTTTAAATTCAAAAAAACTAAAATTAACATAACCATCCTCAAAACCTTTTTTAAATTTCCCCTCGAAATAGAAAGTTGAATCTAAAATTCCATCATCAACTCTTTTAGACGGCAAATTAATTTTTAAATTTTTAACAGCACTAAAATCAACTACAGAACTAAATAAAAAATCTTCATCTAAGGTACTTAAGGAAAAATTTTTAACTTTAAAACTCAACCAACTATTATTCTGATTGAGCTTAATATTAACATTAATATTCTCTAAATTAATATTTAATCTATCAAGATAGTTTAAAATTTTATTTAAAATTACATTTTCATTGTTTAAATAGGCACTGTTAGAATTTAAATCATCGGATAAACTAAAATCATTTATATCAAAATTCAAATTACTCCCTTTAACATAAACATTTAAAATAATATTTTCATCACCTAAAATTAATTTAAATAAATTTAAATCTACTCTAACAACATCCATTAATATTTTATCTTTTCCATCCAAGCTTAGCTCTAAACCGTCTATTTTAATAGATGATAAAAAATATGGTGAAATTTTATCATATTTAATACTAAAGCCAAATTTTGATTCAAGATATTTTACAACAAAAAACTTTGCAGAATAAATTTGAACTTGAACAAATAGATTAATGGAACAAATTATTAAAATAAAAGCAACAAATGGTAAAATCAAGAATAAAAATGTCTTTTTTTTCAAAAACTCCAAATTCATACACTCATATATAATTTTATTATATAATAATTATCAATAACCTAATTACTGACTCTAAAAAAGGAATAAAAAATTTTTGTGATTAAAATATTAAAAAACTTTTATTGCATAGAAGGAATTGATGGAAGTGGAAAAACAAGCATCACCAACAAACTAAAAACTCTTTGCAACGATGAATCAAGATATTATTTCACAAAAGAACCATCAAGCGGAATAATTGGAGAAATAATAAAAGAACAATTAATGAATTTTAAAAATCCTTTACAAGAATCAACATTTGCATATCTTTATGCAGCAGATCGAAACGACCATTTATATAAAAAGGGGGGAATATTAGAAATTTTAAACACAAAATCCATAAAAATAATAACTGACCGCTATTTATTCTCATCAATTGCCTATCAAGGAAAATTGGGATATGAATTAAATAAAAATTTTCCATTACCTGAAAAAGTATTCTTTATTGAAACAGACCCAAACACAGCTTATGAAAGAATACAAAAATATAGAGCACAAAGTGATCTTTTTGAGCTTGAAAGATATAAAACTTTTGAACAAATTGCTCTTAAATATTTAAAAATATTTAAAAAACTAGAAAAAAAAATTAATGTAATTTACATTAACAATTCAATAAAAGGTGATTTAGATAAAAATGCAAAAAAAATTTTTAATCTAATAAAATTCTAATATAATTAATCATATGATCAATTATATTTTTAAAAGTGTTACTTTCCAAATCAATCTAATTTTACTTCTACTAGTAACAGCTGCAAAGATAAATGCATCATCTAAATTTTATTATGCAGAACAATGGTATGTGCTCTTTAATACCCAAATGAAAAAAAAACCTGAAAACTATAAAAAAAATATATTTTTTCTTCAAAAAGCATTAAAATATCCATTTGGAAATCCAAAATACTCATTAACTAAAATAGAAACAAAAGAACAGTGGGTAAAATATAAACTTCTTTTCAAAATGCACGTAAATCTGCTCCTAGTTAAGCAAAATTTATATTGGGGAGATTTATTTGACACAAGAAATTTATATTTTTTCAAAACTCCAGAAAAAAATGGAATTATTTTAAATCTAGAGAAATCAAAAAAATTATATAAAATGGCTATCAACTACTATGATGAAGCACTAAAATACCATAAAAAACTTGAAAATTACAAGTCTGTTAAACTGGTAAACGATGGAATAACAAACTGGGAAAACGAATATCATAAAATTTCTCTTAAAGAGTTCGATTACTACGACATTATTAAAAAAGAACTACTAAGGATTGACGAAACCAAAGAATTTTTTGAAAAAAGTTCGAACTATTATTAAAAAAATTCTTTGCCCTCTTTAGAAAAAAAAATTTTATTTATATAATCCTTATTTAAAGAAAACTTAAAAACAAGATCTTTAAAATTATCTTTACTCAAGATGCTATATTCTAAAAAAAGAGTTATTAAAGCTCTTTCCGCTAAAAAAGGTAATTCTAAAATATTTTTTAAAATTTCAGCTCTAAATTCACACGCTTTTTCATTATCTAAAGAATTTATAAAATTAGAATTTTCAACATCAGCATTTAAAGTTACAATTTCATTTTCAAGAAATTCTTTATCTCCTTGTGAATACAGTAAAGCAAATGGCTTTAAAAAAGAAAAAAAATACTCCTTGCCCACAAGATAATGATGCATTGAACATCTTGTAGCGTAATTTGGGTAAATAGCAGATTCAATTTCTTCATCACCACCAACAATAAGCAAAGGATCAAAATAGGGAGCTGGAATTTCTTTATTGTTGTAAAAATAATACCTATACGAAAAAAAAGATTCTTCCATGCAATCAATGTGCTCACAATAAGCTCCAAGCTTATAAATTTTATCTGAATATTCTACTAAAAGTTTAGCAGTATCATTAAAAGATTCTTTCCTAAAATTATAAAGCAATGTGGGCAATATAAATAAAATATTCTCATTTAACGAAATTTTATTTAAAACAAAAATTAAACGTTCATCATAAAAACATGCCTCATCAATAATAAAAGTCCCACAACTAGGGTTAGAAGCTATTAAGTTTTCAATATCAAAAGAACTGCTGGCAAAACCAATTTCATCAATTTTATCCTTTCCACCACCTCTGTACGGTATTACATTTTCTGGATGATTCTTAAATCTCCTTTTGTCAAGAAAATTTCTAATAAAAAAGACATTAACCCTATTCCTATTTCCTTTAATAATATTACCCAACACCTTTAAAGATTTTTTTCTTACAACAAGAGAATCTTTATAAATTTTTGCAGCATATTCTGTTTTTCCACTTCCCATAGGCCCAACTACAAGAATTAAATTTATTTTCACTTTAAAATCAAAATGACTAATAGACACAATGTTATTAAATTGCGTATCTTCTTTACTAGCAAAATCTAAACAAAAACCCAAAAATCCTCCCTGGGGTAAATTCAACTTCAATTATATAAACAAAGAGTATCAAGAAAATATTAACATTAAAAAACTAAAAATTAATAATCAAATCTTCTATTGAAGTTATCATTCAAAAGAATAATAACTTTCAAAATAATCATCATCCAACAAAATTTTCTTTATTTTTAATTTACCCTTCTCATAAATTTCAATATAATTAAATTTTTTAGAACCATTAACTTTTCTATAAATTGAAACTAAGCTTCCAAGCACATAATTTTTAATTTCTACTAAATTAGATCCAAAATATTTTTTCTTACTTATCAAACTTGACCTAATATCTAAAACAGAAATTTTTTCAAAAAATAAATCTAAAGCAGTGGGTAGAAAAAAATTTTTAATGTTAATCAAGAACAACTCCCTGATTCCAAGATTATTTAAATCGTAGCCTAAATTGTTAAAAAGATTAAACTTAAAAGAATGCAAAGCAAAAACATAAACATCTGTTTTATCAGAGTATTGAACCTCAATCATATCAACATAAGGGTAAGCAGAATAATTTATTTTATAACCAAGTAAACTATTCTCATAATAAACTGGAGACTTGCCTTTAAAATAAATTTTATTTAAAAACCTGTTATTTAAGCTAAATTTATCGCCAAAATCTACTATTCCTGAAAAAACACCTACTAAAACTCCATCTTTGAGTATGACAATATTATTTTTATTATCAATACAATAAATTCCCGACAAACTTTTATAATCTTCTAAAAATTTACTCTTCATGTCAGGATCCTCTAAAAGATCATAAAACATTTTATATTCACTTATTATCTTAGGAGGAAATTTTTTAAAAACCCTATAAGCTTCATCGGGTTCTAAAAGTTTATATTTTAAAAAATAAATACCATGAATTCCACTATATTCTTTAATTTTGCCCTTGAGAAAAGAAAACAAAGAAACAGAATTGTCATAATTAAAATCTGAGTTTCTCAATATATAATTAATATTTTCAGTTGTAAAGAAAAAATCTTCTTTTGCTTTAATAGTATTAAAAATGCTAAAAAAGAATCTATCTTCTTTTAAAAACCATTTAAAAAATAAAAAATCATTACCATACAAGGAAAAAGCTTTAAATAAAATTTTTTTAAAATCATCTCCAAAACTTTCAAGTCTTCCAGAAGCTTCAAGTCTCATACAAATTAAATCTTTATCTATTTGCAATTCTTCATTCAAGCTTCCATACAAAGTAATAATTTCTTTATACATATTCTTATTTTCATTTTGCCTTAAAAGCAATGCAAAATAATAAGCATATATTTCTTTAAGAGTTGTTGCTTTAAAGTTATTAATTTTAATTGCTTTTTTTAATAGATAAATTTTATCTATTAAAGCAATATCCTCTTTTAACGCAAGCTCATAAAGAGAGTCTGAAGCTAGCAAATTGAAATCAAGAGATCCATAAATTAAATCAATTCCTTTTTGAAAATTGGAAAAATTTTTAGATTCATTGAAAAGAATACTTGAAATATCTTCATCTTCTTTAACTGAAATTGCATCTAGATTTATAGAAATAAAAAGAATCAAAACCATCTTTAAATAAAACATAAAAACTTCCCCTAACCTTTTATATCTTCCTCCTTTACTTCTTTTGCAACAGAGTTTGCTGCAAATAAATCGTATTCATCTTTACTAGCTTCAAACCCCAAAAGCTCTCTCACTTCTTTATCTGTCAAAGTTTCTCTTAAAACAAGTTCTTTTGCAAGCTTAACAAGTTGATCTTTATGCTTTATAAGAATATCTGATGCCTCTTTTAAGCATTCTTCAAGTATTCTTTTTACTTCTCTATCAACTTTATCAGCAGTGTTCTCAGAATAAGCCTTAGCCTTTGAAAACTCTTTTGGAAGAAAAATGGGCGCTTCATCATCTACCAAAAATATTGGCCCAACTTCTTCCCCCATTCCCCACTCTGTAACCATTTTCTTAGCCAAACTAGTAGCTTGCATTAAATCATTTTGAACACCCGCTGTTGTAACACCCAAATTTATTTGCTCACTAGCATAACCACCATAACATATCTTTATTTTATCAAGAATTTGATGCTTGTTTATTGAAAGCCTATCTTCCCTTGGAAGCGAAAATGCGACACCAAGTGCCCTACCTCTTGGAATAATAGTAACCTTATGGAGTGGATCAGCATATTTAAGATAATAATGAAGCAAGGCATGACCTGCCTCATGATAAGCCGTCTCAAGCTTTTGTTTATCGGTAATAGTCATAGATTTTTTTGCAACCCCCATCAATATTTTATCTCTAGCTTCTTCCATATCCTTCATTAAAATTTCATCTTGATTATTTCTTGCAGCTATTAAGGCTCCCTCATTAATTAAATTTGCAAGATCAGCACCACTAGCTCCAGGAGTAGCTCTTGCTATTACCTGTAAATTAATATCTTTTGAAAGTTTTGTTTTTGCAGAATGAATATTTAATATTGCCTCTCTTTCCTTAATATCAGGCAAAGAAACTGTTACTTGCCTATCAAATCGTCCAGGCCTAAGCAAAGCAGAATCAAGAACATCTGGACGATTTGTGGCAGCCATAACAATTACATTAGTATACGTTCCAAATCCATCCATTTCAACTAACAGCTGATTAAGAGTTTGCTCTCTTTCATCATGACCGCCCCCAAGCCCTGCACCACGGCTTCGACCAACAGCATCAAGTTCATCAATAAAAATGATACATGGAGAATTTTTTCTAGCATTGTCAAATAAATCTCTAACACGACTTGCTCCAACTCCAACAAACATTTCGACAAAATCTGAACCTGACATGTGAAAAAAACTAACCCCAGCCTCTCCAGCAACAGCTTTGGCAAGCAAAGTCTTACCAGTACCCGGAGAACCAACCAAAAGCACCCCTTTAGGAATTTTTGCACCTATTTTTTCAAATTTTTTTGGGTTTTTAAGAAATTCAACAACTTCGTAAAGCTCTTGCTTAACCTCTTCTTGACCAGCCACATCTTTAAAGGTTATTTTGTTCTTTCCAGCTTCATACTTTTGAGCATTGCTTTTTCCAAATGTAAAAACTTTTCCACCGCCACCTTGAGTTTGACGAAATATAAAGAAAAAGAAAACAAAAAATAAAATCCATGGCAAAGTTTGTAATAAAACCCCAATCAAAGAAGCTTGGCTTTTACCTGAACTAAGTTCTACTTTTTTACTCTTTAATTCTGAAAGCAGATTTATATCAAGATAAGGGATACTGGTAGAAAAATAAGATTTTGTAAAATTAGAACCTTTGACAATAAATTGAATCAAATTTTTATCAATTATTACCACAGACTCAACCAAACCATTGTCTAAATAACTCTGAAAAGTACTATAAGGAACATTTTTATAGCTTTCTCCCCCCCTTATAAAATATGACATAAATATTGCTGAAATTAAAAAAATAACAACAAGCCCTAAAATCCAATTTTTATTCTTTTTTTTGTTATTAGACTTTCCATTATTATTCATATTATTATTGCCATTCATTCCTTTAAAAGCCCTCCAATCAAAGATATACTAATTTTTTTAAGAATTTTTTTCTCACTCCATACTAAGTTTAAAGTATTTAAATCAATAATTCCAATTAACCTATTATCTAGTGCTAATAAGATTAAATACATTGGATTACACCTTATAAACTTAGAAAAAAATTTTTTTGCTTTCAATCTATCCTTAAAAAATTTATATCTAAACTCATAAGAACAACATTTTAGCCTTGATATCGAAACTGCATTGCACTCTACACATTTTAGCAAAATCTTACCTAAAGATAAACTATGCCATTTGCCAACTTCTAAAATAAAATCAAAAGGTTTGTAAAATTTCTCATCCCTTTTAAAAATCAAATTAATTTTATTATGCCTTTTTTCTAAAAAAAATTCATTGGTTTTTAACAAAACATTGTTTTTCTTTTTATCAATCTCCACTTTAAACATTTCATTAAGAGATTTATAAGAAACTTTAGTTACAATTCCCTCTAAATTTAAAATTTTAAAAATCAATCTAAACACCAAATACTTGGGAAAATCTAAAAAAGTTTTCAAATCAAAAGAATAATAATATTTACCTTTATCAAAGGGAAAAAATTCATCTTTTTCAAAATAATCTGCAAATTCCTTTGAAAATTCAGATATTCTTTTAAGACATTTTTCATACCCTTTAAAAATCTTTTTTATATAAGGTAATAAATTATTTCTAACTCTATTTCTTAAATATAAATTTTGAGAATTTGTACTATCAACAAAAAAACTAACATTATTCAAAGCTAAAAAACTCTCAATTTCTAGCCTTGAAACCTCGAGTAAAGGTCTTATAATATTTCTATTAACATCGGGAATACCTGTAAGTCCATCCAGAAAAGATCCTTGAAAAAATCTCATAATGATTGTTTCAATTTGATCGTTCTCGTTATGAGCAAGTGCAATATAGCTTGCATCATTTTCTTTAAGCGCATTTTCTAAAGCATTATATCTAAACTTTCTTGCAAGCTCTTCAATAGATACTCCCAGCCTAACTGACTCACTTTTTATATCTATATCACATTTCTTAATTTTTAAATCAATATTGTAAAGATCACAAAACCCCTTTACATGCTCTATCTCTTTATTCTGCTCATTATCAGATCTAATAAAATGAGCAAAATAAAACGCAATAATATTATTATTTAAATAATATTTTAAATTCAATAATAAAGTTGTAGAATCGGCCCCTCCAGAAAAAGCAACAATAACCCGATTTTTACTTAAAAAATTTTTTTTATAAAATTTATCTATTTTAATTTGTATATTATCGTCTAAAAAATACATTAAAAATTACTAGAATTGATTTTTTGAACCTTATTTTTAAAATTTGCCTCAGTAATATCAAGTAACTCATCACTTAAAAAGTTATACAATTTTTCAAGTCTATCTATTTCATCCTTGCAAAATCTAGAAAGAACAAAACTCTTTATATCACACATAACATTACTTCCAACTCCAATATAAAGCCTATTGTAATCAGAGCTTCCAAGAACATTTGAAATTGATTTAATACCATTATGAGTAGAAACCCCACCTCGCTCTCTAAGCCTACATTTTCCCAAGGGAAGATCAATGTTGTCAAGAACTACCAATAAATTTTTTATACACATATAAAAATCTGAAAATATTGAAGGGAATATAGACCCGCTTAGGTTCATATAAGTCAATGGCTTAACCAAAATTACTCTTCTAGAAATCACCCTTAACTCTGCATATTCATACTTTTTTTTCCTCTTTAAAGAAAGGCCCTTCTTAGAAACAATTTTATCTAAAAGAGAAAAGCCAACATTATGTCTAGTTAAAGAAAATTCTAATCCAGGGTTTCCTAATCCAAGTATCAACAACCCCATAAAATCACTTTATAGTAACAACTTCCAAATTTTCGTCATTTTCTGCAAGTCTAACATTAGAAGGCAAAATAAGATCTTTAAGAAGAAAGCTATCTCCTTTATTAACGGGAGTCAAATCAAGCTCTATGAATTCAGGCAAGTCTAGAGGTAAAGACTTTACCTTAACTTGCTCTTTTAAAACAGTTAAAACTCCGCCTTCCTTAACTCCAACAGAAGCCCCAGTAAGCTTAATTGGAACATATCTTTCAAGTTCAACATGCCTGTCCACTTCATAAAAATCAATATGATAAATGAGCTTGCTGGCAATATTTTCTGCAACATCTTTAACAAAAACACATCTTTCAAGCTTACCATCGTTTAATATTAAGACAGTATTGTCTGTAAACTTTGCAAATTTCTTATTAAACTCACTATTCTTAATTTTTAAATGCGAAACATCATTACCCTGCCCATAAACAACAGCTGGAATTTCATATTTAGCTCTTATTCTGCGAGCACTAGAAGATCCAAAGTTTGACCTATATTCGCAACTTAAAACCCTGTTATTTTCCACCAAAAAACTCCTAATGTAAAATACTGGGACGGAAGGATTCGAACCCTCGAATGACTGGACCAAAACCAGTTGACTTACCGCTTGTCGACGTCCCAAATACCTTAATACTTACAATTGACAAGCATACAAAATACAACACGCTTTGTCAACAATTATCTAAAAATCTAATTCAAGCTCAAGATCAGCTGGATTTTCTCTTATATATTCCTTAAAAATAGAAGTTTGCAAAGTTTTTCTAAAGTCTTGACTAATAGGATGTACAATGTCTTTATACTCACCAACTCTAGTTCTTCTGTTAGGCATAGCAATAAATACTCCCTTTTGCCCTTTAATAACTCTAATATTGTGAAGAACTAAACAATTATCAAAAGTAACAGCAACATATGCTAACAATTTAGAACCAGAATTTTTACCTTCAACTTTCTTAATCCTTATGTCTGTAATATCCACTTATAAGCCTCCCGCAAAAAGTACATACCTTAAATCTAAAATATTTTCTATTTTTTGTAAACATATTTTTATGATATTTTTAGTTTTTTTAATTAAACAGTAATTAAGGATAAATAATAATCCCTTTGGACCATATTTTTTCAATCTCATAATATTCTCTAGATTTTTCGCTCATTAAATGAATAACCAGATTTCCACCTGAAATAATAGTCCAGTCATAAACCAATCCTTTTCCCTGAACATTAAGATTAATTTTTTTTTCTTTAAAAAATTTAACTATTTTATCAATATACAAAGCCTCCATTTGCTTAAATGATACAAAAGTAGCTATTATAAAAAAATCAGTCCAATTACAAATATTACTAACATTAATACCTATAACGTCAATCCCATTAAAATCGCTTATTATTTTACATAAAGCATTAATATCATTTACTTTTAACATATCTTCCATCAAAATCATCTCCTAAAACAACTATTACATCAGGATTAATATCGAGATTATCAAGCTCTAACAATCTTTTAGCTTGAACCTCAGAAATTGGCTTAATATTTGAAGCTTTGATTACCTCTCCAACTCTAACAGCCATTTCTAAATTATCTGAATTGTTTATAATCAAAGTATTTTTATAAGAATTTTTATCTGCATTACCAAATTTCAAAACTTTAAATTTTAAAGAATTAAAAATATTTGCTGTTTTTTTTGCAAGCCCAATAACTTTTGTTCCATTTAAAATAACAATCTTTACTATCTCTTGCAAGCCCTCATTAACTAACTCTTTATTCAATTTTTCCACCGATTCTTTTAAAATAGCGCCCCCATAATAAGGAAAAACCACCTTTATCAAATTATTATCATTATCTTTAAAAATCTCTTCTTGTCCTTTAATATTAATAGAAATAATTTTATCATTATTTATTTTATAATTTTTAACAATATACTTAAAAACAACTTCTGAAAGATTAGTGTCTAACATAGAATATATTTTAAAAAAATTGTCATTTTCGATACCAAAATCTGAAATTTGAAAAAGAAGTTTCTTAAAAAACTCTTTAAAAAACTCAACCCTCTCCTCAAAATGATTAACATCATTAAAATATCTCAAATAATCATACACTTTATCACCATCAAAATTAGAAGTACCAGAAGGTATTAAAATAGAATCTTCGAAATTATAAATTTTTACTGGATTTTTAACAAAAAGTCTGACCCCTCCCAAATAATCAATAAGTTTAACAAAATTTTCTTTTTGAAAACGAATATAATAATCTGGTTCATGGGACAATTGTGTATAAATTTTAGATAAAAATTTATTAAAAGAATTTTTTTTATAAAGATCTTTAAACCAAGATATATTACCTTTTAAATCTTCATATCCAGTATGGATTGGAATATCTAAAAGCCCAAGATTTCCTGTTTTTATATTAATAAAAATTTCTTGCATACTTACAAGACTTCTATTAGGATCTTCTACTATACACAAAAAACTAATATTGCTTTTTGTATTAAGCTCAAAGTAAATCAACTCTTTTTTCGAACTTTTCATAAAAAAAATTACTACACTTGCTATTATTAGAACAATTAGAACTAAAAAAATTAAATCTTTTCTCAAATATTTACCTTTTTAACATATAAATTATTATCTTTAATGTATTTTAACACACCAAAGGGTAGTAAATAATTAACAGGAAGTCCATTTGCAATTCTATTTCTAATTTCTGTTGAGGAAATTGATATTATTTTATTATTTATATAAGTATGCTTAAAGGAACTTTTCAGCCTCTTTTTGTAAATTCTGTGAGCAACAACAAGATCAACAGAGCTTACAATACTTTGGGGATCTTTCCATGAATCAAAATTCTTGAAAAGATCATCACCAATAACCAAAAAAAGCTTGGCGTTTTTATATTTTTTTTTTACACAAGAAATAGTATCAACGGTATAAGTTATACCACCATTTATTATGTCGCAATCATCTATAAACATTTTACTTTCATTCTCTAATGCAAGCCCAAGCATATCTATTCTATTTTTAATACTAATCTCATCCCCAATCAATTTATGGGCCGGATTACAAGTAGGAATAAATATTACTTTATCGATATTTAATAAATACTCGATCTCTTTAGCCAAAAAAATATGTCCAATATGAATTGGGTTATAGGTGCCACCTAATATTGCAATTTTCATTAATTATTTTTCTCCAAATCAAATAAATGTCTTAAAAACAAAAAAAGCTCGCAATAAAAAATTAATTTTTTAAAAAGTTTTAGCCAAAATAAACAATTCTTTAATAAGTTCATCAATTCCTCTATTTTCATAGATAGAGATGCCAACAATTTTTTCTTTTTTCAGGGTTTTTATCAAACTATCAAAATTTCTATCAGAATTATCCAAATCAAGTTTATTAGCAACAATAATTTTTTTTTTATTAAAAAGCTCATAGCTATAAGATTTTAATTCATTTAAAAGAATGTTATATGACTCTAAAAAATTTGCTTCAGAAATATCAATTACTAAAGCTAAAATTTTAGTTTTAGCAATATGTTTTAAAAACTTAGTTCCAAGTCCTACCCCAAAGCTAGCACCTTTAATTATTCCTGGGATATCCGCAATTATTAAATCATCCCAAGAATATCTAAGTATACCAAGATGAGGAATCTTTGTTGTAAAAGGATAATTCGCAACTCTAGATTTTGCTGAGGTTATTCTATTTAGCAGAGAAGATTTACCAGCATTAGGAAGCCCAACAAGTCCAATATCTGCCACCAAAAAAAGCTCAAGACGCACATCCAAGCTATTGCCTGATTCTCCAGGTTGAGCAAACCTTGGTGCCCTTCTAACCGAAGTTTTAAAATTCCAATTACCAAGACCACCTCTGCCACCTTTTAAGATAACAAACTCGTCAGTTAAATTTTTTAACTTATACAAAAGAGTTCCATCATTTCCATTATAAATGCCTGTATTTGGGGGAACAAAAAGAATCAAATCTTTACCATTAGCACCACTTCTCTTGAAGCCCATTCCAGATTTACCATTTTCGGCACAAAGCACATGACCATTTTTATAAAAAGACAAGGTGCAAAGATTTTCCCTCACCTTGAAAATTACACTCCCACCATTTCCGCCATTTCCACCATCTGGACCGCCTTTTGCATTAAACTTCTCGCGCAAAAAAGAAACACATCCGGGACCACCATCGCCCGAAACTACCGTTATATTAACAGAGTCCTTAAAGTTATACAAACTTTCTCCAATTTTTCAATTAAAACTAAAAAATGGTTACATATTAAACAATATTTACATATTTTCGTCCCCTTAAAGTTTTAAACTCTACCTTACCAGATGAAAGCGCAAATATTGTATAATCTCTGCCAAGGCCAACATTTTTACCCTTATGAAATTTTGTACCTCTTTGTCTAACAATTATTTCTCCAGCCTTAACAAACTGCCCACCACTTCTTTTAACTCCAAGACGCTTCGATATAGAATCTCGTCCATTTTTTGAGCTACCACCACTTTTACTTGTTGCCATTAATTTTCCTCCAAAACTAATTTAATATCATTAGGATACTCCAAGCATAAATCACTCATGCCTCTAATTAAAAACCTACTATAATAAAAAAGACTTTTTTTACTTAAATCCTTAAAAAAGGGTCTAAATTCTAAATAACCTTTCTTTGAATTTTTTACAACAAAAAATTCACCCTCAAAATCAAGAACACTAAAAAAGGTTCTCAAAATGAAAGAAAAAGAAGAGCAGACAACGTTAACATTGTTTTTGCTCATAGCATGACCATCAGCTAAAAGATAAATGATTACATCGTCTTTTACTTTTACTAAAACATTAATCAATAAACTTAAAAAACTATTTCATCAACTAAAATATAAGAATAGATTTGCCTGTGCCCAACTTTTCTCTCACTTGATTTTCTTCTTCTGTATCTGTAAGAAACAACCTTTTTATCTTTTTTATCTTCTTTATAGGTACATCTAATAAGAGAATTCATAACATAAGGCTTTCCTATTTTAATCTCTCCATCTTTATTAATAAGCAAAATATTATTAAATTCTAACTTCTTTTTTTCTTCAACAGGAGAAATTTTATCTATTTTTAAAAATTCACCCTCAACAGCCTTATATTGCTTACCATTTATTTCTACCAATGCATACATTACCTTACCTCAACTAAACATTGTAAATTTAATAAAAAAGAAAAGTCAAGCATTCGAGTAATTGTACCTTACAAGAGAATTAACTTCATAGCCTTTAAGAATGTGCCTACCATTAATATCGCAAAGCTCAATAAAGCAAAAAATATCCTTAACCCTGCCTCCGGCTCTCTCTAACAAAATTGCAGACGATTTTAAAGTCCCGCCGGTAGCTAATATATCATCTATTAAAAGAATATTGGAATACATCTTAATATCATCTTTGTGTACCTCTATTCTGCCAAAGCCATACTCAAGCTCATACTCTTCACTAAAAACCTCTCTGGGCAATTTACCTTCTTTTCGAATTAAAACAAGAGGAAGCTGCATTTTTAAAGATAAAGGAGCGCCTATCAAATATCCCCTAGATTCAACAACCGCGATGCAATCAATCTTCTTTAAATTATAAAAAGAATATACCTCATTTATTAATGAGGTATAAACTTGAGGCTTTAATAAAACACTAGTAATATCATAAAAAAGAACACCCTTTTTAGGGAAATCGGGTACTTTTGTAATAAATTGATCGTAATACTCTATTTTATTTTTCATAACTTACTCATCCCATCTAATGTTTATGTATTTCCTACTAAAACAGTAATACCAAAAGCCAAATTTATTTTTTTACAGGAGGAACTGGAACAAGATTATGTAAGTCTACTTTTGGTATTTCGTCAACTTTAGCTCTTGTCCAAATTTTACTTCTACCAAAAATCCAAACTTTCCCCTTGGTAATAAGATTTCCGGTTTTACTATCAACTCTCATTTCAGAATTATAAATTTTACCGTTTTTAGGATCTATTATTTTACCTCTATCCCACTTTTTAGAATCATAAGAATATTTAAGGCCCCACATAAAATCAAGTCCTTCTATTGCAAGATTTTCAAACCCAACAACAGTGTCTCCTGAAGGGTTTTCAGCATCATACTTTTTGCCATCTTTTATTATCATCAAAATTCGACCGTAAACTTCTCCATTATATTTATATATATAAATAATAGAATTTTTTATATTACTCACATCATCATAACCAACCCAATACCCTAAAACTTCATCTTCAAAACTAAAGTTTTCAGTCTTATTAATAATTCCATTCTTATTTGAATCTTCTGAATTTGCAGACAAAAATATCGCAAAACAAAAAAAAAGAAAAAACTTTGAAAAAATTTTATTCATCAATTCTCCTTAAAACTAATAATTCTAAATTATAGTTCTTTTTTTAAATTACTAATTTAAGATAAATAATTTAAAAATTAGCCATAAAAATCATTATACAACTTATTTCATAATTTAAATTATTAAGACAAAAACCTAAATAAAGAAATATAAAATTAAACAAAAAAACAATGGGTCAATTAATTGTTATATACGACAAATAATGCTAATATTAGTAAAGTTAATTGTCTTGAAGGATTTAACTGTGATAAGAGGAATTTATACAGCTGCCAGCGGAATGATGGCAGAAAGGCGCAAGCTTGATGTAGTTTCAAATAATTTAGCGAACATAGATCTTATTGGATACAAAAAAGATTTATCCATTCAGAAAGCATTTCCAGAAATGCTAATAAGAAGACTAAATGATGATGGTCTTTATAAATTTCCCAAAGGACATCTTGAAACAGCTCCTATTGTAGGCAAACTAGGAACAGGGGTTGAAGAAAATGAGATATATACACAATTTGAACAAGGCCCGTTAAAAACTACTGGAAATCCATTAGATTTAGCACTCACTGATCAAGGATTTTTTGTAATACAAACTTCGGATGGAGAAAGATATACACGAAATGGCTCTTTTACTATCGGAAAAGAAGGGATTCTTGTTACAAAAAGCGGATTTCCTGTTCTTGGAGAAAAAGGGTACATCTATTTGAAAAAAAATAATTTCAAAATAACATCCCAAGGACAAATTTTCCACAATTCAAACTTTGAATCAAATCCCAAAAGGCTTGTTAGTGAATATGAAAATTCTTGGGAAAATTATGCACTGCTTGATACCATCAGAATTGTAAATTTTGAAAATCCCAGATTTCTCAAAAAACAAGGAAATTCTTTATGGATTGATACAAAAACATCTGGCAAAGCGCAAGAAATTGACATATCATTAAGGCCTAAAATAGAAACAGAAGCACTCGAAGCCTCCAATGTTAATGCCGTTAAAGAAATGGTTTTAATGATTGAAATCAACAGAGCTTACGAAGCTAATCAAAAGACAATACAAACTGAAGATAGTCTATTAGGAAAATTAATAAATGAAATTGGAAAATATTAAGGAGCATATTTTATGATGAGAGCATTATGGACAGCAGCAAGCGGGATGACTGCGCAACAATACAATGTAGACACAATTGCTAACAATCTTTCAAATGTGAATACTACAGGATTTAAAAAGGTAAGATCAGAATTTGAAGATTTGATTTATCAAACTCAAGATAGAGCAGGAACTCCTGCAACTGAAAATACTTTAAGACCGATTGGAAATCAAGTTGGACATGGAACAAAAATTGCTGCTACTCATAGAATATTTGAACAAGGAAAAATGCAATCTACCAATTTACTCACTGATGTTGCCATTGAAGGAGACGGATTTTACAAAATTCTTCTACCTGATGGAACTTATGCATATACTAGGGATGGATCATTTAAAATCGATTCTAATCGAGAACTTGTAACAAGCCAAGGATACAAGGTTTTGCCTAATATATTCTTCCCAGAAGAATACATCCAAAACTCAATTACAATATCTGATCAAGGAATAGTGTCGGTAAAAATTGATAACAACAATGAACCAATAGAACTTGGGCAAATTGAAATATCAAGATTCGTTAATCCCGCAGGACTAAGCGCTATTGGAAGCAATTTATTTAAAGAAACAGCTGGATCAGGCCAAGAAATAGCGGGAATACCGGGAAGTGAAGGCATGGGGAGACTAAGACAAGGTATTCTTGAAATGTCAAATGTATCTATTGCAGAAGAAATGGTAACAATGATAGTAGCTCAAAGAGCTTATGAAATAAACTCAAAGGCTATTCAAACCTCTGACAATATGCTGGGAATAGCAAATAATTTAAAAAGGCAATAAAATAAAAAAAAATTTATTTATTTTTATTTTATTTTTCATAACAAACTCAATTATAAATGCTAACCATGATTTGTGCTTTACTATTACTCCTAGTAAGGCATATTTCTTTTCAAAGAAGTATTCAAAAATATGCAGCGACCATAGCTTATCAAAAATATATATCCCCCCGCATTTAACTAAAAAATCAATAATTTTTGAAATGATTTATTACATCACAAAAAATTTATCAAATGAAAATATCTACATACTTCAATTCAACTTTGATGAATCTGAAATAAACATAGACGACAAATTTTTCAAAAGAATAAAATTTAAAGTAAAAAACAACAACTCCTACAAGAATATTCCAATTCAAAAAACTCTAGTTTATTATGCAAAAAATTTTGAAAGTTACAAAAAACACAATTATATCAATATGTATATTGATATAATTGAACCCATTGTATTTGCAAAAGAAAATCTAAAAAAAAATGAAATCCTTAATGAACACAACATCTATTTTAAATACAAAATTAACACAACAAGGATAAATGATGTTTTAAGTCTAAATGAACTAAACAATAGTAAATATAAAGTCATACGCAACACAACCAAAAATGAAGAAATAAAATTAAATAAAATACAAAAAGAATAATGCTTTATTTTATCTTCTCTCAATCTAAAAATTATTAATTTTAATCTGTCTTAAATTACAATAATTGATATAAAATAATAGATATTAAAGAAATGAAAAAAATAGAGTAAAGAATGAAAAAACTAATGTTAATGTTAATTACATTTGCAACAAGTCTATTAGCCCAAACAAACAAAGTTTCAACAGAAGTAGAATCAAAACAATCATTTAGCAATCACCTACCTGAAAGCGTAAAATTAAAAGAAATTGCCAATATTTGCTCTACAAACACAAACTTTTTAACAGGCATTGGAAATTATACATTAATAAATAGAATTCATAAAATATTGTCCCATAAAAAAATCAACAACAAAATTAAATCAGATAACACAATAGAAATAGAAGCAAAAAACATGGGTCTATTAGAAGAGATTGAGAATATTCAAATAGAAACTAATCCTAAAATACTAATAGACAAAAAAAATGGTATTATTCTAGCAAGTGAAAATGCATCAATAGGAACGTTTACATTTTTTATTGAAAAAGACGATAAAAGTATTTTAAATAATAAAAAAACAACAATTCAAATAAACGCAATGAAATTAAACGAATTCGTATTGACAAATTCCAACAATTTTAGCCATAAAGAATTAATTCAAATAATTCAAGCTGCAAAAAAATCAATAAATTAAAAGGAGAACTTATCTTGGAGGATGTTAATGGAAACTAAAATTAATTTACAAAACCTAAAATTTAAAAATCAAATAAATAATTTTAAAAATCCCTTAGAAATGAAAAAATCCTTTCAAAAAAACGAAGAACTTCTAAAAGCTTCTTTAGAATTTGAAGCTATATTTATCAAGCAAATGCTTGAGAGCATGAAAAAAACTCTTAACAAAAATCAAAATTTACTAAGCGGAGGCCAAGTAGAAGAAATTTTTGAAGACATGCTGTACGAACAAAGAGCAAAACAAATAGCGCAATCTCAAAGCTTTGGAATTGCCAATTTGATTTACAATCAATTGCAAAAAACTAAATAATTTAAAAACCACTCCTCACCTCAAAATTATATCCAATTTAATTTAAAACTATTTTTAAACTAAATTGGCACAATTTTTGCATGAAAGTTAAGTAATTAATAAAAACTTAATCACAATATTCAAAAAAAGGGGAGAAAAAATATACTACTATGAATATATTTAGCAACGAGGATTTAAGCATATATTTAAAATCGGTAAGAGAACACAAGCTAATTACTCACGAAGAAGAGATTAAACTTGCAGGACAAATACAAAGAGGCAGCGCACAAGCAAAAAACAAAATGATAAACGCAAATTTGCGACTTGTTTTAAAAATAATAAAAAGATATGCTGGCAAAGGGTTAAAAATTGAAGACTTAATTCAAGAAGGCAACCTGGGATTAATAAGAGCTGCTGAAAAATATGATCCGAATAAAAACACCAAATTTTCAACTTATGCATCATTTTGGATCAAGCAATCACTACAAAGAGCACTAAACACTAAAACTAGATTGGTGAAAGTTCCATACAGAAAAGAAAATTTAATACTACAAATAAATAAATATTTAACAGAAGAAGAAAAATCACCCAAAAAAGAAGAAATAATGAAAAGATTCAACCTATCTCCTGCTCAGTATATAAAAATTATTCCTTATCTTGAAAAAGAATATTCTCTAGATAAAGAAATAGAAGGATCTGAAAATTCAACACTTTTGAACCTATATGAGGATAATTCTTTTAACCCTGAAATTACTCTTGAACAAGACTCAACTCTAAAACATTTAAATTATATACTTGAAACAAAATTAAATGAAAAAGAAAGATATATAATCAAAAAAAGATATAACCTAGACAATAGTCCCAAAAAAAGCACCTTAAAAGATATTTCAATAGAACTTGGAATATCCTCAGAAACTGTAAGACAAATAGAAAAAAGAGTTCTTAAAAAACTAAAAGAAGAGATAAATTAACATTGACATTCATGGCATGTTCTGATCTACTTGTAAATCAGTGGTCATGAATGTTTATATTTTATATTAAAAAAAATAAGTTTATTATTCTAATTTTTATTATAATTTTTATTGTCATTGCAGTAACTCAAAGATTTACAAACTTTTTCTATTTTAACAACAATTTAAAAGTTGCAAATGCACCACTTAAAGACAGGTTCCAAAAAATACAAAAAGATAATTTAATAACAAAAAATAACAAAGAAAATAAAAACCCCGAAATCAGGCCTAAATTTTACCTAATCATCGACGATGTGGGCTATGATGAACTCATGTTAGAACAATTTATAAAACTTAATCTTGAAATAAATTATGCTATTATTCCATTTTTACCAAAATCAACTATTTTATACAAAAAACTAAAAAATAATAACAAAACGATAATAATACATTTTCCAATGCAATCAAAACATAGAAATTCAATAGAAAAATTTCATATAAGCATAAAAGACAATAAGGAAGAAATACATAAAAAAATCGAAAAAACATTTAAAATGTATCCTGATGCAAAAATAATGAATAACCACATGGGTAGTTTAATAACTTCAAATAAAGATTTGATGAAAATTATTTTGCTAAAGCTCAAAGAGATTGAGAGATATTTTTTCGACAGCGTAACTATTGCAGGAAGCGTACCAGGAATGATAGGCAAAGAAATTGGGGTTAAAGTAGAAAAAAGAGACGTATTTCTTGATAGCAAAGACACAGAAAAGTCCGTACTTAAAGAGCTTGAAAAAGCAAAAACCATTGCAAGAAAACATGGGATAGTAAAAGTAATCGGACACATTTGGTCTAAAAACACACTAAAAGTCCTAAAAAAGGAAGAGTCTAATTTAAACCAAGAATTCGAATTTGACAACTTATTAAATCTTTACGAGGAACCAATCAGATGAAAGTGCTTGGAATAGAAACTTCTTGTGATGACTGCTGCATAGCTGTAGTAGAAAACGGCATTAATATTTTAAGCAATATAAAATTAAATCAAAAAGAACATGAAAAATATTGCGGCGTAGTACCTGAAATTGCCTCAAGACTTCATACTGAAGCTATTATGTCTGTTTGCATAAAAGCACTCAAAAAGGCAAATACTAAAATATCTGAAATTGACTTAATAGCTGTAACATCTAGACCTGGACTTATCGGATCTTTAATAGTTGGTTTAAACTTTGCCAAAGGTCTAGCAATTTCATTAAAAAAACCTATTATTTGCATTGACCACATCTTAGGCCATCTTTACGCTCCTTTAATGCACTCAAAAATAGAATATCCATTTATATCATTATTATTAAGCGGTGGGCATACATTGATTGCCAAACAAAAAAATTTTGATGATGTTGAAATACTTGGAAGAACTCTAGATGATTCTTGCGGAGAAGCCTTTGATAAAGTAGCAAAACATTATGATATGGGATTTCCTGGAGGTCCAAACATCGAACAAATGTCTAAAAATGGAGATGAAAACACATTTAAATTTCCAGTTACCACATTTAGAAAAAAAGAAAACTGGTATGATTTTTCATACTCTGGGCTAAAAACCGCTTGCATACACCAACTCGAAAAATTCAAAAACAAAGATAATCCAATAACAAAAAATAATATCGCCGCAAGCTTTCAAAAAGCTGCCTTTGAAAATTTAATCATTCCACTAAAAAGAGCAATAAAAGATACTCAAATTAACAAATTAGTAATAGCAGGCGGAGTTGCAAGCAATTTATACTTAAGAAAAAAAATAAATAAACTTAAAGTACAAACTTACTACCCTCCTCTTGATCTTTGCACGGACAATGGTGCAATGATTGCGGGACTTGGATTTAATATGTATCTAAAATACGGAGAAAGTCCAATTGGAATTGATGCAAATTCAAGAATAGAAAATTATAAAAACCAACATAAGGGGAAAAAATAATGAAAAGAATTTTAGCAATGCATGATATTTCAAGCATGGGAAGAACATCTCTTACAATATGTATACCAGTAATATCTTCATTTAATATGCAAGTATGTCCTTTTGTAACAGCAGTTCTTTCTGCTTCCACAGCTTATAAAAAATTTGAAATGGTGGATTTAACTGATCATTTGGAAAAATTTATCAAAATATGGAAAGAGCAAAATGAGCATTTTGACATACTCTATACGGGATTTCTAGGAAACGAAACGCAACAAATAACAATAGAAAAAATGATTAAATTGTTAAAATTTGAAAAAATTATAATTGATCCAGTATTTGCTGACAATGGAACAATTTATCCTACATTTGATAGTAAAATAATTAATGGATTTAGAAAAATAATAAAGTATGCAAACATAATAACACCCAATATAACAGAGCTTGAAATGTTAAGCAAAAGCTCACCACTTAACACCAAAGATGATATCATAAAGGCAATATTAAATCTTGATACAAAAGGAGTTGTGGTTGTTACAAGCGTAAAAAAAGGAGATCTTTTGGGAAACATTTGTTACAATCCTAAAAACAATGAATACTCAGAGTTTTTTTTAGAAAAATTAGAACAAAATTTCAGTGGAACAGGGGATTTATTTACCAGCTTGCTTATAGGATACCTAGAAAAGCTCGAAATAGAACAAGCTATAGAAAAAACAACAAAAACTATTCACTTAATAATAAAAAATTCAATTAAAGAAAATGCTTTAAAAAAAGAAGGGGTTCAGATTGAAAATTTCTTAAAAAATACATTTTGCATTTAAATTTCATTTAAAAGATCGAATCGATTTTTTAATACAAAGGCAATATTTGCATTGCATTATATTATATTATTAAAAAATGCACAAAAATTTATTACAAAGCAAATGCTTGATCGTTACTATGAGTAAACAAATATATGACAAATAAAAAAATAATGTTTTTTACCGGGGGGGGAACCGGGGGTCACGTATTTCCAGGAATATCTATAATACAAAAATTAAAAGAATTTGACCCGGAAATTGATTTTTTTTGGATAGGCAAAAAAAATTCTATAGAAGAAAAATTAATAAAAGAGCAAAATAATATTAAATTTATTTCGGTTCCATGCGGAAAACTTAGGCGCTATTTTTCTTTTCAAAACTTTACTGACTTTTTTAAAGTACTACTTGGAATAATAAAAAGTTTCTACATTTTAAAAAAATATAAACCTCAGATTATCTATGCAACTGGAGGATTTGTTTCAACTCCTACAATGATTGCATCTAGTTTGCTAAAAATAAAAAGAATAACCCATGAAATGGATCTAGATCCTGGACTTGCAACAAAAATTAACTCTAAATTTGCAAACAAAATATACATAAGCTTTAAAGAAAGTGAAAAATACTTTAAAAACCATAAAAACATTATCTACACGGGATCTCCTATAAGGAAAGAATTTTTAACTCCAAATCCTAAAATCATTAAACAATTAACTCAAAATACTAACAAACCAATTGTTAGTATACTCGGGGGCTCTCTTGGAGCTAATGCTTTAAATAGTCTCGCGCTCTGTATTAAAAAGGATATTGAACTCTACTTCATTCATCAATCGGGAAAAAATTTAAATGACCAGAGAGAAAAAAATTACTTAAGAAGACAATTTTTTAACGCAGAAGAAATGGCAAGCATAGTTAAATTTTCCAATATAATAATAAGCAGAGCTGGAGCTGGTGCAATAAAGGAATTTGCAAATGCTTGCACATGTGTAATTTTGATTCCATTTAAAAAAGGCTCTAGAGGAGATCAAATTAAAAATGCCAAATTATTAAAAAATCAAAATGCTTGCATTTATATAGATGAAGATGAAATTTTAAATACAAATATTTTGAAAATTATAAAAGATACTTTAAAAGATGAAGAAAAAATCAAATCCCTAAAAGCAAATATCAAAAAATTTAATAATAAGAATTCTTCAACTTTAATAGCCAAATTATTAATAAAAGAGATTAAGGAGACAAAATCTAAATGATAGCAAACGATCCTGTAAAAATAACCGGAATAGTAGACATATTAATAATAATAATTTTTACATCTTTGGGGTTTAGAGGATTTTTAAGAGGATTTATTAAAGAAATTGGCGGATTTGCTGAAGTTTTTGTTTTAATACTACTGCTTTATAAAAAAACTGAAGAATTTAGAAAACTGGTTGAACCTATTATTGAACTATCCTATATTCAAGCTCTACTTGTATTTTTTTTAATCATACATATAGGATTTTTAATCCTACAATCTTTACTAGAATCAATAATAAGCAAACTGCAATTATTATTCTTCAATAGAATTCTGGGTTTAGTACTTGGTCTACTTGAAGCCTTTGGAATAATTGCAATCGTGGTTTACATAATATACTCACAACAAATATTTAAGCCCGAATATTTCCTAAAAGAAAGCAAACTCCTTGATTATTTAAATCCCGGAATAAACTATCTCTTTAAAATCTCAAAAACAAAATAAGGAAACAACAATGACAATACTTCCACAGATCGCCAAAGAAATAATAAACGAATATGATCAAAAAATATTGCCAAATGCAATTCTTTTATTGGGAGAACAGTTTTCATCAAAAAAGGTCAGCGCAATTGAGCTTGCAAAAAAAATATTAAACGAAAACAAATTAACAAACCCTAATTTGCTCATTTTCTCAAATCTAGATACAATAGAAGCAAAAGCACATCTTTCTACAAATTCGTACAAAATAGCAAATAAATACTTAGAATACATTAAAACTGTAATTTTTACCAAATGTTATTTCAGTAACGAAAAAAATTTGAAAAAAATAGAGAAAAATATTAACTACATTAATTCTGTTTATTATAAAAAAGAATATAATATAAACATAATAAATGAGCTTATAAAAAATATAGAAAATATAAACAAAGAGCTAAATCATAGTATTACTGTTTCTGATGTAAAAAAAATTCAAACTTGGATTTTTTCTGAAAAAGAAAAATCCAAGGTAATTTACATAAACGAAATCGAAAATTTATCATTTAATGTACATAACTCATTTTTAAAAATATTAGAAGAGCCTCCTTCAAATATTTATTTTATTTTAGCAGCAAGAAATAAAAACAAAATACCAAAAACAATACTATCAAGACTTAGAGTATATAATTTCACAAAAACAGCAAGAATATCAGAAATTCAAAAATTCAAAGAAAGCTTTTTAATAGAAAAAGATATAACAATTGAGGAATATTTTGCTTCATTTTACAAAGAAGAAAGCAAAAAAATAAAAAAAGAATTGATAAAAATTTTAAATATAATAAAAGAAAAAAAATCCATATTTAATCTTGAAGAAGTCGATTTTATAAAAGACGATCAAAGCTTTAAAGTATTTTTAAACGAACTCGCAATTAATATTAGAAATGATTTTTTAGAAAATAAGATAAATATTAATCAATATATTAAATACACAAAACATTTGAAAAATATTTGCAAATATCGCCCTTATAATCAAAACAAAAAATTAATAATAGAAAACTTGATGCTAAATTACGAGGAGATATGAATAATTTTTTTAAAAAAGCTTTAACAAAGCTAAACAAATTATCTAATGAACAAAAAACTAAATTTATTGAACAAATTTACAAAAAAATAGAAATATATGACGGAATATTTGCATCAATTAATGAAGGAATCATTGTGCTTGACAAACAAAACAACATAGTCTATTCAAACAAGATTTTATACCAAATTTTAGCTTTAACATCCAAATCAAAAATAGAAATTCTTGATGATATTCAAATCCCAATCTTAATAAATTTAATAAAAGAACTAGTTAGAACAGAAGATAGAATAATAGGATTAGAAGTTCCAATCTCAAACAACATATACATTAAAATTTCATTTATGCCTTATGTTAAAGAGAAAAAACTTGAAGGTAATATTATTTTAATCGAAGACATTAAAGAGAAAAAGAAACAAGAGGAACTATTTAGAAGAGTTGAGGCTTTGGCCTCTTTTACAAGACATGCAAGAAATATTGCCCATGAAATCAAAAACCCTCTTGGGGCCATCGATATAAATTTACAACTGCTAAAAAAGGAAATTCAAAAACAAAAAATAAAAAATGGTAAAGCTGAAAATTATTTTAAAGTTATAAAAGAAGAAATAAACAGAGTAGATAAAATAGTTACAGAATTTTTATTAACCGTTAGACCAATAAAAATTAACTTACAAGAAAAAGACATTAAACAAGTAATAAACAGTGTCTGTGAATTGTTAAATCCTGGATTAGAAAACAAAAACATAAAACTATTGCTTAATTTAAACAAAACAAGCAATATTCTCATTGATGAAAAACTATTAAAACAAGTTATTATAAATATCGTTAAAAACGCAGAAGAAGCATTACTTGAAACAAAAAAAGAAATAAAAAAAATAGAAATTTGTCTTTTTGAAAAAGACAATAAAATACATATTAACATAAAAGATAATGGAAATGGAATAAAAGATGAAGTAAAAGAGGAAATATTTAAACCTCAATTTAGCACAAAAGAAAAAGGAAGTGGAATAGGTCTTACCATCTCTTATAAAATAATAAAAGAGCTTGGGGGTGAAATTTTTGTGGAAAGCAAGGAAAACAAAGGCACTATTTTTACAATTACACTTCCTAAACTAAATAATAAAAATATTTTAATTGAAGGGTATTGAAAATGAGCAAAATACTTGTAGCTGATGATGAAAAGAATATTAGAGAAGGAATTGCTACTTATCTTGAGGATGAAGGATATTTCGTTTTCACTGCTAGCGACGGAGAGGAAGCTCTTGAAACAATTGAAAATGAAAATCTTGATGTAATAATATCCGATTTGAGAATGCCCCAGATATCTGGAGAAAAATTGCTCAAAATAGTTAAAGAAAAAAACTTGAAAATACCTTTTATTATTTTAACAGCCCACGGAACAGTTGATTCTGCTGTAGATGCCATGAGAGAAGGTGCTTACGATTTTTTAACAAAACCCTTAGACCTTGAAAGACTTTTGCTAATAATAAAAAGATCGTTAAATAAAAAAGAAAATAACAAGAATGAAAATGTCGATTTAGAAAACATAATAATAAGAAAAGATTTAAAATACTATGAAAAAATCATGGGGAAATCTCTACTAATGCAAAAAATTTTTGAACTTGTAATACAAATAGCAAACTCAAATGCATCTGTTCTTATAACAGGAGAAAGCGGTGTTGGTAAAGAAATAATAGCAGATGCTATTTTTGATCTTTCTAATAGGAATGACAAACCATTTATAAAAGTAAACTGCGCTGCACTTTCTGAAAGCATCCTTGAAAGCGAACTTTTTGGCCATGAAAAAGGAGCATTCACCGGTGCAATTTCCCAAAAAAAGGGTAGATTTGAACTTGCAAACAAAGGTACAATTTTTCTTGATGAAATAGCAGAAATTTCTCCTGAAATTCAAGTTAAACTTTTAAGAGTACTACAAAACAAAACCTTTGAACGTGTTGGGGGTGAAACTACAATTAAAGTTGACATTAGACTCCTGGCTGCAACAAACAAAAACATTGAAGAGGAAATTAAAAAGGGAAAATTTAGAGAAGATTTATTTTATAGATTAAATATCATTAATATAAACATACCGCCCTTAAAAGAGAGAAAAGATGATATATCCTATTTAACAAACATACTAATAAAGGACGTTGCAAAAGAAAACAATAGAGAAGAAAAAATTCTTTCTAATGATGCAATGAAAGCTCTTTATTATTACGATTGGCCAGGCAATATTAGAGAATTAAAAAATGTACTTGAAAGCGCATTAATATTATCAAAAGGTAAAAAAATAACTAAAGAAGATTTACCGGCAAAAATCAAGAATAATGAAAATCTTACATTTAAAATAACACTGCCAATAGGAATTAGCCTAAAAGAAGCTGAAAAAGAAATAATAAAACAAACACTTTTTCATTCCAAAAACAATAAAAGCAAATGCGCCGAAATATTAAAAATAGGAAGAAAAACTTTACATAATAAAATAATCGAATATCACATTGATCAATAAAATTTACTTTAAATTATAAAATAATAATCAATATAAAACAGTAATATTTTCTTTAATTAAATGTATAGTTTTGAAACCAAAAAATTTTTTAATATCAATAATTATATTAAAATGAAACACTTTCTTTAAAAATCCCGAATTAAAAAGTGTAAAAATATTTTTATTAGATAAATAATTATACATTATTATTTATTAATAATCAATATAATTTAGTAATATTATATTTAGCTGTCTGTAATAAATCTTTATTTTAAAAACTTTAAAGGATTAATAGGAATGTTTTTTTTTAATATTTCAAAGTGTAAATGGGGCCCTGTTGAACGCCCCGTTTGCCCCACCCTTCCAAGAAATTCACCCGATTTAACTAAATCCCCTGTCTTTACAGAATATGAACTTAAATGCCCATAAAGAGATTTAATATTATTTTTGTGCCCAACTACAACAAAATTACCATAAAGATCGTTATATCCAACTTCAATAACTATTCCAGAAGAAGAGGAATACACTTCCGTATTCATTGGAGCTGCAAGATCTATTCCCGTATGAAAACTTTTATTGCCAGTAAAAGGATCATTTCTAAATCCAAAATCGGAACTAACAATAAATTTTTTTAAGGGAAAAATAAAATTGGAATTCAAAAAAAAAAGTAACTCTGTGCCTGAAAAAAGTCCAAAATCTGGATTCTTGACAAAATCAAAAAAATAAAACTCATAAACTCTGTCATTCCTTTTAATTTTTACTTTTTCTGCTTTAGTAAGATCTCTTGTTGCTAAAAGCAAATTATTAAACCTATAATCTTTACTATCAAAAACAAAAACTCCTTTTTTACTAGGAATAAGAATCTCTTGTCCAACACTAACAAAAGGAGAATCCAACAAATTAACAGTGGCAATTCCAGACTGCCATCCATTTATTTTATTAGCTATTTTAAAAAAAGTATCTCCTTTTTTAACTTTATATAAGTAAAAAAACAAAGGAATATGTTCTTTTTTATTATATTTTAGAACTTTAATTTTAAGATCAGAAAAAATAGGATCTTTTCTTGAAAAATTTTTTATTTCTGGATAAGAAAAAACACAAATTATTTTTAAAAAAAAGAAAACTGCTTTAAACAACAAAAAAATTTTACTCATACTACAAATTATTTCACGCTTAATTAATCAAAATATAATAAAAAACATAAAAATAATAAATCATGTTTGGACTTGTAAATAATAACAAACTGTAATAAACTGTCTTTCAGCATGGAGTTAAACGAATACCAAGAAAAAGCAAAAAAAACTGCTAAGTACAAAAATAAAAAAGAAGAATTAATTTTAACAACACTTGGTCTTGCTGGTGAAACTGGAGAAGTTGTTGAAAAAATAAAAAAATTAGGAAGAGACAAAAATTACATTATTGATGATAAGTATTTGATGTCAATTAAAAAAGAGCTTGGGGATGTTTTATGGTACTTGTCAACTTTAAGCAACAATTTAGGCATTACACTTGAAGATGTTGCCCTTACAAATCTAAAAAAAATAAAAATGCGACATGAAAATGGAACAATAAATGGTGAGGGTGATGACAGAGAAAACATCTAAATTGAAAATATATAAAGTCTAAAAATAAAAATGCTTAATGTTTATATCAAGGGAATTTTACTTGGAATTGCAAACATAATCCCAGGGGTCTCTGGGGCAACACTGGCCTTAATGCTAAAAATTTACTACAAAATAGTAAACTCTATCTCAGAAATCTTAAAATTTGCAGAAATTAAAAAAAATTTAATGTTTTTAACTATTTTGGCAACAGGAATGTTAACCTCAATATTATTAACTGCAAAAATATTTAAAGCTTATGTCTTTGACAATGGAATAATAGAAGCATTGCTAATAGTATTTTTCATAGGATTAACATTTGGGAATATGTTAACACTAAAACCAAAAATATCTATAAAAAAAATAAATAGTAATACAAACATATTAAAGCATTTGTTGTTTTTTATTGGGATGATCATCATTGTACTTTTCTTAATAATCAAAGAATCTAATATACAATTGCAAAGTACGATCCTTCAAGACAAAAGCTCAATAAAATATTACTTATTATTAATATCCTCTGGAATAATAAGTGGAGCATCAATGATCTTACCGGGAATCTCAGGATCTGCGATGCTTTTACTACTTGGCTTTTATAAAGAAATAATACTCATTATATCCGAATTTAACATTGCTCTTATTACAATCTTTGCGACATCTCTAACAATAGGAATAGTTACATCAATATTAATAATAAAGAAAATGATAGATAATCACTTAAACAATTTTATTTATTTATCAAAAGGCCTAATTTTTGGATCAATTCTACAAATGACATTAATCGTATTAAAATTAAATTTTAAAGCTGACTTTGCATCTTTTACATCTTTAGGAATAGCACTTATGCTAGGAATTCTTACAAACAAAACAATAGCCGAAAAATGCAAGTAAAACCCTTTGAAATACCGAAGACCGGACTTGAACCGGTACGGAGTTTCCTCCTCAGGATTTTAAGTCCTGTGTGTCTACCACTTCCACCACTTCGGCATAGAATAACATAATAAATAATAATATATTATGATGTCAAGTCAAACAAAAAAATAAATCTCAAAACTCAATTGATAACTATTTTTTGGGGAAAATTTTCAATAGAATAATTGTTGTGCAAACAATCTAAAATTGCAAACATAAATGAATGCAAAGAAACTCTAGCAAAAAAATTAGAAAAAACTCTAAAATTAATCTTATTCGCAAACATTGAAATATTGTTTGAATCATTTATTAAACTAAAAAATCCATTTTTGATTAATAAATCAAAAATGACAAATTCAGATTCATCTAAAATAAACATTAATTTATCAATTTGGACTTTTAAATATAAAATTTGCTCACTAATTTGCAAACTAACAGGATATTTAATAAAATCATTGCTTAAATTATAAATAACAATGCCATAATGCTTATCCTTAAATTTAAAATCAACAAGCAATCCTAATTTTAAATTATCATAATTTTGCATTACACTCAAAACTTTAATATTTATTTTGCACTTAGAAAGAATGCTAACAGAAAGTCCTTTCCCTTGATCAATGAAATAAGCATTCTTAAAAGTACCAAATAAAACTCTATTATTGATTAAATCAAGAACATTTTTATTCTCAAGGTTCTTAATAATTATCAAATCAAAACTTTGATCGATAATATTATAAGCAGAATCTAATAATTCTTGAAAAGAATTATCATTTAAATTAAGATCTGCAACTTTAAACTCCAAAACACTAAAATCTATATCTATAAAATTACAGGAAACAAATAAAACACTAAGCGGAAATAAACTCTTCAAGTTGGTACTTTGTTTCAACAACTTCAAATACAAGTCCATACTTTTTTGCAGCGCCACTGTCTAACCAAAAATCTCTATCAGTATCCTTTTCTATTTTAGAAATTTTTTGACCTGTTTCTTTTGAAATAATATTATTAAGTTCTTTTTTAACTTTATTTAACTCATTAGTATAAATCTCAATATCTGTAGCAACTCCTTTAAATCCACTCAAAGGTTGATGCAATAAATACCTCGCGAAAGGCAGCGAAAATCTATTTTCTAATTTTGCAGCCAAAAAAATTAAAGCAGCGGCACTAGCAACAAGTCCTACTCCAACTGTAAAAACTTTAGGCTTAACAAAACGAATCATATTAAAAATAGCAAATCCAGCATCAATATCGCCTCCTTCTGAATCAATATATACAAATATAGGTTTTTTAAAATCTAAAGTCTCTAATAATAATATTTTTTCCTGAAAAAGCCGAGAAACATCCTTAGTAATCTCACCAGCAATTACTATTGATCTACTCTTTAAAACTAATTTCAATGCCTGATCATGCAAAACACTAATATTATCATCTTCTTTACCGGTCATAAAACATCCCTTATACAAAAACATAATGTTACATTATAATTGAAAATAAAAGGTTTTTAAATGATAAGAAAATATAAAAACTAAACAATTGCACTTAATTTTTGAAAAGCAAAAACTAATAAATATTTAATTAAACTTCATTATAATCAAAAAATACTCTAAATTTATAAATAAATAAAATCAAAAAGGGGTTTAAAATGCATTATGAATTTGCAGTTATTGGAGGGGGGATAGCAGGAAGCACTGTTACTTACGAACTTCTTAAAAGAAATAAAAAAGTAATTCTTTTTGACGATGAAGATGCAAAAGCAACAATAGTAGCAGGTGGACTTATTAATCCTATTATGGGTAGAAAAATGAACATTGCGTGGAAAGAATCACATATTTTTGAATTTGCAAAAAAATATTATCAAGAAATTGAAAAAACCATTAAATCTAATTTTTTTATAGAAAAAAATATCTTTAGACCATTTACTACTGAAAATCAAAAAAATAACCTGATTGATAAAATTGAAAATGATAAAAACATGGCAAACTTTATTTTGAAAATAAAAGATGGCAAAATTTATAATTTTTCAAACGACTCTAACGGAGGAATGATAATAAAAGGCGCCAGAATTAATACAAAAATCTATATAGAAAATATTAAAAAATATTTAATCAAAAAAAAATCATACATAAAAAAAAATATCGATGAAAATAAAATTCAACTTGAAGAAAGTTTTTTCAAAATAGAAAATTTTAAATTTGAAAAATTAATATTTGCAAAAGGGTACAAAGAAAAACTTAAAGGATTTTTTTCTTACCTCCCATTTGAGCCTGCAAAAGGCGAAATCATAATATTAGAATGCAAGAAACTAAATTTTAAAGAAGTTTACAATAGACATGTATCTTTAATTCACCTAAAGGGGAATAAATTTTACCTTGGGAGTACTTACGAATGGAATATTTGGAATACACTTACAAATGAATGGGCAAAATTAGAATTATTGAAAAAATTTAAAAAAATAACAAATCTAAAATGTAAAGTCATTAGTCAAAAAGCACACATAAGGCCTTCAACTCTTGACAGAGAACCTTTCTTGGGAGAACACCCAAAGCATAAAAATATCTTCATATTAAATGGTTTTGGGACACGGGGTATATCTATGGCACCATACTTATCCAATTTATTAGTTGACAATATTGAAAAAATTGACAAAATTCCAAATCATTATAATATTAAAAGATATGCAAAATATTACAATAATGTGCAACATTCTTAAAATCAAAATTTTTAAATCAATGCTAACAAGCAATTTCACATCTTAATATTTCTAAATTCATGAAAAAATAATATAATGTTTAAGTTAGGCTAAAATAATTCTTATCCAAAGAGAAACTAAAAGTGAAGCAAAATTTAACAAAACAATTAAAATTAATTAACACTTTCAAAACAAACCGGGAGAATAATCTTTGGGATTCAATATTAACATTATAGGGACTGGAGGAACAAGGCCGCTCCACAATAGATATTTGTCATCCGTATTAATTGAATATAATGGAGACAATTTTTTATTCGATTGTGGAGAAGGAACTCAAATGTCTTTAAGAAAACAAAAAATATCTTGGCAAAAAATAAAAATGATTTGTATTACACACTTACATGCTGATCACATCACAGGACTGCTTGGAATAATAATGCTAATGTCGCAAAGCGGAGAAACAAGAAAAGAGCCATTAATAATTGCTGGACCTGTTGGAATAAAAAACTATGCAAAAGCTAATATAGAAATGCTTAAAATATATAAAAACTATGAAATAATTTATAAAGAAATAATCATAGATAAAACTGAAAAAATAATATATGAAGATAAAACAAAAAAAATTGAATACACGGAGCTAAAACATTCAATAGAGTGTGTTGGATATTTATTTATAGAAAAAGATAAGCCTGGGAAATTCAATACAAAAAAAGCAGAAGAGTTAAATATTCCTAAAGGGCCTATTAGAAAAACCCTACAAGATGGAAAAGAAATACTAATAAACGGAAAAATTATAAAACCATCAGAAATACTTGGAAAATCTAAAAAAGGATTAAAAGTTGCGTACATTACAGATACTGGTTATTTTAAAGAGCTAATACATAAAATCAAAAATTTTAACCTTGTAATAATTGAGAGTACATTTAAAAATGAGCTTAAAAAAGAAGCAGATAAAAAACTGCACTTAACAGCGGGTGGCGCTGCAAATATTGCAAAGCAAGCAAAAGTTTTACAAACAGGACTTATTCATTTTAGTGAAAGATATACATTAAGAAGAGATCTTGAAAACTTACTAAAGGAGGCAAAATTGGAATATCCAGATGGAGAAATTTTTTTAACAAAAGATGGAATGAGGCTTGAAGCAAGCAAAAATAACTTTATTATTAAATAGGAGGGTATATGATAAATGTAGAAAAAGTTAGCAAAACGTATGGTTCATTTACAGCGCTATTTAATGTTAGCTTTAAGGTTGAAGAAGGCGAAGTGCTTGGCATACTTGGCCCAAACGGAGCCGGAAAATCCACATTAATCAAAATCTTGACATCATTTCATTATCCAAGCAAAGGTAATGTAAAAATTTTTAAAAAAGACATTGTAGAGCATTCAAAAGAGATACTACAACAAGTAGGATATGTTCCTGAAAAATTAGCTCTTTACCCAGAACTTTCTGTTAAAGAATATTTAAAGTTTATATCAGAAATAAAAGGCGTCAAAAAATTAAAAAAAGAAATTGACAAGGCAATAAGCATATTCAAATTAAAAGAAGTTGAAGACAAGCTGATTTCTCAACTTTCAAAAGGATTTAAACAAAGAGTAGGAATAGCAGGTGCTTTAATAAACAATCCTAAACTTGTAATACTCGATGAGCCAACAAATGGCCTTGATCCAAATCAAATAATTGAATTTAAAGAATTCTTAAGAGAACTTGCAAAAGAAAGTACAATATTATTCTCTTCACACATACTAAGCGAAGTAGAATCTATTTGTAACAGAATAATTATTGTAAACAACGGAGTAATTGTTGCTGATGACACAAAAGAAAATATTATTAAAAATAAATTTAAGGAAATTGAAATAGAATTAATAGTTTCAAAAAACTCCGGAAATGAAAAAAATTTTTTCAATAACAAAAATGATATTTTTACATTAATACAACTTGAAGAACACGAGAAAGACTTAAACATTTCATTAAAACTATCTCAAGGAAAAACAGAAGAAGATCTTTTTAGCTACATAGTAAAAAATAACATAATTTTAAAAGCAATGATCCCAAAACATGAAAGCCTTGAAAAGATATTTAGCAAATTAACCAAGGAGAGAAAAAAATGAAAATAGATTTAAAGCAATCTTTATCGCTTTCTAAAAAAGAACTAAAAATATTATTTGGAACTCCAACTGCATACGTTGTGATGCTATTTTTTTTAATATTCATAAACTTTTCATTTATCTTTTTATCAGGATTTTTTATTAAAGATAATGCTTCTCTTACTTCTTATTTTTCTTCAATGCCTATTATTTTGATGCTAGTGCTGCCAGCACTTAGCATGGGAGTATTCTCAGAAGAACACAAAACAGGGAGTATTGAACTTCTTTACGCTCTACCAATAAGTCCTCAAGAAATAGTCTTGGGTAAATTTATTACTCTTAAAATTTTCACACTAATACTATTCGCACTTACTTTACCTCTTACAATAATGACAATTTTCATGGGCGAATTTGATCTTGGAATAATATTACTTCAATATGTAGGGATAATTCTTTATTCTCTCTCGGTTCTAAGCATGGGAACATTTATTTCGTCTATTACAAAAAGTCAAATAGTCTCTTACATTTTAACCGTATTTACACTGATATTAATACTATTTTCTGGAAAATTAGTTATGATCTTTGGAAAAGAAAATATAATAGGAGAAATGCTTAATTTTATTTCAATAACTAATCACTTTAGCTACTTTAATATGGGCATACTAAACTTATCAGACTTTATTTATTTTATTACATTCACAATCACATTTTTAATACTAACCACACACAGCATAGCGCTAAAAAAATGGAGATAAAATTATGAAAAATAAAGAAAATGAGGTTTTAAACCTAACTTTAAATCTTACAATAATCTTTTTGATTTTTTGCAATATATCTATTTTCATTTTTAAAATAGACTTTACAAAGCACAAAGCTTTTACAATATCTAAAGTTACAAAAAATTTGTTTTCAAGTGCAAATGAAACAATATATATAACATATTATAATTCAGGAAGCCTTGAAAACTATTTTGCCTTTCCAAATCAAATAAAAAATTTTTTAATAAGTTTTTCTGATGCTTCAAAAGGAAAAGTGATTTATAAAGAACTTGATGCCGATAAAATTTCAACACCCTTAGAGCACATCGGCATTCCTTCTCAGCAAATCGACTTAAGAGATATTAATCAACTTTCAATACTCAAAATATATTCAGGAATTGAAATTATTTACGAAGGAAAAAGAGAAGTAATACCGATCGTAACAGAAATTAGTAATTTAGAATATGACCTTGCAAATGGGCTTGACAAGCTAATAAACAATACAAAAAAAGTTTTAGGACTTGCCTTTGGGGACAGCACTTTAAAAGAAGCCCACAAAAACTTTTCCGAAATAATGCAAAAAGCATTTGGTATTGAAATAAAAGAAATAGATTTAAAAACTGAAAAATTAGAAGACATGAGAAAAGAAATAAATGGATTATTCATTATTGGTGCTAAAGAAATTGATAAAGAGATTGTAGAAAAAATTGACGATTTTATTGTTAACGATGGAAAAATATTTGTTGCAACAAGTGCAATTGACTACAACCCTCAAAATCCATATGGCATAACTCCTATTAAATCTAAACTATTTGATCTATTTGAAAGTTATGGTATAAAATACCACGATAATATTATTCTTGATAAAAGAGCGCCCACGATCTTTTTAGGTGGCAATTTCCAAACTTACTATCCATGGATCTTAATAGACAAAAGCAATATTATCAAAAAAGACATACCATTACTAAAAAATTTTTATACTGCTACAATTCCCTGGAGTAGCTCATTAGAACTTGTCAAAAAAGATGAAGAAGAAGTAAAATTTTTACCTCTATTTGCAAGTTCTAAACAATCATGGCAAGTTAAAGAACCTAACCTTTCAAACGTATCTTTGAATGCATTTGAAGTCCCAAATAAATTTGATGAAAATAAGCTCAAAATATTAGGATATGCAATTGAAGGAAAAATTAAAAGTCTCTATAAAGAACAATATTCCAAAAATTCTAAAATAATCTTAACAGGATCAAGCATGATATTTAGTGATTATATGTACAACGGTTCTCCATCAAACTTTGAACTATCTGGGAGAATTTCGGATTATTTAATGCAAAAGGAAGAATTTTTTAATATTAAGTCCAGAGAAGTACGAGCTAAATTAAAATTTCCAAGCTCCTCAAACGAAATGGTCAATGCAAAGTTTTCATTAATAATTGTTAATTTAATTATTCTTCCAATAATAATATTAATATTTGGACTTGCTAGATTTACTAGAAAAAGAAAAGCAAATTAAGGATAAAGGGGTGTTTATGATAAAATCAAAACTATTCTCAATCAATAAAGAAAAAATAAAAATCTTGATAATAATAGTGCTGACATCTACATTTTTATTAGGAATAATTTTTTCAAATGAAAATAAAGTAGCAAGAATTCTGGAAGAAAAATTTTTCGATTTTGACTTAAATTTAATTTCTAAAATTGAAACAGAACTTGAAGGGACACTAACAAAACTTGGTAAAGATTGGATGTTGACATATAACAAGCAAAATATTCCTGTTGACAATAAAAAAGTTAATTCCCTAATCAAAGCATTAAACGAACTTCAAAAAAACAAACTTGTAAGCAGAGATCAAAAAAAACATAAAGAACTAGGCATTGGAGAAAATCCAAGCTTTAAATTATTTGACAATAATAACAAACTGTTAACAGAAATTTTTGTTGGAAAATCCGGAGAAGGTGATTCAAGATTGGCATACATCAAAGGTAGTGACGCAAACGTTTACTTAACAAAAAATATTTTCCTATCATATAAGGGTAATTCTTATAATACATTTTCAGATACTACGTTATTTCAAGAAAAAAACACAAAATTAGAAAATTTATCATTGAAAATAATAAGAAAATTAAACAAAGATAATGAAAATAATATAAATAATAACTATGAGGTTACCACTAAAGATGGCCTTTATTTTTTAAATAACCAAAAAATGCCAAAGGAGAGACCTTTAAATATTATTGCTGAATTTAGAGCTGATGGACTTGAAATTGATAAATCAAAAATAGATGACTATAAACTTCAATACAAAATTGAAGTTAAATGGAGCAATAAAAGCGTTAACAATATTGAAGTTTACCTTAATAAAAACGAAGAAAATGACAAAGACATATTAATCAAAAAAGATAAAGATGAATATTACTACACGACTAGCAAATGGACTTTTTTTGATGTATTTAACTTAGAAAAAAAATTAATAGAAAAAGATAATATTTCTAGCAATGATAATCAAGTAGATCACCATGAACATTAAAAAAATACAGATTAATCTTGATGTGTATTGTAAATAAAAAGCAAAACATATAAAAACAAATGTAACAAAATTAAACATGACGAAGGCAACATTTTATCAAAAGATAAGGTGTTGCTTCACTTTACTCAAGTTATCTATTTAAATTGAAAATTATCTAGTTCAAATAAAAAAATCGTCTACTCAGCTATCAAAAATTAACTTAAAATTCTTATAAGAGAAAAATAAAATAGAATTTAAACGAATAGATTCTTTAATTTTTAGTAAGCAAAAATTTAACTTTTTTTAAAACTTCATACTCTTGTTTAACTTTAAAAATATTTCTATTAGGATTTAACTCAAGCTCACTTTCTATCCTATCAATGAAATTTATTAACACGGCTTTTTCATCGCTATTTAGCGCAACATTGCTTAAAGACTCTTCGACATTAAATTTGCTCACAACCTTTTCAACATCATTAAAATTAAACTGAGAAAAAGAAGGATCCTCAGTTATATTTTGGGAACTGGGCTTTTCACAATTAGAAATACCATTGCTTTGTCCTTGATCTGCTTTATTTCCCAAATTATCATTCAAATTTTTTTCTTCATCATTAGATAAAGCGCCTTCGGTAATTTGAGAATCTAAGTCCTCTTTTAAAATATTTTCAAAATCATCAAATTCTTTAAACTCAAGACGTTCATCAGAATCCTCAGGAATTGTATCATCACTGCCCCCCCCATGCTTGACATTTCCATCTTCATCAATTAAATCTAAATGTTGTTTGTTATCTACAAAACTATCTAATTTTTCATTATGATCGTTACTATTATTTAACTCTATATTTTCTACAGAAACATTATCATTAACAACATCAATACTTTCTTTTTTAATAAAATTATTAGAAAAATTATCAGTCACATGTAAACTGCTGGTCAAATTTAAATCTTTATCTGTTTTATCTGTATTTAGTTTAACGTCGTGTTGAACATCTTCGCTTTCTTTTGGAACATAATTGATGCCTTCAAGCAGTGCATCTAATTCTTCTTGACCAATATAAATATTAGGCAAATTGTCTTCTTTTTTAGAAAATGAATCGTCAATATCAGATGGTTTTTTTTCAAAATCTTTCGAATCGGAAGTAATAAAATCTCTTTGAGCAAGCTTAAGCCCACCATCAAGCATTTCTTTCTCAACCCTCTCAACACGAAGCTCAACATCCTTTAAGCAATTAATCAACTCACCATGTCTTTCTTTTAATATGTTATCAAGCTTTAACAGTTTTTCATCTAAAAAATTTTTAAGATTATCTGAGGAAGTAGAAACAATATCAACAGACTCATTTCTTAAAAATACTTTTTCCATATCAAAATCAACTTCCTTGGGACCTTCTTTGATAAAAAAAATACTCTTCTTCACGCCAACTTTGCTCTCCAAAACTATTCAATATAACTACAATCTAAATCAACTTTAACTACTTGTAAATATAGTATATTAAGAATATAATTACAAGTTGTATGACTATTTATAAAAAAATTGCAATGTCTTTTTACTCGGGAATACTAAGCTACTTCATAATGGCGCCCATATTTGGAGAAAGAGGATTTGTTAATTATCAAAAATTGGACAATAACTTAAAATTAATAAAAAATCACATCGAAAAGCTAAAAGAAATCCAAAAAAATTTAAAAGCAAGATATATTAACTTGCAAGTATCTAAATCCGAAATTTTAAAAGAAGCCAACAAATTGGGCTACTATCCAAAAAACTCAACAGTAATAAAAACCAATAATAATAAAGCTCAATATAAGCAGGGTAAAATATTAACCCTGCATAAACCATTTACTAAAAATCAAAATTTTTACCTCATATCAATAGCAATAGGTTTAATTTATTATTTTTTATCAAGTTGTATTATTCAAACCAAAAAAATCACAAAAAGCAATAAACTTGCTTCCAATAACTCTAAGGATTAATCTTTATTGAAAATATTTATTTTAAAAAATATAATATATTTATTAATCAATTTAATTTGTGCATCATTTTTTTGCGTATCATTAGTAAATTTTTTTTCAGATGAATACCAATATACCCCTTTTGTTAAAACAAATATCCTAAAAAAATACTTACAATACATTGGAATATACAAAAGTATAGAAAGATATACACTAATACACAACTTTAACTCTAAATCAAAATTAAAAAAAAATTGCTTTTTAAAGCATGTAGCCGGCAATTCATATATAATATACGAAACAAAAAATGTAGGAATACTGTGGGGCGATTATCGATATTCTCTATTGAGTAAAGGAACACCAACCACTAAAATAATCTTTCAAAAATTATTCAATACTTTAAAAATCTCAATTCCAGGCGCCCTACTCTCTTATATTGCAGCAATAGCCCTTATTGTAATTTGGAAAATTTACATAAAAAACAACCTAATAAACAATTTTCTAGAATATTTAATGCTGTTACTCCACTCAATGCCCAGAAATTTAACAGTATTTTTAATACTGTCCTTAATATATTACTTTAACTTAAATCCAAAAAATTTAATAATAGGCGGATTTGCATGGTTTTTTTCATTTTTCATATTTAATTCTGTAATTTTCAAACAATCTCTTGAAAAAACTTTATCAGAATTTTACATAAACGCTGCAAAATCAAGAGGAATAAATAAATTACAAATAATCTTAAAACATGCATTAATTCCATCAATAACGCCATTACTCACAAACATGAGACCTATTATCACAACTGCTTTGTTTGGAGCATCAATGATTGAATCAATGTTTGAAATTGATGGAATTGGAGCCTTATATTTAAATGCTTTAAAATTCAACGATTATGCTATTTCTACAGATTTAATTTTTATTGGGGTTTTCATTATACTTATTCCCAATATAATAACAGATATATTAATTTACAAAATCAACCCATATAAGGACACGCTAAATTAATGAAACCAAGCACAATAACAAAAAAAATTTATATCGCACTCTTTAGTATATTTACTGTGTTGTTAATAATCACTCCAGCGCTCATTAATGAAAATTCAAAAATTGCAATCTACAAAAAAGATCCAAATAAAGTCTACTTAAAATCTACCAAAAACATGCCTATGCCACCCACAAAAGACAATCCACTAGGAATCGATAAAAAAGGTAGAGATATTATGGCAAGACTAGTAATTGCAACTAGAAATTCTATTCTACTTTCACTAAGCTACGCAACAATTTCTGCAGTAATTGGAATCTTCATTGGAACAATAATTGGCATGTTTAGTTTTGAAATTTGCATGCTAATTTCAAAACTAATCGAAGCATTACAAACACTACCTTTTTTTTATGTTGTGTCTCTAATCTTTTACTACTTTTTAAAACAAAAAACTTACAATATGCTTCAAACAGCAGCACTATTGGCATTGATTCATGGATGGATTAGATTTGCTTTTATTGCAAGAAACAATACATTAATAATAAAAAATTTAGATTATGTTAAAGCTAGCGAATCTATAGGAGCAAGCAAAATTAGAATAATATTGCGTCACATTTTTCCAGAAGTATTCTCATCAATATCATCCATAATCCCATTACAAATGGCAAGAAGTCTTACTACTTTTGAAGTAGTAAGCTTTTTACAAAAACAAGACAAAAGTCTATATCCCAGTCTAGGAGAACTGCTAAACTATATGGAAATGGGTAATAAATATCTATGGATATGGATTAATCCTCTACTCATATTAATAGGTATAAACATAATACTGGCAATAATAAATTTAAAGCTGAGAAAAAAAATGAAACATTTAATATCATCTTAACTAACAAATTAACAAACTCTTGGAGCAAATTTTTCCAAAAAACAATTAACACAACTTACATTTCTAGAAGTGCAAATTTCTCTTCCGTGCTTATTGATAGCCATAGAAAATCTATACTGCTTACAAGGTTCTATTCTTCTTTTTAGATCCAGTTCGATCTTAATAGGAGAATTTTCCAAAGAAAGAGCATGCCTTGTAACAACTCTACTAAAATGGGTATCTACAATAATTGCAGGTTTATTGTAAATAGTTCCGAGAATAACATTTGCTGTCTTTCGACCTACTCCGGGTAGTTTAACAAGATCTAAAATATTATTTGGAATAACACCATTAAATTTTTCCAAAATATCAATAGAACAATTTACAATATTTTTAGCTTTCATTGAATAAAAACCGGTCTTATAAATTAATTTTTCAACATCTCTTACATTTGCTCTTGCTAAACTTTCAAAATTTCTATATCTTTCAAAAAGATATGGAGAAATTTTATTTACCAAATTATCTGTTGTTCTTGCACTTAAAATTACCATTATTAAAAGTTCATAATTATTTTTATAATTTAAAAAAGGCTTAACCTCAGGGTATCTAAACAAAGTTTCATTAACAATCAAATCAAGATTAATCATAAAAAAATTATAAAACATTATAAACACAAAACAAAAATAAAAAATATACACAACAAAGGTGTTTAGACTTTATTGACAAGGATTTTGCAAAATGATATACTCATCATTAGCATTTCAAAATGCACCAATAGCTCAATTGGATAGAGCAACAGACTTCTAATCTGTAGGTTTTAGGTTCAAGTCCTAATTGGTGCGCTTCTTCGGGATGTGGCCTAGTGGCTAAGGCACCTGCTTTGGGAGCAGGGGATCGTGAGTTCGAATCCCACCATCCCGAGAATATTTAAAAAAAGCTAAAAACAAAGTTTTTAGCTTTTTAATATTGATACAATTTTAATCAAACTACGAAATTATTCAGATTTTTTTAAAGTATTTAAATCTAAAGTAATTAGTCTTTTAAACTCATCTTGCAAATACACAAAATTTTCTCTCACAGAAAAACTAGTAAAAGGCAAAACTTTATTCTCCGAAAGAACAAATTCATCTAAATTTTTAGGAGAAAATTTAGCCAATCTCCAAACATTATCACTGTCTTTAACAACTACTAAAATCATTTTAGAGTCAACATAAAGAGATGAATTCTTATTAATCTCAAAATTAGACTCTGATATCACTTTTAAATTCTCAAGTTTATTAAGTATTTGAAGCTTAGCTTTTCCCGAATCCATTTTAATAACAACCAAATCTTTTTCACGCTCATAAATCCCATAACGATGAATGCCTTGCTGAGTACTTTCTTTAAGTCTAACACCAGTATTTAAATCAATCAGCTGGAGCGTGCCTAAATTTGTAATCGGATCAATAACCTCTAAAAATATGGGATTACTGGAATCCATAGGTATAGCAGTTAAATCTTCTTTTTCATTTAAAGAATCGGGGTGACTTTTAGCTTGAGGCTTAGCTTTTTGCAAATTAATATCTTTGTTATCTACACCGCCCTCTTTTGAATCAAAATCATTGTAAGAAGGCTTATCTATAGAGGACGATTCATCAACCTCATTGTTGTTAAATTTAGAAATTTTATCTACTTTCTCAACTTCAAAAACAGGTTGTAATGTTTTTTCACTATCTAATCTTTTATTCTCAGATAGTTTTTGATCTTCCGGCATAATTCGGTCTTCATCATTATTCAAATCGCCCAAACTTGCTTGAGATTTCTCTTTAATTATTTCTTCTTCCTTCCCCTTTTCTTTACTAGAAGATTTAGAATTTAACCCTCTATTAGAATCTATTGCTTTATGATCTTCACTTTTTAAAAGTTTTTCATCATTTTTTTTAATTTCAATTTGCTTTTCAATTTCTTTTTTTTGATTTTCATCACTAGCTTCTTTAAGCTGCTCTTGTAAATCTTCTAAACTCTCTTTTATCTGTAGCTGCTTATCAACTTTAGGAGAACTTATATCACCAGGTTTTGGCAAATTCTTTTCCTTATTAACCTCGTTAATATCCTCTTGAAGCTTTTCTCTAACAGTATCTCTTTGAATATCTAAATTATCTTCAGCAAAATCTAATTTTTGTTGAGCTTTCTCAAGATTAATTACCTTTTCATCTAACTCTTCTTTCTGTTTCTTCTTAGCATCTACCTGACTTTCAATTTCTTTTCTATGTTCTTCGTCTGTAGCCTTTTCAAGCTGGTCTCTTAAATTTTCAATAGTTTCTGTTATATTGGAATCACTTTCATTAAAATTATCTAATTCAACATCAATTTTATCTTGATCTACTTTATGAGTTTCACCTTGAATGTCTGTAATATCTCTTGCGAAGTGAACACCTCCTTCATTTTCATTTAAAAGAACTGCCACCACCTTATCTGTAACCATAATGTCAATATCAATATCAGACTCAACATTCCCAGATAAAATATTCTTTTTAAGAGGAATAAATATTTGTGTCTTACCAGCCCATTGACTATATACCCTAGAAAGTCCCGCATTTTCTTTAGTTAAAGACTTCAAAGCAGACTCAATATAAAACCCTTTATAATAATCCAAATCTCCTCTATAAACAGCATTATATATTGTAATAACCTTAGCAATCAATTCCGCACTAGATCTTTCATAATCGAAAGCCTTTATTAAATACCCTACAAGAATTTTTCTTAAATTAAATATGCTGTCAAGCTCTGACCTACTGCCAATAGAAAAAACATCAACACTTGCTTTTTTATCTTGATCGTCAATAAATCTATTAATAAAATATTTACCATAATAACTTGAGTTGCTATTGGAATTGATCAATGGTTTTGCTAAAAATTCCCCAATACCTACTATTTGTTCATACGTATTTGAAAAATCATAAGGACCTTTATAATTTACAAACTCAAGATCCATATTTACAAAGTCCTTTAATTTCTCCTTATCAACTTCCCTTGCATTAAGAGGAAATCCATTCAAAAAAACAAGAAAAAAACTAAAGATTAGTAACATTTTTTTCATAAAAGAAATTCTCCTATAAATTTAATTATAATCTACCTTACCAACTAAATTCACTAATTTACCCTAATTTTAACATAATCAGATTTATATACAAAACAGATAATTCAATCTTGAATGCTTGAAATAATTTCATTAATGTGCTTATTAATATTTTCAGAAAAATTTTGCCGTCTCATAAACATTAATAAATTTATATACTTATTCTTACAAAGTTTTAGAAGTTTGTCTGTTGAATTTAAAATTATATTTCTCAAATTTAAAATCACAGAATAAGCTATTTCCAAATTGCCTTGGTAATTTAACACTATATGCTGTATATAATTATATATAATACAGTCTTGGCCATAATAACTTTCAAATTTGGTAATAGTTTGCACTATAGTAATTATATTATTAATATCTCTTTCTCTAATTGCAAAATTAATAAAACTCTTAATTGAAGCTTCATCATTAACACATAAAAAATATCTATAAAGCTTGCCCCTTGAAACAATCCGATTGGGTCCCTTTTCTGGCAAAAGCCAAACATCAAAAGCTTTTTTATATAAATTTAAATATTTTTTGGGGAAATTTCCATGTTTAGTTGCAAGAAAATCCAAAATCCCTAAAAATTTATCATAAGCAGCATCACTATAGCTAGAATTAAGAATTTCATCAAGAAGCAAATAATTTTTATCATAATCTACAAAACCTTTCTCTTTTAAATCTATTCTACCTTGATTGTATTTATTACCTCTAAAATGGTTCCACACACTAACATCAAGATTTTTGTCATATTCGTAATAATAAGTACTAAGAACCCAATCACCTCCCCCTAAAACAATAATACCTGAATTAGCACTAAGTCCTGACAAATCCTTAAGATTAGCATCTACAAAAGATACATTAAAATTTTCTCCAAAAGACAAAATTCCATCTGATTTGGTTGAAACTAAAAGATTTCTATTATTATAAAGAACAGCTTTTTCAACCTCAAAGTTCATTCTTTTTTTGAATTTAAGCTTAAAGTTTCTATTCAAATCAAAAAACATACCAACACTTGAAATTGCGACATATTCACCATTAAACTTTTCAAACAAAAAATTAATAGGAAAGTTTAATTTAATAGAGCCAACAACTTCCCCAAAATCTCTCTCATAAGAAACAATATGTCCTGATTTATGTCCAACAACTACTTCCTTTTTTGTATTTATCATTAACAAAAAAGGAAAAGCAACAAGCCTGGAAAACCATTTCTTATTACCCGAAGAATCAAACAAAAATATTTCATCATTTTCACTTGCAATGCAAAAATCACCATTATCAAAAACTACAGGAGAAGTAACAGGCCTACTGCCTATATTGACCTCAAATATTTTTTTTCCACTATTTAAATCAATAGAAACAACCCTTTCATTAACAAGAGGAATTAAAATGCTAACATTCCCCATAGCAGGAGCACTCAAAGGTGAAAAATCAAGCTTATACTTCCAAACAAGTTTTCCTCTCTTAATCTTTTGAACCTCATTTCTAACTGTAATAACATAATACCCATTATCAAAATCTTTCAAAAGAAAAGGATATGGAATTCTATTCAATCTATAAGAATATTTCTTTTCAAATGACATTGTATAGGTTATCAACCATCTATCTTTTGTTAAAACTGTAATAGTATCACGTTTTTCGTCAATAATTGGATTGCCTGCAACTTTACCAGTCAATGCTTTTTGAAAATATAAATTGATACTAGAATAAAGCCTTAAAAAAGAAGCTGAAAACACAAATATAAAAAGTATACCCCTCAAAACAAAAAACCTTTTGAGTTTTTTAAAAAATGCTATTAAAGCCTAAAACTAGCATTATCACCGTAAAGGTTATTTCTCAAATCCTTAATCTTAGTATCATCAATATACTCAGAAAAAGTCATATAGCGATCAATTATTCCATTGGGAGTAAACTCAATAATTCTATTGGCAACAGTATCTATAAATTGATGATCATGTGATGTAAAAAGAATAACTCCTTTAAACTCTTTAAGCCCAGCATTTAAAGATGTAATTGCTTCAAGATCTAAGTGGTTTGTAGGTTGATCTAAAATTAAAACATTTGCTCCGCTAAGCATAGCCTTAGCAAGCATACATCTTACTTTTTCTCCTCCTGAAAGGACATTTACCTTCTTTAAAGCTTCGTCCTGGCTGAAAAGCATTCGACCTAAAAATCCCCTAATATAAGTTTCATCTTGTTCTTTTGAATACTGACGCAACCAATCAACTAAGTTTAAATCTAAATCAAAATATTTCCCATTATCTTTATTAAAATATGAAAAATTAACAGTAGAACCCCATTCATAATGACCTTTATAATTTTTATCTTCGTTTGTTATAATATCAAATAAAAAAGTTGCAAACATGGGATTCCCCAAAAAAACAACCTTTTGCTGGGGCTCAATAATACTGCTAAATTTATTTAAAATTAAATTCCCTTCAAACTCTTTTGTCAAATTTTTAATTGTAAGAACATTTTTACCAAGTTCTCTCTCACTTTTGAAATTAACATAAGGGAACTTCCTTGAAGAAGGCTTTAAATCTTCAACCTTTATCTTTTCAATCAACTTTTTCCTTGATGTTGCTTGTCTAGACTTAGAAGCATTACTGGAAAATCTTTGAATAAATGTCTTAAGCTCGGCAATTTTATCCTCAGATCGCTTTTTAGCATCTTTTAGTTGCTTGTTTAAAATTTGACTTGTTTCATACCAAAAATCATAATTCCCAACATACACTTGAATCTTCCCATAATCAATATCAACAATATGTGTACAAACTTGATTTAAAAAATGTCTATCATGAGATACAACAATAACTGTATTTTCAAAATTAATTAAAAATTCTTCTAACCATCTAACAGATTGTAGATCAAGGTTATTAGTAGGCTCATCAAGAAGCAATATATCAGGCTCACCAAAAAGAGCTTGCGCCAAAAGAACTCTGACCTTTAAAGCCCCTTCAATATCGCTCATTAAATTATTATGAATTGACTCATCTATTCCAAGACCCTTAAGAAGAACTGCTGCATCAGATTCAGCCTCGTAGCCTCCAAGCTCTGAAAATTCTGCTTCAAGCTCCCCAGCTCTAATTCCGTCCTCATCACTAAAATCAAGTTTATTATAAATTTCATCTTTTTCTTTTTGAACAGAATAAAGTCTTTTGTGACCCATAATAACAGTATCGATAACCTTATAATCATCATAAGCAAATTGATCTTGCTCAAGAGCCGCTACTCTTTGATTTTTAGGAATAAATATTTCACCCTTAGTAGATTCAATCATTCCACCTAGCACTTTTAAAAAAGTACTTTTGCCTGCCCCATTAGCACCAATTATTCCATAACAATTTCCAGAAGAAAATTTAATATTTACATCTTTAAATAGAACTCTCTCCCCAAATGAAACTTCCAAATTATTTACAGTTATCAAACCATTACCCTGCCTAAAATTGATATTCTAATAACAAAATTATCTTGAAAATTAATTTAATTTTCAAGCACTATATAAATATATTGACTCAACTCTCAATTTTTTCGTATATTTAATATTATTAACATAAGGAGATGTTTGAAATGAAAAATATTAAGCCTTTAGCTGATAGAGTTTTAATAAAAATTAAAGAAGCTGAGAGTAAAACAATCTCAGGACTTTACATACCAGAAAATGCAAAAGAAAAAACAAATATTGGAACAGTTGTAGCCATTGGCTCTAACAAAGAAGAGATCACTGTAAAAGTTGGCGACACTGTACTTTACGAAAAGTATGCAGGAGCTGCTGTAAAAATCGAGAATAAAGAGCATTTAATACTAAAAGCAAAAGAAATAGTTGCAATAATAGAAGATTAAAGCTAAGTTTAGCTACTTAGCTTTAATCTTTATAAAAGATTTTTTATAAGATTATTGAAAAATAAGGTTTTAGTTTTAGTATGCATAAAAAGGTAGTCGTAGCTTAAAGAAAAAGTAGAAATGGTAAAAAGTTTCATATTTCTAAAGGAAGAATTACTAAAATTTACAAATATTTATAAGTCAAAAACTTTTATTAAAACTTACAATCTTAAACAAGAATTAAAATTTATTATAAAAACTTATTATTCTGATCAATCAAATTAAAAATTTCAAGCTTACAGAATTCTGTAAGCTTGAAAAATGAAATTAAATGAAAAAATGAAAAATCTAATTTTTAAAGAAAGCACCATATATTCAAGCAAATTCGATGACATCTATTACAATCCAAAGTATGGAATTGAAGAGAGTTTTTATACATTTATTAAAGGTTGCAATCTGGACTTAGAATTAAAAACAAAAAAAAATCTTCTAATAGCGGAGTTGGGATTTGGAACAGGATTAAATTTTATATGTCTTTTAAAATTCATAAAAGAAAACAACATAACCTCAAAAATTAATTACTATTCTATAGAAAAATTTCCACTAAAAAAAACCACAATAATGCAAATTTCAAAGTTCTTCGTTAAAGAAAATGATTATTTCAAATTAATGCTAAAACATTATCCTAAAATTCCAAAAAAAAATTTAAAACTAAAAATAACAGAAAATATTAATTTAAAAATTTTAATTGGAAACGCCAAAATAAAAATTAAAGAAATTCCAAAAAATGTAGAATACTGGTTTTTAGATGGATTTAATCCTAAAAAAAATCCTGAAATGTGGAACAATGAAATATTTAATTTAATTTCTGAGAAAAGCAGTCCAAAATGTAAGCTTTCAACATTTTCCTCTGCAAAAATTGTAAAAGATGGCTTAAAACTTGCTAATTTCAAATACATTCATATAGAAAAAGGATTTGGAAATAAAAGACATATGATAAAGGCTCAAAAAAATTAAAAATGCCTTTAATATAAGTCGTTTAAAAACCAATTCCAACAAATATGATATACTATCAAATAGAGAAAGGAGAATGTTAATGTCAATAAAAATATTTATTATAACCTTAATCTTTTTAATATCCAATAATTATATTTTTGCAAAAGACACAATTAAAGATCTGTTCTTTATAAAAGATATATTAATAAAAAAAGAAAAATACTCTGAGGTTCTAAATAATGCAAGCCTTGAAGGCATTATTGAAATTGAACATAACGGATCATACATTAAAGATCACGATTCAGAGGTTAAACTTATCCTAAAAGAAAACGGATATAGAAGAAATTTTGATTTTTTTAATCTTTTAAATACTAGCAATATAATCAAAAGTTTAAATTTATTTGATAGCAGGCCAAAAAGTATTAAAGAAAATGAAATAATATTATTAAGCACAAAAATGATTAAAGAAAATCCTAATAAACGATACCAAGACGATGATGATTTTGAATTAAAATTGAGCGTAACCCGAAAAAGTAATCAAATTTATTTAATTCTTGATTTTGAGTTTATCTTTGATCAAAGAAAAACATTCCCATCAATTTACATTAAAGAAGAAGATGTACCAACGATAATAAGCAGCTTCATGAAACTACAAGATTCAAATTTTTTATCTCCTCAAACATTACGTAACAATTAAGAACTCAAAATGCTATTTTTAATAGCGATCACACCTTTTGCCGAAAAGCTAAGTATAAAAATTCAATTATATAATAATTTTCAACTTTTTACAGATTTTTTAAATTCAAAATATAACTATTTATCTTATCAGTTAAAGAAGAAAATTCTACAAATTTTAATTTTTCAGATTCAATAATTTCTTTGGGAGCATTCATTAAAAAATTTTCATTTTTAAGTTTTTTTGAAACAGCAATCTTAAGCATTTTATACTTTTCAAGCTGCTTTTCAAGCCTTATTAACTCCTTAGTTTTATCTATCAATGACTTAACATCTGCATAAATTTCAAAACCAACTACAGCAACACCAAGCATGCTATCATAATTTTCATTGTAAAATATATTTTTAAAATTAATCATTCTTTTTGCAATACTTTCTTTGGCCTTAAAGTATTCCTCATATTTAAAATCAACATCAAATTTCAACGCAACATCAATTTTAATGCTAGAAGATATATTAAATTCACTCCTAAGCGTCCTAATAGCCACAATGAAAGTTTTAAATACTTTAAAACTTTCAAATTCTTCTTGAAAATTATTAGCAATATTAAAACTTGGATATTCATTTAAAGCTAAAATATCTCCTTTTTCTGAAAGTTCAGAATAAATTTTTTCTGTAACAAAAGGAATAAACGGGTGTAAAATTAACAATGCTTTTTTAAGAAAAAATAATAACTTAGAAATAGCCATATTTTGAATATCAACATTCTCACTACTTAGATCAATTTTACTAATTTCAATATACCAATCACAAAAATCATTCCAAAAAAATTCATAAATAAATTTTGAAGCTTCATTATATTTATAATTTGCAAAAGAAGAGTCTATGCCAAGAATAGTTGAATTTAAGCTTGTAAGCAACCATTTGTCAACATCATTAAATTTCAAATCATTTAATATTTCTCTATTTTCTAAATTCAAAAGAATAAATTTGGAAGCATTAAAAACCTTGTTTGCAAACTTAGCTCCAAACATAAAATCCTTAGCATCAATATTTAAATCTTGGCCTTGAACAGACAAAAATGATAAAGTAAACCGTAAAGAATCACTTCCATACTCATTAATAATATCAAGGGGATCTATTCCATTGCCCAAGGACTTTGACATTTTTTTACCTTGCTTGTCACGCAAAAGAGGTGTGATATAAACATCTTTAAAAGGAACCTGCCCTGTAAATTCTAATCCCGCCATTACCATTCTTGCAACCCAAAAAAATATTATATCGTAAGCTGTAATTAAAGTATTTGTTGGATAATAATTTTTAAAATCAGTAGTAACATTAGGCCATCCAAGTGAAGAAAAGGGCCATAGCCAAGAAGAAAACCAAGTATCAAGAACATCTGGATCTTGAATAAACCTCTTCCCTACATTCTTTTCATCTAAAGAAGGATCAGTATCACTAACAACAAGTTCGAATGTATCAATATTGTACCAAGCCGGTATTCTATGTCCCCAAACAAGCTGTCTTGATATGCACCAATCTCTAATATTTGATAACCAATATTTATATGTATTTTCCCACTTTTTAGGGTGGAATCTTAATTCACCATTCTCTAAAGCCTTTAAAGCCTTGGCTGCCAAAGGCTTCATACTTACAAACCACTGAGTAGACAAATAAGGTTCAACAATCTCACCCGATCTATAACAATGTCCAACCTGTTGTTTATGTTTTTTAACGCCTTGCAAAAACCCCTTTTCCATTAATTCTATCTCTATTTTAAATCTTGCATCCTTTATACTTAATCCTTGATATCGTAAAGGAACATTTTTATTAAGTTTCCCATCTTGAGTTAAAATATTGACCTTGGAAATATTATGCCTTTTTGAAATTTCAAAATCATTAGGATCATGCGCAGGAGTAACTTTTAAAGCCCCAGTACCAAAAGCACTATCAACATACAAATCTGCAATAATTTTTATTTTTTTAGTCGTCAAAGGAATTGTGACTTCTTTGCCAATTAAAGACTTATATCTCTCATCGTTGGGATTAACAGCAATAGCAGTATCGCCAAACATCGTTTCAGGCCTAGTTGTTGCAATCTCAATAAAAGAAGAATCATCAATAACATACTTAATAAAATAAAGCTTACCATCAACTTCTTTATACTCAATCTCTTCATCACTAACAACACTTCCAGATCCAGGATCAAGATTAACAAGATATTCACCCCGATAAATCAAACCTTTAGAATATAAATCTTTAAAAACCTTATTAACAGCCTTGCAAAGGCTATCATCAAGGGTAAACCTTTCTCTTGAGTGCTCATAAGATGCTCCAAGTTTTTTTATCTGACTAACAATCACATCTCTATGCTTATCTTTTAATTTAAAAATTTCTTGAATAAGCTCTTCTCTTTCAAAATCATCCTTATTTTTACCAATATTTTTAAGATACCTTTCAAAAACAGCTTGTGTTGCTATTCCTGCATGATCTGTACCAAAAAGCCACAAAGTATTGTGCTTTTTCATTCTTTTATACCTCACAAGAACATCTTGCAAAACAAAATTAAGAGCATGCCCCATATGCAACACGCCAGTAACATTGGGAGGAGGTGCAACCATACTAAATTTTTCAAATAAAGAATTATTTGGCAAAAAAACATTATTTTTAAGCCACTTATTGTAAATTTCATCCTCAAATGCCTTAGGATCATATTTTTCAAGAGGTCTACAATTCATTGTTTAGAAATCTCCTACCATATCAATAATGTTTAAATTTTCAAAAAGCTCTTCATAAGTTTTTGAACTTATAAGATTTGAGAAATATTTACTCTGTCTTTCCTTCTCAGTAAAATATATCTTAAAATATTTTTTAAGTTTATTAAAATCTTTTTCAAATCCCCAAGTAGCATAAAAATCCTTTATATGGAATTTTAATATATTTAACCTAAAATTTAAATTACTATCCAAAAAGTGTTTTGAAGATAACTTAAATAAATTTAAATTTTTAAAAATTCCACGACCAAACATAATCCCATCAATTAAATATTTATCAACATAATATTTAGCGTCTTTTAGACTCAAAACATCCCCATTGCCAATAATCAAGGTAGAAGGACTAAGATTATTTCGTAATTTAACAAGTTCATAAAAAATATCAAAATTAACAGGACCTTTGCTTTGATTAACAGCAAGTCTTGGATAAACCGTTAACATGTCAATTTTAAAGCTCAACAAAAACCCCAGCCAAGCGTCAACTTCTGGATATGAAAATCCATGCCTGGTCTTAACGCTAAGAGGTAAATTAAATTTGGCACAGGCTTCTTTACTTGCAAAAATTATTTCTTTAACCAAAGATTTATTATTAATTAAAGCAGAACAAACTCCTTTTTTAATTATTTTATTCTTAGGACAACCCATATTAATATCAATTCCCCAAAACCCCATGCCCCCTAATATTTCTATTGCTCTATAAAATTGTTCAGGAACATTCCCCCAAATTTGAGCAATTAAAGGCCGGTTAAGTTCATTGGGTTTTAAAAAAACATGCTGAATAGATTGTTTTGATCCGTTTAAAATTCCCTTTGCAGAAATAAACTCAGTAAAATAAATATGGGGTTCTCCTTCTTTAAACCCTATTAAATGAATTAAATTTCTAAAAACAGTATCAGTAACGTCTTCCATTGGTGCTAAAATCATAATTGGAAGAGGAATATCAAATAAAAATTTCATAAAATGACTATATAATAATAAAATATAACTTTAAGCAAAACAAAACAATTGCTTAATAAATTTAGATTTTTACAAAAAAAATTATAATTTTTAGAACAAAAAATTACTACAAAAGGATTCACAATAAATGGTATAATCATAAGATTTTAAAAAATAAATAAACAATTTTAATAAAAAATAATTTAAAAAATTAATCCATAACAAGACTCTCACCTGGAACTTTGGTTTTTCTTACTAAAGTATCTTTATATCCAGCAGATTTAATTAGCTCTATATTTTTTTGAACATCATCAGCATTAGTGGGGATAAAAACAGTATAAAACGGTCCATGAGAATTTACTATAACAAAAAGACCCGCTTTTTTTAATATTCGATAAGCCCTCTCAGCATAATCTTTTTTTCTATAAGATCCAACTTGTATGTAAAAATCTGTTTCCTTGTCAGCAGAAATTGAATAATCTGCTAATAAATTTGAAGATTTATTTTCAATGGAAATACTCTCCTCTGATTGCTTGATTTTTTTTTCTTTTTCAATCATGGGGGTATTAAACGCTTTTTTAAAGTCTCCAGATTTTGATACAGAAGGTCTTTTTTCATTTACACTTTCAATTACTTCAATTTTTACAGGAGCAACTCCTATCCCCAAAAAATCAAGCTTCTCGGCAGCATATTTTGACAAATCGATTATCCTGTCCTTCCTAAAAGGACCTCTATCATTAATTCTTACAACAACAGATCTATTATTTAAAAGATTTGTAACCTTTACAGCGGTATTAAAAGGCAATTCTTTATGAGCAGCAGTAAGAGCCATCATATCAAACTTTTCGCCATTAGCAGTAGTTTTACCATGGAACGCTTCACCGTACCAAGAAGCAAGACCTACCGTAGCAGAATTTATATGAGAAGCAACAAAAAAAAATACAAAGAGAAAAACAAAGTTTCTATTATCTCTTACGATAGCATCAATTAAATTCCTCATAAATTTATTATAATACAAAAACATATTTCAATAAACAATTGAGCTTGCAAATTGCTTATTTACATTTTTTTTGATTTAATTATAAAAAGAAAAAAGCCTAAAAGATGATGTCAACAGAAATAATTCGCAGTAATCAAATACAAAAAGCAGCAAAACTTATCAAAATGGGAGAGCTTGTTGTATTTCCAACAGAAACAGTTTACGGAATTGGTGCAAATGCTTACAATGAAGATGCCGTAAAAATGATTTTTTTAGTAAAAAAAAGACCTATTAATAATCCTTTAATAGTTCACGTTGACACGGTAAAAAAAATAAAAGAACTATCAGAATATATTCCCAAAAGTGCTTTAATGCTAATTAAAAAGTTTAGTCCGGGCCCTTTAACTTATGTTCTTAAAAAATCAACAAAAATATCCAGATTTGTAAGTGGAAACCTAAACACAGTAGCAATAAGAATTCCAGCAAATAAAATAGCTTTAAACCTAATCAAAGCATCTAAAGTTCCCATAGCAGCACCATCTGCAAATATATCAAAAAGACCAAGCTCTACAAACTTTGAAATGGCCTTAAAAGAATTAAATGGACTTGTGGGTGGAATAATAAAAACAACAGAGAACAAAGACTTTAATATTGGAATCGAATCAACTGTGATTGGATTTGACCTAAAAGATAACGTACTAATATTACGACCGGGAGCAATAACAAAAAACATGATAGAAAAAGAGCTTCGGGGAAAATACAAAGTAAATTATGCAAAAACAACAATAGAGTTAGAAAAATCGCCTGGCAACATAATAGAGCATTACAAACCAAAAATTCCTGTCTATTTATTTAAAAGTAAAGACAACATAAGACGATATTTAAACAAAGATACAAAAATACTTATCACAAAATCTACTCTAAAATCCTATTTATTTAATTTTTTGTGGGATAAAAAAAACATTACAATATTTAATACTCTTGAAGAGTATGCACAAAATCTCTATAAAGAACTAGTCAATTCTGAAAATACTTACAAGCAAATCCTTAGTGAATTCGTAAAAGATGAAGAACTTGGATACTCCATAAATAATAGAATAAAAAAAGCCAGTTCAAATAGGTTTATTAATTAAAAATTAAACATAAATACTCATTAGCAAAACAATGCTAAATCTAAAAACAAATATCTAAATCCATCGCACAATAAACTATCTCATTTTAAACTCAACAAAACCAGCAAATGCAAAAAACTTAAATTTTAAGCATTACAAACAAATTTGCACATAAGAAAAATTTTATTTTTTTTATTAATTAAAATAATCATGGATTAGCATAGTATACTCAAGTGGTATCTTATCCTCATCAAAAGCAATACCAAGCGCAAAAAACTTTCCATTGGGAGTCTGAATAACGCTTAAACTTTTTGATTTACCCTCAATAAAAATTTCTTTATCCATAAATTCAAAACTAAAAATCAAATCAATTGCATCTTCTTTGACATCACCATAATCAAAAGAAGAAATTACTAAAGCACCCCCATAAGATAAATCTTTTATTAAACATTTATGTTTTGACCCATTAAACTTAATAAAAGCTTTATCAGAATCAATTTTTAGCTTTCTAATAGAATCTTTATCAACAACAATCCTTTCATGAATTCTCTGATTTTGTCCAAGTTTTAAATCAAGAAGCTTTCCAACTTTAATAGCAATCTCTTCTGGCATAGGAGATAAAAATTCCAATGCTAATAGATTATATTCTTTATTTTGAGAAGAATAGGAAGAAGCACTTAGCAGTTTAACAGACAAAAAGGGAAAAAAAGCCATACTACTCTTAGAATCTGAATTTTTCTTAAGTTGAATAGAACCTAAATTTTTATTTTTAGCCAAAGCGGGCAATACTGTATCTTCTTGAAAAATAAGCTTAAGAGAATCCATAGAAATAGAATAAATTACTCCAATAACAGAATAAGTACCTACCCTCATCTCAATAGTATTGCGAAGATTTAAAAAACTATTTATCTCTGTACTCATTTTAATTTCTTTACCTCTATACTTAGCTCCATAATCTCTTATTTTTCTCGATAAAAGCATAAACCTCTCCTCTCTCCTTTTTTTGGATATAAAAAATAAAAATACTATACAACACTTAAAACTGTTTTAAACAGTTTTACACCAACAAAGTTTAAAACAAAAATGTCATAAGCAAATTTAATCAACAACCAATAAACTTACTCTTAAAGTCAAAGACATACCACCTCCCACAGCATCTATATTTAATTAACAAGACTTTAAAAATGCTATTTACATAGTGTAAAATTATAACAATAATTTTACACTATAACAATCAGCTTATAATATTATTAATTCTTATGCACTTATAGTATACTTTAGTAAAAAGTATGAACTTAAATAGCTTTAATTTAAAAAAAATAAATAAGCATAAGCTACTTATTTATTTAACATATTTCACAGTTAGCTTTTCTATTATCACACTGTCATTAGCAATATCTAAAACTATAAACATACAAAAAGATAAAAATTTTGGGTATATAAATCCAGCAATTCCTTCAAGACTTTTAGATGTTAATGGAAAACAAATAACTCAATTTATATCTGATGAGAATAGAGAATTAATGCCCTTGAGAAAAATGCCTGACAATCTAATTAATACACTTTTAATAAGGGAAGACATTGGATTTTTTTCTCATCGAGGTTTTTCCTTAATAGGAATATTTAGAGCCGCATTTAATATTGTTCTTGGCAGATATTTTTCAGGAGGCAGCACATTAACCCAACAACTTGCAAAACTTCTCTACACAAATCAAGCAAGAAGGTCTATTTTAAGAAAACTACATGAAATATGGTGGGCAATCCAACTTGAAAAAAAACTCTCAAAATACGAAATACTAGAAAAATACCTTAATAAAGTTTATTTTGGAAACGGAAACTATGGAATAGTTGCAGCATCAAAATTCTTTTTTGGCAAAAGCGTAAATAAAATCAATACAGCAGAATCCGTGATGATGATAATTCAACTCCCAAATGCAAAACTTTATTCACCTCTTTACAACCCAGAATTTTCAAAAAAAATACAACGCGCGGTTTTAAATCAAGTTGTGTCAAATGGGATAGTAAAAGCCGAAATTGCTGAAAAAGAATTTAATGAATATTGGCAAAACTATGATTGGACTAGAATGGCTGATACATCTGCAATTTCAAACAAAAAAGACCAGGCCCCTTACTTTTCTGAATATATTAGACAAAAAATATTAAAATATTTACCAGATGGTGCAAACATATATAAAGATGGGTACTCGATATATTCAACCCTTGACCTTGAAGCACAAAAACATGCAGATAAAGTTACAAACGATATGATTAATAAAGCAAGAACAATGCACAATTTAAACAGATCCTCTGAAACAATAATTATTAATTCAGAAATTGTCCCTGTAGTAGATACAATATCGGATTTATTGGGAATTAAAAACTTAAGAATAAATGGAAGACAATATAAAAAACTAAGAAAAAGAAAATTTTATGAAGACAATATTGATCTAATTGCAAGCTTTGGAGCTATACTTGGAATTGATAAAATAGATAAGGCAACAAAAGAATATATTATCAAAAATAAATTAACACCAAAACTAATTGCACAACCTGAAGGAGCAATGATAGCAATAGACACAACAAGCGGAGCAATAAGAGCCATGGTTGGGGGAAGCGGACATGCCAAAAACAACGAATTTAATCGCGCCACACAAGCAAAAGTTCAACCTGGAAGCGCATTCAAAACGCTATATTTTGCAGCAGCAATTGATCTGAAAAAAATAACAGCTGCCACAATGTTTTCAGACTCTCCTGTAGCATTTTTAGATAAAAACGGAGAAATCTATGCTCCAGGAAATTATGGTGGCAAATGGAGGGGCAATGTTTTAACACGCCAAGCATTAGCTTTGTCTTTAAATATTCCAGCATTAAGAATATTAGACAAGTTGGGTTTTGACTCTGCAATTGCCTACTCTTCAAAACTGCTAGGAATAACAGATCCAAAAGAAATAGAAAAAACGTTTCCAAAAGTTTATCCGCTAGCACTAGGCGTAATATCGGTTTCTCCAATTCAAATGGCAAGGGCATTTGCAATTTTGGGGAATAGTGGCAACGAAATTGAACCTTATGGTATAAGATACATTGAAGACAGAACCGGAAGGCTAATAGTAAATAAAGAAGCAAGCATATTAGCTAAACTAAAAAGTAAAGAACATCAAACTCAAATAGTGTCTCCTCAAGCTGCTTATATCATCACAGATATGATGAAATCAACAATTCAATACGGAACCTTAGCAAATCAAAGATATACAAATCTTAAAAATTTTAAATCTGACATTGCTGGAAAATCGGGGACAACGCAAAATTGGGCAGACGGATGGGCAATAGGATACTCTCCTTATATAACAACAGCATTTTGGGTTGGATTTGACAAAAAAGGATATTCACTAGGAATATCAGGAACAGGAACAGGATTGGCAGGCCCTAGCTGGGGGGAATTCATGTCAGAATATCACAAAAACTTACCTAAAAAAGTTTTTGTAAAACCTGCAGGAATAATTAGTATCCCCGTGCAAGCAGAAACAGGACTGCTACCAGAAGAAATTGCTGACGAAAAAATAATAAATGAACTATTTATTTCTGGAACCCAGCCAATTGAAAAATCAAAATACTATGAAAATAAACTAGAATTTAAAAACACAATAGAATTCAACATATATGGAATTGAAGAAATTAATAATAGCGATGAAATAAATTTTGACACTCCTGAATTTGAATATCTTGATAATAATCTTGAAAACCTAAAAAACAATACCAACGATCTTGAGCGTGTTAACAATAATGAAGATCAAATAGAAATGAACATTCAAGAACCCATAAATGAAATAGAAAATGAGAGCTCACAACAAGATCAAATAAATAATGACAATAACGAAGAAATGCTTTTCAAAAATACCAAAGACATTAAAGACGAAGTTATTGTTAATGAAACAACCACAGAAACACAAAGCACAAAGGAATTAAATTCAAACAAAAACGAAAATGAAAATGAAAATGAAAATGAAAAAATTAACAATAAAGACGTCAACGGAGAAGACATCCAATTGGATTAAAACAATATGTTAATAGATATCGATCAAATAAAAATAAAAAAAAGAATTAGAAAAAATATAGGAGACCTTGAAACCCTTAAAAACAGTATTCTAAAACATGGGCTAATTTATCCAATAATAATAGATAAAAATAAAAATTTGATAGCAGGATTTAGAAGATATCAAGCCTTAAAAGAAATTGGCTATAAAGAAGCTGAGGTAAAGGTAATCTCAATTGAAAACAAAAAAACCTTACTTGAGATTGAACTTGATGAGAATAATGTTAGAAAATCATTTACAAGAAGTGAAGCAAACGCAGGTGAAGATTACTTAAAAGTTTATTCTGAAAGAAATATAATAATAAGATTTTTTAAATTTATAATTTTAAAAATTAAAAACATGTGGAAAAAGAAAAAATAAAAAAATTTTAACCATATCAAAGGGGTGTGTTTATGATAAATTACAAAAATCTTAATGAGCTTAAAAATTTTAAAATCCTTGAAGGAATTGCTCCAGAAGTGCTTAAAACCGCACTAACCGGGAAAAGAATAAAAGAGTACGAAATTACAATAGAAGGAGATAGTGTGCATTATAATTATGCTTCAAAGCAAATTAATGAAAACCATCTTAAAATTTTTCAAGATTTAAGCGATGAATCAAATTTAATAGAAAAATATAAAGAAGTACTTAATGGGGAAAAGATCAATATTAGTGAAAATAGAAAAGTCCTACACCACCTTACAAGAGGACAAATTGGCAAAGATGTAATAGAAAACAATAAAGAAAATATGAGAGAATTTTTTCAATCAGAACTTGAAAAGATATATAATTTTGCGAAACAAATCCATTCTGGAAATATTAAAAGTGCAAATGGCAAAAAGTTTAAAAATGTAGTCCAAATAGGAATTGGTGGATCCAGTCTAGGGCCAAAAGCTCTTTATAGCTCAATAAAAAATTATGCAAAAAAATGTAATCTTACCTTAATGAATGGTTATTTTATTTCAAACATTGATCCAGACGAATCCGAAGAGGTGTTAAGTAGTATTAATGTTGATGAAACGCTTTTTATTATTGTATCGAAAAGTGGGAATACATTAGAAACTAAAGCTAATATGCAATTCTTAATAAACAAATTAAAATCAAATGGCATAAAAGAGTATAAAAAGCAAATGGTCATCATAACATTAAAAGATAGTCTATTAGCACTAGAAGAAAAAGGTTGCCTTGAATATTTCTTCATGCATAATTCAATAGGTGGGCGATTTTCACCAACATCAGCAGTTGGACTTACACTACTCACTCTTTGCTTCACAGAAAAAATTGTAAAAGAAATTATAAAAGGAGCCAATAAAGCTGATAAAAAAGCATTAAATAAAAATGTAAAAGACAATGCACCCTTATTAGCAGCATTAATTAGTATATACGAAAGAAATGTTCTCAACTACAGTAGTAACTGTATTATTGCTTATTCTAAAGCAATGGAAAATTTTTATCTTCACTTGCAACAACTTGAAATGGAAAGCAATGGAAAAAGTGTAAACAGATTTAACGAAACAATAAACTATAAAACTGTAAGAATAATTTGGGGAGGCACTGGAACAGATGTTCAACACTCATTCTTTCAAATGCTTCATCAAGGAACAGACATAGTTCCAATGGATTTCATAGGTTTTAATGAAACACAACTTAAAGAAGATATAATATCTGATAATAGCTCAAGCAATGACAAATTAAAAGCAAATTTAATAGCCCAAATAATAGCATTTTCAAAAGGCAAAGAAAACAATAACAAAAATAAAAATTTCAAAGGAGAGAGACCTTCTGCACTAATATATTCAAAAGAATTGACACCTTATGCAATAGGATCAATACTCTCCCATTATGAAAATAAAGTAATGTTTGAGGGATTTTTACTAAATATAAACTCATTTGACCAAGAAGGGGTTCAGCTAGGCAAAATTCTTGCAAATCAAATTCTAAAAAATGACAATTTTGAAGATGAAGTAATAGAATATTATTCTAAAAAAATATTAAAACAAGATTAATTAATTTTAAATATATAACCTTAAGTTTAAAAAAGAATGCACTAAGCTTATACAAGAGGTAATAATGGATAAAATAAGTATATTATATACATTAATCAATATTATAATAATGCTTATTCTAATAAGCATAGTTTATTTTTGCAAAAGAAAAAATGTTTCTTTTACAAAAAGAGTGTTTATATCTTTGGGAATAGGAATAGCATTTGGAACTACTATTCAATATTTTTATGGCACAAGTTCTTCTATAACAAACGAAACTATTAATTGGATAAACATTTTAGGCGAAGGATATGTAAGGCTTCTTAAAATGGTTATAATTCCCTTAATAATAACATCAATAATCTCTGCAATAATAAGATTAACCAACAGTCAAGATGTTGGAAAAATGAGTCTACTTGTAATCTTAACATTAGTAATTACAGCAGGCATTGCTGCTGTAATTGGCATTTCAACTGCTTTAATATTAGGATTAACAGCTGAGGGGCTGCAAGCAGAAGCCAGTGAAATTTTACAAGGTGAAAAATTACAAAAAGGCCTTGAAATATTAAATCAAACACCAATCACACAAAAAATATCAGAACTTATTCCACAAAACATATTTGAAGATTTGGCAGGACTTAGAAAAAATTCAACAATTGGGGTTGTGATCTTTTCAGCTGTTGTAGGGATAGCTGCTCTAAAAGCATCTATCAAAAAACCGGAATCAATAGAATTTTTTAAAAAAATAATATTAACGCTTCAAGACGTAATATTAGGAATAGTAACTTTAATTTTAAAACTAACACCTTATGCTATATTAGCCTTAATGACAAAAATTACAGCAACCAGCGAAATCAAAAGCATAATAAAGCTTGGAGAATTTGTAATTGCTTCCTACATTGCTATAGGTATTACATTTCTTATGCATATGACATTAATTGCAATAAACAAATTAAACCCAATTACTTTTATAAAAAAAATATCTCCAGCACTAACATTTGCATTCATATCCAGATCTAGTGCTGCAACCATACCTATTAATATAGAAATTCAAACTAAAAACTTGGGAGTAAGCGAAGGAATAGCAAATTTATCAAGCTCCTTTGGAACATCAATTGGGCAAAATGGTTGTGCGGCACTGCACCCCGCTATGCTTGCAGTAATGATAGCACCAACTCAAGGAATAAACCCCACAGATGCTTCATTTATATTTACACTTCTTGGATTAATAATAATAACTTCATTTGGAGCTGCTGGCGCTGGCGGAGGCGCAACAACAGCCTCATTAATGGTACTCTCAGCAATGAACTTTCCAGTAGGGTTGGTCGGACTTGTAATATCTGTTGAACCTTTAATTGACATGGGAAGAACAGCTGTTAATGTGGGCGGTTCAATGCTTGCTGGTGTTATATCTGCAAAACAACTTAAACAATTTAACCATAATATATACAATAAAAAAGAGTTCATAACCAAATAAATGGAAAAACAATCATGAAAATAATAATTATTGGGGGCACATCAGCAGGAACTAGTGCCGCAGCCAAAGCAAAACGCTTAAACAACAATCTAGATATTACTATCTATGAAAAAACAAATATTGTATCCCTTGGAACTTGTGGTCTGCCTTACTTTATAGGAGGATTTTTCGACAGTCCAAATACAATGATCTCAAGAACAAAAGAAGAATTCGAAAAAACTGGCATCTCTGTTAAAACTAACCACGAAGTTATCAAAGTGGATACAAAAAGCAATACAATCGTAATAAAAAATCAAAAAACAGGAAGCATTTTTAGCGACACTTACGACAAGCTCATGATAGCAACTGGTGCAAAACCTATTATCCCAGCAATCAATAATATCAATCTAAAAAATTTTTGTACGCTAAGAGATTTAGAAGATGGTCAAAAAATAAAAAATTTAATGGACAAAGAAGATATTAAAAATATAGTGATAATTGGTGCTGGATATATTGGAATTGAAATGATAGAAGCAGCAAAAAATAAAAGAAAAAATGTAAGACTAATTCAACTAGACAAACATATACTCATGGATTCCTTTGACGAAGAAATAGTCAAAATAATGGAAGAAGAACTAATAAAAAAAGGTGTTAATCTTCATACAAATGAGTTCGTAAAAAGCTTAATAGGAGAAAAAAAAGTAGAAGGAGTCGTAACAAACAAAAATACTTATCAAGCTGACGTTGTTATACTTGCTACTGGAATAAAACCAGCTACTGAATTTTTAGAAAATCAGATTAAAACTACTACAAATGGAGCAATAATTGTAAATGAGTATGGCGAAACTAACATAAAAAATATTTTTTCTGCAGGAGATTGCGCAACTACTTATAACATAGTAAGCAAAAAAAATGAATATATACCCCTGGCAACAACAGCCAACAAACTTGGAAGAATAATCGGTGAAAATTTGGCTGGGAATCATGTTCCATTTAAAGGCACATTGGGCTCAGCTTCAATTAAAGTACTATCTTTAGAGGCTGCAAGAACAGGACTTACAGAAAAAGATGCACAAAAGCTTCAAATAAAATATAAAACAATTTTTATAAAGGATAAAAATCATACAAATTATTATCCAGGACAAGAAGATCTTTATATTAAGCTAATTTATGAAGAAAATACCAAAACAATCCTTGGAGCACAAGCAATAGGAAAAAATGGAGCCGTAATCAGAATGCATGCGTTATCAATTGCAATCTATTCAAAGCTTACAACAAAGGAACTGGGAATGATGGATTTTTCATATTCTCCACCATTCTCAAGAACCTGGGATATATTAAATATCGCTGGAAATGCTGCAAAATAGAAAAAATTTAATAATTTAATTCTTCATGCTAATCGGTTGTCCTGTGCTTGAAAGAACATCTCTCCAAAAAGAACCATTTGGGTTAACCTTATTTCTGTCAATTACTGCCATCTTAATAGGTATATGAACAAATTTTGTACTCCACAAACTAATCAACATTTTTGTCTTGCCAGACATTGCAGCATGCACAGCGTTCGACCCAAGCCTAGCACAATATAAAGAATCACTAGCATTAGCAGGAGAACTTCTAATAATATAACTAGGATCAATGTATTTGAGAGTAAATTGTATATTTTTTGCTTTAAAATATTCTGTGATTTTATCTTTAATGTAAAGTCCAATATCCTCATAAAGCAAATTTCCAGAATCATCTTTTTTACGAGTAAAATGATCAAAATACTTTTGACCTGCTCCTTCTGCTATCAATATTACTGCATGAGGAATTTCTTCTAAACTTTCTTTCTCTAAAAGTCGTCTTTCAAGATGAACAAGAAATCCATTAGGCCCTTCTATATCAAAATCAAGTTCTGGAATTAAACAAAAATTAACATCATTAGAAGAAAGCGCAGTATGAGCGGCAATAAATCCAGAATCTCGCCCCATAACTTTAACAAGTCCAATACCATTATAAGCACTATTAGCTTCAAAATGAGCACCAGCAACAGCTGCAACCGCTTGTTCTACGGCAGTCTCAAATCCAAAAGATTTTTGAACAAACATAAAATCATTGTCTATAGTTTTAGGGATACCCACAACTGCTATTTTTAAATTTCTTTTTTCTATCTCCTCAGCAATAAGAAGAGATCCCTTTTGAGTACCATCCCCACCAATGTTAAAAATCATATTAATATTCATTCTCTCCAAAGTGTCAACTATTTCCACAGGTTTAATACCACCCCTTGAAGAACCAAGAATAGTACCCCCAAATTTATTAATATCATCAACAACATCTGGATTAAGATTAATAAAAGGTGAATTTGACTCAGGCAAAAGACCTTGATATCCAAACTTTACCCCATAAATATTGCGAACACCATAAATTTTCCATAAAGTTCGAACAATAGAACGAATAACATCATTAAAACCAGGGCAAAGTCCACCACAAGTAGTAATAGCAGCTTTAACATGTCTGGGTACAAAATAAATTTTTTCTCTGGGCCCAGCTTTTTCTAAAAGAACATCTTCATACTTATCCCCAGTATCCTCATTTCTATATACACTAAACTTAATTTTATTTTTTTCATTAACAAAATGTGAAAAACCCTCGCTAGCATAAAAATCAATCAAAGGATTGTTTTGCTTACATTCTCCCAAACTATCTATTTTAAAATCTAACTTTTCATTCTTAATTCTATACACCCAATACTCCTTTATGGAATTATAGCCTAATTACTTTCTAATAAATTGACTTTGATCTTTAATCATATCGTATATGTCATCATAAATATAAGGGGACCCTTCAATAGGAGATTTAATTAAATTACCAGCTATAAATTCAAAATATTTATTCAATTTTGAATTCTTCTCAAAATCAATAAATGGCACTCTATTATTAATAGCTTCTCTAAAACTTTTTGCAAAAGGCACAAAGCCTATAAACTCTATTGGTATATTAATATTATTCTTAACAACATTAATCAAATTTTCACACATAGCAATCTCTTCACTAGTTTCTATTCTATTTAACACCACTCTAGGATAAAAATTATTCATCATCTTCTTAACTTTCAAAGAAGAACTCAATGAAATAAGTTCAATCCCAACAACCAAATCTTTAAATCCAAGCTTTGTACCTTCAATCTTATCTTTGAAAAAATTACCAATATAATCACGCTCAGGGCTTTTTTGCGGAAACCCTAAATATAAAAGACGATAAAGAGCATTCTTTAAAAAAGAATAAGCATTAAGTATAGAGGGGGTCTCTGGCACTGTAACAATAATACCACTATAAGATGCTAAATAAAAATCTATTGTATTATAAGAAGTTCCAGATCCTAAATCTAAAAAAATAAAATCAGCAATAAGATCTTTTTGAATGGCTTCGATAATTTTTTTCTTAATAGAAAAAGAAAGATTGGCTGTTCCAGTATAAAGAGCATCACCTGGAATAAGGTAAAGCTTATCATAAGATGTTTTGCATACTAAATCTGAAAAACTTTTATCCTTTTTATTAATAAAAGAACCAATGCCTACACCTTTATTCTTAACACCCAAACATGTATGCAAATTAGAACCTCCAAGATCAAGGTCAACAAGTATTACAGTTTTACCCAAACTAGAAAGCTTATAACCAACATTTGCAACAAAAGATGTTTTTCCAACACCACCTTTACCACTTGCTACAGGAATAATTTTAGTCATTCTTGAACCCTAATTATCCTTACGATCTTTTTGAAAAATTTTCATAAAATTAAAAATCCCTACAAATCTAGGCTTCTTTTCAGCATCTTTATTTAAATTTTCATCCTCTTTAGAAACCGAAATTAAATCTTTAATTAAATCTTTATTGTTTGTAAAATTTTCAATACTATCTGGTTTTCCACAAATTACAATTTTATCATCTTTTAAAAAAAAATAATCACCATCAACAAATTCATACCTAGAATTACTTAAATTCCTAACAGCAATAACTGTAATACCGCGTTCTCTTCTAAGATCAGCTTCATAAAGAGTTTTTCCAACATATTCTTTGGGAATAACAGTTTCAGCCACAATAATATCATACCCAATAATATTATAAGTTGAAAGATTAGGAGATACTAATAATGGGGTTAATCTTCTTGCAGCATCTTTACTTGGAAATATAATTTTTGTTGCGCCAAGAGTTTTCAATATTTCAGCATCATCCCTATTTTCTGTCTTAACACATATTTCCTTCAAACCTAAAAGATTACAATAGTGGGTTACAAGAGCACTTTTGCCAAGATCATCATCAAAGTCAATCACAACAGCGTCTGTATCTACAGGAATTATTCTTTTCAAAGCATTTTTAGTAAATTGTTCAACAACAAAACTTTCTGTAGATATTACATCATATTCTTCAATAAGTTCTTTAGATGTATCTATAATAATAATTTGACAATCAAGTCTGCTTAAATCTTCAAGCAAGTGAATTCCTAAATTACTTAGCCCAATAATAACAAATGTTTTCATATGCTTCACCCAACCAAAATATCTTGTCTTGGTCTTGTAAATTCTTCAAAACGAACCTTTCTTGAAACAAAAACAGCCATCGAAAAAAGCCCTATTCGCCCTGCAAACATAGTAAAAATTATAATGACTTTACCCCAAAATGACAAATCCTGAGTTACTCCAACTGAAAGACCAACTGTCCCAAAAGCAGAAAATACTTCATAACCCAAATCAATAACTTTCCAATTGCCAGACCCTCCTTCAAAAAAAAGAAGCATGAAAAAAGAAAAACTTAAAATAAAAATAGCTCTTGCAAAAAATAAAAGTGCAAACCTTATACTATCTATTGAAACCTTATAAGATCCAATAATATACCCATTGCCATTTTGATTTTTAACAACAGCTAATATAATTAAAAAAAATGTTGTAATCTTAATTCCCCCTGCAGTTGATCCAGGTGCCCCACCAATAAACATAAACGGCAGAGAAACTATTTGGGTTCTTCCGCTTATCAAAGAATTATCAAGATAATTAAAACCAGCTGTTCTAGTACTAATTGAATAAAAAATTGAATTAAATATTAGAGTGCCTATTGAATAACCACATTTTAATTTATGCATCTCTGTAAAAAAAAATAAAATTGAGCCAATTATAATTAAAACAAAACTTAACGAAAAAACTATTTTAGCATGAAGTGATAGTTTTTTTTTGTTCTTAATAGTATTATTTACATCTCTATAAACCATAAACCCAAGCCCACCACAAATTATTAAAATAGAAACCACAACTATAGCTTCAGGAACATCTCGCCACGCATAAATACTCTCAGAATGCATAGAAAAACCCGCATTACAAAAAGCAGATACTGTAGTAAATAAAGCCTCTAAGAATGAAATATTAACCCCCCTAAGTTTAAAACAAATAAGTATTAATATTAAACCTATCATCTCAATTGAAAAAGTTATAAACAATATACTTTTTAAAATTCTAATAGGATTATATTCTATATTTGAAAGGGAATATTGCTTTATTATTCTTGCATCTGTTAAATTCATTTTCTTTTTAGGTATAAGTAAATAAAAAGTAGTAATGCTTATAAATCCAAGGCCTCCAAGCTGAACTAGTAGCATTATTAAGATAAATCCAAAAGTAGAAAAACTTTCTACTTCAACCGTTACAAGACCTGTAATGCTTACAGCAGAAACAGCAGTAAAAAGAGCATCAATGTATGCTAATTTGCCCTCACCTTGCCATGCAATAGGCAACATTAACAAAAGAGAGCCTATAAACATCATTAAAACAAAATAACTAAAAAGTAAAAACCTGTCGCTAAATTCAAATTTCAACATATCATACAAAAAGTTGTTTAAATTACTAAAAATTTATCTTATATAGCATAATATTTTAACATTGAAATACTATCATAATTACATTATTTTTAATATATGTTTGAAGTAGAATCAAAAGCATTTATTCCCCAAAAAGAGTTGAAAAGAATTATTAAATTAGCAAATAAAAAATTCAAGTTTATTAAAGAAGAAATAAAAACTGACATTTACTACTCTAACCTAAAAAAAATTATAAGAATAAGGAAATTAAATACTTTAGAAAAAATTGTCACATTTAAAAAAAAAATAATAGACAACAACAATACTATAGAAATTAATAAAGAGGTAGAATTTAAAATAGACAATATTAATAATTTTTTAATCCTTATGAAAGAGCTTAAATTTAAAAAACTATACAAAAAAATAAAAAAAAGTTTAATTTATCACATTAATAATTTAAATGTAGAGATAAACGAAATAAAGAATCTTGGATTTTTTTTAGAAATAGAAAAAATAGTTACCAATCAAAATGACATAGATTTGGCAAAAAGAGAAATTGCCAGCATAATCAATCAATTAGGATTAAAAGAAAACCTTGAGACTAGATCCTACTTTGAACTACTTTCATTGGCAAACCAAAGTAAAAAATAACTTATTGGTATTAGAGCTTAAAGTAGAGACTAAAAGCCCTTGATCACCATAAATTCCAATCTGGGGACTAGCAACATTGCTCTTAAAATAATTCAATTTATTTAAAAAATACCAATTTTTATTCTTAAAATAAATTAATCTCACATTATTATTGTCTTCAAAAGCTAAAAATAAATTATTTTTATAAAGCCCAATATCAATAATTGAACCTTCCATTGCAACATTAGGACTTATATTAATCCATTTATTGCTTTTTAAAGGACAAATACTTACAATAGGTCTATTTTCAGACACCAAACTCATAATTATTTGATTAAAATTAGAATCAAAAAAACCTTTAATAAAATTAGCCATATAAACAGAAGGAATATTTGCATTTACCCAAGAATTTTCATTGTTTACAATAAATTCAGATTTAATCTCATTATTTGACTTATAATTATAAAAAATACCCAAAAAAGGTTCTGATATTAGTCCAATGTTTGATGAATTAACATTAGAATCGCCTTTGCTTAAATAAGAATATATTACATCAGTCCAAATACTTCCGTACCCCATATTTGAAATTAAATTTATTTTATATTCACCTCCAATTTCCCTTAAATATGTTAAATACAACCTATCCTTTAAATCAATGCTAATATTTAATAAAGATCCAAAATTTTCTATGTACCTAGGGCTAATATCAATCCATTTTCTGCTATTAAATTTTTTAACTACAAGCTCGCTAGTAAAATCAGCCCCTGATTTCGTAACAAAAGCAATATATAAATTTCCTTTTGAATTAATTGAAAAATCAAAATTAACTATATTAATAATATTAACATTAACAGACGAATCAAGATTAAACCAACCAACATCCTCAATAAACTCAGCAACTTTAATGTCTTCGCTATTTTCTAACTGATACGCAATATAAATATTACTTTTATAAGTCCTTAATATATACTTTTTAAGCTTGCCAGTTAAATTTAAAACGGGCAAATCCTTTAAAGTAAAAAATAAATTTTCTTTTTCAATCTTAGATGTTTTAGCTTTCAGAGAATTGTTATTCAAAATTGAAAAATCTAAATCTGTAAGCGAAAACTTTATGTTCTCATTTTTAGTTCCAACATATATTATTGCATAAAGAGAATTCTTATCTAACCTTATTTTAAAATCTCTTTTTTTTATTTTATCAGTTATGTACCTTTTATTAGAAATATCATAAATTTTAAAAACAAAATCGGAATTTGAACTCTTATCTAAAGTTAAAATATAATCAGAAGATTTGCTGACTTTTAAATAAACACTGCCCTTTCCATTTTTATTTAAAATACTCAACGGGCTAATTTCCGTTAATATTTGATTGGCTTGAGCTTGAATGAAAGAAAGCTTTATAAATAAAAATATCAAAATTAATGTCTTATTTATTTTCATATTTTTTTATATTCAAAAATACAAACACATAATCTAAAAATGATAAAATTGCAAAAAGAGCAGCACAAACATACATTGCTTGAACAACAAATAAGAATTTGAATTCAAAATTTAAAATGTAGCTAATAAAATTTTGAATCGGTTTTGTAAAGTTGAGTTGATTAAAAGTATAAAGTAAAAGACTTGCAAAAGTACAAACAGCATAAAGAAATGACTTTAATTTTCCCAAAAAATTGGCTTGTTGAACTATATTAAACTGAATAATTAAATTCCTAACAAAACCAATAGAAATTTCACGATAAATAAATATTACAAAAAAATAATAAGGGGTTATGCCTTTGTAAAAGAAAAAAACAAAATACGTTAAATGTTGCAAAACATCTGCATACGGATCTAAAATTTTACCTACATTACTAACAAGACCATATTTTCTTGCAATATAACCATCAATAAAGTCAGTAAACTCATTAAAAATGATTAAAAACCAAATCATTACAAAAAATAAATATGGAAAAAATAGATTTTCCAAAAAAAACAAAATTAATATAATAAAGGAAAGCACAATCCTAGCTAATGTTATTTTATTAGGAGTAATAAACTTGATTAAATTATTCACAATTTATAAAATCTCCTTGTTTCTTATTTTTAATAAAATAAATTTAAGAGCCTCATTAAGTTCCATTCCATTTATTTGTTCATTTGTTCTTGTTCTAATAGATATTTTTTCTTCCGCTACTTCTCTCTCGCCAATTATAAACATATAAGGTATTTTTTTAGCTTGATATTCTCTAATTTTAGCATTCATTCTTGAGGAACTATTATCAAGTTTTATTCTAATTCCCTCATTTTTAAATTTATTTAAAACTTTAATAGAATAATCTTCTACAGTATTGTTAACGGGAATAATTACCGCTTGTACAGGAGACAACCATAAAGGAAACGCTCCACCATAGTGTTCTACAAGAATTCCAAAAAATCTTTCAATAGATCCCAACAAAGCTCGATGAATCATAAAAGGTCTTTTTTCTTTACCATCATAAGCAGTATAAGTCATGTTAAATCTCTCGGGTAGATTAAAATCAAATTGAATTGTGCTCATCTGCCACTCTCTCTCAAGCGAATCAACTATCTTAAGGTCAATTTTAGGCCCATAAAAAGCACCTCCCCCTTTATCAATTTCATAAGGAACTTCAAAATCGCTTAAAGTCTCTTCAAGAACTTTTAAAGACATTTCCCAATCAACATCATTCCCTACAGACTTGTCAGGCTTGGTAGAAAGATATGCCTTTAAACTGTTAAAGCCAAACTTACTCCACATATAAATAGCAAACCTAAGAACTTCTTTAATCTCACCTACAACTTGAGAATGAGTACATATAATATGAGCATCATCCTGAGTGAAACCTCTGACCCTCATCATGCCATGCAAAGCCCCTATCTTTTCATAACGATACACAGTACCAAGTTCGGCCCATCTAAATGGTAAATCTCTATAAGAATGCTTGCCCGCATTGTAAATTGCAATATGAAAAGGACAATTCATGGGTTTAAGATAATAATCGCTTTTATCCATTTCTATTTTTTCAAACATGCTATCTTTATAAAAATCTAAATGACCAGAAGTTTGCCAAAGCCAAGACTTACCAACATGAGGAGTAAAAAGAATATCATAACCATTTTTAGAATGTTCCTCTCTCCAAAAATCCTCTATTAAAGATCTTATTTTGGCCCCATTGGGATGGAAAAAAACAAGTCCCGGCCCAACCTCTTCATGAATAGAAAATAAATCAAGTTCTCTTCCAAGCTTTCTATGGTCTCTTTTTTTTATTTCTTCTCTCAAATTAAGATAAGATTTTAAATCTTTTTCATTATTCCACAAAGTTCCATAAATTCTGGTAAGCATTGTATTTTTTTCATTACCTCGCCAATAAGCCCCAGCAATACCAGTAAGCTTAAATGCCTTTGGATCAATTTTATTCATATTGTCAACATGAGGCCCCCTGCAAAGATCGACAAAATTATGACTTTTATAAATAGAAATTTCATTTTGTAAATCAAAATTTTTAATCAAATCAATCTTATAAGGCTCATCTTTAAAAATTTCAAGGGCCTGTTCTACGCTTATTATCTCTTTTTCGAAAGAACTTCCAGTCTTTAAAATCTCTCTCATTCTATTTTCTATATCCAAAAGAGAATCCTCTGTAATTTGCTTTTTAAATTCAAAATCATAATAAAAACCATCTTTAATAGGGGGTCCTATGGCAATCTTGGTATTTGGAAATAAATCACGCACAGCTTCTGCCATAACATGAGCTATTGAATGTCTTTTTTTGTAAAGAATATCTTCTTTATTTAAATCTTTGCTCACAATAATACCCTTAATCTCTTGATTTTTATTGAAAAATTATAATTTACATTCATTGCTTTTACGCAAAATGCATACTTCAAATATTTATAATTACTAAATTAAAATATACAAAAAAATTTTCTAAAAAAATAGAGACAAGAAAGCAAAAAAATAAAAATAAATTCTCAATCCATAGCAACTATTGATTCAATATTAAAATAAAAAGACATTGCTAAAAAAAATGTAATAGTAGAAGACCCCCCATAAGAAAGAAAAGGAAAAGGAATCCCAGTAATAGGAAGAACCCCTAAAGACATTCCAACATTAAAAGAGGTATGAAAAAATAAAAGTCCCAAAATTCCAGATATTACTAAAGCCATATATCTATCTTGACTTTTATTCATTATTATCAAAAATTTAAAAAAAAGAAAAAAAAATAATATTAAAATCGTACTAACACCTAAAAATCCAAACTCTTCAGCAAGAATAGAGAAAATAAAATCTGTGCTCTGAGACGGCACATAATTAGCATGGGTATAAGGTCCCTTTAAAAATCCTTTGCCTAAAAGACCTCCAGAACCAATTGCTATCTTAACCTGATTTAAATTCCAACCAGCACCCTTAGCATCAATATCCGGATCTAAGAATACTAAAAACCTTTTAATCTGATAAGTCTTCATTAACTTTGAAAGAACTTTTGAAAATACTATTGAAACCAACAAAATAGAACTTACAAAAAATACATAAAAATAAATTATTTTAATACTCAAACCATATTTAGCAATAAAAAATCCCAAAACAGAAATCAAAAGTATTAAAAGCAACACCCCCATTAATACTTTGAAATAGAAAGGATTTGAAAAAATAAGATAGAATACATTACCCATATTCACCTTATATTCATACCAAACCGGTAAAATTGCAAAAACAAAAGATAAAAACCCTGTCAACGCAAATGCTAAAACATAATGTAAATCTATTCCTGCAAAAAAAGAAATAAATATAAAAATGGTTAAATATACTATCGCTGTACCAAAATCAGGTTGCAACAATATAAGAATTACCGATGGAAAAATCAACAAAAAAGCAGCAATAAAGATAAAAAATTCATTATAACCTTTTTTTTCAGCATAAAATTTTGAAAGGGTTAATATAATAATAACTTTACCAAATTCAGAAGGCTGTCCCCCAAGTTTCCATATACCAATCCAAGACCTTGCTCCGTTTACGGTCATTCCAAAAAATGCAGTAAAAATTAAAGTCAATATTAATAAATAATATAAAGGATATACCATGCTATAAACAAATTTTAAATCATACTTACCCAATATAAAAATTAGAAAAAATCCAATAATTACCCAAAAAGATTGTTTTATATATTCATTCTTGGTTAAAGAACCACTAATATTATAATCACTAGAATAAATCAACAATATACCAACAAAAGAAACTATAAATAAGCTTATCAAAGCTAAATAATCATAATTTTTCCTAAAAACCATTAATCTACCTAATATACCAAGGCCTATACCCTTTAAGAATATCTTCATAACTTTGATTTGCAAAAATACCTTGCATTATTAAATCTGTAGATTTTGCAGGCCACCAATCTACATTGCTTTTTGCCTCAACCAAACTAAAAACAATAATTTGATTATCAGCTGAGCCATTATAAGGAGCAAGTCCAATAAAAGAACTGTTTTCAAAACCATCTATACCAGTTTGACCAGTACCTGTTTTGCCTCCAACTTTAACAGCTTTCGTAAGAACTGCATATTTTGCTGTACCATAAGTTACAACACTTCTCATATATTTTTTTAGAAGCTTAAATGTGTTCTTACTAATAAGATTTGTCTTTCTTAGTATTTCAGGCTTATTCTCAAGAAGAACTTCATTCGTACCGCCCTTTAAAATTCTATTTACAATTCTAGGCTTATATATCACACCTTCATTTGCAATCATAGCAACCATATTAACAATTTGCATAGGAGTAGCATTTAAAAATCCTTGACCTATTGAAAAATTTACAGTATCTCCTCCTACCCAAGGCTGATTAAAAGTTTTTTCTTTCCACTCAGGACTAGGAAGTAGACCAGATACTTCATTTGGCAAATCAATTCCCGTTTTTTCTCCAAACCCGAATTCTTTTGCATATTTTCTAATTCTATCAACCCCAAGATACTTAAGTCCAAGTGTATAAAAATAAACATTAGAAGAATGTGCAATAGCCTCTTCTAAATTAACATACCCATGACCACCAGGCTTCCAACAATGAAAAATTCTATTTCCAACTTTAAAATATCCAGGACAATAAATTTTACGATCTTTATCTATAACTCTCTCCTCAAGAATAGCCGCAGCAACAACTAATTTAAAAATAGACGCCGGCGGATAAACAGATTGAATAGCCTTATTTAAAAAAGAATAATCTTCCTTATTATGTTTATTGTAAACATCTGTCATAGAATAGTAAGGATAATTGTGAAGAGAAAGAACAGCACCTGTTGATGGTTTTAATACAACAATAGAACCATGCCTTTTGCCTAAAGCATTCTTAGCAAGATCTTGAACATCTTTATCAATATTAAGTACAACATCATTGCCTGGTACCATATTTCTTATAATAGAACCATCGTCTATTCTTCTCTCTTTAGAATCCACTTTGTATTTAATTAGTCCCTCTTGCCCTCTAATATAATTATCATAAACCTGTTCAACACCCAGCTTTCCAATCGTAGAAGTGTTGTCATAACCACTAACATTATAAAATGTTCTAAGTTCTCTTTGGTTTATTTGCCCAACATAACCGATTGAATGCGAATATGAATCGTCAACTAAATAGTTACGCTTAAAAGAATAAGTCCATGAAAGAGCCGGATAATAAAACTTTTTTTCAGAAATTTTAAACAGCATTTTTGGAGTAAGCTCCATTATTTCAACATCTTTAAGATATCCACCAGGTTCTTGGAGCTTAGACAGAATAATCGATTTATCAATATCTAGAGTGCTCGCCAAAAAGTCTATCATCTCAATTCTAGTAGCAACGGGCATATTATAATACTGTTGCAAACTTATCTTTAAAACAAACATGGTTAAATTATTTGCCAAAACATTAGAATTAGAATCTAAGATCTCACCCCTTGAGGCATTAATTTTTTCCAACCTTGATAAAAAAACATTAGCTTCCCTATCATAAAATAAATGCTTACCAATTTGCATTTTAAATAAAATTGCTAAATAAAACAGCATAATTACTATTAAAAAAAATATGCCAAATCTGTATCTAAAATTTGTTATAACACCCACTAATAATCCTCTTTAAAAGAATAAAAATTTCTAGTAAAATAATTCTGAATTGGATATAAAAAATTAATAAACATTATATTTACAACAAGGTCAAGATTAAAAATTGAATAATTAAAAGATTTCAAATCTACAAAATCATAAAATATAATAGCCAAAAACCATAATATAACTTTTGAAAGAATAAAAAATATTGTCATGCTAAGCATATTTTTAGGCATTAATAACTTTATTTTATTATTAAAATAAAATATTAATGTATACCCAAAAACAAAAAATCCAAGTGGTAATCCTGTAAAATAATCCATAAGAAGACCATATAAAATACCAGATAACAAACCCACATTAAAAATAAAATTCAAAGAATTATAAACTAGAAAAATTAAAAAAATATCTATTGAAAAATAAAAATAAGTTGCAAAATAGTGTTGAAAAATTTTACCTAAAAATGCGCTAGAAATAAAATATGTTAAAAATGCTGTCATTATTTACCAATCTCTTTGTTGTTTTTAACAAGAAAAACATACTCAAGCTTATCTAAAACTATTGCTGGCTCTACTTCTATTTTTAAAAGAGAATTGTAATCAAGAATATGAAAATTTGTAATCTTTCCAATATAAATTCCAACCGGATATTCACTAAACCCAGCAGTAACAATGGAGTCACCTATCTTCAAATCTTTTTCAGCAAGTCTATTGACATAATTCATTTCAAGTTTTTTACCATAACCATTGCCTTCTATAAGGCCTATAAACCTACTACTTTGAATCCTTGCGGACACAAAATTTTCATAATTAGTCAAAGGCAAAATTTTAGCAGTATTGGAATAAACCTTTACAACTTTGCCTACAAGACCACTAAATCCATCTTGATATGCAACTGCTATCATATCCTTTTCTATACCGTCATTGAATCCTTTATTAATAGCCATTAATGTTGATATATTTGAATAATTTAGATATATAATCTCTGCTGAAATAAAATCATTAGAACTTGACGAATAAAAATTTAATTGCTCTTTGAGACGGACATTCTCTTGCCTTAATGACTGTATATTCTGGGTTACTATTTCAAGCTGTTGTATCCTTTTTTTGTAAAACTCTATCTTGTCTTTATAATTCTTGTATTCATTCACAGTTTTAAAAACATTAGAAATAAAACTAAAAATTTCATGCATTCTACTTTGAATATAAGAATTAATAGTAAAAAACAAAAAATCATCAGATTTTTTTCTTTGAATACTGCTTGAATCATAAATCATAAAAACAAGAGAAACTATCAACACTAAAAGCACTTTGATAAAATTCTTGAATTTGACAAGAAAATTCATAACCTATTCATTGATAAAACTGTAAATATTCTTGCTAATATCTATTCTATTAGCATAGTCATAAAATAACCCAGCACCAACAGCTACAGAAAGAAGTGGATTGTCTGCAACATAAACAGGAACTCCGGTCTCTTTTGAAAGAAGCCTATTTAAACCCTTAAGAAGAGCTCCTCCTCCTGTCAAAATAATACCACGCTCAACAATGTCTGTAGCAAGCTCTGGAGGCGTTGCACCAAGAGTACGCTTAACTTCATCCACAACAATATTAATCGGTTCTTGTAAAGACTCTCTTACTTCCATAGAATCAACAAGTTGTTTTCTAGGAAGACCCGTTACAGCATCTGTACCCTTAATATCTATTTTTTCTACCCTTAAATTTTGAATATCAGGATATACATTTCCTATCATAATTTTCAATTTTTCTGCTGTCTGTTGGCCAATTATAATATTATGAGAATTTCTCATGTACTTTATTATGCTCTCATCAAATTCGTCACCACCGGTTCTAATCGCCCTACTTACAACCATGCCACCAAGAGAAATAACCGATATTTCTGTAGTTCCACCTCCAATATCACATACCATGTGACCCGTAGGTTCAAAAATAGGAATATCAGATCCAATAGCAGCTGCAAGAGATTCTTCTATTACTTTAACTTCTCTTGCACCGGCATTCATTGCGCTCTCTTTTACAGCTCTTCGTTCAACCTCTGTAATGCAAGTTGGAACACCTATTACCATTCTTGGCTTAAAAAACAATTTTTTACGAGAAAAAATTTGATTAATAAAATATTTAATCATCTTCTCTGTATTTTCAATATCAGCAATAACACCGTCTCTAAGCGGACGCACAGCCTTAATATTTTCTGGAGTTTTCCAAAGCATTTTTTTAGCATTTCGGCCAACTGCAACAACTTTATTACCTTTAGTAATATCTATTGCAACAACAGAAGGCTCACTCATAACCACACCATAATCTTTAATATAAACCAATGTATTACATGTTCCAAGATCAATGCCAATATCTATCAAAAAAGACTTAAACAAATTCAAACCAACCTCCCTAAAAATCTTCCAGAGTAATTCCAAGTCTCTCTCTTGCTGCTTCTAAATAAGGATTAAGATTGAGAGCTTCTCTCCAATATTTTCTAGCTTTAGGATAATCTTTATCTTTCTTTCTATATATATCTCCTATTTTAACATAAACGCTAGAATTTGAACTATTAATTTCTAGAACTTTATTATAGTAATTAAAAGCACCATCATAATCACCCTTATCTAATAATATGTCTCCATAAAGCAAATATACCTTTTGAATTAAATTTTCATCTGTTCTCTCACCCTTTGACAATTTTTCTTTCTCTTCTTCTATTATTTTTTTTATATACTCAACACTTTTGTTTATATCATTCAACTTATAATTAACATAAGCTAAACTCCAAAGCACTAAATCAGATTTATTTTCATTGTAGGCTTTTTCAAAAAACTTTAAACTAGACTTATAATCTCTTAAAAGCTGATATGAATACCCTAAATATTCAAAAATATCTTCTTTAATGTTCATGAAATCAAAATTATCAACACTTAAAGCCTTCTTCAAAAATTTCACTGCAAGTTCACTATAAAACTCTCCTTTATGAGAATATGCCTTCCCCAATATATAATACAAGGAGCCTATAGAGACTCCACCATTTATAGAAATTAAAAATCTTAATCTTTCTATAGATTTATCTAAAAATTCTCCTTTCAAATATTCTTCATTTACTATTAAAGAATAATAAAAGTATGAAAATCCCAAAAGCAAATTTAAATTAAAATCAAATCTATGATTTTTGATATCATTCTCGGCATAATCTATTATTTCTTTGTATTCTTTTTTATCCCATAGCAAAAGCAAATCAACCTCTGTTGGGCCTGCTTTTAAATAAGAACTAGAAAAAGACTTGAAATATGATAAAATATAATAAATTAAAAAAATAAAAATGAAAATCGTAAATGAATAAAAAATATATCTTAAATATCTTATTTCCATTAAAACTCTCTTTTATATTTACGAAATTAAGCTGACATCCATAAGCCGAGTTCTGTATTATGCCATCATCTCTCTTGTTTTTTTATCGCTAAAAAAATCATGCGATCTACCCGTAAGCACACCCTCAAGAACAAAGGAAACTTACATACTTGATCTTGCTCCTAATGAGGTTTATCTTGCCTGTATTTATTGCTAAATAAGCGGTGAGCTCTTACCCCACCTTTTCACCCTTGCCTTTTATGGCGGTAATTTTCTGCGACACTTTCTTAGGTTTAAAACCCCTAGGCATTACCTAGCATTATGTTCTTATTGGAGCTCGGACTTTCCTCTTAAGCTTTAATTATTATAAAACTAAGCGATGACTGACTGCCAGCTTAAATAAAAAGTATCAAATTAATAAATTTTATTCAATAAGATCTGCCAAACTACCAGGAATTATTTCATCACTTATTCGAATTTTATCCTGATAATAAAGTATTCTACTGCAATAAGGACAAAATTTAATATCGTTGGGCTTACGTCTTACTTTATTTGCAAATTCAACAGGAAGTATCATATGACAACCTTTACAAACATTGTTAATTAAGGGCACAACTCCGTTTGATTTATTTCTTATTATCCTTTGAAATTTAAATAAAAAATCTTCATTCATTTTAGAAGCACAATTTAACTCTTCACGCCCTATTTCTAAAAGTTTTTTTTCAATTTCTAAAAGTTCTAACTCTAAACTATTGCTTTCAGCCCTAAAACATTCTTCTTCTTTGTTATGCTTTTCGGTGACATCTAATATTTCTTTTTCTATTTTAGTTTTAAGTCCATTAACATGCGTCATCTTTTTTCTAATTGTAACTTCATCGTCAATAATAATCTGAAGCTCTTTTTCAAGAGCTTCATATTCTCTTTGCGTTTTAATGCTATCAATTTTTTCTTCTGCTTTACTTTTTCTTGAATTAATATCTTGAATATCTAACTTTAAAGCAGAGTCTTCTTTTTGGTATTCCTTAAACTTCTGTTGCAAATCAATAAGAACTTTCGATAATTCTTCAATCTGAACTTTTTTCATCTCCAAATACTTAGGAATACTTTTTCGTCTTTCTTCAAGCTCAAACTTAGACTTATATATAACTTCAAGTTTTTTTAATGTATCAATATTATTCTCCATCAACCCTCCCATGTTTAATTTAAATCTTCAAGATAATCTTTTAATTTTTGAGTTTTTTTGGGATTTTTAAGTCGCCTTAATGCCTTAGATTCAATTTGTCTAATCCTTTCTCTTGTAACATTAAAATGAAGTCCAACCTCTTCAAGAGTTAAAGAATAGCCATCTTCAAGTCCAAATCTCATTTTGACAACTTCTTGCTCTCTTTCGGGAAGAGTCCCAAGAATTGCCCTTATTTGATCTTGCAAAACTACAAAAGACGTGTGATTTGCGGGATTTTTTATTGCCTTATCCTCAATAAAATCGCTAAGAACAGAATCTTCTTCTTCTCCAATTGGTGTTTCAAGAGAAACAGGTTCTCTTGAAACACTTTTTACAGTTTTAACCTTTTTAAGCTCCCATCCCAGTCTGTCTGAAAGCTCCTCATCTGTGGGGTCTTTCCCCAAAACTTGAATTAGATATCTAGTTTCTCTATTAAGCCTATTGATTTGTTCAATCATATGCACCGGAACTCTAATTGTGCGAGCTTGATCAGAAATAGATCTTGTTATAGCCTGTCTAATCCACCAAGTAGCATAAGTTGAAAACTTAAAACCTCTTTTATATTCAAATTTTTCAACAGCTTTAATTAATCCAATATTACCCTCTTGAACAAGATCAAAAAAATGAAGACCTCTATTTGCATATTTCTTAGCAATGCTTACAACAAGCCTTAAATTAGCCTTAATCAACTGATCTTTAGCATGCTGCATCATTTGTTTTCCTTTAGCAATCTCCTCTGACATGCTTATTATCTTATCCATTGGGTATTCATAGTACATTTCAATTCTCTCAAGTTCTTTTTGAGCAAGCTGAGCCTCTGTAATCTGCTCTTTAATAGCATCTTCTTTAAGTTTAAGAGATTTTTCTATCTCTATTCTTTTCTCAGCAATGGTCAAATCTCTTCCAAGCACTCTTAAGTCTCTTATTTTTTCAATTTTTAACCTGCTTAAAATTATTCTTTGCTGTCTTTGCAAATCTTTTATTTTGTTAGCCGAGTCAATATAGTCATCCGAAAAAATTCTTAGCTCATCTTGATACAAAGGGATGTCTCGTAAAAGCTCTTTTAAGGCTGATCTCTCCCTTTTTAAATTCTTTTCAAGAATATCCCCCCCAAGCTCATATACCCTATGCTTATTATCTACATAACTTATTAAACGATCTTGAATTGGTTTTAAAGGAATTTTATAAAAAGAGGCAATTCTTTTTTTTTTATTATAATAATCAGGGTTATTTTCTTTATCTCTATCTTTTTCTCTTTTGAAAAACTCTTCCCTCTCCATTCTTGAATAAATAGTATTAACAAGATTATAATAATTTTCTATAACAAGTCCCTCATTTTTAAGAATATTCTCAATTATCCCCTCTCCAGAATCCATTTGCTTGGCAAGTTCAACTTCTTGATTTCCTGTTAATAAGAACTCTTTTCCTATTTCTTTTAAATAAAGCTTTATTGGATCTTCTGAATGACTATCTTTTAATACATTACTCTTAACATACCCAACCCCCAAGTCATCCTTAACAGAAATATCTTCTTCATCACAATCATCCAGTTTGCTATCAATATCAATATCTTCCTCATCACTTTGGAAGCCATCATCTAAAATCATAAAATTCCTATCGGATTCAATCTCCACCTCTTCATCCTCATCATTCCCCTCTTCAGTGCCTACCAGATCTAATTCTGAAATTTTATTAACCAACCTTATTCCCCTATCCTCAAGCATTGTGCAAATACAATCAAGGCTCTCTGGTTCCAATATATCATCGGGCAGCAAATTTGATAATTCGCTAAAACTAAGAAATTTTTTATCTCCCAAATGAGCAACAATACCCTCTACCAGCTTCGAATATTTCTTTTCCAAATCCAGCAAAACTCAACTCCCTGGAACATCTTCTATATAAATTTTTAAATTTTTTCTCTGCATATTTAAAAACATTAACTCATTTATTTGAACCTTAGCATTAACCAAAGAATTCTCATTACATCTTCTTTTGCAAAGCAAAACACGAGAATCTAATTTTCTTCTCTTGATTGCAAGCAAAATATGAATGAGTGTTTCATTATCCACTTCAAATTCAGAATTTAAAATTTCTTCAAAAAAAAATTCACTAACTTTATAGCTGTCCCTTAAATTTCTTTTTAAATCCATTAATGAAAAATCTTTATTATTTTCAAATAAATCTTCAAAGCATATAAAAGTTTTTCTAACATTAACATCAATTAAATCACTATCAATAATATTGCGCCTTATTATACCAAAATAACTAAAATTTTTCAACAAAGCTACTATTAGATACCTCTCATAAGAATCATCATTATGAGCATACAAATTTCTTTTATTATTGTCAACTATAAATCTTTCTTTTATTCTATAATAATCTTTTAATAAAGTTGTCACGCCAATACCAAGTCTATTGCTTAGTTTGTCTAAAAAAATTTTCTTCTGAGTATCTACTTTTGATAAATTTATCAAATTTAAAAATAAATTAATCATAGCATTTAAATCTACAGTTTTATTTAAATCATATTTATTAGAATAAACATCTAAAAAATAATCAAAAGCATCACACCTATTATTTAAAATTTTCTGCAAAGAACCTTCACCTTCATCCTTAAGAACATCTGCAGGATCACGACCAAAATCCATTTTAACAATACTAACATTAATATTAAATGGCAAACAAATTTGATAAGCTTTTAAAGTTGCAGAAAGTCCAGCGTCATCGCCATCAAAAGAAAATATTACCTCATTAGCATATCTTTGAATCAAAGCCAGATGTTCTTTTGAAAAAGAAGTGCCAAGAGTAGATACGGCCCTCTTAATCCCAGATGTAAAAAAAGCAAGAACATCTATATATCCTTCTACTAAAATAACTGACTTTGTAGATTTAATCTCATCAAACCCCTCATAAAATCCATAAAGAAGTTCCTTTTTTTTAAAAACTTCAGTTTCACTTAAATTAATATACTTAGAACCTTTCCCATCCAAATCTCGACCGCCAAAACCAACAACGTTTCCTTTAAAATCTTTAATTGGAAAAATTAACCTTTGAGATAAAATAGAAGCTTTAAGATTTGTCTTTGAAAATAAGCCACTTCTTCTCAGTGTTTCAAAAGAGTATCCTTTTGAAATTAAAAAATCATAAAGCTCTAGACCATCTTTAATATTAAATGGTAAATATCCAAGTTCAAATAAATCAACGACTTCCTTAGATATTGCCCTACTCTTTACAACGTAATCTAAAGCTTTTTTGTTTTTATTCAAAAAAAATTTAATAGTATTGATTAATCTAGAATTTAATGAGTAAATTTTTGAAACTATGTCTTTATTTTCATTTTTTTTTTCACTTTTTAGGCTTATTTTTAAATCATCATAATAAATACCGAATTTTTCACACAAAATCTTAAGAGCATCATTGTAATTGATTTTTTCCATATCCATTAAAAATCCAATAACATCACCACCCTTTTTACATCCAAAACAATAAAAATATCCTTGCAAAGGGTTTACAAAAAAAGAAGGGGTTTTCTCAGCATGAAAAGGACAAAGACCTTTATAAGTAGATCCTGATTTAATCAGCTTAATATATTGCTCAACAATAGATACAATATCAAATTTAGCTTTAATTGACGCTTTAGTTTGTAAATAATCCATACTCCTTAATCCTTAGTAATAAAATTTTTAATATAATCTTTTGCTCCTAAAAGATGTGAAGAATAATCTGATGAAAATTGATGCGTCCCTAACTTAGAGTCTTTTACTACAAAAAATAAATATTGCGTATTTTTTGGAAAAAAAGCTGCTTGTAAAGAAATAATACCAGCATTTGAAATTGGAGTAGGAGGATACCCTTTATTAATATATGTATTATAAGGGGAATCTATCTCTAAATCTGAAAAATAAATTCTTTTAGGATGACTTCGTCCTAGCTTCTCTGTAATAACATACTCAATAGTAGCACAAGATTGTAATGCCATACCAGATTTTATTCTGTTATAAAAAACCGAAGACATTATTGAAGCTTCATTTTTAACCCTATACTCACGCTCAACAATAGATGCTATTATTACTCTATTGTAAAGATCTTTACTTGAATAATCACTAAAAACAACACCTATGGATTTAAGCTTATTCAAAAAATTATCGACAAACATACGAACAACATTCTTTAATTCTATACCCTTGTAAAATTTATAAGTATCTGGAAATAAAAATCCTTCAAGAGAATCGTAATCAAATCCAAGCTCATAAATAAACGATTTTTCGTTAATCAAAAAAATAAAATCTTGAACATCATCAATCACGTCAAATTTTTTAAGCTTAAAAGCAATTCTTCTGCTAGTATACCCTTCAGGTATTGTAACATCAATATTTACGTTAGAAGATCCCCTTAAAAACTCTTTATATATTTCAAATGTAGAAAGATCACTATTGATTGAATATCTTCCCTCTTTAAATTGTTTATCACTACCAAAAATATACGAAATAAAAACAAGAAGCAATTCAGATTTAATTAATTTTTGCTTTTTCAACTCTTTAGCTATTTTTTTAACTCCCCAACCTTTCTCAACATTAAATTCATAAACCAAACCATTTGCTAAAGAAGATAAATTTAAAAAATATATAAAAATTGACAAAATAGATCCTAAAAAAAACAAAAGAATAAATACTTTCCCAATTTTAATAAGCACAAAAATCTCCTAGCTAAACAAAAGTATTTGCTAATTACTCATTGGTATCAATTAAAGTTTTTAATTGATACCAACACTATATTTTATAACCAATAATAACTTTTCTAAACAGATGAAAACACAAGCATCATAATGGAACAATATAACACATTTAAAATGTTAAAATATAAAAATTACAAAAAAGGCAATCTCTTACAATTTCACTAAATTGGGGAGGGTGGGATTCGAACCCACGTAGGCAAAGCCAACAGATTTACAGTCTGCCCCGGTTAACCACTTCGGTACCGCCCCTAAAAGCCGACTGTCGGAGTCGAACCGACGACCTGCGGTTTACAAGACCGCTGCTCTGGCCAGCTGAGCTAAGTCGGCAAATAACAAACTAATAGTTAGTTTATAAAAATAAAATTCATTAGTCAATAGAATAATGGCAAATAATTAATGCAATCTTTCCATAAATCTACTTGTTGCCAGAAAGAAAAATTTTAAAAACAAGAGCACAAAAAAAAATCATAAAACTAAAAATTAAAATTAAGCAATAATTAATTTTTTTATTTCTCAATAAATAAAAAAATATTAGCCTAGTAGATTCAAGCCCAAAAGAAACAGAGCTTAAAACAATGGTAATATCAAGATAAAATTTTTGAAAATTGTAAACAAAAATATTATAAGAACCAGCCAAAAAAACAAATAAACTCAACAAAGAATTTAAAAACAATACAATAACCAAAGTTCTAATAAAATTTGAAAAACGTCTTAGATTTTTTATTTTAAAAGCTTCCATTAGATTTATAAATTTTTTATTATAAAAAGTACTTGATCGATGATTTCTAAAAGATTGCCAATAACATCAGCTAATGTAAATTTTTTATTTTCGTTTGCCATTGACTTATAAGAAACTACTAAAGATTTTCGAATAAAAACATTCTGATTTTCCAAAAGAGCCAGACATCTTTTTTTAAGCTCAATAAAATAATCTACAAATCTATTTGAAATCTTATCAATAGAAGTCGATTCATTTAAACACCACTTTAAAATCCTTTCCTTATAAGAGTCATCAATTTTGCTCTCTCTTTTATGCCTTGCAAACTCTTCATTTTTATAATCAATCTCAAAGTAAATATTATAAATTTCTTTTTTCAAAACAGCAATATTATTTTCAATGTCAACATATATATTTCTCAAATCATGACTATTAATTAATACGACATTATTTATAGTTCTTAAAACTTCCATCATTCTAACATCATATATGTTTTTAAAAAAATCATTAAGAAAATATAACTTTTTAAAGCTATAGTGACCAAGATTTAATTCTGTGAAAATTTCACCCTTTAAATTTAAAATTACACTAGGATCTCTAACAAGATTTTTTATTTCTTTGATAACAAGAGCTTTTAAAGAGCTATCACGCCTTTTAATAACTTGGCCCATAACATTTAAAAATAAAATGTTTTCATAAAAATTTTTTACATCAAAAAAAGGAACATATTTTTTAGGAGATGCAACCGGGTTCTTGCAATACACCTTAAATACATCTAAATAGGGTAAAGTTCTTGATAAACCAACAATTTTAGATACAATTGACAAAACATTTTTCAATACATATTCTACACGAGATAAATGATCTTCTTTTGAAATTATTTCTGAATTACTAATATCATCAGATATTAGAAAATAATTTGATATAATACTTTTAACAATATTCTCATCTATCTCAATATCCTTTAATGTATACAAAATGTCAAAAAAATAATTCAAGTACTTACTAACACTTGAAAAGCTGGTTCCAAATCCAACCTCAAGATCAACAATGCTAATATTTTCAACATTATCTAAAAGATCTACATTGAAAAATGAAAAAAAAGACTTATAAGGAAAAAACGCCAAACTATTAAAAACATAATAAAACTCAAACATATCAGATACAGCTCTGTAAGTACTAGACGGGATAGAATTAATATACTCGTTTATCTTAACCTTAAGAAGTTCTTCTAAATCATTTTGGGTCTTTTCTTTTTTCAGGAAAAGCTCATATTCAAATTCATCTAAAAAATCTTCCAGATTTTTCTTAGAATGAAGAACTTTATTTTGAATAATTTCTAAAATAGTTTGCTCAACAACAACACCACCTTTTTCTAATTTTTTAAAAAATTCTTTCAATTCCATTGAATATCGACAAACACTAAAAAACATTTCTACAAAACCAATATACAAACACTCTTTCTTAAAATCTATTACTGGATTTTTACACATTTCATTAATTTGATTTTCTAGGTTTTTTATAACATAGGCTTTATAAATATCTTCTTTACTTCTATCCTTCTGAAAAAAATTCAAAATAGTTAACCACATTCTTATAAGAAATGATTCTTCCATTAAACGTCCTGAAAGAAATTTTTCAAGCTGAGAATCAACATAGGGCTCATTGTTACAATTCGGCAAAACAAATTCAGAAGAATTTAAACCTAAACTTTTCCTTATATCATTCATCAACCTATTTTTAGTCTCTTTTGAAAGCTGACCTATAGCGTTATATACACTATTGTTATTATCACTCATAAAACCCCAATAAAACCATTTTAAAAAAATAAAAGCACTACTTACAGCATACTTCAAATAAATTAAAATTATAAATCAATTTTAGAAAAAAATTATTTACACTATAATATAATTTTATATGAATCTGGGCAAGAATAATCAAAATATAATTAAAATTGGTAAAATATTTAAAAAAAATAATTACGAATTTTATTTAGTTGGAGGCGCTTTAAGAGACTTACTACTTAATAAACAACCTTGTGATTTTGATTTTGCAACAAATGCAACTCCTGAAGAAATAATAACATTATTCCCAAACAACATTAAAACAGGAATAAAACATGGTACAATTGGTATTATTTTTAACAAAAAAGTCTTCGAAATTACCACATACAGAATAGAAAAAGAATATGAAAACAACAGATCCCCAAAAAAAGTGGAATACACTAAACATTTAATTAAAGATCTCGAAAGAAGAGACTTTACAATCAATGCAATTGCAATGGACATTTTTAACTTTAACATAATAGATTACTATAATGGAAAAAAAGATCTTAATAAGAAAATAATAAGATGCATAGGAAACCCAAATAAAAGATTTGAAGAAGACGCCCTTAGAATACTAAGAGCGGCAAGATTTTCATCCACACTTAATTTTAACATCGAAAAAAATACTTTAATTTCAATGAAATATAAAAAAGAAAATATTTTAATTATTTCAAAAGAAAGAATAAAAAATGAATTTCACAAATTGCTAGAAGGCACAAATATACAAAAAGGAATTTATTATCTTAAAAAAGTTAATTTTTTTAAGAATTTTTTCAATCTAGAAATAAAAACAAAATTAATCAAAAAAACTGCCCTGCTTAATAAAGACAAATTTTATCTAAAAGCAATCACTATACTGACAATTAAAAAGCCTATAAAAGAGCTAAAAGAAATATTAATTTTTCTTAAATTCTCAAATAAAGAAATTAAATTAATTTTATTTTATAGAAGCATAATTGATAATAACAATATTTTTAATGTTAAAAAATTAAGTGATATTAGATATTTGCTCAGCAAAAGCACAAGAGAACATTATAAAGAAATAATTGATATATATAAAGCACTAAAAGGGAAAAAGAAAAAATATTTATTTATAATTAAAAATATAAAAAGAAAAAAATTACTAAAAAGCCCTCTCTCTTTAAAAGACTTAAAAATAAATGGGAAAGATATTCAAAATCTAAAACAAATAGAAAACAAAAATATAGGTAAAATTTTAAACATACTATTAAGCTATGTAATTGAAAATCCCAAACTTAACACTAAAAATTATCTTATAAAAAAAACAAAAACCTTAAAGATTAATATCTTCCATAGCCTTTAAAGCTACTTCAGCCGCTCTCATTTCGGCCTCTTTTTTAGATTTGCCCTTTCCGTTTGATACAAACTTTTCTCCAACATAAAGTTCAACGCAAAAGACTTTATCGTGGTCTGGACCTATTTCCTTGTCTAGTTTATAACTCGGTGAGATTTTATATTTTTTTTGAACATATTCCTGTAACAAACTCTTATAATCTTTAAAATCACCCCTATTAAACATCAATCTTATATACATGTCAAAAAGCCCAACCACAAATTCTGTTGCCACTAAAAACCCACTATCAAGATAAATAGCGCCTACAAAAGCTTCAATAGCATCTGCGAGAATGCCTTTTTTATTACGCCCATCATTACTCTCCTCCCCTCTGCCAAGTAAAATATAAGAACCAAGATCAATTTCTCTAGCAATATTAGATAGGGAATCTTCACTAACAATATAAGATCTAGCCTTACTAAGTTCTCCTTCACTTTTATTTGGATAAGTTTTATAAAGATGATCCGTGATAATCAAATTAAGCACAGAATCTCCTAAAAATTCTAACCTCTCATTATTGCCAAATTTTTGATCCAGCTCATTAGAATAAGACGAGTGGCTCAATGCTGTATTTAATAAATCAAAATTATTAAAATCGATGCTCAAATTCTCCAAAAATTCACTTAACTGAGCTTTTCTTTCACTACCAAAACAAAAATCGGAAGAATTTTTTTTCATCAACCTTTTCTCTTTCTAATAAAATTAACAACATCACCTACTGTTTCAAATTCATTGGCTTCGTTCTCTGGAATCTTATCATCAAAAGCCTCTTCAAGCAAATATAAAAGCTCATAAATGTCAAGACTATCTGCACTAAGATCCTCAACAAATCTAGAGTCTAGAGTAATTTCATCTTCTTTTTTATCAAGTTGCTCAGATATAATAGATCTAACCTTACTAAAAATTTCATCATTATCCATGAATATACCTTCCTTGTTACAACTATAAACCTATCTCCAGATATTGATTATTTCTATAATATCCACATTTTAAACAAATTCTGTGTCTCACCCCAAGATTAGCACAATTAGAACATTCTTGAAATTGCGGAATTTTTTTCCTCATATTTATACTACGCCTTGTTCTACTCCTAGATTTTGAAGGCTTAAATTTTGGAACAGCCATTACTTTCTCCTACTACTTTTAAACTAGATTAAATTATCTTAATAATATATATATTAACCAAGTCATTTGTCAATAAACTTAGATTTCAATCTATTAAACACCAATTCTGGGACAAAATGAGAAAGGTCAACATCCTTTTTCATCATCAATTCTTTTACAAAATCTGACCTTATGTATAAATGCTCCACACTACTTGGTAAAAATATAGTATCAATTTTAAAATTTAACTTATTATTAACAAGATATCTCTCAAACTCTATATCAAAATCATTAAAAGCCCTAATTCCCCTGACAATAAATTTAATAGAATTAACTAATGCATAATCAACAATAAAGCCATTATATTTATCTACAAATGCATTTAAAAAATTTAAAGACGAAATAACATCTTTTGTAAGACTAAACCTCTCACTATCGCTTAGCAAGTAATTTTTTGATTTATTTTTAGCAACTAAAACAATAACTTTATCAAAAATAGCCAATGATCTTTTAATTAAATCAATATGGCCCCAGGTAATTGGATCAAAAGATCCTGGAAAAACTGCCACCTTCATATCACCAAAGCCTAAACCCTTTATTAACATCTCTAAGAATTTTTTTGCGCCATATTGGTTGTTCCTCTAAATTTTCAAATTCAATTTCTTTAATAATTTTGAAATATAAATATTCACCTCTAGAAGAGGTATCCACAACAAAAAATTTACCAACACCTCTATAAACTAATTTTTCATTACTTGAAAGATTATTTTCAACCATTAATTTGTTGATAACACAATCAAAATGAACAGGCTTATCTTCGTTTCCAACTTTTAAAGACATACTAAAAACAAGATCATTTATTTTTTTTTCACAAATACCACAAGTAACATCAAAATTTATTCTTGTTTTAAATTTTATATTTTTTCTTCTAAATTTACCTTTAAAACCATTTTGTTTATCTGTATTCAAAACAGTCGATCCATTATTAGAATTGCTTACCGGAACAACATTTTGACTTTTATTCTCAGAATTTAATCTTTTTTTATTTTTAAATCCATAAAAACGCTTATTGAATTTCTGAAAATTGCTACCCTTAAACTTACTTTGAGTATATTTCAAAATCAACTCTCCTTAACGATAACAAATAAATATTTATTCTTCAAAAAAATAAAAATTTTAAGAATCAAATTACTCACAAAACTTAAAAGTTTTTCAACAAATCAAAATTTTAAACCTTTAGTTTTTTTAAAGACAAAAGTGTAATTAAACTTGCATTAAAATTAATAAGGATAGCTAATTAATCCTTTTAATCGTAACAAATGCACTATCAAGCTTACCAAAATTATTTTCTTTAACAGCAAAACCCCTAAATTTTGAATAAAAATTCACAAACAAAAGACTGCTCAAAAATAATTTCTAAGCTTGATCTATTTGCCTTATCTTATGACCTAATTTACTAAAATATTTAAAATAATTTATAAACTACTGCTTAACTTTTTTAATATTAAGACGCTCCTTGATCTTCATGGCAGCCTTACCAATTCTATTTCTCATATAATAAAGCTTTGCCCTTCTAACCTTTCCCCTTCTTAAAACTTCAACTTTTTCTATAATAGGAGAATATACCGGAAAAATTTTTTCAACACCTATTCCTGAAGAAATTTTTCTAACCAAAAATGTTTTACCAATTCCCTTATTTTGAAAAGAAATAACAATTCCTTCAAAACTCTGTAGCCTTTCATTACTGCCTTCAATAATTTTATAAACAACCTTCACGGTGTCTCCCACATTAAAGACAAAAGCATCATTTTTTTTATTTTGAGCTTCAATTTTTCTTATCAAACCCATCATTTTCTCCTATTATCTCTAAATATTTAAGGTATAAATCATATCTGTTTTTCTTAGTTTTTTCTCTAGCTTTTAAAAGTCTCCAATTCTTTATATTTTCATGATGACCTGAAACAAGAACTTCTGGAACCTTTATCCCCATAAAATTATAAGGCCTGGTATAATGGGGATATTCAAGTAATCCGTTTGTCACGCTGAATGATTCTTCTAATAAAGAATTAGGATTTATTACTCCATCTAACAATCTATATACACTATCTATTAAAACGAGAGCTGCAATCTCTCCTGAAGACAAAACATAATCTCCAATAGAAACCTCAAAATCAACATACAAATCTATAATACGCTGATCAATTCCTTCATATCTCCCACAAATTATAACAATTTCTTCTTCTTTTGACAAGGAATATGCCAACTCTTGAGTATACTTTTTACCAGAAGGGCTTAAAAATATTGTTGTTTTCTTAGTAGCTTCTACATGCTCAAGAGCAAAAGAAATGGGTTCAGCCTTTAATACCATTCCAGCACCGCCTCCATAAGGCAAATCATCACATCTTTTATGCTTATCTTTTGAAAAATCCCTAACATTAATAAGCTCAAAACTCACTATTCCTTTATTAATAGCTTTTTTCATTATTGAATTTTCAAAAAATGGTTTAATTATTGCTGGGAAAAGGGATATAACTGTAAATTTCATCTTAAAAGATCTAAAACCTTAAGCTCAATTGTTTTATTCTCCGCATCTATATTTCCAATATAAATACTCAAAAAAGGAATAAAAAAAAATTTAATACCCACTTTGACCTCAAGAAATGCACTATTTAAATATTCAAAGAAAGCTACAACTTTTCCTAGTTTTTTATTGTTATTAATAATAGAATAGCCAATCAATCTTCCCAAGTAATATTCGCCTTTCTCTAAACTCGATGCAAGCGAATCATCAACCCACAATTCAAAACCAATCAAAGGTTTTACCAACTCCGGGGTATTAATCCCTTCAAATTTTAAAAACAAGGAATTGCTCTTTATATTAACATCTACAACTTTAACTTCAATGGCAAAATCATTGTTTTTTTTTAAAAGGACTTTGTTATTTTTTAGGTTAATAAAATCACAAAAATTATTGGATATGCTTTTAACCTTAGCATACCCATTAACTCCATAAGACGATAGTATCACGCCTTTAACAAACATAAATCAATCTAAAATTTCCAACTGCACTCGCCTATTGGTTTTAGCAGCACAAGCTCCAAGCAAAGTTCTAATAGCTCGTGCAATACGACCTCGTCTTCCGATTATCTTGCCTACATCGCTTTGAGAAACCCTTAATTCCAAAATAGTTGACTTTTCCCCTTCAATCACATTTAATTTCACTTCGTCTTGTTTATCTACAAGAGACTTTACTACAAACTCTATAAGTTCAATTTCATTCCCATACTCTTTCATCTAAACCTCCTGACTTTTCGCATTCAAGTTGTTTTTATTTAAAAGCATTTTTACTGTATCACTTAAAATTGCTCCCTTACTTATCCAATCCTTAATTCTATCTTCCTTAATTTTTATTTGCTTTTGCTTTTCAACAGGATGATAATAACCAAGCTCTTCAATTGCTCTACCATCTCTAGGAGAAGCAGAATCCATAACTACAATCCTATAATAAGGTCTTTTTTTAGCTCCCATTCTCTTCAATCTTATCTTAACGCTCAAATTTATTCCTCCTTATTTTCCCCAAAGGGATGCAATCTTATTTTGAAAATCTTTATTTTTCATTTTTTTCATAAACAAAGTTGTTTGACTAAACTTTTTTATGAGCTTATTAACATCAAAAATAGTTGTTCCGCTTCCTAAAGCTATTCTTTTTTTTCTTGAGGGATTGTTCAAAATCACTGGGTTTATTCTTTCTTTTTTGGTCATAGAAAGAATAATAGCTTCTTCTTTATTAAAAACTTCTTCATTTAAGTTATCTATATTCAACATTGATTTTGAAGAACCTGGCAAATAACTTACAAAATTAGAAAATCCTCCCACTTGCCTAATACATCTAAATTGGCTTAGATAGTCTTCAAAATTAAAACTAGCTTTATTAATTTTTTCCTCAAGCTTAATAACCTCTTCTTTGTCAACAACACTTTGAACCTTCTCTACAAGGCTAACGACATCCCCCATACCAAGAATTCTAGAAGCAATTCTTTCTGGGTAAAAGGAATCAAGATCTTCAATTTTTTCTCCAACACCAATAAATTTAATAGGAACTGCACAAATACTTTTGAACGACAGTACAGCACCCCCTCTAGTATCTGAATCAAACTTAGAAAATATTGCACCGGTAAGTCCAACATTCTCATTAAATTCCTTGGCAATATTTACCGCAACTTGACCTATCATGGAGTCTAATACTAAAATGGTTTCTGTGGGCTGCAAAATCTCCTTGATTTTTTTTATCTCTTCAACCAACAAAGATTCAATCTCAAGTCGTCCTCTAGTATCAACTATTACAGAATCAAAAAACTCAGACTCGGCAACCTTCATAGACGCTTTAACAATTTTAATAGGATCTTTTTCCCCCTCAAGTGAAAATACTGGCACACCTATTTGGCTGCCCAATATTTTTAACTGCTCTACGGCCGCTGCTCTAAATGTGTCAGCAGCTACAAGAAGTACCTTTCTATTTTCCTTTTTAAGCCTTAAAGAAAGCTTAGCACATGTTGTGGTCTTGCCAGAACCTTGAAGTCCAAGCATAAGAATATAAGATTGCTTATTGATAGGATTCAAGCTAAGCTCATAATTTTTGCCTCCCAAAAATTTAACAAGATTATCATTGACAATTTTAATAAACTGAGATTTAGGATCAATGCCTCTTAAAACTTTTACTCCCCTGGATTCTTCAACTATAGAATTTAAAAAACGCCTTACAACTCTTAAGTTAACATCAGCATCAACTAAAGAATTTTTAATAATCTCAATAGCCTCTGCAATATTTTTATCATTTATTGTAGATTTTCCAGAAAGATAGTTTATAAAATTTTTAAAATTCGACCCCAAGCTTTCAAGCATTAAAAACAACCTTTATTCTCAAAAATAATCTTATCAAATATAAGATACAAAAAAAGGCAATATTAATCAATATCTCCTCCTGTCAAATAAAATTTATTAAAAATAACACTAGAAGCCGGTCCAACAACAGAAACTTCAGTATCTAATGAACTAAGCTTTAATACTATGTTCTCTTTATTGCGCTTTTTAATTTCTTCTTTTAACAAATCAAAAAAGGCTTTTAATTTAAAACTTTGACCGTAGAGTACTAAATAATTAAAATCAAGCATTCTTTGAATATTAATAATAATTATTGCCAAATATTTAACTGTATCTTCCATAATTTTATTTATAAAATCATATTTTTCATAAAGAGAAAAAATATCATATATTGTAACCTTTTTTAATCTACCTTCATACTTTTCATAAAGCTCAGGAATCTCACCATTCATAAACTCTTTTGAAATCAATCTTTGCAAAGCAAAATTAGATATTAGCATATTAACACAACCCTTATTACCACAAGTTGGACAATTTTTTTCTCCTTCATAATCAATTATCATGTGGCTAACCATACCCGACTTATTATTAAAACCAGGATAAACATTACCACCTGACCAAATCGAAAGTTCAGCAGTATCTGTATAGTCGAAAAACATAATATTATCTATATTTTTACCCATAAATTCAGCAAGCGATAAATTTTTAACATAACTTTCAAGATAAACCGTAAGTGAAAAATATTCCTCAAGTATCCTTTTAACAGGCACATCTTTTTCAATCCATGCTCCATAACTGTCATTAACAATGCCTGATTCTTTATCTTTTATTAAACCTGTAATACTAAAACCTAAACCAATAAACTTATCTCTTGAAAAATTATGTTTCCAAATAATTTCTATCATATGATCTTTTATTTTTTCTAAAATATCATAAGCACTAACTGGGGGCTCAAAAGAATGAGTTTCGCTTATTAAAACCTCGCATTTAAGATTAGCAATACCTATTTGAAAATAATTACTAGAAATAATAACTCCCATTGAATACGCATAATCTTTATTAATATCAAGAAGTATTTCTTTTCGACCATGTTTTTTAACATCAGACACTCTAGATCCAACTTCAATTAAAAGATTTTCTTTTATCATTTGATTAGTCAAAATAGTAACCGCAGCATTTGTTAAGGTCAACTTACGGGCTAAATCTGTTCTTGAATATTGCATATTTTTCAAACTAAGAAGAATTTTTCTTCTATTTCCACCTCTAATTGAAACCATATTTTCACCTTGCATAATACACCTCCTTTATTTTTAAAATAAAAAAAATATTATAAAATATCATATCAAAAAAGCCAATATAATATTTTATCTATTTTATAAAGACAAACATGCCTTTATAAGGATAAAAAATATTTTACATCATAATATCATACTCATATATTAAAAACTTATAACTTAACAAAAAAAAGGAATAAAATCATTTTTACATAAAAACTCATCAATAAAAATTAATTAGATTTAAAAAAATAATAAACACAAGAAAAGCCATTTTATCCTAAAAACTAATAAATTTAATTCACTTTTTCCTTAAAATAAGAAAATTCCATGGTAAAACTACCTCTCCCCTTAGTAGAATTTCTTAAAATAGAAGCATACCCAAAAAGTTTCTCAAACGCCGCCTCTGATTTTATCAAATCATATTCTCCAATATTGCTAACTGAATGAATAGCACCCCCCATGACATTTAGTGTAGAAATAATTCCCCCTGTATGCTCAATAGGTGTTCTAATTTCCAATAACATTATTGGTTCAAGTCTAATAGGATCTGATTTTTGAAAAATGCTATGAAAAGCAAATCCTGAAATTGATTCAAAAGCACTTGCACTAATCTTCCCAGACTCACAAACAATAGAAAAAATGCTAACATTAATATCAATAATAGGATATCCAAAAACTCCGCTTACAAATGCAGCTGTAATTCCCTTCAATATTGCAGACTTAATAGCAGAATCAATACTACATTCAAAATCGATTTTATTCCCCTCACCCCGTGACAAAGGTTTAATAATTATTCCAATTTTAAAAACAATATTCTTGCCGGCAAAAGTATCATTAAACTCAAAAACTTCTTTTACAATTTTACCCGCACTCTCTCTGTAACTTACTTGCGGTTTCCCTGTATAAACATTAAGATTAAATTCATCTTTAATTCTTGTTAAAATAATCTCAAGATGTAATTCACCCATTCCAGATATAATCAATTGCCCTGTTTCTCTGCTCTCAGAATAACTAAAAGTAGGATCTTCTTTAGATATTATTTCAAAAATTTCCTTTAATCTGGCCTCATCTGATGATCTTTCAGGCTCAACAGACATTAAAACAACTGGCTCTGGAAACATAACAGATTCAAGTAAAACATTGTTGTTTTCTTCAACAAGAGTATCCCCTGTAACAGAAAACTTTAATCCTAAAACAGCACCAATATCACCTGTTTTCACAAAATCTATTTGTTCATTTTTATTTGAAAAAACTCTAAAAATTTTTGTAAACTTTTCGCGCTTACCATTTGAAGCATTGATAATTTTTTTATTAGAATTGATCTCACCAGAATAAACTCTAACAAAATAAAGATGTGCAGCAATTACACTTGAATATTGAACTTTAAAAACAAGAGCTGACAATTTTTTGTTTTCATTAGGGTCAACTAAAATTTTTTTATTTGTATCTAAAGAAAAAGCATCAAAGCTTTTTTCAAAAGGACTTGGCAAGTAATCCACAATTGAATCAATTAAAGGTTCTATTCCAATATTTTTCAAACTAGTTCCCATTAAAACAGGAATAATAAATCTAGAAATAGTACCCCTTCTAATCTCCTTTTTAATAATATCTAAACCAATCTCTTTATCTTCAAGAAATAATTGAGTAATTTCTTCACTAAATTGGCTTAGAATATCTATTAACTTTTTCTTAAAAAAAACTGCTTTTTCAACAAATTCTTCTCTAATTTGACTATAAATTAATTTTGGATTTCCATTCTCCATTGAAAAATGGAGCTCCTTATTTAAAATAATATCAACTACTCCTTCAAAATTGCTTTCATTTCCAATCGGAATTTGCAAAATTAAAGGAATAGTTTTAAACTTACTCTCAATATCTCCTACAACTTTAAAAAAATTAGCACCTAATCTGTCCATCTTATTTACATAAGCAAGTCGAGGAATTTTATATTTTTCTGCCTGTTTCCAAACAGTTTCTGTTTGGGCTTGAATTCCATCAACAGCACTAAAAATAACAACACCCCCATCAAGAACCCTAAGAGATCTTTCAACTTCTGCCGTGAAATCAACATGCCCTGGGGTATCAATAATATTTATTTGGCAATCCTTCCAATGACAAGTAATAGCAGCCGAACTAATAGTAATTCCTCTTTCTTGCTCTTGAGGCATCCAATCAGTAACAGTATTTCCAGAATCTACATCTCCCATTTTATGGCTTTTGCCAGTATAATAAATAATTCTTTCTGTAGTAGTAGTTTTACCAGCATCAATATGAGCCATAATTCCAATATTTCTAATCCCCATAAAATCTCCAACAACTACAGCCTTAATACAGATAAACTAAGCATTAATATAAATTAAACCCTTTAATAAAATTGTTATTTTGTATCGCACTCGCAACATTCAGATTTGTTATCATCATGACAAAAACAATCACAACTTTCAAGCAATGCCTTATGCATCCATAAATGCTTTTCAAGATCACTCATAATGTCATCTATAATATTAGCAGTACCATAATCACAAGCAGTATCAATCAATTTTCTCATTCCAAAAATATTTTTCAAAATCTCTTCAAGACTGCAAACAATGCTTTTCATTGAAAGTAAAAAATCAAAAGTTGATTCAACATTAAGCTCCTTAATAAAGGATTTTTTAATAAATTCAGAATATCTAAATTCAGAATCATATCCAAGCATTCTTGAACGTTCTGCAACAATATCAATAATCTTTTCAATATATTCATAAAGATCTTCGGTTTTTTCGTGAATAACAAAGAAATTAGTATCTTTTATATTCCAATGAATACCTCTTAAATTGGAATAAAAAATATGTAAACTTGCTAAGAGTTCTTGTAATTTTAAGTGTATTTCTCTTAAATCGTCCTTTTTTATATAACTTAAATACTTTTCCACAACTATCTCCTTGATACAATCATTATAATACATAATGAGATATAATTATAATTTTAATACCATAATAAATAAAAAGGATATTTAATGAAAAAATTGATTTTAATTTTTGCAGTGTTTTTATCTCAAGCATGCAATTTAAATACAGTACATCCAGTAGATACAAAAAAAGATATGGAAATTCTATATTCAGAAATTGCCGAATTGAGAAGAAAATTGAATCTAAACCATCTAGAAATAGATGATACTCTTGAAAAAGTTGCAAAGGAATATGCTATTAAACTGGGTGAAAATAAAACACTAACTCATACCCTTTTTGGTACAACTCCGATGAAAAGAATACACAAATACGATGAATCCTTTAGTATAACAAGAGAGATACTAGCATCAGGAATTGAACTTGACAGCGTAGTTAATGCATGGCTTAATAGTCCAAGCCACAAAAAAGCTCTTATTAATACTGATACCAATAAAATAGGTGGCTATAGATTAAAAACAGCCGACAATATAAATATATTTGTAGTTCTTTTTGGGAAAAAAGAAAAAAGAAGAATTGACACCATTAAAACTTATACTGTATACTAGTTATTAGCAAAAAGGGCTCATAGCTCAGTTGGTCAGAGCGCCTGCCTTACAAGCAGGATGTCGGGAGTTCGAATCTCTCTGGGCCCAAAAATAACTTAAGCTTCAATTATTTTTAACCCTAAAACCAAGTTTATTTTGGAATTTTTAAGCATGTTATTCAATTCTTTTTGCGCTGTATTGGCTTTTTCCCAGCTTTCAAAAAGAAAAATAAACGCGCCCCCTTTTCCAGAACCGCTTAACTTACCAGATAAAGCGCCCAATTTGATTCCTCTACTTATCAGCCACTCAAGAGCATCATTAGATAATCCCAAACTCTTTAAACATTGATGTGCAACATTCATTTCGTTAGCTAAAGAATATATATCCTTATTCTGAAAAGAAACATAAGCATTGTTTGTAGTAAGACCAAGTTTCTCAATAAAAACAAATAAATCAGAATTAGATAATAACTGTTTTTTCAAATTAACAACTATTTCTTTAGTTGTAAAATCTCTTTTTATCGCTCCTATTAAAAAATAAAAACCAGAATCTTTTATTTCACTCGAACTCAAAAAATTTTCTTTTTTCTCTAAATAAAAAGTTCCACCCAAATCAACTAGTCCAATATCCATTCCAGAAGATTTACCATGAAAAATGTTTTCAATTTGATTTGCCAACAAAATTTTATTACAATCCCTATATTCAAAATGACTTGTAATATACTCTGCAAAACACAAACTAATGCTGGCAGAAGAACCAAGGCCAACTCCAATAGGAATTTCAGAAAGAATATCAAACTCAATCGGATTAACTTTGCTGTAATTTGAAACAATAAAACTTATAAGGCTATCTAATCTAGTGCTAGAGTTCCCTAAATATTTCCAATTTTTAGACACACTGTAAATCAGATCCATATAAATTGGAACTGTAGCTCCAATAACTGGAAACCCATAAACAGAACTATGTTCACCCAAGAACAATATTTTAGCAGGCTTTCTTATTTTTAGCATTATTTATTGCTTTCAAACTTAATACCTTCGGGCTCTAAAACAATTGGAATGACTTTTGACAAATCAAAAACTTTAAGATTAGGTCTGTAAACTAAAAAAGTCTCATTTCCGGCTCCCAAAGCTTTAATCAAATCACATTGATCTTGAAGATGCTCAAAACTTGAAGATAAAGTTGCAGGAACCCCTATTGCCTCTCCAATTGCTAATCCTAATTCTTTAGCTCTTTTCAAACTAGAAATTAATGCGGATTTAGAATTACCAATACTTAAAATAAGTTTTCTCATCTCCAAATTGCATTTCGCTATAAAATCTAAAATATAATCTCTATGTTTATTGTACTCATAAATAGAAGTGGTGGTTTTAACTGCTTGCAAACCCCGCATCAAATAAAAATCATTAAACTCTATAACATCCAGCTGTCTGCATTTAGGGGCAAAACCACCTTCAAACTCAATAACACCCCCAAAAATACTAGTAGCAATATCATATCCACTACCTATTCCCCCTTGAGAATGCCTGTAAGCTTCTAAACAATATTTAAAAATTTCATCTTTATCAACAACATTAGTAGCATTATTAATTAAAAAAAATCCATACACTATACCAATAGCAACAACAGCGCTTGAACCAAACCCCTTTTTAGTTCCATCATTAAAGAAAAAATTACTTGTATCGATGTATACATCATATGCAGATCTCTCTAGATTAAAAAAACAATTTTGGCTCAAGTAAGAAAACATTTTAAAAACAAAATCATTTTTATTTTCTATTAAAGAAAAATCATCTATCTCTTTTTTTTTGCTAAAGAATCGCCAAGAATCGCTCTTTTTAAAAGAAAAAAATGCTCTCTTGTTGATAGAAATTGCCAACCCTAATCCCTTTTCCTCTAAAATGCCATACTCCCCCATTAAAAGCAAATTTCCAGGCACGGAAAAATTAATCAAATCCATTCTAAGCCACACCCAACCTTTGAAACAATAAAATCAATGTCATTAAAATTTTGCTTAAGTCCTTTTAAAATAGTATTTAAATTTTTCTCCAAACAAATAAACTTTACTTGGGGACCTGCATCCATTGTCTCAAATACAAAAATTCCTGCATTTCTCAAATTAGCAACATATTTAATTAAATCTATTGTACTACTTTTAAAATAAAAAATAGAAGATGCAAACATTAAAGCAAACATATTCTGATAACTTTTTACAATAGTTGTTCCAAAATTAATAAAATCCTTTTTTAAAAAAAAATATAAAGCATCTTTAAAGATCTTTTTACTAGAAGCAATCCAAGCATCATAATAAAATTCGTGGTATTTACAAATATTCATTGCCACTCTTGAAGACAATTCTTTTTCATTACTATCAATTATGGCAAATATTATTCGCAAATCATCAAAATAAGATTGATCTCTTAACTGAAAAGATTCTTTTGAGCCTTCTTTTAAAATAGTAAACCCCCCATAAATAGCCCTTGCTGCAGAAGCTGACCCTATTCTTGCAAGATTAGATGCACTACTGAAAGAATATTTATTAAAATATTTCAAAATACAAGCAGCAATAGATGCAAAACCCGAACTTGAACTTGCAAGACCTGCTGCTGTTGGAAAATTATTTTCACTTTTAATTTTAAATCTAACATTCGGCTCACTAAGAATTTTTCTTGCATAATCAAAAAACACCTTTTCTCTATTTTGCAATATAACCGGCTTTGAATTTAAAATTATTTTATCTCGATCTGAAAGCTCAAGCTCACTTATTGAATAAAACTTATCAACGCTAACAGCAAGACTAGAAGTCGCTGGAATGTTTAAAAAAACATCCTTCTTGCCCCAATATTTAATTAAAGCCAAGCTTGCATTAACTTTACACTTTACTTTCATTCTCTAACCTTATTTTCTTTAAAATTTTCAAAGCAAAATCAAAAGAATAAATATCCATTTTTTCCATTTCTAATAATAATTTGTCTTTCTCAAAATCAGAAATACTATATTTTGTCTTTAAAAGGTAGAGTATTTTATTAACATGCAATCTCATGTGACCCTTTTGAATCCCATCAAATGCAAGAACCCTTAATGCAGCAAAATTACTAGCAAGTCCAACACAAGAGAGAATACCAATAAATTCGCTCTTACTAGTTACATTCATAATTTTAAAACTTAAAATTGAAGCTTCGTTAAAAGATGTAACCCCACCTTTAGTTCCAACTTGTAAAGGAATTTCAATTTCTCCAACCAAAGCATTATCAACGGTATAAAATTTACTAAGGGGTAGATATTTCCCGCTTTTTGAAGCAAATCTATGAACAGAGGCCTCAAGCGCTCTTGTATCATTAAAAGTCGCAAGACACACTCCTGTAATTCCATTCATAATGCCTTTATTATTAGTAACAGCTCGCTCCTCTTCGTAAAAACCTATGCTAGAAATAAGTTCAATTTTTTTAGCCAAATTCCAAGAATCCTCTTTATTTGGTAGCAAATGCTTAAGATCTAAAGTAAAACAAGCTTTGGCTGTAAATTCACTAATATCATTGCTTAAAATTTTTAAAACACACTCATACCCAAATTCCAAAAAAATATATTCTGCTACACGCTCTGCAATTGAATTTAAAAAATTAGCACCCATCGCATCACAAGTATCAAAATAAAGATTCAATTTTTGAATACCAAGCTCTTTAATATACCTGGTTAACAATCTTCTAAATCCACCCCCTCTTTTATTCATATTGGCTAAAAGCGGTTCAAGCCAAATCTTGATTTTATCATCAAGATCAATAAAAATTTCACTTAAATCTTGTTCCGATTTTATATAAATTTGAGAAATTCCCAAAACTTCACCCACAGAATACCTTAAATTAGCATTTTCAAGAATTTTTGCCGCAAAATTTAAGGCAGCAACAACAGAAGATTCCTCTGTTGCAATAGGCAAAGAATAATATTTACCATTTATTTTCAAATTTTTTACAATTCCAATAGGAAACGATAAATATCCAATATAATTTTCTATTACATTAAAAAGAAAATCTTCATTGACATTATTATAAAAAAAATCTTTACAAGATAATCCCAAAAGTTTTTTTATCTCTTGCCTTTTTTCTAAAACACTTTTATGTCTAAAATTTTTACTAAGTTTCATAAAACTGCTTAAAAACTCCAAGCTCAGCAAACAAATAGCTGCTTAAAAAATACTTATTATTTCTAAGTTCTGACAAATTTTTACTCCCACTTAAAAACATAGACATTTTTAAAACATGCTCATAATCAGAAAAAAGACTAAATACAGCATCTTCTCCTGATTCGTAAAAAGCTCTAAGAACAACCGCTGCAACTCCTATAAGTTTAGCTCCAAGGGCAATGCCTTTGACAATATCCATACCCGTCTCATATCCACCAGACGCAAAAATATTAGCCTTTAGAGAATCATCAATGCTAAGTAAAGTAAAAATCGAAGGAATACCCCAATCAGAGAAACAAGACGCGATATTTAAATTATTGCCCTTTATGCCTTCTACCAGAACCCAATTGGTTCCACCACTCCCTGCAAGATCAATATAAGAAACCCCAAGTCTAAGCAATTCCTTAACGGCTTTTGGGGAGATTCCAAAACCTGTCTCTTTGACAATCAATGGAATACTTAAAAAATCAGACAACTTAGCTATTGATTCTTTTATCCCTTTAAAATTTCTGTCGCCATTAACATTCATTAATTCCTGCCCTGCATTAAGATGGACAATAATTGCATCAACTTCCAATCTTTTAATCATTTCAGCTATTTTAAAAACACCAAATTCAACAACCTGAACAGCACCAATATTGGCAAACAAAGGAATATCATGAGCATACCTTTTAAGAGCAAAATCTTTTATGCATTCTGGATACTTAAACAAAAGCTTAAAAGAACCTAAGCCAATGGGAATTTTTAAATAATTTGCAATTTTAACTAAAGATTTATTAAAATCATTCCCTTCTTTACCGCCTCCTGTCATGGAAGAAATAAAAACGGGCATACTAATATTGTATCCAAATATTTCTTCTTTTATACTTATTTCAGAAAAATTAAAATCACTAAGAGCATCATGTTTTAACTTAATAAACTTTAAAAAATTGCAGCCACCTTTAACATCGTTTTTATTTAAACAAATCTCAATATGCCTTTTTTTATTCTCCAATATATTAGGCTCGATACCCATAAACTCGGTATCCATCATCCCTTAGTTCTTTCAAATAAAATCCTCTAGATTCACCAGGAATTATCTTATTTTGAAAAAACTCTTTATATTCTTCAAAATTTGCATTATTTCTATTTTTTATAAGCTCATCAAGATCCCACAATTTAACAACATCAAAAGCACCTTTTTCAATGGTAAATTCATAAATAATCATAATATTGCCAGATCCATAAGAACAAAACAATATCTTTTCTCCTGAAATATCCTTTTTGGAAAATACTCTTTTTAAATAAAATGCTAAAGATAGAAAAATTGAACCCGTATACAAATTTCCCACTTCCATAGAAGCTTCAACTCCATCGTAAAAATCTATTGATTCTAAATAAGCATTTCTAACAGATTCGTCATCACTATAATATTTTTTTAAAACATAATGCATTGAATCTATAGGCATCTTAGCAAAAGGAACATGTAAAATAAATCTATAATTAGAAAACAAATCTTTCATACTAAGCTGTTTTTTGACAGCAAAATCTCTTAAAGCATTTTCGTTTGCATAATTATAACATTCAACTGAATATCGACCTCGCACCTTAGCTTCTAAACTTCCAAAAGGTCTAAAAAAATCATCAACGTCATCAGTATAAACTCCAAATTCGGATAAATTAATCGAAAGTAACTTTGGATTTTTTTCAACCAGAATTGCAGTTGCACCTGCTCCTTGGGTAATCTCAGCTGTAGTAAGATTGCTATAATGCGCAATATCTGAAGAGAAAACTATACCATATTCAGAATTATTAGAATGGCTTAAAACGCTTGCTACGCTATGTAAAGACATAGCAGCACCGGCACACGCATGCTGAACTTGAAAAGTTAAAAAATTATTTCCCAGACAAATACCAGCCTGCTTTAAAGCCCCAAAAACATAAGAAGAAATTGCCTTTGAATGATCCACACCTGTTTCAGTTCCGCCCAAAAGCATCCTAATTTTGCTCAAATCAAGATTATTGTTGTCAAAAATAAGCTTAACAGCCGAACTTGCCATGGTTACACTATCCTCGTTAGGGCTGGTAAACCTGAAACCTTTTTGCAAAGTTGCATCTATCGCTCTATTGATTTTTTTAAAAAAAACTTCATCAGAAGAATATAAAGGATTTTCCAAAAGAACAGAAAAGTCTAAATAATTTAAAGGTAAAAAAATTCTAATATCACTAATACCTACTTTCATATATCCTCCCAAAGCATTAATGGACTTAAACATTATATTATAATTTACAAAAATTAGCAAAATCCTATATAATGAAACCTAAAAAGAAAAATTTATGAAAATAGCCGTACTTTTATCTGGAGGAGTTGATAGTTCTGTTGCCCTTTATAAAATTCTAAACAAAGGATATACAAATATAAAATGCTACTACCTAAAAATTTGGCTTGAAGATGAACTGTCTTATATTGGAAACTGTCCTTGGCAAGAAGACTTAAATTACATTGAAGCTGTATGCAATAAATTTAATGTACCTTACGAAATAATAAACTTTCAAAAAGAATATCACAACAAAGTAGTAAGCTATACTCTTGAAGAACTAAAAAAAGGTAATACCCCAAGTCCAGATATTTTTTGTAATCAAAGAATAAAGTTCGGAGCATTTTTTGATAAAATTAATGAACAATATGATTTGGTTGTCACAGGGCATTACGCTAAAATACAAAAAAAAGAGAAAATTTTTTTATTAAAACAGGCAAAAGATAAAATTAAAGATCAAAGCTACTTTTTATCTCACCTCTCTCAAAAACAAATGTCAAAACTATGCTTTCCCCTAGGGAAATTACTTAAAAGCGAAGTAAGGCAAATAGCTAAAAGCATAAATTTGCCCAACAAAGATAGAAAAGATAGTCAGGGTATTTGCTTTTTAGGAAAAATTAAATACAACGAATTTATCAAATATCATCTTGGTGAGAAAAAAGGCAATATAATTGAAAAAGAAACAGGAAAAATAATGGGAATTCATAACGGATATTGGTTTTTTACAATTGGACAAAGAAGAGGAATAAAGCTTAGCAACGGACCGTGGTTCGTCATAGAAAAAGATCTAGAAAAAAACATTATATATGTTTCCCACAATGAAAATTATCTAAAACAAGCAAAACGCAAATTTTTAGTTCACGAAATACATTGGATAAATGATGCTCCTTCGGATTTCAAAAATTTCAAAATTAAAATAAGACATGGTGAAAAGAAATATTCATGCAAACTAAAACTTATTTCAAATAACTTAATTGAAATTCATTTAAGCACAGAAGACCCTGGCATTTCCCCTGGTCAATTTGCAATCTTTTACAAAAATACAAAATGCCTAGGGGGTGCTAAAATTTTTAAAATTATAGAATAATAATCTTAAGTATAAGAAAATTGAAAAAATTTCTCTTACTTTTCTATTTTAAAGTAATCAACAGATTCTTTTAAATCTTTTACACTCTCTAGCATTTTTTCAGACATTGCAGAAAGCTCTTCACTACTTGAAGCCGTAGTCTGAACTAGCTGACTAACTTGTTCTATTGCATTTTTAAATTGCTCTATTTGAATACTTTGCTTAGAACTTTCATTGGAAATATTCTTCACGAGTCTAGCTGTTTGTTCCATCCCAGGAACTATTTGTTCAAAATTTTCCCCAGCACGACTTGCAACAGTTAAACTTTTATTTGCAATATCAATAATCTCTCTTGCTGATTCCTTGCTTTGATCTGCAAGCTTTCTAACCTCAGCAGCTACCACTTCAAATCCCTTGCCTTTTTCTCCCACTCGTGCAGCCTCAATTGAGGCATTTAAAGCAAGCAAATTAGTTTGTCTTGTTATTTCATCAATAATTCCAATTTTTTCAGTAATTACAGTCATTGCCTCAATAGCTTTGACAACAGATTTATGCCCCTCTTTAGTCCTTTCATTAGTATTAACAGCAATTTTTTCAGTAGTAGATGCATTTTCAGTATTCTCAGAAACACCTTGTGATATTTGCTCAATATTTGCTGTCATTTGCTCCAAAGTAGAAGCCTGCTCAACAGCACCAGAACTTAAATTCTGACTTGCATTTGCTATTTGAATAGCATTTTCATAAAGGTAATCTAGGTTTTCAATGACCCCTTTCGCAACTGAAGAAAAATTAGTTCTCAATTGTTCAAGGCCTTCGTACAAGCTATACAGTTCTACAGTATCCCATCTGTCAAAATTAACATCAGCAGTAAAATTACCAGAAGCAAGTCGCTCAGAATATTCTAATATCTGATTTAAAGAAGAGCTCAACTTTTTTACAAGATAAATAGTTGCAATAGCAAGAATAATCAATGTAAATACAAAACTAATACCCAATATTAAAGACGTAGCTCGTGACATGTAATAAAAATCATCCTCTGAAGTTCTAATTAAAAGAATAAATTTACTACTAGACAAGTTTAATGATACCTTTTGACTAATTCCCACATATTTTTTGCTGCTATTAGGATCATAATAATAAACAGTTGCGGTTTCTTTGTTTTTTTGCAACAAATCTTCAGATGTTCTCTTAAGAATATTAGAAAAAGAAGCACTAAGATCGGTCAAAACATCACCTGGAAGCACTGTATGATGAACCAAAAATCTACCTGCAGTATCATAAGCTAACGCACGACCACTAGAGAGTATACCAAAATTAATTCCTCTAAAAGATTTATATATATAATCCATTGAATAAAACAACATAAAATAACCAAAAATATCGTCTGTACCAAAATCTCTTAATGGAATGCCTATTACTATGTAGGGAATCTGGCCTTTTTTATTTTTTATCTTAGAAATGTTTTTAAGTAAAGACTCTTCAACAGACCCAGGCTCTGCCAACATGACAAAAGAATTGTAAACAATGCTTTGAGACTCTCTAAGTTTCGTAAAATATTCTTTATCCTGAATAGACTTGCCAAAATCACTATTATCCTTAACAGCTGTAGTAAAAACTATTTCACCTTCCTTGTTTGTAACCATCATATTACTACCGGTCTGAACAAGAATTTCAGATTGATCTGAAATAAAACCCAACCTTTTGGATCTAATTTTACTAGCTTCTTTGAATTTTTCAGCAGAATTGAAATACATAGAACTAACTCTAACTTTCTCTTCCATTGAAGAAATATAAATATTAAAAGAACTTTTAATATTTCCAATAAGATTCATCATAAGGTCAAACTGCTGGTCTACCAATTTGCTATTAATCAACATACCAAACACAAAAAACAAAATTGATATAAAGAATGCTATCAAAACAAGAACAAGTAGCAACATCCTAGCTTTCAGCTTCATACTAACCACCTCTTTTACAAAAAATAAATTCTAAAACTCTGAAAAATCATCATCAAAATTTAAATCCTTATCGGCAACATCGATAGCCTTTTTAGGATCAACTCTCTTATTAATAGTTTTCATAGAAGACTCGTCCTCAATACTTAAAGAATAGTTATTATGCCTACTGCCATTTAAAGTCGCAATTTCATTACTTTTAAAATTTTGATTTTCATCTTCTTTAAAAGAATTTTCAGGACAATCCATTGCTCGAAAATCATAATCACCATCTTCTAAATTTTCAATCTTAGAATCTTTAATTTTGAAAAATAACACAGATTTTCTAAGTTCCTTAGACTTTTCTAGCATTTTATCAGACATGCTAGAAAGTTGTTCACTACTTGAAGCTGAAGACTGAACAACTTCTCCAACCTGATCTAAAGCCATTTTAAATTGAGCAATCTGATCGCTCTGCTTAGAACTGCCTTCTGAAATTTTTTTAACAAGATTAGCTGTTTCTTCTATTTCAGGCAACATTTCTTTAAATATCACTCCCGCTTCAGTTGCTACTTTAGAGTTATCTTCAACCAACTCTCCAATCTCAAGGGCAGAAATTTTACTAAGATCGGCCAACTTTCTAATCTCACTAGCCACAACAGCAAATCCCTTTCCTTCATCACCTGCTCTTGCAGCTTCAATAGCCGCATTTAAAGCAAGCAAGTTAGTCTTTCTAGCTATTTCTTCAATAACACTAACTTTCTCTACAATATCCTGCATAGCAATAACAGATTCTTCGACAGCCTTACCACCTATCTGAGAACTTTCATTTGTCTTTAAAGCTATTTGCTCTGTTTCATAAGAATTATTCGCACTCATATTGACACCTGACGCTATTTGTTCAACATTGGCTGACATTTCTTCAAGAGCAGATGCTTGCTGTAATGCACTAGAGCTTAAATTTTGACTTGAACTGGCAACTTCTAAACTTGCCTTATTTACATAGCTAATATTTCTCAAAACACTCGCAATCGCTCCAGAAATAGCTTTTTTCATTTTAACAACCTGAAGACTTAACATGCTAAGCTCATCAAAAAATTCGTCATCATCAAGAGCATAATCTTTGTCTAAATTTCCCTTAACCATATCTTGAACTAAAACTCTAATTGTATTTAAACGGAAACTAATAACTCTATCTATTCTCATCAAAAGAGCAATGCTTAATAAAATAATACCTAAGATAGAATACAAGACATACTGAAGTTTTATGCTAGATATTACTCCATAAATATCTTTATAAGGAAGTCTAGCAATAAGTACTCCGCCTTTCTCTCCCAATTTACTATTTATAGGCAACAGCGCATAATAACACTCTTCTCCCATTTCGGAAAATAATATTCTATCAATAGTATAAACTGACACTTCGGTAGGAATCTTTGATAAAAGGGGTGGCTTAGAAAACACATCTTTAAGAATATTTAAAAATTTAGAACTAACCCTACTAGTCTCATTGTATTCTTCAAAAGGATTAACCGCTATATTATTAGGGTCCACATAAATAAAATTGCCTCTTTTATAAAAACCGAATCTAAATCTATCAAAACTATCTGCTAGAATATCATTAAGCAAATAGCCAGCCAAATATCCACAAACAAGTTTATCTTCTGGAGAGTATACAGGTACAATTATTGCAAAAGCCTTTTTTTCGCTTTGCCTAGACCTAATGGCAACTTCTGCGGATATTCCTTCAGAAAGATTTGAATACCAGCCTATAAATTTTAATTGGTTTTGTTTATAATCCTCAATCGCTTTTTTAAAATAATTAGTATTAGCCTCAGAATGTCCAAAATCCATATTATTTTCATGTCTTGTGCTAACAATTATTCTCCCTTCAAAATCAAAAAAAGCAAATTCTTCAAAAAAGGTATCATTTTTAAGATTGATCATAAAATTGTATACATATTGCCGATATTTTTTATCCACCTTTACAGTATCAATAACAAATTTTGAATTTTTTCTTAAATCTACTAATTCAGATTCAGAAAAATCTTTTCCTCTATTCTCAGAAATTGCAAATTCTGATATAGTTTCAAGCGCCAAATTAGAAGCTGCACCGTTGATTATGACATATAGAGTGTCCAAAAAAGATTGTGTAGAAAAAGCTGCTCTTCTTAACTGCGCCCTTGTAAGTTGCTTGTAATAATCTTCTAAATAACCACATAAAATAAATTTAAAAATCATAGAAAAAAGTAACAGTATGAAAATTAAAAATAATAATAAAAATCCAACAAACCTGTATTTAAGCTTCAACAACATAATAAACTACCTCACAAATCATCTACTTTATTTAATTAAACAAACTCAAGACCGAAAGGGTATCAAAAAAAATTTTACAGCAAAAAATTAAAAACTCTTAAAAATTAAAAGAATTTTCAAAACATGGAAAACAAATTATAAACTATTATCGCCTGTCAATGCTTTTTATAGGGTATTCCCAAAAACTTGGGCGCATAATTTCTTTTTGAAAAAAAAATAAGACTTAAAATAATAATTAAATATGGGGTAATAACTAACATTTTAGGAGGCATTATTAAAGATAAAAAAGGAGATTGGACCAAAACAATTGCCAAAGTTTTCACGAATGAAAACAAAAAACTACCTATTAAAATCCCCAAAGGAGTCCATTTCCCAAAAATCAACATTACAATAGCAATAAAACCTTGCCCACCCGTAACCCCTTGTACATAACTTGATGCGATCACTGTTGTAAGAACAGCACCCGAAAGCCCCGCTAAAAACCCACTTGAAAGGACGCAAAAAAATCTAATTTTATTTACACTAACTCCAACAGACTCTAATACCTCTGGATTTTCACCACTAGCATTAATTCTAAGCCCAATTTTAGTATATTTAAAAATAATATGAAATAAAAACACACCTAGCATTGCAATATATATAGAATATCTTTTACCAAAAATTTGAAATATAAAAGATGTTTTGCTTAAAATTCCATCAAAAAGTATTGGCAACTTTATCTCTATAGGTGGAGTTGAAATAGAAGAAAAAATTAAAGTGCTTAAAAAAACAGAAATAGCGGGTCCTAAAAAATTAAGTGCCATTCCGGTTATAATTTGATCTGATTTTAAAAAAATTGTAAAAACAGCGTGCAAAATAGAGAGCGTAAGCCCTGCTAATCCACCAACAAAAATTGAAAATAATGGGTCATTTGTAAAATATGCAACTGTAGCTCCTGAAAAAGCCCCTATTGTCATTATTCCTTCAAGTCCAATATTAATAATTCCACTCTTCTCGCTTATAAGGCCCCCCAAACCAGCTAAAATTAAAGTTTGAGAATTTATTAAAGTTTCACTAACTAAGAATATTATTATATTTGACACCCTTAACACCTTTTAAAAATATTTTATTTAAAAAATAACTAGCAGAAATTACAAGAACAATTATTCCCATCATCAAAGATACAATTGAGGATGGAAGCCCCATTAAACTTTGGACCCTGCTGCTTCCATAAAGCAATACAGAAAAAAGAATACTAGAAAATATTATGCCAATCGGTGAATTATTCCCTATTAAAGAAACAGCTATCCCATTAAAACCAATTCCTTCCATATAGGAAAGCTTAAATATAGCTTTATTAACACCCATAATTTGAACAGCGCCAGCAAGACCTGCAACAGCCGCTGAGAGAAACATTGAAAAGATTAGCACGGCTTTTACATTAATGCCCATACGCCTTGAAGCTTCAATATTGCCTCCTACAGCATTTATTTTAAATCCAATAATAGTTTTATTAAGTAAAAACCATATTAAAATAGCAAGAATTATACCCAAAATTATTCCAAAATGAAGAGGCGCTTTTAAAAGCTCATTAATAAAAGGATGCGAGGCCCTATAAGAAAGACCATCCGGTGAGAGTTTCCAAGAACCTAAAAAATCAATAAATGCACTTTCCTTAATAGACTTTGAAAAATCACTATTATCTCTTTTAATAAAATTAAAATCTAAAATTATATTATTCAAATGAAATAATATCCAATTAAACATTATTCCTGAAATTACTTCGTTAATATTGAATTTAGCTTTTAAATATCCAATTAAAATTCCTAAACTACCTGATGCAAAAAAAGTAACAATAAAAATAGAAATTACATGTAAAATTGGAGGCAAATCAAATAAAATTGATGCTATTAAGGCAACAATAGATCCTAGTATAAACTGGGATTCAACCCCAATGTTGAAAAGACCTGTTTTTAAAGAAATACCAATAGAAAGACCTGTAAAAATCAAAGGGGCTGCATAACTTAAAATATAACCTAAATGTTTGGGAGACGAAAAGATAATCTCAAGCATTATAAAATACATCCTAAAAGGAGAATAGCCAAACATCATTACCACTAGACCAACAATCAAAAACCCAACAAACAAAGCAAAAACACTAACAAATACTGAAGAATTTAAAAATTTTAATATAAATTTACTGCATACATTTTTACTAATTATCATTTAGCTTAAACCTATCATCATTTTACCAACAACATCAATATCAAAATTATCCTCTAAAATACCCACTATTCTTCCATCGTGCATTACAGCTATCCTGTCACAAACATTAACAAGCTCATCAAGCTCAAGAGAAACCAACAAAACAGATCTACCCGCATCTCTTTGCTCTATTATTCTTTTATAAATATTTTCAACAGCTCCAACATCAAGACCCCTTGTAGGCTGAATAGCCAAAAGAATATCCGGCTCTAAACTCAGCTCACGAGCAATAATAACTTTTTGCTGATTACCTCCAGATAAATATTTTACCTTACTTAAAATATTTCTTGGTCTAATATCAAAATAATTTACAAGTTGGTTGCTCATTTTTTTTAAAATGCTAAAATTAAACCCCACGAATTGTCCTTTAACCTTATGAAATTGTCTTTTGATAAAATTGAAAAAATTAAATTTTAAATTAAAATTATTCTTTGAATGATTTTTCTTTAATCCCAAATAATCAAGATTATCGAAGCTCTTAAGCCCAATATTTTGCATAACATTGAATTCTAAAATAAGACCGTGCCTTTGCCTATCCGAAGGAATACTGCCAATTTTTTTATCTATTATCTGCTTAATCGTTAAACCTTTTAAAGATTCCAAATTACCCGAAGAATCTTTTTTAAAGATATCGCCCTTAAATATGCTTTTTAAACCCAAAATTGCATCTACTAAGTCCTCTTGACCACTTCCCTCAATGCCTGATATCCCAAGAATTTCACCATTTCTCAGATTAAGATTAACATCTTTAACTCTTAAAATCCCTCTCTCATCCTTAACACTTAAATTTCTTATTTCAAGAACATTAAAATGATTTTCAAATTGAATTTTAGATGAACGAAGTGTAATCTCTTTACCTATCATTAATTTTATAAGATCTTTATCATCAATCTCATCAAGATTAACAGTTTTCACAGCTTTTCCAAGGCGCATAATTGTACATCGCTTTGCAATAGACCTAATTTCTTTTATTTTATGAGTAATAAGTATTACAGTGTGACCCTCTTTAGTGAGTACTTTTAAAATATTCATAAAATCATCAATCTCACTTGGAGCAAGCACTGCAGTAGGTTCATCAAAAATAATAATATCGGCATTTCGATAAAGAACTTTCAATATTTCTATTTTTTGTTCCATGCCAACACTTAAGTCTTCAATCTTCTTATCTAAATCTATCTTTAAACCATACTTTTCTGAAAGATAACTTATTTTTCTTCTAGCTTGTTTGTAATCAAGAAAACCAAACTTTGAATTTTCATACCCTAAAATAATATTCTGAACAGCAGTAAATTGGGGAATTAACATAAAATGTTGAAAAACCATTCCAATCCCATTTCGAATAGCCTCGCTTGAATCTTTAAAGTTTACTTCTTGGCCTTTTAAAATAATTTTGCCACTATTTACTTGATGAATCCCATAAATAGTCTTCATTAAAGTAGTCTTCCCAGCACCATTTTCTCCAAGAATAGCATGAACTTCGCCTGCCTTAAATTTAATAGAAACATCATCATTGGCAATAAAATCACCATACTTTTTTGTAATATTTTCTAATACCAATAGATCTTCTTTCACTAAGATTTAACCCCAACAAATATACAATACAAATGACTCACCATACTATATTCTAATGAAATATAATAAAACTTAAAATTTATATTTTCAATAGCATTTTTGCACTTTAATAAACAAAATAAACTATTCATAAAAATTAATTACTAATGAATAAAAAATGCTTAAAATATAAAAACCTTAATAAAGAGCGCAAATTAATGATAAAATAAAATAATAAATAAACTATTATAAAAGAGAGTACTATGAAAATCAAAGCATGCATTTTTGATATGGATGGAACCCTGGTAAATAGCATCATGGATATTGCATTCTCAATGAATTCAGCTCTTTCAAACTTGGGATACAATAAAATTGAACTAAACAAATTCAATGCTCTTGTTGGCAGAGGATTTGATAAATTTGTAATAGACACTTTAAAGTTATTATCTCTTGAATATAATAATCCCAATTTACAAGACACGCTTTACCAAGAATTTGTAAAAGAATACAATAAAAATCTTTCATCTCAAACACAACCATATGAAAACATAAAAACCCTTTTAAAAAATATGAATAAACTTAACATTCCAATTGGAATTTTAAGCAATAAAAACCATGAAGAGTTAATAAATTTGGTGAAAAATATTTTTGGAAATATATTATTTTTTGAAATCAGAGGTTATTCAAAAAAATTTCCACCAAAGCCAGATCCTGAGAATGCTCTTGATATGATATTAGAATTAAACATCAAAAAAGAAAAAATTGCATACATTGGAGACAGCGATGTGGACATGCTAACTGCACTAAACGCTGGATTTATACCAATAGGAGTTTCCTGGGGATTTAGAAGTGTTCAAGAATTAAAACAAAATGGAGCAAAACATATAATCCACAATCCGCTTGAACTATTGGACCTAATCAAATGAATGTAAAACCATATTTTTCTTACCTATATCATTACCTATTTAATCATGAAAGCATAAAAAGTTTATCTGCCATAGAAAAAGAAATTGAAATGCTCAATTATTTAAAGGAAAACAAAAAAACTATTGCTACATTTATTAAAAACAATTTTGAATCAGAGCTTAAAGATCTAATTCAGTACATCAAAGATAAAACAGATATAATGATTACACCATTTATTTTATCTGGCATTGAAGCTATCGATTTTAACATTGTAAAACCTCTTTTTAGTAAAGAATTAACAAAAAACGACTTAAATTTGATATTTAATTTTGTTAAAATTAACTCATCTTTAAGAAAAGAATTCTTTTATAATTTCAATACTATAAGCAACGGATACATTACTTTTTACATAAACAAACTATTTGAAGGAAAAAACTCTTATACAATATATTTAATACAAAAAGAAAATAAAACCCTTTACTCATCAGAGATCATAAAAAATTATTTAAAGATATTACTTCTTTTAAAAGTATTGGTAATTAAATACTGCTTCGAAAAAGGAATAGAATTGACTATTAAAAATATTGAATCTACTTCAAAAGCAATAAGCAATGATACCGATTTTTTAGACGAAAAAACAGCCAAACTAATAATTGAAAGTTTTTTTAAATATGAGATTTTACAAACAATGTCCCCAATTTCAACATTAATTGCCATTTTTTCAGCAAGAGCAAGAATTCCAAAATACAAAAACAATCCGGTTAAAGGTTTTATTGGATATGATGAAAGTTGGTTTTCAATAAAACAATCAAGCTCTAGAGAATATGACTCAAGAATAATCAAAGAATTATTAGAAATAGCTAAGGTAAATAAATGGTAAAAAAATTTTCGATTTTTTTAAAAGCAATAATAATTTTTTCAATATTTGAACTCTTAATCGAAGAGCTCTCAATAATTCTTTTTTTACCATACAAAATACGATTTGCACTAATATTTCTTGGTTTTCTATTTGATACAATTTTTATTTTCATTTTTTTATATAAAATAACCAAAGCTTACTTTTCCCAAAGATTAGAAATCTACGTCAGAAACAATCTATTCTTTGACATAATTCACTGCCTTATCCCTTTAGCATTTTATAGTTCATATCAGCTTAAAAACATAATTGTTGCCCACGAAACCATATTAAATCCAATAATGCTATCGCTTTTTAAACTAAGATTTTTAAGACTTCTTAGGTTTAACGACCTAATAATAGAAATTTACTACAATTCAAAAGAAAAGAATCTAATACTAATAGCATTTGCTAGAACATTTTCAATGAGCTTATTAATACCATTTACATTCTTTATAATAATATCAAGCTCAAAAATTGTAAATTCAATACCAGAAAAACAAGAATTTAATATTATAAAAAATATATCAATAATAAATGAAAAAGCTTACATAAAAGAAAAATATCCCTTCATCTTATTAATAAAGGAAAAAGAAAACATAATATACTCAAAATCAGACGAAATATTTGTTTACTACAGTCCTAGTGAATACAAAGTAATAGAAATAGATAAGACAAAATTTTATATAGATAAATATTTGCAAAGAAAAAGCGATTCTATTCTTGGAATTTTTCTATTTGCATTGTTTGCCTCATTTACCATTTTTTTAATGAATTTTTATAAATTTTTTAAAGCAAGTTTTTTAAATCCTATCATTTTAATGACAAAAATTTTACAAGACCCATTAGAATATCGAAAAATTCAAATTCCTTTTACTTTAAGCGAAGAAAAAGTATATGAACTTGCAAAATTATTTAATAATCTTTTACTAAAAGAAAAACTAAATTCAAAGCGAAAAAGCAAAATACCTTTAGAAATTGAAAATGTAAAAAAAATAATTAATAAAAACCAGGAATTAAAATGAAAATTCAAATAACTGCAGTGCTACTGACATTATTAAATTTGTCACTTAATGCTAGGCTTTTGAACATCTCAATTGAGAGAAGGGCAAACGAAGAAATAAAAAAATATTCATCTTTCAATTTAATTTTAGAAAAAGAATACTATACTGATTTTCCAACAAGCGAAATAGAAAAAAATATTTATAAACTAACTGAGCATTTTGTAAAAAGTATAATGCTTAATAAAATTAACTACGGTTTATTAAATTCGAACTACAAAGAAGTAAATAAGTATTTAATTCAAAGCGAGCTTATTGATAACAAATTTTTAAAATATAAAGTATTTAAAATTAAAAATATAAATGGAATCTTTAAAAGTTATTCACTAATATACACAAAAAAAGGATTTTACAAACTAGAACTTTACATAGAAAACAATACGGAACCTCTAAAAATACTCAACCTTAACATAACTTATTTTTTAAAAACTTCAGATAAAATAAGCAATGAAATGATTTTTTCTCCAAAAGAATGAAAATAATAAAATTGAAGCTTAAGCTTTTTTATAAATAATTTATTTAACAAATACAGACATTACTCTTTGAAGAACCTTTGCCCTGTCTAATGGCTTTACAATAAATGTTTTTGCTCCTTTTATTAAGCAATCTTTAACTAATTGTTCTTTGCCTAAAGCAGATATCATTATCACTCTGGCATTTTTATCAAATTCCATAATATTAGAAAGACAAGTTATTCCATCCATTTTGGGCATGGTAATATCAAGAGTGACAATATCAACATTAGGATAATGATTCTTGTATTTTATCAAAGCCTCTTCTCCATCAGCTGCGGTATCAATAATATTAAAACCCTCTGATGTAAAAATTTGAGTAAGCTGCTTTACGGTAAAAACAGAATCGTCAACAATTAAAACATTAAAAGGAATCCCTGTATCATAATTGATTCCCCTAGGCTTAGATGAAGAATCTGCAGCAATTGTAGTCTTTTGAATCATATTAACCTCTCTCTCTAATAAAAAGAATTTTTTTCATATCAAACCCTCTCTCTTATTGCAATATTAACTTCTATAATTTTACCATCAGGTAAAGAAAAAGGAACAATTAAAGCCTCAGAACCTTTATTACTTATTTTCATATTTTCTCCATAAATAAAAGCTGGTGGGGTTATATCGAATACAAAACCTTTAGCATGCAAAGTAGTAACGAAATTCCCCGCAATAATATTGCCAACCTCAGTGAGAGTTGCAGCAACCATCTCTTTTGTTTCTTCATCATCAAAATCATTATACTCTTCAAAATTTAACTTAGAAGCAACAAAAAGAGCTGTTTCTATGTCCATATCAATAATTATACTACCTTCAACAGACCCAGCAAGTCCCACTATTACGGAAACACCTTTTATCTTTTGATTTATTGACTTAAGCCCTGGCTTACCCATTTCTATATTCTCAACAAGCAACATATCCCTTAAAACCGAAGAAGCGGCATCCAAAAATGGCTCTATATAATCTATTCTCATTCATTTCTCCTTTAGACTTTCCTGTACAAGTTAAAATATTCTGCGGATTTCTCTTTTATAAAAACATCATTGTTTTTAAGCTCTTCGTTATCTCCCAAAACCAAAAGAGCCCCTTTAATAGTTTTGGAAGCAATGATATCTAAAATTAAAATCTGATCTTTACTATTCAAGAAACATAAAACATCTTTTAAAAAAACCATTCCCAAATTATCAGGCAAATCTGAAAAAAGAGCATCAGAATATTCAAACAAAACATTATTGAGAATTTCTGACTTAAATTTATAAACCCCAGGACTTTGTTCAAAAGAGTTCCTACGATAAATTTCACTAATACCAATTTCTGACTCTGAAAAAATCAACCTAGAAGTTTCAACCACTTTTGATAAATCATTATCAATAGCTGTCAACTTAAACGGTTTTACATAATACTCAGATAAAGCGTTAACTAAAGCCATAGTCTCTCTTCCATTACCACAACCAATTTCCAATACATTGAAAATAGAATTTAAATTCTCCATAAAATTCAAGCGATTCTTAACAATTTCATTTTGAAATTCTTCCAAACAATCAGCTCCCCACAAATTTCCTGATGATTTTGAATAAAATTCATTTAAAAAACTATCGTAAGGCAAGTAATCAGCATCAACCATATTAAAGTTTACTCCAACTTTTTCTAAAAACACATCATTTACTAAAGAAGCATTAAACGAGTATTTCAAAAGATTTTTTTTAATATTCTCCAAATTACATGTTGCAATATTGTTTAAAGACGAATTCTCACTGTTGTTAATATTTTTTAAAAAAACACTATTGGAAAAATTATCTTTGGAATTTTCTAGTATATCTAAATCATCACAATCACTTACAAAATTAATCTTTTCAACAAAATTTTGAGCGGGTTTTAATACTTTTTCTTCTTCACCATAATTAAAAATTTTAAAAACATCAAGGAGTATATAAAGCTTTTCGTTATAATCTACAACACCTTTTATATAATTTATTAAAGAATCCTGAGACAGGACTGGGTGTGGATCTTGAATAAGGCTAGAATCTATCGAAAAAACATTATTAATTTTATCAACAATAACCCCTATAAGAAGATCTTCATTTTTTAAAACCATAATATCTTCAAGGTCTTTTTTATTAGATTCCAAATTAAACATTATTCTAAGATCTATAATAGGAATTATTTCGCCCCGTAAATTATCAAGACCAGCCACATATTTTTTGGCATTTGGAACATAAGTAAAATTACTAGATTTTCTAATTTCTTTAACCTGCATAATGTCTACTAAATAATGATCCAATCCAAGCTCAAAGGAAACAACTTTAAAATCAAAATTGGCCGACTTAGAATTACAATTTTTATCATCTAAAACTTTAGGTCCAAAATAAATTTCTTTTATCTGCACAAGAGATTCACTCCTTAATATCCTTTTTTAAATCAAAAAGTTTAAAAACATCAATTATTAATACAACCTTACCATTACCCAGAGTAGTAGCTCCAACCACACCCGCACTTGATGAAAATTTATCCTTAATAGGCTTTACTACAAAATCTTCTTCGCCAAGAATAGAATCTACAACAATTGCAGTCTTTATATTGTTAGTATTAACAACTATTAAAAATTTCTCTATTAATGAATCATCTCTTGTTATATTAAAAAGTTTATCAAGCCTAAGAACAGAAATGATTTCGTCTCTTAAATTATAAACTTCATGATAATTTTCAAGCAATTTTATATCATGCTCGGTTATTCTATGAGTTTCAAGAACATTGTTTAAAGGAATAACATAAGTCTCGGGCCCCGATTTTACCAAAAGGCCTTGTATAATCACTAATGTCAGTGGTAGTTTGATTTTAAAAATCGTTCCAAGACCAATTTCTGATTCTACTAAAATAGTTCCATTAAGCTTTTCAATGCTTTTTTTCACAACATCAAGGCCAACACCTCTACCTGAAAGGTCTGTCACTCGACCTGCTGTTGAAAATCCAGGAGCAAAAATTAAGTTAATAAGTTCAAAATCAGAGTAAATTGCATCTTCTTTTATTGTTCCCTTTTCAATTAATTTGCGCTTAATAATCTTTGGATCTATACCAACCCCATCATCTTCAATCTCAATTGATATTACATTGCCCTCATTCTTAGCACGCAAAATTATAGTACCTGCTTTGCTCTTCCCCTTTTTAATTCTCTCTTCAACTGTTTCAAGTCCATGATCCATTGAATTTCTAACACAATGCATCAAAGGATCCACTAGGTCATCTATAACAGACTTATCAAGCTCAGTTTCCTCTCCTTCCATTTCAAGATTTACAATCTTATTCAATTTCTTTGAAAGGTCTCTGACAACTCTTGTAAACCTTGAAAATATATTAGATATTGGCAACATTCTAGTCTTTAAAACACTCTCATGCAAATCTGTAATTATCCTAGACAATCGTCCAGAAGTCATTTTAAAATTTTGAAGAAGTCTAAAAAAAGAATTTCTCAATTCAGATATATCATTCAAAGACTTTTCCATTTTAAAACTCATTAAAGAATTGATATGTGATTCAATTTCATCTTCTAATGTTAGGCCTGCATCTTTAAAAACTAGCTTTAAATCAATTAAAAAGTTTCTCTGAAAACTTTCTTGATAATCATAAAAATAATTAAAATTATAAAATAATGTAATCATCTCTGAATTTATTTGATTATAAGATGATTTGCTTATTACTGCTTCACTAACAAGATTTAATATGTAATCTATTTTTTTACTATCTATTCTAATTAAATTAACATTAATCGGATTGTTTTTTTTAATACTTTTATTTGCTCTAAGAGACACTTCATCGTTTTCTTTTAAATTTAAACTTTTTAAAGATTCTAAATTAACATTTTCAATTTCAAAATGACTAACAACATCTGGTAAATTAATCTTTTTAGCGATAGTATCTGCACTGACATCTGATATTAAGTAATATATAACAAAATCAAAAAACTTATCTGCTAATAATTCACTGGAATCTGGGAGAGACTTAAAAATATTCCCAAGACTTTTTAATGCCTTAAGCATTTGAAACCCACTAATCGTAGCCATAGGATTGTTTTTTACAAAATACAATTTAACTTTAAATAATTTTCGATTTTCAATCTCAAGCAATAAATCAGAAATCTCATTATCTGTAAAATCAAAACTATTATTCAAAATAGAATTGAAATTCAAATCAATATCTTTAACACATTTACCTATAAGATTTTTTAATTCTTCTTCTACATTAAATTCATCAACCAAATAACTTGCAATTATACTTGAAGGGTCTAAGCTTTTCTTCACGCCCTCTATATCTGAAGATATAAGATAGTAATCTACTCTTGTTAAAAATTTATCTTTTATGATTTGTTCATACTTAGGAATTGTATGTAGAACAGACCCTAAATTTTTTAAAACATTAAATATTTTCAATCCACCATTTTCAACTTCAGAACCACTATTTACATTAAAAATAACACTGATCTTTAAAACCTTTTGCCCAATACCTAAACTTTCCCTTATCTCCTCAAGATCTGATTTCGAAAGACAAAAATTGCCTTTGTTTGAATTTTCGTCAATTTCATTCATAAAAACTTGAGTATCAATCACTAAAAATTGCTTTAATTTGCTTTTAAGATCACTTATATCATTCAAATAAACCTTGCCATCAAGACGAAGCGCAAGCATTTCCTTAATAACATCCAATGAATTTAAAAGCAGATCAACAAGATCATTGTTTATATTTATCTTATCATCTCTAATAGCATCAAAAACATCTTCAACAATATGGGTAAAATCAGATAGCTCCATCATATCAAGAGAAGCAGAACTTCCCTTTAAAGTATGAGCTGCCCTGAATATTTCATCAATAGTATCAGAATTATTAGGATCATCCTCTAATGACATAATATTCTCTTCAAGGATATCTACAAGATTTTGAGCCTCTTCAAAAAAAACCCCTAAAAGCTCTTCATTTTCCAAATCTAATACTTCCATACTATTCTATTTCCTATTAAATATCTTATATATATAAAGCTAACCCAAAAGGTCAGCTTTATATATTAATTCAAGCCTACTGTTTTGGGGATGATTCTTTAGGCTTTTCACTCTCAACCTTTTCTATAAAGTTTTGAAAAGAACCTTCAGGCATAGAAATTTTTTCCCTAAGCTTTAAAACTCTTTTAAAAGTTTCATGTGCCTTTAATTTACGAAGGGATTCAGTCCCACTAGTCTCATAAACTTTAAATACAGACTCACTATCAATATCAGAATCTATTGAAACATTCAACTTATCATAAAGAACTCTCAAATCTTTCACATAAAAGATAAAATTTTGTTCTTTTGAACTATGTGATTTTGAAACTCTAAAAGCCTTAAATCTCATTTTACTTGAAGCAAGTGGATAATTTGGGACATCATCTTTAATTATTCTAGATGATATATTAGGAATATAGTTAGGATTTGACCAAATTAAATCAGCCCACCCTTTAAACTTTAAAGTTCCCATAGAATAAGCATACTCCATACCATTCATATCTTCAAATAACACCTCAAGATCTATCTCATAGCCTAAACTATATACTGATACTTTAATTTCTTTCATGGTTTTAATGTTGTCAACAAGACCTTTGCCTAAAAATTGATTCCCACTTTCCCCTGAATAAAAAGGAATTTTAAAGGGCGGCATAATCATAGCAGATGATTGAGAATAAGTTGGAAATAAGACCCTTACTCCCAAGATAGTATCGCCTGCATACCTTTTTGAATCACTCTTAACAACAGCAGGTGCAACAACTGAATTTTTAACGTAAGCCTGCAACCTTGCAGAAGGAGTAAGCAAAACACTCCAATTATTTATTCCAAGATCCACAACCATATCTTCCGGCTTAACAATACCAGAAGCACCAGAATATACATAATCAACATAATTTGTAAGATCAAGTTTAGTTGAACTCGGGTCTCTTGCAAGTTCGGCAAAATCTAAAACTAATTCTCCAGGCTCTGCCCTTTTAGAGCCTTCCGCCAATCCATCAGTCTCTTGAGCAAAAAGAGCAGTGGATAATAAAAAAAATAAAATGCTTTTCACTTTCCTCTTCATGTAAACCAACTCCTTACATATATAAATCTTTTATAAAATTTTCGTTTTTTAATTGTCATTATTAGTAAAAATAAATTTATCAGCTCTACTCCTTCAACATACACCCTTCAACAAGAATAACAAGCCTTTTTAACTTGCCAGGATAATTAAAGCGTATCGTCTTTACTAAAGACATAGCAAACAGATTAACCTTAACATCAAAAGATTCATAAGACTCATTATAATCACCGCTATTAAAAGAATCATAAAACTCCCTTGAAAGATTTATGTAATAAATCCTATTTTTTAAAAAAGAATATAAAAATCTTGCATCGCTTAATAAAAATCCAAAAGAAAACCCCTCGTTGCTTCCTAATAGAAAATCTTTTACTAAAAGATCTAAATTATCTTTCAAATCTTTTTCATCTTTCAAATACCTTAAATTAGCAACAAAACCCTTGCTAGTGTGAAAATAAAAAACCTTTTTTGAAAAAAGATTGCCATAATTTAAAAAAATCGTACAAATAGAAAACAAAAAACTTGCTGCCAAGGCTCCTAAAAGCACTCTAACCGTATGCTCTTTTTTAGAATTTAAAAATTTATAAATCACTACATTATATTTAAAAAATATATCTGAAATATTATTTTTCATAAAAATTTATAAATTCCATCAAAGATTTAAGTATTAGGATATTAAACTTGCTCATATAATTATAATCCAAAATTAATTTAGCATCTAAAATATTGGACAAAAACCCCATTTCAATCAATACGGCAGGCATGCTGCTATTTTTTATTACAAACCATTGCTCTTCTCTAATCGGTCTAATATTGGTTTCAATTAACTCATTTTTAAATACTTTATACAAAATTTCAGCCAATCTTTTTGATTCATATTTATACTTAATATCTAGTATATCATTAAGCTCACTTAAGTATCTATTACCTTTAATATCATATCCCTTAAAATCTTTAATAACCTCTCTTTTTGAATCCTTGGGAAGATACCAAAACTCAACTCCCCTCGCCTCATTATTTGGGGCATCATTAGCGTGTATAGACAAAAAGATAACATTATTCGGAAAATTTGGCTTTATTGCATTCGCAAATTCCGATCGCTCTTTCAAGGTTAAAAAAACATCATTTACACGGGTTAACAAAATATTTTTATTTACAAAATAATTGCTTAAAATTTTAGATAAATATATAGAATAGGTCAATGCAAAATCTTTTTCTTGAAGCACAACATCGTAACCATTTATCCTTAAAGTAACAACTGCGCCAGCATCGTGTCCACCATGCCCAGGATCAATGATTATTGAAGTAATTCTGGGTTTATTATAATCTTTAAGAGAACTAAAATAATTTTCAATCTGTTTTAATACCTTTTGGCTTATTAAAATTTCTCCACGAATGTCAACAATTGGATCTACAAACATATAATAACCAGAAGATGTAAGCGCATATTCAAAACCTACTCTAAACTTTAAATACCCCTTATCATTTTCAATTGTAAAAACATCATTTTCGATATTAAAATCGAACTTAAAAACATTAGTATCAAAAAAATCAAGAATATTTAAATAATCAAGCGTCTTGGAATATAAGTTCAAATATGAAAACAAAACTAAATTAATCAATAATATTATTTTCCCAAAGCTCAATGGCACTCTTTAAGTCTCCTTTGAATCTCAAGCTATTTTTAGTGATCTCACCTTTTATTTCCTTAAATTCTTTTTGAAAGAGAAAAGGATTAATCTTGTATTTTAAACAAACTTTACAAAACCTCAAAAAAGAAAAAACAACGCCATTTCCAACAAAAATTGGGACATAGTTCTTAAGCAAAAAAATCAAAAAACTTTTATTTTTGGTTAAATTTTCTGGTGAATTTGATGCGGTATACTGAATTCTTAACTTTCTATAAATATAAATATGTTCCCCAAAATAAACAGCTCTTAGTCCAAAATCTATTCTTTGAAAATATTCATTTTGAATTCTTCCGTCAAAACCCCCTAACTGTAAAAATTTTTCTTTAGAATAAAGTCCACAATAATCCATGGTAATCAAAGTTTTTTCATAGTCTTTCTCAGAATTTACTAAAATTACCTTAAACTTTTGCTGTTTATCTATACTGGGTAGAAAAATTGAGGGTATCATTTCCTCTTCTTTATCGAAAAATTCTCCCCCAACAAGAAGAACATTTTTTTTTACTATTTCATTAAATATATTTGGAATCCAAAAAGGATTTAACAAGTACATATCACTTTGCAAAACAAAAACAAAATCACAGCTGGATTCTTTCATTGCCAAATTAACCTTTTCCCCAGAATTTAAGTCATCAGAAAGTAAAATAAATTTTAACTTACCATAACTTTCTGAAATAAACTGTAAAGAACTCCTATTGCTCTGTTTTTCAATTGAAATTATTTCTCTTATAAAGTCAAAATTTGATAAAAATTCAAATAAATCTTCTCTAAAAATTTTTGTTCCTCTGTTTAATATTACAAAAGAAATCCCAAAAGAAGATTTTTGTGAATAATTATTCTTAGATTGAATAACAGTATATGAATAGTCAATACCTTGAAGACGCATAAATTACTTTTAAAATCCTCACAATTAAATTATAATAATCATATGTCAAATAATACAATGTTAATTCCAAAAATAATGAATATTAATGCATTATCTCATAGCATGATTATTATCATTTTTACACTCATTTCTTGCAACCATAAGAATATACAGTATGATAAGAGAATTAAAAAATTTTTAGATAAAAACAAAATTGAATATAAAATAGACTCAGATAATGACTTTGTAGCATTTAAAGACATAAACAATAATGAACGAGAAGAAATAATCATTAGATCAAGACTAAACTCATATAAAAATTCAAAAATAAGAGAAATATTTGGAATTGTCAAAGTATTTGATGTAAATACACAAAAAATTAAAGAAATATCTGAATCCCTTATGAGCGATAGCTACAACAACAGAGTACTTGGATCATGGGAGATTATTCATAACGCAGAAAGAGGAATTAATTCTTTGGTATATATTGTAAAAGCAGAAGAATTTGCAAGTGAAACACTTTTGCTTGATGCAATTGACGAAATCGCCTCAACAATGACTATTTTCAAAAAAATAATAACAAATAACGAAAACATTAATAATAATGAAGTAAATAACAATGCAAATAATGTATCAAGCGAACAGAATTTAAAACAAGAAAAAATAAATACAACAAAAGGATCTGATAAAAATGAAGTTAAAAAGGATCAAATCGAAGAAGAACTTCAAGAAATTAAAGCCCAATAATCAAAGTTATTCTACTAATAAAGAATTAATGGCAAAGCAAAAAGACACCTTATCACCTATTTTTATTTTAAATTTAGAAAATGAGCCTCTTGGAAGCTCGAGAGCATATTTTGCTTTATAAAGAGAATTAACGTTTGCCCTAGAGTATGGTTCTAAATCATAAATCTCTTTAATAATTCCACTTGAATCAATATAAGCTATTTCAAGCATCAAAGGTGTATTTTCCATCCAAAAAGATAAATATTGCTCTTTTTTAAAAACAAAAAGCATTCCATTTCCATATTCAACTTTTTTAGTATCCATATATCCTTTTGTTCTATCAAATTCATTAGATGCTATTTTTACAAAAAACTTAACGCCATTTATCACAATTTCTTTATCATAAAAATGATCAGCAAAAGATAAAGAAGGCATCAATAAAACTAAACATAAAAACCATTTTAAAGCTTTTTCCAATTATCAACCTTATTAAAAATCATTTATTATAACTTACAATATAAGATTTTAAAGTCATTCTTAAAATATTTTTATTCAAAACAATAATACACTCGCCAAGATCCCATAAATAATTTAAAGGAGTCACTAGTGTAGCCTCGCCAAACTTCTTCTTTACCTCAATAAAAATTGAATACTGGGATATTAATTTTTTATCAAAAACAAAAGTGTATGAAAACATTTTATTCTTGTCAAAATTAAAAACAGCATATTTTAAATGAGTTTTAGCAATAAATTGCAAAGTCTGTTTCTTAGCATAAGGAAACTCAACTTCTTCAACATCATAATAAAAAATAGTACTTTTTAGAATATTGTCTTTAACGGACTCCATGCTAGAGCCCATAACAAAAGATGTAAAAATAGAAAATAAATAAAAAACTGTAATACCCATACAAAGCCTTTAGCCATAAACAATATAAAGAAAAAGTATAACAAATAAAAAACTTGAAAATAAATACAGCAAAATATTAACATTAATTCCAAAATGGAAAAGTCTTACAAAAACTCTAGAAACTACTTTATCACTTACCATCTTTATTCTTTCTTTTCTTTTAAAGGGTTTTTCTTTTAGTTCCTGAAAAGGACTGTAGTGACAATTGGGGCAACCCTCTCCAAAAGCAGAAACTGGGCCTACATGTCGACAATTTGGACATTCGATATCACCAAGCTTAGAAGCACAATTAGGACAAATAGACCTATTAAGCCCAACTTTTTCGCCACATTGTTCGCAAAAAACTTCAAAATTTACCTTTGCCAAACGAAAATTCCTCAAATTTTACTTAATTATAAAGTACATAAATACTATATAATTAATTATAATAAAATATGTATTAATATTACATATTTTAAGGAATGTTAAAACATGAAATCAGGATTTGCAGCAATACTTGGTAGACCATCAACTGGAAAATCTACTCTTTTAAATTCAATATGCGGGCATAAAATATCAATCATATCCCCTATTCCACAAACAACTAGAAATAAAATAAAAGGAATCTTTACAGATGAAAGAGGACAAATCATTTTTATAGATACACCCGGATTTCATCTGAGCAAAAAAAAGTTTAATATTGCAATGATGAAAAACATACACTCTTCAATAGGAGAAGTTGAACTTATTTTATACATAATAGACATTCAAGACAAACCTGGAAACGAAGAAAATAAAATGCTAGAAATAATAAAAAACTCTAAAATTAAATTTTTAGTATTACTTAATAAAGTAGACCTTAAAAATACTAAAATAAAAGAAATAACACAATTTTTAAAAGAAAAAGAAATAGAAGACAACAATATAATTAAAATATCTGCTGAAAAAAAAATAAATACAGAAGAATTAAAAAATAAAATTTATGAAAATTTTTCAGAAGGTCCACTTTATTATCCACAAGAATACTATACGGATCAAAAAATAAATTTTAGAATTAGCGAAATAATAAGGGAAAAGGCTATTGAAAACCTAAGAGAAGAACTTCCCTATTCTTTGTATGTAGATATTGATACCTTAGAGAATAAAAAAGGAAGTCTTTTTATCAAGGCAAATATTTTTGTAGCAAATGAAAGTCAAAAAGGAATAATTGTAGGAAAAAACGGCAAAGAAATAAAATCAATAGGAGAAAAAGCAAGGAAAACGATTGCAAAAATTTTTGAAGCAAAATGCAACCTATTTCTCCAGGTAAAGCTAAAAAAAAATTGGAACAAAGAAGATAACCTAATAAAAAGACTTATAAATTAATATTTAACTACAATTTTCTAAATTATTGAAACTTTAAACATAAAATGCTAAAATTTGAGCTAGGAATAAAATGTGAAGACAGCGCATTGGGCAGATTTTTACGCAGAAAAAATAAAAAAGGAAAAAGGTCCAAAAGACTTATACACGGTGGCATCAGGAATTACTCCGTCTGGAACCGTGCACATTGGAAATTTCAGAGAAGTTATTTCAGTAGACCTTGTAGCAAGAGCTTTGAAGGACTCTGGAGAAAAGGTAAGATTTATTTATTCGTGGGATAATTATGATGTATTTCGAAAAGTTCCTAAAAATATGCCAGAACAAGAACTTCTTACAACTTATTTAAGACAAGCAATAACAAGAGTTCCTGACACAAGAAGCCACAAAACAAGTTACGCTAGAGCTAATGAAATTGAATTTGAAAAATATCTTCCTATAGTAGGAATCAATCCTGAATTCATTGACCAAAGTAAACAATACACCAATAGCATCTATGCAAGCCAAATAAAATTTGCACTTAATCACAAAAAAGATCTCTCTGAAGCATTAAACGAATATAGAACTTCAAAGCTTGAAGATAATTGGTATCCAATCAGTATATTTTGTACAAAATGTAATAGAGATACAACAACTGTAAATGATTACGACAACGATTACTCTGTTGAATACTCATGCGAATGTGGAAATCAAGAATCTCTAGATATAAGAACTACATGGGCCATTAAGCTTCTCTGGAGAATAGATTGGCCTATGAGATGGAAATATGAAAATGTTGATTTTGAACCTGCAGGAAAAGATCACCACAGCAGCGGCGGTAGTTTTGATACATCTAAAAATATTGTAAAAATTTTTCAAGGAAGTCCTCCTGTAACATTTCAATATGACTTTATTTCAATAAAAGGACGTGGTGGTAAAATATCCTCCTCATCAGGAGACGTCATATCGCTTAAAGATGTTCTTGAAGTCTACACACCTGAGGTCACAAGATTTTTATTTGCTGCTACAAAGCCAAATACTGAATTTTCGATCTCATTTGATCTTGACGTAATTAAGATATACGAGGATTACGACAAATTTGAAAGAATCTATTACGGAGTGGAAGACATAAAAGAGGAAAAAAAAAGATCGTTTAAAAGAATTTATGAGTTATCTCAACCATACATGCCAAGCAAAAGAATCCCTTATCAAATTGGATTTAGACATTTAAGCGTAATTTGTCAAATATTTGAAAATAATATAAATAAAATTCTAAATTACTTAAAAAACGTTCAAGACGATCAAAAAGACAAACTAATCAATAAAATCAAATGTGCAATTAATTGGATAAGAGATTTTGCACCCGAAGATTTCAAATTTTCATTAAGATCTAACTTTGACAATATAGAAATACTAAAAGAAAATAACAAAAAAGCAATTAATGAACTTTTGAATTTTTTAAAGAAAAATTTTGAAGTTGCCACAGAACAAGACATTCAAAACGAAATATATAAAATTGCAAGAGAAAATAATATAGAACCCGCTTTGTTTTTTAAACAAATTTATAAAATTTTAATCGATAAAGAAAAAGGTCCCAAATTAGCCGGATTTATCAAAATAATTGGCATTGACCGTTTTGAAAAGATTACAAGTAAATATATTTAAAATTCTAAAGATAAAAAAAATAAGCCATAATTATTATATGACTTATTAATACTTTAATACCAATAGCCCAATTATTTTAACTTTCCTTGACTAGCAACAGATTCCATTGCACTTTTAATCTTGCTTTCATCACCTAAATAGTAGTGTTTAATAGGATTTAAATCTTCATCTAATTCGTAAACTAAAGGAATACCTGTTGGAATATTAAGCTTTAAAACATCTTCTTCGCTTAAATTATCAAGATATTTAACAAGAGCTCTTAAAGAATTGCCATGAGCAGCAACAATAACCTTTTTACCCTCAAGAACTTCTTTTGCAATCTCATCAGTCCAATAAGGAATAACTCTTGCAACAGTATCTTTAAGACACTCTGTCGAAGGAAGTTCCCTTTTAGAAACATATTTATATCTTGGATCTTTTATTGGATGACGCTCATCAGATTCATCTAAAGACATTGGGGGCACATCATAGCTGCGTCTCCAAATTAAAACCTTATCTTCCCCATATTTTGCAGCTGTTTCTGACTTATTTAAACCTTGTAAAGCTCCATAATGTCTCTCATTTAATCTCCAGGTTTTTTTTACACTAATATAAGATTGGCCTAGTTCTCGCAAAATAATATTTAAAGTATCATTAGCCCTTGACAATAAAGAACTAAAAGCAATATCAAAAGAATAACCTTCTTGCTTGAGGAGCAAACCTGCCTCCACAGCCTCATCAATACCTTTATCGGAAAGTTTAACATCTGTCCAACCAGTAAAAAGATTCTCCTTGTTCCACTCACTCTCTCCATGTCTCACTAAAACTAATTTATACATAAAATCTCCTAGCATATTATTTTATTTATTAATACTAATAATTATAAATTAGCACAAAATCTAGTCAAGATTTCAACCATTAATTAAATAATGATATACTTTAAAATACATTGAACTTTAAATTCACTCAAGCAAGGAAAAAAATTATGGAAAATCAAAAAATTTTGGTAGCAAAATACGCAATTGATCGCTATATCAAAAGCAATATGAACCTTGGAATCGGAACAGGCACAACTATTTATTATGCAATAAAATATTTAAGCGAAAAGCTAAAATCGGGCAATTTAAAAAATTTAAAATTCTATACAACAAGTAGCGATACAAAATATTTACTCTCAAGAGAACAAATCCCTTATGAATCAAATTTTTCAAAACTTAACAAAAATTTAGACATTGCAATTGATGGAGCTGATGAAATTTTATTAGAAAAAAAAAGTCTAATAAAAGGAATGGGGGGCGCCCATCTAATGGAAAAAGTAATAGCCTACAATTCAGAAACATTGCTAATAATAGCAGATGAAACAAAAATTGTAAAAAAATTGGGAACAAAAATGCCTATTCCCATAGAAGTAGCCCAAAGTGCTATTGGATTCATTATGACTAGACTTGAAGAAATGAATTTAAACACAACCTTAAGAATTTGTAACGAAAAAAAAGGCCCCATTATAACTGATAACAACAATTATATTTTAGATGTAAAAATGCACGTAGAAAATCCTGAAGGAACAGAAAAATACTTTAAACTATTTCCAGGTATACTTGAGATTGGAATATTCAATCACAAAAATACAAAAATAGTTTATTACCAAAACAAACAAATCAAGGAAGCCTAAACTTCACTTTAAAAATATTATCATTAAAATAGTTTATAATTTTTACTAAATAAAAATCTAACTTAAACCTTTCATGTCCTTTTAGTAACATAATATTATCATCAAAAACAAATTTTCTACTTAAAGTCGAGCAATAACTAATAAACTTGAAAAATTGCTTTTCATCATACTCAAATCTAAGTCTAAGAGACCGTAAGTTAACACCTTGAATAGTTCCAAGACCTTGAATAAAATGATAAATAAAAAACTCCAAATCCTCTAGCAATTTAAATGTTACTAAATAATTATTTGCTTTAACAAAACCATTATCTTTTCTAATCAAAGCTTTTATATTATTATTGTCATTACAAAAAAGCAAACTTACAGCATTCAATCCTAATCCTAAATAAGGTTTTAACTCCCAATTTAACTTATTATGCTTACTCTCATGACCCTTTAACGCAAAATTAGTAATTTCATAATTAATGTAACCATTAGATTCTAAACACTCTAGGGCACAAAACCACAGTTTTTCTGAATCAACACCATTATCAAAATTTTTAAAAGTAAGGCCTTCCTTTTCACATATAAAATCACTAAAACAAATATGCTCAGGCATATATGAGAGCAATTCTTTCAAATCTCTCTTAAGATGAGATTTTTTTTGCAAAGGCATATTGATAGTCATATCAATATTTAAATCAAAAGCAAACTTTTTAATATTGTTAATTAAAACATTCATTTTTTTATAAGAAATCTCAGGAATACTCACAATCTTTCTAAATTTTAAAGAAAAACTTTGCACACCAAGATTAATCCTAGTAATACAAAATTCATCCAAAAGTTTGAACTTTTCAAAATCAACACAACCTGGAAGAATTTCCAAAGTAAATTCTTCTAATAACGCCAAATTAATACATTTAGACAAAGAAGTGAAAATAAATTTTAAATTATCCTGCTCGCATAAACAAAAATCTACATGCTTAATATAAAGTGTTTTTATAATTGGATGCCCTAATAAGACTATATAATATTTTAATTTATTTAAAATTCTATTAAAAATGCTAAAATCTTTACAACAAAATGAAATATTAATATAAAGACTTAGCTCGATAAGGGGCAAAAGATCTACTCTCATAATGGTCTTTTAAAAATTTAAGTTTAATTATAACATATATAAAGTACAAATATTAAAATACATAATAAATACAGGGGATTTGGAGGAGATTTTTTAATGACCAAAGACTACTACAATATACTTGGAATACAAAAAAATGCTAGTAACGAAGAAATTAAAAAAGCTTACAAAAAATTGGCAATAAAATATCACCCTGACAAAAACAAGGGAAACAAAATAGCTGAAGAAAAGTTTAAAGAAATAAATGAAGCTTATGAAATTTTATCTTCTCCTGATAAAAAAAGAAATTACGATGCTTTGGGCAGCACTAATTTTAATGGCAACAATGACTATTTTGAAAAAGAATTTAATAGCTCAAGATTTAGCAACTTTGAAGATTTCGATTTTTTTTCAAAAATCTTTAGCGGGTCTTCAAGAAAAACAACAGACAAAGAAATAACTGTAAATATTTCACTTTATGATGCTTATATGGGGGGTAAAAAAACAATACTGATAAACAACAAAAAATTTGAGATACTAATACCAAAAGGAACATTGGAAACAACTAAAATAAAAATAAACAATAAAGGACCTATTAATCCAATTTTTGGAACAAAAGGGAGCTTAATAGTCAAATTTGCTATATCAAGCTATAAAAAATTTAAACTGAATGGAAAAACCTTAGAAACAACAATAGAAGTTTATCCATGGGAAATAGCTCTGGGCTGTGAAAAATTATTTGAAACAATTGAGGGGAAAAAAATAAAACTTAAAATTCCTTCAGATGCTCAAAATGGCGAAATTCTAAACTTAAAAGAACTAGGAATGCCTATAATTGGAAACAATTCTAAAAGAGACCTTAAAGTCACTTTGATAGTAAAAATTCCCAAAATAATAAATAATGAAGTAAGAACTATTTACGAAAGATTAAAAGAGATATATAGTTAAAGTGTTTCTGAAAATAAATGCCCAAAATTTTTTAAATTTGCCTCCCAACCCGACCTATATTCATTAAATTTATTTATCTTAGACTCATATTCCTTGATTCCATCCTCAATATTATCAAAATTTTTAGCAATATCCACTGAAAATTGGAAAACATCCCCTTGTCGGGGAGCAAGAGTAAAAAAGGCAAATTTCCAATTTCCAGAATTTATAGTAGATATGATCCTTTTTTGGAAAACATAATCAGAGATTAAAACAAATTTTTGGAACTCTTTCCTTCTTAAATAAATAAGCTCATTCCATTCATTAAAAATAGCATCCGGCAATTCGTTTAAACCGATCTCAATTATATTATTAATAGATAAAAGAATTTGTAAAATTTCCAATAAATTCAAATAATAGCTATCAAAAGATTGAATTGTAATCTCAAGCAAAGCAATTTTTATAAGCAGTTTAGAAACGTCAAGACTATGATCTTTCATGATTTTATTAATTCTGTCTTTCGTGTGTTCTATAATAAATTTTTTATGAGTTTCTTTAATATTGTTGCTTTTTTTAATTTGTTCTACTTTTTCATAATAATCATTAATTTCTTTGTTAATTACATCTAAATTATTACTATTAGCCTCATTGGAGAAAAAATCAAACGAATTATTAAGTCGATCTAAAAATTCTTCTTGAATAAAGAATGTAGCAATTCTTATACAAGAAAATGGGGCTTTACTCTTTTTTTCAAAATTTTCAATCTTTTGCTTAAGATCTACTCTAAAGTTTAAATATTTAAGTTTATCTAAAAATTTATTAAAATGGGAAATATCTTCCAATAATTCATCTTCTTGAATGTCTAAAAATTCTGAATCGGGATGATATTTCTTTATCAAATTTTTAATAATAAGCAAAGTATCTAAAAAAATAGCTTTATTAGCATCCCAAGATTTACTGACGCTGGGATTAAAATCCCTATAAATCTTATCCAAAAATACAAGTTTATCCTTAAGTAAATTAGCATCGTTAATAAGGCTTGACTGCTCTCTATAAGAATAATAATTTATTAAACTATACCTAAAAATACTAAAATTAAGATATTTTTGAAAATCAAAAAACCTATAAAATCCTAACGAACCAAAATCAAAAAACTTCATGTCAAAACATCATCTTATTCAAAGATCTACTTTATTTTTCTATACAGTTTTAAAAGTATTGGAGAAGCTATGAACACAGAAGAATAAGTTCCAACAATTACACCTACCATAAATACCAAAGAAAAATCTTTTATAGATCCTTCGGTAAACACATAAATGGAAAATACTGCAACAAATGTCGTAACTGACGTCAAAACAGTTCTTGATAAAGTTTGACTAATGCTTATATTTAATATATTTAAAAATGCATTATCGGTTAATCGCTTAACATTATCTCTAATCCTATCAAAAATAATTATTGTGTCATTTAAAGAATATCCAATAATGGTTAATATTGCCACAATAATGTAACTATTAATCTCGATTCTAAATACCCCTAAAAAAGCAACTATAAAAAATATATCATGAAATATTGAAAGTATGGAAGCAATAGCATAACTTAGTTTAAATCTTAAAGATACATAAATCAAAATCAGAGTAAATGTTCCTAATACCAAAAATATCGACTTAATTCTCAAAGTAGAAGAAAAGCTTGAATCAATAAAATAAGAATCCAAAACTTCAATATTAGCATTAAATGCTTTTTTAAGTTCATCCATTATTGTCGTTTGAACTTGTGTTTTAAAAGCATAATCAATGATATCCGACTTTACCATAATAGAGAATTCACTTTTATTCTCATTCGGTGAAAAAATACTCTTAACATCTAAAGTCTTATAAATTGGAGAAAATATTCTTTTAATTTCATTTTCTTTAATATCTGATTTTTCTATTGAAAGATTAATATTAACTCTAGAAGAAAAATCTATTCCCCAATTGTATCCACCATGATACAAAAAAGTATAAATAAGTCCAATCAAAGTCAAAATAACACTAACAATTAAAACATTACTTCCATATTTTAAAAAATTAATTACTCTTTGCATATTTTGAACTCCAAGATATACTTATAAATTTGCTTTTTTTAACAGACATGATAAATTCCAAAATAAATCTTGAAAAAATCAAACTACTAAAAAGGGATGCCACAATTCCAACAGAAAGAGACCATGCAAAACCTTGAATAACTCCCGTCCCAAGAAGGGTTAAAAAAAGCACTGCGATAAATGTCGTTATGTTTGCATCCATAATAGATAAAAAGGCTTTCTTAAAACCATCTTCAAAAGCATTTTCAAATTTTCTACCTTCTCTAATTTCTTCTTTAATTCTCTCATAAATAATTATATTTATGTCTACAGCCATACCCATTGTCAAAATAAGACCTGCAATACTTGTTAAAGTTAAAGTAAAATTAAAAGCCGACAATATTGCTAAAATTAAAAACACATTATAAATAACAAGTGAAAACCCAGCTACAAAACCACTCAAACCATAATAAAAACACATAAACAAAAAAACCAAACAAAGAGCAAGCATAGAAGCTTTAATACCAAGATCAACAGTCTTAGCACCAAGAGTAGGTCCTATTATTCTCAAATCATCTATTTTAATTTCAACTGGAAAAGCAGCTGTTTTAAAAACTAAGGCAAGGTCTAAGGCCTCTTTTTTATCAAAAGAGTCACCTTGAATCGAAACATTACCACCAGTAATAGCATATCCAATTCCTGCCACAGACTTAATTTTACCTTCCATGACAACAGCCAAAGACTTTCCGACATTTTTCTGAGTAAATTTAAAAAATTTTTCACTTCCATCAACATCAAGATTAAAAACAACAATATCTCGACCCGTTCTAGGATCATTAGAGACCCCGGCATCTTTAATGTGAGCACCATCAAATGAATTTTCAGGACTTGAATCAACTACATAATAACGAACTGATGACTCATCATCTACCCCATAAGAATCTTTAACATACCAAGGAAAAATTTGCTTACTATCTGGAAGGTGCATATTTGCCTGAATTTCGGAAATAGAAAAAAGAGAACCCGCTTCTAATATTTTTTTATGCAAAAGTGTTGTAGATTCGTCATCAACCACATAAAAAGTCAAATTACCTTTCCCACTCAAAAGAGTGTTCACCCTGCTCTCATCTTTTTCTCCAGGAATATCTAAGAAAATTTTATTTCCTCCAGCCTCTCTTGCAATTTTAGGCTCTGTAAGTCCAAACCTATCTACCCTATCTTTAAGAATTTGCATTATGCGATAAATAGCATCTTCTTTCTCGGCAAAAGTCAAAGAACGGCCTAATTTTTTTTCAACACTTGAATAATCAAGAGAAATGGTAACACCCATCCCACCAGACAAATCAAGTCCAAGATGTATTATTCTACTTTTACTCTTCTTTATATTCTCATAATATTTATAAATCTCTAAACTTACTTCTCCCATATCAGAATCAGTCAAAAATCCTTCACGCAAAGATTTAGCAGTAAAAATATTAGGGGGAATTTTCATTGAAGACTTATAATTATTTTTTGCTATTGGAATTAAATAAGACAGGCTAGTCGGAATACTGCTATTGGGATCTTTATTATACAACTCTTTAAGCTGAACAAGATCGTTCAAAGCTTTTTTTTTTGAATAATCCCTTAAGGCCTCTTGTGAATATGAGCTTATTCTTTTATCCTCACTGCTCATTAAAAAATACCACTTTAAAGTCGGAAATATTAAAAGACACGCAAAAAACGTCACCAACAATATCAATATAAGCTTAGATCCTTTTTTCATTATACAAATCCTTAAAATTTTTAACAAATACCACTATTAGCTACCAGTCCTAATTTTACCTTAAATTATAATACCTTTTTAACTTCTTTCTCAGACAAAACTTTATCAATAGAGGTTTTTACAAATACTGCTTCGATATTTGGATTTAATTCTAAAATAACATCCGTATCCCCTAGTTTTTTTACAACTCCAAAAATTCCACCTATTGTTAATACCCTATCACCTTTTTTTAAATTTTTTATCATTTCTTTTTTATTTTTTTCTTCCTTACGCTGAGGAGATATCACTAAAAACCAAAATATAGCAATAACAGGCACAAAAACTAACAAACTTCGGAAAAAGCTACTATTGCCGCTAAACTCTTGCAATAAAAACACAAAACCTCCTTTACTATACATACGTCACTTTTATCTTATTAATATCATTGGGATAAACCACTCCAAATAAAAGCTTGAAGTCGTCCTTTTTGGTATAATTAGAATTACTTATTTTATTATACTCTTCAATTAAATAATTGATAAGAGTATCATCATTTCTATAAAGAGCTTTGCTAAAGGCACTTCTATAAAGCCCAAGTTCAAAAAGCTCCTTAACGCTTTTACCTTTGTTTTCTTTTAAAAGCTGTCTATCTACTATTGCTTTTGAACAATCATAACCTATACAAAAAACAAATTCATCCTCACTCAAAATAATTCCTTTGAATAATAAAACATTACACCGGCAAAAACACAAGTTCGCCGGTGAAACTTTAATTTACATCATTCCCATTCCTGGGTCCATAGGATAACCACCACCACCAGAAGTATTTTTCTCTTCTTTAATGTCAGTGATTGCACATTCTGTTGTTAATAAAAGTCCAGCAATCGAAGCAGCATTTTGAAGTGCACTTCTTGTAACCTTAGCAGGATCGATTATTCCACTCTCAATCATATTTACCCACTTAAAACTAGAAGCATCAAACCCAAGTCCTTTTTTCTCAGTTTTAATTTGATGGATATAAATAGACCCTTCAAAACCAGCATTTGAAATAATCTGCCTCATTGGCTCTTCAAGGCTTCTTTTTACAATCTCAAAACCTTGCTTTTCCTCATAGCTTAATTTGCTTGTATCTATTGTATCCAAATACATAGCAACTTCAATAAGAGTTGATCCACCACCAGGCACAACACCCTCTTCAACAGCAGCACGGGTTGCAGAAAGAGCATCTTCAACTCTATGTTTTTTCTCCTTAAGTTCTACTTCAGTAACAGCTCCAACATTAATAACAGCAACTCCACCAACAAGCTTTGCAAGACGTTCTTGAAGTTTTTCTTTATCGTATTCGGATGTTGAATCTTCAATTTGCTTCTTAATAAGCTCTGAACGCTCTTTTATTTGTTCTTTATTGCCAGTATTAATAATAGTAGTATTGTCTTTATCAACCTTAATAGTTTTAGCCTGTCCAAGCTGCTCAATCTCAACTGTCTCAAGAGTAAGACCTAGTTCCTCACTGATTAGAACACCGCCTGTAAGCACTGCAATATCCTCAAGCATTGCCTTTCGTCTATCACCAAAACCAGGCGATTTAATCGCACAAACTTTTAAAGCTCCTCTAACGCTGTTTAGCACAAGAGCAGCAAGAGCATCTCCTTCAATGTCCTCAGCAATAATCAACAAAGGCTTATTTGTTCCTAAAACTTTCTCAAGAACCGGTAAAAGCTCTTTAATAGAACTAATCTTCTTCTCATATATCAATATGAACGCATCATCAAAACTAACACTCATATTCTCTTTATTGGTGGAAAAATAAGGAGAAAGGTATCCTCTGTCAAATTGCATTCCCTCAACATAAGAAATCGTAGTATCAAAAGTTTTTGACTCTTCAACTGTTATAACCCCATCTTTTCCAACTTTATCCATTGCCTCAGCAATTTTTTCTCCTATATAACTGTCATTATTAGCAGAAATTGAGGCTACTTGTGCAATCTCTTCCTTTGTTGTGATCTTCTTTGCAGACTGTCGAATTTTCTCAGCAGCCAAATTTACAGCGTGATCTATTCCCTTTTTTATACCAATAGGATTAATTCCTGAAGATACATTCTTAAGACCTTCTCTTGCAATAGCATAAGCAAGAACAGTGGCAGTTGTTGTTCCATCACCAGCAACATCATTTGTCTTAATAGCAACTTCCTTTAAAAGTTGCGCCCCCATGTTTTCAAATGGATTTTCAAGCTCAATCTCGCGAGCAACGCTAACACCATCCTTTGTAACTGTTGGAGAACCGAACTTTTTATCAATAAGAACATTTCTCCCTTTTGGCCCAAGAGTTACTTTTACAGCATTGGATAATTTTTCAACGCCACTAAGTAAACTTTTTCTAGCATCCTCATTAAAATATATGTCTTTAGCCATAAAAATTTTACCCCTTTTATATATAAAATAATTTATATTTAACAATATAAGATTAGCATAAACTTAATACATTCGCCATAGCGTTTGTTTCTATATATCAAAAAATACAAAATATACAAAACTAGCATAAATTTTTATTATATAATGTAAATATTGAGTGATCTTCATATCATAAAGACAAAGAATTTATGTTTAGAAAACTAAAAAAATCAAAAACTTATATTATTATAATTTCAATAACTAAATTTTCAGAGGATAACCTGTTATCAATAATATCAAATATAAAATATTTAATTGAACACAAACAACTGGCTTACAAAATACATTGGACATTTCCAATATACTTTTTTGAAATCCTAAGAAAACATGAGGAATTAAATAAATGGCTATTTGAAAGATTCAAAACCAATATGGATACATATATACCTGGAACTTACAGTGGAAGCCCTCATGAATACATGTTGCATGATGAAATACATTTAGATTTGTATTGGGCACTAAAAAATCCATTCAAAAGTGGTTACAAAGACATATTTCAAAACAACCCTATTATGCTTTATATATACAACATAGAAAAGTTTAGAAAAAAAGTGACTGAGCTTTACAGAAAACTTAATTTCAATTATACAGAGGGAATAAGACAGAGCAAAAATAATAAAAACTACTTAATTTTTTATAAGAATAACTGCCAATATTTATATGAGGTCCAAAAAATAGATTCTCCAAAAAGCAACGTAGAAACTCTTATTTATTTCTATGAAATCAAAGAAACTTATGATAATCAAGAATTAAAAAATTTTTTACTTTATTTAAAATCCTTAGAAAATAACTTTCACAGCATCAAGATACAAAATCTTGAAGGATCCAAATTGACTACTGAACTACTAGAAATTCCAAAATTTAACTCACTCAAGGAGCAAGAACCGATAATAAATTTTCAAAACAAAAGACTTAAAGATTATCAAATCAACGAAAAAAGCTTAAGAGAATTTTTAATAAATAAACACCAAGAAAAAATTACCAAAAATTCTGAATCCATTGTGCCTAAAAATTTGGAATACAATATGGAAGGAAATTTCACACTATCTCACAATCAATACAATATCAAATTCGAAAACGGGAAATTAAATAAAATAAAATTTAAAGATAAAAAAGTTGAATTTCTAAACACATCTAGAACCTATTTTAAAGTTTTATCAAAAAAAGAACTAATAAAAGAAGCATCTATTGAAAATTCATTTTCCTTCTCAAATGAAAAAATTTTAGGAATAAAACAATATTTGGCTTTCAATTCCGCTACAAAATCAACAATTGATTTTTTCATAGATGAGAATATCCCTAGCTTCTTTGTATCCATTAAAATAAAATGGCCTTCTAAAATCAATCTGGATAAAAAAACCTTAAAAAAATGTAATCCTGACTATCTTCTTGAATATTCGGCCCTTGAAATACCTGTTTTTGAAATTTCAAAAGGAGCTAATTTAAAAATAACAGCAAAATACAGCGATCTTGATACTTATGAAAAAATAATAATAACTAAAAACAATCCCAAAGGCTACATTAATGGAACAGAATTTTTGATATCTAAAGGAAATGATAAAAACAGTAATTTTTTTATAAGCTTTTTAAATGTTGAAAAACAAATCATTCATACAATTAATTATAAGATTGAAAAAATAAATTCTAAAAAATGGTTAATTTTAAATATAGGGGGCTCTTATAACACAGTCAAGATCCAAGATGTAATAAACTACTCCCAAACACTAAATTTGATGATACTACCATTAAATAATAATTTTGATAACAAAATAAAACTAAATTCAAAAATAAAAAATTTAATTTTTTATACTGATATAAAAAAATATGAAAATAAATAAATAATAAGTAGTAAAATATTAATAACTAGGTATAAAATTATTCTAAGTAGAACATAAAAAGTATTTAATCTTTAATTTAAACAAAAAGGTATAACAATATGAATGATAACATAATAGACGTACACTCTGCATTAGAAAAAGTCGGTATTACGAATGATCCTGTATTATTAAAAAATTTAACATCAGAATTGGGAATGAAAGCATCTCATTCTAGAAATAGAATTATTCTCTACATAGCATCAAACCCAAAAGAATACTTTACAGCAAAAGAAGTCTATAACAAACTTATTAAAGAAATTCCAAGTCTATCAAAAGCAACAGTATATAACACATTAAACATTCTAAAAGAAAGAAATATACTAAAAGATATAAAAACTACTGATCAAAAAGAAACAAAATTCTACCTAAGCTTGGCTTCCACAATAGCCCACTTTAAATGCAATAAATGTAATCAAGTCCATCCTATTCAACTTGATGACATTAAAGATATTTTGAAAGACAAACTTGGAGAAAATTGGGAAACAAAATCTATTGAAATAATTTACTCGGGACATTGCAATAACTGTTACAAAAAAGATTCCCAAGCTGCCCATAACAATAATAATGGGCTAAATAACAAGGAAATCACTGTATGAACATAAAGAATATCATTTTTACAATTATATTCTTATTACTTTTAATACTAGTTAGTCCAAGGATAAAATTTAAAAATGAATTTTTAAAAAAACCAATTCCCAAAAACATCAAAGAAATTGATCATTACCTATTAAAAGAAGAGTTACAATTTAATTTAGAAAAAAATACAAAAAAAGAAATAATTTGGTATGAAGAGGTGCAAAAAACAAAATATTCTGTGGTCTACATTCATGGCTTTGGAGCATCAAAAAATGAAATTTATCCAGTTCCAAATAATATTGCAAAAGCCCTTAAAGCAAATCTTTTTTTTACAAGATTGAAAGGCCATGGAATAAACAATAAAAATGCATTTCGAGGAATAACTACCCAAGATTGGTTAGGAGACATTGATGAGGCTATTAAAATTGGCAAATTAATAGGCGATAGATTAATACTAATTGGCACATCTAATGGGGGTGCTGCTAGCATCTGGGCTTTGGCAAACTATCCAGATGAAATAAATTCAGCAATATTAATTTCTCCCAACATATTCCCTTATGACAAGAGAACAAATATCGTTTACTATCCTTGGGGACGACAAATTGCACATCTTATAACAGGTGGTTACAACAAATTCGAAACAAAAGAAGATAAACGAAAAGAACACATGTCTATAAAAAGCTACTCTTCAAAAGTACAACATGTAGATGCAATTATTGCAATGATGGGCCTTGTCACATTATTAAATTCATATAATTTCGATGAAATCAAAACACCTTTAATAATAACCCATACACCTAATGATCGTACAGTAGACCCAATAAAAATAAATGAATTTATAAAAAACTATGGCGGTGAAAAAAAAGATATTCCCATTATACTTCTTGAAGATTCACAAGCACACGTACCTATTGGAAATCAAAGCTATAAAAGCGCCCAAAATACATCATACTTCACAAAGTATGCAGTTGATTTCATAAATAAAACAAATAAGTAATAGCCTTAAGGCTATTACTTATTAAAAAATCAATCATCCAATAATTCTTCTATTTCATTCTTAAGAACACTAACACCTGGTCCGTAAACTACTTGAACTCCATTGCCTTTAATAATCACTCCCTTAGAACCGGTTTTTTTTAAAATTTTTTCTGAAACTTTAAGAACATCTTTTACTGTAATTCTCAGCCTAGTTGCACAACAATCAAGCTCAACAATATTTGAAGCACCACCAAGCCCAATAATAACCTTAGTAGCATAATTTTCTTCAAATTCATTACTTTTAGAATTTGGAGAATCTACAGAATTTAAATCATTCGTTCTACCAGGAGTTTTAAAATCAAACTTATTTATCAAAAATACAAAAGCAAAGTAATAAAGAAAAAACCAAACAGTACCTACAACTGGCACCAAAAGCCAATTAGTTCTTGAATTTCCCTGCAAAATACCAAAAAGAATAAAATCAATAAACCCGCCAGAAAACGTTTGACCTATTGTAATTTGAAGAATATGCGCCAACATAAAAGCAAATCCATCAAATATAGCATGAACAATATAAAGCATAGGAGCTACAAAAAGAAAAGAAAATTCAAGCGGTTCTGTTATGCCTGTCATAAATGATGTTAGGGCTGCAGATATTAAAAGACCAAAAACTTTTGCTCTCTCATCACGCTTTGCGGTGTAATACAATGCAAGTGCTGCTCCAGGTAAACCAAACATCATGGTAATAAATCGCCCACTCATAAAACGACTGGTTCCAACAAAAAACCTATTTGTACCTTGAGCAGCAAGTTCTGCAAAAAATATATTTTGAGTCCCTTCGATCAATTTCCCATCAATAATAACAGATCCCCCAAGGCCTGTTGTCCAAAACGGCAAATAAAATATGTGGTGAAGACCAAAAGGCCCAAGCATCCTTAAAAAAATTCCGTAAATAAGTGTTCCAATATAGCCAGTTGAATTTACTAGACCTCCCGCTTTATTAATTCCATTTTGTACAAATGGCCAAAAAATAAACATAATTACAGCAAGAAAAATACTAGAAAAAGAAACAACAATCGGCACAAATCTAGAGCCCGAAAAAAATCCAAGAACCTTAGGCAAATCTATCTTGTTAAACCTAGCATGAAGGTAATAAGTCAAAATACCGACTATAACCCCACCAAAAACCCCTGTTTCTAAAGTTTTAATTCCAAGAATAAAACCCACAGCACCACTAGAGAAAGATTCTGCTTTACCTGACACCTCAATTAAAACCCCAATAGTAGCATTCATTACAAGGTAACCAATAAATGCCGCAATCCCAGCCGTACCTCTATCTGATTTGGCAAGTCCAACAGCAATCCCAATAGCAAATATTGGCGCTAAATTTGCAAAAATAATAGAACCTGATGCACTCATTACCTTGAAAACTGATTGTAAGAAAAATATATCCAAAAAAGGATATATTTTAACAGTTTCCGGATTAGAAAGAGAACCCCCAATTCCTAAAAGCAACCCTGCTGCTGGCAAAATAGCAATGGGAAGCATGAAAGAACGCCCAAATTTTTGAGCTTGTTCAAAACCCTTTACCATAAAAACCTCCTAAAATAAACAATAAACTTACTATTTAATGTTTAAAATTATCTTTTAATTTGATTTATTTTTTCTACAAACTTTTTAGTAATCTCAACAGGTCTTGTAATAGCTCCCCCCACAACTACTAAATCAACCCCCATTTCAAAACACTTTTGAGCCTTTAAAGGGGTATCTATTTTTCCTTCCACTATTAAAGTAGCTTTCAAATTAGAATTAAGCAAGATTTTTAAAAAATTAAAATCATTGTCTGCAATATTAAAACCATTAGTACTTTTTGTATAGCCATACAAAGTTGTTCCAATAAAATCAAATCCCAATTTATCAGCATTGATAGCTTCATCTAAAGAAGAAATATCTGCCATTAAACACTGTCTTGGATATTTTTTTTTAATATTTTTAAAAAAATCATCAAGCAATACACCATCAGGCCTATTCCTAAGAGTAGCATCAAGGGCAATTATATCTACTCCTTCAATACAAAGCTCATCAATCTCTTTCATGGTGGGAGTAATAAACACATCACAATTATTATAATTTTTTTTAATAATACCTATTATTGGCAAATCAACTTCCAGCTTAATTTGGCTAATATCATTAATCCCATTGGCTCTTATTCCGATAGCTCCACCTATTTTAGCTGCTAAAGCCATCTTGGACATAATAAAACTACTATGTAAAGGTTCATTCTCAAGAGCTTGACAAGATACTATTAACCCCCTTTTAATTTTTGCAATAATAATCAAACCTCCTATAAAATTTATTTTTTTAAAAAAATATAAAAACTTAAATACAGGTTATATTTTTTTTTAAAAAAAAACAATTCTTTTGCTAAAAATCAAAATGTATTAATAAATACAAAAACAAAAATAATTTATTATTCAACACATATTAAGTTATAATTTAGGCATGATAAATAAAATTAATTGGTTTCCTGGTCACATGAAAAGAGCCTTAGACTTGATAAAGAATAATTTACAAAAAACCAATATTGTGCTAGAAATCCTTGATGCTAGAGCTCCATTTAGTAGCAAAAATCCATTAACTGAAAAAATTACTAAAAATCAAACAAAAATAATTCTTTTACATAAATCTGATATTGCTCAAACAAGTGAAATTATAAAATGGAAAAAATATTTTGAAAATCTTGGCAATACTGTAATTATAAGTAATATTTACAAAAAAGGCATACGCAAGCAAATAATAGATAGTATTAAAAAATCGGTCATTGTTAAAAAGATAAAAAATTATAAAGAAAAAATAAAAGTTTTAATTATTGGAGTCCCAAATGTTGGAAAATCTTCAATAATAAATCTATTATCCGGTAGAAAGAGCGCAAAAGTTGCAAATAAGCCTGGATACACTAAAAATATACAAATAGTAAAAATAAATGAAGAAATTAATCTTTTTGATATGCCAGGTATTTTATGGCACAATTTAGCAGATCAATCGATTGCAAAAAAACTTGCAATATTGGATATGATCAAAAATGAAATAGTAGATAATATAGACCTTGCATTATATTTACTTGAAATAATGGATCAAAATAATAAAAATATTTTACTAAAAAAATACGAAATATGTCATAAAAATTCACTTGATATTTTACAAAATTTTGCAAAAGCTAGAAAATTAATCGATAAAAAAAACGTGCTTAGCCTTGAAAAAGCATCAAAAATATTAATTAAAGAATTCAGAGAAGGTAAATTTGGGAAAATAATTCTTGACAAGAATTATAATCCCTTTTAAAAAAGTCATTTACATAAATAATAATATTAAGTATAATCTTGGTTTGTATTAATACAGCCATAAGGAGGTTGGAATTAGTTGGATAATTGTATCCTAGAGATTAAAAATTTAAGTCATTATTATGATAACAATGAAAACAAAACTTTAGATAACATAAATTTAAAAATTAAAAAGAACGAGTTTATTACTTTATTAGGTCCATCCGGATGTGGAAAAACAACATTAATAAAAATATTAGGTGGGTTTTTAAGTCAAAAAAATGGGGGAATTTATTTCTTTTCTAAGGAAATATCTAAAACTAGTCCAAATAAAAGAGAAATTAATACTGTATTCCAAAATTATGCACTTTTCCCACATATGAACGTTTTTGACAACATTTCATTTGGACTTAGAATGAAAAAAACACCAAAAGATATTATAAAAGAAAAAGTAAAAAGATCTCTTTCATTGATAGGAATGCCAAAATATGCATACAGAAATATTAACGAACTATCAGGAGGACAAAAACAAAGAGTTGCAATAGCCAGAGCAATAGTAATGAAACCTAAGCTTCTATTACTAGACGAACCACTTTCTGCTCTTGATTTAAAAATGCGACAAGAGATGCAAAAAGAACTAAAAAAAATACAGCGACAACTTGGAATCACATTTATATATGTTACTCACGATCAAGAAGAAGCATTGACAATGAGTGATAGAATTGTTGTAATGAACGAAGGAATAATTTTGCAAATAGGAACACCTGAAGAGATTTACAATGAACCTAAAACAAAATTCGTAGCAGATTTTATTGGAGAAAGCAATATTTTTGATGGAACATACAAAAAGGAACTGATTGTAAGTTTGCTAGGCCATGAATTTGAATGTCTTGATAAAGGATTTAAAGCTGAAGAAGCAGTTGACCTTGTAATACGCCCAGAAGATATAAAAATACTACCAAAAGGAAAAGGGCATTTAAGCGGCACTATAACATCCGCAATTTTTCAAGGGGTTCATTATGAAATGACTATAGAAATTCAAAAAACAAATTGGATAGTTCAAAGCACAAGGCTTACAAAAGTTGGAGAAGAGGTTGACATATTCTTAGAACCTGATGATATTCATGTTATGCGTAAGGAATAATTACTGTGAAAAAATTGATATTAATCATATACTCTATATTCTTATTAACATTTAGTATTCTTCCTTTACTAATAATAATACTGCTGGGATTTTTAAATGAAAAACACGAATTTACAATTAATAATTTTATTGGGCTTTTAAACCCAAGTTATCTTAGTATCTTTTCAAGAAGTCTAAAACTAGCAACAATAGCGACAATTTTTTGCATTTTAATAGGCTATCCTGCCGCCTGGCTAATTTCATTATCAAAAAAAAGTACTCAAAATAAATTAATAATCATGATAATACTTCCCATGTGGATCAATACATTACTTAGAACTTACGCCTGGATGAGAATACTTGGAAAAAACGGATTCATAAACAACTTATTTGAAAAGATCGGAATTGGTAATTTAGATCTTCTTTACAATGAGCAAGCTGTTACAACAGGCATGGTATACAATTTTTTGCCTTTCATGATATTACCAATATATACAGGGCTTTTAAAAATCAAGCCAGAATACATTGAAGCGGCACAAGATCTTGGAGCAAAAATGTGGCAAATACTAATTTATATAAAAATCCCCCTAACACTTTCTTACTTGGCAACAGGAATAATTATGGTATTTATTCCGTCAATCACAGTATTTGTCATTTCAGATTTACTAGGAGGTTCTAAACAAATTTTGATAGGAAATCTAATAAGCAAGCAATTTCTTTTCATAGAGGACTGGAACACTGGAGCTGCAATTTCATTTATTTTAATGTTAGTAATATTAATTTTTAATTTAATAATAATAAAATTAATGCGAAAAAATAATGGGGAATAAAATATGTTTAGAGCTTTCAAAAACATTTTTTTATGTCTAATACTCAGCTTTATTTACCTTCCAATAATAATCTTAATAATTTATTCCTTTAACTCTGGTGATAGTGGATTTATATGGCAAGGATTTAGTCTAAAATGGTATAAAGAAATTTTTGCTTCAAATCAAATCAAGTCAGCAATATTTAACACCATTTTAATAGCTACAATTTCATCTTTAACTTCTGTTGTTATTGGGGTTATTGGTGCTTACGCAATATATAAAACAGAAAATAAAAAATTAAAAACAATACTCTTATCAGCAAATAAAATAACAATAATTAATCCAGACATCGTAACAGGAATAAGTCTAATGACATTTTATTCTGCAATAAAAATGCAATTAGGATTTCCTACAATGCTAATATCACATATAATTTTTTCAACACCGTACGTAGTAATAATAATTTTACCCAAGTTATATTCTCTTCCCAACAATATTATTGATGCTGCCAAGGATCTTGGAGCTTCAGAAATTCAGATATTTTTCAATATAATTTATCCAGAAATAGTTGGAAGCATAGCAATTGGAGCTCTTATTGCATTCACATTATCAATAGATGATTTCTTGATATCATTTTTCACTACTGGGCAAGGATTTAATAATTTAGCTATTCTAATAAACTCGCTCACAAAAAGAGGCATCAAACCTGTAATAAATGCTATTTCTGCTATACTATTTTTTGCAATATTGAGTCTTTTGTTTATTATTAATAAATTTATAGGAATTAAAAAATTAACAACAGATGCTGAGCTTTAAAATACAAAAGAGGAGTACTTATGAAAAAAATTTTTATATTAATAATAATTTTTACAACTTTTGCTTGTACTAAAAAAGACACAATAACTTTAAACATATTTAATTGGGCAGAATATATTGACGAAACTTTATTAGATCAATTTGAAAAAGAAAATAATATAAAAATTAATTATGAGGTTTTTCATAACAATGAAGAAATGATAGCTAAATTTAACACCACGACGAACTACTACGATATAATAGTACCATCAGAATATTTAATCCAAGAATTAATCGATGAGGGTAAAATTGCAAAATTAGATTACTCAAAATTGCCAAATGTAACAAAAAATATTTCTCAAAATCTCACAAATTTAGAACATGATCCTGGCAATCTTTATTCAGTACCAGCTTATTGGGGATTAATGGGCATACTTTATAATAAAAATAAAATAGACTTAAATGACATGCAAGGTTTTGACATACTATTTAATGAAAAATATAAAAAAGAGATTACAATGCTAGATTCTCCCAAAGACAATATTGGAGTTGCTCTAAAAAAACTTGGATACTCAATAAATGAACATGATATAGACAAAATTAAAGAAGCTGGGGAACTTTTAAAAATACAAAATCCACTATTAATCGGATATTTTTCAGATGTACCTGCAAAATCATTAATGCTAAATGGAGAAGCATCTATTCAACTTACATGGAGTGGCGAAGCACAAAGCGCTATCCTAAAAGATAAAAATTTGGATTTTTATGCACCAGAAAACACCAATCTATGGGTAGATGCATTTGTAATTCCTATTGATGCGCCAAATAAAACTTTGGCTTACAAATTTATAAACTTTCTATACGACAATGAACCATCTTATAAAAATTTTAAAGAAACTAGATATAATTCTCCAAATAAGAATGTAATAAAAAGAATAGAAGAAGAAGCAAAAAATAATCCCGAAATGAAATTATATTTGGAAGAAAAATTTTTACCCAAAGATTTTTCCAAATTTGAAATTTTTAAAAAAATACCTAAAAAAATAAAAGAAGAAATGCTCAAAATATATTTGAATCTATCTTCTTAAATATTTAAATACAAAAACAATCTTAAAACCTTTTATTTAGAAAGGTTTTAAGATTTTTGTCCATAATTCAAAAAAGATCTAAATACCAATTTTATATCAAGTCCAATTATAGATAAAGCAATTAATAAAATTAAAAATCCTTGGTAAATTAAAAACGGGAAAATGTCAAAAGGAGAAAGCTTGCCTTTTGTAAAATCTATAAGAGCTATAACATGCATGCTATGGGGCAAAATACTTAAAAAAAAGCACGAAGACATACAAAGTAAAGCTGCAATACGTTTTGAGTTTAAATTATTCTCCTTAGTTATTGATCTAACAACAGAACCACTCATTAAAATAGCAAGTCCATTATTTGCAAGAAACGCAGTCAAAATGCCAACTAAAAATACAATTACAAACTCCGAAGTTCTTTTAGACTTTGACATTTTTTGCAATTTTAACAGTAACCAATCAAACCCTCCATACTTAATTGCCATATAAGAAATTCCACCCGTAAAAACAACAAGAATAAACATTTCTCCTAAGCCCAAAAATCCTTCATTGATTTTTTTAGCCAATAATAAAAAAGTAATATCTGAGTAATAAATTCCAATAACACCAGCAACAACAATACCTAAAAACAAGGCCAAAAATACATCAATACCCGAAATTGCAACAACCATAACAAAAATATACGGAATAATTTTTAAAAAATTTATCTCACTAGGCTCAATAATAAAACTATTAGTCTTACTATAATAAGAACCTAAAAATGCAAAAACAATGCTTGCTAAAATTGCTGCTGGGAACGTATAAAAAGCTCCATTTTTGAAAACATCAACAATATTAACTTTTTGAGTATGACTTGAAATAATAGGGGTATCTGATATTAAAGACATATTGTCTCCAAATGCCCCAGCACTAAGAATAGCCCCAGCAACCAATGGAAGCGAAATGTTTACTTTATCTGCAAGTTCCAAAGCAATAGGAGAAACAGCAACAATAGTCCCCATAAAACTTCCAGTAGAAAAAGACAAAAAAAGGGTAATTAAAAAAATTCCACATACTAGCAAATTTAATGGAACATATTTAAGGCCAATATTTACTACAGCTTCAACACTTCCTATTTCTTTACAAACAGCAGAAAAAGCACCAGATAGCATAAATATTAAAGATATAAAAATAACATCTCGTTGAGCACACCCCTCAATAAACTTATTCATTTTTGCTAAAAAAGATCCCTTAAAAATAATAAATGTTAAAACAATAGCAATAAACATAGCAAATACAGGGGGCATTTGATAAAATGCCTTTTCTATACCATTAAAATAAAGAAAAAGTCCGGTGCCAATATAAATTCCTATAAAAAGAAAAAAAGGCATAAGTCCCCAAAAATTTGGCACTATATTAGTTTCTCTTTCCAATTTAAAACCTCCTAAATCATATAATACAATTAAAAATAATTTATTCTAAATAAAATTAATAAAATCAAACAATGCAAATTTTAAAATTTTCAAAATTTCTATTTTTTTAAAAAAAATAAAAAAAGTTTTTTTATATCAATTCCCCAAATAGATAAAATAACAAAAAACAATAAAAATCCAAAATAAACTAAAAATGGTAAAACGCTAATTGGCGACACAAGCCCATTTGAAAAGCCTACTAAAATAATCATTTGAGCGCCATAAGGAATAATGCCTTGAAAAATACATGAAAACATATCTAAAATAGACGCACTCCTTTGAGAATCGATGTTATTTTCAAAGGCTATATTTTTTGCTACTTTACCGCAAATCAGTATAGCAATTGTGTTATTAGCAAGAAAAACGTCAACTATTGAAACAAAAGCAGCAATAGAAAATTCAGCCGAACTTTTTCCTCTAACTAAAGATTTCAATTTAATAAGCAACCATTTAAAGCCTCCATTATGAATCGCAACAAAAGAAACTCCCCCAGTTAAGATTGAAAGAAAAATTAAATCCGCCATATTTAAAAACCCTTTATTAATGTTTCTTATTACATCTAAAAAATACAAATTAGAATACAAAACACTAATAAGGCATATAGAAAAAATGCCCAAAAAAAGAACTAAAAAAACATTCACTCCAGCCAAAGAAAAAAATATAATTATTAAATAAGGCACAGTTTTCACAAAATCTATTGAGCTTTCATGTAAAAAGCTTGTAGTATTAAGCAAATCCCCAGAAAGAAAGAAAAAAGAAAAAAAAGTTAGTATGGCAGATGGGAAAGCGTAAAAACTACTACTAATAAAAACATCTAAAATGCTACTGCTTTGAGTTCGACTAGAAACAATAGTTGTATCTGATATTAAAGAAAGATTATCTCCAAACATAGCTCCACACATTACAGATGCTGCCATTAAATTGGGGTTAATATTGCTTTTAACGGCAATATTAAAAGCAACAGGAGCAATTGCAACAATAGATCCAACAGAAGTACCCGCAGAAAAAGAGAGAAAGCAAGTTATAAAAAATATACCAGAAACAATCCAATTAGGATTAATATATTTAATCCCCAAATTTGCTACAGTTTCAACACAGCCTATTTCTTTGCAAAGAGAAGAAAAGGCCCCAGAAAGCATAAAAATAAGGCACATTAGTATAATGTCATACTGAGCAGCCCCTTTAATAAATATGTGAATTTTGTCAGAAAATTTTCCCTTAAACCCTAAAAAACAAACAATAGAAGCAAAAAACATTGCAACGCTAGCTGGAAGCTGATAAAAAGCCATTTCTAAGCCAAGAAACCCTAAATAAATTCCTGTGCCCATATAAATAATAATAAAAACGAAAAAAGGAACAAGTCCAAAAAAATTTGGTTGGACTTTTACTTCAATATTTTTCATATACATCCTTTAAATATAGGTACTTTTTTTAAAAAAATTACTTATATTTTTTTAATAATAGTGCAAATTATTAATCGATGCATAAACTTGTAATCAAGCCAAGAACAAAAATTTTTGATTTTCTTAAAAAATTTTAAAAAAAATCAATTTATCACAAACTTTACTACTAAGTTGCAAAAAATAAAAATCTGCTAACGTTAAATTACAAATAGAATAAGCATTAAAAATAAACAGAAACAATAAAAATAAATTACATAAATTTTTTTAATTTATCTTTTTAAAATTTGAAAAATTAAATTTTACGCCAAAAATGATCCTTTTCTAAAATAGAATCTATCTCTTTTGGGCCTTCAGACCCATAAAAATAATTACAAATTTCAATATCTGCCCATTTATTTGCAATATCTGAAACAAATTCCCAAGAACTTTCAATCTCGTCACTTGTAGCATACAAAGTACCATCTCCCAAAAAAGCATCTAATAATAAACGCTCATAAGCCTCACCAAATAATCTCTTAAATGCCCCATGATATGAAAACTCCATATTAGCAGTTTGAATTTCATAATTATATCCTGGTTTTTTGGTATTGAATTTAATTTCAATTCCATCTCTCGGCTGAATTCTAAATATTAAAGCATTGGAAAAATCAACAGAACTATTATTAAAAAGAGTAAAGCTCGGTTTTTTAAATTGAATGTATATTTCTGACAATTTCCTAGCAAGCCCTTTGCCAGTTCTAAGATAAAAAGGAACACCGGACCAGCGCCAATTATTAATAAACACTTTCATAGCTAAATAAGTTTCGGTGATTGAATTTCCCAAAGATTCTGTTTCATCTTTATAGCCTTTTTTAAAAACCCCTTGAATTTGTGAACCTATATATTGCCCCTTAACAATGCAATTCTTAATATCCTCTTTGCTAATTTTCCTTAAACTTTTTAAAACTTTTACCTTCTCATCATGAATAAACTCAGAATCAAATTTAATAGGAGATTCCATTGCAACAAGACTTAACAATTGTAAAATATGATTTTGAACCATATCCTTTAAAGCTCCAACAGAATCGTAATACTCAGCTCTCCCATCAAGCCCTAATTCTTCTGCCACTGTAATTTGAACAAAATCTACATAACGATTATTCCAAATATTTTCAAAAATGGAATTGCCAAATCTAAATGTAAAAATATTTTGAACTGTTTCTTTACCCAAATAGTGATCTATTCTATAAATTTGATCTTCTCTAAAAGCAGAATACAGCAAACTATTTAATTTTACTGCTGTCTCAAGACTAGACCCAAAAGGCTTCTCAAGAACTATTTTTGACAAAGTTAATCTTTCATTTAAAGAATACTTTTTCAAATGATTAATTATTGGTCCATAGAATGTGGGAGACGTTGAAAGATAATATATTGTTTCTCGGTTTTTATTTAAAAGTTTAAATAATTTTTTATAAGGCTCCTTTTCATTAAAATCACCAAATACATAAATAAAAAAATTTAAAAAAATTTCAATCAAAGAATCAGTTTCTTCCTGCCATAAAGAATCTTTAATATATAATCTAAATTCTTTATCTGTAAAAATTTTACGAGAAAAACCAATAACCCTGAAATTGCTAATACATTTATTTTTAAACAAATTAAAAAGTGACGGAATAAGTTTTTTTCTAGACAAATTCCCGGTAACTCCAAAAATTACAATATCGAAATTAGAAACACTTTTTTCTTTCATATAATTTAGTCCGATCTGGTCAATTTATTATATATTACAAATATATATTCATAAATATTAACAAATAGCAATTACGCTAAAATTAAATATCATTTTTTTTACAAACAAAACTAGTATATAATAAGGAGAATGAAAAATCTATCACTATTCACAGATTTTTATGAAATTTCGATGATGAATGCTTATTTTACAAAAGGTATTAATCCTAAAGCAAAATTTGAAGTATTCTTTAGAAAAACACCGTTTAAAAATGGCTATATTGTTTTAGCTGGAATACATACATTAATCAATGAATTAAAAAATATTCACTTCAATGAAACTGAATTAATATATTTAAAAAGCTTAAATATATTAGATGAACAATTTTTAAACTTTCTCAGAAAATTTAAACTAAACATAAAAATAAGCTCAATAGAAGAAGGACGCCTGGTTTTTCCCTATATACCAGTAGTTGTTATTGAAGGTCATCTAATAGAATTATTATTAATAGAAGGGCTGGTGTTAAATACAATAAACTTTGAAAGTCTAATAGCAACAAAGACTGCCAGAATAAAAGAATCTGGTGCAAAAATTCTAGCAGAACTTGGCCTAAGAAGAGCACAAGGAATAAATGGAGCGCTCTCTGCCAGCAAAGCTGCCTACATAGGAGGAGCAGACTTTACAAGCAATATGCTTGCTGGATATAAATACAATATACCAGTCACAGGAACAATGGCTCATAGTTGGGTAATGAGTTTTGAAAACGAAGAACAAGCATTCAGAGAATATGCAAAAACATATCCAAATAAAGTAAGTTTACTAATTGATACTTACGACACGCTCAACAGTGGATTAAAAAATGCCATTAAAATATTTAGGGAACTAAAAGAAGAGGGAAAAAATAATTTTTCAATAAGAATTGACAGTGGAGACCTTGAATATCTAAGCAAAGCTGCAAGAAAAGAATTAAACCAAAATGGATTAAATCACGTAAAAATTATTGCGTCTAATGAGCTTGACGAAAATATTATTATGTACTTAAATTCGATAAATGCTCCAATCGATATTTGGGGTGTTGGAACAAACCTAGTTACAGCAAAAGGAGATCCAAATCTTTCAGGAGTATATAAAATGATCTCTATAGAAAAAAATGGGAAATTTATACCAAAAATAAAAATATCAAATAACGCAGAAAAATCAACATTACCTGCCCAAAAAGAAGTCGCAAGAATTTATTTAAATGGTCAAATGCTCTTCGATTTCATATTTTTAAAAGAAGAGAAAGATAAAATTAAAGAACACCTAAATTCAAGAAAAGAATTAACCATTTTCCATCCAATACAAGATAACGTTTTCAAAGTCATCAAACAATATGACGATTTTGAATTTTTGATTCACACTGTCTTAGAAAATGGGAAGCTTTACAAAGGTTACGAATCTAATTTAAACAATATTAGAAACAAAAACAAACTTGACTTAAGCAAACTTGAACATACGTACAGAAGAATAATCAATCCCCACATATATAAAGTTAGTATAAGCACAAACTTAAGAAAATTAAAAAACAAGCTCATAAAAGATAATAAAAACAATTAATCTATGAACATATATAAAACTAATAAAATAAATAATATTTATGAAAAAATTAAAGAATTAACTCAAAACGACAATATCTTTAAAAAAGAAACACTAATAATAGTAAAAAATGATCTCTTAAAAGAAGAAATCAAAAAAACCATAGCAAAATTGAATGAGATTTCTTATAATCTAAACATTAAAAAAAATGCTATAAAAAGCATATATGAAATATGCTTAAAAAATCCCAATATAAAAAAATACATAGAGAAGAATACTTTTTTATTTTATTTGGAAACAGAAAAATTCATTCTATATAACATATTGAAAACTGAAAACCTAAAATACATAAAGGATTTAACATCAATAAAGAATAGATACTTTTTTGCATCAAAAATAATAGATTTATTCCACAATTATTACTCAAAATTTTCAAAATTAATTGAAACTTGGGAAGATAATGGATTTTTATTCCAAGAAGAAAATTTAAAACCCTACGAGAATATGCAAAAAGAACTATTTAAAAAGCTCTTTGAAAAGCACAAAAATATTTTAAACTTACATAAAAAAATAATTCAAGAAAAATCAACAAAAAATGTAAAAATAGAAATTAAAAAAATAATATTTATTGGCAATAATAGAGAGATTGAAAAAAAAATTCTTAATTCTTTAGAAAAAATTTTTGACCTTGAAGTGCATGTGTTAATTTTTGAAGACTTGCTCAACTATAAATCTCCTTTTGTTAAAGAATTATTGTTAACAACAGAAAAAATTAACCCAATAAAATATCAAGCTTCAGAAAAAGTAGATATTGAATTATTTAAGGGTAAAAATTTTTTAACAAGCATTAAAAACAACATTGTAGCACAAACTCCACTTTCAAAATTAGACGATAGCTTTAAAATAATAGAAGCTAAAAATCAACAACGTGAAGTAGAAATTTTGGTAAATCAAATAGTGCACTCAATGGAAAAAAATAACCTTAAATTAAGCGAAATAGCAATAACTTCTTTGCAAGAAAAATTTAATGAATATTTACCATATATAGAAGAATGCCTAAATAAATATGAAATTGAATATAGTGTTTTATGCTATAACAATTTGTCAAAAGGAGAAAGTATATTAACCTTAAAAAGGCTAATGGATCTTTTTATATCAAAAAACGGAACAATTAGTAATTTCAGCAGAAAAGAAGTGTTTAACTTACTAAGTAGTAATAAAGTAATGAAAAAATTTAATATATCAATATCTGAATTAAACTATTTAATAGAATTTAGCGATGCAATGAACATTAATTTTGGTATAAACAACACTCACAAAGAAAATCTAAAATATGATCAAAACTTTTTAAACTCGTGGGAAGACGGATTTAATCGATTTTTAATGTCTGAAATATTTGACGAAAAATATGAAGGGGAAATTCAAAAAGAAAATACAAGATTCCAAGATCAAGAATCAATAATAAAACTCATAACGATAGTAAAAAGTTTGTACGAAGATATAAACTATTTTAAAAATAAAACATATAAAGTATCTGAATGGGCAGAAATAATAGAAATTTTTATTCAAAAATATATCGATCTTGAAGAATTTAATACAACTGATGAATATTTACAAAATAAAATACAATCCTTTAAAAATTTTCCCAAAGATTTAAATGATAATCTTTGCAAGAATTATTTAAAAGAAATTAATGAAATAAAAATTGAATTTTATCTTTTTAAGATTTTGCTTGAAGAAAGTCTTGAAAAGGAAAAATATGGAGTAATGTATAAAAAAAATGGAATATTGATTGCCAATTACAAAGAAATAGAATATCTTCAAAAAAAAGAAATTCATTTTTTGGGATTTCAAAAATTTAACTCTAAAATAGATTATGATAATATGAATTTATTAAATGAATACTATGAACATGAAAACACCGAAAAAGAAGCAGTAACAACTCTTTTTAATTTAATTTTTGCAACATCAGAAAAATTTTACCTTTACTATTCACTTCAAGACAATATAAATCCAGAAATTAACACATCAAAAACAATAAACAAAATACTTAATCACATACAAAAGTATGAAAAAAACTTTCAAATAGAAAAACATCCAAATGAAAATCATGACCTAGCATATTTTAAAGATGCAAAAGAGAATTACTTAATAAACTATGATTTAGAAGCCTTTAATATCGCAAAAATACTACAAAATTCTAAACCAACTAAGTTTAAACAAAATAAAATTCAACTAGAAAGTCCAATTAAATTAAATTTATACGAATTAAAAAATGCCCTTTCTAATCCTTATAAACATTTTTATGAAAAAACTTTAAACGTCAAAATACAAGACATAAGATTAGAAAATGAAATCAAAGAAAAACAAGAAGAACAAGTTTTTAGTGATATTGAGATTATTTACAGCCTTATAAAAAATTCAACACTACTACATGAATACATAATGGGGAAAAAAGATGATGGAGATAAGGTAATAGAAATTATTAAAAACCACATTAAACATGAAATACAACAAGGTAATATTCCTTTCAATATAGATCAAAAAACGAATATGAATGATATCTTCAAAAAAATTAACAAACTACAATATAACGCTGCTATAAACTTTAAAAAGCTTCTAATAATGGAAAAAACCAAAATTAAATTTTGTCAAACAATAAAAATAAATTTTCAAAAAAAAAATATAAAATTTGAATTGAAAAAAGATATCGAGAATGTATATAAAATCGAAAACGATTATTTTTATTTAAATTTTGTAAAAAAAGACTATTGTAACATCTCAGATAAAATAAAAAATGAAATAGATTTATACATAACAGGTCTGCTATTAAAAAAAGAAATACAAAATTTCAATTCATTAACTGAAATAAAAATTGATCTTGATAACTTATCCGTAAAAGCAACTATTTGTTATCACCACAACGAAATAATAATTAATGACATTGAAAATATGCTTATGCAATTTGCATATATATCAAGCTATCCAACTCCAATTTATCAAAGCTTGATAATTAAAATTTTAACAAAAACAAATCAAGATAATTTTTCAAATTGTTTTAAGAATTTCATAAAAATGCAAATCAAAAACCCTTCCAAAGCTTATTTCACAAGTAAGGCACACGAGAGATTTTTAAAAAAAAGTGAAATAACACTGTGTGATTATTATAACAGATTCAAAGACACTCATGATTTCAAGCTAGACAAAAATTTACTAACATTGATGGAAAAATTTTATATTAAATTTGCAAGGACAAAAAATTAAACTCCATGGACAAAATCTTAGAAAAAATTCGAAATAACACAACAATATTAATAGAAGCATCGGCAGGAACTGGCAAAACTTACATACTTGAAAATGTGGTTATAAACTTAATACAAAACAAACTATATTCCATAAATGAAATTTTGGTATTAACTTTTACAAAAAAAGCTACAGAAGAAATGCATACAAGAATACTAAAAGCAATAGAAAATACTTATTTTAACTCAAAACCAAATGGGGTTTTAAAAGAAGCCTACGAACAATCAAAAAAACTCTTTATATCTACAATCAATAAATTCGCATTACATGCCTTAAATAATTTTCAAATTGAAACAGAGAATTATTCTAAATATAAACCCAAAGAAAAATTTTCAAAAGAAATAGACGAAATAGTTTATGACTTTTTAAGAAAATCAGATAGCCTGATTCAAGCCATTGACATTAAAGACTACGAACTTAAAGTATTTAAATCTGATGCTAAAAAAACAGAAGAAATTGTTTTAAAAATAAAAAAAGCTTACGAAAGAGATACAACTAAAGAACTTGGAGATTGGCTTAAAACCCAAACATCATTTGAAAACGTTCTTCTTAAAAAGGAAGAGTTAATCAAAGATTACAACAAAATAATAGAAGATTTAAACAAAATGTCAACAGATGAAATATTAAGTTTTTATAATAAGCATATTCAAACTGGCAAACTTGAAATAAAATTCTCTAAAGAAAACGAAATATTCAAAATAGCAGAAACATTATTAAATAATAAACTTTTTTCAACTTTAATAGAAAAAGAAATTAAAAAAAATGCTAAATTATTGCCTAAAGAGCTTAAAATTAAAAATGCTTTAATCTATTTGGGAATTAATATTAACCATGAAAAATATAAATCAGAAGACAATAGAAATAAAAATAGAAACAATTTAAAGCAGTATGTTATCTTAAAAGTTGAATACAAAATACTAAAGTATATTGAAAAAGAACTAGAGAAAATTATTAAATCAACAAATACGATAGATCAAAATTACATAATTTCAAATTTTAAAAATTACTTAAAATCAGAAGACAAAAAGCTTATAAATGCAATCAAAAATCGATACAAAATCATTCTAATTGATGAAGCACAAGACTTAAGCTTATCACAAATCGAGATATTTAAAATATTAAAAACAGCAGGAATAAAATTGATATTTATAGCCGATCCCAAACAGATAATATATTCTTTTAGAAAAGCAGACATTTCTTTTTATAACAAAGAAATAAAAAATAAAATTAACACAGATGCTAGGATTATACTAAAAACAAATCACAGATCAAGTAAAAAAATAATCGAACCTTTAAATAAAATTTTTAATAATATATATAATAATGCAATAGTCGATGAAATTGAAAAAATTGAATTTACCAATTCACTTCCAAATCAAAAAAATGACAATAATAACATTTTCATTAACGGACAAGAAATAGAAGGAATCAACATAATAACCACAAATGCCGAAAAAGAAGAAGACATTTACCAAAAAACAGCATTAACAATCAAATACCTACTTACATATGGAAAAATTGCCGAGAATAATGAAATTAGAAATATTAAAATGCAAGACATTAAAGTACTTTGTAGAGGGAAAAACGAAATCAATTTAATAGATAAAGCATTAAAAAAAGAACAAATTCAAACAAATAAAACCCAAGAACAATTTTTAAAAACCAAGGAATTTATCGAAATTTTTTATATTCTTAAATGCCTAGACCGAAAACAAAATTTTAAAACCTTAAATTATATTCTAAACAGTAAAATATTAAATGTACCATGGAATCTACAAAGAATTTTAATCAAACAAGACAAAATTCATCTCATAGAAGAATTTATTGAAAATATAACAGTTTTGCTTGAAAAAAATGAAATAACATTAATAAATGCAATTAACAAAATTGCATCCGAAAAAACCTTGTGGATCAAAATTGCAAATAGCACCAAAGATCAAAAAATTATTGAATGGGCAAAAAATAAAATACATTACAAAGGTCTTCTTATAAAAGAAGGGAGACTTGACAATTTAAAAATCTATGAAACAACACTTGAGATTATCTCTAAAATATATCATAAAGAACAAAACATACAATCTCTAATCTCTACTTTAGAAAGTCTAATAATAAACGAAGAGCCTGAAGAAATAGAAGAAAGAATCAATAATATAAATAATGACGATGAATCTATAGAGCTGATGACAATACACAAATCAAAAGGACTTAGCATGAATATCGTATTTTTAATAAATACATCTCCAATAGAAAATGGCAATATTTTTTCAAAGAAAAATCATTTTTACAAATTTTATCAAGACGGAAAAATTGAATATGATTTTTTCAAATTAGAAGAAAACAAAAAATATGCTAGACTAAAAATACTAAGTGAAGAAAAAAATATATTTTATGTAGGAGCGACAAGAGCTAAATTTGCTCTTTTTATTGCAAAAACAAATAGCATAACTAGCAAATTATTAGAAATAGCAAAAATTTTTACTATCGATGGCATCAAACATGACTTTAACATATATGAATTTATTAGCCAAAAGAGATTCAATAAAAAAAAGAACAATACAAATGTAAATGCGAAATTAATACCACCAAAACCAATAATTAAAAACATGTTTAAAAAAGAATATACATCTAGTTTTTCAAGTCTAACAGCGCAAGCTCATCATCAAACATTTTACGAAAACTATGATTTTAAAAATACTAACTATGAAAAAGAAACAGATCTTGATTTCGATTCAACATTAGAAGAGGTTCTACCTAAAGGAAAAGATAGTGGAAACATTTTGCATGCTGCAATGGAGGAAATAATCTTTAGCACAGCAAAAGATACATTTGATAATTTTAAAAAAAATAATATTGAAATTATTAAAAAACATATACAAAAGATTAACTCAAATCTCAATACAATAGAAATACAAAATTCATTATCTAAAATGATTTATAATATACTAACTTATAATATAAAAGCAATTAATACTCGTCTGTGTGATATTGAAGAATTGCAAAAAGAAATGGAATTTTTAATCAAAATAAATCCTAAATTTCAAAAACAAAAAAATCTTTTTGACAACCACTTCGAAGATCTCCACATAAAACTCAGTGATGGATATTTAAAAGGAATAGTAGACCTCATATTTAAAGCTAATAATAAAATATACATTCTAGATTACAAAACAAACTATCTTGGAAAAGATAAAGATGATTACAATATAACAAATTTAAAAAATATAATAAAAAAAGAATATTATGATTTGCAATATAAAATATATGCACTTGGAATAAAAAAAATATTATTTAAAACCAAAAGAGAATATAACCAAAAATTTGGTGGAATAATATACCTTTTCACAAGAGCATTTAAAGATAATCTTGAATGTTTGCAATCAAAATTTGAAAATGGCATTTATTTTGATCTTCCAAAATTTAATGATGTGGATTTAGATCAAATCATCTCAGAATTAAGTATTAAAAGGTACTTATGAGAGATTTTTTAGTATTAAGAGAATTTTTAAAAAATAAAAACAAAAAATTTTTAACCCCCGAACTTAGGCTTTATGAAATAATTGAACTTTTAAATATCAATAAAAAAAATTGCTATAAAGCACAAACACTTGTAAAGTCAATAAAAAATGAAAATATTGTAATATTTTTAATATTCTTATTTAACTACTTTGATAAAGGCCACTTAAGAGCTGATATAAATCTATTAGCAAAAGATATTCAAAACACAATAACATTCACAAAAGACAACCTAGAAAAAACTAGTCATAGTTACAATAAATTAATAAAAATGTTAAAAGAGTTAGAAACATTTGGGAACCTAGAAACTATTCAAGATATAGTTTCACTTTTAAAGAAAAGCAACATACTAATGGAATTAAATAAGCTTAAAATTACAACTCCTTTAGTCATAGAAAACAATATCTACATCTATACTCAAAAAAACTATAGAGAAGAAGAAGAATTAATAAAACAAATTATAAAAAGATTGGAAAACCATCCAAGTGAATTAAATGACAATAAAATACAAAATATAATATCAAATCTGAACACTAAAAATTTAAATAAAGAGCAAATTACATCAGTCAGAAAGGCACTAAAAAGCAACTTCTTTCTATTAAGCGGAGGCCCGGGAACAGGCAAAACTACAACTATTAACTATATCTTAAAGGCAATTAATAAAACATTAAACAATAAAAAAAAATTAGTAGCAATTACAGCGCCTACAGGAAAAGCTAGTTTAAGGTTACAAACAAGTATCGACCACTCATTCAAAAATTTAGAAATAGAATGCAACACAATTCAAAAAATATTAGGAATAAAATTTATAAACAAAAAAAATCTATATGATGAAGAAAATCAACTAAATTTTGACATAATAATAATTGACGAAGCTTCAATGGTAGATGCATATACTTTTTTAAAATTATTAAAAGCAACACCAATAACTACTAAATTAATAATGGTAGGGGATAAAAATCAACTCCCATCGGTAAATGAAGGGAATGTATATTCAAGCCTTTTAGGAATAAAAAAATTAAATAACGATAATGTAGAAGATCTTAAAGAAAATTTCAGAAGCAATAAAGAAATAAATTTGCTTTCAAAAGCCATATACAAAGAAGACAGCAGTTTGATTTGCAAATATATTAATAACAATAAAAATATTCAATTAAAAGAAATAGAAAAAATAAACTTAAAAAAAGATCTAATAGAATACACAAACAATTTATATAAAAAAATACCCACTTTTAATCTTAAATTACTAAAAGAATCAAAAATTGAAGCAATACTTGAAACTTTACTTGAAAATATCATTTTAAGTTCAAAAAATTTTGGAAAATTTGGAACTAAAACACTAAATGAAATAATAAAAACTTACCTAAAAAAGACTTATGGAAACTTTACTGGTCAAATAATAATGATAACTAAAACTGACTATAAAAATAAATTATTTAATGGGGAAAGAGGCATCATTTTTAATGAAAATTTTAAATTTTATGCTTTATTCCAAAGAAAAGATGAAAAATACAAAAAAATAAATTTAGATTTACTAACAAATTATGAATTCAGCTTTGCCACAACAATACACAAAAGCCAAGGATCTGAATATAAACATATAAAAGTAATATTGGAAAATAATCCTTTTTTGACAAAAGAGCTTATGTACACTGCAATAACAAGAGCTAAAGATAGCTTAGAAATAATTTCCAACAAAGAGACCATTCTCAAACTAAGCAAAAAATCTAGCGAAAGAGACTCAAAAATACTAGAACATTTAAACTCATTAAAAAAAATTGACAAATAAATCAAAAACAACTATAATCTTTTAAAAAGAATGACTTTGGGGGCGTAGTTCAGATGGTTAGAACGCCTGCCTGTCACGCAGGAGGTCGCGGGTTCGAGACCCGTCGCTCCCGATAGCAACTTTTACACTTTATTATATCAGCAGCTTTTTAGAAAATTTATCTATTCTAGAAAGCTTTGAATGATAAAGAATTACAGATGTTTAATTTAAAAGCTATAATTTAAGTAATTCAAAAAATAAACCTTATGGGGAAAGGAGAAGATAAAATGAATCTACGAAAATATTTATTTTTTACTACTTTACTATTGATTTCAACATATGTTTTCGCACAAGCCAACACAACAACAGAAAATATAATTTCAAATAAAAACTTAAGCCAATTTGGAGTAGAAGAGATCTGCCCAATATGTGGATATGTTAACTGTGTTTGCGATGAAAAAAGCACAGAAATCGCTGCAAAAATCACTCAATCAAATACAACGGGCTTATTTGCAAGCATAGCTATAGCCGCATTGTTGGCGGTTATGGGATTAGCCCTAGCAACACACAAATTGCATAAATCAAAATTAAAAATTTAAACAAACTAAATACTGTAGCTTTTTAAAAGCTACAGTAAAGTTTAAAAATTAAATACTTAACTCTATTTAAAAGATAATTAAGAAATGCAAATGTCTTCAACCCTAATCTCACAAAGCATCTTTTTAACATCTTGAAATTCACAAAGATTTCCTTTTAATGCCGTAGCTGTACCGGCTGCAACACCAAATTTAAATGAATCTGCCAAAGTACTTTTATTATCAAACGCATATACAAATCCTGCAATCACAGAATCTCCTGCCCCAATAGTGCTAACAGAGCTAATCTTTGGAACAAAGGCTCTAAAAGCAATATTTTTGCCAACAAAAATAGCTCCATCACTTCCCATAGAAATTATAATATTTTGAACCCCCTTTTCTACAAGATTTTTCCCAATTTCAATCAATTCTTTTGTAGAATTGAATTTAACATTAAAAAGATCTTCAAGTTCATAAATATTAGGCTTTATTAAAAAGGGATTTAATCTAAGAATTTTTTTCAAAGGTTTGCCGCTAGTATCAATGATAAGCTTAACATCACTAGAAATTATATTAGATATTTCGTTGTATGCATTCTCCCCAAGAGATGCAGGAACGCTTCCTGACATCACCAATATACTATTATTTGCTAAACTTTTAAGCTTATTTTTCAAAAGTTCAAATTCATCCTTAGAAATATCTGGAGAATTAGCATTAATTTCTGTTTCTCTGCCACTTGTTATCATTTTAATATTTAATCTTGTATTATATTTTATTTTAATAAAATCGTTTTTTATACCCTTAGAATCAAGAGAAAATCTTATATAATCACCCGTAAAACCTCCTAAAAAGCCAAAAGCTATACTAGACTTTCCCAAATTTTTAAGAACAGTACTTACATTTATTCCCTTACCACCAGCAAAGAAATTGTTATTTAAAGCATAATTAAGACTTTCTTCCTGAAATTCTTTTAAAACTATCTTATAATCTACAGAAGGGTTAAGTGTTAGAGTATATATCAAGATAATCTCCTTTAATTGATAAAATTAATTAAATAAATGTAAAATTTATATATTACATATACACTATATAATATATAAAGGTGATTATTATGCAAAATTTATTTTCAAAAAATTTAATTATTTTAAATTACAATGCAACTAGCAAAGAAGATGTAATTAGAAAAATGGCTAGCATGCTCAATGAAAATGGATACTTAAATGACATGGAAACATTCATAAAAGAAATTAAAAAAAGAGAAGAAATTAACGGGACAGGCATTGAAGAGCATATAGCCATGCCCCATGCAAAAGGTGATTTTATTAAAAAACACGGAATTGCCATTTTAAGAGTTGATGGCGATGGATTTGATTTCAACTCTTCCGATCAAAAACTTTCAAAACTGTTTTTTATGATGGCTATCCCCAAAGAGGCTCCTAGCAATGTACATATAAAAGCTATATCATATCTAAGCAATACTTTTAGCGACAACTTATTAAGACATGAACTTATGAGCACAAATAATGAAGATAGATTTTTAGAAATAATTATGAGTAGTAGCAATACAAATGAATCTAATAATTCAAATACAAAAAAAGATTTCATTATTGCTGTAACAGCATGTCCTGTGGGAATAGCTCACACTTATATGGCAGCAGAAAGCCTTAAAAAAGCGGCTTTAGAATTAAACATAAACATAAAAGTAGAAACAAATGGATCTAGTGGAACCGAAAACCCATTAACAGAAGAAGAAATAAAAAACGCAAAAGGAATCATTATTGCATCTGGAAAGACTATAAACAAAGAAAGATTCAGCGGGAAACCTTTAATTGAAGTAGGCGTAAAAGACGGCATACACAAAGCAAAAGAGCTTATTCAAACAATTCTTAAAAACAAAGCGCAAATTTACAACAAACGCGACACAAATACAACCGTAGAAAAACCTAAACAAACCCAAAGAATTGGAATTTATAAACACTTAATGAATGGGGTCTCATTTATGCTTCCATTTGTAGTCTCAGGAGGAATAATAATAGCAATATCATTTATGTTTGGAATAAAAGCATTTGATATAAATGACCCAAGCTACAATAAAATAGCAGATATTTTGATGCAAATCGGAGGAGGAAGCGCATTTGCTTTAATGATTCCAATACTTGCTGGCTATATTTCATTTAGCATAGCAGAAAGACCAGGACTTGCACCTGGAATGATTACAGGGTTAATGATGAGCAATGGAAATGCGGGATTTTTGGGGGGCATCTTAGCAGGATTTATTTCAGGATACGTTACATTGATTGTAAAAAGAATATCTGACAAAATCATTCCTAGCAATTTAAGAGGAATAAATCCAGTATTAACTTACCCTTTTCTATCAGTTATAATTTCAGGAATTTTAATATATGTAATGCTTAGTCCAATATCATTTATTAATAAATCAATAACAGATATGCTAAATCAACTCAGCGGAACTAATATGGCAATACTTGGGGCTTTGCTTGGAGGTATGATGGCAATAGATATGGGAGGACCTGTAAATAAAGCTGCATACGCATTTGGAATTGCAATGATAACTGCAAAAAATTATATTCCTCATGCAAGCATAATGACAGGAGGAATGGTACCACCTATAGGAATTGCCCTTGCTACAAGTTTATTTAAAAACAGATTCTCAAAAGAAGAAAGGGAATCTGGAAAAGTTTGTTATTTCCTAGGATCGTGCTTTATTACAGAAGGAGTAATTCCATTCGCAGCATCAGATCCTTTAAGAGTAATACCTGCATGCGTACTAGGCTCATCTGTAGGAGGATTTATTTCTGCACTTTTTAAGGTAGAAGTTATAGCACCACATGGTGGTATATTTATTTTACCAATAGTAGTAAATCCATTAATGTGGATAATATCTATCTTGGCAGGATCAATTTTAACAGCTATTTTAATAGGAGTTTTAAAAAAAGAATACAATGTAAGAATATAAACTTAATCGCGGCTATATTCTTACACTTTTGTCAATAAACTACTCTAAGTTTTATTGGCGTTTCAAGACTCAATCCTTTAACCATATTCATCTCAAACTTTAGTGTATTTGAGTTAATCTGTTTGAATCCAAATTGTTCTTGAACATTTCTAGAAGTCTTAACTATAAAATTAAATTTTGAATTGTCAATAAGTTCGCTTGCTTTGGGAGTAAACCCCGATAAAAAATAAACCAAAACATCTTTATATTCTTCAGCAGACATTGGAATCTCATCCGATGGCAAAAGAGCAGCAAGTGCATCACTAATATATTCTTTATTTTCATTAATATTCTTAGTAGCGTTTTCCAAATTAATATCAAGTTCAATAATATTTTTACCATCTTTCTTTTCTATCTTAAACACAGAAATATCAGATTTTTTCATATAATCGCCTAAAACTTTAATTAAATTATCAAACTTAACAACTAAATTAATAGAGTCCCCCTGAGTTTTAATACTCAAAAGCTTAAGTCCAAGCTTTTCCTCTCCATTTTTAAAATATTTTTTTATTTCATCTACAGGAAAAAGGGGCATGCTTGCAACTTCTTCTCCAACTAAAGTTGTTAAGAGTTCTTTTCTAATTTTTTCAAATTCTCTATTAACATTGACAAATATTGAAACAATACCACTAATATCATCTTTTAACTCAATTTCAACATTAGAACTACAAGCAAAAAAAATCAGCAATAAACCCCAGCTGGCAAAACACTTTCTCATAACAAACTCCTAACTAATATACAGTTAAAAATTATTATAATAAAATATATAGTTATAAAGCAATAAAATTAAAGGAGAACACCTATAGTGAGCGATAAAACACTAGAACCAAAATTTTTTCAAAGTCTGCTAGACAATAGCCCCACACCTTACCATTTAGTAAATTATATTGAAGAGAAATTAATAAATTATTTTAATGCACAAGAATTAAAACTTGATAAAAAATGGGAAATTGAAACAGGATCGTATTACATAAAAAAAGAAGGAACTAGCCTTATTGCCTTTAATATTGATGTAGAAAAAAAATATGAGCCGTTTCTAATAGCAACGGCTCATACAGATAGCCCGGGACTAAAATTAAAAATAGATGCAACAAAAAACACAAGTGGTGTATTCTACAATCATATTGAAGTTTATGGTAGCCCAATAATTTCTACTTGGATTGACAGAGACTTAAGCTTAGCAGGAATTATATATTTCAAAAAAAATGAGAATATTAATTCAAAATTAATCAATATTGAAAACATAGGAATTATTCCAAACCTTGCAATCCATTTAAACCGACAAATTAACGAAGGATTTGGATATAATACTCATGACAATTTAACAGTAATAAGCAGCACTAAAAAATCAATAAAAGATAGCATACTAGAACAACTTGGAATAAAATATGAAAATTTTTTATCTTGTGATCTAATATTTACAGAATCACAACCTTCCAAAATAATAGGAACTGAAAAAGAATTTTTGACTTCTAAAAATCTTGACAATAAATCAGGATGTCACGCAATAATGAACTCTTATATTCATACAAGCAACAATAAAAATAAAATGGCTGTATTTTTTGATAACGAAGAAGTAGGATCTCTAACCTCAAGAGGCGCTGATTCCAATTTTTTATCAGAAGTTTTAGAAAGAATTGATCTTGCTCTTAACTTAAACAGAGAAGAACATTTAATAAAAACAAACAAATCATTTAATATATCGTTTGACAGTGTTCACGGAATTCATCCAGGATATGCGTGTAAACATGATCCAAACTATCAAGCAACTCTAAGTAAAGGTATAGTTGTAAAAAACAGCGCCAATTTCAGATATGCAACAACTTCAACAGGATTTGCAAAATTAAAAAATTTGGCTATTAAAAATAATATTAAGATTCAAGAAATAATAATGAAAGCAAATGTTCCTTCAGGCACAACAATTGGTCCAATATCAAATGCTAGAACGGGAATAGAAACTATTGACATTGGAACACCAATGTGGGCAATGCATTCCCTACGCGAAACAGTATCAATAGTTGACCACATAGAAGCAATTAAATTGCTAAGAGCTTTCTTTGAACAAGGAATTTAAAATTGGAAAAAATTAAAGAAATAATTATAGTTGAAGGAAAAGACGATCTTAAAAGAATAAAAGAATCTTTTGACTGCACAGTAATAGAAACAAAAGGATTTGCTTTAAAAATAGAAACTATTAAATTGCTAAAAAAAGCTTTAAAATACAAAGGAATAATAATTTTAACAGACAGTGATAAATCTGGTAATATTATTAGGCAAAAAATAGTAAAACATCTGGGAAAAAATAATAAAATCAAACATGCATATCTTAATACTAAAGATACCGAGGTTGAATCGGTAAATAAAACAGAAATAATAAAAATAATTAAAGAAGTTGGAACTCTGTATAAAGATAATCAAAAAGATTTATTAACATTAAGCGATTTGTTAGAGCTTGATTTAGCAGGAGAAAACTCAAAAGAAAATAAACAAAAAATACAAAAACACCTTTGCTTAGGACACGGAAACAATAAAAAACTCTTAGAAAGACTTAATTACTTTAAAATAACAAAAATAGAATTAAAAAAACAATTAGCCTTAATTAACTCCCCCAGAAGGACTTGAACCTCCGACCTAGTGGTTAACAGCCACCCGCTCTACCACTGAGCTATAGGGGAAATTGAACACTGTGAATATTATCCTAAATTTAAAAATTTTTGTCAATTATTTTCCAATATTTTTAAAATCCCATTGGCAAGAATTTTAGAATCTTGATCTCTAAGCTTAGAAGATCTAATAGACCAAGCTTCTTCTGGAAATGCTAAATTTCTAACTTCTATTAAAAGCTTGGTCATTACTATATTGTTTCTTAAAACATGTAGATTTTGACCCTTAATATAAGAACTTCTTTTCATTCCTTCTGTAATTTTTTCTGCTACAGATTTTGAATGAATATCATAGTTTCTTTCATCATCCTTTTGATAATAAAACCCCATACTCTTAGGTGCTCCAACACTATTATCCGCATGCAAACTAAAAAAGGCTATATCCTTATCTTTAATATTTTTATATTTATTAACAATGTTTTTAACAACAATCAATCTTTTTTTAAGACCTGCTGGAGTGCCATTTATCCAGGACTCAACAGTATCATTTTTATTCAGGTCATAATCATTGTAAACTTCATTTTTAACATTAACAAAAGTATTGTTAGCAAAAACACTATTCCTAATTAAATGATCGGGGGCTAAAATGGTAAGCTCAACATTTGCCCCCTCTTCTTTAAGATATACATAAAGCCTTAAAGCAATGTCATACACATACTCATCTTCAACAACAAAAACTTCATTTCCAAGACCGTCTCTAGACTTGACAATAGCTCCAGGATCAAGGCCACCATGACCAGGATCAAGAATTATTAACTTATCTTTAAGCCTTGATCCTTTATTAAACCTAGAATTTACCAATTTTTCAAAACTTTTGAAAAGTTGCGTCGCCTTTTTATAAGAATTTAAAGGAGAATACCAATCCTCTGAATAAAATTCACTTGGCTGACTTATTTTTTTGGGTTTATACCAATAATAAAAATCACCAACAACCTCAAATATTGGTATTTTGGAATCTAAAATAACCAAAGAGCTAATATCAAAAAGATCTTGATTTGCAGAAATTCCAAAAGTATTTAAATTTAGCTTTTTGTTTTTACTTGAGGGAAGATTAACTATTGTTTGAACTTTGTCAGAAGAATTAGAGTTAGAATCAACCTTATTTTTAATATATAAATCGTTTTTAGATTTAATTGTAGAAGAATCAAATAAAAGTTTTTTATCAAAAATTTTCAATTTTTGATCGTGCATAATATTGTTACTGCTTAAATTATTCCAATTCTTAAGATCTTCGATTAAAACCCCGTAATGTCTGGCAATGCTATACAAAGTCTCTCCTACAGCAACTGAATGATAAATAAATTGATTATTTGTTTTTTTATCAATTTTTAAATCTTCCTCAACAGGTTTTTCTAAATCACTATTTAAAATCTTTAAAACATTTAGCAAAGAACCTGCTTTAAGATTAACAGCCCGATTGCCATTAAGAGCTACAAGATCCTTAGCAGTAACACCGTAAATATAAGCTATTCTACCAAGAGTTTCTCCCTTTTTAACATAATGAAAATTAACATTTTTAGTAGATTTCTTTAAAAAAAGCTGTTGGCCAATCTTTAATTTATCGTCATTAAGAAAATTAAATTTCAAAATATCCTTAGAACTAATATCAAAATCCTGAGAAAGTTTTGAAAGCGAATCTCCCTTCTTAACTACATAGGGTTTTAAAAAATCAGGTTCAGTTAATACAAGTTTCATTCCAACTTTAAGATCCTTAGAGCTCAAATCATTCCAAGCTATTATCTCTTCTTGACTTAGTCCAACAAGCTTTGAAACACTCTCAATAGTATCACCTTCTTTTACAGTGTAAAAAATTATCCCTTTATTAACAGATTTTAGCACCCCAAGAGAATTATTATCTTTATGAGTAATATTTTGATCTAAATTAGAATTACTTGGAATAATTAATATTTGACCTACCCTAATATTATCAACATTAAGTTTATTAATCCTTTTAAGATCGTTTACTTTAGCTTTGTACTTAATTGCAATTGAAAAAAGAGTATCTCCTTTGACAACCTTATACTCAAAATCAGCGTTAAGATTAGCAGGACTTATTATTAGAAAATAAAATAATATAATAAGTTCTATAATTTGCAAAACACAAAAAGTTTTACTTTTCCTTAATGCCAATATTTTGAACAATGTAGTCATAAATTATCCAATAATAATCATATTTTTTGAAGAAAAAAGTATACCTTTTGGAAATATAAAAATGCCCATCGTCAAAATATAAATCAGCAATTACCTTACCAGCAGTATCAGAATAAGTTGTCTCAATAATAGAAAATTCATTTGGTGCTTTTGAAATATCTGAATTATTAGAATTCCATAAATATTCCTTATACTCTTTAACTACATTTTTATTAGGAACAGATGATAACTTCTGTTTATAAAGGTATGCTTTGCCTTTATCATTCAATAACAAGCCTTCAATGTCAAGATATAAAAAGAATTTCTCTTTTTCCCCAAACTGCAATGCCTTTAATAAATATTTAACAATCTCATCGGGAGACAATTTTTTCTTTTTCAATAGATCTTGAATGTCCTTATTTTCAGACAAATTAACAAGATCTATACTGCCTGGATTTTCATCAAAACTATCATTTAAAAAAAGTGTAATAATATTGGATTCTTTTTTCTTAGATGGATTTGAAACATCTGGGAAAAAAATACCCTTAACAAAATAAACTCCATCTTTACTAAACTTAACAAATTGATTTAAGTTAATAACCACAGAAAACTTTTCATTAGGTCTCAAGCTCATATTCCTAACAGGAATAGCAACATTTTTAGATCTTTTTTTAACATATTCAATGGGTCTTTTAACTTTAATATTAGTAGTATCAGTAACATCAAAATCAAAGCCAAAAAAATTAATATCGCCTATTTCTAAAGTTAAAACACTATCAGACGCATTGCTAAGAGAAACTTCAATAAAAATATTGCTATTGACACGATAAATAGATTGATTAAAAAACTTAATTTTAAAATCAAGCCCCTTATAATCTCCCCCCGCAAACAAAACAAAAGAAATATTCGTAAAAAAGATACAAAAAAGCAATTTTCTAATTTTCATAAGCTCCCCTCAAAACCTAACCACATTATATATAAAGAAAGTAATAATACCTATAGTATATTATTATACTAAATTAATTAAACAAAAAGGTAAAAAATGAATATAGATGAAGAACTAACAACAATATTAAGAAATAATTCCAATTTAAAAAAAATGAAAGAATTTTTAGAACAAAATACATTTTTTTCATTAATAGGATATGAAGGATTTTTCAAAGCTTTCTTAATTAAAAAAATCAAAGAATATAGTAAAACCGGGAAAATAATATTAATAGTTAAAGACGAACATACATTAGATAAAATTAAAAATGATTTAAAAGTAATTACAAATCAAATCTTTGAGCTTAACTATTTTAGTCCCCTTGTATACAAGGGCATTAGCTCAAAAAGTACGATTTTTAACGAAAGAATCAAATTCTTGATAAATTTTTATAAAAAAAATCCTGGAATATACATTACAGTTTTAAAATCATTGCTTAGCAAAATACCAGATCAAAATACATTACTAAAAAATATATATAAAATTAAAAAAAATACTAAGATTAATACATCAGATATTGAAAAAAATCTCATAACATTGGGATATGAAAAAACATTCAGAGTAACAATTCCAGGAGAATTTGCAATAAAAGGAGAAATTATAGACATATACTCTTTTGGAGAACAAAACCCAATAAAAATTATATTAAACTTCGACAAAATAGAAGAAATAAAGAAATTCGATCCTTTAACCCAATTAAAACAAGATAATGAAATTTTAGAATTTCAAATTCTTCCAAAAAAAGAAATTATTTGGAAGAATGATGTTATTAATAACTTAAAAACAAATATTAAATCTGGTGAATATAAAAAAATTTTTGAAGAGTTAAATTTAAAAAAAGAAACAAAAACAGAAGAGATGTTTTATCCTCTAGTAGCAAATACTTACTTAAGTGATGAAATTGAAAAAGACACACCTATTGTAAACTTTGAAATTAACAATTTAGAAAAAGAAATTGAAAAAATACACCAAGAATATAAAAAGCTTTATATAGAAGCAAAAGAAGCTGGAAAAAATATAATTGATCCAAAAAAAATTTTCTTAAATTCTAAAACCTTTAATCTAAAAAGCGATGTTTTATTTTCAAAGATTAAAAGTTCTAAATCCAAAGAAATTGTAGAATTCAAAATTGAAAGTGAGAGAAACTTTTTTTCAAATATTATGCTTGCAAAAGAAGAATTCAAAAATTGGCTAAAAAATGGATTTAAAATCGTTATTGCAGCAGAATCCGAATCACAAAAAGAAAAACTTAAATATATTTTCAAAGAATTACCAAAAGTATCAATTGAGGTTTTAAAAATATCTAGCTCTTTAATAATAGAAAAAGAAAAAATCGCAATTATTCTTGAATCAAACATCTTCAATACAGGGGAAAAAATAAACAAAACCTTTGAATCTTCAAAAACAAAAGCTATTAGCTCTTTTATTGAGATTGAAAAAAACAGCCATGTGGTTCACATAAACCATGGAATTGGTATATTTAGACAAATAAAGAGAATAAAAACAAGTTTTCTTGAAAAAGATTATATTGAAATTGAATACGCCGAAGGAGAAAAGCTATTTATTCCAATTGAACAAACAAATTTAATCCAAAAATATATTGGGGGCGATCCTAAAAATATTAAATTGGATAAAATTAGCTCTAAAACATGGATAAAAAATAAAGCAAACGCAAAAAAAAGAATTGAAGAGATTGCAGACAAATTAATAGAGCTTTATTCAAAAAGAGAAAGCATTAAAGGTATTAAATACCCAGAAGATAACGAATTACAATTGTTATTTGAATCTGAATTTCCATACGATGAAACTCCAGATCAAATAACAGCAATAAAAGAAATCAAAGAAGACATGATGAGCTTCAAAGTGATGGATCGCCTTCTTTGTGGAGATGTTGGATTTGGAAAAACTGAAGTCGCAATGAGGGCTGCTTTTAAAGCTGTAATGGGAAACAAACAGGTTATTGTACTTTCACCAACAACTATCTTGGCAGAACAACATTTTAATACATTCAAAAAAAGATTCAAAAATTTCCCAATCAAAATCGAAGTATTAAGCAGATTTATCAAAAACAATACAGAAAACCGAATTTTAAAAGAATTGAAAACCGGGGAAATTGATATAATCATAGGAACACACAAAATTCTTTCAAAAAAATTTACCTGCAAAAATTTAGGACTAATAATAATTGATGAAGAACAAAGATTTGGCGTAAAGGAAAAAGAAAAACTTAAAGAAATAAAAATTTCAGTTGATTGTCTTGCTCTTTCTGCAACACCAATTCCCAGATCTCTTCACATGTCACTAATTAAACTCAGAGATATTTCCGTTTTAAAAATTCCTCCTAAAAACAGAGTAAAAATAGAAGCTTATTTAGAATCGTTTAGTGAGCTTTTAATAAAACATGCAATTGAAAGTGAACTATCTCGGGATGGTCAAGTTTTTTTAGTAAATCATAATATTGAAGAACTGCATTATTTAAAAACATTAATTGAAAAATTAACTCCTTACGCAAGGATTGCAATAATTCATGGAAAACTCACAGGAGACGAAATTGAAAACATAATGCACAATTTTATTAAAAAAGCTTATCAAATTTTATTAGCAACAACAATAATTGAAAATGGAATAGACATCCCAAACGCAAATACAATAATAATTAACAATGCAAACAAGTTTGGACTTGCTCAGCTATATCAACTAAAAGGAAGAGTTGGAAGGGGTTCTAAGAAAGCTTATGCTTATTTTTTGTACCAAGATAGCGAAAAGCTTAATGAACGCTCTATTGAAAGACTAAGAGCAATAACCGAATTTTCAGACCTAGGATCTGGATTTAAAATAGCAATGAAAGATATGGAAATAAGAGGTGTTGGAAATTTGCTTGGTAGAGAACAACATGGAGAAATTGAATCGATTGGATTGGACTGTTATTTAACAATGCTAAATAAAGCAATTGAGAAAAAAATGGGGAAAATTTCATTAGAAGAAGAAGTTGATATTGAAATTAACTATAACGGCTTCATTCCTGACAATTATGCAAAAAATGAACAGGATAAAATACTAATCTACAAAAAAATCTTTGAAATTCAAACCGAAGAAGAAAGTAAAAAGATAAGATCGGAAATCCACGACAACTTTGGCCCAATACCTAAAGAAATAAATAGTCTATTAATGTTAGCTGAACTTAAAATATTAGCAAAAAAATTAAATATAAAAAAACTAAAAGAAACAAATAGAACTCTGGAAATAGAATATAAAAACACTGAAAGCATCCCTATGAACAAAATAATAGAAATAGTTCAAAAGCATCCTAATTTATTACTATTAAATCCATCGTACCAAAAATCAATATTCTTAAGCTTTAAAAATATTGAGAAATCTGACAAAATAAATTACATATATAAAAACATTAACTTGCTAAAAACAAACACATAGCTTGTCAAGCATAAAAGGAAAAAAAATGAAAATATTAATCATAAACACAGGAAGTTCTTCGTTAAAATTTACTATTTATCAATATGAAAATTCAAAAAAATTAATATCTGGAATTATTGAAAAAATAAAATTACCAAAATCAATCATAAAAATTATAAATACTGATGGATCAATAATAGAAAAATCAGTGAAAGGAGTTGAAAATCACCAAAAAGCAATAGAAAAAATGTTTAAAATATTGCTAAACAGTAATTCAAAAATTCTTAAAACTATTAGTGAGATTAAAATAATAGGACATCGAGTTGTACATGGAGGATCAAACTTTAAAAGTTCAGTAATTCTTAAAAACAGCATTTTAAATAAATTAAAACAAATTTCTGAACTTGCTCCACTTCACAACCCAAGTGCAATCACAACAATAGAAACAGTACTTAAAATTTTACCACACACAAAACAAGTTTTATGCTTCGATACATCATGGCATCAGACTATAAAAGAACATGCTTTTCTTTACGCAACTCCATATTCTTGGTATAAAAAACACAATATTAGAAAATATGGCTTTCACGGCCTTTCTTATTCCTACATAACAAAAAGATCATCAAAAATTTTAAATAAAAAAATAGACGATCTAAATTTAATAATATTACATCTTGGAAATGGAGCAAGCATTAATGCTGTTAAAAATGGAAAATCTTATGACACAAGTATGGGAATTACTCCACTTGAAGGCCTTGCGATGGGAACAAGAAGTGGTGATATAGACCCAGCAATTATTAATTTAATGAGCACAATATTAAATAAAACCACTAAACAAATTGAAGAAATATTAAATAAAGAAAGCGGTATACTAGGGATTTCTGGAAAATCAAATGATATGAGAGACATTTGGAACCAAATTGAAGAAGGAGAATATCAATCAAAACTTGCAGTAGAGATAATGGCATATAGAATAAAAAAATATATTGGATCTTACATTGCCATTCTTGATTTTAATATTGATGCAATAATTTTTACAGGTGGGATTGGTATTGTTGATTATGGAATAAGAAATCTTGCACTAAAAGGGTTTGAAAAAATTGGAATAGAACTGGACCTTGAAAAAAATGAAATGGCTCAAAACAAAAATTTAGAATCCGAAATATCAACAACTAAAAGCAAAGTAAAAATACTAGCAATACCAACAAATGAAGAATCAACCATTCTTGAAGACATTTATAATTTAATTCCAAAAAACTTATGATTTTCAATTTTAAAAACTAAATTTGATTAATTTATTATAGCCATTTTAAATAGTTTTATATTTAACCCCCACAAAGTAAAGTTGCTTTTTTAACATTTTCCATTATCTGCCTTCCCTTTATCATTTCAAGAAGAGTAAAGGCAAATTCAAATGAAGTTCCAACTCCTTTAGAAGTAATAAAATTATTACTAATTACAACATTTTTATCTACAAACTCACCATCAAACACGTTTTTTTCCAAACCTGGATAACATGTAAACTTATTAAATCCTAAAAGACCTTTTGCAGCAAGCACCACTACTGGAGAAGCACAAATAGCTGCAATAAATTTACCTTTAGCATTCATATCTTTTAAAATTAAATCCAATTCTTTTGAATTAAAAAGATTAGTAGCTCCGGGCATGCCTCCTGGGAGGATTATTAGATCAAAATCATTCTCTTTACAATTTGATATTACATCATCTGTTAAAAAAGAAACACCTTTTGAGCTTATCACAACATTATCATCATTTACACTGATAACTTGAATATTAACATTGCCCCGTCTTAAAATATCAATCGGAACTATAGCCTCAATATCTTCAAAGCCATTTGCAAGAACAATTCCTACTACCATTAAAACCCCTAATGCTGATGGAGGGACTTGAACCCACGACAACTCGGATATGAGCCGAGTGCTCTAACCAACTGAGCTACATCAGCTTAAACTTTTATTAAGTTTATAAATTTCAATAATGCTTTGTCAATGTTATTATTCAAAAGAATTATTATAAAGTATAATACAAAATGATTTGCTAATATACATAGATACTAATCTTATTAGCATTTATTATTTGTATGGTTAAATGAAAAGAAATTTTTATCTTATCGCCCTTTTTATAGCTACCAACTGCTTCTCCATTGATTTTTGGGATACAATGGAAAGAGAAAAATTAATAAATGAAATGGTAAGCAAAATGCAAAATCATGAACTATTAGGACAAATGTTCATGATAAGCTACCCCAATCAATCAATCACAAATTTTGTTCTTGATTTTATAAGTAAAAAAAATCTTGGGGGAATTAAAATTTTTGGATGGAACGCAAAAAATTTAAAAAACTTAACAGAAAGTATTAATAAAGCTCAAAAAACATCTCAAAATAATAAATTTAAAATTCCTTTATTTGTAGCAACAGATCAAGAAGGGGGGTTGGCACAGCACATAAAATTAAATACATCGGGAACAGTTGGCAATCTTGGAATTGCAGCATCCATGTCTCCAAAAGATTCTTATAATACAGGTTATTATATAGCACAAGAGCTAAGTCAACTTGGAATAAATTTAAATTTTGCACCCATAGTAGATATCTATAGTAATGAAAATAATTTCACAATAGGACCAAGAACATATTCAGATAACCCAAAAATAGTATCACTTCTTGCTCTGGCCTTTTACAAAGGACAAGAGCAAGGGGGAATAATTTCTACCGCAAAGCATTTCCCAGGACATGGAAATACTGCTCTTGACTCTCATATAAATATTCCAATAATAAATTCTAATTTACTAGAAATAAATTTAAATGAACTTTTACCATATAAAATATTAATCCAAGAAAACATTCCGGTAATAATGACAGGCCATCTAGCATATCCAAAGCTTACAAATGGAGAAAATATTCCTGCATCGTCTTCAACAAAAATAATTAAAGATATACTGAGAAAGAAATTAAAATATAATAACATAATAATTACTGATGATTTATTAATGAACGCAGTAAAATACAATAATGAGAATATTTACACTACAATTGAAAGAATAGTTAGAACCCAAAATGACATCTTTTTAATATCTTTAAATGAAAATATACAAAAAAATGCTTACAACATGCTACTAAACTTAATGAAAAAAGATTTAGAAATAAAAAACAATATTATTGAATCTAATAAAAGAATATTAAGAATAAAATTGACATACTTAAAAGAAAATAAAAATCAATCTGATCTTTACCCTAATTTCAATAAAGATGGAAAAATATATTCAAAAGAAGGTGAAAAATTTTTTGAACAAAATACATTAAGGAGTATTACAAAAGTAAGAGTAGATAAAGAAATATCTAAAACCAAAAAAACCCTTATAATATCTCCTTACTACAAAATGATGGCAGAAGGCAAAAAAATATTTCAAAACACATATGCTTACTATTACGACTATTATCCCTTAAACAGTATCAATCTTAAAAAACTTGACGAAATTAAAAAATTAATTAAAAAATTTGAACAAGTCATCTTTCATTTATCAACGCCTGGGAGTTTGAAATATTTAGAAAATTTAAAAGAATATAAAGATAAAATAAGCGTAATTGTATCCCTTACGCCTCAACATATCAAAAAATTACATTGGATAAAAAACATAGTAATCATTTATGGAACAACACCTCTGGCATTTAAATCTGGATTTTTAACACTAACTAAGGATTTTGATCCAAAAGGAACCATCCCTTTAAGTGATATTATAAATAAATATTATCCTTAATGTACGCTAGCATTCTATTTTTTACAATCTCTAAAGAACTTTGTTTAATTCTAAACCCACTAGCATTTTTGTGCCCCCCACCTCCAAAATCTTCTGCCAATTTTCCAACATTAAAAGAATCTTTGGATCTAAGCCCAACTATAATCGAACCGTCTTCCATTTCCTTTAAAATACCTAAAACTTCATTATTATCAACATTGCTTAATAGCATATAAAAAAGTTCATTAACCCCACTAACAATACCATCTTTGTTAGAACTATAAGAAGATAAAAATGTAAATAAAACCTTTCCATTCCAATAAGATTCAAGATTGTTTAACATTAACTTAAGAGTTTCTATTGACTTTAGGCTTTTGGATATTTCTATATAACTGTAAACTTCTTTAAGACTTATTCCTTTTGAAACCAATCTTGCAACCATTTCAAAAGGCTCCGGATCACTTCTTGAAATAAATTTAAAAAACCCAGTATCAGTACAAAATCCTACTAAAATATACCATGCCTCTTCTTTTGTAAGATCATATCCAAATTCTCTGATTAATTTTTCAATTAAAAAAGTCGTAGAGGGCGCAAAAGGATCAATATAACCTGCACATTTTAATTTTTCACCAGACATATGATGATCTATTACTAAAATAGGCATATCCTTTACATAAAATATAAATTCATCGCCTATCCTATCTAAAATTGAGCAATCCAAAATAATAACTGAATAATCTGCAAGCTCAATATTAGGCCACTCAGATAAAAATTTATCCTTAAAGGGCATTATTTCTTTTCTAACAAAAGGACCCTCATTTAATAAAATAGAATTTTTACCAATTCTTGAGAGAAAAGATGATAAAGCTAAAGACGAACCTATACAATCGAAATCAGGATCCTTGTGCCCAATAATAATAAAATTATTGTACCTTTTAATAAAATTAATAACATCTCTCATAATAAAGTTTGCAAACCTTCCGCAAAACAAGTTTGTAGCTTGTTTTACATTGACTATATTACAATATTTCAATAAAATAAACCACAAAGGATAATCAAATACAATATATGGGGGCAATTGTGACAAAATTAAAACAAGAAGATATAGATAAAGCATTTTATATGGCAGAAAAAGCAAGAAACAATTCATATTCTCCATATTCAAAATTCAAAGTAGGAGTCTGCATTAAGACTAAAACAAACGATTTTTTTATTGGAACAAATGTTGAAAATGCAAGTTTTGGCGCAACTTGTTGTGCAGAAAGAAGTGCTATTTCAAATATGATTGCAAAAATAGGTGTACAAGAAATAGATTTTTTATTGCTTAATACAAGTCCCGAAGCTATTCCATGTGCTATATGCCTGCAAGTAATGGCAGAATTTTTTGATCAGGATACAAAAATAATAATAACAGAATCTAACTCATTTAATAAAAACAAAACACCAACAAAAATTTATATATTAAAAGATTTGCTTAGAGCTCCTTTCGATAGAAAAGAACTGCTTCGAGTAACAACAACATAGTCACAACTTATAAAAACTAAATTAATCTAATATCTTTAGAGAAACTATAGCATTCGCAAGCCTATTTAATTTATCGCTTTCAAGAGTATTAGCAGATAAATTAAATGTATTTAAAATAAGTTTCTTCTCATCAAAACTAAAGTTATACTCCAAGTCATCCAATAACAAAAAATTAATAATTGGAACAAATTTTTCTACAAAACTATATAAACTATTATTAAAATCATAAGATTCATAATAATAATTGAATACATCTTCTAATGAATTTCTGTCAAACTCTTTTAAAATTTCACAAAAAATATTTTTAATATTTTCAATTAAACTGTGCAAATTATTATTAAAAATAATTTTTTTACATTTTTTCACAAAAAAATCAGATTGCCGCATAAAATATTCCTTACTTTTGTCTTAATAAACCAAGATTGAACTTGAATTTAATAATTGATAAAATGTAGCATTAATATCTACATTGATAAAATTATGCAATAACCAGGAGAATGTTACAATTATGGTTAAGGTAATAAGCTTAAAAAACATCCATAAATTTGCTCATTTAAAGCTAGATCCTTTAAAAAAAGAAGATATCTACATCGTTTATATTGAAAATAATTCAAAATTAATTGCAAATCTTAAAGCATCAGCAACGGATGGTCAAATTAAAATAATTCATTTTTATATTGATGATGATTTTAAATCAGAAGGCATAGAAAGAATAATGATTAGCAATTTAATTCATTACGGCAAAAAAACCAAATTTAACACAATTTTATGCAAAATTACTGAAATACAAGAAGAGCTTTTGGGTTTAGGGTTTGAAAATAAAGATTCTCAATATAAAAAAGAATTAGCATCTGAAATAGAAGAAGATACATTTGTAATGGGAATAGGAATAATCTCTATATTCACCGAAGTAGCATCAATATCTTCTAAGCTTACTGTCGGAATACTTTTTAACTCATTTGCGCTTATTGCTGATGCTTTCCATGTTATGGCCGATTTTGTTTTATCTACAATAACTTATTTTAGCTTAAAAATTACAAGCAAACCTGAAACCATTCACTACCCTCATGGACACAAACTAATGGAAAGCTTAATAGCTTTTATCATGGGAATAATCATAGTTATGGCGGGATTTACACTATTTTTAAATACAACAGGATTAAATAAATTTATAACTCTGGGGGGAGAGTCTGGATTTACTCTGCACATACACCAAAACAAAAATAAAAATAATAATATACATGACTTACATGACTTACATGACCACTCACATGACCATGATCACAACCACTCACACGATCACAATGAAGAAGACAAAAAAAATATACTAGAAATATTTTCAAATAATTCCCTTAAAAAAAGTTTATGGATACCACTTACCCCCTTCATTTTTTTCATAGTGAAAATAATAGAATATTTGACAAAATTTCAAATAGGGAAAAGATACAACAACCAACTTCTCCTAGCACTAGCTTCAGCCGATAAAAACTGTATATTCTCACACGGTGGGATTACATTAAGCTTATTACTTGCAACTTACATGTGGAGTGGCTTTGACAAAATTATGTCTATATTCATTGGCTTTATCATAATAAAAGAGGGACTTAATGTAATAATAAATAACGCAAACAATTTGCTCTCAAAACAAAATATAGATCTTAAAAGAAGCGTAAAAGACACATTGAAAAATTTAAATATAAACTTTAAAACACTCAATTTTCACAATCAGGGTAACAAACTTGTGCTTTACATCAAAATAAATTTGAATTCAGAAAATGAATTTCAAAGTTTTATAAATAAAACACAAAATATTAGAAAAATTGTAAAACAAGAACATAAAGAAATAAATGATATATACTTCTTGGTCTAATTAAATTAATAATAAACAAATAATTGACACTTATAATAAAGTTGTGATAACATTTTAAACTGTAAGACGCAGGGTAGAGCAGTTGGTAGCTCGTCGGGCTCATAACCCGAAGGTCATAGGTTCGAGTCCTATCCCTGCTATATTTTATTTTAATATGTGAGGAATTGATGAACAGGAAACAAATAGCTAAAGGTAAGTTGGTAAGGAGGTTTGGTATTAATATTTTTGAACAGCCAAAATATGACAAAATCCTTAAAAAAAAACCACATCCTCCCGGAATGCATGGAAAAGCTAGAAAAGCTAAAATCACAGAATATGGAAAACAATTGATAGAAAAACAAAAGATAAAGTTTACTTATGGTGTAAGCGAAAGACAGTTAACCAACACTTTTAAAGAAGCAAAAAAACATCATGGTGTTACCGGAGACAACTTACTATCAATACTTGAAAGAAGAATTGACAATATTGTATATAGAGCTGGATTTGCCATCTCAAGAGCACACGCAAGACAAATAGTTTCTCACGGGATTGTTATATTGAATGGAAGAAGGGTTACAATTCCTTCAATCATATTAAGAGCAAATGATTTAATTCAAATAAAAGAGAAAGACAGTCTAAAAAAATTAATAAGATCAAATATAGAAAAAACTTCGTCTCTTAGAAATTTACCAACTTGGATAGAAGTAAACGCTGATGATTTAAACATAAAAGTAAAGCATGCTCCATCAAGAGACGAAATACCTACGCTTGCTAATGAGCAAATGGTTGTAGAGTATTATTCTAAGAGAGCATAACATGCCTTTTATTTTTGTATTGTCAAAGAAGCAAAAAGTGGCCAATTAAAGCCACTTTTTTATTTACCTTTTTTTTTACCCTTTAAAAAATTTTTCCCTAAATTATTTTTAGCAAAACAAGAAAAACTGTTATTCTTTTTTAAGCTTTTAGCATAAGGTTGAGCACTAAAAGACGCTCTACTTCCTGAAGGTTTTCTAACTCCATCTTTCATATATTTACTCCTAGAATATAAATTTAAATTTTTAAATAATATTCAAATAATCAAAAACTTCTTCCAAATTAGAGACAAACTTAACATCTATATTATCCTTAACTTCTTCTGGAAGCTTAAAATAATCTTTTTTATTGTCTTTAGGTAAAATAACTTTGTTTATACCGTTTCTATAGGCTGCCAAAACTTTTTCTTTAATTCCACCTACAGGAAGAACGAAGCCTTTTAAAGTTATCTCACCAGTCATTGCAAGATCCAAAGGAACTTTTTTGTCGGACAGTATTGAAGCAATTGCTGTTGCAATGGTAATACCTGCAGAAGGTCCATCTTTTGGCGTTGCTCCTTCTGGAAAATGCAAATGAATTTCGGGACTTTCTTTTACGTCGAAATTAAGCTTAGAAGAATAAGTTTTAACTATAGAATATGCAAGCTGTGCACTCTCTTTCATAATAGCTCCAAGACTACCTGTTAGAATAATATCTCCTTTTTTCTCAAACTTAATTGCCTCAACAGGAAGAACTGTACCACCATAATTTGTCCAGGCAAGTCCATAAACAAATCCAGAAGAGTCAATCTTAATTAAATCCAAATTATATTCAGTATCAACGTAATTATAATAATTATTAATATTGATTATTTTATAAATACCTGGAATATCAGGATCATGAGTAAAAATTGAATTATTTCCATGTATCAACGAACTTGGTGAATAAAAATTGCCTTTAATAATTTGATCTTTAGAATACTTATAAAGCAACTCCCTTACAAGCTTCCTAATCAAGTTAGTTAAAACTCTCTTTAGCCCCCTTACACCGGATTCCATAGTATAGTTTCTAATTAAATTCAAAATAACATCATCTTCTATTCTTATATAGACTTTGTCTAAAAAACTTTCTTTAATTATACTTGGAATCAAAAAAATCTTAGCAATTTCTAACTTTTCAATATAAGAATACCCATCAACTTTAATTATTTCCATTCTATCAAGAAGTGGCTTTGACATACCATGAAGAGAATTGGCAGTTGTAACAAATAAAACATTAGAAAGATCATAAGGGATTTCTAAATAATGATCTATAAATTTATAATTTTGCTCAGGATCTAAAACTTCTAACAGAGCAGATTCTGGATTACCTTTATAACTATTATTAATTTTATCTATCTCATCAAGAAGAATAACAGGATTAGATTTGCCTGATCTTTTCATTGCACTAATAAAAACACCCGGAAGAGAACCAACATAAGTTCTTCTGTGTCCCCTAATTTCTGCCTCATCTCTTAAGCCACCAAGAGATATTTTAACAAATTCTCTAGAAAGAGACCTTGCAATAGATTCTACAAGAGATGTTTTGCCAACGCCAGGAGGCCCCACAAGGCATAAAATAGGAGCTTTAACCTTAGAATTAATTTGATAAACAGCTAAAAAATTTATTATCTTTTCTTTTGCTTCATCCATACCATAATGAGAATTTCTTAAGATAAACTCAATCTCGCTTAAATGATTTTTCATAACAGTATTTTCATTCCACGGAAGATCTAATATTAATTCTATATAACTTCTAATAATATTAGCATCAGGAGAATTCATCTGCATTTTAGATAATCTAGAAATTTCTTTTTCAATCTTAAATTTAACATCTTCTGGAATATCTTTGGAATTTAATCTATCAATATAATCATTCTCATCTTTGCCCAGTCTTTTTTGTATCTCTTTAACTTGCTCAGAAAGAAAATAATCCCTTTGGCCCTTATCCAACTTAGCTCTAACTTTAGAATTAATATCTTTTTTGAGATCTAAAAGGTCAATTTCAATATTCAAATTAACAATTAACTTTTCTATCCTGGTTTTAATATTTAACTCTTGCAAAAGCTCCAATTTTATACTATTTTCTAAATTTGAGTTAGAGGCTATAATATCGACAAGCTTACCTGGATTCTCAAAATAATTGATTGACTCATTATCACTATCATAAGATTTTAAAGATAAAGAATTTCTATAAACTTCATAAGTTTCTTTTAAAAATTTAGAATAAGCAAAAAGTTCTCTGTTTAATCCACTAGCATCAGGCACAAAAGTAACTTTGGCTCTCAGATAATCATTTTTTTTTGAAACGCTACCTATAAGAACTCTGCTTTGACACTCGACCAAAACCTTTATTACATCTTTACTGACTTTTATAACCTGAATAAGTTTGGAATATGTACCTACAGAGCATAGGTTTTTAATCCCTTCTTTGCCAGATCCGTCATAATTAGACTCACTTGGATAAGCAAAAAGAATCAACCTATCTTCTAACATGGATTGAGCTATAGAATTAATTACATATTCATTATCAAAAGTTACCCACAGTGTCATATTAGGGAAAAGAACATTTTCTTTTAAAATAACAATTGGAAGATCTTCTTTTTTATTTTTTATCATATTTAAGATTGATTTCATATAACTCTTTTGCCCAAGGTTTTTTAGTTGCATTTCCCACCAAAATTAATGGGTTAATATCTGCATTTAAAACAGACTCTTTTGTAACAACAACCTTCTTAGTCCTACTAATAGAAGGAACCTCAAACATAACATCTTTAAGAAGACCCTCTAAAATAGATCTAAGACCTCTTGCTCCAGTATTTTTTAAGATAGCTTCATCTACGATTGATTCCAAAGCATCTTTTTCAAATACTAATTCTACATTGTCCATTTTAAACATATGATAATACTGCTTAACAATAGAATTTTGAGGATCAACTAATATTCTCATCAAATCTTCTTTACTTAATTTTTCAAGATACGAATGTACAGGAAGTCTACCAACAAATTCTGGTATCAAACCAAATTTAATCAAATCTTCCATTTCTAAATACTTCAATGAAGTGTCTTCTCTTATGTTCTTTTTTTCAATCGCTGAAAACCCAATAGAACTCTTATTCATTCGATTCTTAACAATATTTTCAAGCCCAACAAATGCACCGCCACATATAAAGAGTATATTTTGGGTATTAATTTCAATAGTGTCTTCATAGGGATGTTTTCTTCCTCCTCTTGGAGGAACATTAGCAATAGTACCCTCAATTATCTTTAACAAAGCCTGTTGAACCCCTTCTCCAGAAACATCTCTTGTTATTGAAACGTTTTCATTTTTTTTAGCAATCTTATCTATTTCATCTATATAAATAATCCCTTTCTCGGCTAGACTAACATCCCCATGAGCAGCATGTATCAATTTAAGTAAAATATTTTCTACATCTTCACCAACATATCCAGCTTCTGTCAAGGTTGTAGCATCTGCTATTGCAAACGGCACATTCATCTCTGCAGCCAATGTTTTTGCAAGCAAAGTTTTACCACTGCCTGTAGGCCCAACCAAAAGTATATTGGATTTTTCAATCTCAATACCATTATCATATTTATTATTTTTCAATATTCTCTTATAATGGTTATAAACAGCCACAGATAAAACTTTTTTTGCGTCTTCTTGCCCAACAACATGCATATCTAAATGATCTTTAAGTTGTCTGGGAGTTGGTAAACCATTGAACTTAGAATCTAGCGACTTGCACAATTTTTCTTTAAAAAGATTGTGACATATTTTAGAACACTCAGGACAAATAGCTACTCCATTAGATATAACAACATTACCCCCAAGCTCAGCAACACTAAGCCCACAAAAAGAACACTCTTTTACTTTTTGACCTTTTACTCTTGCCATAAAAATTTCTACCGAAAATAAAACTACTCCCTCACTAGGATACTATCAATAAGACCATATTTAAGAGCATCGTTTGAAGTCATAAAATAATCTCTTTCCATATCAAGAGCCAGTTTTTCCTTATCAACCCCTATCTGATTAGACATAATATCTATTATTAATTTTTTAAGTCTTAAAATCTCATTAGCTTGTATATTAATATCGCTAGTTTGACCACTTATTCCACCCCAAGGCTGGTGAATCATTATTCTAGAATAAGTTAAAGATTCTCTTTTGCCTTTAGCACCGCTAGCAAGCAAAAAAGCTCCCATTGAAGCGGCTTGTCCAATGCAAATCGTTCTCACATCGGGTTTTATATATTGCATAGTATCATAAATCGCAAGACCTGCAGTAATACTGCCTCCTGGAGAATTCAAATAAAGATAAATATCTTTACTTGAATCTTCTGATTCTAAAAACAAAAGTTGAGCAATCACGGTATCTGCTTTAGGATCATTAATCTCACCACTCAAAAATATTATACGCTCTCTAAGTAATCTTGAATATATATCAAAGACTCTCTCATAATTTCCAGTATGCTCTATCACAGTAGGTATTAAATTATGCATAAACTCCATTTTTTTACTCACAAATTTTACAATTAACAAAATCTTTAAAAGAAACTTGCTTACCTTTTACTTCCTTAAGATTTGCCAAAATTTTTTTATTAACTCTTTTTCTTTTGATATCATCCTTTAAATAAGAAATTAAATTTTGATCTTCATAAAATTTTTTAATTTCCTCATAATTTACACCTGAATTCTCAGATTGCTTAATCATCTCATCCTTAAGCTCACTCTCAGTAACTTCAATTGGATCTAAATCTACCATTTTCTGAATTATCAACTTAGATTTTAAATTGCCAAGAATCTCATCTTTTACGTTATTGCCACCAACATATCCTGAAGAATAAAACATACTTTTAAACTCTTCAAGACTAATCTTATTTTGCTTTGCAATATCCTTAAAGGCAATTTCAATTTCTGCCTCAATCATTGAGTGAGGGATATCTATTTCTAATTTTTCAGAAATAGTAGAAAAAAATTTATTTAGCTTTAAAGCTTCTTTCTTTTCCTCAATAAGGTTTAAAATATTAGATCTTATAAAACTTTTAAGATCATCTAGAGTATTATATCTATCACTAATATCTTTTGCGAATTCGTCATTTATTAAAGGAAGATCTCTTTTTTTAATACTCTTAATCTTAATTTTTAATTTTCTTGAAGAGCCCGCAAGTTCTTCAAATTTATAATCCGTAACATAAGATTTTTTTATAAGCCTCTCCTCATTTAGTTTCATACCGACTACATCTCTGTCAAAATCATAATAAGTCTCAGATTTTCCAACTGTAAAAACAAAGTCTTGTCTTTTTGTTGATACTATCTCATTTAAAACATCATCAAGTTCAACAAAATCTACTTTAACAATGCTATCTTCCTTGACAATTCCTTCCTCATCTTCAATGATAATTGAATTTTCTATTTGAAGACGACTAATCTCATTATCAATGTCAAAATCATCAATCAAAACTTCAGGAACCTCTACTTCAATATCAATACTATCAAAATTTGGAATCTTAAATTCAGGGTAAGTCTCATATACAAAAGTAAATTCAAAATCTTTATCAAGATTTAATCTTAAATTTTTTTCCTTTATAATAGGAGAAGCATAACTTAAAGGCATTCTAGATTCTTCTTTAAAAAATTCTTTAAGAGAATTATTAACTACCTCTTCTAAAACAGTAGCTCTTAACCCCTCAGAATATTTACTCTCAATAATATTAATAGGAACTTTTCCAACTCTAAACCCCTGAATTTTAAGTCGGGAAGAATAGTCTTGCAATAATAAGTTATATTTTTCCTGAATAACATTTTTTGAAACTCTAATAACAACCTCAACTTTTGAACCCGGAAGAAGCTTAATATCTTTACTCAAAATCACTGTTAATGCCTCAATTAAACCTTATTGACAATTATTAAAAAGCGAAAGACGGGATTTGAACCCGCGACTTTCACCTTGGCAAGGTGACACTCTACCCCTGAGTTACTTTCGCAATTTTACAGAAGGTGGGAGTCGAACCCACACGCCGAAGGCACTAGATCCTAAGTCTAGCGTGTCTGCCAATTCCACCACTCCTGCATACTTCATACTCAAACTAGTATACAAAAACTTAAAAGCTTTTGCAAGTATGCCCCATTTGCCAAATAAATAACATTTTCGCACTCAGCAGGACTCGAACCTGCAACCTTCGGATTCGAAGTCCACTGCTCTATCCAATTGAGCTATGAATGCAGCTAAAATAAAATTGATTATAAGGTGATTGACGGGGCTTGAACCCGCGACATTCGGAACCACAACCCGACGCTCTACCAACTGAGCTACAACCACCAATAACGAATTACTATAATATTTTATAGATATTTAATTTCTAAGTCAACAAAAGATAAAAATCTACAACTTTTATTAAAAAATTAAATTTTTAAAACTAAAATTTTTTAAATCTTTCTAAACTTTTTTTCAAAAAATCATAAACTCTAATAGTTGAAGAAATGTTTACCCTTTCTCTAGTAGTATGCGGCGATTCAATCCAAGGACCAAGAGTAACTGATTCTATACCTCCCAACCTAGAAGATATTATGCCTGTTTCAAGCCCTGCATGTATTAAAGAAACATTAGCATCTTCAAGATACATCTCTTTATATACACCTTGAAGATGTTTTACAAGATTGCTATTCTTATCAGACTGCCAAGAAGGATCGTCATAAATTACACGCAAATTAGCTCCTGATAAATTACTTATTGATTGCAAATGATTGCAAATATACTCTTTGTCCAAATCCAATAAAGATCTTATTAAAAAAGTAAAAATATAGTTATCTTGCACTTTTAAAAGACTTGAAAAATTTAAAGAGGTCTTGATAAGCTTGTTTTCATAATTTTCTACTTTTTGAACTCCATGTAAAAATCCCATTCCCATATTTAAAAGCTTGTTTTTGCTATTTTCATCAAAAACTTTAACTGCTGAAAATTCTCTTCTATTAACAATAATGTCAAATTCATTTTCAAGAGAATACATACTTTTAACTTTAAACGCAAAAAGTTGAAGCTCTTTATTTAATAAATCATAATCACTGCCATTAATAAAGATTAAAGCCTTAGCTCCATTTGGAATTGCATTACTGCTGTCCCCACCAAAAATACTTTCAATCTCAAAATCAATATTTGCTTTAATTTCAAAAAGAGCAAAAAACATTAATTTTAAAGAATTTGCCAAATCCAAATGAATATCTGCTCCAGAATGGCCACCTTTAAGTCCTTTAAACAAAATTTCTACTTTTGTTTTTTTTGTTACAAGGCTATATTGAGGAGAAAAAACAATCTCAACAAGTCTTGATCCCGCACAACCAACTAAAAAATAACCTTCCTCTTCTCCGTCAAGATTAATAAGGCTTTTACCACTACATAGCTTAGGATCAAGATTAAGAGCACCTATTAAACCTATTTCTTCGTCAACAGTAAAAAGAAGTTCTAAATCGGGATGAGGAAAACTATTGGCCTCACTCATAATACCCAACATCATAGCTACTCCAATCCCATTATCAGCTCCAAGAGTAGTTCCCACCCCTTTGAGATATCCATCCTCTTCAACAATTTCAATTGGATCTGTTTCAAAATTATGTAAGCTAGACTCATTTTTTTCACAAACCATATCAACATGGGATTGTAAAATAATAGGATGCATATCAACATTATTGTTAGATTTTATCTGAACTACAATGTTACCAACAGCATCTTCTTTAAAAGGATAACCAAATTTTTTGGACCTTTCCTTAATAAAATTAATAATTCCTTTAAAATTTTTTGAACATCTTGGAATTTTTGATATTTCTTTAAAAAAATCAATCACAATACTCATAATAACTTTCCTTTCCTTATAATCAAATTCATAAACGGCTTAAATTTATTATAATTACTCATATAGTATACTAAATCAATCTTAAAATTCATTCAATAAATTTAATAATTCTTGTCAAGCTTTATTTTTAACAAAATCTGCATAATAATTAAAATTTAAAAATTCTTTGGGAATTTCTGAAATAAATCTTGAAGGCATCTGCTCAAAAACTTGCCTATCTTTTTTCCGCTTATTAGCCATAGTAATAATAAGAGATTCTTTTGCTCGAGTTAATGCAACATAAAAAACTCGTCTCTCTTCTTCTAAACCAACTTCACTGTCTTCAATGATTCTATGATGAGGAATGATATTGTCTTCAACAGCAATAAAAAATACACAATCAAATTCTAAACCTTTAGCAGAATGTACTGTCATTAAATTAATATTAATATTTTCAGATTCTTCACTTACTTCATTAGATTGAAGAACTATGTAGTTTAAAAAACTGCTTAAATCTTTCAATTCATCAAATTGTTTGCATTCCCAATTTTTAATTATACTTAAAAATCCTTCTATATTTTGATATTTATATTCAGCCACTTTTATTGAATTGGGATTTTCACTAACTAAAAATCCCCAATATTCAATGCTTTCTATCATTTCTTTGATTATTTTAGAATACGTGTTTTTTGCTATACTAAATTTATATTGATACTCTTCAATAAAAGATACAAAATCTTCTATACTTTCAATGACTTGCTTATTTAAAGCCTTTTCGTAACTAGAAATGTTTGTAAAAGAAAAAGCAATATCACAAAGAGCATCATAAATGCAACAACCTTTTTTGTCTGCTATATTTCTAATTTTTTTCAAATATTCCTTACCAATTCCCCTTCTTGGAACATTAATAATTCTAAGTAGATCATAATCGCTTTTAGGATTTATTATTACATTTAAATAAGAAATAATATCTTTTATTTCTTTTCTCTGAAAAAAAGATGTTCCTCCCGAAACTTTATATTTTATGCCCTGTCTTCTAAAAATCATCTCAACGTTTTTAAAAAGAGCATTAGTTCTCATAAGAACTCCTATCTTTTTAGATTGAAAACCTTTACCCTTTGAAAGCTCTATGATTTGACTAGCAATAAACTCAGATTCTTGAATTTCATCCTCAAATATAAAAACATCTATAACTTTGCTACACATCTTTGAAGACCACAAAGTCTTTTCTTTTCTATTTTTATTATTTAAAATCACAGAATTAGCAACATCTAAAATATTTTTTGAAGAACGATAATTTTGTTCAAGCTTTATTTCTTTAACGTTGTAGTCTTTTTCAAATTGCAACATATTATTATAACTAGCCCCACGCCAAGAATATATCGATTGATCATCATCCCCAACACAACATAAATTACTGTGATTTATTAAAAGACGAATAAAATTATATTGAATCAAAGAGGTATCTTGAAATTCGTCAATCAAAACATACTTATATCTTTTAGAATATTTATTTCTAATATCAAAATTATTGCTTAACAATTCTTTTGGTTTCAAAATTAAATCGTCAAAATCAAAAGAATTATAAAGCCTTAATCGCTCCTCATAAAGTCTAAAAATATTTATATCTTCTTCCTTTAAATCACCAAGAGTAAGAATCCCATTTTTTAAAAGTGAGATAACATTACTAAGTGAATTTAAAGAAACTTTTTTATTGAAAAGACCTTCATCAAGTAAAATTTCTTTAAGAAGAGAAATTTTATCACTATCATCATAGATGCTGAAATTTTTCCTATACCCTAACAATTTATAATTTTCTTTTAAAAAAAAAAGTCCAAAAGCATGAAAAGTTGAGACCATAAGATTGCTAAGAGGACTTTTCAAAATTTTTTTAATTCTATCTTTCATTTCATTAGCTGCCTTGTTGGTAAAAGTTAAGGCTAAAATTTCCTTCTGGGCAATACCTTTTAAAAGTAAATGCGCTATTCTATAAGTAACAACCCTTGTTTTTCCACTACCAGCACCAGCAATAATTAAAAGAGCACCCTCAATAGTGGTAACTGCTTCATATTGAAATTGATTGAGAGAATTTTTAAAAAAATTATCAAGCAAGATTAAAAAACCTTTGTTCCATCTGGATATTCTACAATAACTTTAAAGTTTTCGGGAAAAGCAAAAATCTTTCGTGACTTAGATTGATCAAAATCTTTAGCTAAGATTGGAATACGATATTTATTTAATGTATTAACAGCAAACTCTGAATTTTCAAGTCCAACTTTAACTGATCCTTTCGCCATAAAATTAGTTCCTCCAAAAAGCTTGGCCTTAAGATTACTTTTATTAGCTCCACTTTCTAACATTGCATTTATCAACATAGGAATAGCATAAACCCCATATCTTCCCCTTTGGGCAGGAGATATATCAAGATCCGACTTGACTAGAACATAATGATTCATTCCAATTAAATTACTCGATTCATCAAAGAGTACAACCGCAACACAAGAACCAAGGATTGTAGAAATAACTCTTTTATTTGAAACAAAAGCTTCGCCCGGAACTATTATTGTAACATCTCGTTTCAATTTAAAATTAAAATGATTTAACATAAAATTTAATACTCTCTTAAAAAAAATTTTCTAAAACTCTTATAAAGCCCTTGCCAAAACCCTAATTTATTTACTTTACTACTAAACAAAGCAACATCCCCTATTTTTTCCTTTTCTAAAAAAATCATAGCCCTCCCCACGGACATATCTCCACTAAGAGGAGCAACTAACTTATCAACAGTATAACTTATATTAATTTTATCAAATTCATCTTTAGTCAAAACATAATAAAAAGGCTCTTTAGAAAAAAGAGCAACTGTATCTACTGTACCATTATAGACTTTTTCTTTTAATTTTACTATTAAAGGAAATTTAGAATATTCATTAAATCCATACTCAAATAAACTTTTTGCAATTAAAGCTCTCATCTTCTCTCCAGACCCACTAATTCCTTTTTTAACTCCCAATACAACCGCTATTAATCTTCTCTCGCCCTTTAAAGCAGTAGCAACAATATTTAAGCCCGATTCCTTAATGTATCCAGTTTTAAGACCATCTGAATAAGGATATTCAGATATTAATAAATTAGCATTTTTTTGTTTTAAGTTTAAAAATTTTGATGATAAAGTAATTCCTAAATTTTTACTCTTTGGATAAACAAAATACTCTAAAGAATGAATATTAAGCATAAATTTGAATTTTTCTATATAAGATTTTGCAAAAAAAGCCATATCTAGTGCTGTAATTTTATTCTCATTGCTATATCCAGAAGGTTCAACAAAATACATATTTAAAAGTCCTAAATTTAAAGCATTAATATTCATCAAATTAACAAAGCTATTTACATCACCAACTACAAACTCAGCAATAGCAATAGAAGCATCATTGCCTGACGAAACTGAAAGTCCCTTTAAAATCTCTTCAAAATTAACAATTTGACCTTTTTCTAAAAACATTAAAGAAGAATTCAAGGGGGCATTATAATATGAAGCAGAATCACTAATAGGAACTATGCTTTTTAATTTTATATTTCGCTTTTCTGCCTCAATTAATGCAGTATAAATTGTAACAATCTTTGTAAGCGATGCCGGAGGAAAAACCAAATTAGGATTTTTAGAATAAAGTATCCGCTTAGTATCAAAGTCCATTAAAACTATTGATTTTGCATGTCCTGATAATTCATTAATATCCGCTAAATTAACAGCAAAAAGATCATCACAAAGCAGAAAAAAATTAAAAAATAAAATTAATAACAATTTTTCAATAACACAGTTACTATTCATGTTGTAATATTAAAATTATATATTATTTATTGATTGTTAATTATAATACAATTTAAAAGGAGCTATTTTTTATGAATTTTTATGATTTTATGGCAGCTTTGGTGCCAATAATCCTAATAATTATTGGCCTTGGCATAATAAAAAAGCCCGCTTACTATGTAATACCTATATCATTAATAACAACTGTTGCTATAGTTATATTTTATAAAAACTTAGGAATACTAAACACAAGTCTTGCAATGCTTGAAGGCGCCTTAATGGGAATATGGCCAATAGCAACCGTAATTATTGCTGCCATATTTACATACAAAATGTCAGAAGATCAAAAAGATATAGAAACTATTAAAAACATTTTATCAAATGTATCTTCTGATAAAAGAATTATAGTCTTGCTAGTAGCATGGGGATTTGGAAATTTTTTAGAAGGAGTTGCTGGATATGGAACTGCTGTTGCAATCCCTGTTTCAATATTAATAACAATGGGATTTGAACCGCTTTTTGCCTGCTTAATCTGTTTAATAATGAACACTTCATCAACCGCTTATGGATCTGTGGGAATCCCTATAATATCTTTAGCTCAAGCAACTAACTTAGATGTTAATACAATTTCATCTGAGGTTGCATTGCAACTAATACTTCCAACTCTAACAATACCTTTTATATTAGTAATTCTTACAGGAGGAGGTATTAAAGGATTAAAAGGGGTATTCCTTCTTACTCTATTATCAGGAATGTCAATGGCAATATCTCAAGTATACATATCAAAAACTCTGGGGCCTGAACTTCCTGCAATACTTGGAAGCATCCTTTCTATGACAATAACAATAGTTTATGCAAAGTTTTTTGAAAATAAAGATGTGAACAATCAGCAAAGCAAAAATAAAAACATAATACCCCTATCAAAAAGAATTATTGCTTGCTCCCCCTACATTTTAATAGTAGTATTTATAATAATTGTATCTCCCCTTTTTAACAAAATTCACGAATACCTAAAAGCTTTTCAAAGCACTATTAGCATTTATCCGGAAGCAAATCCCCTACATTTTAAATGGATTACCTCTCCAGGCTTCTTGATTGTGCTTGCAACAATAATATCCTACTCAATACGAGGAGTCCCAATATTAAAACAACTAAAAATATTTATGCTAACTTTAAAAAAAATGGCATTATCTTCATTTATAATCATGTGTATTGTTGCAATATCAAGATTAATGACACACAGTGGAATGATAAGAGATCTTGCTAATGGAATTTCAACAATAACGGGCCAACTTGGACCATTATTTAGCCCTCTAATTGGAGCTATTGGAACATTTTTAACAGGAAGTGACACAGTTTCAAATGTTCTTTTTGGCCCCTTGCAAACACAAATGGCAGAAAATATTGGAACAAATCCTTACTGGCTTGCAGCAGCAAATACAACAGGGGCAACTGGGGGAAAAATGATTTCTCCCCAAAACATCACAATAGCAGCAACAACTGCTGGATTAATTGGACAAGAAGGCAAAATTTTATCAAAAACAATAACTTATGCCTTATGCTACATTTTAGCAACAGGACTACTGGTTTATTTAGTATAAATTAACCATTTAAAATAAATAAGATTAATTTTATTATCAATTAATCTTATTTATAGATTTGAATAATCTAAAAGCCACAAAATAATAATGTGCTCTTGAATTTTTATCCAATATTTTAATATTATATATGTTATATACATGCTATTATATTGTATATAATAGCATGTATATAATGCATTTATTAATACATTTAATTAATAACTAGAACTAATAAAAAAGTTTATAGTTATAACAGGAAGGTATAATTATGAAAAATAATATTTTATATAAATTAATTATATTTTTAACTACATCTGCAACAATATTTGCAGCAGACGAATTAAAGGAAAAAGATATATTTAAAATAAACCCATGGATACCTACATTTGGATTTGAAAACACGAGTGAATTCAGATTAGATATAGATGAGCTTGTTCCTGGGTTTGAAAACAAAAGTAAAATTACCATTAAACTTAAACCATTTGAAGCTAATCCCGAATTAGGCAAAGATGATCCATTCTCAGCTTACATTAAGGTAGAAGATCTTGCATTAAAAGCAGAAGGTAAAAAAGGCGATCAATTCAAAATTGACCTAGGAGATATAACAGCCCAAATTAATATATACGATTTCTTTATTAAGATAAGTACTATGACAGATTTTGACTTTAACAAAGAATCTTTATTTAGTTTTGCGCCTATGACTGGATTCAAAAGCACTTATTACGGATTTCCAAGCAATGATAGAGCAGTAAGAGGGACGATTCTTGCAAGAGGCACTTCTAAAAACATAGGAACAATTCAACTAGGATACAAACTCCCACAACTAGACCTTACATTTGCAATAGGGGGAACAGGTACAGGTAATAGAAATCAAGAGAATGACAAAGACACTCCATACAATAAAACCTATAAAGGAATACTTTATGGAATTCAAGCAACATGGAAACCAATAAAAAATATACTAGATCAAAATGAAAATGTTCAATCTGTAATTGCAGAAACACCTTTTGAATTAAATTTTGGCTTATCAGGAGCTTATGGAAACGAAACATTTAATAATTCATCAATAACATACTCTTTAAAAGACAAATCCGTAGTCGGCAACGATTTACTTAGTCCAACTTTATCAAATTCTGCAATTTTAGCATCTTTTGGAGCTCAATATAAGCTTGGATTAACAAAAATTAACAACAAAAACACCTATCTTATTTTACAAATGGGCACTGATTTTGGAATAGATCCTTTTGCAAGCGATTTTTCTGTATTTGGACACATCTCAAAAGCAGCAAATTTCAAAAAAGGAATATCCTCAGATCCTAGTCAAAAAACTGAAGACATATTCGATCCAAATGGCAACGCCCTTAATTTCAGTAAAAGTAAAGAGCTTGGCATTGCATTTTCAACAGGAGCAAGCATAGGCCTTATTTGGAATAAAGACACTGGTGAAAAAGAATCTTGGAAGATTAAGGGATCTGATTCATACAGTACAAGACTATTTGGAGAACAAGACAAAAAATCTGGGGTTGCATTAGGAATAAGCTATGGACAAAATCTTTACAGATCCAAAGATACAGAAAAAAGATTAAAAACCATATCTGAAAATGCATTTCAAAGCTTAAATGTTGAAATTTCAAGCTATGAGGACAATAAAAAGGGACTTATGAATGGACTAGGATGGATAACATCTATCGGTCTTTATGATATCTTAAGACAAAAATCTATAGAAAACTATCCTACAGCAAGCTCAAGTGCCAATGCGAACAATCAAGCTGGAAAAGATTCAACAAGCAGCGCACAAGCTGCAACTCCCAATCTAACATTTGAAGACGCAATGAAACTCGGTGTGGCTTTATATCTTGATTATGCAATTCCAATAGAATCCATTTCAACAGAAGCGTATGTAGTACCCTATATTGGAGCATACCTTTTAGGACCTTTTAATAACATCTCAAGCGATGCTACAAAAATTTATTTGAAAACAGGCCTTAGCCTTGAAAAACTAATAAGATTTACAACAATTTCTATTGGATGGGATTCAAATAACATTATAGAGCTTGCTAATAAAAACGCAAATAATGCCGCTATTGGTAGTGCTTTCTTGCAATTTAAAGTGGCCTACAGTGGTAGCTAACAGTAAAAGAAGGGCAAAGCCCTTCTTTTTTTTATACTTAAAACCCAAATTAATCAATTATTACTTAATATTTCTTTCTTTGCAAATTTTTTCATAAGCACCTTGAATTTTAATAAATTTATCATTTGCATCTTTTTGCCTTACCGGATCATTTGCAAACCTATCAGGATGATATTTTATAACAAGGCTTTTATAAGCCTTTTTAAGCTCGTCATCACTAGCACTATGGGTTAATCCCAAAACACTATATGGATTTACGATTTTAATATTAATATCTTTATAAGTTTCATAACCATCAGATTCAAGTTCAAGGAAAACACCAACATAAGAAATAAACTTTTCAGCTTCCAAGTTTTTATACCTAGAAAGTCTATTAATCTCTTTAAGAGAAGCAAAAAGCCATATAAAAAGATCTTTATGTTGAAAATATCCAAGCTTAAGAGTATACAAAATTTTATCCGCATTATTATTCTTAGTAATAGCAGAATGAAAGATAGTATACAATTCTGATTTGCCACGTTCAGACAAATTCAAAGAATTGATAATGAAATTGACATAATTTAGCTGTTCTCCCGTTACAGTTCCCAAAATAGATAGTAATTTAGCCATTAATAAAAAAGAAAGTTTATAAAATTCAAACTCTCTAGACCTAGAATATGAATAATCCCTTGTGAGATATATTCTAAAAACACCTAAAAAACTAAATAATATCAAAACAAAAGGAAATAATATAAAAAGCATTCCTATTAAAATGGGATTAAAAATAAAAATAAACAACAACACTAAAAAACATATTCTAATTAAGCTTGGCATTTATTAATCATAACCTCCAAACATAATTAAGGTATGTCAAAATCTTTAATAAATCTTACAACTTCCTTTTTTATTTGTTTTAATTCAATATCAGACTTTGCCTTTAAAGCTCTAACAATAAATTTAGCAACATTTAAAGAATCATTTTCATTTAAACCCCTAGAAGTGATCGCAGCACCACCAATTCTAATCCCAGAAGCTACAGAAGGGCTTTTTTTGTCAAAAGGAATAGCATTTTTATTTAAAGTAATATTCACACCCTCAAGCAATTTCTCAGCTTCAACACCTGTAAGATCCAAGCTGCTTAGATCAACCAAAAATAAATGATTGTCTGTACCTCCACTAACAATCCGAAATCCTTCCGATTTAAAATATTCGGCCATAATTTTAGTATTTTTTATTATGTTAGCAATGTATTCTTTAAAATTTTCTTGAAGAGCTTCTTTGAATGCAATAGCCTTGCCCGCAATAACATGAACTAAGGGACCCCCTTGAGTTCCCGGAAAAACTGTAGAATTGACAACATCAGACAAAGCTCTCTCTTTCCCATTAAAGTTTACCAATTTGTTAAAATCTTTTCCAGAAAGTATTATTCCACCTCTTGGGCCTCTTAAAGTTTTGTGCGTAGTGCTTGTAGTAAGATGCGCTACATCAATCGAAGAATTATGAAAACCGGCAACAATAAGACCTGAAATATGAGCAATATCACACAAAAGATATGCAGAAACATCATCTGCTATTTCTCTAAATTTTTTAAAATCAATTTCTCTTGAATAAGAAGAAGCTCCAGCTATTATTAAATTTGGTCTACAATCTCTAGCTATTTTAAGAACCTCATCATAATCAATAAGCTCAGAGTCTCTAGAAACACCATAAAAATAGGTATTAAAAAATATGCCAGAGAAATTTACCCTACTACCATGGGTTAAATGCCCTCCATGAGACAATTGCATGCCAAGAATCCTGTCACCTGGGTTAATAAGAGCCATTATAGCAGCCATGTTAGCCTGAGATCCGCTATGAGGCTGAACATTGACATAATTTGCACCAAAAAGCTCTTTTGCTCTTGAAATTGCCAAAGTTTCAATCTCATCAATAAAAGAACACCCACCATAATATCGATTCAAAGGATACCCTTCTGCATACTTATTGGTTAAAATACTACCAACAGCCTGCCTTATCTCTAAAGATGTAAAATTTTCAGACGCAATAAGATCGATATGTTCTTTTTCTCTTAACTTCTCTTTTTCAATTAAATCAAATATTTGATCATCTCTCATTAAAAATTATCCTCCAAAACAAACCTATACATTAAAGAATACGCTCCGTTAGTCAAGCTTTTATACTTTAAAAACCCAGAATCTAAATACCCATCAAAAAATTCATTTTTATCATAGTCTTCTTTGCACCCATATTGAATATAGTTTTCAGACATATTTAAAAAATACTTAGAGCTATCCTTACATAATACTGCATTTATTATATCAAAATACACAAAACCAACCCCAGGCAAAAAAAATTCAAACCAATAATGCTCAATCAATTTAAGAGAATTAGAATCATAGTAAAGTCCAACTATATTTCTTAGAGGAATCTCGTACTTTAAAAATAATAAATTAGTAAGAACTATTAAATTGCTAGATGAAATTTTTCTCTCTTTAATAGAATCCTTTAAACTTAAATTATTTTCAACAATTTTAAAATTTGAAATCAAAACATCGATAATTGCTTTAGCCAACTTATAAACTGAATTATTCCCAGCAGTCATAGATAAAATTAAAGAATCTAACGATATTAAATCAACAGAGCTGTAAGATAAATAATCTTTTTTTTTGTCTTGAACATATGTTTTATATTCTTTATTGTTAATAACCCCTTTGACCTCAATACTTTCTAAATATTTAGTATCCAAAAATTCCAAATTAAGTTTATGCGTCTTTACCCTAGTCTCAAAAATAAATTTATTTGTCTTCAGGTTTTCAAAAAATAAATTACCAATATTAAAATCAAGACAATTATTACTGCATTCTGTAATTTTTTGACGCTCATTCTCAATTGGCCTTAAATAGAAAATATTGAAATTAATACCTTCAGGGTTTGAATCAAAATTATTACTAATATCTTGAGTGAAATAAATTTCTTCAATTATTGTAAACTCTTTTGAATCACCTAAAGTCCACTTAAAAAAATCATCTTTAACAGAAAACGAAACTTTATTGCTTTGAAGATTGTCCAATAAAACATAAAGCTTACCGCCAGAATTTAAAGTTTTAGGAGGAATAAATTCCACCCTATTCTCAGAAACATCTAAAATATTTTTAGGAGAAATTGTATAAAGTTTGTCCTTAGTTTCAAGAAAAATTTTAATAATACCAGAATGTGAAAACAAATTCATACCTTGCAATACAGTTGAAGAATTTGCATTTAAAACTATTTTATCCTCTGAAAAAATAAAAGGTATATTTTCTCTATTAAGCTTAACAGGAACTTGTCTACTAATAACAAGAAAAAGCTCGTTGCTAGTCCCGCTTTCATTTTTTACAAAAATAAGTCCAGAATTTACTTCGTCTGTAATTTTAAAAACTATTTCAGTATTACTCCAACTAATTATACTACTTTTAACCAAATAATTATTGTTAATATTAATCTCACCTGTATTATAACCTAAATTATTTCCTTTAATAACAATAATATCCTTGTGTGAAGTGGGAATTGGAGATATTTCATAAATAACTGGCTTTGAATAAAATAAAAATCCAGAAAAAAGAAATAAAAATAAAAATATAATAAAAATTAAACTTAAATAAAAATATTTATTTTTAAAAAAAATAGCCAAATACTAGCCTCTTTTAACCTTAGTTCCTTCCTTGGTATCAACCAAAACAAAGCCTTTTTTAGCAAAAAAGTCTCTAATTTCATCGGCACGCTTAAAATCTTTCTCACATTTAGCTATTCTTCTTTCTTCAATCAAAGTTCTCATATCATCATCAATAACTACATCATGATTTTCTAAACTTTTTAAAATTTCTTCTTTCAAATTAAGCGACATAATTTCATCAAAAACAAAGGCCAATTTAAGTTTTGAAACAAAGCCTAAATTTTCAGATTTAATTATCTCCCAAAGCAAAGCCAAACCCTGAGGAACATTCAAATCAAAAGAAATTTTTTCTACAAAAGAATCATAATATTCTTTTTCTATATTACAACTAAAATTTTTTAAATCCTTATCAAAAACATTTAAATCAACTGGGTCTAAAGATGCATAAAAATAACTTAGTCTGTTTATCATATTTTCCCTAGCAATCTTACTTGCTTGAAGATTATTTAATGAAAATTTTAATTGATTCCTGTAGTGTGATGTCAAACACAAATATCTAAAATCAAGAGGAGAGAAATTTTGCTCTTCCAAGTCATTAATCGTAATAAAATTCCCGCGTGATTTTGACATCTTATTATAATCCATAATTAAAAATTCTCCATGTACAAAAATATCACACCATTTTTTATTCAAAAAACACTCTACTATTGCTATTTCATTTATATGGTGAACCCCAATATGATCAACTCCTCCTAAATGAATATCGAGTGTATCTTTGAAATACTCTAAATTCATAGCAGCACACTCCAAATGCCAACTTGGATAACCAAATCCCCAAGGAGAATACCATTTCATTTCCTGATCTTTAAATTTAGAATTAGTAAACCACAAAACAAAATCGGTTTTATTCCTTTTAAATTTATCAATATCAACTCTGGGAAAAGTCATATCTTTATCAATTAAATCAATGCCAGCCATCTCACCGTAGCTTTTAAAACAAGAAGTATCAAAATACACATTACCATTAGAAAAATAAGTAACTTTTTTTTCTTCAAGAACTTTAACAACCTCTATCATGATGGGAATATGTTTACTTGCGATAAGAACTTTATCAGGATATATAACGTTTAATTTTCTACAATCCCTAAAAAAAGCTTCTGTGAAAAATTCACTAATCTCATAAACCGTAAGACCCTTCTCTCTTGCGGTTTTGGCAACCTTATCTTCTCCATCATCAAAATCGCCTGTTAAATGCCCAATATCTGTAATATTCATTGCATAATTAACTTTATACCCTAAAAACCTTAAAGTTTTAATTAATAAATCACCAAAAATATAAGTTCTAAAATTTCCAATGTGTGCATAATTATAAACAGTGGGCCCGCAAGCATACAGTTTAACATCATCAAAATTTGCTAACTCTGAAAAATTCTTTGTTCTAGTATTATATAATTTTAAAATCATCCATTTCTCAAAATTGAAAAAATAAAAAGCCTAATCTATTATTAAGTAAGTATGTTTAAAAGCCTAAATAATTTTTTTAAAAAAATCAATACAAAGCCTCAAACAAAAAATTTGGCTAACTATACAACATATAAAATTGGAAACACTTCGAAACTATTTCTCATCCCTAAAAATATTCAAGAAGCCGAAAATATTTTTAAAGCAGCAATTGAAGAAAAAATCAAACTATTTATTCTTGGTGGAGGATCCAATATTTTAATCAATGACGAGAAAGAACTTGATTTCCCGATAATATATACCGGACATCTAAACAAAATAGAAATTCACGACAATAAAATTGTTGCTGAATGTGGTACAAATTTCGAAAATTTATGTAAAATTGCCCTCGATAACAGCTTAAGTGGACTAGAATTTATATATGGACTACCCGGAACATTAGGAGGCGCTGTGTGGATGAATGCTAGGTGCTTTGGAAATGAAATTTCTGAAATACTAAAAAAAATCACATTTATAAATGACAAAGGAAAAATCATTTGTAAAGAATTCAAAAAAGAAGACTTTGGGTATAAAAAATCGCCTTTTCAAAATAAAAACTTTTTCATATTAAAAATTGAATTGAATTTAAAAAAAGAAAATAAGAAAATTATTGAAGAAAAAATGAATAAAAACAAACAAACACGAATAGACAAAGGGCACTATTTATTCCCAAGTGGCGGAAGCACTTTTAAAAACAATAAAGCATTCCTTAAACCTAGTGGACAAATAATTGAAGAATGCAAACTCAAAGGATTAAGCATTGGGGGCGCTACAGTATCTAAATATCATGGAAACTTTATTATCAACATTAACAATGCTACTTCCAATGACATAAAAAGTTTAATTGAAAAAGTAAAAACTGAGGTCTATTTAAAAACTGGGCTTTTACTCGAAGAAGAAGTTCTTTACATAGGATTTAAAAATCAGAAAAGCTAAAAAAGAATATCCTTAATCTCATCATTAATTTTTTGAATCAATTCCTTTGTCTTTAATATTTTATCCTTGCAAGATTTTACCAAAGATGAATATTTTTGAAGAGAACTTATTGCATCCAAATTCATCTTAGAAACTTCAAACTCTTTTAAATCCTGACTAAAGTTGTTAAACTTGCTGCTAACAAAAAAATGGTTATTAAATATTTCCTTATACATATTCTTAGCATCTCTAATCTTAGTATCATGAGACAAATACCTTTCCTTAAATTCACCGATTTCTTTAAAATGCTTGGCAAGAGTAAGGTCTACCTTCTCATGTCTTGAAAAATTGCCGTCCACATTATCTTGAATATCCATAAAATTTTTATAAATTGTATCAATCTCTGAATTAATTATTGCAATAATGCCATCAACCGTTTTAAGTTCATCTTTAATGGTTTTAGAATATTTTCCAGAATTAATAGCAAGCTTTCTAATTTCTTCAGCAACAACTGCAAAACTTTTACCGGCATCACCTGCTTTTGCTGCTTCAATTGCTGCATTCATAGCAAGCATATTGGTCTGAGCTGAAATTGAAACTAAAAGTTTATTTACACTTTGCAAGCTGTTCGTTTGAGACAAAAGATCTGCAAAATTTTTATTCACATTTTCAAAAACAATATTTAAATCAAAAACTTTACTTTTAATATTTTCAATATCAGCAGAATTTGTAATAGCAACTTTATTAAAAATTTCTAAATTTTTATCTATACTATAAAAAAAACTAACATTCTCTTCAAAATTTGAAGAGATTTCTGACATATGCTTATTATGGTCATTAATAGGATCAACAACAGCTTCAAAACCTTTTGAAATATCAATAATCGACTTTTCGAACCTAGAAAAAGTATCTCTTAATTGCTCGTAAGCTGTAACGCTAGCATCTATACTCTCAGTATTTAATATAGCAGCTTCTATTTGTTTCAAATAATCATTCACATCTTCCGAATAAAATTTTATCTTCTCAAAAGATTCGTTACTCTTAGAATACAGGCTGTCCAGCTTTGAACTAATATAAGAAATAATAGCTGAGGAATACTTAACCTCCAAAGGAGGATCAAGACGAAAAGGATCATTTTTTGATTTTTGATACTCAACAATTTTGTTAAAATCATTAATTAACGAAAAAATAAAGGTATTACACAAATAAAACATAATAGCAAAAGATGATAATAAAAACATAGAAAACACAATCCAATTTGACTTAAACATAATAGGAATAGAATTGGAATTTAAAATCAATCCTTGAACCAAAAAATCATCGATTTTTACAAAATTTAAAAAATAAAAATCGTTTTCATAATTAAAAGTGTATTGAGAAACAGAAAAATCTTTTTTAGCATAAGCTATAACTCTACCTAAAACATTCTCGCTATAACTTGTAGAAAAAGATTTATCCTTAAGATTATTAAAATTTAAAAAAATGGGCATATAATTTCTGTCAAGCATAAAAAAATTATAATTTTTATTGCTGGATTTAAGAGAATAATATAGCTGATTTTCAATACTATCAAATAACTCATCAAAACATATTAAAATCCCTATCACTCCCAATGTTGCAACAGAATTTCTAACTGGAAAACTTACTACAGAATAAATTTTTCCATCTATTCTTATGTACCTTGAATAATATTTAGAATTTTTTTCTACAGGAACAGAATAAATTGGATCTAACCTAACATCTTTTAACCCCAACGAAGAAAAATTTGAATTTGATATTAAAACATTCTTACCTATAGGAATGTAAAATATACCTTCGAGTGAATTTTCTGCTATAGGAATAGTTTTAAAAATTTTATCTATGGCGCTGAATTCTCTTGACTTTAAAAACAAATCGCTATTTTCATCTAAACTATCACCAAACTTTAAACTTGAAGACAAAAGGAAGCTCTTTGAAGAATTCACTAGTATACCAAACCTGTAACTATCTTTTACAAGCTCTTCAAGAAATCTAGAGGATTCCAAATACTTAGACTTAATAACAGTAGACACACTGTCTAAAAACAGCTTGGTATCAAATTTAAAGCGATCCAAATATTCATTTTTATAATTCACGTAAGAATAGCCTATAAATATAAAATTAAAAATAAGAAATCCAAATAAAACTATATAGAGAAATCGTTTAGTATTTTTCAGATTAACATCGATTAAATTCTCATCAGTCATAAAAGTTCTCCAAAATAACATTAATGTGATTAAAATTTTAAAACAAAAATTTCATCTTTATAAACCACATACAAATAATTACTAATAACAATTGGCAAATTAGACTTTCTCTCTGAAATCTTAAAAATTAAATTCTCAAATATTTGCGAATAATTATTTTATTATTTAGCTACATGCATATATAATTATATAATAAAACATGTAGAATACTAAAAATTCAATATTTTAAAATTTTATGAAAAATCAAAATTTTGAGGGGACTTAGTGAAAAAAAAGAAACTTAACTCCAACCTTTTTTATAAATTCAATTTTATAATTCTGGCATACACAATAATAATTATTGCAACAACCTTCTTACTATTAGATCAGGGATACAAAAAAATTATAACAAAAGAACTTCAAGACTTTACAAAATTCATTAATCAAGCAATGATTAAAAGCTTTTCTGATGAATCTAAAGAAATAATAAAAGCTTTAAGTATATTAACATCTAGGTATGATTATCAATCTGCAATTTTAAATAATAAAAATGAAGAGCACTTAGTATCTGACAAGATTTTAGTTACACTTCCATCCTTTATTAAAATAATAGAGTATGCAAACAAAGATGGGTATATAATCGCATCAAGTGAAAAAAAAAGAAACGGCCAATATATGAGCTTAAAAGAATTGATTTTGGGCAAAGCTATAACCACATTTCAAATTTCAATTCTTCACAACAGTTTATCAAAAATAAATAACAATTTTTATATTCCAATAGCATATAAAATAACAGATTCAAAAAAATCTAACATTGGATATATTATTTTATATGCTGACATTTCAGAAAAAATTGCTGAATTAAAAGAATATCTTTTACTTCTTTTAGAAAATTCGTTACTAGAACAAAATGCAAGCAGCCAAAATTCATCAAAATACTTTAATGTATACATAATAAACAACAGTGGAGATGCATTTGGAGGAAAAGATGAGGTTTTGAAAAACATAAAACACATATTTAGCTTTAACCTAAAAACATTAACTCAAATATTAAGCGCATTATCTCAAGGAAAAGCGAATTACAATACAAGTAATTCAAATGAAATAATCTCTTTAGCAAGAATAGCAACATCTCATTGGTACTTAGGAATAAAAATAGATTATAATAACATATTTTCAAAAGAATTTAAAAACATGAGATTAGTTTCGCTCTCAATTATACTTATCTTGGTAATAATTTTTATATTAATAATGATATCAACCATAAAAACTTTAATTATATCAAAAATAGATAAACTCAATGTTGTCATTCCAAAAGTTAAAAACGGCGACTTAACATTTAAAGTCGAATCAAAAGGTAAAGATTCAATAAGCTCAACAATAAATCTTTTTGGTCATTTTATTGAAAATCTAAAAAATGTAATAAATTCACTACAAGAACGAGTGAAATTGCTAAAAGAAAACGGAGATCATTTATTTAGTGAAATAAACAAAACCCACAATACAATAAAAAATTCAAATCAATACATAGAAAAAACACAAGAAGAAGTAGAAAAACAAGTAGAATTTATCTCTAATACAACAAGCGTAATTGAAAGTCTTTCAAAAAATATTTCATCTCTTGATAACTCAATTGAAACTCAAGCTGCAAGCGTTGAGCAATCCTCATCAGCTATCGAAGAAATGATAGGGGGAATACAATCAATAACAGAAATAACTCAAAAAGCTGCAAAAAGCACAGAAGAGTTAAAAAGATTCTCTGATGATGGGCGAAAAAAACAAGAAGAAGTTATTACTCAAATCAAAGAGATTTTCAAAAACTCAACAAGATTACAAGAAGCAAACTCTTTAATTTCATCCATAGCTAGTCAAACCAACCTGCTTTCAATGAACGCTGCAATTGAAGCATCCCATGCTGGTGAAGCTGGGAAAGGATTTGCTATTGTTGCAGAAGAAATAAAAGACCTAGCAGAACAAGTGACATCACAATCAGAATCTGTTGCTTCATCAATTAACGAAATAATGGATTCAATAACAAAAACCGTAAACACTTCTGAATTAACAAATAAAGCTTTCAACCAAATATTCGATTCAATAAATCTAGTTGTTCAAGTAATAGAAGAAATAAATCACACAATGCAAGAGCAATCAATAGGTAGCCAAGAAATTTTAAAGGCTTTAAATACAATGAGAGAAATAACATATGAAGTAAAAATTGGCTCAAATGATATGTTTAGGGGCAACAAAGAAATCATTAATACTGTTAAACTATTAGGGGAAATTAATATTACGGTCTCAAACTCAATGAAAGGGTTAAAAGAAGAGATTAATAAATTAGTAGAAGCAATTGGGCGTATTAAAGTTTTAGGAACTACAAACTCAAGTCATATTTCTGGAATTAGTGAAAGTACAAATCAATTTAAAACCAAATAAAATAGATAAAAGGGAATAATATGCAAAAAAAACTATTTTATAACACTGAAAAATATCTTAAAAGTCATTTAATGTTATTTCCTATTTTTACTTATACAAAAAATTTTCTAGACGCTAGCATCGTATCTGTTTGGATTTCAATATGCATTATATTTCCTGCCTTAATAATCAATCAAATAGAACTTAAAAACTATAAAAGTCATATATTAGGAATATATCTATTAATAATAGGGATTTTTACTAGTCTGACTTATTTATTCATGCTCTATTTAACACCAACCTTATACAAAGAATTTAAATTTTCAATACCCATTTTAATAGCCATAATAATATCATTTCATAAAAACGAGCCTTTTAAAATTCTAAAAAATCCATCAATGATAATTAAATATTCTAAAAATCCAATTTTAATTTTTATTGCTCTAAGCTCAACAATTGCACTTATTAGAGAAATATTAAACACAGGGAATTTAAAACTTTTTAATAAAGAGATACTCATAATAAAAGATTTTACAAATGTAAAAATGTCAGCCCACAGCTCAAACGTTTTTATTGCAGCATCTTTAATGTTATTATTAACCAATATTTTAACAAGTGTTAAAGAGGAAAAAAATGATTAAAAGTGTTAAAAAGCAGATTAAACATGAAATTAGCGCTATAGTTTCCAATCTAGCATTATCAAAAAACATAAAGCTAGACAAAATCAATATAAATATTCAAAAACCTCCCAAAAGTGATCTGGGAGATATTTCCATATTAATATTTGAACTTAGCAAAACTTTGCAACTTTCTATTGCAAATATCTCTGAAGAAATAATAAAAACTCTTAAAGATAAATACGAAATTAAAGCTGCGGGGCCTTACTTAAACATCAAATTTTCTAGAAAAGAATATATTAACAATACAATACAAATGATAAATGCTCAAAAAGAGGCCTATGGAACAAGCAAATATTTAGACAATAAAAAAATAATATTAGAATTTTCATCACCAAATACAAACAAGCCACTGCATGTGGGACATCTTAGAAATGATGTAATAGGAGAAAGCCTCTCAAGAATATTAAAAGCTGTGGGTGCAAAAATTACAAAAATAAACTTAATAAACGATCGTGGGGTTCATATTTGCAAATCAATGCTTGCTTACAAAAAATTTGGGAATGATATTACCCCAGAAAAAGCTTTAAAAAAAGGAGACCATTTAATTGGCGATTTTTATGTTAAATACAACAAATACTCACAAGAAAATGAAAATGCTGAAAACGAAATTCAATACCTACTCTTAAAATGGGAACAAAAAGATGTAAACACAATTGAACTTTGGAAAAAGCTAAACAAATGGGCAATTGAGGGAATAAAAGAAACATACAAAATTACAAACACCTCATTTGATAAAATTTACCTTGAAAGTGAAATTTTTGAAATTGGGAAAAATGTCGTATTAGAAGGCCTTGAAAAAGGGTTTTGTTATAAACGAGAAGATGGAGCAATATGCATTGATTTGCCCTTAGATTCGAATGAAAAAGAAGATACTGAAATAAAACAAAAAGTACTCATAAGACCAAACGGAACATCTATCTATCTTACCCAAGATTTAGGAAATATAGCAGTTAGAACAAAAGAATTTAATTTTGACGAAATGATTTATGTAGTTGGAAGTGAACAAATTCAGCATTTCAAAAATTTATTTTTTGTAGCAGAAAAATTGGGAATTTCCAAAAATAAAAACCTTATTCATTTGTCACACGGAATGGTCAATCTTATTGATGGCAAAATGAAATCAAGAGAAGGCAATGTAATTGACGCAGATAATTTAATATTAGAGCTAACCGAATCAACAGTACCTGAAATTACACAAAAAATTGAGGATAAAGAGAATGCTAAAAAAATTGCTTTAAATATTGCATTAGGAGCAATTCACTATTATCTACTAAAATCAGCTATACATAAAGATATTGTATTTAATAAAAAAGAAAGTCTATCTTTTACAGGAAATTCTGGTCCATATATCCAATACGTTGGAGCAAGAATTAATAGTATTCTTGAAAAATATAATAAACTTTCTATCCCTATAACAAGAAAAATCAATCTTGAACTTTTAAAACATGAAAAAGAGTGGGAAATTGTCAAAATTATATCAGAATTAGAAGAAAACATAATCAAAGCAGCAAAAGATTTAAACCCTTCAATACTTACCAACTATTCATACTCACTTGCAAAGCATTTCAATGCATACTATCAAGAAGTTAAAGTAATAGACATAAACAATGCTGATTTGACAGTCGCAAGAATTGCATTTTTAAAAGCTATATTGCAAACAATAAAAAATTGCATGTACTTTCTTAACATTCCTTATATGTTAAAAATGTAACAAGAAAATAATACATTATTTTCTTGTCTAATATCCATTTAAATCCAAATCACTTTTGCTAAAAATTAATCTTATTTTATCTTCATACTTTTGAGATATATAATATCTTTTTAACTTAAGGGTATTAGTAAGTTCTTCACCAATTGAAAAAGGATCCGGGAGCAAAACAAATCCTACTATTTTTTCAAAATTTTTAAAACCTAATTTGGTATTAATAGTATCTGAGATATGCTTAGAATAAAGCTTGTTAACATCTTCATTAATTAATAAATCATCCCTAGAAGAAAAAGATACTCCACTAGAGTTTGCCCATTTTTCCAGATTATCAAAATTAGGCACAATAACGGCTCCTAAAAATTTTTGATCCTGGCCAACAATCATAATATTTTCAATAAACAAAGATTTGCCCAAAACTCTCTCAAGAGGCTCGGGCTCAATATTTTCTCCCCCTCTGAGAACAATTGTATCCTTACTTCTACCAACAATTGAAATTTCATTATTAATTGTCAATCTAACTAAATCCCCAGTGTTAAACCAACCATCTTCTGTTAAAACTTCACTGGTCTTAGCCTTATCCTTAAAATAACCACTCATTATTTGTGGTGACTTTACCCAAAGCTCACCCTTTTCCCCATAAGTCAAAACTTCTCCATCAATTCCAACTACTTTGTATTCAACATCTGGCAAAATAGGACCTACAGTTCTTGCTACGGGACCTTTAAGGCGCCTAACACTTAAAATAGGACCCGTTTCGGTAAGACCATAACCTTCAAGAACTTTAATTCCTACAGCCTTAAAAAAATAATCAACATAATCAACCAATGCCCCACCGCCAGAAACACCAAATTCAAAATTTTTTCCAAGGGCATTTCTTATTTTTTTAAATACCAAAATATCACCTAATAATTTAATAGGGAAAATTAAAACAATCCCTCCAAATAAAAATGTTTTTGAAAAAAGCATAATAAACAAATTGGACTTTTTATAAACAGGTGATAAACCTAAAAATTTTTCCTTAAACTTTGCATAAACAATTCCAGCTTTTAAAAACCCTCCAAACAGAAGTTTTTTAATAAAAGATTCTGACACCTTTTTAATAATACCTATTCTTATACCTTCCCAAATTCTAGGTACAGAAATAATCATCTGGGGATTTAAAAGTAAAAAATCTTTTAACAAAACCGGACCTATAGGTTTTGAATATGCGATTGCTATACCTTTTAAAGCAACTATATATTCACAAGCCCTCTCAAAAGAATGCCAAAGGGGAAGAATAGAAATCATTATCTTGCCTGGCTTAAGTGTTGGAAGATAATCATAAAGCCTGTCTAATTGAAAAATAAAAGATTCATGTCTCAACATTACTCCCTTTGGCATACCCGTTGTACCAGAAGTATATATTATTGTTGCAATATCTTTTGAAGAACCTTTTTCAATCTCCATATCAAATGATTTTGGATTAGCCTTTAAATACTCGGCTCCAAGTTCTAGTAATTTTTTGTAAGAAAATACAGTAATATTTCCCATTTTTTCTTCATAAGATTTATCATCATCAATAACAACAATGCACCTCACCAATCTAAGATCGTGTTTTTTGGATAAAACTTTTTGGAGCTGTTTATTGTTTTCAACAAAAATAAAAGTAGATTCGGAATGGTTAATAATATAAGCTAATTCATCCTCGGAAGAATCATTTCCCCTAGGAACATCAACACAACCCAACCCCAAAGTAGCAACATCAATTATTATCCACTCCCTTCTAGAATCAGAAATAATTACAACTTTCTCCCCTCTTTTAATGCCATAATGCAAAAGCCCAGAAGCCACTCTTTTTACTTCATTCCAAAAATCAGCATATATTTGCTTCTTAAAACTCTTAGACTCCCCCCCTTCCTTATATAGAAAAATATCAAGCTCACTATAAAGGGTCACTACCTCTTTAAAACGCTTAGGCACAGTATCTCTCATAAATCCCCCTCAAATCAATTTAAAATTAATTTAAAAAAAGCAACAGACTACTAACAATAATATTATAAAAACTATGTATAAAAATCATATAATATATATTTTTATACCTTAAATAAGTAAAAGCAAAAAATATCCCTAATATAAATGTAACCAAAAATCCCAAAATTCCATAATATAAATGTCCATAAGCAAAAAATATACTGCTGAGAAAAACAGTAACTGAAACAGGAAATCCCATTTGTGTAAATTTGGTAATAACAAAAGCCCTATAAAACAGCTCTTCAAAAGCTCCTGTAAAAAAAGAAGTAAAAATCATTAAAAACAATGCTGTTTTACTGCTAATTTTCCAATTAAATCCAACATTGTCTTGAAAATAATATACAAATACCGATTCTGGCAACAGATACTCAAGTAAAAAAGCTATTAAAAAAATGAATATCATTGCGACCAATATTGTTTTAATGAAAATCAAAACAGATTCCCAAATAAAAATAAATTTAAATTTAGGAATAAAAAACTCTACTCTAAAATCATCATAAGAACTGGTAAGTTTAAAAAAATAAATTATAAAAACAATTAAAAAAGATCTTGAAATCCAAAAATAAAAATGGTTTTTATTAACATTCCAAAATTCTGAATTAACATTTTCAAAAGGAGACGCAAGATAAATAACAACATAGACCAAAAAAAGTTCAAGCAAGGCTCGCTTGAATGGATATTTATTTTTTAACAATTGCATAAAGTATTGTAAGTAAATAATTATTAATTGTCAATGAATGATTATTGATTGATTTATCAAAACAAATTAAAATTTAATAAATAATTATATCTAAATAAAAAATAGAAATATTATAAATGATTTTAATATTCATCCTTATTTCAATAAATTTATCAATTCAATACTATTTAAAACTTAATTTGATTTATTTTAATACAATATTAGCATTATTTTTTATAATAAAAAATAACAAACACTTGGCACTTAGTTTTATTTTTTGCACAATATTCTTATTAAGTTTTCAAGCCAGATTAAATTTTAAAACATTTAAAAAAAATATTTATCAAATAATAAACATTAAGCATTTTAAAAAAAATTCAAAAACCATTATCGAAGTAATTGACAATAAAGCAAACACACTCAAATTTAACTTCAAAAATATTGAGAATATTTACAAAATCGGAGATATCATTAAAATTGAAAACCAAAAAATAAAACTTATTAAAAGACCCTTTTTTGCCAAGCTTAGGGAAAAATATACAAACACCTTAAATAATTTTTTTGCCGCATTAAATCTTAGCTATTCCCATTTTTCAAAAACAATAATTTTGAACATCAAATCAGAAATAATAAAATATGAAAAAATATTATTTCAAAATGCGGGCATTGCTCACATTTTGGTGGTGTCTGGATTACATTTTTATCTAATAAGTTTAATAACTTACTATTTACTTTTAATAATCACAAATGAAAAATTAAAATACTTGATACTAAGCGTAATTTTACTAAATTATCTAATATTAACTGGATTTACACCTTCAACACTAAGAGCATTTTTAATGACAGAATCTCTTATGATATACAAACTAATTTATGGAAAGATCAATTTAATAAGCTGTATATCTATTAGTTTTATAATAAATGCTATCGCATTACCCGAAACACTTAGTTCAATAGGATTTCAGCTCTCCTATCTTGCAACAATAGGAATAGCAGTATCGGTTTATCTAAAAAATAGATACGGTCTTAACAAGTTGGCATCATCAATGCTTGCAACATTTTTTATTCAAATATTCACTTCACCAGTAATTTATGTTAACAATTTTGATCTAACACCAATCTCAGTATTTTCAAACTTAATAATTATTCCATTAACATTTATTTTCTTAGCAACAACAATATTAAGCTTAATAACTTACTTTTCAAGCTTGAATTTATTTTTTCTCTTTGACCTTATAAATGCCTACATATTCCAAACAATAAAAATTACAGCAACATTTTTTAGCAAATTCTTTATAGTCAAGAATTACCAAATACCCATATTTTTAACATTAAGTATTCTTCTTATAGCTTGCATTATTTATAATAACGAAGCTAAAAAATTTCAAAATAATTTAAAAATAGATGTCAAATAATGAATAATATGCTACTATCTCTTTTATCTATGAAAATCAACTATAACAGTATAACTAGCATAAAACAAACATTAAAAGAAAGAAAAATAGCTCCAAGAAAACTGTGGGGACAAAACTATCTAATCAATGAAAACATAAGACAAAAAATAATAGAAAGCTTAGATATAAAAGAAAATGAAAAAATTTGGGAAATTGGTCCAGGTCTTGGCGCAATGACTGATATTTTATTAAAAAAAACTAATCTTTTAACAGCATTCGAAATTGACTTAAAATATTCAGAAATATTAAATGAAAAATTTGGAAAATTAAAAAACTTTAAACTAATAAAAGGAGATTTTTTAAAAAAATATGCAAACGAAAACAAAAATATTGATAAAATATTTTCAAATTTACCATACAACATTGCATCAAAAGTAATATCTAAATTAATTGAAGAAAATTTTTTAAAAGAAATGGTATTCACAGTACAAAAAGAATTGGCAGACAGAATAACTGCAAAAACAAATAGCAAAACCTATTCTTCATTTACAGTCTTAGTACAATCACACTTCACAGTAATTAAAATAATAGACATAGGAGAACACAATTTTTATCCTGTACCTAAAGTTAAGTCTACAACACTAAAATTAATTCCTAAAGAAAATAACATAAAAGATTTTAAAGAATTCAACAAATTGATTAGAACTGTATTCTCAAGTAGAAGAAAAAAATTGAAAAACACTATTATTAATTTCATCGCAAATAAAGATACTTTGGGAGAAAACTTTTTAAAAGAATATTTAGACAAAAGACCTGAAAACATTTCTGTTGAAGAATTTATAAAAATTTCTAACACCTTAACTACTTATCATTAAAGCACTTGCAAATACAATTTCATCAACAGAACAACCCCTTGAAAGATCGCTAATGGGCTTGGAAAAACCTTGCAAAAAAGGACCGTAGGCCTTAGCAAAAGCAAATCTTTCTACTAATTTATAACCAATATTCCCAGCATCTAAATTAGGAAATATTAAAACATTAGCAGAACCTGCTACTAAAGATTCTCTGCATTTTTTCTCTGCAACATTTTTAATTATAGCTGAATCAAGTTGAAGCTCCCCATCAACAAGTAAATCACTCTCTTTATTTTTCACAATATTTAAAGCACTCTTTACTTTTTCAGTTTCTTTAGCATTAGAAGATCCTTTTGTTGAAAAACTTAAAAGTGCAACCTTAGGCTTTACATTTAAAATATCTTTAAAAGATTTAGCACTTTGCAATGCAATTTCTGCAAGCTCTAAAGAATTCGGATTGACTACCACAGAACAATCTGCAAAAAATAAAATTCCATTATGCCCAAAACAAAAATCAACATTACGAACAATATTCAAAGTATCCATAATCATAAAAGATGATATAATATTAACATCATTCAACTTGGGGATTATCCTCAAAGCATTAGACAAAACCTTAGCAGAAGTTGAAATAGCACCACAAACACAAGACTTGGCATACCCAAGTCTTACCATAAGCATAGCAAAAGTAATTTCATCTAAAACTTGAACTTTTAAACTCTTTTTAGTAACTCCTTTTAACTTTAGCAAACTCCAATATTCATCTAAGTACATTTCAATGTCTTTAAAAGAATTAGGATCAACGACTTCTATTCTTTCTAAAATAGAATTACAATTAGAAAACTCTTTTAAAGAATTAATAACAGGATCTTTTTTGCCTATAAAAATAATTGAGCTCGCAAGATTTTCTTGCAAAACAATAACAGCTGCCCTTAAAACTCTGGAATCACTACTTTCAGGGTAAACTATACTGGCATTAAACTTATTCTCTTTTACAAAGATTTCTGCTCTCTTAAAAATATAATCCTTTAAACAAAACATTTTATAAAAATAAAACAACACAAATTTATAAGCGTGTGAAAAACATTTTTAAAATAAAAAAATCTCCTCTCACACATAATTTTCGATTACAAAAATTAAATATTTTTAAAGAACTCTTAAAATTTCTTGTACAACTTTAGCTGAATTAAAGGCAGCTAATTTTAAAAATTTATTATATTCAACTTCATTGCCTTCTTTATTTACAATATCAGATATGGACCTAATAACTATAAAAGGCACATTAAACATATGAGCAACATGCCCTATTGCCGCACCTTCCATCTCCACAGCTATTACATCTTTAAAGTTTTCTATAATTTTATTCATATAAGTTGAATCAACAAACTGATCTCCTGAGACTATTAATCCTGAATATGCATTAGAACCTTTAATCTTGGATTTAATGGCCTTTGTAGCTTTATTAAATAAATTTTTATTAGCACTGAATTTTTGAGGGAATCCCACAAGTTGACCCACCTTGTGTCCAAATTTAGTCAAATCAACATCATGATATGCAACCTCTGAAGATACTACCAAATCCCCCACTTTAATATCTTTGTATTTATCACTAACAACACCGCCAGCAACTCCAGAATTAATTACATGACTTATATTATATTTTGACAAAAGATAACTAGTAAACACACCCGCATTAACCTTGCCAACACCACAAACAATAACCATAGCATTACGATTGGACAACTTTCCCTTTACAACCTTTCTATTAAGACCATACTCCTTAAGAACTATTTCTTCCTTATTAGACATAAGCTTAGCTATCTGCTCAAATTCAGAGTCCATAGCAGTTACTATTAAAACATTTATGTTCTTAGAAAAAGCAACATAACCGTTTGAAAAAACTAATAAAAAAAGAAAAATTTTTATTATAAAATTTTTCATAAACTCACCTCCCTATGATAAAAATATATATCAGTTTTGACATAAAAAATCAAAAATAGGTTGATTTTAAAAGAATTTTTATAAAAAATATTGAAAAAAAATATCCTATCCGTATTACAATATTAATAGATTACTCAAAAAGGGGACACTGAATGAAAAAATTGAATTTGGTAACAGCTGCTCTACCCTATGTTAACAACATTCCTCATCTTGGAAACTTAGTACAAGTATTATCAGCCGACGCTTTTGCAAGATATTCAAAAATGTCAGGAATTAAAACCCTTTATATTTGTGGAACAGATGAATATGGAACAGCCACAGAAACCAAAGCCTTAATTGAAAAAACTACCCCTTTAGAACTTTGCAATAAATATTTTGAAATACATAAATCAATTTACAAATGGTTCAATATCGAATTTGATATCTTTGGTCGCACAACCAACAAGCATCACCAAGAAATTGTACAAAAGTTTTTCATAAAATTAGAAAAAAATGGTTATATAAAAGAGCAAGAAACTGTACAGTTTTTTTGCAAAAAAGACTCAATATTCTTAGCTGATAGATACATAATAGGAGAATGCCCAGAGTGCCAAAATATAGCTAAAGGAGATCAATGCGACAACTGTTCTAAGCTTTTAAATCCAATAGACTTAATAAATCCAAAATGCATAATTTGTAAAAACAAACCTATTTTGAAAAAAACCAATCATCTTTATATAGATCTTCCTAAAATAAAAACAAAACTTGAAAAATGGATAAAAAATCCAAATACTAGCAAGAATTGGAATACCAATGCCCTTAAAATGACAAACGCTTTTTTAAGAGATGGGCTTAAAGAAAGAGCAATTACAAGGGATCTAAAATGGGGAATTCCTGTGCCTAAAAAAGGTTATGAAAATAAAGTATTTTATGTCTGGTTTGATGCCCCAATAGGATATATTTCAATTACCAAAAACATTGTAAAAAATTGGAAATCGTGGTGGAAAAATAATGAACAGGTAAATCTTATACAATTTATTGGAAAAGACAATATATTATTTCATACAATCATCTTCCCCTCCATAGAAATTGGGAGTAAAGAAAGTTGGACAATGTTAAATCAGCTCTCATCAAGTGAGTACTTAAATTACGAAAATCTTAAATTTTCAAAATCGGAAGGAACAGGTGTTTTTGGAAACGATGCTATTACCACAGGAATCCCTTCTGATGTTTGGCGGTTTTATATTTACTATAACAGACCCGAAAAATCTGATTTTCAATTCATGTGGCAAGATTTTATGGAAAGAGTAAATACAGAGCTTATTGATAATTTTTCAAACTTTGTAAACAGAGTATTAACATTCCAAAAAAAATTCTTTGGAGATGTTATAAAACCAATAGAAATACAAAATAAATTTTGGAAACAAATAACACCAAAATATAACAAAATACTAAATCTTTTTAAAAAGACAGAACTAAAATCTGCGCTCAAAGAAATACTTAAAATTTCATCCCTTGGAAACAAAATATTTCAAGATAACGAACCTTGGAAAAGAAAAGACAGCTTTCCACAAGAAACAAAAGAGCTAATCTTAAACTTAATATACCTAATCAGAGACTTATCTATTTTAATGATGCCATTTATTCCCGAAACAAGTAAAAAGATACAACAATTTTTGGGCAACAGTTATCAATTTTCTACCAAAATTCTTGGAACTAAATCGGGAATTAAAAAAATTGAATTCACAGAGATATTGTTCAATAAACTAGAGCAAACAAAAATCAACAATTTAAAGCAAAAATATTCAGGAGAGAATAATATGCAAGAAAAAGAACAACCAGAAAACTTATTTAGAGAAAAAGTACTCTTAAAAGTTGTGAAAATAAATAAAATAGAAAGAAATCCCGAGGCTAAAAACTTATTCATATTGAAAGTAGATAGCAGAGCTAATGAGGATAAACAAATAGTTAGCAGCCTCGAAGGACATTACAAAGAAGAAGATCTTTTAGGGAAACATATAATAATAGTAGACAATTTAAAGCCTGCAAAATTTAGAGGAATAAAATCGGAAGGGATGCTAATAGCGGCTGAAGACAAAAACAAAAATTTTAAAGTTATCATTGTAGAAGATTCGATCCAAAATCCCATTGCTGGAGAGAGAATAATACTTGAAAACGATCAAAATAAAGATCTTATCTGTCCACCTAAAATTGACATAAATAAATTTTCAAAAGCTAATATAGTAGCAGAGAATGGAGAGCTTAAAATAAACGGAATAAACTTAATATTAGAACATTCTAAGAACAAAATCCTATCTAAAGATATTCCAAACGGAATAATTTGCTAAGAGCTATAAATGATTATTAAAAAAATAAAAACAAAAGAAATGGAAGAAAATTATCTTCAAAGCGAACTTTGGGCATCAATAAAAACAACAAAAAATAACAATTGGAAAGCCATAGCATTTAAAAGCGATGTTTTTGGTAAAATTGTTGTAATGCAAAGAAGACTGTTTAAAAACTTTTACTTAGCATACATTCCACATCCAGAATTTTCAAACAAAACTCTTGATAAGATTAATATTGACCAAATAAGCACAAATATTAAAGAATTTAGCATGAAAATAAAATCCTACTTACACGAAAATACAATTTTTTTAAGATTCGATTTCATGTATTACTATCAAAGAACACTAAATGATAAATACTCTCCACTAAAAATTAAAATCAAATATCTAAAAAAATCATTTGATGACATACAGCCTTCAAGCACAACAATATTAAACTTAAACAATTCTCTTGAGAATATTTTGCTTAACATGAAAAAAAAAACAAGATACAATATAAAGCTCAGCGCAAAAAAAAATCTCAATGTATTAATAGATGATGAATTTAAACATTTAAATGAATTTTACAAACTCTACAAAGAAACTAGCAAAAGAGATAAATTTACTATCCACTCAGAAGAATATATACAAAACCTCATTAAAATATTCAAACAAGACAAAAATGCTCAAATAAAATTGATACTTGCATTTTACAACAATATAATTGTTTCTGGCATAATAGTGGGAATTTACAAGGAAAAGGCAGTCTATCTTTACGGAGCTTCTAGCAACGAATATAGAAATTTAATGCCCAATTACGCAGTGCAATTTAAAGCAATACAAATCTTAAAAAAACTAGGAATAAAGGAATATGATTTATTGGGGATCCCCCCAATTGCAAATAAAAAACATCCCTTGTCTGGTCTTTTTGCTTTTAAAACGGGATTTGGGGGGAATATTATTCACAGAATTGGATGTTATGATTTTACTTACAAAAATTTTATTTACAAAATTTATACAAATCTCGAAAAACTCAGATACTTTTATTACAAAGTAATTAGAAAAAAAATTTAACCAAGCATATTAACTAAATTTTTGAATTGCAAACCTCTATCAAACTCATTATTAAAAAGTTCAAAAGAAGCACTAGCAGGAGAAAATAACACAATATCACCTGGACTTGAAACCTTGAGAGCATAATTTACTGAATCTTTTAAAGAATCAAATACAAAATATTGTATGTTACTTTTTTCTAAAATCTTAATAATCTTTACAGTTGCACTACCTTTTATTAAGATCCAAATTTTCACACAATTTATAATTTTTCTAAAACCTGAAAAATCAAGCTCTTTATCAGTTCCTCCAACAATTAAGTTAATATGATTATCATTTGTTTTCAAACTTTTAATAGATAAAACCGTAGAATCGGGAATAGTTGAAGCTGTATCATTATAAAACATTACATTTTGAATTAACCTAACAAACTCCAATCTATGCTCAATACCTTTAAAATTATTTAAAATCTGCAACACATCATTAAAGTCTATGTTTAAATAATACGAAACAAAAAAAGTAATAAGCTTGGGAACCATAAAAACAACTTGTGACTCAGGAAAACTTCCAATCAATTTGTTATTAAAATATATTTTACCCTTATTACAATAAAAAACATCTAAATCAAAATCACAAGGATTAAATTCAGAAAATAAAATAATTTTGGCTTTTGATTCAAATTTTGAAAAATACTTGTAATAAGCCTTATCTTGAATAATCACAATTCCTGAAGTTTGATTTACAAAAATTTTTGACTTATCAATAATATAGTCATCAAAATTTAAATAATAATTTTGATGATCGTTGTAAATATTTGTAACAATGCTAAGAATAGGATTAAAATTCTCTAAAGATTGCAACTGCCAAGAAGACAGTTCTAAAATCAAAGGAGATCTTCCATCAAGTTGGTCAAAAAAACTCAAAGGAGATACACCAATATTTCCTCCAAGCTTTGCTCTTGGATATTTCTTTTTCAAAGCTTGATACAAAAGAGATGCAAGAGTCGATTTACCTTTAGTGCCTGTTATTGCAATTATAGGGTTCTTGTTGAATATCAAAAACAAACTAATATCCGTTTCAACTCGTTTTGCAAGCTTTAAATATTCATTATTAGGTTTCACACCAGGATTTTTCACAACAATATCAGCTCTTTTAAAATCATCTGCATCGTGTTTACCTAAAACATACCTAATTTGATCATCAAAATCTTTCAAAGAATCAATACTTAAAGCTAATTCTGCTTCGCTTTTAAGATCAGTAATTACTATTTTTGCCCCATGCTTTAATAAAAATCTAGAAAGAGCTACTCCTCCTCCATTAATACCTAAACCCATAACTAAAAAATTTAAATTTTTAATTTCGTCTAAACGCACAATAAAATTATATCAAACCTACCAACCTGTTTTAATAGATTTAATCCACCTTTCACTATAAAAATAAGGCAGCGAAATAGCAAGTTTGATTGCATCCTCAAGAGCTGGAATAAAAACAATAATTTCAAAAGGAAAATTTGTATAATTTGCTAAAACAAAAGCAATAGGAATAGTGTAAACAAACGTTACAGAACCTTCCATAATAGCACCAAAACTTGGAGATGCTCCTGCACGAAAAAATCCAAAAAGATATTGAAAAGCAAGAGCCATAAAAAAGGCAGAAACAGAAGAATACCTTAGAATAATTCCTGTAAGGTGCGAATATTTTAATGTATAAAAAATATAAGGCGCAAAAAATGAAAATACAAACAATACAAAAGATGTTAAAAAAGCAAGCTTTAAGCCAATTTTGCCTAAATACATTGCAACTTTCATAACTTCTTTTTTACTATTATGCATTTCATAGCCCATCATAATATTTAAAGCAATACAAAAGGAATTTATTATATTAAAGATAATAAAATAAACAGAAAAAGATATGCTGTAAGCAGCATATCTATGAGTATCAATTCCTATAAAAATTGACGTCAATACAAGATAGCCTAAGAACCAAATAAAATCATTTAAAAGGATTGGGATAAAAAATTTAATTAACTGAACAAACAAATTAGCATTAATATTTAAATCATTAAGCTTAAAGTGCAAAATTGAATTTTTGTTAAACACTGTATAAAAAAGATAAACAATAAGCTCTAAAGTACGAATAATTGTTGTCGCAATAGCAGCTCCAACCACACCCATATGAAAAACAAAAATAAAAATATAATTTAATATCAGATTTAAAAGTACTGAAAAAACAGAAATGTAAACTTGAAATTTAACAATCTCAACAACTTTAAGGGCATTAGCAACAAGTCCTTTTATGATTGCAAATACAAAAGAAAAAATAGCTACATTTAAATAAATCGCTCCATAATAAACTGCCTGCACATCGCTAGAGATCAATTTAAGTAAAAAAAAGGGGTTAACTCTAGAAATCAATATAAACGGAAAAGAAAATACAATAATAGTTAATATACTAATAAAAAATGTATTTTTAAAACTCTTAAAATCACCCTGATTGTATTGCCTTGTAGCGATTATATTGTAAGCCCCTACCATAGCGAACCCAATAGTAACAAACAGTTCAAAAAATTTATTTGCCAGAGAAACTCCTGCAACAGGATAATCACCAAGATATGCAACCATAGCATTATCTGTAAGAGAAATAAAATTAAACAAAAAAAACTCAATAGCAGTTGGAATTGCAATTTTTAAAAGATCTTTATAGATCTTCTCTTTTTTTGATGCACTTAATGAATACATAAACTTCTCCAAATAAAAAATCAAGATTTTGCAAAAAAGAATACTAAAACGCTATAATAAAAGAAATTGCTTTTAAGTAAATATAACCAAAATGAATTTTAGATTTACCAAGACCATTAAATTTTTATTAATACTAAATATATCACGCTACCCCACGCTCAATCAAGCTCTTCATAATCAATCTTTCGTATCCAATCATCATGAAAAAATTCAATTATAATAAATATATTTTTAATAATCTCTTCTAAATTTACAATAAACACCACTATTGGCAAACTTAAATTAGTATAAAACACTAATAAATAAGCAACTGGAAGCGTATAAAAAACAATTACCCCCGATTCAATAAAAAAACAAACATTTGGTATACCACTGGACCTAAAAATTCCAACAAGAACTTGCGCCGTAAAAGCTTTAAAAACTACAATACTTGCAAAAACATAAATAAACACACTAACAAGTTTGGGAGAATTTAAATTGCTAAAAATATAAGGTGCAAAGCCAGATATTCCAATAAGCAAAATAACTACAAAAATACCTAAAAGAAATCCTAAAAAAGATAAGAAAAATCCAACCGATCTAACATGTTTTTTATCATAAACCATTAAATGTCCAATAACAACACCTGTTGCAAGTCCCATACCATGAAGTAATACAAAGCAAATATCAAAAAGATTTGACGCAACAGCAAATGCAGCATATTCAATACTCCCAACACGAGCATAAAATGCATGCAAAATAGTTATACTCAAGACCCAAAAAATCTCATGGGATAACACAGGTATAATCAGATTTAAATTGGCTTTAGTAACTATCTTTGAAACAAAAAAATCGCTAAACTTAATCCGATAATATGAATTACTACTTATCAGGCTATATAAAAAATAAAAAATAAACTCAATAATTCTAGCAAGCACAGTAGCATATGCGGCACCTTTTATTCCCATATCAAAACCAAAAATAAAAATATAATTAAAAACAATATTTATTAAAACAACAATAGAAGTAACATATAAAGGTATTTTTACTTCTTTAGCACTCTTAAACCCCATAGCTGATAAAAAAGAATATGCCATTAACACATAGGACCATGAAATAATTTTTAAATACTCTGATCCAAAATTTAAAGAATTCTGATTAGCTGTAAACAGCTTGATAATATTTTTTGGGAAAAAAAATGAAAATATAAAAAAAATTATTCCTATTGTAGTTCCAATTGACAATATATAAGCAAAAGATTGCCTTATTTGAAGAAATTTCTTTTTTGCAATTGCTTGAGACACATAAGCACTTAAAGCTGTACCAAGTCCAAACACAATAATAAAAAAAAGAAAAGTCACTCTATTTGCTAAAGAAACTCCTGTAACGTGAAAAGATCCTAAATAAGAGATCATAAAATTATCAAAAAAGGTTACCATTTGGAATAAAAGTGATTCAAAAGCCGTAGGAATAGCTATAACAAATAGCTCTTTTATTATCTGATCATAATTTTTAAACTTTTTGATCATATCCCTTATGATATTCTCCTTTATTTATTACTTTTAATTAAATTAAACCCAATCTAAAATATTATATAAATACATATACATATATTTAGAATTAACTATTTATTATACTAAAATATATTATTATAATTAAATAATATGAAATCAATCTATGTTTTATTACTTCTATTTATTAACCTATCTTTGTTAGCAAATAGCATTTCAAAAAAAGATTTAACAATACTACTAAAGATTACCAAAACAATGGATGAACAGCACAAAAATTTTATTGAAAAAAATCCTATTCAGTTCTTAAAAGAAATAAAGCCTTTAGTAGATGCAGAAAAAAATAATCTTTTAACTCTAATAAATAAAAAAATGCCAATTCCTGCAGATTATAAAATACCTGATTTAGTAAATGTTGATACCTTTAAAGATCTTAAAAATCTTGGAGTAAAAAATCTAAAGGTAAGACAAATCTTAATCAAAGACTTAATTCAGCTAGTAAAAGATGCAAAAAAATTTGGAATCGAAATAAAAATCAAATCCGCTTACAGAACACAAGAATACCAAAAATTTTTATTTGATTACAATGTAAAAACTTACGGCAAAAAAGTTGCAGAAACTCAATCAGCAATTCCGGGTCATTCTCAACACCATATGGGAACAGCAATAGATTTTATAAATCTAGATGATAATTTACTAAGCACAAAAGAAGGAAAATGGCTTTACGAAAATTCTCTAAAATATGGATTTTCTCTTTCATATCCAAAAGGATACGAAATAAAAACTGGCTATAAAGCAGAGCCTTGGCACTATTTATACATAGGACCTAAGCCATGCTTTATTCAGAAAAAATATTTCAATAATTTACAATATGAACTTCTTGAATTCTGGAATCAGAATAAAACAAATCTTATTAACCTAATTGAAAAATATGCAAACTAAATGCTCCTTCCGGAATTCAAATAAGAACAAAAAAGATTGTCTAGCAAATCAATATCAAGCCTATCATAAGAAGAATTGTCATAAAAAAATAAGTCAAGTTCTTCTCTAATCAATACTATAATATCTCTATCATCAACAAAATTAGATATTTTTAATTTTAAATACCCTGCTTGCTCAAGCCCAAATAAATTACCAGGCCCTCTTAACCTCAAATCTTCTTCTGCTATTTTAAATCCATCTAAATTTTCTTTTATGGTTTTCAATCTAAATTTTCCAGCACTTGTCAAAGGTTCTTTATAAAGTAAAAAGAAAAACGATTGTAAATTACTCCTACCAACTCGACCTCTAATTTGGTGCAAGGTGGAAAGTCCAAAACGCTCAGCATGCTCTACCACCATACAAGTTGCATTTGGACAATCAATTCCAACTTCAATAACACTAGTAGCCACCAAAATATCTACTTTTTTCGAATAAAAATTTTTCATAATTTCTTCTTTTAAATCAGATGGTAACTTAGAATGAAGCATGTCAACAACATATTCACTAAACACTTCCTTCAATTTTAAATACATATTATTAACATCTTTTAATTCAAATTTTTCTGAAGATGAAATTAATGGATAAACAAAATAAACTTGATGACCCTTTACGAGCTCTTTTTTTAAAAACTCGTAAACTTTATCTTCATTGCCATGCTTTGCTAAATAAGTAGTAATGGGCAAACGCCCCTTGGGTAAAGTTTTAATAAACGAAATTTCAAGATCACCAAAAAGTGTTAACGCAAAGCTTCTAGGAATAGGCGTTGCAGACATTAAAAGCATGTCCACCCCTTCTCCCTTGTTTTTAAGCTCTTCTCTTTGAACAACTCCAAATTTATGCTGCTCGTCAATAATAACATATGCCAATTTTTTAAATTCTGTACTTTCGTAAAAAATAGCATGTGTTCCGATTATTAAACCAGAAGTTCCACTTTTAATGCTTTCTAAAGCTTGCTCTTTGTCCTTCTTTTTTAAACTGCCAGTCAAAAGAGTCACTGAAACATTAAAAGACGACAATATGTAGGATAAATTATCATAATGTTGGCGAGCTAAAAGATCAGTAGGAGCCATAAATGCTACCTGATACCCAGCTTCAATTAAAGGAAGACCTGAAAGCAGAGCAACAAGGGTTTTACCACTTCCAACATCACCTTGAAGCAATCTATTCATTGGCTTAGAAGAGCCAAGATCAGAGAATATCTCATCAATAGAGATTTTTTGATCTTCTGTAAGTTCAAAGGGCAAGCTTGAAATAACTCTTTCAAGCAAATCTTTTGATAAATGTTTTTTTTCTCGGAAAAGAACCTTAGAAGATCTATACCTTGAAAAAAATTGAAGCAAGAAAATTTCTCTGTAAATTAAAGTTTTTTTTGCCTTTTCAAGCATTTCTAATGAACTTGGAAAGTGAATCTCTTTTAAAGCCTCGCTTAACGACAACAAAGAATACTTCTCTATTAAAAATTTAGGAACATCTGTTTGCCCAAACTTAAAAAAATATTCAAGGGCTTCTTTTACATATAATGAAATTTTCTTAGATGTCAATCCTTCTGTTAAAGAATAAACCGGGAGAATTTTTTTAAACCTTTCAGGATTATCGCTAAAAGCTTCACTGTCAAAATTAGAACAACTCCATAACCCACTATAATCGTTATAGGTAAATTTAGAATAAATATAGAATTTTTTATTTATTCTAAAAACATTCTCTAAAAAAGCCCTATTGAAAAGTAAAATTTCAAAAGGCTCATCATTTATGCTTCTAGCTGTTAACTTCAAATTTTTTTTAGAACTATCTCCAAATTTTTTATGCCCTACAACAGTAAACACCGTCATCATATCACAACTTTTCACCTTAGAAAAATCCGGAAAAGTCTGTATATTTTGACGATCTTCATATTTTACAGGAAAAAACTCAATAAGATCTTTAACATTTAAAATCTGCAGATTATTTAACCTTTCAACCCCCTTCTCACCAAGACCACCTATACCTTTAAGCTCATATTCAAACTCATGTAAAAACATTTTAATCTCCTAAAAAGGCAAATATGTTCCTAAAACTCTAATAGCAAATACAACTTGTTCAATAATAATTATAAATGCTATCATTAAAGCACTCCCAACAATCAACCGTAAAGTATAAGACATATGTTTGTCAGTAACCACACCACTTATCTTAGTAGATAAAGGAAGTAAAAATGAATCGACTGTTTTAAAAAAGTCTGAACCTTGGAACAAATTCAAAAGCAATAATAATAATCTCAACAATAAAAAGAAAACTATAGCAATAAAAATGCTTCTAAATATCCCCCAAATTTCAACAATAAATAAAATAATAAATGTAGAAAGCTTATAATTTCCATAAACCAACATTCTTTCAAAAATAGTTAAAGTTATTAAAGCCGCAATTGGAGAAAAATCAAACATACCGATTGTGAAAAAAGGAATTCTTCTGAAAAAAGATAAAAATGGTTCTGTGACAATATGTATAAACCTGAAAAAAACATTGGTATTAATTCCTGAAGATACTAGCCAGCTAAGAATGATCCTAATTAAAATTAAAATCCTATAAATTTGCAAAAATACCATTAAAGTTTCTATTAAAACAACTAACACGGCACCTCCTAATCTACCCAAACATCTTCAACTATTGTACATCTTCTCAACTGATCAAGCTTGTCTTCATCTGGCACAAAATTTAAAATTGAATTCATTTTTAATTTTAAATCTTTACCATTTTCCCTTAAATAAAAATAAACATTTGAAAATCCAGAATTGTCCTCAAAATTACTTATGCTTTCCTTCAAAGAGTTAAGTAATTGCAGGTCATTTAATTTATTATTTAAAAATTTAATATGAATATTATTTACTCTACCTTCGGAGAGTCTCTCAATATTTACAACTTTTTCAACTACAATCGAAAATTTATCTCTGTTAAACGTAAGTCTGCCCATAACCCCAATAACATTGCCTTCAAGTAAAAAATTCTTATACTTTTCATAGCTTTCTGTAAAAACTACAATATCTATTGCACCTTTAAAATCTTCAATAACACCAAAAGCCATTTTTGCATTATTTCTTTTAGTTTGAATAATTTTTACTAAATTTAAAATGCCGGCAAATTGGACAACGCTATCTTTTTTGATAGCAAGATCACTTAAAACATTGAAATTGGAAAAACTATTAATTGCCTTTTTATAAGGATCAAGAGGATGTCCTGATACATAAAATCCTAAAAGTTCTTTTTCAAATCCTAAAAGCTCAGAATAAGAATATTCTTTAAAAACCTGATAATTAAAACTTTGTTGAATTGGGTCTTGACTTTCAAGAGCATCAAACAAACTATTTTGACCAAGTTTTTTATTATTTTTATCTTCTGAAACGACTTCAATTAATCGATCAAGATTTTCAAATAAAGTTCTTCTATTTTGATCCAAACTATCAAAAAGTCCAGATTTTATTGCAGATTCTAAAAATTTTTTATTGATTACTTTATCATCTACACGTCTGATAAAATCCTCAAAAGAAATATATTTACCGTTTTTCTCTCTTTCATCAATTATTAGGTCAACAACAATTTCTCCAAGATTTTTAATCCCATTAAGTCCATAAGAAATTCCAGAGTCAGTTACACGAAATTCTTTAAATGATCGATTTATATCAGGTTTAAGTACGTTTATACCTATAGCTTTTGACTCCTCAATGTAATAAGAAAGCTTATCATTATTATTAATTTCATTTGTCAAGTTGGCAGCCATAAAATACTCAGGGTAATTAGCCTTAAGATAAGCAGTTTGATACGCTATTAAAGAATACGCCGCTGCATGTGATTTATTAAATCCATATCCCGAAAAAGGCTTTAAAAGTTCAAAAATTTCACTAGCAACTTCTTTGTCATATCCCTTCTCAATAGCTCCTCTTAAAAAGTCAACCTTCATTTCATTCATCTCGTCTTCTTTCTTTTTACCCATAGCACGTCTTAAAATATCGGCCTTGCCAAGAGAAAAACCTCCAATTATTTTTGCAACTTCCATTACTTGTTCTTGATAAACAATAACTCCATAAGTCGGTCTTAAAACTTCCTTTAAATCTGGATGAGGATACTTAATTCTCTTAATCCCTTTTTTAGCAGCAATAAATTGAGGAATAAATTGCATGGGACCTGGCCTATAAAGAGCATTTAAGGCTATCAAATCTTCAATATTATCAGGCTTTGCATCTTTTAGAATTTGCTGCATTCCTTCAGATTCAAACTGAAAAACAGACGCGCTTTTTCCTTCCCCTAGCATCTTAAAAGTCTTAACATCATTATCCGGAATATTTTTTATTTTAAAATCTGGATTTACACTTCTAATAAGATTTTCTGCATTTTTTATTAAAGTTAATGTTTTCAAACCAAGAAAATCCATCTTAACAAGTCCACATTCTTCAAGCAAATCCATTGTATATTGAGTAGAAACAGAACCTTGCTTATAATCCTTATAAAGAGGCACATAATCAGTTAAAGGTGTTTTCGAAATTACAATCCCAGCAGCATGAGTTGAAGCATGTCTATTCATTCCTTCAAGAATCAATGCAGCATTCATCAATTCTTTATAAACAGGCTTGCTAGTAAAATACTCTTTTAAAGAATTATCATCTAAAACCTCTTTTAAAGAAACTTTAGGACCATCAGGAATAAACTTAGTAAGCTCGTTAGACTCAGCAAATGGAATATCTAAAACTCTAGCTACATCTTTAACTACAGCCTTGGGTTTTAAGGTTCCAAAAGTAATTATTTGAGCTACCTTATCTTCTCCATACTTATTAGTAACATATTTTATAATCTCATCTCTGCCTTCAAAACAAAAATCAATATCAAAATCAGGCATAGAAATACGCTCAGGATTTAAAAATCTCTCAAAAAGCAAATTATACTTTAAAGGATCAATATCGGTAATTCTAAGAGCATAAGCTACAATTGAACCCGCACCAGAACCACGCCCAGCCCCAACAGGAATATCGTGATCATGAGCAAATTTAATAAAATCCCAAACAATCAAAAAATAGCCCTCAAAACCCATTCCAATTATCACACTCAATTCATAAAAAGCTCTATCTTTTATTTTGTTTGTCAAAGTCTCATACCTAAATTTTAACCCCTCAAGAGTAAGGTGTTCTAAATATTCACCAAGGGTATTAAATTCAACAGGAATTTGATAATCAGGCAAAATAGGACCTGGAAAAGTTATTTTAAAATCATCACACTTCTCTGCAATCCTTACAGTATTTTCTAAAGCTTCAGGCAAATCATTAAAAAGTTCACACATTTCTTCTTGAGATTTAATATAAAATTCATTGGTTTCCATTTTCAATCTATTCTCATCGCTTTTCTTAGCACCAGTACCAATACAAACAATAATGTCTTGAGCAACCGCATCTTCTTTATTAACATAATGAGAATCATTAGCTACTGTTAAAGGAACTCCAAGCTCCCTAGAATACTCAACCAGCCTTTCATTCACAATATCTTGATCTTTAATGCCATGTCTTTGAAGCTCAAGATAAAAATCATTACCAAAAACTTTCTTAAACCAAATAATTTCATTCTTAGCATCTTCAAATCTATTGGCCAAAATAAGTCTTGGAATAAGCCCCCCAATACAAGCTGAAGTACAAATTAAACCTTCCGAATATTTTTCAAGATCCTCTTTATCTATCCTTGGACGATAATAAAACCCTTCAAGATAAGAAATACTTGTTAACTTTAATAAGTTTTTATAACCCAGCTCATTTTTGGCAAGCAAAATTAAATGATAAGACATTTTTCCAAGATCATCCTGCTTTTTTAAAAACTTAGAAGTTTTTGCCATATAAGCTTCAATACCAATTATTGGCTTAATCCCTGCTTTTTTAGCTTCTTTATAAAATTTAATAGCTCCAAAAAGATTGCCATGGTCTGTTAATGCAATATGTGACATATTGCATTTTTTTGCTTTCGATATAATATCTGATATTTTTGCAGCTCCATCCAAAAGAGAATAATCTGAATGCACATGAAGATGAATAAACTTGGCCCTAAAACTCATACCTAACATTATTTTATCAAAATAAAACTTGATTTTTAATAAACCTTAGTCAAATAAATAAAAATTTAAAAACCCATAATAATTTTAAATCTCTAATTTAAATCATTACAACAACCCTTATTAACAGAATCAAGCAAAAATACTAATTCCTTGATTATCCAATTCAATTGCCATTTTTTTAATATGCTCAAGCTTTCTGACAATTTCTTCAGATAAACTCTCAGCTTGAGACAAAAAATCCTTAGCTTGCCTTAACCCACTATCACTACGATTCTCCACCCTAAATATAATCAAAATTTCAGCTGCAAACTTATTAATATTTAAATAAGGAATATATACTTCTTCCCACAACTGCTTAACAGCATCATTTTTAGGAGACAATCCTTTATAAAATAATCCAAATCCATGCTTGGAAGCATCCGTTTGAATAAATACTGCCTTTTGTCCTTCAACAATTAATCTCAAACTATTAATCCAAGCAAATTGTTCTGAAATAATAAATTCCAACTCTTTTAAAAATTCATCATTAGAAAGCATAAAAGTATCAGAACTAATCAAAGAATCGCAGTTCCTTGAATAATAAGCCATATTAGCATCTATGCTATCAAGATTTTCAAGCAAAGAAGAAAATTCCTCTTGACTTCTTGAAAAGCGTTTAAATATGCTCTCAAGATAATTAAGCTGTTCAAGAATCTCGGCAAAGAACTTATCAATATCAATCTGCAAATCCTTAAGGTTATGAGAAATTAAATCTTTAGAAACCTCCTCAATTTCCTTTACAGAAATCATATTCATAACACCTTTTGCCTGATCAGAAAGTCGCTTAATCTCATCTGCAACAACGGAAAATCCTTTACCATATTCTTTAGCTCTTGCTGCCTCAAGCTTTGCATTAAGAGAAATCATATTGGTAGCACCCAAAAAATTACTTATTGTTTCTAAGCTTCCCTGAATTCCAACAATAACAGAAGATATTTGATTTAGTTTTTCTTTGTTATTTTTGCCAAGATCACTAAAAATATCGCTTATCTGATCACGAGCATTATTTGTAATCTTAACAAGAACAGAAAATATATTGTCAAAATCTTCTATTCCAGAAAACAAAATTCTTTGTAATGACTCAAATCCTACTTTTAAAGTAGCAATAGAAGCTTTGGTATGATAAAATCCCTTTAGCATTTCCTTAACAGGGGCTTTATATTCATAAGTACTCAAATCTTTTTTGTCATTATCGACAATATTTAAAAGAGTTGGATCCAAAACTTTTTCTTTCTTTTTTTTTAAAAACGAAAATTTTTTCATAAAGGGATTCTACCATATTTTTTTTATTTTTAATAGAGCCCCCACTACTTAATTTGACGCATTATTACAACTTTAACATCAAACCAAATACATCAATAAACAAAAAAATATTTTTTTACATTTAAATGTTAATAAATAGTAAAAATTAACACTCTGATATAAATTTAAGCTTTCATCTTAAACCACAAAACCATCTAAAGATACAAATTATTCTCCTTACTTAATTAACTTTACAACTAATATTAAATTTATTTACTTCCTTTTTACCCAAGAATAACGTCCACTAACTTCATTATACTCAAAAAGAGCATCTCTGTAAGAAAAAAAACATAAAAAAATATTGATAAACTCTTCTAATTTAGCCTTAACTTTTGGCAAGTTAAAATCGTTGTCAAAATTAAAAATATCGTCTGATTCTGTTATAAATAATTTATCATCTTGCTTAAGAATAACCTTTTTGGGTTGCCAAAAAAGAACATTAGATTTTTTATCCTGAAGAAAAAATCTATTAAATTCATAATTAAGATCAACTTGATCCGTTTTTGCTTCAACAATCCCAACAATAACACATCTTTCATGATCAATTCTTTTAATCAAAACAGCATCCGTAAGCACAACTCTCTCGCCAACTTCAAGAGCAAACTGCTCTTCTATTTCATATTGTTTATTAAAAGGAAGATTTGCAATTTTCCTAAAAAGATTGAGAAGTATATACTTAGTGCTCATCTCTTTATTACTTATTTTAAGGCAAGGAATCTTCATTCGGTATTTAAGTTCATCAAAAAAATATTTAACTAGTCTTTTCATTAGAATTGTTTTTCTAATGTCTTCTTCCTTCATTCAATCCTCCTAATAATTGCCAAAAATTAAAACTATTGTACAAATACAATAAAATTAGAATCGTATCAAATAAATCAAAATATTTTATTATATACTAATTATAATTAAATCATTACCCAAAATGAAGGGGGAAATTATGTTGGTCAAATTTCTGTTCTCAAATATTAATCTAATGTTAATAGTAGGTATGACTTTATTTAAAATATTATTAGAAATAATATACCGAAAAATATTGCTAAAAAAAATAATTTACAATGCCACTACATCAAACGCTCAAAACAAACAATATAAAATAATTATTATTGTGATTTTAACTTTCAGTCATTTATTTCAAAGTTTTTTAATCAGTGCTCTTATCAATTTATTTAACAATTTAATAACCCTAACTAACAACTCGCTTGGAAGCCTAACAAGCTTAAATTACAACATATTATCTGCAATACTAATATCTAGCACAACTTGGCTTGCATTTAGCTTGCCCAAAGTAATAAACGATATAATCTATGAAAAAAGACCGTTTAACTTGACAATAGCCAATGCTTTTTTTGACTTTTTAATAATAATATTGCTAACCATATTCTCTAAATTATTTTTAAGTTACAAAATATTGCAATTTGAAAACACTACAAACATTAATTTTGAAAACCTCCCTACTCACTAAGTATAAACAGATACTTAAATACAAGCTTTAATTAAGCCTAAAAAAAGCTTGGCTGGATTTTCTATTCTTGTAATAAGTTCTGGATGAAATTGACAAGCTAGAAAAAATTTATTTTTAGGAATTTCTATTAATTTTGCTATTTTAAAATCACTTGAAAATCCAGATACTACAAGTCCATTTTTTTCAAATAAATCTATATAATCATTATTAACTTCATACCTATGTCTAAATCTTTCAATTATCCTGTCTTGGCCATAAAGCTTAAAAGCCATTGTATTCTTTTTAAGAATCACGGGATATCCTCCAAGTCTCATTGTAGCACCCTTATCTTTAATTCCCTTTTGCTCGGGAAGTAAATGAATAACAGGGTTTTTTAAAGGCTTATCTTTTTCTAAATTTTCCTCCGTATCAGCATCAAGTATCCCACAAACATTACGAGCAAATTCTATTATAGCAAGCTGCAAACCAAGACAAATTCCTAGAAAGGGAATATTGTTCTCACGAGCATATTTAATAGCAATGATTTTACCCTCATACCCTTTGCCTCCAAAACCACCAGGAACAATAATACCATCAAAACCTCTTAAACAGCTCTCATTTAAATCATTAGAATCAATTAGTGTGCTTTTAATAAGTAAATCCAAATTGGCTGCAACATGGACTAAAGACTCTCTAATTGACGCATAAGAATCATCAAGTTCGGCATATTTACCGCAAATAGCAATATTAATAATTTTTTTAGGCATAAAAAAATTAGATTTTATAACTTCCACAAGCTTTGAAAGCTCTTCTATTTTCGGATCAACCTTAATATTTAACTTAGAACTTAAAATTTCATGTACACCTTGCTTATAAAAAGATATAGGAATTTCATAAATAGTAGAAACATCAACATTATCAATAATAGAAGTACTCTTAACATTACAAAACATTGCCACCTTTTTTCTGATTTGGTCTGTTAATACTTGAGAGCTTCTCGCAATAATCAAATCGGGGAAAATGCCTGCCTTATTTAAAGTTTTAACACTCTGTTGAGTGGGTTTAGATTTTTGCTCATTAATTCCAGTCGGACTTGGCACATAGGTTAAATGAATAAAAGAAATATTGCTACTTCCAATTTCATGTCTTATTTGTCTTACTGTCTCAATAAATAAAATATTCTCCATATCTCCTACAGTTCCACCAATTTCAATTATCAACATATCACTATTTTCAGAACTTGCAATCTGAAAAATTGCAGACTTGATTTCATCAGTAACATGAGGAATAAGTTGAACTGTTCTTCCCAAATATTTGCCCTCTCGCTCATTTTCAAGTATCTTTTTGTATATTTTGCCCATTGTAATATTCCAACTGGACTTTGCATTAAGATTTAAAAATCTCTCATAATGGCCAAAGTCCATATCAACCTCTCCCCCATCATCAAGCACAAAAACTTCTCCATGCTCAACAGGATTAATAGTCCCAGGATCAGTATTTAAATATCCATCACATTTAATTGGAGTAACTTTAAAGTTATATCTAAACAACCTTGCAATACTTGCCGATGTAACTCCTTTACCAATCCCAGATATCACGCCCCCTGTTATTACTAAAATCTTTAAGTTTTTTTTCATGTATACCCCAAAATTAAACCTTTAAATTTTAAACCAATTAAGCTTACGCTTAATAAGAACACATAAATCACATATAAAACATAATCATTTACATTAACACAAATAAAAATATTAAACTAAAATAAAAATTATTAATGCCTAGCTAAAAGGCTATTTTTAAACCCTTGTTTTAAATCCTTTAAACTATTTTAATTATAATTAACAAAACAATACAATGAACCTTTGGTTAAATAATAATAATTAAACATTGCTAAAAAAACTAAAAATCCTACAATAGCAAACAAGTTGCTTTTTTTTCTAACACTTCCAAACTCTACTATCTTAAAATATGAAGCTAAATATAAAAAAACTACTGAACTATAAATTATTTTTAAAAAAAAGCCCCCTAAAAATCTATCAAAAGAAAAAATTAAATCGGAAGAACATGGCGAATATTTAAAAACTGAATAAATAAAAGATGTGAAAAAAAATAATAAAATAATATTCCCTAAAAAGAATATAAAAACCTTAATAAAAGGATATGTTTTAAAAGCTATTCTAAAAAACATGAAGATTGGAAAAACAGACAAAAAATTAAAATAATGAAAAAAGAAAAAATCAGAAAGATATCTTAGCTCTAAGAATGCAAAACCCTCACCATTTCTTAAAAAGAATACATTATCTAGGAATAAAAAAATATTTAATCCTAGATAATAAAAAAATATTAAAATCAAAGGCAATATAAATAAATATTTAATTAAATTGAAAAAATAATGTTCAAAAGTTGAAACGGGCAAAGATAAATAAAGAATATTTTTAAACGGATCGTGAATTACTTTATAATAATCACACATGGCAAACATCGATACAATCAGGGTTAAAATCAATATTTTAGGAACAAAAAATTTTAAAAAATCAGTTGCTGTAAAATTAAAATAAAATCTAACAAGAAAATACGATATAAATATCATTCCTAAAATTTTAACTATTAATAAAATATAGAATTTTTTATTATAAACAAAATCAAAATAAAACAAATTTAAAAATCTTTTTAAGCTAAACATCTTTTATTTCCTCTACTTTTTATTTTCAGTAACATATAAAAAGAAAAATTCAATATCAATAACTTCATCTCCATTGCTAATCTCAAAATAAAGCGCCTTAAACCCCTCTTTATTTTTTTCATAATATAATTCATTTCCATTCAATTCACTGACAATTTTAATCTTATAATTTTTATTAATATAAGATACCGAATTAGAAAAAAGAATTGACTTTTCTCCAACAATAATTAAATAATCTACAACTCCTGTTAAATCCCTTACATTGTGACCTGTAATAAAAATTACTCTATCATTTAAATTAGAAAGCACATTTCTAAAAACATTTTTTGAAACAATATCAAGACTATTTGTTGGTTCGTCAAACAACAAACAAGAAACGTTTGTAGCTAGAGAAAACGCAATAATACTTTTTTTCTTTTGCCCAAAAGAAGCTGAGGATAGTTCTAAAGAAATATCTAGATTAAATTCCAATAAATATTTTTCAAAATCTGCCTTATTAAAATTTGGATAAAATCTAGACAAAGCTTTACTGTATTCAGCTAAAGACAATCTAGGAAGTGAAAATTCTTCGGGAATAAAAAATAAATTTACTAAATTTAAGGGATCTCTTGGAAAAACTGCTAAAGAGTTAAATAAAACTTTCCCTTTTAGTGGCTCCAAGAGTCCACTTACAAGTTTAAGCAAAGTTGTTTTTCCAACTCCATTTTTTCCAAGAAGCAAATAGGTTTGGGGGATTTCAATGTTTAAATTTAAATTAGAGTAAACTTCTTTTTCTTTATAGGAAAATTTTACATTAATAACTTCAATAGCCATAAATACTCCTAATATTAAAGGTCAAATATGAAAAAAAATTAATTACCCCCAAAAATATAAATTCAATTCTTTATGAACAACTTATAAATAAATATGGAAAAATTTACATAAAGTCTTGAGCTAAAATTCCAAATTTTTAGCATAGTTCTAGGTAAAATTTGAATTTCGTTAAATCCAAAATTTTTCACATATTCATAACAATCTTGAAATTCAGATAATCCTTTAATCTCATTAAGAACAGAAATAAGCTTTTCTTTATAAGCTCTATAAACAAGCTTGTCGGAAATATTCCAGCTAATAATATAAATTTGCTTAAAAGAAATAAAATAATAAAATTGCAAAAAAAATCTTTTATACAAATGTTGATATTCATTAAAAATACCTTCTCTTTTTAATAAAGTTTCTATTGTATTAAGAGATAATTTAGCTTTATGCAAAACGCTAATAGAAGAACTCATACTTCCCATTCTCTGGTAATTAGTATAAAAATAATTATTTACAAAAGAAACCTTAGAAGCTTTTAAAAAAATTTGCATAACAAAAATTATGTCTTCAAATACTACATTTTGTTGGTGAATATTATTCTTTAAGATTAATTCTCGCCTAATCAATTTATCCCATAACGTTCCAACAACAAAATTTTTCTTTCCAAAAGTCGCATAAACAGTAAAAAGCAAATTTTTAAACGCCTCTTTACCCGTTAATGGATAATTGGGAAAAGGAAGCAAAGATTTTCTTTTTACATTTATTGCGAGAAAATAAACATAAAATTGGGAACAAACAATATCAGAATTGTCTGCCTTTGCCCTATTATATAAAACTTCAAGCATAGTGCTCTCTACAGAATCATCACCATCCCAAAAAATAACATACTCTCCTTGAGCCTCAGAAAGTCCCTTATCTCTAGAAGCAGCAAGCCCCATATTTTTTTGACTAAAAATCTTAATAAAGCTATACTTATTAGCATATTTTTCTGCTATCTCTAAACTATTATCATAAGAACCATCGTTAATTAATATAATTTCTTTGTCTTTTAATGTTTGATTAACAGAATCCTTTATCATTGCATCAAGAGTTTCAGCCGAATTAAAAAAACAAATAATAACAGAAACTTTATACTTATGCACAATATCCTCCAAAATAAAAACTGCTAAGTAAACCCAAAGCTAAAACACCTAACAACAAATTCTTTTAATTTTTTGCATAACAATTAAATTGTAATATATAATTAACAAGTTTGTATTATTTTAAATTTATTTTTAATGAAAAGTTTATCAGAAATTGCTATATTATTAAAAAGTAAAAAATTTAAAAAACATTAACCTAAATAAGGAGCTTGGATGCTTGAGATAATAAGTCTTGGGGGAGGTGTAATAAATTCAAATCAAATCAATATAGAATTCATCAAAAACTTTAAAAACTTTGTTTTTAAATGGTTACTAGAAAATGAAAAAAGAAAAATCATTTTAATAGTTGGTGGAGGAAAGGTTGCAAGAGAGTACCAAGACGCATATAAAAAAATTAACCCTGATTTTAAAGTTCGTGAACTTGATGAGATTGGAATAATGTCAACAAAATTAAACGCAGAATTTCTATGTAAAGTAATGAATCCCTTTTGTATAGACAAAATTGTTACCAATCCACTAAAAAATTTTTCTTTTAAAGGAAAAATATTAATTGCTTGCGGATGGAAATCAGGATTTTCAACAGATTACATTGCTGTAAAATTTGCAGAAAAATTTAATAAAAAAGATATCATAAATATAACAAATGTAAATCAAGTTTATGATAAAGATCCAAAAAAATTTAAAAACGCAACAGCTTTTAAAAAATTAAATTGGAAACAATTACAAAACATTGTGGGTCAAAAGTGGAATCCAGGTTTAAATTTACCTTTTGATCCAATAGCAACAAAGCTTTCTTCAAAACTTGGACTTACCCTCTACATAGTAAGTGGAAATAATATTGAAAACTTAGAAAAAGTTTTTAACAAAAATAATGATTTTTTTGGTACTGTTATAGTAAAATAAAAACTAATGCCGGTATGGCGGAATTGGTAGACGCGTCAGACTCAAAATCTGATGAGGGCAACTTCGTGTCGGTTCGACTCCGACTACCGGTATTAACTGATTTTTAGAAATTTCAAAATTAAACAGCACTATATGATAATTGCTTTTTAAAAAAATTTCATAAATTATTTATGCTAATCAAATTTAACATCATTGCAATAGAAATAAAATACTCCCCTCAATATGCTATCTTTGCTCTAAAATAGCATATTAAAAATCATTCTAATTTATAATAAAACTTGAAAGTCTAGAAATTAATTTGTAACTAAAAACTTAAAATATCTTTGAAATTGTTTTCATTAAAGCTTCAGGATTAAAAGGCTTAACAAGCCAACCAGTAGCACCCGCTTTACGACCTTCATCAACCTTGGATTGCTCAGATTCAGTGGTAAGAACGAGTATCGGAACAAAACTGCCAAATTCTCTTATCTGCTTAATAACACCAATACCGTCTAAATTAGGCATATTGATATCTGTAATAACAAGATCAAAATCTTTATCTCCTTGTCCAACTGCTTCTTTAAATTTCAAAACCCCCTCTAAACCATCCTTTGCTTCTGAGACTCCAAAACCATTTTGTTCTAAAATATAAGCAACGCTTTGCCTTATTGCCCTATTGTCATCAATAACCAAAATTCTTTTTTTCATCTAATTTTCTCCTAAAACCTCCCAAAGAGTATATAAAAATTAAAACAAAATTACACTACCTTCATCAAAGGAATGAACATCCTTGGCTTCCTCTATTAAAGATAATAAGTGTTTTTTATGAACAAATAAAGTAAATCGATTGGCAATTCTATTAACAAATTCTTTATCTTCGATTTCAACAGATTGAACTCCAACTTTAGATAACTCTAAATTGAGATTAAAATTTATCTTGCTTTCCATATCGCTTAAAAATCTGTCTATATCCAAAAGAGAATTTTTTAAATTTCTAACATTGTAAACTTCTAATTTCATTTCTTCAAATATTTCCATAAACTCAATTGAAAAAACTTCATAAGACAAAATATTATCGATAGCTATGTTCTTAATATCTAAAATATCATTTTTAATTTCCATAAATAATTTTTTAAATTTATTAAAATAATTCTTTTCAAGATAAAATCTATTGTCATAATCCTTAACAACTTTTTCAAGAAAAAAGATTATTTGATCTAAAAATTCTATTCCCTTAGTAATATTAGAATCAATTTCTTTGATAATTTTCGACATTTCCGAAATATTGCCCTCCATAGCTTTAAGTTCCGATCTTTTGACAACTTCTATCTTTGACGCTATGTTAATATTTTGAAACCTAGCAGAAATGGCTGAAATATTTGAAAACATTAACTCTAATGATTTTATAAGCTTAACCTGTTCATAATATAAATTTAAAAAATTAGAATTGTTTTTCTCAACATCATCAATCCTTCTAAGAAGATCAGACAAAATACTAGAAAATTGTTCTATTATCTTAGGAATATCTATATATAAAGAATTATCAGACCTTAAATCATTAATAGTTTGAATAGAATTAAGAGAAGTATCAATAAATTTTTCAAAAACAGTATAATTTTTTTCAAGCTTTTCAAGAACATCTTTTACTATAACCTTTGATGTATCAGTAAAAACTGATAAAATTTTTAATTTTTGAATCTCGCTTATATCTCTAAATTTAAAAACATCAATATTAGAATACATAATATTTAAATGTTGCAAAGATTGCGTTAACCTGTCTTGAAACTGAAGATAAGAAATAGAATTTACAAGTTTAAACTTAAATTCTAACAAAACTTTTAAAATATCATCATAAAGAGCAATAACACTTCCTATTCCATCTGAAAAGGCATCTATGTTTTTCATTAAATTATTTCTAAATTCTTCAAGAATTTTATTTTCAGCTGTATTGCTTTCATATACTTGATTTTTAGCCCTATCTAGACCAATTTTAACTTCACGCCCCTTGCTGGTAAGTTGGTCTGCCTGCTTTATCATAGATTGGGTTAAAACCTTAATTTCACTAGTAATATAAGAAAAGGCTCCACCAGCCTTACCAGCTCTCATAGCAACTGTTAAAGTATTAATAGACATTATTTCCATATCAAGAGAGCTTTTTTTCATTTTTTCAATTACATCTTCAAGTATTTCTATATCTTTAACCTTGCTTCGTATTACAGCAAACTGAGATTCAAGAGAAGTTGTTGAAGAATTAAAGTAAGCAACAAAATCATCTAATGCTCCTATAATCTTAGATATAAAATTATTCAAAGAAACATCATTATCAAGATCAAGATTAGAAATTAAGTCAATACTAAAAGATAAATCCTTAGAATCCTTAGAAATTTTTTCTATTAATTTGGGAATTGATTTGCTTAAATTTGAATAAATATGCCTTGCGCTCTCATCAAAAGTTTCAAGTTTATAAAATAACGTTGCCAAATAATCATTGGCATTAAAAAAACCATTATTGTCATTATCCATTACTAAGATCTCCTTAGAACATGATCAGCTATTTTGCTTATAGGAAGGATTTTGTCTACAGCTCCTATTTTTATAGCTTCCATTGGCATACCAAAAACAACAGAAGTTTCTTGATCTTGGGCAACAGTATAAGCACCATTTTTTTTCATTTCAAGCATACAAATAGCACCATCATCTCCCATACCTGTAAGAATAACTCCAATAGCATTAGAACCTGCATACATTGCAGCAGACCTAAAAAGTACATTTACAGAAGGCTTATGTCTGCTAACAAGAGGTCCATCTAATAAGTTTACAAAATAATTTCCACTACCATATTTTACAATCAAATGATAACTTCCATTAGCAATTATTACAAGGCCTGGGCGAAGAATGTCTCCATCTTCAGCTTCTTTAATATCAACATTAAATTCATTATTTAAGTTTTTTGCAAAAGATTTTGTAAATCCTCCCGGCATATGTTGAACAATAATAATTGGTGGAGAATCTTTTTTAAAAGAGCTTAAAAAAATTCTTAACGCCTCTGTACCACCCGTTGAAGAACCTACAACAATAATTTTGCCAGTTTTATTCTTATTGAGAAGACCTTGGTATTTAATAATAACATCCGGATCATTTTTCGGAGCAAAATTAATAACATCACAAACTCTATAACTTTTTCTTATACTTGAATCATCTAAACTATTTCCTCTCAATTCTACTTTAGAATGATTAGCAAAATCGGGTGCATAAATCTTTTTAACTTTATAAGAAGATATTAATTTATTTTTACCTAAGTTTTTCAACTCAAGCTTAATTAAAGCTAAATACTTACTACGAAATAAATCAACTGTAAGCTTAAAGTTAAGCTTATTTATTATTAGTTTAACCTTTTCTTTACTTTGCTCAAGATATCCAAAATTTGGAAACATTTCATTTTGTGCAATAAATACCACCGGAAGAGATATATTATTAAGAACATTGTTCAAAGAATTTCCAAAACTAGATTTTGCGGTATTTTCATCAATAATAACTAAATCCGGGAACTTTTGTAAAAATACATTAATAAGATTTAAAGAATTAAAACCAGCATTTAATATTTCAACATCATTATCTTTAGAAAAAGCTCTAACAAAAACCTGCTTTATAAGACCCTGAATATCAATTACTAATATCTTCATTGTTATACTTTAATATTTTTAACCTTTAAACCTAAAAATCTGTGTTTTCGATTTTTTATCTCATAAGCTTAGTTATTGCATCTATATCAACAACTAAAGCCAAACTTCCATCACCAAGTATAGTAGCTCCAGAAACTCCTTCCACTCGAGAATAAATTTTACCCAAAGCTTTTATAACAGTTTGATGTTGTCCTAAAACTTCGTCAACCACAATTCCCATTTTACCACTATTTGTATTCACAACAACAACTTGCTCATTAAAACTCTTCTCGCTAGAAACCTGAAAAAACTCTCTAAGCCGAATAAAACTAATCATACTACCCCTATAATTCATTACATTGCTCTTAGTTTCAACTCCATCTATTTGAGAAATTAACTTGCTGGATTCTAAACAAGACTCAACATTAGAAAGAGGAACAATAAAATGCTCATCTTTTACTCTGACAAGCCAGCCCTCAATAATAGCTAAGGTTAATGGAAAAATTAACTTGGTTCTAGTATATTTGCCAGGCTCACTTTCAAGTACAACATGTCCTCTTAGAGATTCAACCTGTTTCTTAACAACATCCATACCAACTCCACGACCTGATATATCAGTAACAGAACTTGCAGTTGAAAATCCAGGCTCAAAAATCAAATTATAAACATCAATATCTGATAATGTTTTGGCAACTGAGTCAGAAATTATATTGCGCTCCACGGCCTTTTTAAGTATTTTATTCTTATCAAGACCTCTTCCATCATCTTCAATAATAACAATAACAGAGTCCCCAGATTGACACGCTGAAAGCTTAATAATGCCTTTAGGATCCTTACCTAACCCTTCTCTCTCTTCAGATGACTCAATTCCATGATCTATTGAATTGCGAATTAAATGAACCAAAGGCTCATTAAGCTTTTCAATAATACTTTTATCAAGAACAGTATCGCCCCCATAAGCGCGATAAATAATTGACTTACCAAGACTAGCGGACAAATCTTTTACTATTCTTTGAAATTTTACAAACAAAATCTCAATAGGAACTGTTCTAAGACCTGTTGTATAATCCCTAAGCTCATTAATCAGCAAAGAAAATTCTGCTGATATTGAATTTAAAACATTACTATTCCTATTTTCAGCCTCTTTTGAAAGTTTTGATTGTATTGTAACAAGTTCTCCAACAAGATTTACTAAATGGTCAAGCTTTTTAGAATCTACCTTAATACTAGCAATATTAACCTTGCTCCTAACAGTATCGTCTTGAACATTAGGCTTACTTTTATCTCCATTAAAAAAAGATTTTTCAGCAAATTCCGATTTTTTAAATGCAAGATTAGCAGCATCTTTACTACTTCTACCCAAGCTCAATAAATTACAACTTTCAAGCCTTACACCATCGCCTTCATCCGCGTCGAAACATTTCTCCAATTCTTGAATATCAACCTTTGATTGAGAATCTAAAAATACAAAAATATCTTCAATATTTTCTCTACTTTCTTCAGTATCCAGCCTTATCTCCCAATCAACATAAACATTATCCGGAGAAATAAGTTCTAAATCGGGAATATTATCCACTTTAGCTCTAACATGGCCATTACCCAAATTAATCAACTTACTTAATAAATTTATAGGCTTATGCCCATGAAACAAAATGCCCTTAGCAGGGGAAAAAAGAATTTTATAGCTCTTAAATTCAGATTGCAAAGCCTCATCATCAAATTTATTGTCTGAATTTACTTTAACATCTTCTAAAACAGCACTGTTGTTGGGATTTGGGAAATCATCTTTTAAAGTTTCTTGAAAAGCGTCTTTAACATCAGGAATCTCAAGAACCTTTTTAATTTCATTTACCAAAAACTGCTTACGCTTATCAAAATCAATCTCAGAAATTACTTCATCTCCTTCAATAAGCTCCCTAATAAAATCAACAGCCATTAAAGTAGCATCAATAGCAGCTTGATTGAAAGTAGCTTTACCATCTTTTACAACATCAAGTACTGTTTCTATTTCATGGACAAGCGATGCTGTAAAATTAAAGCCAAACATACCAGAACTTCCCTTTATAGTATGTAAATTCCTAAAAATAGAATTAATAATGTCTTGATCTGAGCTTACCTCAAGATTAAGAAGTGCTTGCTCAATATCTGAAATATTTTCTATCGACTCCTCCTTAAAGGAATCCTTAAATTTATCAATCACATCACTACTATCCATAAGCTTTCCTTAAATCTAAAATCCAACTAAATTAAGTCCCAAATCAAAACTATCAACATCTTCAATGTCTACCAAAAACCCGCCATATATTAATGAACTTAAAACCTCATCGGATGGATACTCAATTTTTACAAATAAATTTCTATTCTTAGCATATTTATTAGATGCATACAAAATTTGTATAAAAGTAATATCTATTTTTTCAACATTTGAAAGATCAATAATAAGAGTATCCCCTTCTTTCATTTTTTTAAAAATATGCAACAAGTCTTCTTTTACCTTGAAAATACTGTTTATTACAAGCTCTCCTTCCGGCCTATAAATCATGACTAAAAACTCCTATTGTTGCTGATGTTCGGGATCATATATTGTTGTATTTCTAAATTTAGAAAGCTCTCTAACGTCAAATAAATTTTCTACATCTAAAATGATAATAAACTTACCATTACTCTTGCCAATTCCTGAAATAAATTTTGAATTAAATCCTGACCCAATCTTAGGAGCATCATCAATACTAAATGGATCTAATTCAAGAACCTCATTGACATAATCTACCAAAATTCCAAGATTAAATTCATCTCCCTCATAAACTAAAGTCAATATAATAATATTTGAAATATCAACTCCTTTATGCCTCTTTTTATCATCTTCATCAACAACACGATCACTCATTCCAAATTGTTTTCGAATATCAATTATTGGAACGATTTTACCCCTATTATTTATTATTCCTGCCATGTAACTGGGAGTCCTTGGGATTTTTGATATCTTAGTATATTCCAAAACCTCAACAACATATTTAATCTCAATGGCATAAAGTTCGTCCAAACTAAATAAAAGATACTGACTTAAAGAATCTTGTACATCTGAATCGATGCCCATAACCGCCCCTTTAAATGCAATTTAAATCACAAATAGAATACTAATATCAAGATTAATATTACCTCATATATTCATAAATACAAATTAAAAACTACTAAAATTCAATTTTCAATAAACAATAAAAGGCATAACTTTAGAAGAATTCTAATTTATAATTTATATAATTTAATAGAGATATAAAGTTGCAGCTTAATTTAAATTAAGCATAAAAAAGTTAACAATGAAAAGTAAAAACAAGCTAATCAGATTATTAATAATAATTACATTATTTTTCAATACCCAAAGTATTTTTACAAACGAAAAATCTAAAAACAGTACAACTAGCCAAAAAATAGAAAACCTAGAGCAAAAAACCAAAATAAAATTTGGCTTTATTTTGCCTTACCCTACTGCAATAGAACTTAGCATTAATAACTTTAACATTGGGATAGGAACAACAATATTTAGTATCTCGGAATTTTTTCCAAAATCACCAATAGTACTTCTATTTAAAGCATATCTCGACTATATGTTCTTAAATTTAAGAATTAAAAATTCAAATTTTATCTTTTTCTTAGGATATGGCCTATTTTTTGAAATAGGTAAAATTACAAACCCAACTTTAATAAATGGTTTTTCTGGGATTACCTATAAAATCGGAGTGGGTTTGCCCTTAGGAATAATATATGAAGCTTATTATGACGTTATTGAAATTATAATAAAAACAACGCCATCGATTTTTATTGGTCAATTGCCTAACGGAGATTTAATATTCCCAATAAAAGGCAACTTTTCTATTGGAATCAAAGGTTATCTTAAGATATAGTTTTAACTTTTTAGATAAAAAAAATTATTGAACTAAAATGTCTAACTTAGGAGGTAAAAAACAATGAAAAGAATAATAATTATTATGTTAATTATTATTTTATTAGCCCCAATCTCAGGATTTGCTAACACAACAAACTTTGCAAGGGGTAAATATGGGGCAGGAATTATACTTCCATTACCAATTGCTTTGCACATTAATCTAGGAAACTTTGATCTTGACATTGGTCTTTACAGCGGAGTAAATAATTTATTTACAGACTGGAAAACATTGTTTATAGCATTGGACTACATTTTTTACACATATACATTCTCAGGAGCTGCCAACATTTTGGATTTTTCAATTGGTGCCGGAGGATATGGAACAATATGGTTTTCAAGATTTGGTGGCAGTCAATCAGGATCTGGCCCAATGAGCATTGGAGCAAGATTGCCTTTGGCTTTAAATCTTGCAGTATCTAGAAAAAAATTCGACTTGTTTTTAAGAATAGCACCGGGACTTGGAATGAACATTTGGAGCAATGGAGTTGGACTTAGATGGGAAGTATTTGCAGGATTAGGACTAAGGTACTGGTTTACTTAAAATAAAATTATTTAATAAAAATAATTGTAAAAAATCAAACTACTAAAAAACTCAAACAAAAAATTTAAATGGTCAAAGGTTTTTTTATTATTTTTAAATTCAAAAATAAAATATTATAATAATAAGACAAAACTTGGGAGACAATGATGAAAAAAATCATAATGCTATTCATCATGATTGCAAATATATCTACAAATAGTTTTGCAAAAAATTCATATTTAAACAGGGGTATTGGCTTTGGAGCAAGCATTGGAAATCCAATTATCAACTTAATAATGTCATTTCCTTTCATCGACTTTGAAATAGGCTACGGCGGTAGCAATGGGATAAATTTATCGGGCCTTAAACTTGAATCAAAATTTTATGATTTTAATTTATTCGCATTAGCAGTACTTGATTTCATTTTTACAATATCCTTGATAAAAAATTTAAATTTAGGAGTTGGAATAGGAGGAAATCTAAGCCTATCGTCTCACACATCCAAATTAATAAATATAGAACTGGGATTTGGAATAAGAATTCCATTAGCTATTTTTTACGACATTACAGAAAATTTAGAAATAGGCATAAAAATAGCACCTTCGATAGAATTTATCTCAAACACAAGGTCCCTTGCTCATCATAGAACCTATTCGGGAATAAAATCAAACTTTGCTGGAGGAATATTCGCTAAGTACTACATTTAAATCCAAGCACCGTATTAAATTTATTGCCAAACACTGTGAAAAAATTCACCTCGTTTTGAGTCTAATCTTTCAAAAGAATGAGCACCAAAAAAGTCTCTTTGTGCTTGAATTAGGTTAGAAGGTAAATAATTGGTAGAATAAGAATCTAAAAAAGAAAGACTAGCATAAAATGCTGGCAAAGGAATACCAATTTCACTAGCTTTTGAAATTATTCTTCTCAAAGATTTGTGATTATTTTTTAATAAATCCAAAAAATAATCATCAAAAAGCAAATTAATAAGATGGGGATTTTTATCATAAGCCAATTTAATTTTATCTAAAAAACTGCTACGAATAATACAACCTTCTCTCCAAATTAAAGAAATTTTACCCAAATTTAAATCCCAACTATAATTCACAGATGCAGTCTTAAGCATCATAAACCCTTGAGCATAAGCTACTATTTTTGAAACTAAAAGAGCATAATAAAGATCTAAAATCCAATCACTAAGCTCAAATTCAAAAGAAGCAGTATCCATCTTAAGCAAATCACTAGCAATAACCCTTTCGTGTTTTAACCCCGACATAAATCTTGAAAAAACAGATTCAATAATTAAATTTACAGGCATATTAAATTCAAGAGCATCAATAGATGCCCAAACACCAGTACCTTTTTGATTTGCAACATCTAAAATCTTATCAACCAAATATTCATTATTTTCTTTATACTTAAGAATCTTAGAAGTTATTTCTAACAAATATCCTGAAAGATCGCCCTCATTCCACTTTTCAAAAACTTCAGAAATTTTTGAATTATCTAAATTGAAAGCTTTTTTCATGAAAAAATAAACTTCGCTGATAAGCTGCATATCAGCGTATTCCACCCCATTATGTATCATTTTAACATAGTGCCCAGAACCATTCTCTCCAATATAAGCCGAACAAACATCATTATTTTTAGTTTTAGCTGCAATTTTATTTAGCATGGGCTCAAGAATTTCATAAGCCGATTTACTTCCTCCATACATTAGCGCAGGACCAAACCTTGCTCCTTTCTCTCCTCCAGAGATTCCAAGTCCTGCAAAATAAATGTCCTTAGCAAACAATTCTTTTTCCAATCTCATTGTACTCTTATAGTGAGAATTTCCACCATCAATAATTATGTCCGATTTATTCATAAAAGGTAACACTTGTTCAACAACCTTTTCTACAACCGAACTTGTCACCATTAAGATAATTTTTCTTGGGGTTTTCAAACTTTTAACAAAAGATTCAACATCTTTAAAGCCATTTATTTTTTTATGAGAATTTTGTTTAACAAAAATTTCAGTTTTCTCACTATCTCTATTGTAAACAGAAACATTAAAACCGTTATCAGCAATATTTAGAGCTAAATTACCACCCATAATACCAAGACCATAAATTCCTACATCCATGCATTCTCCTTGATTCTAATTTTCTATTTTAAACAAATTGTTTTATTTATTATTTTTAGATTATGTTATATTATAAAAAAAGTAAAGATTAAATTGAAAAGGAAAATTTGCATGAAAAAACAATTTGATACGGAAGTAAATGATTTACTTTATTTAATCATTCACTCTCTTTACTCTCATAAAGAAATATTTTTAAGAGAATTGATGTCAAATGCATCTGACGCTATTGATAAACTCAAGTTTTTAAGCTTGACAAATGAAAAATTCAAAAACATTGCCTTAAAACCAAAAATAGAAATAACATTTGATGATAAAAGTATCCTAATTAAAGATAATGGAATCGGGATGAATGAAGAAGATTTAACTAATCATCTTGGTGTCATTGCAAAATCAGGAACTAAAGAATTTATTAATAATCTAAAACAAGATGAAAAAAAATCTGCAAGTCTAATTGGTCAATTTGGAGTTGGATTTTACAGTGCATTCATAGTATCAGAAAAAGTAGAAGTTACATCAAAAAAAGCACTAGAAAACGATGCTTATATTTGGTCTAGCGATGGCAAAACAGGGTATGAAATAGAAAAAGCAGAAAAAGAAGAGTCCGGCACAGAAATAAAGCTTTATCTTAATAAAGAAGGGCTTGAATATGCTAATAAATGGAAAATTCAAGAAATCATCAAAAAATATTCAAATCATATAAATTATCCTATTTATATAAAATACAACGAACCTATAATGAAGGACGGCAAACAAGAAGGAATAGAAGAAAAAGAAGAAAAATTAAATGAAACCACTGCTCTTTGGACAAAAAATAAAAGCGAAATTAAAACAGAAGAATACAATGAATTTTACAAAAATATAACATTTGATTATGAAAATCCATTGCTGCATATTCATACAAAAGCTGAAGGAAATTTAGAATATACCAATTTATTTTATATTCCAAGTAAAGCTCCTTATGATTTATATTATCCAAACACTAAACCTGGAGTAAAGCTATTTATAAATAGAATCTTTATTACAGATTCTGAAGGCAGTTTGCTTCCAAACTATCTAAGGTTTATAAAAGGAATTATAGACTGTCAAGATTTACCACTAAATGTAAGTAGGGAGATTTTACAACAAAATAAAATTTTGTCTAAAATTAAATCATCTTCTGTAAAAAAAATACTAAGCGAGCTTGAAAAGCTCAGCAAAAAAAGTCCTGAAAAATTTTCAGAGTTTTCTAAAGAATTTGGAAGATGCATTAAAGAAGGTGTTTATTCTGACTTTGACAACAGAGAAAAGCTTATCTCATTAATAAGATTTAAATCTTCAAGCGTAGATGGATTTGTATCTTTTAAAGAGTACAAAGAAAGAATGAATGAAAGCCAAAAAAGCATTTACTATATAACAGGTGGCAAAGAAAACATATTAAAAGAAAATCCGATAGTAAACGCTTATAAAGAAAAAGGATTTGAAATTCTAATCATGGATGATGAACTTGATGAGGCTATTTTAAATCTAATTCCAGAATACGAAGGATTAAAATTAAAAGCAATAAACAAAAATGAAACTAGTAATGAATTAAAAGATGAAAATTTCAAAAAGATTGAAGAAGAGTTCAAAGATATTCTTACAAAAGTAAAAGAAATCCTTAAGGATCACATAAAAGAAGTAAATCTTTCGGCAACATTAATAAAAGAACCTTCAGCAATAATTGTTGATAGTAATGATCCAACTTATCAAATGCAAAAAATCATGCTGTCAATGGGACAAGAAGTAAAAGAAATCAAACCAATACTTGAATTAAATCCTAATAATAAAATAGTCCAAAATTTAAAAAATCTAGAACCTGAAAAATTAGAAAAAATAAGCATACTCCTTTTTGAGGAAGCTATGTTAACTTCAGGAATGCCTAGCAAAAATCCAGGGAAATTCATAAACATAATAAACGAATTTTTAGAAAAAGACTTGTTATGATTAAAAAAAGAGAGAGTTTTAAACTCTCTCTTTTTACTTTTTAACTCGTAACACTAAATCTTTGCCTGCTATAACAGGCTTTGTTTGAGATATTTTATGCCTAATTTCTTCTGTCAAAACAGTTGACGATAATAAAATATACTCGGCCTCATTTTCAAGCTTTCCAAAAGAATATTCTATACTGGAAACTTCATCAGAATTTGCAATAACAACTGGAGTAATAACGGATTCTGAATGTTCTTTTAAATATTCAAGATCTAACCTAATAATAACTTCACCTTGTTTGACATTAACGCCTTCTTCAGCAACTCTTGTAAAACCCTTACCATTTAAATTAAGAGTATTAATTCCAAAATGAACAAAAATTTCAACACCTTCTTTGGTTTCAAGGCTAAAGGCATGATTAGTTTTAAAAATTTTACCTATTTTGCCATCACAAGGCGCTAGCAACTCATTACTTGTTGGAAGAATTGCAATTCCATCGCCAACTATTTTTTCAGCAAAAGCTTCATCAGGAACCTTATCAATTGACATAACTTTTCCACTAATCGGAGCAATCAAATCCAATGTAGCGGTTTTTTTAAAAAAATCTAAAAACCCCATAACTAATCTCCTATAAATTTATCAAAATAAATTAAAGTTTCTTGCTCAGAATCGCTATTTAAAACCTTATTTGCCAATTCTTCCAATTCCCTTATTGTATATTTTTTAAGCAAATATTTAATTCTAAGTGTAGCACTAGGAATCATACTCAAAGACCTAAATCCAAGACCCACAAGAAGTAACGCCCCAGCATCATCTCCACCAAGCTCGCCACAAACAGACACATCAATTCCAGAACTAATTCCATCATCAAGAACCTTTTTGATTAATTTCAACACAGCAGGATTATACTTATCATATAAATTTGATATTTTTTGATTGCCACGATCAACAGCTAACACATATTGGGTTAAATCATTTGTTCCTATACTAAAAAATTTCAATTTATTAGCAAGTTTAGAAGAAATTAAAGCTGCAGAAGGGACTTCTATCATACAACCCACTTCCAAATTTTCATCAAAAGGCAAATTCCGAGACTTTAAATTGATTTTTGCATTATTCACAAAATATTCGATCGTTTCAATCTCTTCATATCTGGTAAGCATAGGTACCATTACCCTTATCTTTCCATAATGACTGGCTCTAAAAATAGCATTAAACTGCGCTTGGATCAATTCTTCATATTCCTTATACATCCTAAGTGCCCTAAAGCCCAAAAAGGGATTCTCCTCTTTCTTAAAATTAAGATAAGGAATTTCCTTATCCCCACCAACATCAAGAGTACGAATCGTAACAACCCCTTTTTTTTCCATTGTATCTATAACTTTCTTATAAGTTTCAAACTGCTCATCTTCTGTTGGGGGCTGTAAAGATTTCATATATAAAAATTCTGTTCTAAAAAGACCTATTCCTTCAACGCCATATTTATTAACATAGGCAATATCAACAGGTGTTCCAATATTTGCCTTTAAAAACACTTTTACGCCATCTTTTGTTTCAGCATCTTTATCTTTTAAAGAAAAAAGCTCTTTTTCCATCTCTATTTGACACGAAATCTTCTCCTCATAAAGATTAAGCTCATCATAAGAAGGATTTTTAATAACAATAGAAGATATTGCATCAATGACTATCCTATCACCATCATTTAACAACTCAATATCTAACAAAGTCATAACAAGCGCTGGAAGCCCCATTGTTCTTGCTAAAATAGCAGCATGAGAGGTTTCTCCCCCAACGGCAGTTAGAAACCCTTTAACATATTTTAAGTCAAATTGCATGGTATCAGATGGAGTTAATTCTTCGGTAACAAGAATAACATCTTTATTAATTTCAGAAAAATCGGTTACTTGACCTAGAACGATAGAAATTAATCTATTTCTAATATCCTTATAATCAGAAGCTCTTTCTTTTAAATAAGGATCTTTATAGTCTTCCACGCTTTTAACCAAATTTTCAAACGCCAAATAAATAGAATAAGCAGCGCTATAATTTTCCTTTGTAATAAGCTCAATAACAAACTCAGAAAACTCATCGTCTTCAACGATCAACACTTGGCCTTCAAAAATACCCTTTTTATCATCTCCAAATTGAATCACAGCTTTTCTCTCAAGATCCTTAAGCGCTTTAATTGCTTTTGACTTAGCTTGATTGAATTTTGATATCTCACTATCAACTTGAGAAAAGTCAATCTTTTCTCTACTTACAATCTTATCAAAATTTTTCCTAATACAAAGAACTTCTCCAATGCCTATCCCTTTAGATATTCTTTTACCCGATAAAGTCATAACTTAAATCCCTCTAAAATTCATTCCTTAAAAGATTCGATAAGCTTTGCAAGCTCTGAAGCAGCAATCTCCTCATCTTCACCTTCAGCACATATCAAAAGCTTTTTACCCGATGACAATTCCAAAGTTTGAAGCCTGAACAAACTCTTCCCACTAACAGATTTTCCATCAGATTCTATTGTTATCTCACTGGAATATTCTTTAGCTTTTTTTACAAAAGTTGATGCAGGCCTAACATGTAAACCATTTACAGCCTTAATAATTGCTTCTTTTTTTACCATAAGTACAGAAACCCCTCATTATGAATATTATTTTTTGATTAACTTTTTACATTATAATACATAAAAATAAATTATATATTCCCTTTATATAAGAAATATAGCATAATAAATATAGTAATTAAACTTATTTGAGCCATTAAAAACTAAAATTCATTAATATATCTAAATAAAAATTTTTTATTAGCTTTAAATTTCTCTCTCCTATATTAAAATTTTTAGAATCTCTTATATGTTTATCCAACATTTTAAGGGAACTTTCTATCTCAAAAAATGAAAGCGGCAAAGATTTGTTTAAAAGTAAAATTTGAAAATCCTTTATGACGATCACCTTATCATCATAAAATATTTTTAATAAAAAATCATTTATAATATCTCTTTTTATGTTTAAAAGAATGCATATAAAGATAATATCCGTTTCTTCTAAAATGTTAAAAGACGAGGTATTAAAAAATACTTTATGATAAAAGCTTCTGTTCCATAGATTCATCATTGGAAATTTAAATTTAGTAACAAGAACAGTATTTCGGTTTGCAATATACTCGGCTCTATTTAAATTATAAGAACTAAAAACATAAGTTTTTTTGGTCAAAACATTTTTAAACTCAATCTGAGCATCAAGGCTTAACAATAAAGGATAAATATCAAAAATAGTGTTTTTATAATAAAAACCATTTGCAAGGTTAATGCTATTTAAATATATTTTATCATTAAATTTCGAAATAAATTCATAAAGTAAGCTTGGAATATTTTGTTTACCAATCTGAAGTATCTCGTTGTAAGTAACACACGGACCCATCTCAAGGAAATTGCCCCTTAAAGACACTTTATTAAATTTTTCAAAATTACCAACTAAAAAAAAATTATCAATAGAAGTTTCCCTATTAAATAGATCGGGATTTTTTTTAAAATCTAGCTCATTATAAATGACATAATTATTTAGATTTTTGTTAAATAAATTAGATAATATATTAAAACTTTCAGGATAATAAACCTTAACATTAACCATTTTTTCTATACAACTCTTCTGCTTTCAAATAGAGAGATAAAAAAGTATTAACATCCATACAATTACATTTCAATGAATTCCTATAGCCTAAAATATCTGATTTGCTTACAATCTTGTTTTCCAAAAAGTAATAAAACAATAAAACATTGGATTCAAAACAATTACTGCAAAAATTAAAATCGTTTTCTAATAAAATTTTTTGCATGTGCTGATAAAAACTTTTTTTTTTGAGCCCCTCAAGAGTAACTACACTACGACCATTTAAAATAAAAGCGGGGATTAAATTAGAATAAACAAGTCTAGAATCCAATAAAATTAAAAAAAATCTGTTATTAACAATATACTCAAAACTATTACTCTTAGCAAAAAAAATAGATTCCAAAAGATTTCTAGTCGCTAAAGAAAGACTAATCTTTTTTGAAATACTTTCTCCATTTAAATTAAAATTAATTAATATCAATTTTTACACTCCAACTACTTAAAATTTCTTCAAAATCAAGAGGCGTGCTACTTGTATTAAAATCAAACATCTGAATCAAGGCAGTTCGAATTGCAGAAACAGAAACGATAAAAAAACTTCTAAAAGAAAAAACAAACTCACCATCTTCAATAAACTCTAAGCTTAAACAATCTTTAATATCGCAATTTACATTAGCACTGCAAAATACATAATCAACCGCTAACCCAAAGATTGTATAAATTCTTTTGTTATTTAACTTAAGCTTAACAAATTTGCCTTGCTCTACAAAAAAGCTTACATTGGTAAAAACAGCGCTAAGAGAATAAAATTCAAATTTAAGCTCAACAGAACACCCAAGTATACAATCATTAACATAATCAGCAACTATTTTTTCTTTTAAAAGAACAGGATATTCGTTTACAAGGTCTGTACCTATTAAAGAAGAAAAATTGTCCCTAATGCTTAAAATTGCTTTTTCAATCAAATAAGGATCTTTAAAAAGAAGAGTATAAAAATTATTAAAATCTAATACACTCTCATCTAACAAAAATTTTATACTATTATAGGCCAATCCCAATGTTTTTGCCAAACTATTTTTCAAATAATTGCTTAAATTGTTATCAATAATACTGTAAGGTAAAAAGATATTTAATCCGTCCTTATATAATAAAGCAACAATGTATTGCTCTTCACCTAAAAAATAAGTGTTTGAATTCAAATACGCAAAACCAACTCCCCTGCGACTAGTATCAAAAATATTGTAATTCTTGTTAAAACTTAAAACAGAAGATTTCTTTATCAAAGAATTCTTTAAATCTAGTTTTTTAAAAATTTTAAAAAAACTACTGTAGTTACCTTTAATTTGTGTAAGTAAATAACCTATTGGTTCACAAGACATTGCTAAAGCAAGATTATAAAAATTAGAGTAAATGAAATTATAAACAGAAGTCTCAAACGCCAAAAGATTGTCATAAAAAAATATGAAATCACTTTTATTCTCAACAAAAAAAAATTCTAAAAACCCGTCAAAAAATAAATTTTTAAAAATATTATTAATAAATTTAAAATAAAATTTATATAAAAAATTTAAAGGTCTATTTATTACAATTTTTAAAATAATCTTTGAAAGCTTGTTATCTTCCAATAAACAATTAGAAACTGAAAAAGTTAAATTTAAATTATTTAAAATTCCAAAATGCCTTTTGTAATAAACAACATTAACTTTTTTATTAATTTTTTTTGAAATTACAATGCCTTGCAAAATTGCATTAAAAGAAATAGGAAAAATAGAACTAGACCAGTAATTATTAATAGAATTTATTTTTATTTTATCTTTACTAACACCAAAATTTTCACTAATAAAAAATTTCAAAAAAGAAATATTATCTACATTAGCATCAATAATTAAACTTTCAGAATCAAAAAATATTTTAACCAAAATAAAGTCATACGGGAAACTATTGTAATCACTAAATTTATAACAAGCATTCAAAGCATTGCAAGTTTCAGATTCTTTATTTTCAAATCCAGAAGAATAATTATTACTCCCATCATCAATTCTTAGATTAAAAAGAACACTTTTTTCTGCTTTTAATAAATAATCCAAATTATTTGAATACAAAACCAAGGGAATTTGACCTTCAAAACTTATTTTGTTATCAAAAAGTTTTAAATTAAATTCATTAGAATCAACAAAATCTTTAAACTTCAAAATTATATTGTCTTTATAACTGATACTAAAAATTGAACCTACATGCTCATCTACAAAACTAAAATCTTCAATAAAAGAATCTTTAACATTGCAACAAACCGGCAAAGCCCAAAATTCATATGCATCCACATTTGTCAAATTAACAAACTCCAACTAAACAAAAAAATTAAATCAGCAAGAACCTATCATTACATAAATAAAAAGATTGAGAAATAAAATTTCAAAAACAATTGACCTTACCAACATATGTAACAATTTTAAAGCAACTTAATAAAAAATTCGCTTAAAACTCATTAATTTGAAATTAGTACCCACTTGTCAATAAAAATAACACCTATGGCGATCTTTATAGCTTTTGATATATGGACAAACTATGCTAACATTATAAATTATAGATGTTTTCTAAATAAAAACAAGGACTTTATGAATAAAACAAAAAATCTAAGCTTTAAGTATTTTATAATACTTTCATGTATGTTATTATTTGGGGCTAATAATACGATAAGCTACTCTAGCATTGAAATTCCCTTAGAAGATTTAAGTGAAGAATTCAAAGATAATGAAGATAAAAACGATCAAATAAATACCCAAAAAAATTTAAGCAAAGACACAGTTTCTTATAAAGACCTCAAAAAAGGTAAAGATCTAAAATTGCCAGAAAATATAAGAGACAAAAAACTGTTTAAAAAAAGAATGGATGAAAATGATCTAAAATCTGTAATTGAAAATTATGAAAATAAAATTAAAAATATAGAAAAACTTTTAAAAACCAAAAATCAAAAAGCATCGGTAAATGAAAAAGAAAAAATAGAATCAATTGAAAAAAAAGCAAAAAAATATGAAATTTTAACCAATAAATTAAAAACCGAAATATCAGAGATAAAAAAGCTCCTTAATGAAAAGCTCAAACCCAAAGAGTATAAAAATTATGAAAAAATAAATACTGAAAACATTGAAGAAGAAGATGATGGTGATAATGTCGGCAATGATGATGATTTTGAAGAAAACTATGAATATAATGATGCAATTGAAGAAATAAATGAGGAAAACTATCCTTCTGATGAAGGAATAATAAATAACCTAAAAGCAAATCTTCATGATAACGAAAAATATTATGCTATTAATGAAAAAAAATTCGATGAGCTTGAAGATAGAATTAATGATAATGAAAATACTATTTTGGACTTGCAAAGAGAACTAAGAAATTTTAAAAAAAAAGATGACTCAGATAAAAACTTAGAAGAAATTGAAGAAAATTTATCTTCAATAGGAAAAATAATCAATGATCTGAGGGAAAAAATTAGTGTAAATGAAGCAATAAACAAAGAAAATCAAAAAAAAATAAGAAATGATAAACACAAACTTAAAGAACTAGAAGATAAAATAAAGGAGAATGAAGAGACTATTTTAAAACTTCAAAAAGAATTAAATAATTTTAAAAAAAAGGAAATTTCTCAAAGATCTTTTAACGAAGAAACATCCGTTCCTACAAGTATTACAAATACAAATAATAACGACTTAGAAGAAAATAGCGAATTAGAAAATAAATATTTAAAGCCTACAAAACCTACAAAAAAATATGAAAGCCAAGATCTTGAAGAAAATACTAAAAACACTCCAAAAACAACTATGATCAAAACCGCAGATTTTCAAATCTACCCTGACATATACCTTAATAACTATAAATTTAAAGAAAAAGGAGATAAATTTGCATTTAAAAAGGAAAACACATACTATATTGAAATAGATCCAACTAATAATTTAAATGAAGCTCTAAAAAATCATGAAATAATCTCAAAATATAAATTCAAAAGATATTTTATTAATCCTACTCTAAAAAATAAAGAAGAATTTTTTAGGAACTTAATAGAAGTAAAAAATATCCACGAACTGGGAATTATGTATAAAAGCCTAAAACCTGAATTTAAACAAATAAAAATAATTAAATAAAAACAAACTCTTTAAAAATCTAATTTAATCCAAATGGATTTTAATGTCCTCAAAAGGCATAATTTTTATATTCAAATTCAAAGCTTTTTTAAGCTTTGATCCAGCTTTTTCTCCGACAACAAGAAAATCTAAGTCCTTAGTTACACAAGTTTTAAAAATTGCTCCTTTATTTTTCAACTTATCAATAATAATAGGCCTAGAATAACCATCAAAAGCTCCAGTAATACAAAACTTTTTACCAGCTAATAACTTACTTTCACCACCAATCACAATACACTCTTCCATTTTAAATTCCAAATTTTCAAAAAATTTAAACTTATTAAGCATTATTGAATCATTAAAAGCTTCAATAATATTTAAAGCAATTTTCTCTCCTATCCCTTTAATTTTCAACAATGTTGAAAAAGCAAAATCTTTATTTTTACAAAGACTAAAAAGCTTTGAAAATGAATTTAAATTATTAAAAAACAATAACCTTATTGTGTTTTCTCCCAATTCTTTAATTCCCATGCTAAGAAGTAATTTACTAAATGGCTTCTTTTTGCTAGCTTCAATTGAATTTATTAAATTACTTACCCTTCTACCTTTAAACCCTTTAAATTCAAGAAGTTTACAAAAATTAAATGTATAAAGATCAATTTCTGACGAAATAAACTTCTTCTCAAAAAGAAAAGAAATGATTTTATCAGAAAACCCTTCAATATCCATACAATTTTTACTACAAAAATATTTTATTCTCTCAACTACTATTGAAGGACAATTATTATTTGTACAAAAAAAATGCGCTCCTTCTTTTATTAAAACCGTTTTACAAGTTGGGCAATTTTCAGGAATTTTAAAAAATCCTGTTGAAAATTTATTTATTACCATTTCAACAGCAGGAATTACATCACCCCTTCTTGAAACTTTAACAACATCGCCAACATTCAAATCAATCGAAATTATATAATCTTGATTGTGCAATGTTGCATTAGTAATAAAAGCCCCTGAAACAAAAACTTTATCAATATTGGCAACCGGAGTAATTTTACCACTGCGCCCAACCTGGACAATAATACTATTTACCCTGCTAAAACCTGAAAGCGCTTCAAATTTGTAAGCCATTGCCCATTTAGGATGATGTGAAGTATACCCCAATCTTTCTCTTAGCGAAAAATCACTAACCTTAAGAACAACTCCATCTATTTCATACTCAAAAGAATTTCTTTTTTTTGTTATATCTGCTATATAACTGAAAACTTCTTTGATTGAACTTTTTTGATCAAAAAACCTAATCAAAGGATTAACCTTAAACCCTAATTTCTTAAGTCTTACAGTAGCTAAATTATTAGTTTTAAATTCTAATCCAGCATTTAAAAAATCATAAATAAAAATATTTAAAGGGAAATTAGCAACCTCTCTACTATCAACCCTTCTAAGTATTCCCGAAGCTAAATTTCTAGAATTACTATAAGGCTTCTCCAAAAATTTATTTATTTTAAAAAAATTTTCTTTAGTAATATAAACTTCTCCCCTTAATACTAAATCAACCTCTTCATCAAGAAATAAAGGAATATACCTAATAGTTCTAATGTTTTTAGTAACATCATTACCAAACTTTCCATTACCCCTAGTCAGGGCTTTTTCAAGAATACCACCTTTATAATAAAGAACAATCGAACATCCATCAATCTTTGGTTCAACAGAAATATTAAAAGAATCGTTAAAGTCAATCTTATCTATCCATGTTTTGAGCAAATTAAGATCATAAACCTTGTCAAGACTTAATATAGGAACAGAATGTTCAACCTCTTTAAAGTCATTTAAAAGATCACTGCCAAATTTAAGAGTGGGAGAATCTAAGGTCTTGTATTCGGGATATTTATTTTCTAATTCTTGAAGCCTTAAAATATGCTTATCATATATAAAATCTTCAACACTAGGCAAAGAATCAGCATAATATTCTTTATCCCACTTTCTGATTAACTTCTTCAAGTCTGCAATCTCTTGCTGTACTTTACTGCTCATAGGGTAAAATTTAACATATTCTTTATTATTTTATCAAATAATCTAAATTAACAAAAAAAGCTTATTTTTTTTTATTATACAAACTATAAAAGAACAGCAAAAACACATATTATCTTTAATTATGTTTAAACTAAAATAATCTTTAAATAAAAATATTAATCAAAAAGACAATATTATAAAAATGTGAATTATATTTTAATTGTCGTTAAAGATATTTTAATATGTTAAAATGAGTAAAGGAGTACTTGTTTGGAAGAAAACAAAAAAGCTTTAATAGCTGATGACTCACTTTTTATGAGAAAAAACTTAATAAAAATCTTAAAGCAATTAGGATTTAAAGAATTTTTAGAAGCCGAAGATGGAATTCAGGTTGTTAAAGAATTTGAAAAACAAAATAATATTGATTTAATAACACTCGATATAACAATGATGGGAATGGATGGGATTACAGCTCTTGAGAGAATATCTGAAATTAATAAAAAATTGCCTAAAAAACTTAACATATTAATGGTTACAGCTATTGGAAAACAAGAATTAATACAAAAAGCTTTATCTCTTGGAGCTAGAGGATACATTACAAAACCTTTTAAAAAAGAACAAATAATAGAACAAATTAAACTTTTGGATTAGAGGGAAAATTTTGATAGCAAAAGAAAAAATATATAAACAAACACAAATAAACACATCAAACCCCCTCTCAATATTGATAATGCTTTATGACAAAGCAATACAGGATTTAAAAGTTGCCAAAGAACTTATACAAGATGAAAATTGGCAAAATGCAATTAAAGCTAATGAAAAAATCTTTCATGCACAAGAAATCATTACAGAATTAATGTCAACCTTAAATTTTGAAAAGGGGGGGGACATTTCTACAAATTTACTATCAATATACTCGTTTCTAAATAAAGAGCTAGAAAATGTTCTTTTAAAAAAAGAAATACACAAAATTGACAATGTTATAAAACAATTGCAAATATTAAGCTTTACCTGGAAAAAGTTAAAAAAAGAAAATAATGCTACTCACAATAAATTAGGAATCAATATTGTCAGCTAATGAAATTTTAAAAAAATATTTTAGCAATTTATTATTAGAATTAAAAAAATTAAAGTTACTATTAACAATAGAAAGTAATGAATTGCAAAGAGCAGAAATAAGAATATTAAATGTAACCAATCCTAAAAAAGATTTACTACTAGAATCAATAACAAACTATCATAAAACAATAAATGCGTGGTTAAAATCTAAAAATCAAAAATTGGACAATTTCGAATCTTTGATTAAAGAAATTAACCTATTAAAAGAAGAAATATATATTAAATATCAAACTTGTTCTAAACTCTTACAGCAAATTATAAATGCAAAAAGAAAAATACCAAAAATCAAAAAACATCAAAACCCTATTATAGGGCTCAATGCACCTATAATGTTAGATATTAAAATATGAAAGAACTTTACCTAATTGACGCACTAAACATAATATTTAGAAATTATCATGTAATGAAAAATTATCCACTTTTAAACACACAAGGAGAAAATGTAAACGCATTTATTGGCTTTTTTAAAACATTATTTTTCATAATAAAAGAAAAAAATCCTGAACATTTAATTGTTACATTTGACTCAGAAATACCAACTTTTCGAAAACAAAAATATCCAAACTACAAAGCAACAAGAGATGCACCCCCCAATGATTTAATCCCTCAAATCGGATGGATCAAAGAGGCCCTTTTAAAGGCAAAAATACCAATCTTTGAGATCGAGGGCTACGAAGCTGACGATATTTTAGCTAGTTTTGCCAAAAAAGCTGACAAAAATAACTATTTAACTTACATTATTTCCCCTGACAAAGATTTACTGCAAACAATGTCAGAGCATATAAAGATACTTAAAATTGAAAACAACAGCTTTATTGAAATGAACAATGAGTACGTAATAAAAAAATTTGGAATAAATAGCTTTCAAATAAAAGATTATTTGGCTATTGTTGGAGACAGATCTGATAATATACCTGGAATAAAAGGCATTGGACCAAAAGGAGCAGCAAATTTATTAAGAGAATTTAAAACATTAAAAGAAATATATTCAAATTTAGAACTAATAAATAAAAAACATCAAGAAATTTTAATCAGAGAAAAAGAAAATGCTTTTTTAAGCTATGACCTTGTAAGTCTTGAAGAAAATTTACAAATTCCAGAAATTGAAAACTTCGCCTTAAAAAATTTTAGTGAAGAGATAATACCTTTGTTTGAAAAACACTCAGCAATTGCTCTAATAAAAACTTATAAAAAAGACATTTTAAAACAAGAAGAAAATGCGGATCAAAAAAGTTTATTTAAGCAAGAATTTACTATCAGCAGCTTAGATACTCTAAATACAATTGACACAGAAAATGTTAAATACTATCCAATAACAACAAAAAAAGAGCTTGATAGTTTAATGGAAAAACTTAAAAAAGCTAAATACATATCAATAGACACAGAGACATCTTCACTTGATACCTACTCAGCTAAATTAATTGGAATTTCCATTTCATTCAAAGAATTTGAGGGTTATTACATTCCAATCGAAGCCAAAGGAAAAGTTTACATAGAAAAACATTACATAATACAAAAATTTAACAATCTATTTGAATCAAACCCAAAAATAATTGGTCAAAATTATAAATTTGACTATAAAATACTAAAAAATAATGGATTTGATCCTATACCACCTTATTTTGATACGATGGTTGCAGCATACCTTATTGATGCAAACTCAAAAATATCGCTTGATTTTCTAGCAGAAAAATATTTAATGCACAAAAATATTAAATATGAAGATATAATACAAAAAAATGATAACTTCGCAAATATATCTCTAGAAATGGCAACAAGTTATTCATCTGAGGATGCTGATATTACATTCAGATTATTCAATATATTTAACGAAAAATTAAAAAAAGACGGTCTTGATAAGTTAATGTACGAAATAGAAATGCCTTTTAACAGGGTAATTATAGAAATGGAAGAAAATGGCATTTACCTTGATAAGGAATATTTAAAAGAATATGGAAAAGAACTTGGGAAAGAATTAGAATTAATCGAAAATGAAATAATAAAAAGCATAGGGATTGATTTTAATCTAAATTCTCCAAAACAAATGCATGAAATTTTATTTGAAAGATTAAATCTAAAATTGCCAGATAACATGAAAAAAGATTCAACTGATATAAAAGTACTTGAATCTCTCGTAGGACAGCATGAATCAATTGAAAACCTAATAAAATACAGACAAATTGCAAAATTGCAGAGTACTTACACAGATAATTTGACAGAACTAATAAACTATAAAACAAATAGACTGCATACAAGCTTTATACAAACAAAAACAGCAACTGGTAGAATCACCAGCATAAATCCCAATTTACAAAACATACCAATAAAAGAAGAGAAAGGTCGAAAAATAAGAAAAGCATTTAAACCCGAAAATGGGAATATTTTTATTTCTGCTGATTATTCTCAGATTGAGCTTGCTGTACTTGCCCATTTATCAAAAGATGAAGTCCTTATTAAAGCATTTGAAAATAATAAAGACATTCACGCAGAAACCGCTTCTAAGCTTTTTAAAATAGAAGAAAAAGAAATTACTCCTAACTTGAGAAGAATAGCAAAATCTATTAATTTTGGAATAATTTATAGAATGTCAGATTTTAGACTTGCAAAAGAGCTGGGAATTACAAAAGAAGAAGCAAAAGGATTTATAAACTCTTACTTTGATTCTTACCCAAAGATCAAAGAGTTCATAATAAATCAAATAAACTTCGTAAGAAATACTGGATATAGCGAAACCATTTCAAAACGAAGAAGATATATAAAAGAAATCAATAGTAACAATTATATAGAAAGATCTGCTGCAGAAAGAATCGCAATAAATAGCATAATTCAAGGAAGTGCCGCTGATATTATGAAAATTGCAATGATCAAAGTATTTAATGAATTTAAAAGTAAAAAAATGAAATCAAAAATATTATTACAGGTGCATGATGAAATGCTTATCGAATCTCCTATTGAAGAGGAAAATGAAACAAAAAAAATATTAAAAAATATGATGGAAACCGCTTACGCATTAAATCTACCTTTAAGAGCAAATATTGAAACGGGTAAATCATGGGGAGACATCCATTAATCATTGGAATAACAGGAAGAATTGCATCTGGCAAAGATACTGTTTCTAAAATAATTAAAAATAAATATGGATTTTGCGAAATAAATGCAGACAAGCTTGGACATTTAGTCTTACATGAAAAAAAGGAAGAAATAGTTAAAATATTTGGCCAAAAAATATTAAATACTAAAAATGAAATAAATAGACTATTAATAAGAAATCTTGTATTTAATAACAATAAAGAATTAAAAAAGCTTGAAAGCATATCACACCCAGCCATACTTAACAAAATAAAAAAAATCCTAATTCAAAACCAATCTAAAAAAATACTTATCAATGCTGCTTTACTTTTTAAAATAAATTTAGAAAAATTTTGCAACTATATAATTGTGGTCAAAGCCAAGACTCCTATAATAAAAAATAGATTATCATATTCTATGCCTAACATTGACTTAAATATAATCAATAAAATACTCAAAATTCAAAAAGATATTTTTTTTAAAAAAAATATTATAAACTTAAGAATAATCAATATAATTAATAATAAGAATTATGCATATCTAGAAAAAGAAATTGAAAAAAAAATGCAAGGGATCATTAACTATGAAAGATTTAAACGAAAATAATGATAATAACAAAGGATTTTTTGTAGCATTAACCTCGATTGCAACAGTTTGTATCATAATATTTCTTGGGACAATTATTTTCTTTCCAAACAAAAATTTGGCTTCAGATATTGCAGAGAAAAATATTGTTTTAGAAGAATCTAAAGATGAAGACCCTTTAGAAAACATTGACCAAAATGAAAAATCTTTAAAGGTATCTGAAACTCCAAACGAAATAATCATAGATTTAACACAAGATTTGAATAAAGAAAAAAAAACGACAACTCAAAAAATACCCAATACTTCTCAAAAATCAAAAATTATTGAAAAATCTACACCTACAACTCAAAAAATATCCAATGCTTCTCAAAAATCAAAAATTATTGAAAAATCTACACCTACAACTCAAAAAATACCCAATGCTTCTCAAAAATCAAAAATTATTGAAAAATCTACACCTACAACTCAAAAAATACCCAATGCTTCTCAAAAATCAAAAATTATTGAAAAATCT
>NZ_JACHFG010000001.1:0-116444 GCF_014201775.1 Borreliella yangtzensis | reverse complement strand
ATCTCAGTCACTAGCCCAAAAAAATTTAAGCACTGATGATATATATGACCCTAATACAGAATATTACATACAATTTGTATCACTCTCAGACCCAATCAATGCAGACAACTATATCCAAAAATTACTCAAATATAACATAGTTGCCAAAATATATTCTGCAACAATAGATAATAAGGATATTTACAGAGTAAGATCTGGACCTTATAAAACAAAATCCGAAGCAAAAGCTGATCTTAAAAAGATAGCAGGAATAAACGAATTTAAAGAAACTTACATATTACCCGTTAACAAATAAAATATAATTATTAACATATTTTTGATATTTTTCTAAATATTCTTCATGAACTTCAATAATAGGCGATATAACATGCTTAATCTTTGCAAGCTTCAAAAAAGAATCATTTAAACTTCCAAATTCTCTAAAAGAATAGAATACTTGAATTGCCCCTCCAATAATCTCTGAATGTTTAAAATCAAAAATCTTAAGCTCTTTGCCAATAATATTTGCTTTTAGTTGATTTAAAAACAAATTATCGGAATTAGACCCACTAACAAAAATATTTGAAATTTCTTTTTTATAGACTTTTAATTCTACTAATCTGCTGTAAAAAGCAAAACATACAAACTCAAATATTGCTAAACCAATCTCTAATGGATTTTTAATGCTGCCAAAAATTCCTTTACTTAAATCTTTGCTAATACAAGGATCTAAAATAAACAAATCATTAAAAAGTTTGATTTTACTGGGATAAAAGTATACATCATTTAAAGTAGCACTTTTAACAATTTTTTTTAAAAGAGCCTCAAAAGTTAAACTTTTTTTATAAAAACTGTCCTTTAATAATTGAATCAAATATCCAAAAGGAACAATTCTCCCAATAATAAAAAATCCTTCTAAAAAATAGGGATATTCCAAAGAAAATCCAGGCAAATATTTACTTGAAACAAAATTAAATCCTTCACTTGTGCCCATTCTATTTGACACAATTCCTTCTTGAAAAGCGCCGCTCCCCACCAAAACACTCAAATAATCTGCCCCCGCATTAACTACACTAATTCCACTATTTAACCCAAATTCAACTCCTGCTTTATAAGTTACAACACCAACATTTTCTCCCATTTTTATGAACGGAGGGAATTTGTCCCTATCAAGTCCATATTTTTTTATCTCCAAATCATCCCAAATAAAAGGAATATACTCTATACTGGGAAAACTTGTAAAAAGCTTATCTGTAAGCAAATAAATAAAATACTCAAAACAAGAAACAAAATAGCTTATTTTAGAATATGTTCCTCTTTCAACCGTACTAAGCACATAGGGCAAAAATACAGACTTACTCCTAAAATCGGACTTAATTTTAAGAGAATTCCAATGTAACACTTCTAAAGGGATTAAATTTGAATTTAAAGCAATTAAACATGGTGAAATACCACTAATAGAAATACAATCTATTTTGCTAGCCTGAAAATTGGATACGGCTTTTTTAAAAGCAAAAAGCCAGATATTAAAGTCAAAATTTTCGAAATCGATATCAAAATAATCTGAATAACTAATGTCAATATAACTTAAAACTCCATTTTCAGAACTAACTAATGCTGCCTTTAAAACACTAGTGCCAATATCAATACTAAGGGCATTCATAAATTAACCTTTGGTAATCAATTTTTGAATATCATCCCTTCTATCAAGAATTTTTTGTAAACCAACTTTATTATAAATTGCAAAGATTGCATCCGCAAAAAGATGCGCAACGTTGGCTTCATGATACCAAGGCTTATTTATTAATTCATCATTATGATAAACAGCATTCGTTCCAATTATTTTATAAAAATATCCTTCCTCATAAGCTTTGTCAAAATATTTGATAGCATCTCCATTAAAAAATGGCAAACTAATCCCACATATAATCTTTTTAGCGCCCATGCTTTTAAGCAATTTCATTGCCTTAATAAGAGTACCCCCAGTAGCTAACATATCATCGCTCATAAAAACATTCTTACCTTCAACATCTCCTAAAAGTTTGGTTACAGAAACATTTGAATCAGAAACATCATTTGAAACTCTTGAATAATCCCTTTCCTTATAAAGCAAAGCAAGAGGACTCTTAAGACTTGATGCAAAAAATTTATTCCTACTTACAGCACCTGTATCGGGTGAAACAATAACTAAATTAGAATCTCTAATGTTGTCAATCAAATCCCTAAGAGACCTAAAGATTTCGTAAGAAACATTTAAATTTTCAAAATAAACTTTCCTAAATACATTCTCAATGGCCTTTGAGTGAATGTCTAAAGTTAAAATATGTCTAATTCCCAATTCTTCTAAAAATCTTCCAATAAGACTTGCCGTCAAACATTCTCTTGAATGTTTTTTATCTTGCCTTGAATAAGGATAAGAGGGAATAATAACACTAACAGAATTGGCTTTAGCCTGCATACAAGCATCTATTGTTGTCATTAAATTCATTATATGATCATTAACTGTCATAATTATTTTTTCACTACTATTTATTTCAACTTCGTAAGTATTAGCAACATCTTGAACAATAAAAATATCCTTATTTCTAATTGTTTTTAAAATTTCAGTTTTAAATTCGCCATTAGCGAATTTAACAAATTTCACAGGAATTTCTAAAGGCTCTTTACTTTCAAGAGTAGATAAACTAAAACCTTCTAAAAAAGGAGATAAAACTTTTTCAATCTTAAAAATTTCTTCCTTTAAGGATTTAGAATCTTTACATATACTATTTACAATATCATTTTCAAAATTTACAAATATTCTTTCAAGCTCTTTTATTATTTTACTGGCAAGAACTCTACCCCCAGGACAAGCAATAATTCCTATTGATTTTTTTTTAAGTAAATTCACCTAACTCCTCGTTTTTTAAGAATATCTTAACAATCTTAATTTGATAATTAACATAACTCATATGCACAAAACAACTAAAAATTTTTAAAACAAGGTCATTAAAATATTTTAGCTTTATTAATAAAAAGAAAAATCAAAAATATTACGTAAACTATACAATCCCAAATTCAAATCCTATTCCAAACTTAAAATCAGAAAATTTAACATTTTGAATATTCCAAACATAGTAGCCTTCAAGAATTAAAAAAGAGAATGAAAGTCTAGCTCCAATATCCCAGCCCATTGTTCCCAATTCTGCTAAAACAGAATCTCCAGCAGAAGTAGCTATATTGATCTTAGGCCCGGTGAAAAATGCTAAAGTTAAAACAAAAAAATCTAATTTTGTATAAAATCTTGGTGTTATTGCCATAATAAACGAGAAATTTTCATTTGCAGTTCCATCTGAACGCTTTATCACTTTAAGAAGATTCATATCAAACAAAAGCTCAAGTCCAACAGAAACAAAATCATCAAATTTAGCACCAAATTGAGCATAAGTTCCATATTTTATTCCAGCTTTAGCAATATTAGCCAAATCGGAAAAATTTCGGACTATATCTTCTTTTTCTATTGGGGACACATTTGAAGGCAAATTTTGCTTAAGCTTCGCATTAATCTCTAAAGCCTCATTATAAAAACTTGAAAAGGGACTAACAGGAAAAGCAACTCCACCACCAAAATTGAATTCAAAATGAGTATCTGTAAAACCATTAACCACAAAAATCCCAAATAAACACAAAATTAAAAATTTAAGCCTAATCATATACAAAATCTCCTACAAAAATTTATGAAAAATAAAACAGGGTTTATTATTGCACACCTTATTATATAATAATTTTCATAAAGTAAAGAAGTAAAAAGTAAACAAAAAATTAAAAAATTAATTCTTAACAACAGAAGAAACTATTTCTTCTGCACCACTTGGTATAGGATGATTTAGCTCTTTGTATTTTAAAATATATTTTTTTGCATTTTTTTTATCGTTCTTTAAATGATAAATGTAAAAAATATTAAATAAAGCCTCTTTATTTGCAGGCGCAAATTCTAGAGTTTTTAAATAAAAAATCAAAGCATTATCTAAATCATTTTTCTTAAAAAGTAAATATCCCTTCAAATTAATTAACAAAATATTTTCTGGATCCTCTTTTATAATGGAATTAAGTTTTAACTCAGCTTCTACATATTTTTTCAAATTAATGTAAGCTAAAATAAAATTGTAACTTGAATCATCACCAGAATTAATATTAAATTTAATAGATTTTTCATATAGCAAAACAGAAGTCTCATCATTACCAAGCTCTTCATTTAATTTTGCAAGCTTATAATATTCATCCGATATATTTTGATACTCTTTAAAGATAGAACTGCAAGACAAAATAAAAACAATAATAAACAACAATTTATACATAAAAATTTACTTGAATCCTTGATATTATTCAAATCATTCAAAGCAGCAAAACAGCGCTAAATCTAATAATAAAATATATAAACTTTAACACTATTAAATTTTAAAATTAAACAAAACATATTGATGATAATAGAATAAAACTTATAACTCCAAAAGCTAACCATAAATAAGCCCTCCTGTTTAAAAACAAAAGGGCTTTTATACTATTATCTAAAAAACAAATTAAAGCTTTTCTTGATCATACTTGTTAAATATATTTTCCGTTAAATATTTACCAACTGATCTTTTATCCTCAATAAGTTTAGATATTACACTAAAATGTCTCGGTTCAATCTTAAAATATTTATAAGCCCTTCCATCCTTAAAAAATACAGAAAGCTCAGACACAGAAGAATCATAACCTACTTGTGATATTTTGCTTAATTCATTAGATATTGTTAAAGTTTCCAACTCAAATTCCTCCAAAATAATTATCTTAGGAGTATAATAATAAAGTAAGAGTTAATTCACTAAATAAAAAATTTTAATCAATAAAATCAAAATCTACTAAATGATATATTCCCTAATATAAGGATATACATTAATACAATTTTAATCAAGCAAACCGCAAACATGTTCTTAAATAATTGAAACTTTAAAATGTTTAATAACATAAAATGATATAAGATAGATTTTTAAAAAAAAATTTTGTAAAATTACTAAGATAGTTAATCTTTTACGCACATATCATCAGGAGGGATAATGTCTAATGGACTACAATAAATTACGAAACATCGGTATTAGCGCTCACATCGATTCAGGAAAAACTACTCTTACAGAACGAATTCTTTTTTATTGCAATAAAATTCATGCAATTCATGAAGTAAAGGGCAAAGATGGAGTTGGCGCAACAATGGATTCAATGGAACTTGAAAGAGAAAGAGGAATCACAATAGCGTCAGCTGCAACTCACGTTGAATGGAAAGATTTTCCAATAAATATTATTGATACACCGGGCCATGTAGATTTTACAATTGAAGTTGAAAGATCTCTTAGGGTGCTTGACGGAGCAATATTAGTTCTTGATTCTGTTGCAGGAGTTCAATCCCAATCAATAACCGTTGATCGTCAACTTAAAAGATACAGCGTACCTCGCCTTGCATTTGTAAATAAATGCGATAAAACTGGAGCAAATCCCTACAATGTAAAAGATCAACTAAGATCAAAACTTGACTTAAATTCCGTTTTAATGCAAATCCCAATTGGATTAGAAGACAAACATATTGGAGTTGTAGATCTTGTATTAATGAAAGCTTACTATTTTGAAGGAAAAGATGGAACAGAAATAATAGAAAAAGAAATACCCTCAGATCTCTTAGAAGAATCAAAAAATAAACGAGAAACAATGCTTGATGCTCTTGCCGACTTTAACGATGAACTTATGGAATTGCACATGGAAGGAAAAGATATCCCCATTGAAATAATATACAATGCAATTAGAACGGGAACATTGGCTTTAAAATTATGCCCTGTATTTATGGGATCTGCCTATAAAAACAAGGGGGTACAATTGCTCTTAGATGCTGTAACCAGATTTTTACCGTCCCCCCATGATATAAAAAACACCGCTCTTGACCTTAACAATAATGAAAAAGAAGTCGATCTTAAAATTAACAACGATCTACCAACTGTTGCTCTTGCATTTAAACTTGAAGACGGGCAATACGGTCAACTAACCTATGTCAGAATCTATCAAGGGACTTTAAAAAAAGGACAAGAACTTATCAATTCACGAACTTCCAAAAAATTCAAAGTCGGAAGACTTATCAGAATGCATGCTAATAATACAGAAGATATTGAATTTGGAGGAAGTGGTGACATTGTTGCTTTATTTGGAATAGAATGTGCATCAGGAGATACATTTTGTGATCCATCAATCAGCTATTCAATGACATCAATGTTTATTCCAGATCCAGTAATTTCTCTTTCTGTAAAACCAAAAGACAAAAAATCTGCTGACAATATGGCTAAAGCCCTTGGAAGATTTACAAAAGAAGATCCAACATTTAAAACTTATGTTGACATTGAATCAAATGAAACAATAATTCAAGGCATGGGAGAACTACACTTAGAGGTTTACATTGAAAGAATGAAAAGAGAATTCAAAGCAGAAGTTGAAACCGGAATGCCACAAGTAGCCTATAGAGAAACAATTACAGGAAAAGCTGAATTCAACTATACTCATAAAAAGCAATCTGGGGGAGCTGGTCAGTTTGGACGAGTTGCCGGGTTTATGGAACCCCTTAATAAAGAAGGAGAAACATACGAATTTGTTAATCTGATAAAAGGAGGAGTAATCCCAACAGAATATATCCCATCATGTGACAAAGGATTCCAAAAGGCAATGGAAAAAGGGACATTAATTGGTTTTCCGATAGTTGATATAAAAATCACAATCAATGATGGTCAATATCACATTGTTGACTCATCTGATATTGCGTTCCAATTAGCAGCAATTGGTGCTTTTAGAGAGGCTTACGCAAAAGCAAAGCCCACGATCCTTGAACCAATAATGAAAGTTACCCTTGAAGGGCCTACTGAATTCCAGGGAAATATGTTTGGACTTTTAAACCAAAGAAGAGGAATAATAACAGGTTCACTAGAAGATGGAAGTTTTTCAAAAGTTGAAGCTGAGGTGCCTTTAAGCGAAATGTTTGGATTTTCAACAGTCCTTAGATCCTCTACCCAAGGAAAAGCAGAATTCTCAATGGAATTCTTAAAGTATGGAAAAGTTCCAAGTGCTATATTTGATGACCTTCGAAAGAAATTTAACGATCAAAACAAATCTTAATAATAAACATTAATAATAAGGAGGCTTTATTATGATCGATTTATTACAAGAAAAACAAGAGATATTAATAAAAAACAAGTTTTTAGCCAAAGTTTTTGGGCTTATGTCAATTGGACTTTTAATTTCAGCAATATTTGCATATGCAACCTCAGAAAATCAAACAATCAAAGCAATAATATTCTCAAATCCAATGTCATTTATGGCCATAATACTTATACAATTTGGACTTGTATATGCAATAAGCGGCGCTCTTAATAAAATATCAAGCAATACCGCAACAGCTCTTTTTTTACTCTACTCAGCACTAACAGGAGTAACATTGTCTTCCATATTTATGATTTATACACAAGGATCAATAGTATTCACATTTGGAATTACTGCTGGAACATTTCTTGGAATGTCTATTTACGGATACACCACAACAACAGATCTAACAAAAATGGGAAGCTATATGATAATGGGATTGTGGGGAATCATTATCGCATCTCTTGTTAATATGTTTTTTAGAAGTTCAGGCCTTAATTTCCTTATATCTATTTTGGGCGTAATCATATTCACAGGACTTACAGCTTATGATGTTCAAAATATTGCTAAAATGGATAAAATGCTTCAAGACGATACTGAAGTAAAAAATAGAATGGCAGTTGTAGCGTCACTTAAACTTTATTTAGATTTTATAAATTTATTCTTATATCTTTTAAGATTTTTGGGCCAAAGAAGAAACGATTAAAATAATAATAATAATAAATTTTTATAAAAATTCAATCAAAAATGAATGCTTTAACTTATAAGCATTCATTTTTAGGGGTTTTAATGAGCATAGATAGCTTAGAATTCGAAGAAAATAGCACTCAAAATGTAATAAAAAAAAATTTTGAATTTGAAGGTTATATTGAAAGTAATAAGCCAATAATAATAGAAGGAAAGCTTAAAGGCTTAATAAATTCATCAAACTCAATCTATCTAAGGGAAAAAGCTAATGTTGAAGCTGAAATAAAATGCCAACATTTACTAAATCATGGAAAAATAAGAGGAAATATTGAAGCTTTAGAAACAATTAAAATATACAAAACCGGCAAATTAATAGGAAACATTAAAACCAAAGAACTTTTTATTGATTCTGGAGCAATATTTAAAGGGAATTGCGAAATGGAGGATTTTGAAGAATGAAATTTTTTTTTCTATTACAAATAACTTTAATTCTGCTATCCAATTTAAGCTTATTATTCGGACAATCACAACCTAAAGAAAAAGAAGACTCTTTCCTTCTTTATAAAGAAGGAAAGTTTAAAGAAGCTATTTTAAACACGCTAGAAGAAATTCGGCTAAATCCTAACAACTTAGATGCTAGAACAATCTTGATATGGTGCTTAATAGCTATAGGAGAATACAAAAGAGCAGAAAAAGAAGCGGTTATAGGTCTTGGAATTAAAAAATATGACATAAGAATTATTCAAGCGCTAGGAGAAGCTTATTTTTTCCAAAAAAACTATGAAAACGCATTAAAATACTTTCAAGAATATATTAGTCTTGATTCTAAAGGAGCAAGAATAATAAAAGTTTATAATTTGATTGCGGATTCTTTTTATGAACTAAAAAGATATAATGAAGCAGATTTTGCATACGAAAATGCATTGCGATTTGCTCCTAATAACCAAAACCTATTAATAAAATTAGCAAGATCAAGAATACATGCAAAAAATAAAATATTAGCAAAAGAGGCACTAATTAAACTTCTTACAATCTATCCCAATAATTCAGAAGCAAAAAATTTACTAGAAGAATTAAAAAAAAGCAACAATACGCCTTGACATTCAATTTATAAAAAATTATTCTTATTGTTAGTAAATTAATAAACCGGGCTGCTAGCTCAAGTGGTAGAGCATCGGACTCTTAATCCGCTGGTTACAGGTTCAAGTCCTGTGCAGCTCAAATTGTTAAGTGCCTTTTTGGTATAAATTGTCAATTTTATGCCAATTTAACTTGACATTATTGGAAATTAAATATATCATTACTTTTAATGGTCATAAAATGACTTTTGGGCTCATAGCTCAGGTGGTAGAGCAGCGCCCTTTTAAGGCGTTTGTCGTAGGTTCGAGTCCTACTGAGCTCACTTTTGTCCTCTTCGTCTATCGGTTAGGACTCCAGGTTTTCATCCTGGCAAGAGGGGTTCGATTCCCCTAGAGGATGTCTCATTAAAGAAAAATTATATTCAACACTCTTGCTTTTAAAGTTTATTAGAAAACAAGAGTGCTGTTTCAAATGGAATAAACTATTCGGGTATTAATAATATTTCCGCCCTTTCGTCAAGATTAATTTTCTTAAAAAATTTATTTATAAAATCTTTACTTAAATTTGTCTCTACAAATTTAACGCCAAAATTATTCTTGAATACACCATACCAAGATACTGATGCCAATATATTTGAAATCCAATAACCATTCTTCTCTGAATTTATTTTTGTATTTTTAATATAATTTTTCTTAACATAAGAAAAATCTTTATCATTAAAATCTATCTTTTGCCTTTCAATCATATAGCTATTAATAGAATTTAAAACATTATCCAGCTCCTTAGGCTCAGTAGTAAAAAATATAGACAAAATGCCATCAGAATCTGTATTTTTTCTTAAATTAGAATCAAAAGAGGCCTGAATTGCATAAACACTAGACATTTTTTCTCTAATATTTTTTATAAGACCATCTGTTAAAAGATCTGCTAAAGCATTTAAATTTAATGAAGCCTCTACTGAATAATTAAATTTAAAAGGATAAACTACATACGCAAAGCTAGTTGAATTTTTTCCTTTTTTTACAACTATTTTATTAAAAGTTTTACTGTAAGAATAATCTAAATCTTTGTACTCGCTTATTTTTTTAAAATCAAGATTACCTAAATATTTCTTTGAATAAGCTTTTATTGTCTGAATATCTGAGTCTCCAACAAAGACAAACTTAAAATTATTTGCATAAGTAAACCTTTTCTTATAAAAAGATAAAATATTTTCTTTTGTAAAATATTTTAAATCACTATCTTTTGTATCTTTAAATCTAGGATCATTATTGTTTAAAAATTTACTAATAGCTTTTTTAAAATGATAATTAGAACTATTTTCATTACTTTTTATTAATGCTTTTATATTATTAATAGTATTTTGCAAAAAAACATCATCTATTTTGGGTTCCTTAAAAGTAAAATATATAAGCTCAAAAAGAGTTTCAAGATCTTTTTTATCCGAACTTCCGGTAATATATGATTCTTGTGCTCCAACAGCAACCCTTAAAGAAACAGCTTTATCTGATAAATATTTTTCAACCTGTAATGCAGAATAATCACCATACCCTGAACCAGATACAACTCCAGGAGCAAAAGATAAAATAGGAATAAGTCTTAAATCCTCATTTAGTAAGCCGCCCCAAGAAGTGGCACTAAAATCAATTACACCCTTTTTTTGATCATTATATTTAAAATAAACTTCAACCCCATTTTCAAGAACAAATGATGAAATTTTATTTTCAAACTCATTTTCTTTAATAATATTTTTATTATCTAAAGACTTCTTAAAAAATTTACCTTCAATTGAAGAATTTTCATAAAGCTTAAATTCTCTTTTTAAAGCTATTTTTTGAAGATTATCAATATCTTCAAAAGCCAAAGTAGGATGTACTTTCCCATAGTAAGAATAAAAAATTGCACAATTTTTCACATCGAACTCTTTTTCTACAAGGTTATTTATTGTCTTTAAATCAAGTTTTTCCAAATGTTGAACAGAAAGATCGCAATATTCACTCATATCGTATTTATTAGAACCATCAATAGCAATATCTATTAAATCTTGAAAAATAGTCGATGAATTTCTTTTATTCATATTCTTTTTTCTTAATTCTAAAGATTTTAAAAATTGAGATCTAATTTTTTCAAACTCACCCTGGGTAAATCCGAATCTTCTTATTCTCTCAAGCTCATAAAAAAAGTCCTCTATTCCTTCATTTAAATAATCTGAATTAAAGTTTAAGGCAATTGATCTTGCAACAATAGTATTATTGTCTGATTTAAATGAAAAAAAATCGTTATTTGAAACATTTTTAAAATGTTTTACTCCAGCAGTCTTTAATTCAGAAAATCTATTTTCAAAAAGAGATGCTAATAAAGACCTTTTAAGATCATTTAAAACGTCATTTTTGGTCTTAGCAGGGTTAACAATCTCTTTTTTAAAGAACATTAAACCAGGTTCTCCTACTTCCAAATCTTCTAAAAGTAAAAATTTATCTTTAAATTCTATATCTAAACTTATTTTTACCTCTTTAATTTTATCGATTGGATTTTCCCAAGAAATAAATTGTTTCTTTATTTTATCTTCAATTTCTATAGGATTAATATCTCCTACCACAATAACACTTGCAAGTTCTGGCCTATACCACTTTCGATAAAATTTTTTAAAATCTTTCGGCTGAAACGACAAAATCTGCTCTTCAAGTCCAATAGGATCCCTAAATTCATAAATACTTCCACTTGCCAAAAACTTATACATTTTTTCATAAATTCTTCTAGGATAAGTTTCACTAAGCTTTTTTTCCTCAATAATAATATTGCGTTCAAGATCTATTTCTTCTTTCATGAAACTAATTTGAGAAGCCCAGTTTCTCAAAATATTCATAGATTCATCAATTTCATCCTTATTATTACCATCTGACAAATCAAGCCTATAATAAGTGAAATCAAAACTAGTAGCAGCATTAATATCAGCACCAAATTGCATTCCAAATTTTTTAAGAACATCAATAATAGAATTCCCTGGATAATCTTTTGTACCATTAAAAGCCATATGTTCAAGATAATGAGCTATGCCCCTCTCATTATCTTCTTCATTAAGAGAGCCTACATTAAATACAATTCCCATATTAACAGAATTCTTTGGAGTTTGATTTTTATAAATATAATACCTTAGTCCATTAACAAGCTTTCCCTTTACCAAATTTTCATCTAACTTTAACTCATTAGAAACACAAGAAAAAAAAAATAGGAAAATACTTGTAAATTTACAATAATTTCTAATTCTTTGATAATTCATTTTTACTCCTTCTTATTGAATTTATTTTTTTAAAATAAATTTTATTCAATGCTTTTAAAATAGATGAAAATCCAAAATCATTCCAATCTTTTAAACTCTTTAGTTTAGAAACTGGAAATAGTTCATAAAACAAAAATAACAACTCTTCTTTGCTTAATTTTGGAATATCATTTAAGTAAACGTTTTTATTAAAATCTTCAAGATAAACAAAAGGATTTGAGCGCTTATCTAGAAGAAATTTATTTAAATTAGGCTTTAAAATGCTTTTATTATAAATTTCAATAGTAGTATATTCGCTTGGCATGCCATCATAAAAATAGTTATTCAAAAAAGAATCTAAAATAATAAATTTATTATTATTAACACCCACATTTCTTCCGTCTAAAGTCTTTAAAAGCCCATCTTTGCTAATATGAACTAAAGTATTTAAATCCTTAGTAGCTTTAAAGATAAGCCTTGCATTGTTATAAGCCTTAGATTGTCTTAAGTGCTTAATATTACTATCTAATACTAATTCTTTGTCATTTTCTAATAATGAATTTATATTTTTTTCTTTTAACGCCTTATAAGCTAGCTCAATATACTCTAAAGTACAACTATTTGCCAAAGTAAGTTGCTCTCTTTTTAGCAAATTAATAAGAAACATCAATTCTTCCTTTTCAAGACTACAGTAAAAATCAAAATCATTTAAATCAATACCAAAACTAAAAGTAACAACAAATATTAAATAAAAAATTGCAATATTTTTTTTCAACCTAACTTCCCCCCTTTAACTAACTACATCAACCAGCTCTAAAAAAACAGGGCAATGATCACTTCCCATCACTTTATCTAAAATCAAAGATTTTTTAACATTTCTCTTAAAAAATTCATTAACAACAAAATAATCAATTCTCCAACCCATATTTTTCTCCCTAGCTCTTGTTCTATAGTTCCACCAAGTATAATAACCAGGCTCCTTATTAAATATCCTAAATGTATCTACATATCCCTTGTTTAAAAAACTATCTAGCCAAGTCGTTTCTTCAATATAATATCCGGGAGAATCTCTACTAGAATCAGGACTTATAAGGTCAATCTCAGTATGAGCAATATTAAAATCACCACAAATTACTACATTTTTTCCGCCATTTACAAGAGAATCTATCAGATTCTCAACATAAGATAAAAAATCAAGTTTATAAACAAGCCTTCTTCTTAAAGCTTGAGAATTAGGAAAATAACCATTAATCAATACAAAATCATCATAGTAGGCTATTATACCTCTACCTTCATTGTCAAAAATTTCTTTTCCAAGAAAATTTACAGCAACAGGCTCAACTTTAGAGTAAATACAAACACCACTATAACCTTTAATCTTTGACTTTGAAAAATAAGAATAATAATTTTCAAGAATTAAATCCCTTGGCAACTGTTCTCTTAAAGCCTTAGTTTCTTGAATACATAAAATATCTGGGGCATATTCTTTTACAAACTCAAGAAAACCTTTCTTTAAAACAGCCCTAATTCCATTTACATTCCATGAAATTAATTTCATAAATCCTCACTAAACTTAAATCAAATATAAATCTTTAATCCATCATAAGCTAAATAGATATTGTCTTTTTCTAAATACTCAAATTCTTCATGCATTATATCGTGTGCAATATGTGTAAAGTAAGAAATCTTGGGATTGATTTTTTTAACCTCACAAACAGCCTCTGAAAAATTTAGATGAGCGGGATGAGATTTAATCCTCATAGCATCTATTATAAGTAGATCTAAATTTTTTAAATAATCATAGGAAGCTTCAGGAATAAATTTAACATCAGTAAGATACGCTAAATTGCCTACCCTATAACCTAAACTAATTATCTCTCCATGAATCAAAGGAATTGGTATTATCTTTAAACCTTTAAAAAAAATGGGCTCAAAATCTCTAATCACATTAGGAATAACGTCTGCCTTTCCACTTACAGAAGGTTTGGATGAAAAATTATGCGAAAAAGCATTCATTATATGAACCATAGTAGTATCTCTAGCATAAATGTTTAAAGGAGTATTTCGTGTATAAAACTTAATATCATCAAAACCCATAATATGATCATAATGTTCATGGGTATAAAGCACTAAATCAAGCTTATCTATTTTTTCTCTTAAAAGTTGTTGCCTAATATCAGGACCTGTATCTATCAACAATTTGATGCCAGAAGATAAACTAAGAAAAAAAGAACTTCTCAATCTTTTATTTTTGCTAAAATTTGAAGCACAGACTCTACAGCTACAATTTAACATAGGAACACCACTTGAAGCCCCAGTTCCTAAAAAGGTTCCGACCATATGTTACTACCTTTCGCCTGTAAACATAATTTATTTTAGCACAACATTTTATATTAAACAAAACTAAACTCTTTTAATCAAACCTTCCCTACCCCCCTTTGAAATTTGAAATTAAATTAACACTATTTAATAAGCAATTCTGTAAACTATTTTGGAAAAAGCACTTTTATGCTTATAATTATTTAAGGAAAAATTATTTTTATGGATACGCAAATTTATGAACTCATTTTCTTAACCAGTTTTAGCATATTTTTAATAGTAAATCTATTTAATTTTAAAAAAGAATTTACTTATGAAGACTATTTCATAATATTACCAGGTACATTTTTTGTAATAACTTTATACCTTACAGAAATCAAACCATTAATGTTATACATTGGCAGTATATTCTTAATCTTTATGATAATCACCTTCTTTAAAAACATCAAAACAATAGTAAATAGAAGAAGGCGTAGTAGTAACAGCAACCTTGCAAAAAAATCTAAAGGAATATTTTTTCCAATTTTACTAAAAACAACACTTGTAATACCTGCTATTTTAACTGTTATTATTGCAACCATTTTTTCATACTTAGCACTGTTTGTAAATTATCCCAAAGATGAAAACAATAGCTACCAAATTGGATTCATAAGAATTAAAGATCACAAAAATGATTTAAACTTATCGATTTGGTATCCTATAAGCTCAACATTGGGTTTAAAAAAACAAAACCCATTTCTTTTGTATGAATTTAATCCTTTTTTCATAAACGAAATGAATTATTTACCAAAGAAGGATAATGTATATAAACAAGCTTTTATTAGCGATAACCAAAAACTATATGATTCTATTTTACTTATACTTCCTTATTATTCTCACGATTCAATGTTTAAATCCCTAATCAGCAAGCTTGTTAAAAAAGGAAAAATTGTTTATTTATATTCACCAAAATATAAACATATGAAAAGCTACGATTTTATTAAAAATAGCCATAAAAGTATATTTAGCTATGTAATCAACAAAAGCATTAGCTATTTAATTGAACCTGCTAATATCTTTAATGAAAAAGCTGATATCGCATCTACCGAAAATGATATTCAAAACATTATTGAACTCGCAAAATCAAGTCAAAATTTAAAATTTTTAAATTCAAAAATGAACCTGAATAAACTAACATTAATTACACTGGGAAATCAAGCAAATATTGCTAATTTTATCCTTGAAAAAAACACAAATATAACAAAATATATTAATATAGGGGGCAAACCACAAAAAATAAGAAACTTAAAAAACTTACAATTAATTTTCAAAGAAAACGAACAGGAACTTCCTACAAAAGCTACCAATATAAATTCTATAAAGCCAATAGGCATAAGTAATATTGCAGAAATTTCTGATCTTATTTTTAGCAGAAACTATTTAAAAAGTTTTAATTTCTTGAAAAACAAAAAATCAATGCTATCAAAATTCAATTATATAGTTACTGAAATTAACAAATTTATTGAAGAGGGGAATTAATGGTAATAAAAAAATTTTTGCTATTTGTAATGATCAATATCTTTTTAATAAATAAAGCTCATAGTAATGAAGAGATAATCGAAATAAGCATTGAAGTAGAAAAAGAAAAATATATTCCCTTTTTAATAAGTAGAGGAAAAACTCAACTTGAAGACCTTGTAAAATATACTCTAGAAATAAATCCAGACCTTGACAAAAACTATGTAAATACCATTGCTAAAACTTACATAGATGAATCTTTGATTGAAGGAATTAATTACGACATTGCGTATGCTCAAATGCTACTAGAAACAGGAGCTCTAAAATTTAATGGAATAGTTTCAAAAGAGCAACACAATTTTTCAGGAATAGGTGCTACTAACAATCTTACAAAAGGAAATTCTTTTTCTAATATTACAGAAGGAATTAAAGCTCATATTCAACACTTGAAAGCTTATGCATCAAAACAAAATATCAACTCAAATGTGGTTGATCCCAGATTTTACCTTGTTAAAAGAGGATCTGCCCCAACAATATATGATTTGACTGGGAAATGGGCAAAAGACAAATTTTACGATAAAAAACTTAAAAAAATATTATTAGAACTACTAAAATATAACAATGCAAATAAAAGCTAAAAACTCACTATATGATTTTCTAGAAGAAATATATTTAAAATACAATAAAAAAAAATTTATACATCCTGATCCTTTAGAGTTTTTATACAGGTACAAAAAAAAAGAAGACATTGAACTTGTGGGTCTAATTAGTTCTTCATTGTCACTTGGAAGGGTAGAAAAAATTTTAGAAGCCATAGAAAGGATACTCAAACCACTTGGCAAATCTCCTTCTGAGAACCTTAAGCTAGTAAATAAAAAAGACTTAAAAGAAATCTTTAAAGGATTTGTTTATAGATTTTTTAAAGAAGAAGACATTGCAAGCCTACTATATACCCTAAAAATAATAAAAGAACAGCATCATACAATTGAAAATCTTCTTTACAGTATTTATTATAAAAATCAAAATTTTATACTTAGTATAGATGAATTAATAAAGCATATGGAAAAAATAAATGGAAAAGAATTTGGAATGCTCCTTCCCAAACCTTCAAAGGGAAGTCCTTGTAAAAGACTTTTTTTATTTTTAAGATGGATGATACGCAAAGATGAAGTCGATTTAGGCATTTGGAACAAATTTAATCCTAATAACCTTATAGTACCAATGGACACCCATATGACAAGCATTGCCTCAAAACTATTTAAAATAAAAGAAATAAAAAACATAAATCTTAAAAAAGCAATAAAAATTACGGACTATTTTTCAAAAGAAAATAACGAGGATCCTGTAAAATACGATTTCTCTTTAACCCGATTTGGAATAAATAGAGATTTTAACAAAGAAAAATTACTAAAAAATATTGATAAACTATAAAATTTTATTTACAAAAGATTTAAAATAATAAATACTTAAAACCATTAAAACAAAACCACCAATTTTTCATAAAATAAAAAGGAGAATCTATGAACAATCTTAAAGAAAAAATAAATACTTATAGCAAAATAATTTTAGGGTCTTGGCAATTTGGAGGGGGATATTTTAAACAGGTTAAAAAAGAAACGGCCAAAAAAATATTAAAAAAAGCATATGATCACGGAATTAGAAATATTGATACTGCAAAAGCTTATGGAAATGGAATTTCAGAAAAAATAATTGGTGAAATAATAGCAGAAAATCCAACAATAAGAGAAAATATTTTAATTGCAAGTAAATGCTACCCAATGGAAATTTCAGAATATACAAAGAACTTTAATGAAAGTCTTAAAAATTTAAAAACTGATTATATAGATATTTACTATATACACTGGCCTAAAACCGATTTTGATCTAAGACCAATCGCATCATTTCTTGAAGAAATGAGAGCAAAAGAAAAAATAAAATACGTAGGTGTAAGTAATTTTGAAATATCGCACATGGAAAGCGTAAAAAAAGTTTGCAAAATTGATGTAAACCAAATAGGATACAACCCCTTATTTAGAAATAAAGAAAAAGATGTAATCCCTTACTGTGAAGACAATAATATTGCAACCATATCATATTCAACAATTGCTCAAGGACTTTTATCTAAAGCTAATATAAAAGACAAAAATAAATTTAATGATAATATAACAAAAAAATTGATACTTTTTAAAAAAGAAATTTGGCCTTATACTTTAAAAACAATAAATGAACTTGCAAAGATAGCAAAGAAAAACAACTTAACAATTTTAGAATTAACATATTCATGGCTCAAAAAAACAAAATTAAATGGATTTATAGTGGGCTTCAGCAAGGAAAGTTATGTAGAATCAAACTTAAATTCATTTAAAGCAGAAATTAATGAAGAAGCATACAAAGAGACTACATCAATCTTAGATAATTTTAATCATCAAACACAAAATTTTCCAAACTTATTTAACAAAAAGATTTAAAACTTTATAAAAATAAATATTTCAATTAATACACTTAAAGACAATAGAATTTCCTAAAATTCTAATACCTTCTACGGTTAAATGGATATTAAAAATAAAACTTATATCAATTAATGGCAGAAGTAGGCTTGCATTGCCTCCAGTAATTATCAAATTAAATTCTTTTTTATAAATCTTTTTAATATCATGATAAACACCTTCTATTAAATACTTATATTGATAAAACAAACCACTATTTACGCTCCCAGACGTAGTTCTCTCTAAAAGATTACTTGGGGTGCTTATGGGAAATTTCCTCAAAAGATATGCTTTATCTAATAAAGAATTTAAATTTATCAAAGGACCCGAATTAATAAGACCGCCAAGTATTCCATCATGCCTACTAACAGCAAAAATAGTACAAGCCGTACCAAGATCTACTACTAAAGCATTCTCTAATGAATAATTTTCAATGGCTGCGATAAGATTAGCAAAAACATCTGAACCTAACAAAAATTTACCACTTTTGTAAGGATTAAATGTTAATTTATAATCCAAATCAAAACTAATAAACAGGGGCTTTACCTTAAAAAAAGAAAAAATGACATTTCCAAATATTCCATTAAGAACAGGGACAACGCTGCTTATAAAAACTTGATTTACATTAAAATCAAGTTTTTCTTCAAAAAACCTATAAGCCTCATCATACCCTAACATAAGATTTGTCTTCATTTTAATAAATAAATTAACTTTATTGTTTTTAAATAAGGCAAAAGCAATACTAGTATTTCCAATATCAATTACCAACTCTGCTAATATAGGATCATTCATAAATATTTATTCTTTTTGGAATTTTGTCAAATCTTAATAAAAGATTAAGGATCTTCTTTTTCTTAGGTGTTGCTTTAATAACCAAAATTTTACTCAAAGGATAATACTTCCAACCATCAGAATATATGTAAAACTTATAATCTGTAAACCAATCAATTTCTCTAAATCTTACTAAAGTTGGATTTAAAATATTTCCAAAAAATATATAATTTGAATAATTAATCTCCTGATCAAAATTAATTATAACTTTAGCGTCAGTAATTTCACTGTCTAAAACCTTAGACGCAGCATATATCCATCTTATAGACCCATGGTCAGAAATAAAGATAAATTGGGGAATATATTTATTATCAATAATATCAGAATAATAATTTTCATAAGGAATTTCTTTAACATAATCACTAATTAAAGAATAATAAATAATATTATTTGAAAGCTTTAATATTAAATTATCTTTTAAATAAGATGCTATTCTTTTAAGAATCCCAGAAATCTTTAATGTATACTCAATAACATCAGATGAATTAATACTATTATTTAAAATATAAACTTTTCCTTTATCTGTGACACCAAATATTGTGAATACAAATCTATAAAGTTCCTTTTTAAAACTTGAATAAACAGAATCATCATTGCTAATCTTAAGAAATGTAAGATAATTAAAAAGAATATTGTAAGTTTGATTAAAATCAAACTTAGAACTTAATATTTTTTTAGGATCTCTGAGAATCCTTAACGCATCATTCAATTTGGAAATGTTTTCTGATAAAAAAATTTTTTCTAAAAGACGAGGATCCTCCTTTAAATAAACCACAAGTCTATCTTTCTCAAGAGAGTCAATAAAAGTTTTATTTCTTGATAAATAAGAAAAAAATTTATCAATTTGATCTGAATTAGCATAATAATTTAAACTTAAATAAGTCAGTTTATGTTCATTTTTAACCAATAAAGAATCTAATTTTAAAAATATTGATTCGTGCTCTCCTCTAACTAAAGATTCTGCTAAAAAACAAACCATTAGATTTTCATCAAAGCCATAAGCTCCGTATTTAAACCACCCTCCCTTTGAAACATTAAAATTAACAGGATTATTCCAAGAATCATAAGCACTTTGTCTAAAATTATTTAAAGTGTCATTAAAAATTTTACTATCCACTTCTTTAATTTTTGAATGCATAACAGAATGATCCAATATATTGCTATGATTGCCCTCTATAATGAAATTTGGAACATTTTTCTTTGAAGAATCGATATAAATAACATTACCAATTCTAAATGTTGATTGAGGAGAAATTAAAATATCTTTTTTTCTTATTTTTACATTTTCTCCTAAAAAAACTTTATATTCCAAATTTTCTCCTTGTCTTATTGAAATAGTGGGCTTATCTAATAAAACTGTATAATGATCTTCAACCTCGTAGCTTAACAAAAAGCTTTTTGAAAGATTTGATTCAATACTAAAATTATTTTCTGAGTCAAATAAAAATCCTAAAAAAATATTATTCTCGAAATAAACATAAATACCCATGTCTTGCACTTTATAAGAAATGGGCAAAAGATTTAACCCGGTTTCTAAAACAATAAGTGGGTTAAGCTTGGACAAAAGTATCCTAAGTCCTCTAACATTAATAACAATATCATTTAAAATATATTCACTATTTTCAACCTTGTTATTTACTTCTAATTTTACATCTTTTAAAAAAAATATATTTACATTCAAATTCCTAAATTGCAAAAAGATAACAACAAATAATATTAAAACACCAAGTAATAAATTAAAAACTCCTACCCTTAAAAACCCCTTCATATGATGATTCTAATCGTAAAAAATTAAAATATCAATATTGATTGCATAAAAACAAAAAAAATAATAAACTGTATAAGTTAGCTAGTTGTGTAGGAGCAAAGTATATGAAAATTCCTAAAAATTATATTCCAGGAACAAATCCTTATAAGTCTCTACCTAAAAAACCCGTTATTGAAAACAAGAAAAAAATTACCAAAAAACAAGAACTAATTAATTCAGAAATTATGAAATCACAAGAGCGTATTTTAAAATTATATATGAGACGCCTGCAAAAAAAAGATCAAATAACTCTTCAAAATTTTATTCTAGAAGGACATAAGGTTGGTTCTAAAATTTTCAACAATTTGCCCAAAATATTAAAGGAAATAATAGCTATAATGAATATAGAATCTTTAAAAGTGCTAAAAAAATATACAAAAAATCCAATTAAAATGCTTTACATAAAATTTTCAAGCTGGACCTTAAATAAGCTAATCAAAACACTAGGCATTGAATCTAATAACAATAAAACTGCAAAACATAAATAACCATTTTCAAATTCTTTTTAAAGATCTTACTTATTAAATTTTTTATTCGCGGTTTTTCTTACAACATCTATTGTTGATTTGTTATCAGAATAAATAAAAAAATCTTTCAAGGACCATCTCTTATGATTATTAGACTCTAAAATGTACATTGAATCTAGGATATCTAATGTCATCTTATTGCCACAATAAAATTCGCCAACCATACCCAATTTATCCCCAATAGCTAAACACGCCGCAATATCCCAAAGTCCCACAAAAGAAAAATAGGCCTTATAAGAACCTGTAAAAAGCTTAGCAAAAGAATAAACACAAGAGCCATTAATATGGATATGAGAGGAAACATTGAGATTAAACGACCTTATAATAGACTTTGAAACTGCAAGCAAACTGTGGGTGTTATAACATTCAGAATTAGTAAAAATAAACTTATTAAAATCTTTTTTTAAAGGATAACTACCAATGTTTTTTTTAGCATAAAATACACTATCTTTAAAAGTAATAAAAAACTCTCCGCTTAAAGGGAGAGAAATAGCTCCTTCAATAATTTTTCCACCATTAGCATACGCTAGTGATATTCCATATGAAGGAAGACCTGCTGCAAAAGAAGAAGTTCCATCAATCGGATCAATAATAAAAGTACACTTTGACATTAACGCATCTTTGATATACTCTTCTCCATAAGTATATATTGTCTCTTCTCCAAGAATAAAACTGCCAGGCTTTTTGATTTCTTTAGATAAAAATTGCTCAATCTGTTTATCAACCTGAGTCACAATAGATCCATCAGATTTAAAACTTAAACTTAACTTATCACAACCACTTAATGCAAGCTTAGTTGACTCATTTAATAAAAATATAATTTTTTCGAAATCCCAATCCATTTTTATCTCGATTCTTTTATTAAGAATAAATTCCAAAATTGAAAAAAATCATATCTAAAAGCATAACTTTTGCAAAATTCGCTATTTTTTAATAAATCATCTATAAAACAAAATGTTATAAATTAGAATCTTTTTCTACTAAAGATAGTATAAAAATCATAAATATCTATCCCCTAAAATTTTTTTATTCTCAATCTTATAGACTCAATTAAATAGCAAAAACTGAGAAAATCTATTAAACACAAACTCTTTTTCTCAGCCATATATATCTTACAATTTCAAAAGTAATATCTTTTGATTCAAGTCTAAAATCCCATCAAAATTAAAACCAATGGAATGAAGTAGGGGCTTAAAGAAAATTTCATTTTTCTAGCTTTCATATTCAAAATCCCACACAATAATGTAATACGCATATCACTTTTAAACTCAATAAATAACTATTGAAATAATTTAATACTTCAAAAAGGATTGTATTATTACCAACTGCCATAACATAAAAATTAAAAAATTAATTAATAATTTAAATATATCAAGCAAAAATCTACTCCTATACTACAATCAAATATATATACTAAATAGATTTCAAATTAATAACTTATTATTATATTGCTCTTAAGATACTTTGTGTTCTAAAATAACAGCTTTAAATAACTTTGTTATTAACCTTTAACTTGCTTCTTTTTAATAAAATTTTTAATCTTAAAATCTAATATTTAAGAATATAGACTCTTTAAAAACTAATCAAATTTCTCTTAAACGAGACCCTAACAATACTCATTGTCCTCTATTTTTAATACAACAATAATAAATATCTTTTCTAAAAGAAAATTCTTTTTAAAAAACTTGAGCAAACTCAAAGCTAAATTAATTTCACTTTTAACAACTCAAACTAAAACAATTAGATCCATAAAAACATTTTAAAGACCTTTCAAACACATTAAATAATATTAAATCTCAAATTTTTCCCTTAAAAAATACTATTAATAAAATTTAAACAATTAAAACCTACTATAACTATAATTTCAAACCCTATTATTTAAAATAGGAATCGAAAGTTCAAAACCAAAGGTCTTTTTAGAAACTTTAACTATAGGAGCTCCTTGTCTTCTTTTGTATTCATTTTTAAAATAAAGATTTAAAACTTTATCAACTGTACCTTTTTCAAAATGAAGATAAATTGAATCTACGGATTCATTGTCAATCAAATATCTATTTAAAATATCATCAAGAACTTCATATTTTGGAAGATAATCACTATCTTTTTGGTCAAACTTTAACTCAGCTGAAGGCTCCTTTAAAATAATATTAATGGGAATAATACATTCACCGAACTTTGCATTAATATATTTTGCAAGATTATAAACTTCCGTCTTAAAAAGATCTCCAATCAAAGCTAATCCCCCACAAGTATCCCCATATAGGGTACAATAACCAACTGCGATTTCACTTTTATTGCCAGTATTTAAAAGCAAAGAATTTTGAGAATTACTATAAGACATTAATAAAAGTCCCCTTAATCGAGCTTGTAAATTTTCTCCAGTAACGCCTTTAACATCAAAATAACCTTCAAAAAATTTACTACTTACCTCAAACAAATCTTTTATTGGCATTTCAAGCAACTTAAAACCTAATTTTTTAGAAAGCTCTTTAGCATCAGAAATAGAATCTACTGATGAAAATTTACTAGGCATAGAAATTCCAACCACATTCTCAGCGCCCAAAGCAAAACATGCAAGACACGCAACAAGTGCAGAATCAATACCCCCAGATAACCCCAAATGCACTTTAGAAAATCCCGCAAAATAAATATATTCTCTTAAAACAAGAGATATTGCTAAAATAATTTTTTCAAAAAGTCCATTACATGTATCAAATTTTAAATCTTGAAATGAATCATTAGATATAAAATCAAATTCAAATCCTTTAGCTTGTTTTATCTTTCCAAAACTATTAATAAAAAAACTACATCCATCATAAACTGCAGAATCTTCAACTCCATAAAAATTCGAATAAACAACATCCAAATTATTCTCAACAGCAATTCTTTCAAAGAATTTTAACCTAAGATTATTTTTTTCCCTAGTGAAATAAGACTTGGATGGTACTATTAAATACCGAACCTTCTTTAAATTTTCGCCAAATTGGGGACTTAATTCTCCAAATAACAAATCATCCTCAAAATTTAATACAGCAAATACATTATTCTTATAAATAAAAAACTCGGGTAAATTGTATTTTGATACAGTTAAAATAACTTCATGATTGCTGATGACAGAAATAATATCTACAAATTTATCACTCTCATAAACACTATGACCAAAAACAACTAAAATACTATCATTAACCTGTTTTTTCATAAATTCAATAAATTTACATATATTTTGAGAATATTTAAAACTCTCAAACAACTCAGCATGCTTAGTATTGCCTAAAAACATAGAAGGAAAGACTAAAACGTCTGTACCTTTTAGTAAAGCCTCATCATAATTAATTTTAAAATCAACAATACATTTATCAAAATCTAAAACTCTGTATTTCGTTTGAGCAATGCTTATTTTCATAGGTAAATAATAAGCAATAACACATTAAATTACAATAAAAAAATTTAATAGCTTCGCAAAACCAATACCTATCCATATTTCAACAACATTCTAAAATAATAAGTATTTATAAATGCACTAAAAACACACAAAATCAAAAAATACTCTGATAAATAAAAAAATTAAAATTTTTTATTTTGACAAAAAAATACACACGAACATTTTTGCCAAATAACAATATGTATCAATACAACACTATTGCTGAAAGCTTAAGAAAAATATATAGCTTGCAAATGATCAAAATGAATCAATTTCAGTAAATTTTAAGAAAGAAAAAAATTTGTAAAATCTTTTTTTTAAAGATAAAATGCTTTATCAAAGGAGGAAAAATGGAAAAAAAAGAAACTAAAACCGAAACCGAAAAACCTAACAAACAAGATAACAAAAATACAAAATCTCAAAAAAAAGAAAACTTAAATCTGGTAAATTCTGATAAAAAAATTACCGAGCTTGAAAATGAAATCTCCAATCTTAAAGATTTGTATTTAAGAAAACAAGCAGAATTTGAAAACTTCAGAAAAAGATTAGAAAAAGAAAAAGATAATTTTGTTAAATTTGCAAATGAAACCATAATGAAAGATGTCGTTAATTTTCTTGATAACCTAGAACTAGCTATTAACTCTTCAAAAAAATCTAAAGATTTTGACAACCTATTAACAGGAATAAGTATGATTGAAAATGAAATACTATCAATCTTTGATAAAAAATATAATTTAAAAAAATTTGGGGAAAATGGTGAAAATTTTGACCCAAGTCGTCATGAAGCAATAAGTATTGAAGAGCAAGAAGGTATTAAAAATCCAGAAATAGTAGAAGTATACCAAAAAGGTTATTGCTACAACGATAGAATATTAAGAACAGCAAAAGTTAAAGTTGCTCAAAGTAAAAATTAATTAGAAAAAAGGAGGTTTATAATATGGGCAAAATAATAGGTATTGATCTAGGAACAACAAACTCATGCGTAGCTATAATGGAGCATGGAAAACCAGTTGTAATACAAAATTCAGAAGGAGGTAGAACTACCCCATCTATTGTTGCATACACAAATAAAGGCGAAAGACTTGTGGGACAAGTCGCAAAAAACCAAATGGTTACAAACCCTGAAAACACAATTTATTCTATTAAAAGATTTATGGGAAGAAGATTTGAAGAGGTTGCAAGTGAAATAAAAATGGTTCCTTACAAAATAGAAAAAGGACAAAATGGCGACGCTCGAGTAAACATTTCCAATATAAAAAAGCAAATGTCACCGCCTGAAATCTCAGCAGCAACTCTTACAAAAATGAAAGAAACAGCAGAAGCTTACTTGGGTGAAAAAGTTACAGAAGCTGTAATTACAGTTCCTGCTTACTTTAACGACGCTCAAAGACAGGCTACAAAAGATGCTGGTAAAATAGCGGGGCTTGAAGTAAAAAGAATTGTTAACGAACCAACTGCCGCTGCTCTTGCTTATGGAATTGAAAAAAAACACGAAGAAATTGTTGCTGTTTACGATCTTGGTGGAGGAACATTTGACATTTCAATATTGGAACTTGGAGATGGTGTTTTTGAAGTAAAATCAACCAATGGAGACACACACCTTGGGGGTGATAATTTTGACGATGAGATAATAAAGCATTTAATTTCAGAGTTCAAAAAAGAAAGCGCTATTGATTTGGCAAACGACAAAATGGCTCTCCAAAGACTCAAAGAGGCAGCTGAAAAAGCCAAAATAGAACTTTCAGGTGCACAAGAAGCTTCAATAAATCTTCCATTTATTACAGCAGATGCAAACGGTCCAAAACACTTGCAACATACTCTAACAAGAGCAAAATTTGAACAAATGGTAGACCATTTAGTTCAAAAAACAAAAGAACCATGCCTTAAAGCTATTCAAGATGCTGGACTTAAAGCTTCTGACATCAATGAAGTAATACTTGTAGGCGGATCAACAAGAATTCCTGCTATTCAAAAAATTGTAAAAGATATATTTGGACAAGAACCTAACAAAGGGGTAAATCCAGATGAAGCTGTAGCAATTGGAGCTGCTATTCAGGGTGGTATTTTAACCGGAGAAACTAAAGACATGGTACTCCTTGACGTTACTCCACTCTCACTAGGAATAGAAACGCTAGGCGGTGTGATGACTAAACTTATTGAACGAAACACTACAATTCCTACCAAAAAAAGTCAAGTATTCTCAACAGCTGCTGACAATCAAACCTCTGTTGATATTAAAGTCCTTCAAGGTGAACGTGAAATGGCAGCACAAAATAGAATACTTGGTAATTTCATACTTGATGGAATACCAGCAGCGCCAAGAGGAGTGCCTCAAATTGAAGTTAGCTTTGACATTGACGCTAATGGGATAGTTCACGTGTCTGCAAAAGATATGGGAACAGGAAAAGAACAAAAAATTAGAATTGAATCATCATCAGGACTTTCTGAATCAGAAATAGATCGCATGGTAAAAGATGCAGAAGCTCATGCGGAAGAAGATAAAAAATTAAAAGAAAATATTGAAGCAAAAAATACAGCTAATTCTTTAATTTATCAAACAGAAAAATCATTAAAAGAATATTCTGAAAAAATTTCAAGCGAAGATAAAGAAGCTATTGAAAATAAAATAAAAGAATTAAAAGAAAGTCTTGAAAAAGAAGACATTTCACTTATAAAATCTAGAACAGAAGAACTTCAAAAGGCTTCTTATAAGATAGCTGAAATGATGTATAAAGATTCTTCCCAGCAAAATGCAAGCAGCCAACAAGAAAATAGTACCCAAAGCAATACAAGCGAAGAGGGTAAAGAAGCTGATTACGAAGTTGTTGACGAGGATAAAAAATAGTGAAAAAAGATTATTATGAAATTTTGGGGCTCTCAAAAGGAGCCTCAAAAGATGAAATAAAAAAAGCTTATAGAAAAATAGCAATCAAATATCACCCCGACAGAAATCAAGGAAATGAAGAGGCCGCTTCTATTTTTAAAGAAGCTACTCAAGCTTATGAAATTTTAATAGATGACAATAAGAAAGCCAAATACGATAGATTTGGACATTCCGCTTTTGAAGGGGGAGGATTTGAAGGATTTTCAGGTGGCTTTAGTGGGTTCTCAGACATCTTTGAAGATTTTGGCGATATTTTTGATTCATTTTTCACTGGCAACAAAGGACAAGAAAAAAATAGAAAACATGCAAAAGGTGAAGATGTAGGATATAACATAGAAATATCTCTCGAAGATGCATACTTTGGTTACAAAAATAATATAAATATAACAAGACAAATACTTTGCCATTCTTGTTTCGGGAAAAAATCTGAAAAAGGTTCAAGCCCTTCAATATGCAACATGTGTAACGGCAGCGGAAGAGTAGTACAAGGGGGAGGATTTTTCAGAGTTACAACAACATGTTCTAAATGCTACGGTGAGGGAAAAATAATATCAACCCCTTGTAAATCTTGTAAAGGAAAAGGAAGCCTTACAAAGCAAGAAACTATTCAATTAAACATTCCTTCAGGGATTGATAATAACCAACAAATAAAAATGAAAGGCAAGGGAAATGTTAATCCAAATAACCAAGAATATGGTGATCTTTATGTAAAAATATTGATAAGATCTCATAAAATATTTAAAAGAAATGGTAAAGATCTCTACGCAATGCTTCCAATAAGCTTTACTCAAGCAGCCCTTGGGAAAGAAGTAAGAATAAAAACAATCGCTTCAAAAGATATTAAAATACAAATTCCAAAAGGAATAGAAAATGAAGAACAGATTCTAATTAAAAACGCAGGAATGCCAATTCTTCAAACCGAAAAGTTCGGAAACTTAATATTAATCACTAAAATAAAAACACCTAAAAATTTAAATTCTAATGCTATCAAACTTTTTGAAAGCTTGAGCAAAGAATTAAAAGATGGTGATGAAATAGATTTACTCAAAGTATAATATGTATATAACTCATGCCAATTCAATAATTGAAAGCATAAAAAATAATAAAGGATTTGAACTTTATATATCAAAAAAAAGTTCAAAAACTAAAGAAATTGAAAAACTGGCTAGAGTACAAAATATAAAAATAAGAAGAATAAATACAAATGAACTTAACAAAATTCTTAAAAATAAAGACCACAGGGGATTTGCATTAAAATTAAAACTTGAAAAAAATAAAAATGTAAAAACACAAGCCAAAGACTTTGAAAACTTCCTAGAAACATTAAAAAAAAATGAAAATGCTTTCATTTTACTTTTAGATGAAATAGAAGACCCCCAAAACTTCGGAGCAATCCTTAGAACAGCAGAACAGTTTAGTATAGATCTTGTAATTACTACTCAAAAACGCAGCGCAAAAGACAATTCAACAGTTTTACGAACTAGCTCTGGTGCAAGTCAATATGTAAAAAAATTAACAGTGGCAAACATAAACAACACAATAAATTTTTTAAAAAAAAATGGTTTTTGGATATACACTAGTGATATTAAAGGGCAGGATATAACCAAAATTAAAATAAACGACAGAAAAATTGCACTTATTTTGGGTAATGAAGGAAGGGGTGTACACAAGTTAATAAAAGAAAATTCTGATTTTTTAATAAGGATTCCAACTAGCGGCAAAATAGACTCACTTAATGTTTCTGTGTCCACAGGCATTTTAATCTTTGAAATCAAAAGACAATTAAATCTATTTTAATACAGTATTAAATAAATTATAAATAAAAACTATTTTAAAAAATTTCCCAACTCAACAGACGCAATAAATCCTTCAGCAGCAGCAGTAATGGCTTGAGCATAAAGTTTATTGCTAACATCTCCACATGAAAAAACGCCATCTACACTTGTTTTAACAACATCTTTAGTTACAATAAACCCCTCTTCATCTAAATCTAAAAATCCCTTCAAAAATTCTGTATTTGGTTTATAGCCAACAGCCATAAATACAGCATTCGCTTCTAATTCATAAACAACATCATCTTTTTTATTAAAAATTTTAACCGAAGAAACAGAAGATTTACCATCTACTTCTATGGCTTCTGAATTATACAAAATTTCAACATTAGACAATTTTGCAACACTATCTCTTAACATAGCAATAGCTCTAAGATAATCTTTTCTTACAATAATATAAACCTTATCGGCTAATTTACTTAAATAAATTGATTCTGAAAGGGCAGTATTGCCCCCACCAATTACTGCAACCCTTTTCCCTTTGAAAAGGTGCCCATCGCAAATAGCACAAACCGAAATACCCTTATTCCAAAATAAATCCGAATTTTTAAGAGTTTCAAGTTTTTTGGGTTTTGATCCGGAAGCAATAATAACAGCTTTACTTTTATAAACATAATTTTCTGTATAAAGGTAAAAAATACCATTATCCCTTTTTATATACAAAACAGTTTCAATAAAAGTTTTAGCCCCAAGATTTACTGCTTGCTCTCTCATATTTAACATCAAATCTCTGCCACTTATTCCATTTTTAAAGCCAGGATAATTATAAACTTCTGTGGTTGTAGTAAGCTGTCCCCCAGGTTCAGGGCCCTCCAAAATAGCAACCTTATAATTGCTCATAACAGAATAAATCCCAGCTGTTAATCCAGCCGGTCCAGATCCTATAATTATTACATCTTCAATAAATTCTGCCTCTTTTTGAGATGAATTTTCCTTTTTAGTCAAATTTACATCAATGGTTTCAAATTTTAACATATCTAAACTTCAAGTATCTCTTAAAAATTTTACTACAAATCTTAAAATTACTGAAATTAATATTCAATACCTAAGATTGACTCATAAGTTTATCGATATTAACCTCAAACACAGAGCATGGAATAAAAATGCCAAAATTATTTAAAACATAAGGTGAAATTTCACCAAAACTACCCACATTAAAACCTTTAATCAAAATATCTGCTCCCCTGCCATTAATATAAATAGTGGCTTTTGATTCTCTTAAATTAATCTCAATATTTAAATAATAAAAAAAAGTTGCAACAATTGAATTAATCTCATTAAAAGAAATTTCTTTACCAGACATCAAAAAAGCTAAATTGGTAAAAGTGCTTGTTCCCTCAATAGTATCCAAATTCTTTAAAGCCACCTTACCAACTTCAAAAATTTTATGTGGATAAGGGAAATTAGAACTAATACTTTCTGATTTTAACAAATTAGGAATTATTGATGCTCTAATATATTCATAATTCTCTGTCATTGGATTAGACACTTTTAAAAAATTTAGATCATTAGCATTCATTCTATCAACAAAATCTTTCTTAGAGCCCATATAATTATAAATCATCTCTTGAAATCCCATACCTACCATTAAATTTCTAACATTTCTTGAAAACTCTTCCAAAGAACTAAGCCTTCCCACTGTAAAGGCCTTGGGAAGCTCTGGATGAAAGCTTGCAAGACCTTCCCCTATCATTACATCTTCAATTATATCAACCTCATGAAGAAAGTCGTTTCTATAAAAAGGTGGAATAACATAATTTTTTAAATCTCTAGAATAAGAACTTACTCCCATTTTTTTTAAATTCAGGCAAATACGTTCTAATGTCAAATTGCTTCCAAGCAGTCTATTAACATTTTTTACATTAAACTCTACTTCTTCTTGAAAATAATAAGGACATACTAATTCTTTAAAACCTAAACCAAAAGGCTCTCTAAATACAGTTTTTACAGGCAAAATTTCAAAACCCATATCATAAAAATCACAAGCTACTACAGATAACGCCAATAAAGTTGCTTCAAAATCAATACCTGTAACCTCTACAAATAAATCAGTATCGCCAACCTTTAAAGATCCAATATCGTTAGAATTAATTATTGGGGGATAAGAAACTACATTGTTATTATTATCTAATAATAACGGATATTTATCAAAATTTTTAATAATATGAGAATATTCCAATCCTTTGGGATGCTTTTCATTTATTTCTAAAAGAGAAAGTTCACAATCCATTCCCAAAGGAACAAACTTGTGACTAGGAGATGAAGCAACATAACTTATTGGAAATTCAATAAAATTAGAATTATACAGTCCCATTGCAACTCTTCTTCTTTTTTGTCCATAATTTTGACAAAGTTTTTCTTGAAATTGAATTAGTGTTTCAAGCATTTTATCATCAATAATCAATCCTTTTGCTAAAAATCCAAAAATAAACGGTCTAATTTTAAACATTTTATTATCAACTAAAATTTCACCATAACACTTTTTGAAATCTCCTTTTTTTGAAAAAAAATCATAATAAGGAATTTCTCCAAAAAAATACGTTTTTATTTGACGAGCAAGTCCTATATAAGACCACAAATCTGGTCTATTTGTATCATTAAATTCTATTTTGATTTTTCCCGAACTTTCATCAAATCCATCAAACTCTGCTTTAAATGGTTCAAGTAATTCTGAAATTTCTAAATTTGTAAAATTTTTTCCTATTTTATCTAAAAAAAGATTTTTGTAAATTTCTACCTTTGGCATCTCATCTTTCCTCGCCTTAAAATAACATCACCAATATCATAAGTAAAAAGATCTCTTATATCATTTAAACCCAAGTGCATTAAAGCCATTCTATCTATTCCAATCCCCCAAGCAATAACAGGAAGATCAATGCCCAAAGGCTTTGTAACTTCTGGCCTAAAAATTCCACTTCCTCCAAGTTCAAACCAACCAAGAACAGGATGTTTTACATGCATTTCAATCGACGGCTCAGTAAAGGGAAAATATGCGGGAACATATTTAACTTCTGTAGCACCTGCAAGCTCTTTGGCAAAAATTTCAAGAAGACCCAGCAAAGTTTTAATGTTAGCACTATTTTCAATAACAATACCCTCAGTTTGATAAAAATCAACTCCGTGAGTTGCATCTACTTGATCATACCTAAAACATCTAATAACTCCGAAATATCTGCCTGGGTTTTTGGCATTAATTAATTGTTTTGCAGAAAGAACGGTACCCTGAGTTCTTAAAACTAATCTCTTAGAAAGATCTTCACTAAAACTATACCTCCAACCTCTTGAACCTGTTGTATATCCTGTTTCATGAGCTAGTTTTACATTATAAAAATAAGGTTCGGGTAAAGATTTTTGCATACTAGGATCTGAAATATAATAAACATCCTTAATGTCACGAGAAGGATGAAATTGGGGCATAAAAAGAGCATCGTTGTTGAAAAATTCTGTTTCTACTAAAGGGCCGTCAAACTCCTCAAAACCAAGCCCTACTAATTTGTCTTTAATTTTAGAAATATAATCTAAATAAGAATTAAAGCGCCCAATAAAAGCTTTAGCTGGTGGAATATAAATATTGTAAGCTCTAAATTTTTTATTTTCATATGTTTTATTTTTTAAAATTTCGGGAGTAAGCTTAGTAAGCTCATCTCCTGTCAATTCGCTTTTCATTAGAAAATTTTTCACTTCCAAACCAAAACTAGATAATCTAAACTTTAAATCAAGTCTTTCTATTATTTTAAAAAATACAGAATCTGCTCCTTTTTTCTTAGAAAAATTTGATATCAATAAAAGCTCTTCGGTTGTCAAACTTTCTCTAATAAGATCGCTATTTTTTGCTCTTTCTAATAATACACGTATTTTTTGATAATTAGCCTCTATGCCATTTAAACAATTTATAATAATCTGTTTATTTGAATCAATAGAAAGAATGCCTTCCTTTAATAAATTGCCAAATGCTTTTCTTACCTCTTTAACATCAAGATCAAGCTCTAAAGCTAAATTTGAAGCCAATACTGCCTTTCTAGATACCAGATTTATTATTTTTTCATCAATAAATCCATCTCTTAAAACACTAAGCCCTCTTTCTGTTGCTTTATAAAATACATTTAATTTTCTATAAATTTCCTCAATAATCCTTTTAGAATTTAACCATTCAATTGTTTTATTTGCTTGACCCTCATTAAATCCCAACTTTTCAATAATAATTGAAGCAGAAATATTTTCCCCTTTTTCATTATTCAAAATTACTTTTATCTCAAGAGGATGTAATGTTTTTATTAAATTTAAATCTGACTTCATAAATATAACCCTTAATCACCTTTGTTACTTATACCAAGCTCTAAAATAAGCTCAACTTCCCCAATAGATAATTTAGTAGCTCTAGAAATTTCTTCAGCGCTCCATCCTTGCCTCATTAATTTTATTACAGAATCTCTAACAGTTTCATTATTAAGACCAACATTATCTTGATATTTAGAATCTGTTTTGACCAGAATGCCAAGAGTTTTTATTCTCTCTTCTGCTGCAATATTCAAATTTTCTAACCTTGTCTCAGATTTCACTACCTTCTCTCTCATAGTTAAAGTATTTTTCAACCTATTTTCAATATCTAAGAGTATTTCCTTTAAATTTTGAGCATTAATCAAAGCTTCTTCTGATAACCCTTTGTTTAATAAAAGATTTGAAACAGCATTTTCCATGTCCTTGAGATTGTTCTGGAACTTAGCACTCTCTTTACTTAAAGTATTAAATCTTTTTTCTACCTCATTTATTAAATCAAAGTTTTTATCAACAGACTCTATGGTACTTTTTAATATACTCTCCTTATTGCTAATTCTTTCATAATTATCAAGAATAGTTCTCTGCTCGTCAGCTATCTCTTTTATTTTGGCTTTATAAATTTGCATTTCATCATAAGATTCGATTAAGCTCTTATATCTACCATCAAATGTAGCGTAAAATTCAAAAAATCTATTAAAATCATTCTTAATAGCTTTAATAGATTTCTGTTCCAACTTTAACTCATTAAAAGTTTCAATAATACCTAATGTTTCTTTTTGAATACTATAGAACTCTTTGTTAACATTTTCAAAATTATTTTTATATTCATGAGCAACATCTATCTCGCTTTTTAAAGTTTCCCATAATTTTTCTAACTTGTCCTTAAGAGAGTAAGCCTCTAAAAATATCAAATTATTTTTTTCAAGCTCAGCATCTAACTTTTTAAAATTTTCGACTTGAAAATTTATTTTATTATAACTCTCTTCAAATTTTTCTCTCAAATCAGATTTATATTCAACCAAATTGTCTTTAATGTCACTAACAAATTTATTAAACTTAACATCACAATTCAATATTTTAGATTCAAGTTCTAAAATATTGGTATCAACTTCTTTTAATAACTCTTTATGATTTTTCCTGAATTCAACTTCAAATTTATCAATTTGCTCTTGTAAGTCATTCTTTATAGTTTCAATCTCCAGCGTTGAATGTTTTAAACTTTTTTTAAGCTCATCCTCAAATAAACCAAAATCTGATTTTATAGACTTAGAAAAAGAATTATATTCATTCTCAATTGATGCCTCAATATTAGCCCTGTATAAACTAATTCTTTCGGAAAATTCTAAAATACTTTTATGCATTAATTCAATTTGACCTTCAAAACTTTCTTTATCATTAGAAATTACATCAACCATTTCTTGCCTTACTTTATCAAGATTAGAAGACAAGATAGTAAATTCATGCTCTAATTTTTGATTAAGCTCAAAAATTCTATCTTCAAGATTCTTTTGCTGAGTCAAAAATTTCACTTCTGCTTGGACCAAAATGTCTTCGGTTTTCTTATTAACCCTTTCATCTATATTTTCTACTTTAAAATCAACAAATTTTTCAAGATCTAAAACTTTAAGGTTTAATGACTCACCAATATTTTTAAAATCAAGATGTACTGATTGTTCAATTTTCTTAGCCTCGCTTTGCAAATTGCCAAAAATCTCTTCAGCCTTAATCTCAAAATCATCTTTAAAAGATTTTAAATCAAGTTTAACATTAATAATATCATTCTCAAATGATTTAATCCCAAGTTCAGCAAGATTTATTTTCTTCTCTATTGCACCATAAGATTTTTCTTGCCAATTTTTTACATCATCTTTAATATTTAAAAACCAAGAATCAATAATATTTTGCTTATTATTTACAAAATTAATAAATTCGTCTACTTTCCCAGTAATATTGGTTTCAATTAAAGCTATTTCACTCTCAATATCTTTTTTTTTAGAAGAAAATTCTTTAGTAAAATCTAAATAAAAATTTTCTTTATCATTTTTCATTTTTTGTTCAATATCTAAATGGAAATTTTGGATAAGTTCTGTTTTGTTTTCCAAATTTTTAGACAAATTATATTCTAAGCTTTGAATTTTATCATTATATGAAGCAGCAAAGTTTTCCAAAGAATATTTAAGCTCTTCGCCTCTAATTTTTAAATCTTTAAAAAAATCTTCTTCTAACAGCTTAAGATGAGACGAAACATTGTGATAAGACTCTTCTTTTAATCTAATAACATCCTTCTCAATATTATTTAAATTAGATTCGAGATTTTTAAGATTTTTTAATTGAGATTCAAGTTCTAAAATCATCTCTTTATTTGAATGTTTAAATTCTTCACTTAAAGTTGAAATATAAGAATTTGATCTATCTAAAAACTCATCATGCATATCAACATACTGTTTCTCAAGGCTATCATATTGACTTAAAGCTAAATTATCAATAGCTTTGATTTTGTTGTCAATTTTGCTTTCCAAATTCAATTGCTCTTTATTGCACCTCTCTTCAAGTTCAATGTACTTAAGATTAAAATCATTAGCTATTTTATCAATACATCCATTTATCTTATCATTCAAATTTTTCTCTATGCTATCAAAAGTATTCTCAATCGATTGTAAAGAATCAATTTTTTTATGAATTTCATTTTCATACTTTACAATATCATCATCAATTAAAGTGTTTACCTTTTTTATACAAACCTCAAAATGATTTTTTATATTCTCGTCAACATTTGCCTTAATCTCTACAAATTGAGAATTTATAACACTGTAACAATCTTGAATTTTATCTTGTAATTCTTTTTCAAGGTCTAAAATATCTTTCGATCTTCGCTCTATTATCTCAAAATTATGATCCATTTCAGAAATCTTAATTTGCAAATTTTCATCATTATTTGTAAGTGTTTTATAGATTTCATCTCTAATTTTTGAAATAGCTCCCTCACTTTCAATTAAAAAAGTAGAATATCTCTCTTCAAAATTACTCTCAATAAGTTTAAATCTTTCCTTATAAAGATCATTTAAAAATTCAGACTTAGTCTCAATATTATTTTTAAGATCATTTGTTATCTCTCCAAACCTCTCTTTTGCTTGCATAATATCACTATCAATCATTCTTCTATAATCAATTGCTTCCTCTAATTTAGATTTATAATACTGCTCAATCTCTTTGACAAACTCACTAATTTTTGCTTCTCCATCATCTGTTAAATCTTTAACTTTTAATTCAAATTTTTCAACTTGATATTTTGATACATCAAAAGATTCTTTAAGTTTTTGAAGATTTTCATCCATACCTCTACTAAGACTATCTATTCTATCTGTTAATCTTCTGTTTAGATTTTCAATCTCATTCATTATTTCATTTTCAAGTTTACTAGAAATCTTTTCTGAATACCCTCTATAATTAGATATTACCTCATTATATTTTCCATTAATTTCTTTGTTTATATCATTAAACTTTACACTAAGAGAATCAAGAGTAATGTCTATATTAGCCTGAAAAGAAGCAATATCGGTTCTTTTATCCTGCAAAAGACTATCAACCTCTTTAACAAATTCCTCTGAATTATTTAAAACTACAGCAAACTTTTTTGACAAATTTTCCTCAAGGTCTTTAGTTTCTTTATTAAAATGGTTCATTATATCTTGCAAAAGCTCGTCAGAATATATAGAGCCTTGATTTCTAAACTCATCTATTTTCTCAAGATAATAACTCTCAAGACTTTCTATGGAAAATTTAAGATCTTTAATTTTTGTAGTCACCTCAGAATCTATTAAATCCAGATCCACTTTGCCCGAAGACAATAAATTTTCAATTTTAACAGTTATTTCGTTTAATTTGCCCTGCCAATCACTAAGCTTGCTGTCTATTTCATTATTAATTGAATCTTTACTATTTAAAATATCTTTAGAAATTCTATCTAAAAAATCATCAATTTGCTTTTGATTATCTGATTTTATATTAGAGACAATTTGCAGTTTTGATTCAATAAACTCATTAAGATCAGATTTAAAATTATTCAAAATATCTTCTGATTCGATCTTAAAATCTTTTAATTTATAATCACACTCTTCAATTTTACTTATAACAAAATTATTCTTATCATCAAATTTTTTGTTCAAATCCTCAAGCATAAATACACTTTTATTTTTAATTATTTCGGTTTGCCTATTAATAAATTCTTTAATTTCTAATATAGCCCCATCACTTTGTGAATATGACATATCCTTTAATTCTTTATATTTTTCTATAACCAAGCTCTCAATATCACCTGTTTTTAACAAAACATATTCCATCCTATCATTAACATCTTTTTCTAAATTTTCTATTTTTAAAGTAGCAGACGAAAGTAGCTCTTCACTAGAAATCTTAATATCAAGTAATGATTTATTTAAAGCAATAAGCTCATCTTTCCAACTACCATGCATATCAATAGCTTTTTTCTGAATATGCTCTGAAAGATCATTAAAAACATTCTCACTAAGCTCTATTCCTTTGTCTTTTTGAATCTGAATTAAACTTAAAAATTCCTCATTTGTTTTATTTATTTGAGATTCAATGTTTTTTAAATTAGAATCCATTTCACCATGCCACTTTGAATATTGAAGCTTACTTTCCTCTAGCTGACTAACAAAAATATTTACTTCATCGTAATAACGATCCTTAAACTCTAATATATTTTTCCCAATTTCATCTTTAATGTTATTTAAACTAGTGTTAAAATCTTGCTTTAAAATTTCTTGTTTTTTTTCAAAAAAATTCCAAAAAGATCCAATTTCATTTTCTAATTTTTTATTTAAATCTTGAAATTCTTGATAATTATTAACTGCTTCTTGAGAGAGTACATCAAATTTCTCACCATAAATTAAAGAAAACCCATCCATTTCTGATGTCAATTTATCTGTAAAGCCTTTATATTTAGATTCCATTTGATCTTTAAATTTGGAGCTGCTAGAATCCAAAGATTCAAAAAGATCCTTATACTTGGCATTTATATTATCACTTAAATTTGAATAATTATTATTAAGTCTGCCATCAATTTCTTCAAAATTAAAAATCAAATTATCATTAAGCTTAACAAGCTTTTCTTGAATATTAGAATCAACATCTAAAAGTTGAGATTCTAATTGCATTTTAAGTTGATTAATATCACTTTTAAAACCTTCACTAAATACTTCAATATCTTCTCCAAACTTATTTTTAAATTGAAGATACATTCCATTAGAATCATCTTCAAGTCTCTTCATTAAATCAATAGCACCTACCTGAACACTTTCCATTTTAGAATTCAAATCTAACAAACTAAGCTCTACTCTTTCTCTAATATTTTTATCAACTTGACTTATTTTATCTTCATAATCCTCATAAATATTTTTAAGATTCAGCTCAAGTTGAGATCTAAATTTATCAAAAACATTATCAACCTGCTCCTCATACTTTCCCATCTCTATTCGTATTGACTCTTCAAGAGAATTAATCCTTGAATAAACATTGTCCTTGAAAGAAGAACTCATAGAAGAAATTTCATCATCTACCAAAATTAATTTACCCTCAAGTTTATCTTGAATTTCCTTAGAACGATCATCAACGTATGTAAAAATATCCTTAAATTTATTTTGCAATTCTTCATTCAGTCTATTTAAAATAAAATCTTCTTTCTCATTAATTTTATTTTTTACACTCTCCATAATAAGCTCTATAGAATCTTCTATTAACTTGTATTTATTTTCATAAAAACTAAAAGAACTTTCTATCTCTTTGTTATATTTGCTAATATTAAATTCAACTTTTTCAAGAAAATCGTTAAATTCTAAATCTAATTTCTCATTCCCCTTAACTAAAATATCTTTTTTTCTCTCTTCAATATTTGTCAAATCTTTTGAATAAAGATCAATCTCTTTATTCAAATTATCCATTTTTAAAACAAGATCCTTAATATTAATATCAAACTTTTCCCAACTAGCAATTTTAATAGATTCAAGATTTTCTTTATTAGTCTTGTCAAATTTTTCTAACACTGAATTTAAATTTGATTCAACTGAATCAATCTGAGTATTAAATCCTTTTAAAGTTTTTGAAAGTTTATCTACTATTTTCCCATCAACTTGCAATCTTTGTATATTCTCTTGAACCTTAAAGGTCATTTCATCAAGATCCTTAAGCATGGAATCATGATAAGCTATCTTTTTTTCAACCTCTGCAAAATCATTGCTTTTGTTTTTAATCTTTTGCTGAACTTCGTCAATCTTTTTTATTATTTCTATACTAGATCTTTGATAAGCTTCCATATCAACAGCAAGATCATTAATTTCTTTTGTTTTATCTTCAATAAAATCTTCAAGATTAACCTTTGCAAGATCAATGAACTTTTTAATTTTATCTAACGCTCTAGAACGTTTATCATATTGCCTATAGACAAACAAAACTATTGAAACCACAAAAAGGTTAACTAAAATAGTTGCAAAATCTATCATAAAATATTTTACCCATATTCTATATATTCAAACGTATATATTCTCTTAAGTCTTTATAATTATAAAAAATAAAATCTATAATCCTTTTGCAATTTATATTTTTTTTTGAAAAAAAAGCTGCTTTCATTGAAACATTTTTAGCACCCAAAATGTCATATTCATAAGAATTTCCTACATACAAGATACTATTACTACTTAAATTTAAATCCTCAATAATTTTTAAAAAAGGTGTTTTATGTGGTTTTAAATATCCGGTATCTTCTGAAGAATAAAGAATATCCCAAAAACTATCTTGAATTCCCAATAAATTTTTGACACGGCCCAAAATAGGAAAATCTGACATTACACCCAATTTCATTCCCTCAAATTTAAGCCAATAAATTAAATCTTGAACCCCAGGATATGGTTTAAGCTTTTTAAACTTATCGCTAAAATTTTGACTGTAATATATTTTATTTAATAAAAAAGCACACCGTTTCTCATCAAGATTTAAATGCTCCGCAAGCATTTTAACCTGAAGAGAAAATAATTCATCCCTATTTGAAGGCGAGAATTGATTATTTTGTAAAATTCGTATCTTTTTTCTAACCTGTTTAAAAGCTAAAAAAAACTTGACATTAGTAAAAAATTCAAAAAACATTAATTTATTTCTATCCACCTCAGGATACAAAGTGCCATCTAAATCAAATATTACAGCTTTAATCATGGTGTTTGATTATTTGCCTTTATAGGTATAGGTACTATCGATAAATTTTCAGGAGCCTTAACTCTAACTAAATGAATATAAGATTTTGGATATCTTTTTTGAAGAGACTTGATTGAAGTCTCGGCATTAACCTCATTAACAGAAACTCTAAAAATCCTGTTTTCATCAAGAAATGGAAGAAACAAAACAACATGTTTATGAAGCACCATATTTGATAAACTACCAACACCCGTGCTAATAGATCCAAAATAAATATATCCAGGCTCATCTAAGGCCAAACTATATAATAAAAACTCTAAATTTTCAATTTTATAGCCACGATTGTCAATATAATCAAAAAATTTAATATTATTAACATCATTTTCTTTAACTTTAGATAAATTCAAATCTGCATCAATATTACTTATTCTATAGGCAATATTACGAATCCAATCAAGACCAAAAAAAGGATCCTTATTAAACTCCTGACTTTTAGTAAAAACACTACCTCTAACGCCAATATGTTTAAGCTTAAGATCGTTAATTTTTAAAAGTCGTCCCGTCATTGATTTATAAATCGAATCTGCTACCCATTTAACAAATCCTGAACAATTAAATCCCACAGCATCTTTTTGCAATAACCCAGTTTTTATATGTACCATTTTACCAGTCTCATCCATTGCGCCATCAATAACCTCGGCAATAGGGAAAGCTGCAAGAGCTTTCCTTAAACTAATTGCCATATTAAAAATATTTTTATAAATATCAAAATATTCAGGAATAAAATACCTAAAATCAATAACCTTGGAAATATAATTTATTATATTTCCAAGAGAAATTACTGCAATGTCTTCAATCTTAAAAGGCAATCTAACATCTTTATAAATTAAAGTATTTACTAAATAAAAATCAGCACTAGAAGAAAATTTTGCAGACTTTATTCTAATAAATGTATCACCTCTGTTTATAAAAAATATTTTTATCTGCTCAATGCCGTCCTTGCCTACTTTAATTACATAAGACCCTGGAAAAATATAGTCCACATTCTTTTTTTTATTAAAAAAAGAATAATAAACATACCCAGAAGAAACTGCACTTGAAACTTCAATGTAATAATTTTCTGTAATAAAATGTTTTATTGGACTTATTTTTTTTTGCACATAGCTTGAATTAAAATATTTTGAATACTTAGTCCTTATATCAAAATCATAAAAAAAACTCTCAAGCGCAAAAAGATTTAGACTCTTCATTATTAAGAACAAAAATATATATCTCACTTTAAATCTCTTATTTTCTCCCTCAATTCTACTAAAATTGGAATGTTTTTATATCCAATTTTACGTAAATTGTTTACTAAATAATTATAGTAAGAATTTGGGAAATTCTTTACTTTATTTGCAAAAAGAATAAACTTAACAGGATTAGCACTAATCTGTGTAATGTATTTTATTTTATGAGAAATATTTAAATGATAATCTTTGATCCACAAATTCAACATTCTATTTAAATCTGAGGTACTGGTTTTAAATTCAAGCTGATTTTTTAACTTAAAAGCTTCTTTAAAAAGAGAATTCAGGCCTATCTTCTTATGAACAGAAATTCTAAATATAGGAGCAAAATTTAAAATAGGAAAAAAAAATTTCACACGACTCTTTAAGGCTTCAAAATAACCTTTAGATTCTCCCACAAGATCCCACTTACTAAACACAATAATAATTCCTTTCCCCTTTTTAGCAGCATAATGGGCAATCTTCTTATCCTGAGAAGTCAATTCTTCTTTAACATCAATCAATAAAAACACAATATCCACCATGTCGATTACTTTTAATGCCCGATTAACAGAATAATATTCAACAATTCCATTTACTCTTGCCCTTCGCCTTATCCCAGCTGTATCAATAATCTCAAAAACTTTCCCATTTTTAGTGAACTTAGTTTTAATAAAATCTCTAGTAGTACCAGGTTGATCTGAGACAATTGAAATTTCATTTCCAGATAAATAATTAATAAGGGTAGATTTACCTGAATTGGGTTTACCTATAATCCCAACCTTAATATCAACTTCTTCACCCTCAAAATTAGCCTTACCAACTTCTAACTTTAAAAAATCTCTAAGCTTGGTAATACCTCGGCAATGAGCCGCACTAACCAGAAAGTAGCGCTTGAACCCCAAATTATGAAATTCATGAGCTAAAATTTCCTTATCTTTAGTATCTACTTTGTTTAAAACCAAAATTACCTTACTACCATATTTCCTAAGCTTTTCAATAATCTGATAATCTTCAGGTAAAATTTCATTAACATCTAAAACCAATAAAATTAAATCAACTTTTTCTAAAGAGCTTAAAACTTTTTGCACAACAATTTTACTAATCTCATCTCTTAAGATAGTAAACCCACCAGTATCAATTAATTTAAAACTAAAAGACCCAACCTTACAAACCTCTTCAACTAAATCTCTAGTAACACCGTAAGTACCCTCAGTAATACTTCTTTTTGTATCTAAAATTCGATTAAATAAAGCAGATTTCCCAACATTTGGTCTACCAACAATAAGAACCTTTTTATAACTAAGCAAAGAAAAAACACCTCTTTATTTATTCCGATATTTCCATTATAATATCAAATATTAATATTTATGCCAATTGCACATGAGTGTTTATATTGAAAAGAAAAAAAAATTCAAGCTTAACCAAATCAGACATTCTTCTAATTCTAATTGCTATTATTTTAACAATAATTAGTGTACTATTAATAGTCAAAAATTCGCTTATTATGCATATTTTTAAGGAAAAAAATAATGAGGACGGTTTCTTTGAATCAAGCCAAACACAAAGCAATAAGTTAATTGAAGCCCAAAAAAACATCAATAAAAACACAAATGTAAAAATACTAAAAAATGAAAGTTTTTTAATCCAACCACCAGAAATCAAAAAACTTGAAGCAGAATTTAAGCAAACCCAAAGAAATAATAACCCTAAAAACAAAAAATTTATTAAACTTTATTTTATAAAAGTCACCCCAGAAGGATATTTTTTAAGACAAACTATAAAAAGAGCCATATATTACGACAAAAATATTCTTGAAGAAACACTAAAATCTTTAATTAGAGGACCAAATGAATACGAGCTGAAAAATAATTTTTTAAGCTTAATCCCTATAAAAACCAAACTATTAAGTTTAACCCTAAGCGAAGGAATTGCCAAAATAAACTTATCTAAAGAATTTTATGAAAATAGTTTTGGAATTGAAGGAATAATTAATCAAATTGCTCAAATAACTTTAACATGCCTTGAAATTAAAGGCATTATTGGAATAATTTTAACAATAGAAAATAATCCAATAATACTTGAAGAATTAAACTTAAATTTCTCAGGAATATTAAATAAAAAAACTTTGGACAAATATTAAAATTCAATATTTTTAAGCAATTGCATAGAGTTTGCAATATTTAAAACACTTGATTTAGTAACTAAAAACATAAATTCTTGATTACCTTTTTTACCTTTGGTTTTTAACTTCAATATATTTTTAACTTGTAATTTATTTTTATAAAACTTTTCAATTACATTTTGCAAAATTATCTTCAAATACTTTCCATTCACAATGCCATTAAAATTTTTTATATCCAAATTTAAGCTCTTAAATTCAAACTGAGGTTTGATCAAAACTATAATAAAATTATCAGAAAGTTTGTCTATTAAATTTACACATATACTTATTGATGATCTAAAAGAAACATCCACAACAGCAAAATTAGGCACAATTTTAAATTCTGTAATATCAAAAATATTAGTTCTCTCTAAAACTTTAACTCTAGGGTCAATTCTTAATTTATAAGAAAGTTGATTAATGCCTACATCAATTGAATAAACAAAATTGGCACCACACTGTAGTAGGCAATCAGTAAAACCGCCAGTTGAAGAACCAACATCAACACAAATTTTATTTTTAACCTCGATCCTGAAATCCTTTAGAGCTTCTGAAAGCTTGTAACCTCCCCTTGATACAAATATTTGACAAGTATTCTCAACCAAATCTATTTTACTTGTTTTGTTTATTAACCTTTTAGGATTTTTTTCTTTATGGGAATTTACATATATATTGCCAGTTAAAATCAAAACCATTAATTCTTTTCGTGTTTTTTCTGGATACCTTTTACAAAGTATATTTAATAAATTATTTTTGAACTCTTTCAATTTTTAAAGCACGGCCTGTCTTTAAATTAGAAGTAATAATAACTCCTTGTAAAATTGTGTCATCTTCCACAACTTCAGCTCTTAAAGTAGTATATTCAAGCAAGCCTTTAAGAGAAATATCAGGATTGAATCCTATTACAGAATTTAATCCCCCTGTCATTCCAACATCACTAATATAAGCTGTCCCTTTTGACAATATTCTCTCATCTTTAGTCATAACATGAGTATGAGTACCAACCACACCTGTTACAAAACCATTTAAAAAATATCCAAAACTTTCTTTTTCATAATTACTTTCAGCATGAAAATCTACAAAAATGGTTTTCACCTTATTGCTTAGCATATTAACCAATTTTTTTGCATTATCAAAAGGATTCTTAACAATAAAATTCATATTTAAAACCCCTTGAACATTAATCACAGCAACCTTTTCATCTTTAATAGTTACAAAACAATAACCATGCCCATCTAACAAATCTGAAAAATTATTTGGCCTTAAAATATACATTTGCTTATTTAGATAATCATTTATCTTGTAATTAGAGTATACATGATTACCAGTAGTAATAACATTAACACCCGATCTAAAAAGATTATTTGCTATTTCTGGAGTTATTCCAAAGCCATTTGAAGAATTTTCCCCATTAGCAATTACCAAATCTATTCTATATTTATTTTTAATATTTTTAAGATTTAAAAAAACTTTTTTTAATCCACTTTCACCTATTATATCCCCAATTATCAAAGTCTTAATAGTGCTATCTTGCATATTCAATAACTCTGGTTTCTCGAATAATTGTAACTTTAATTTTTCCAGGGTATCTCATTTCAGTTTCTATTTTTTTAGCGATATCTCTTGCAAGTAAAATTGATTTTTCATCATTAACCAAAGCATTGTCAACAATAATTCTAACTTCGCGACCAGCTTGAATAGCATAACATTTTTGAACGCCTTCAAAACTATAAGCAATGTCCTCAAGTCTCTTAAGTCTATTTATATAGTTATTTAAACTTTCACGTCTTGCTCCAGGACGAGATGCCGAGATGGCATCTGCTATTTGAACAACAATAGCCTCAAGGCTCTCAGGTTTAACTTCATTATGATGCGCAGCAATAGCATTAACAACAATTTCGCTCTCTCCACAACTTTGAGCAAGTTCAGCACCAGTAATAGCGTGTCCCTCGCTATTATCAGAAATACTTTCCATACCTTTACCAATATCATGCAAAAGACATGCTCTTTTTACTACAATAGGATCCAATTTCATCTCCTTAGCTAAAATTTCCCCTATTATAGCCGTTTCTTTAGAATGGCTTAAAACATTTTGACCATAACTACTTCTAAAATAAAGCCTTCCTAGCCCCCTAATAAGCCTTTTATCAAGCCCATGTATATTAAGATCAAAAACTACTTTCTCACCTTCTTCTTGAACAATGCTATTTATTTCATTGGTAACATTATAGACAACTTCTTCAATCCTAGCAGGATGAATTCTACCATCTGTAACAAGTCTTTCTAAAGTTCTCTTAGCAAGCTCTTTTCTTATTGGATCAAAGCAGGATATAACAACAGCTTCAGGAGTGTCATCAATAATGATATCGGCCCCTATTAAAGTCTCAAGAGCTCTAATATTGCGTCCCTCTTTACCTATAATCCTGCCTTTCATCTCATCATTAGGCAATTCAACAGAAGCTACTGTAAATTCTGAGCTTACTTCTGTAACAATACGTTGCATAGTAGATACTAAAATATCTTTTGCGACTTTATCTGCTAATAACTGAGCTTCTTGTTCGCTTTTATTGATAATAATCTGAGCATCTCTTTTAGACTCATGTTCAACCTTTTCAATTACAATTTTTCTTGCATCTTCTCTTGTCAGCCCAGAAATATTTTCTAATCTCTTAACAAGATCAGCCTCTTTCTCTCTTATTACTTTTTCTTTTTGTTCAAATTCTTTAATTTTAAAATCAACTCTAGACTGCTGTTTATCAAGAGCAGATATTCTCTTATCTAAGGTTTCTTCTCTTTGTAATAATCTTTTTTCTAGATTAACAATCTCATTTTTACGATCTTTTATATCCCTATCTTGCTGGTTTTTTTCTTTAAGCATTTGAGATTTTGCATTAGCAATAATTTGCCTTCTCTCATTTTCTATCTCTAATTGTGATTCTACCCTTATTTTTGTCAGATTTTTCTCTAAATCTAATAAAGACAACCTACCTAAAAAAACTCTTATTAAAAATCCTAATATAAAGCCAGCAAAAATAGAAGAAAAAATAATATATATCATATCATTTAACTCCTATGCTGTTTAAAAGCAATTTAACTTTAATCTTTAAAACAGTGTGCTAAAATTATTAACTATTCAACTTTTAAAGGCTTTTCAACTAATTCTAGGATAGCCATTTCAGACGCATCTCCATATCTTTTTCCTAATTTAATCATCCTAGTATACCCGCCGCTCCTTTGTCTAAAAACAGGAGAAATTTTGGTAAACAGCTTATTCAAAATATACTTATCATGTATAAATTTTGACAATTCTCGCCTATTATGCACAGTATCAACTTTTGCCTTTGTAATTAATTTTTCAGCAAATCTTTTAACTTCAAACAATTTTGCCTTAGTAGAAGAAATTTTTTCATGTTTAAAAAAAGAAATTACCATGTTTTTTAAAAGCGCTCTCCTATGACTAGATTTCCTACTTAACCTATTAAAACCCAATTTTGTTTTCATGAAACAACCTAAACTCTCCTTTTATTCAGATATTTTAACATTCTTATTCAATACGGATAAAGCATCTTCTTTAGACATTCCTAAAAACAATCGATAAGAACCAAGTTTTTCGATTATCTCTTCTAAACTTTTTTTCCCAAAATTTCTTGCCTTAGAAAGCTCTTCCGCATTTTTACCAATAAGCTCCCCTAAAGTTCTAACATTTTCTTTGGCTAAACAATTTAAAGATCTGACTGACAAATCCAATTTCTCAATATTCATATCAAGCAAATTATAACTTTCTGATTTTGATTTTTCAAAAGATGTACTAACATTGTCTTCAAAATCTACAAGAGGAAACAAAAACTCTCTTACTATTGATGCAGCCTTTTTTATAGCATCTTTGGCAGAAATCACCCCTGTAGTCCAAATTTCCATTACAAGCTTGTCATAATCTGACCTTTGACCAACCCTAGTATCTTCTACAGAATACGAAACTTTCTCTATAGGCGAAAATATAGAATCTAAAGCAATAACATTAACTTCCTCTAGATACTTAGAATTTTGCTCAGAAGACACATAGCCCCTACCATAATTAATTTGAAATTCAAAATCTAAATTCGCATCATGTGACAAAGTAGCTATAACTAAATCTTTATTAAAAACTTCCACCCCATCTCTTTCAAAATGAGAAGCTTTCAAAACGCTAGTATCCTTACCACTAACACTAAAGCTTATTGTCTTTCTTTGATCTCCTTCTACAAGTTTCAAATGAATATTTTTAATATTAGCAATGACCTCAAGAGTGTCTTCAGAAACTCCAGGAATCAAATCAAATTCACTTGAAACAATCTTTGACGAAGAATCTTTATTGTTAGACTGAACTCTCATAGCAGTAATCGCATACCCTTCAATAGAAGAAAGTAATACACGCCTTAAAGTATTGCCTATAGTAACCCCAAAACCTCTTTCAAAAGGATATATCGTAAATTTACCATAAGACCCATCATCTTGGCTTTTTAAAAATTCAATTTTTTCAGGTATAGTGAAATCTTTTAAAAATTTTTCCATAGGCATTAATAACTCCTTTTAGCTAAACTCGTCTGGTTTTTTTCGGTCTGCAACCATTATGAGGAATAGGGGTAATATCTGAAATTGATTTTACAGTCATCCCAGTCGAACCAATAGCTCTTATTGCAGATTCTCTGCCAATACCTGGCCCCTTTATATACACATGAACATAATTAATTCCAAAATCTCTTACCTTATTTAAAGCAGATTCTGCTGTTATTTGGGCAGCATATGGAGTAGACTTTTTTGCTCCTTTAAAACCCATCCCGCCAGCACTTGCCCAAGCCAAAGCATTTCCCTTTATGTCAGATACAGTAACTATAGTATTATTAAAAGTAGCTTGTATATAAACATTTCCTTCTCCGATATTTCTTTTAATTTTTTTTTTGCTATTAGTTGATAATTTTGCGCTCAACTTGCCCTCCAAATCTTAAAAACTATTTTATTTGCTAGCTATTTTCTTATTAGCTACAGTCTTTCTTTTTCCTTTTCTAGTTCTTGCATTAGTTTTAGTTCTCTGTCCTCTCAAAGGCAACCCTTTTCTATGTCTAACACCCCTATAACATGCTATATCCATAAGTCTTTTAATAGACATGGCAATCTCACTTCTAAGTTTTCCTTCTACAACATAATCACTCTCAATCACCTTCCTAAGTCGATTAACCTCATCATTATCCAAATCTTTAGCAATTTTACTTGGAGAAATATTTGACCTATTGCAAACTTCCAAAGCCCTTGTCCTACCTATACCATAAATAGAAGTAAGCGCTATTTTTAATTGTTTATTACTTGGTAAATCTATTCCAGATATTCTAGCCATCTCATTTCCTCTAATTTTTACTTTTGTCTTTGCTTATGCTTTAAATTATCACAAATAATTCTTAATATACCTTTTCTTTTAATGACTTTACATTTTTCACAAATTGGCTTTACACTTGCCCTAACTTTCATAGTCAAACACTCCTAAATTTTTTGCAAAAATGCATAATTCTTTTTATTTCTATGAGAAAATCCTTGAGTTTTCAAATAAGCATCAATATGAATTAATGTATCAAGCGCAACTCCTACCATAATAAGCAAAGAAGATCCTCCCATTATCTTAGAAACATCATGCGGAAATCTAAAAATATTTTGCACTAAAAATGGAATAATTGCAATAATTGACAAAAAAATAGATCCCGAAAATAAAGTTTTATTCATAATCTCATTTAAATATTTTTCCATCTCATCAGACTTTATCCCAGGAATAACTCCTCCATTCTTACGAATATTATTACTTATCTCTTTAGGACTTAACTGAATTTTAGAATAAAAATATGTAAATCCGATTATCAAAACTACATTCAAAAAAGTATAATAAAACCCGTTAGGCCTTAAATAAGATAAAACTTGTCTAGCTATAGAAGAGGTTTCTGCAAAACCACTTAAAATTTGCAATGGCAAAGTAATTAAAACAGAGGCAAAAATAACAGGTAAAACACCTGATGGATTTAGCTTGATTGGTAAATAAGAACTGACCGTACTATTAGAATTTGCCCTAGCATAATGAATAACAATTCGCATTTGAGCTTTATATTCATATATAATTAAGATAACAACTAAAATAAATATGCTTATGACAAGTATCACAAATACAGGATTAACATTTTGAGAAGGATCCTGCATACTTTGAAATAAGTTGAACAAAGCTGCTTGCAGTCTAACCACTATACCGGAAAAAATTATCAAAGATGTTCCATTGCCCACACCTCTTTGATTAATTTGCTCTCCAAACCACAAAAGAATAAATGTTCCTGTAGTAACTGTTAAAATAGCAATAAATATATACCTATAAAAGGGAATAGTAACGGCACCCGGAATACCCTTAGCATAAAGACTTGTTGCATATCCTTGAACTACAGCTGCAACTATTGTTAAATATTTTGTATATTTTTTAGTCTTTTGTCTCCCGCCATCACCTTCTTGCATTTTTTTCAAAGAAGGAAAAGAATAAACAAGAAGCTGGACAATAATGGATGCTGAAATATAGGGCCCTATACTAAGCATAAAGATAGAAAAATTACTAAAAGCTCCGCCTGAAAAAAAATCAAAATAATTCGCAATTGAAAAATCTGATTGCGACTTGAAATAACTTTTAAGCGCTACAGAATCTATTCCTGGTATCGGCAAGTACGAACCAACTCTAAAAAGAAAAAGAATAAATAAAGTAAACAAGAACTTATTTCTTAAATCCTTAACAGTAAATAAATTTAAAAGCAATTCTTTCATTTTTGTTCCACTTTAAACTAATTTAATAGTACCACCAATTTTCATTACAAGGCTTTCAGCCGATTTAGAAATTTTAGAAATCTCTAAAGAAACTTTTTTTGTAAGATTGCCATTAGACAAAATTTTAATTTTTTTATTTTTTTTTCTTATAAGCTTATTTTCAAGCAAGGTATCATAGTTGACCACTTGTCCATCCTCAAATTTTTTATCTATATCCCCAAGATTGACAATTGTATATTCTAATTTATAATCATTATTAGAGAAACCTTTCCTCGGCAATCTTCTATAAAGAGGAGTCTGACCACCTTCAAATCCAAGTCTTGGCGAGGTATTTCTTGCTTTCTGGCCCTTTTGACCTCTCCCAGAAGTTTTACCAAGTCCTGAACCTGGTCCTCTGCCAACAATTTTACGTCGCTTACTAGCTCCCTTAGGCTTTAATAAGTTAAACATTGCTTACCTCGCTTAATAAAATCATATTAATAGTCTCATTAAGCATGCCTTTAATAGATTCATTTAAAAAATGTACTTTTTTATCCCCTATTTTATTTAAACCTAATGCTTTTAAAACTTTAACCTTTTTATTTAATTTTCCAATAAGACTTCTTACAAGAAAAACTTGCACATTAATATTGTTTTTAGAAATAATTTTCCTATTCTTTTCCATTCTTTTAATAAAACATTTATTTTTAGCCCTGGATCTTGAAGCGTTAAACCTAGCTTTCTTTAGTTGTAATCTTAATTTCCTTTTAATCATATATTAACCCCATAAAGTTTTAAAAGTTTTTCCCCGCATCTCTGCCACTTTTTCAGCATTTAAAACTAAATCAAATGCCTTAAAAGTTGCCTTTACTACATTCATAGAATTATTAGAACCAAGAGATTTACTTAAAATATCATGCACTCCTAAAGCCTCCATTACAGCACGAACAGGACCCCCTGCAATAACACCAGTACCATGAGTAGCTGGCTTGATTAAAACTTTAGCTTTTTTAAAACAACCAATAACCTCATGTGGTAACGTTCCTTTTCTAATAGGAACAAATCTTAAATTTTTTCTAGCACTTGTTAAACTTTTTTTTATTGCATCACTAGCATCATTAGCTTTGCCAAAGCCCCAACCAACATGTCCTTCTCCATCTCCAATAACCATGAATGCAGAAAAAGAGAATCTTCTTCCACCCTTAACAACTTTAGTAACTCTATTGAGTGATATTAATTTTTCTATCTGCTTCCTCTGAGCCTGAAAATCTACCATAAATACACTCCCTTAAATATTAATACCAAACTCCCTCAAAGAAGTTGCAAAACTTGCAATAAGTCCGTGGTATTTATAACCATTTCTGTCAAAAATAAGATTATTTATATTTTTTTCCTTAAGCCTTTTAGCAAGAACTTCTCCAAGTTTTTTAACATCATTAATATTCTTGCTTAAATTAAGACCTTTTTCAATAGTAGAAATACTTGCAACAGTATGCCCCTTACTATCATCTATAACTTGCGCATAAAAATACCTATTAGATTTAAATATAGTAATTCGTGGCCTATTAACTACTCCACGCCCTATTTTACTCTTTATTCTTTTTTTACGCCTAAGCTTTCTCTGTTCTGATTCTTTTATTTTTTTCATAACTATTAACCTAAAATTTATTTTTTTACACCAGATTTTCCAACTTTTCTTCTAATAACTTCATTATCATACTTAATACCCTTTCCTTTATATGGCTCTGGCTTTTTTAAACTTCTAATTTCAGCAGCAACCTGACCAACCTTAAACTTGTCTATTCCTTCAACAGAAATTTTAGTATTACCATCAAGTTTTACACTAATACCATCTGGAATGACATATTCAAACTGAGTTGAATAACCAAGGCTTAAAAAAAGGCTGTTGCCTTGTTGCTCTGCCCTATACCCTATGCCATTTATAGTAAGAGACTTAGAAAATCCTTCGGTTACCCCTTTTACCATATTAAAAATCAAACTTCTATAAAGACCGTGGTAAGCTTTTGCTTTTTTATCATTAAAAATTCGATTAACAATAATACTACTATTCTCGACTTTAACTTTAATACTGTCTTTTATATCTTGAACTAATCTTCCCCTAACGCCTTCAACTATTACCAAATTATCTTTAATATCAATCTTAACAGTATCTGGAATTTTTATTGGAAGTCTTCCAATGCGTGACATATATCCCCCTATTAAATTACCAAACTGAGCAAATCAATTCACCACCGATTTTTTTATCTTTAGCTTCCTTACCGGTAATAACACCTTGAGAAGAAGATATAATTAATATTCCATATCCATTTTTTATTCTTGGCATCTTTTTATATGAAGAATAAATTTTTCTACCGGGAGTGGAAATGGCATCTATTTTATTTATAACAGAATTTCTTTTGTTATCATACTTTAACAAAACCCTAATAAAAGCAATTCCTTCTTTTGATAAAAAACTAAAATCCTTAATATAACCCTCTTTTTTAAGAATGTTTAATATTGATTTATTCATATTAGACATCTTTAAATCTACAGATCCATGCTTAACTCTACTTGCATTTCTCAATTTAGTTAGCATGTCCCCTACTGAATGAGTAATCGACATAAACTCCCCTTACCAACTTGCTTTTGAAACGCCAGGAATTAATCCTTCAGACGCATATTTTCTAAAACATATTCGACACATACAAAAATCTCTCAAATATCCTCTTGGACGACCACATAACTTACATCTATTATTCTGCCTTGTTTTATACTTAGGCTTTCTTAAAGCCCTAATAATCATTGATTTTTTAGCCATATACCCTATAAATCCCTTTAATTACTAAACGGCATTCCAAATTTCAAAAGCAAAGCTTTGCTTTCTTTATCATTTGAAGCTGTTGTCACAATTGTAATATTCAAACCAGATATTCTCTCTATTCTATCATAGTCTATCTCAGAAAATATTATTTGCTCCGTTATCCCAAAAGAATAATTTCCATTGCCATCAAAAGCATCACCATTAATTCCCCTAAAATCCTTAACTCTTGGCAATGCCAAATGAATAAGCTTATATAAAAATTCATACATCACATTGCCTCTAAGTGTAACTTTAGCACCTATCTCTTGCCCTTGTCTAATTTTAAATCCGGCTATTGCTTTTTTTGCTTTTGTCTTCACAGCTTTCTGACCAGTAATTTGGGCAAGCTCTAAAACCACAGAATCTAATAACTTCTTATTCTTAACAGCCTCACCAACACCTACAGAAATTACTATTTTTTCAAGCTTGGGAACCTGCATTATTGATTTATATTCAAATTCCTTAACAAGCTCTTTTATAACATTGTCTTTATAATATTTCTTCAATTCAGGAACATAATTCATAAACGCTATATCCTCTGTCCATTTTTTTTTAAAAATCTTATTTTTTCATTATTTTCAAATCTAATACCTAATCTTGAAGAAGTTCCTTTGATAAATATCATAACATTTGAAATATCTATAGCGGCCTCCTTATCTATTATTTTACCTTTTTCTTGAGGCGTCCTAGCTTTAATAACTTTTTTAACCATATTACAAGATTCAACAATAACTTTATTTTTTTTTCTATTTATACTAACAATCTTACCTATTCTCCCTTTATCTTTTCCAGAAAGAATTTTTACGCTATCACCTATCTTCAACTTTGTCTTCACAAAACCCCCTTTTGCTATACCACCTCTGAAGCCAATGATATTACCTTCATGAAATTAGCATCTCTAAGTTCTCTTGCAACAGGCCCAAATACCCTTTTACCCCTAGGGTTTAAATTGGCATCAAGTATCACGCAAGCATTATCATCAAACCTAACATAAGTTCCATTTTTACGTCTTACTTCTTTAGAAGTTCTGACAATTACAGCTTTATACACATCTCCTTTTTTAACAGAAGAATTAGGAATTGCTTGCTTTACTACAATAGTTATTATATCTCCAATTTTGGCATAACGCCTTTTACTACCACCAAGCACTTTAATACATTGGGCTACCTTACCACCAGTATTATCAGCAATTGTTAAATAAGTTTGCATCTGAATCATAATCAACCTCCTATAGAAAAATCAAAACTATTTTAATTTTTCTAAAACCTCAACAAGAGCCCATCTTTTATCTTTACTAATAGGTCGAGCCTCAATAATTTTTACCGTATCACCAACCTTTGAAACTTCTTTGTCATCATGCGCTTTTACTTTCTTGCTAACCTTTAAATATTTATGATAAATTGGATGCATCTTTCTTTGAATAATTTCTACTACTATAGTCTTAGACATCTTGTCACTAACAACTTTACCAATTAATTCTCTTTTATTTTCTCTTGCCATATATATTTTTAAACCTTTCTAATACCTAATTCATATTCACAAATCATTGTATTAAGCCTCGCAATATCACGCCTAATCTCTCTTTTCTTTAAAGGATTTTCAACATGACCAACAACAGATTTAAATCTTAAATCTAAATATTCTTTCTTTAATTCTAGCCTTTTAGCTTTCATGTCCTCAAGAGTAAAATTCTTAAAATTTTTCAACATAATTACCTCAAATCTCGCCTTACAACAAACATGGTTTTTACTGGAAGCTTAGAACTTGCAAGCGCCATAGCCTCTTGAGCAAGTTCCTCCACAACTCCAGCCATTTCAAACATAACAGTGCCAAGCTTAACAGGGGCATTCCAATGATCAACACCCCCCTTGCCCTTACCCATTCTAGTTTCAGCTGGTTTTTTAGTATAAGGGATATCAGGAAATATCCTTATCCACACTCTTCCGCCTCTTTTTATTTTACGAGTCATTGCAATACGAGCAGCTTCAATTTGTCGAGCAGTAACAAAATTTGTCTCCAAAGAAACAAGTCCATATTCGCCAAAAGAAATTTTATTACCCTTTTGAGCCTCTCCAGATAATCTTCCTCTCTGCTTTTTCCTATATTTAACCTTTTTTGGACTTAACATCTAATCATCCTCCAATATTCTGATCGTTAGAATCGACTCTTTCTTCAGAAAAAGGCAAACTAAGTTTATTTAAAAGATTTGCTTCGTCTTTAGATACTCCATCTTTTTTATTTAAACCTCTAGTTTGCTTTTCATTAGACTTTTCTTTATTATTTAAAATTTTATCAAAATTTTTAACGGTCTCGCTTCTTTCCCTAAAAGGCTTTTTATTTATTACCTGACCAGCATCAGAATTGGTTTGTCTCCCCAAAACCTCACCTTTAAATAACCAAACCTTAACTCCAATAATGCCATAAGTAGTTTGAGCTTCAGAAAACCCGTAATCTATATTAGCTCTAAGAGTATGTAAAGGAACCCGACCTTCCTTAACTTCAAAACTTCTCGCAATCTCAGCCCCACCAAGTCTACCAGCAATCTTAATTTTTAACCCTTGAGCACCCTTTAACATAGAAGTAGAAAGAGATGATTTTAGAACTTTCCTATAAGACACTCTATTTTCTACTTGTTTTGCAATCCCATTGGCAATAATTTGAGCATCAAGCTCCGGTCTTTTAACCTCTTTGATTTTAATACTAATCTTTTTAGAAATTTTTTTAGTTAACAATTGGCCAATCTTTTCAAGATTAGAACCTTTAAGCCCTATCACAGAACCGGGCCTTGGAGTAACAATTACTACCGTTACTTTTTGAGGATTATTTCTAATTATTTCTATATCAGAAATATCAAACTTAATCCCTTTAAGAAACTTCATGATTTCTAATCTTATTAAAAAGTCTTCATGAAGAATCGTAGAATACAACTTTTTATCAAAATACCACTTTGATTTCCAATCCTTATTAATTTTTACCCTTAAGCTATATGGATGTACTTTTTGACCCATGCTTTATCCTTTAATATCCTTTTTTTCATCAACCTCAACAAAAATATGACAACTTCTATTAACAAGCCTATCAGCCCTGCCTCTAGCTCTAGGCCAAATCTTCTTACGACGACGTCCATCATCAACCATGACTATTTTAATAAATATCATGTCTTCGGAAAGATTTTTGTTGTGATACATTGCATTTGATGCTGCTGATTTAACAACTTTTTCTAAAAGCTTAGCTCCTTTATTAGGCATAGAACAAAGCGCTGCAATAGCTTTAACATAAGATTCCCCTCGTATATTGTCGGCTATTGGCCTAACTTTTTTTGGAGAAGAGGGTAAATTTTTGCCCTTTGCTGTATATCTTCTATTTATCAACATAAATACTTTACTTCCTTCCCTTTTTGTCTGACTTAGCATGTCCTCTAAAAATCCTTGTAGGTGAAAACTCGCCAAGCTTATGCCCTACAAGATCCTCAGTAATATAAACAGGTATAAAAGTCTTTCCATTGTAAACAGATATAGTAAGACTTACCATTTCAGGAATTATTGTTGAAGATCTAGAGTAAGTTTTAATAACAACTCTCTTCTCACTTCCAAAAGATGATAAAACTTTTTGATAAAGACTCTTTTCTATAAAAGGTCCCTTTTTAATAGATCTTGCCACTGCACTCTCCTACTTATTTCTTCTTTTAATAATAAATTTATCTGAATATCTCTTCTTCTTGCGAGTCTTATAGCCCTTAGTAGGCTGTCCCCAAGGAGACACGGGATGGCGACCACCAGAAGTTTTTCCTTCACCACCTCCATGCGGATGGTCAACAGGATTCATAGCAACACCTCTAACCTTGGGCCTTCTACCAAGCCACCTACTTTTACCAGCTTTCCCTATCGAAACATTGACATAATCTTCATTTCCAACCTCACCAATCGTTGCAATACATTTTTTAAAAATTAACCTCATTTCACCAGATGATAATTTTACAGTGACATAATTTCCGTCGGAAGCAAGTATCATAGCATACCCACCAGCACTTCTTACAAGTTGCCCACCTTTTCCTACATTAAGCTCAATATTGTGGATGGTTCTCCCAATAGGAATATTTTCAAGGGGCAAAGCATTACCAATCTTTATTGGGGCATTCGGACCACTTTCCAAAACATCTCCAACCTTAATGCCTTTCGGAGAAAGAATATACCTTTTTTCTCCGTCTTTATAAACAAGCAAAGCTATATTAGCACTTCTATTTGGATCATATTCAATAGAAGCAACTCGAGCAGGAATACTAAATCTATCTCTTCTATTAAAATCAATCAACCTATACTTTCTCTTATGCCCACCACCCCTTCTTCTAATAGTAATCCTACCAGAAGAATCTCTGCCTGATTTAAATTTTCTACCTTTTGTTAAAGATTTTAAAGGCTCATTACCTTTGGTCAAATCATCAAAAGATAAAGTCGTCTTATAGCGCAAAGAAGAAGTTTTTGGCTTATAAGTCTTAATACCCATATTTATTTTTCTCCAAAACCACTAAAAAATATCTATTTTATCTTCCTTTTTGAGATAAACATACGCCTTCTTCCATGAAGAAGTTTTTCCTTTACCTATAGGGTATCCTTTTCGAGACACCACAATCTTCGTTCTACTTTTAATATTAAGCAAATTACACGACACTGGAGTAACATTGAAAAGTTCTTTTATTGCAGCATTAACTTCTTTTTTATTTGCTCTTTTATTAACCTTAAAAACATAAACATTAATACTTTCTCTTTGAGTATTGGTTTTTTCAGTAAGCATAGGTGAAATTATTATATCATAAGCTTTCATACTTATCCTCAACATCTTTTTCTTTAACATAAAACTCATTGAGTTTGTTAACGGCAGATTCTAGAGCTATTAAATTCTTTGCATAAAACAAATCAACAACTCTAAGTTTATCAAAAGACAAAACCTTTAAATCTCTTATATTTTTACCAGCTCTTTTGATCATCTGATCATCATTGCCTAAAATAATAACCACCCTACCATTGAAACTTGCGAAATTCTTTATTATTAAAGCAAGATCTTTTGTTTTTCCCGATTCAATATTAAAATTCTCAATAACTTTAAAATTATTTTCATCAGCAGCATGTAAACTTAATACAGATTTAAATGCAAGCCTTTTTACTTTTTTGGGTAGTCTATAGCTATAATCTCTAGGTTTTGGCCCTAATGCTATACCTCCGCCAATCCAAACTGGATTTCGCTTTGTACCCACTCTAGCTCTACCAGTTCCTTTTTGCTTCCAAGGCTTTTTAGAACTACCTCTGACCTCTGATCTGGTTTTAGTTGAAGATGTTCCAACCCTAAGATTAGACAGCTCATTTTTTATAGCATTATAAATAGACCCATGACTAATTTCTATATTAAAAACTCTATCATCCAAGTTTATGGTTCTAATCTCTTTACCATCTTTAGAAAAAACTTTCCTTTCCATACTAAATACCTACTTTTTAGATTTCTTAACAACAACAAAAGAACCTTTAGCACCGGGAACAGCTCCTTTTACTAAAATGGCTCTTCTTTCCTCATCAATTAAAACAACTTCAAGATTTTGAATAGTTTGTTGATTTCCGCCCATTCTACCAGCCATTTTGGTCCCTTTAAATGTTCTTGCGGGAGTAGTAGCTTGCCCTGTTCCACCAAGATGTCTATGAAATTTTGATCCATGAGAAGCTGGTCCACCACTAAAATTATGCCTTTTCATAGCCCCTTGAAAACCTTTGCCTTTAGTAGTGCCTGTAACATCTACATACTTAACTGATTTAAAAACATCAATCTTAATCTCATCACCAGCATCGTACCCATCAAGACCCTTAAACTCTATTACATATTTTTTAGGCTCAATATCCTTTAAACTTTTATATTGACCTTTTATAGGCTTTGAAACTCTAGAACCTTTAAGATCAACAGAACCTGCTATAAGAGCGCTATAACCATCTCTATCAACCGTTTTCTTCCCTATAATATAATTGGGCTGAAACTCTATAACAGTAACAGGAACAACAATACCATTTTTTTGAAATATCTGAGTCATGCCAACTTTTTTTCCAATCAATCCCAACATTAAAACACCTCAAATTCACATACTTAAAATATCATTTACTGTTTAATATCTACCTCAACACCTGCTGGAAGCTCTAATTTCATTAAAGAATCCATTAAAGCGGAAGTAGGCTCTAAGATATCAATAAGCCTTTTATGAGTTCTCATCTCAAATTGCTCTCTTGACTTTTTATTGACATGAGGAGAACGTAAAACAGTATATTTTTTTATTTTTGTCGGCAAAGGGATTGGGCCCTTAATCTGAGCCTTAGCCTTCTGAACAGCTTTAACAATAGATTCTGCACTCTGATCTAATATTTTAACATCAAAACTAAATAATCTTACGCGTATCTTATCTTTAGCAATCAATTTATTCTCCTAAACATTAGAGAGTATAAAATTAAATATATCTCTAAAGCCTTAAACTATTCCAATATCTCAAGAATTCTTCCTGAGGCAACAGTTCTCCCACCTTCTCTAACAGCAAATTCTACATTTTTATCCATAGCTATTGAAGAGATCAGCTCAACAACAATATCAACATTGTCCCCAGGCATAACCATTTCTTTACCTTCTAAAGCAACAACACCAGTAACATCGGTTGTTCTAAAAAAGAATTGTGGCCTATACCCTGGAAAAAATGGCTTGTGCCTACCGCCTTCTTCTTTAGTTAAACAATAAATTGAAGCTTTAAACTTTTTGTGTGGAGTAATTGTACCTGGAGCTGACAAAACCTGTCCTCTCTCAATATCTTTTTTATCAACTCCTCTCAAAAGAAGACCAACATTATCTCCTGCTTGACCTTGTTCAAGAATTTTTTGAAACATTTCAACACCAGTAACAGTAGTTTTTCTGGTTTCTTTAATACCAACTATTTCAACTTCTTGGCCAACCTTAATAACACCCCTTTCAATACGCCCAGTAGCAACAGTACCTCTTCCTGAAATAGAAAATACATCTTCAACAGCAAGCAAAAATGGCTTGTCAATATCTCTTTCTGGAAGATCAAAATAATTATCCATAGATTCAAGAAGTTCTTTAATACATTTTGTAGACTCAGGATCTTCTGGATTTGACATAGCCCCAAAAGCCGAACCCTTGATTATTGGAGTATCAGATGAAAATCCATATTTTTCAACAAGCTCTAAAACTTCTACTTCAACAAGTTCAACAAGCTCGGGATCTGCCAAGTCTAATTTATTTAAAAACACTATTATTTTCTTTATTCCCATTCTTTGAGCAAGAAGCAAATGCTCTTTTGTTTGGGGCTCAGCACCACTATCAGCAGCAACTAAAAGTATCGCTGCATCCATTTGAGCTGCTCCTGTAATCATATTTTTTATATAATCAGCATGGCCTGGACAATCTACATGAGCATAATGCCTATTAGCTGTTTCGTACTCAATATGCCTAGCATTAATTGTTATTCCCCTTGCTTTCTCTTCAGGTGCATTATCAATATCTTCGTACTTTAATGCCTTTGCATCTTTATTTAATTTTGAACAATAAATGCTGATAGCCGCTGTTAATGTTGTTTTACCATGATCAACATGTCCTATTGTTCCAACATTCATGTGCGGCTTTGTTCTTTGAAAAACTTCTTTTGCCATGATTAACCTCCTAAATTTAACATTCTAAATAGCTACTTACGTTTAATCCCTTTAAAAAATTTTAATAAATTTAATCTTATCAAAATAAGAAAATAGCTACAAACAATCAAAAAAAAATAAAAAATCAATTTTTAGAAATTGACCCGCACTGCGTGTTTTTCTAAAAAATTTTAATAGCTTTAAAATTTTACACATTTTATAAAATATAGTCAATATGATTCAACTTTTAAACTCAATTAATCTCAAACAACGGTATTAATATTTAACATGAAATTTATATTAATCAAAGATTAACACTAGCCCAATAAAAAAATATAATAAAAATAATGAAAACTAAAAAATTTAAGCTTAAGTTACTAACAATATTTACAATTCTTAGCATTTCAATTGTTTTCATATCTTGCATGAAAACAAGCACAATAAAATCAAAAGAACATGCACAAGAAATTACCTATCTTATTAGCACTATAAAAACTAATAAAAAAGTAGAAATAATAAATTACAAATCCGACAGCAAAAACAATCTAATAATTACTCTAAAAAACAAAAGTAGCGACAATATAAATGCAAATTCATTGGCAATTTTTAAAGAAGGCAGCAAAACGGGTGAATTAATTAGAGAAAAACTTAATGGATTTGAGACAAAAACTTTTCATTTAAAAACTAAAATCAATACTAAAAGAAAAAACATATTATACATTTTTGAAAAACAATAACAAATTGTAGCAATTTAAAAACAAAATTATTAAAATTAATTAAACTTGAAATAAGCTTTACTATAAATAAACTACTACACACAAAAATAAATTAACAAAGAATCTAAAATTTATTTTAAAGACCAAAAATATTAAATTTACTTAAAATAAATCAACTATTTCCTTTATTAAAACATAAATAAATCTCAATTACTATTGTATTTTTTAATTAAAACAGACTTATTCCAATAACAAGTACAAGTAAAAACAGCTAAAATTATAATTGCTAAATAATTTGAAATTATAAAAGCATAACCCAAAGAATCCTCAATTATACCAAAATATTGAAAAATAAAAACTACTGGAAGGCGAATAAGCCACAATCTAATAAAAACAATAATCATTGCAATTTTTGTCCTACCAGACCCTATGAGTCCTCCAAAAAACACTTGTTGTAGTCCATATCCAAAAGTACCAATAGTTGTTAACAATAAATAATTATTAGCATAATTTAAAACTTCTAAATCATTTGTAAACAACCTTAATACAAACTGTCTATTAATAATAACAATAGAATTTATTATTAATAAAATTACTAAAGAAATAAAAAATCCTTTTTTCAAAACTTCGCCCACCCTATTCATTTTCTTAGCACCAAGATTTTGACCAACAATTGAAATAATTCCAGTACCAATTCCCATGGCAGGAAGAAACAAAAAGGAAATAATGGTATTTGTAAGTCCGTACGCTGCTAAAAATTTCGGACTAATCTCAATAACAATATAATTAAAAATAAAAAAAGACAACGAAACCATTATTTGCCCAAAAGTTGAAGGCAACCCCAAATTAACAATTTCTTTAATAAATCTTATATTTGGCGCTAAATCCTTTGGATAAATTTTTAATCCACGATTTAGCTTGTAAGTCAAAAATAAATAAAAAACAACTGTTAACAATTTTGAAAATAAAGTAGCCCAAGCAGCCCCAACAATACCCATATTGAAACTAAATATTAAAATTGGATCGAGAATAAAGTTAACAATATTGGCAAATAAAACTATTATCATTGAAAGGATGGTTTCTCCTTGAGCATTTAAAATATATGTAATTGAAATACTTAAAAACATAATAGGTATTCCAAAAATTGTTACATAAAAATAAACTCTTGAAAGTTCTTTAAGCTCGCCTTTTACACCCAATAAATCTAAAAGATGCTCAATAAAAAAAAGAGCACAAACAGTAACAAATAAAGATAAAACAAAGTTTAAAACAATAAGTTGCCCTGCATATCTTGAAAAACGAGAAAAATTTCCTTCTCCTATACACTTTGAAATCAAAGAAATACTTCCTGTAGCCATACCCATAGCAATAGCCATAATAAAAAAATTTATAGGACCAGCAAGTGAAAGTGCTGACAAAGGCATAGCTCCAAGCTTACCAACATAAAACATATCAGTAAGATCATAAAAAGCTTGAATAATATTGGTTACAACAATAGGAAAACTTATTAAAAAAAGAACCTTATATAAATTGCCATTTAATATCAATTCCCTAGTCTTACTCTTATCTGTAGACATAAAATTTTATCCTTATCTAAAATATTTTTTTATAAAAAATTTAAACTCAAATTTATTCATCAATAATAAAAAAGTATTTGATTTTTAATTTTTGAAATTAAAAATCAATATGTAATCACAAAAATTAGAGCTAACATGTTATGATTAAATTGGTCAAGATACAAATAGAATCCATTAACCTGTTACTCCAAAAAAATTACTACCCAAAAACAGAAAAATTTAAATCTGACATAAAAAATTTAATAATACCGATATTAATCATCAATAAGCAATAATTAAAAAATTAAAACCATTTTAGCGAATTAAAGCAGGGGCAAAAAACACTTATTTAAAAGAATACTTAATATTATAAAGGCAAAAATATTTATGCAAATTTTTTCAACCTTTCAATATTATTTTCTATATCAAAATCTTTAAACTATAAAATATAAAAAATTCAACCTATTAATACCTTAACCTTATATTTATTCTCTTTTAAAAACATTTTTCATAAACTATATGTAATATAATAAAGCCCAATGCTAAGCTATCGACTCTCAACTTTCTTGATTTTTGCCCCCAAATTAATTAATTTGCTAACTACATCTTCGTATCCCCTTTCAATTTGATAAACATTTTGAATCTCACTGCGACCTTCTGCAACAAAAGCAGCGATAAGAAGAGCCATTCCTGCCCGCACATCCGGAGAAGATAAAACATCGCCTTTAAGAGGAGATTTACCCGTAACTACTACGCGGTGCGGATCACAAAGTACAATTCGAGCCCCCATTTTTATTAATTTATCTACAAAAAACATCCTAGATTCAAACATCTTCTCAAAAACAAGAACTGTGCCTTCTACTTGAGTTGCTGTGACTATAATAATACTCATAAGGTCTGTTGGAAAAGCTGGCCAAGGGCCATCATCAATTTTTGGAATGTGTCCGCCAAAATCTAGCTTAACTTTTAATTCTTGTTTATCTCTTACATACAAATTTTCTCTATCATATTCAAAATTAATCCCAAGTCTTGAATATATATGCCTAATCAGTCTGAAATGATGGGGATCTGCTTTTTTAATTTCCAACTCACCCCCTGTTAATGCAGCAAGACTAATCAAAGAACCAACTTGCATAAAATCGGATCCTATTCTAAATATTGTTCCATTTAATTTTTTTACACCCTTTATTTCTAAAACATTTGAACCAATCCCTAAAATATTAGCACCCATTGAATTCAGCATATTACATAAATCTTGCACGTGTGGTTCACAAGCAGCATTCATAATAATGGTATTTCCTTCAGCAAGAACTGAGGCCATAATAATATTTTCTGTGGCTGTAACAGAAGCTTCATCTAAAAACATTTCAGTTCCAAAAAGCTTGTTGGCCTTTAAAACAATTCTTCCATCTTTTGTGTTTAGCTTAGCTCCCAGTTTACAAAGACCATAAAAATGAGTATCAAGACGTCTTTTCCCAATTACATCTCCTCCTGGAAGCGCCATATCTATTTTGCCAAATCTTGAAACAAAAGGGCCTAATAAAAGTATTGAAGCCCTAATTAAATCCGTAAAAGAAGAATCAATTTCTGTTTTTACAATATTTAAAACTTTTATTTTTAAAGTATTCCCCTCTCTTACAATATCTGCGCCTACATCGCTCAAAATATCTAAAACAACTTCCACATCATTAATATTGGGAATATTTTCTAAAATAACATCTTCATCAGTAAGCAAAGAAGCTAAAATACAAGGTAAAGCAGAATTTTTATTACCACTAGCTGTAATTTGACCACCTATCTTAAACCCGCCTTCTACAATATAACTATACATAACCCATCCTCCTATAATAATATATATAAGAAAACTAATAAAATTAAATCACACAGATAAGATCAATTAAATTTAAAGAATACCTAAAGATATGAATATTAAACAATATTCACATCTTTTATAATTGATTTATAATCTATATATTCTCTAACAGTTTCTACATAAAAAGAATGCCCATTTTCATCAATATCGATTAAAACACCGTTAAAACCAATACCTTCCCAAGATTCATCAAATCTTTGATTTAAAAATCCTTTTAAAAATTTATCCGCCTCTAAATTAGGAACATATCCAATAACGCTATCCAAACTGCCTACTCTGCCCAAATCAGTTATAATAGCAGTGTTATCTAAGATTCTCAAATCAGCTGTTAAAATTCTTTTCCCAATCCCAAGACAAGCACTAACTCTTGATTTTAGATAAAAAAACAAAGCATTAACTTCGGCCGTAGTATTTGAATCAAAAAGAACAATAATATTGTCTGTTTGCACCTTGATTCTTTCATAAAAAGAATCAAAACTATAAAAAGGATGATTAAAGTTATACTTAGTTGTTCCTGTTTGGCCTACAATTCTCATTACAGCCAATTTTTTGCCATTAATATTATAAATAAAATAAGAATATCCTTTTAATTTTGCGGGACAATTTAAAGGTTTTAAAATAAAATTATACTTACCAAGATCATCAGATAAATCAGGCCTTACAAAAGCATTTTCTCCTAAGGTTAACACATCAACACCATACTTTTTTAATAAAAAGGCATGCTTCTTGCCAAGACCTCTTAGACCTGTAGTAAAATTATTACCAGATATTACAAAATCAATTCTTTTTTCAACTTTAAAGGATGATAAAAAAGACTTTATTGCAATAATCCCAGCTTTACCAATAATCTCGCCAGCAATTAAAATCCTTAAAGACACAAAGCTTCTCTTTTTATTGATCTAGTTTAAATAACTTAAGAAGTAAGCTTCTTACAATAAAAACTGACACAAAATACCCTACCATAACAGCAAAAATAATCATCATTAAAATCAATATAAATTGCAAATAAGGCTTTACTATAATACCAAATTTAACAATTAAAAGAAACTCTAAAAAGAACACTAAAAACATTATAGATAAGTTCATTAACACGCATAAAATAAAACCAAAAATCTTCATGTATTAAGTGTTTTTTTTACAAAAAAATCATAAACTAAAAACAAAATCATCCCTATAACAACATAGCTATCTGCAAAATTAAAAGTAGGCCATCTATCAAGACCAAAAATTCCAAAAAATTTAAAATCTAAAAAATCTACAACTCCAGAAGGTCTAAACAATCTATCAATAATATTCCCCACTCCCCCTGAAAAAATCAATACAAATGAGGTTCTGGCAATACAATTTTTCTCCCTCACAGCAAGAGAAAAAACAAATATTAAAATGAAAATAGGCATTGCAAGAAAAAAAATTTTTTTCAAACTATAATGGATATTAGAACCCATAGAAAATAAAATGCCTGTGTTTCTTACATGTATTATCCTAAAAAAATTATCAAAAAAGGAAAAATATATTGAACCCAATTTGACATACTTTACAACCAAATACTTAGTAAGTTGATCAAAAAAAATTAAACTAATAATAAATACAAAAATATTGAAATATCGTTTACTTTTAGTCCTCATACAAAAATCCTTATAAATTAGTATTTTTACAAATAAATTTAACCTCTAAATCTTCTTGAATTTTAAAATCTTGCATTAATTTAATTAAACCAAAAGTTTCAGTAAAATAATGACCCGCAAAAATTAAGCTCACACCACATTCTTCTGCTAAAGAATATATTTGATGAGAAGTATCCCCGGTTATAAACAAATCTATACCATGACATAAAGCTTCTTCAAAAAAAGAGTATCCAGCACCACTAACAATTGCAACCTTATTCACCGATTCTTTAAATTTTTTTGAAAAAAGAATATGACTACTTTCCTTTTTGATTTTTTCCAAAATTTCAGAAAAGCTAAAAGTAGAATCAGCAATAACTCCTAGATCAAACCCCCCATAATTTGCAAAAGCAAAAGAATTTTTTAATCCTAAAAAATCTGCAAATACTTTGCTATGTGAATAAATAAAATGAGCATCCATAGGCAAGTGTACCGAATAAAGAGCTAAATTATTTTCAATCAAAAACTTCATTTTATCATACATATTAGAAACAATACGCTCTTTTTTTGACCAAAAAATTCCGTGATGCGTAATTAAAAAATCATTTCCTTTTGCTTCTTTTAAAACTGAATAGCTAGCATCAACTGCAAAGGCAACTTTGTTAACCTTGGTATCAAGATTTCCTACTTGAAGACCGTTTAAATTTTTATCAACATGCTCATACTTCTTTATATCAAAAATTGAATTAAGTTTAAAAGACAAATCTCTTACATTCAAATCAAATTCTCCAAATCAAGGCATAACTTTGACCTTCCCTTACTCTTCTATAAGAATAAAGATTTTTCAAACAATATGTACAAAGTTTTGAATTATAAATATTTAAATTAAAACTAGAAAGCAAGCCCAAATTAAAATTAGCATTATCAAAATATATTTTACTATCTCTTTTAACAAAAGAAGTAAGTAATAAATTTTTACTAAATTTATTACTTACTTCTTTCAAGAAAATTTCAGAAACTTCATAACAACAAGATCTGTTATAAGGTCCAAAAACAATTTTTAAATCTTCAAAAGTTGATCCCATTTTTTCAAACATAAACAACATTTTTAAAATAATCAAGTTAAAGCTTCCTTTATATCCACTGTGAATAATTCCTATAAACTTTTTCACTGAATCATAAAAGTATATTGGAAGACAGTCTGCAAAGTATGCAACAAGAGCTACATCTAAAGAACTAGATATTAGACCATCTCCTTCTTGAAAATTTATAAAATCATCTTCAACTTTATAAATAATATCTGTATGCAATTGCTTTAAATATTTTATTTTTTTTGACTTGGGAACAAAGTTTAAATTATCATTACTAAGTTCTCTTAAATTTATGCTAAAAGGTTTCTTAGTATAAATCATTTTAACATCATCAGCTACCCTAAATTCATAATAAAGTCCATGATCTATTGTTTTCATAATCTAAATTCTTCTCCCAAATAAAGCTTCTTGGCTTTTTCACTGCTTACTATATAATTAACATCACCCTTGTCAAGCACTTGCCCTTGATAAACAATATAAGCTCTATCAATTATATCAAAAGCATCTCTTACATTATGATCAGTAATAAGAACTCCAATGTTTCTTTCTTTTAAAATTTTTATAATATTCTTTATATCTCCAATCGCAATAGGATCAATACCAGCAAAAGGTTCATCCAAGAGTAAAAAATGGGGATTTACAGCCAAAGCCCTTGCTATCTCTGCACGCCTTCTCTCTCCCCCAGAAAGAGTATAAGCTTTTTGGCTTTGTATTCTTTTTATCTCAAATTCTTTAAGTAAATTCACAAGTTCTATTTTGCGCTCAGCCTTAGATAGATCCTCTCTTCTCTCTAAAGCAACCATAATATTCTCTTCGACTGTAAGTTCTCTAAAAATTGAAGCATCTTGGGGAAGATACACAATTCCTATCCGAGCACGTTCATACATATTAAGATATGAGATGTTGTAATCATTTATTAAAACTTTGCCCGCATTAGGCCTAATAAAGCCTACAATAGTATAAAATGTTGTTGTTTTTCCGGCTCCATTTGGACCAAGAAGCCCCACAACTTCGCCCTTATGAACATCAATCGTGATACCATTAACAGCAAATTTTTCACCATACTTTTTAACAATGTTATCTGCTTTTAAAACAATATTATTGACAGAATTAAGATCAAGACTTTCCTTGATCTCTTTTATTTTATTTTTTTTCTTCAGAAACATCATCTTCAACTTGAGTAAACTCTCCCTCAACACTTCCCTCAAGTTTATACCTATTGGTTTTTGTATTAAAAATGATTCTTGAAGCAGAATAATAGTTATCTTTCTGGTAAATTACTGGAACCCCCTCAAGAATCATTTCTTTTTCTTCTTTATTATAAGTCCCATTCTCAGCTCTTGCAAAAGTATCGTCCTTATATATTTTAACAGAATATTGCATAATATAAACATTAGCTTTATTACTACCCTCAACTCTTTCCGCTTTAATAACCATATTATTTTCTAAGTCTTCAAGCTCAACCCCTTTTTGAAGATAAAAATTATCTAATTTTCTATTAAAAAACAAAAATTGAGCCTTAACATGCATCTTATTCTTATAATCTTCATAAAAAACATTACCTCGGGCTTCAAGATAAGAGCCATTTTCTCCATAAATTTCAATTTCATCTGCTTTAAGTTTAAAATCTAACGAAATGACCTCTGAATTTCCTTTTAAAACAATCTTTTTATAAAAAGAAGACACTACCCCTTGTGCAAAATCTGACTTAAAGGTAAAATTAGTATTTTTTTCTTCGCCTCCCTTAAGCATTTCGGATTCAGATTTAGATTCTATTTGAGTTGCTTGAATATTGTTAGCAAAAATAATAAAAATCCATATTAAAACCAAATACCTCAATTCATGATCCCTTCAACCCCAGAATCAAAATAAAAAACATTGCTTTTTATAAAATAAGAAAATCCTTTTCCCTTTATTTTGCTATCATTAAACCTAATTAATACTAGCTCATTTGGGGGAGATTGCAATTTTTTGTCTTTATTCTTCCATAAAAGCCTATTTGAATTAAGCAAATAATAATTATTTTTTTCCTCTATTTTAAATTCTACGGAATCTCTCATATCCAAATCCTTCGTAATATAAGAACCTTCCAAATTATTAAACTTTCCTGAAATTTCATTATCTAGAGAATGATACAAAAACCTTCCATTTTCTGCCTTATAAATTTTATAGTCATTAAAATAACTAAAACTTAAAGACTCTAAAACAGCTTGTTCTTTATTGTATACAACATCATAATATTTGATTCCTAATATTTGTATCGAAGGAAATTTTTTAGCCACATCAGACCTATTAGAATATTCATCATAATCGAAAGTACAAGCAAAAAACAAAAATAACGAATAAAGCCTAAGTATTCTCATAAACATTTTTTACAAGACTAAAAATTTTTTATTTTAATTAAAAATCTATTAAACATAACATTGAAAACCTTATTAAACAAAATATATTTACATAATCAATTATAATGTAAAGCATGAAAGCAAAATAAAAACATTACTCTCAAAAACAGTCTTTCGTATAAAAATTCTCCTAAAAATGTAAAATAATTAAAACAAAAGTACAAAAATTGTTCTTATTTTATATTGGAATTAAATTGGCAATTTAAAATTTATACCTTTAAAGAAATCAATTTATAAAAATTAACAATAATAATGTTCACATTCATCATCTCTTTTATAGTTTAAAATTTCACTATCTTTAAACCAAATTGGTATTTCACGAATCGCATCGGCCTCATTTGCAGATGCATGAATTACATTATAAATTGAAAAACCTTTTTCATTTGAATATCTAAAACTGTGGTAAGAAAAATCTCCGCGTATTGTTCCAGGAATAGCTAATTTTGGCTCAGTAGCGCCACAAAGCTTTCTAACAACCTCAATGCTTTCAACTCCTTCAACAACAAATGCAAAAACGGGAGAATTTGAAATAAATTCAATTAAAGACTTCCAAACTATCTCACTATGCCTAAAAGCAATATCATCATACAAATAATGTCTTTTTGCTAGACTTTCATCAACAATAAGCATTTTAGCAGCCACCATTTTTAAACCTACCTTTTCAAATCTTGCAACTACATTACCAATCAAACCCCTCCTAACTCCATCTGGCTTAATAATACATAAAGTTTTTTGCAATAACATTGACATAAAATCCTCCTAAGTTTAGGACATGTATTTAAAAAATAATTAAACAAATCAAAATACTTATCCAATACCTAGATTATATCTAATTAATTAAATTTATATGAAATACTATGGATTATAAATCGCTTAACATTACATTGAAAAATCAAAATATAATAACTTTTATAAAATTAACAACTACATTCCAAAAGGAAGAACTCCCATAGTTTTTAACTTTATTTCTTCTTTAACCTTAGAAACAGCATCATTTAAAGCAGATTTAACCATTTGCTCAAAAGCATCATTGTCTAAATCGTCAAAAAATTCCTTATTAATTGAAACTTTTTTAACATTAAATTCGCCATCCATCTCAATAGTAACAATATTGCTACCCGCTTTACCACAAACAGTAATTTTAGACATTTCCTTTTTAATATTATCAATATTACTCTTAACACTAGACATATTTTTCAAAAAATCTAACGGATTTACTGCCATATTTCTATCCCTCCAAAACTTCACTTGCTCCAAAAATATTTTTAACAGTTTCTAATTTTTCAAAATCCTTTTCAAGGTTTTTAAAATTTTTCTGAAACACAATATTTAAATTGGGAAATTCTTTATAAAATTCAGATCTTATCTCACCTTTATAATTTTGAAGCTCATTATACTCAAATTCACTAAAAACCTTATAATAAAGGACATTGTCATCAATAACAACTTCTCCTGAATGAACTAAAGTTTGAATATATCTTGAAACAATATAAATAAATTTATCTCTTATATCAATAAAATCATTTGTTTTATTTGAATTATCATCTTCAATGAAAATCTCATCAATCTCGTCAATACTATCAGTCTTTACAAGATTTTTATCAATTTTTGTTGACAAATTTTCATCACAACTAGCTTCCTCTTTTTCTAAAGATTTTATTTCAGAAAATCCATATTCTAAACTAGGTTTTTCTGAAATAAAAGTTGCGTTAGCTTTACCATTCTTATTTGCTAAAACATCAAAATTGTTTGAATCTAAAGTCATATTTTCTAACAAATTGTCTTCAAGATTTTGAATTTGTTTTATTAAAATATGATTTGGAATATAATTTTTAAGTCTTAAAATTTTAATAAAATTAATCTCAAGTTCATACCTTGGATTAATTGAAAATTGCAAATCCCTGTAAGTTTCAAGTAAAACAACAATAATTCTCTCAAGATAGTTTAAATCAAACTCAATTAATTTTTTTCTCAAATCCTCAGACTTAATTCCAATAAACTCAAAATTTTTAATACCTATCTTTAAAAATAATGCTTCTCTAAAAAATTCGATTGAATCTAGCATAAATTGCTCATAAGACACCCCGGCCAAAAAAATAGAATCAAGAACACAAATTAACTCTTTTACATCCTCATTAAGAATGCTAATTGACAATTTCTCCAAAAATTCATCATTGGTTAAGCCCATCTTAGATCTTATTTGATTTAATTTAATGTCAGAGTTAGTAAAAGAAACGACCTGATCAAAAAGAGTGTAAGCATCTCTCACACTACCACTACTTTTATATGCAATCCATTTTAAAGCCCCATCTTCATATTTAATATGATCTTCAAAACAAACCTTCTTAAGCATATTATAAATCTTTTCTAACGATAAAAGTTTAAAACTAAAATGCTGACATCTGCTTTTTATCGTTTCTGGCAGCTTATGTGACTCTGTAGTAGCAAAAATAAAAACAATATAATTGGGGGGCTCTTCAATTGTCTTTAAAAGAGCATTAAAAGCAGAATTGGAAAGCATATGAACTTCATCAATAATATATATTCTATATTTGGAAATCGCAGGAGGAAACATTATCTCTTCTTTAATTTGTCTAATGTCTTGAACTGAGGTATTTGAAGCACCATCAATTTCAACAACATCAAGACTGCTATCATTCTCAATAGATTTACAATTGTTACACTCTCCACAAGGCACAACTGTCGGACCATTCTTACAATTTAAACATCTAGCAAAAGCCCTAGCTGATGACGTTTTACCAACACCTCTTGGCCCTGAAAAAATATAAGCATTTGCTATCTTATTTTTCTCTATAGAATGCTTTAAAGTCTCAACAACAAAATCTTGCCCCTCAAGAGAGTTGAAATCTCTAGGACGTTTCTTAAGAGCGGTGCCTCTTGAAGACGCCATTAACTTTTTACCTCCCAATATTTTAATAAGCAAAATGCCATAAATTATACACTATATAACATATTTATATCAGAACTATTACTTTAAAAGAATTACCAAAGAATTTTATAAAACATAAAAAACATCTAAAAAAGAAAAGCTTCCCGGAAAAATACAACAAAATTGAAAGTTTCAAAAAGACAAATCCATATCTTAACATAAAGCAAAGCATCACATTTTGGCTCAAAATAAAACCTAAGACTTGCGTACTCACCAAAAAAATTGCTTACCGCTGCTACCTTCCAGTCCTGACGGGATTCAGCAACACTTGGTAGTACGGGTCCTAGGAACCGGAGAGAATGGGATTCGAACCCATGATACATTTTACTGTATACACGCTTTCCAAGCGTGCGCCTTAAGCCACTCGGCCATCTCTCCAAACTAACAAATTTTTCGTGTCCAAGAGGACTTGAACCTCCGACCTTAAGAATCGCAATCTAACGCTCTATCCAACTGAGCTATGGACACAAATAATTAATTTTTATTGTAATAAAAATCGCTATTTATTACAATAAAAACATCCAACAGAAAACGGAGAAGTTGTGAAAACTAAAATAATGATTTTTCTTTTAATGTTATCTTTATCTATTTTATCATGCTATAAATCAATCTCTAAAAAAGTTAATTCTGAATTCATAATTAAAACTAAAAATATTCAAGAAAAAGAAATACTGAAAAACAATAATATTCTCAATATAGATGCAAAAATTCCTTTTATGGAAAATACAAACTTTGAATTTGAAAATTTTATAAAAAAATGGAAAAAAGATATCGAAAATAAAATATCAAAAACCGAAAATTCAAAAAATGAATATTTTTATTTTTCCAGCTTTACAGTATTTAAGAATGAAAATATTGGTATTACATCTATCCTATATAAAGAATCCTTCAAAGAAAAAGAATCAAACTCTTTTTCCAAGTATTACTCTTTAAACTTAAAAGGAAACAAAAAAATAGAAATTTCAGAAATAATATCAAAGGATCAGTTAGACTCTCTAATAAATGTATTAAAAGAACAGATAAAACATAAGATTAAAGATTTTAACATAAAAGAAAAACTCAATCCACACGAATTGGAAAAAAAATTCACAGTAATCTTTCCTAGATATAAATATTACTTTAAAAACAACCAAATTATAATTTTTTACGACCCATTCTTAATTAATTGTAATGCCTGCGATAAAATCGAATTTCAATTCCCTATACATGAAAACACAGAAAATGAACATCAACACAAGAAACACTTGCACTCTTAATCTTAATACTTAAAATTAAACACAATAATTACGGAGAGGGTGAGATTCGAACTCACGGTAGGCTTACACCTACAACGGTTTTCAAGACCGTAGCATTAAACCACTCTGCCACCTCTCCAGAGCTAAGAAAAATTTTAATAAATAAAGTACGCACTGTCAAGATTTAAATAATTACGGAGAGAATGGGATTCGAACCCATGGTCCCCTTTTAAAAGGACAACTTCTTAGCAGGAAGCCCCATTCGGCCACTCTGGCATCTCTCCTACAACATTAATACATATTATCTTAGAGATATTATTATTGTCAACTAAATAAACTGCAAATATTAGTAATTCATTCTAAACTCTTTATAAGCTTCTATTAAATTTTGGAAATCTCCAATAGAAATGTCAACTTTAGAATAAATACATTCTTCATGCAAGACTTCTTTAACCATTTTTTCCTCATTATTGCTAAATTTTAATTCAATGCACTCGTCTTTAATTCTCCAAATATATGTATTTACCCTTATATTGTGATCAAAAATAAAAATAGGATCTCTCAAATTTAAAGAATTGTCAATAAAAAATAAATACTCCAAATGCCAATTTACTCTTAAAGATATTGCAAATTCTTCAAGCAAATTTTCAATTAACATGTCCTCACTAAACTCAAGTAATTTTAAAAATTTCAAATAAGGCTCTGGATTAAGCTCACAAAGTTTTTTCATATAAAAATAGGCATCCTCAAGATCACGATTTCTAAGAAAGAATAAGGTTGCATACAAATATATCAAGTCTAAATTAGAATAATCATTAACCATTCTCTCAATAGACTTTTTAGGAGAAAATTTCAAAAGCTCAATTGTTGCAATATGCATATTATAAATTGTATAAATATTCGGAAAATTCAAAATGGCTTTAACATAAGATGATGTAGCTTGAGTCATATTGCCCATTTTATGGAAAATAGTTGCTCTATTGTGCCAAATATACTTAGAATAATAAGAATCCGTTAAAAATTTTTCAGAAAGCCTAATGGCCCTGCTTATTTCTCCAATAGAATAAAAATAATACATTAAATAATTAACAACAAGAGCTAGATTGGCACCAAAAAAAATTTCCTCTACTTTCAAAAAGCTTACTATTTCAAGGGATTTGATATTTTTTAAAATCCAAATGTTAAGCTTAACAAGAGAATTGTTTTGGTCCAAATTTCTAGCCTCAAAAAATAATTTCAAAGCCTTATCCTTATTGCCCAACATTTCAAATAAGACCGCACTATTGTTTAAAGCCTGCATAAAATCAGATTTTTGCTCTTTAGCCTTCAAAAAACAACTTAACGCAAGTTCATATTCTTTTAAATTAAAATAAAAAACGCCCAAATTATAATTTTCAAAAGGACTTAGACCATCTTTATTTTTTTCAACTTTACCATAATCTACAAGCTTAACTAAAAAATTATATTCACTCAAAACAACAGGATAAGTATTTAACAAATATGAGAGAGCCTTATAATCCCTTTTTTTGAAATAAATAAGTGCTTTAAGCGAAAGAGAATCAAAATTCTCATCAAAAACATCTAAATTGTCAAGAGAACTTTTAAAGTCACCATTTTTATAAAAATTTAAAGCTTTTTCAAAACTAAAGTTATTCATATTTTTTAAAAATCTCCATAGGTCTTACAGAAATTTCCTTTGAAAAAGAAGTTTTATTCACACTTTTATCTAAATTGTAAGCAGCAATACTGATATAATAAAGCCTTCCATCTTCTAGTCCTGTAATCTTAAAAGAAGTTTGATTTCCAACATCAATAGGAGAGGTTAAAACACCACCGGTTTTTCCATGATAATTACCAGAAGCAACACCAATATAAATATAATACCCTTCAACACTACTATTAACAACAGGAATCCACTCAACAAAAACTTCTCTAGAGCCCGGAATAACTTTTGTTATCACAGGAGGAAATGGAGCTGCTTCGGGAACATAAGTAATCGACATACTATAAAGAGAAGGACTGCTTACAGAATCCCCACTGGGATAAAATTCAACTTTTATTTGAATATATTTTGATATTTTTGAATCTGGAAAATCTTTTTTGGGGTCAAAATGAATCCACGCTCCAGTTAAATTTTTCTTAATATTCCCATAGCTATCTGTATCATAAAATACCTTATTATCTAATCTGTAATAATAAACAATCTCTGTATCCTTAGGAACATTAGAATCAACATCAAAGGACAATACTTGAGAATAATATTTAGAAAGCTTAATAGGCTCTGTAATAATATATCCCATATTCTTTGAAAAAAAAGCATTACTAACCTCTTCAAAACTTTTATGTATTTCCAAATTTTCAACCGCACCAGTAAAATAAGTCCCCAAGGTAAAATCAATAAAATTGCCAATACTTAATAAATACCCTGATCCTTCCTTCTTATCATTTGTTATATATTCTATTGCCTGGGGTTTAGAATCTATTAAATATTCAAGTATGCCATCCCTTTGCCTATATCTTAAGGTATGTAAATGCCATTTTTTTGGAATAAAATCATCATTGCTTTTCATTCTAATCTTAATAGGATTTTTATTATCTTTTAAAAAGACATTGTTTAAAACCCAAACAAAATTTCCCTCATCGCTTTCTAATCTAATAGACTGATCCACCCATAAATTATTAATATTTTTATAGCCATCCCAACTAAAAATAATTTCTCCTGTAACAGAAGTTGTTCGATATACCCAAAACTTAATAGTGAAATCAGAGACAGTATTACCTGAGAAAAAGAAAGCTTTCTTTGTTAATGGCTTAAACTTAACAGGATTTTGATTTGAATAAAAAATTAAAGAACCGTTAGAAACATTACGAAATTCATTTGAAACTCTCAAACTCTCTGCACTAACTAAATAGTTTGAAGATGTGTCTTTTAATTTATTATCTCTTCCGATTTCTAAGCGTAAATCAATATTATTTAAATCCAAAACAGTTTTATATCTATCCAAATAAATACCAAGCAACCCCCTCATATCCTTTTCAAAAGTAATATTGCTAGAATCTTGAATAAATTTAAAATTTTTTTTTGAATCAAGTATTAACTTCAATTCTTGAGATAAAAGAACAGAAAAGTACAAAAAAAATAGCAAGAGCATTAAAATTAATCTCATTTTTGACCTTTTATTTGTTATTATTCATATTTTTAAATACCTCAAAACATAAAACACACTGTATTTATGATACAATATTATATCACAAGATGATTTCTAAAATCTAAAAACTGTCTGACATTATGGAAGAGAACCTTGAAAGTTTATTCGAAAAAGTAACACAATTCCCAACTACAAGCGGTTGCTATAAAATGCTAAATGCAAATAAAAAAATACTCTATATTGGAAAAGCAAAAAATCTAAGATCAAGAATTAAAAGTTATTTTTTAGAAAAAAATAGTCACAAAATTAAAATACTAATGAAAAATGTAAAATCAATAGAAGTTATTACAACAAACAGCGAATACGAAGCATTGCTTTTAGAATGCAATCTAATCAAAACTCATAAGCCTGATTACAATGTAAAATTAAAAGACGGAAAAGGTTATCCCATGGTAAGAATAACGCACGAAAAATATCCAAGAATTTTCAAAACTAGAAAAATAATTAATGACCAAAGCGAATATTTTGGACCATTTACCAATGTAAAAAAATTAGACCAAGTTTTAGATTTTATTAACAAAACATTTAAAATTAGAAAATGTAAAAAAAAATCCAATGCTCCTTGTCTATATTACCACATGGGGCAATGCCTTGGAGTATGCTACAAAGAAAACCTTGAAAAAGAATATCAAAAAGAACTAGACAGGGCAAAATCCATACTAAGCGGAAATATATCCGAAATATTAAGCAAAATTGACATTAAATTAAAACTTGCCATACAAAAAGAAGATTTTGAAACTGCTATTAAATTGAGAGAAACTAAAAATTCTTTAATAGAAATTAATCAAATACAAATCGTTGCAAAAACCAATAATTTAAACATAGATTATGTACATGTTCATCCAGGAGAAAATATAAATACAATAATAGTGTTAAAATACAGAAATGGAAAATTAGTCGAAAGAGATGTAAACTTCGATGAAAGTATTTTTAAACAAAATGAATTAATTTTACAATTTTTAACTCAATATTACACATCTATTAACATGATAGTGCCAGACAAAATTCATATTTTTCTCAAAGATATCGACACTAAAAATGTTGAAAAACTAATAAATGAAATTAAAAATACAAAAACAGAAATTATTAACGAAGAAACAGAAGAAACTTTAAAAATAATGGAAATGGCCATATCTAATGCTGAATTATCTTTAAGAGAATATGAAAATAAAAGTAACAAAGCACTTGAAAGTTTGAAAATTTTTCTAGAAATGGACAAACTTCCCAAAATAATTGAAGGATTTGACATTGCTCATCTTAAAGGTCAAGAAACAGTAGCTTCTATGGTTGCTTTTAAAATGGGAATTCCTTTTAAAGAAAACTATAAACTTTACAAGCTAAACTCGCTATTAAAAGGAGAAATTGACGACTTTAAGGCAATAAAGGAAGTAATCTCAAGAAGATATTCAGAAATAATCAATAAAAACTTAGAACTACCAAACTTAATTTTAATTGACGGAGGAAAAGGACAATTAAATGCTGCTTTTTCTATCTTAAAAGGACTAAAAATAGAAAACAAAGTTAAAGTCTGTTCATTGGCAAAAAAACACGAAACAATATTCTTAATAACCAACAAAAAAGGAATAAATTTACCTCAGGGACATCCTGCTCTTAGAATACTACAAAATGTAAGAGATGAGGCACACAGAAAAGCTAACGAATTTAACAAAAAAAGAAGGGAAAAAATAACTCTATTGTACACAAAAATACATGGAATTGGAGAAAAAACAGCACAAAAAATATTAAAATCAATTGGAACCTATAAAGATATACTACCTTTAAGTGAAAATGAAATTTCAGAAAAAATAAAAGTAAATATTCAACTTGCAAAAAGAATAAAAGAATTTGCAATAAAAAATCATAATCACGGTAAATAAATTTTAAACCCAATTTAATTTTACATAACCTATAAATTAACGATAAAATTTAAAATAGATTATTTATTAATATTTTTTAAAATTAAAACACGATTTGAAATTCCAGGCGATAAAACTAAAAAAAGATCATTAACAAGCTTGTTTCTAACTTGTATATTTAAAACATCTCCCAAAAGCTCTATTTTATAGCCTCCAGAAGAACTTTTGACTAATCTAAAAAAATGAACAATCTCAGTGTAATCAAAATTATTTAACTCTTCAACAACTTCATTTATTAAATCATTAAATATTTTTTTACGCTCTTTTTTTTCTAAATTTTTAAGCTTTGAAGATCCTTCTTCAATTTTATTTAATTTAACCAAAAATTTTTCGATCCCGTTTTGAAAGTTAACATTTTTAATAATAACTTCAAATTCAAAGCCATTAGAAATATTTTTTTTACTTATTATTTCATATCTTAGATTATTAAAAAACAAAGGATAAAAAATAAAATCATCTTTTGCTTGAAATTTTAACCCATAAATCTTTGCCCTCAGATCATCATCGCTTGGAATATTTAAATAACCAAAAAATATTTCGGGACTGTTTTGAAAATTTTTAATAGAATCAAGAAACTTTATTAAAACAATTTCTGCCAATCTAGATTCAGATTTACAAGATAAAAAACAAAACAATATAATCAAACTTAATTTTTGCTTCATACATTAAAAATTAAATTTTGACTCTGTAGAACAATGCATTAAAAAATTATTATTAAGCTTTAAAATTGAAAATATTAAAAAATATGATAAATTTTGATGAATATTTTTAGAATAAATCCTCAAGTATAAATCAAACCTATATAAAATTTTCAAAACAATTTTTATTTCTGAAATCGAATAATTTTTAACTCCTACTCTATAAATTTTATTTAATGAAAAAAAAATTTTATTTTTATTCAATGCACTCTGCAAACTTCCACATGTATTATAATCTATTTGCACCTTTAATAATCTTTTAAATTGCCAAATAAGACTCATTAAGATACTAAGCAAATCTTCTCCCTGATCCAAAATAGACTTAATCTTTATCAAGCAATGAGCCATATCTTTTTTTAAAATTGAATTAAATAAAGAAAAAGTATTCTCAAATCGAACAAAACTAATCCAAGAAGTTATATCTTCATCATCAATAGTGTTGTTCTTAGCAAAAAGCGCAAAAGAATCTATATAAAATTTCAAAATTTTAGTATCTGAATTTAACATTAAAAGCATTAAGTTTATTGCAGAATCTGTAATTTTAATATTAAGATTAAAAAAATTTCTTTTTACAAATGTAAATTTATCATCATCAGGAATCTCATAAAAAACTTTTTTTATAAACTTAAGCTTATTCTTAAAATCAATATTACATGTATTACTGCTAGAAACAAAAATAACAGTTTTATTGTTGGACTTTAAAATTGCATTACATACTAGTTCTAAATCTTTTCCTGCTTTTAAAAGTTCAGCCTCATAGACAATAAAAATTTCTTTTTTTGAAAAAAAAGAATTAGAAAACAACTTCTCAGTAAATTCCAAAACTGATAGCTCTGACAAAAAAATTTTAGTAACCAAAATTTCTGATTTAAAAGCATCCATCTTGATTAATAGTTCTTTCAAATAAGCTTCTTTTAACCCTTGCTCACTACCCAACAATAAATAAACCACTTGCATTAAAGTAAATTATAATCCAAGTGCCAAATATATTATACTTAAGCTAGGAGGAGAATATGAAAGTTGCAATATTTACAGATACGTATATCCCAGAAAAAAATGGAGTAGCAACATCAATAAAGCAAATTAAAGAAGGATTTGAAAAAATTGGTTATGAAGTTTACATATTTTGTCCAAAATCTAAAAAATCTTCAAACGAAAAAAATGTTTACAGATGTCCATCCATTCAAATAAATAAAAAACTTGATGCTGTAATAGCTTTTCCCAATAAAAGAAAAATATCTAAAATAATTCAAAGCTACAAACCAGACATAATTCATACTCACTCCGAGTTTTCTATGGGAAAAATTGGAAAACAAATTGCATTAAAACAAAACATACCAATAGTTCACACAAGCCATACAATGTGGGATTATTATTTACATTACTTAGGAATTTTTAAACATTTTATTAAACCAGATAAAATGATGCGAAAACATTATAATAAAATAAAATATTTTATTTATCCATCAAGCAAAGCAAAAGAGAGGTATTTTGACCTTTCAAATAATGCTAACTATAAAATAATTCCAAATGGGGTTGACAGAAAGCTTTTCATAAAAATTTTAAGCAAAGAAAAAAAAGATGAAATTTTAAAAAAGTACAACATAAGTCAAACAGACAAAATAATCATATTTGTTGGAAGAATAAATCAAGAAAAAAACATAAATTCATTAGTAACACATTTAAAAGATCTTTTAATAAAAAATAAAAATTATAAGCTTATTATTATTGGCAAAGGAAGCGAAGAAAAAGAAATAAAAAATTTTAGCATTAGGTATGGACTTGAAAAACAAATACTGCTAATAGGAACAATTCCTTGGGAAGAAATATGTTATTATTACAAAATTTCTGATATTTTTGCCAGTCTATCAAAAAGTGAAGTATATCCAATGACAGTAATAGAGGCACTAACTGCTGGAATACCTGCTATTTTAATGCATGATAATATATATAAAGATGTAATAAAAGAAGGAATAAACGGTTTTTTAATAAAAAAGTACGAAAATTTACCTCAGTACATAGAAAAAGTAATAAAAGACGAAAAAATACTAAAAACATTTAAACAAAATGCAAAAAGATACTCTACTAAATTTTCAAGCCATTTTTTTACAAAAAAAATTGAAAATTATTACTCAGAAATTATTGCAAAAACAAAACATTAGCACAGCTTGTCAAAAGGTATAAAACATATTGGAAACTTAATTTTCATATCCAATAAAACATTTTTAACAGATTCACCAATAAAATATTGAAAATCCCAAAAAGCTTCTGTATTAATAAAAAATCGAACTTGCACAACTATATAACAAGAAGTATATTTTTCGATAATAAGAGTAGGAGAACAAATCTCAGCATTAAATTTCTTATTATTAAAAACCACTATATCCTCTATTTTATCTTTTAATAAACCAATATTTGTATCATGAGGAATTTGAAAAGAAAAAACAACTCTTCTTCTAGGATTTGCCGAAAAATTAACAACGGAATTGGATGTGAGCTTGCTGTTAGGAATTTTAATAATTTCTTCGTTAAATGTTTTGAGCGTAGTAAAAAAAATCTGAACAGCCTCAACCAACCCTTCAACATCTTCACATTTAATATGATCTCCGCACTTAAAAAACTTAGAATTTAAAACAATAATTCCGCTAACAAAATTAGATAAAATGCCTTGAGCAGCAAGCCCAATAGCAATCCCTAATGATCCAAATACAGCAATAATAGAAGTTGTAGGTACTCCAAGATATGGCAATATTATTAAGACAATAACAAAATCTGTCAATATTTTGAAAAAAGATTTTAAAAAGTTAAAAACTGTAGCCTCTAACTTCTCTTCCAATCTAGACTTTTCCAAAGTCTTAAATAAGATTTTACCCATTTTCTTAACTATTAATTTTAAAAAATACCACAAAGATATCGCAATCGAAACTTTTAGACCATAACCTAAAATACCCTCAATAATATGATTAAAATAATCTTGAAATATTAAAAACTCTTTAAACAAACTAGACTTTCCTTCTAAGCTTCATATAAATTAATTGAATTATAGCACAAAAAATAAACTAAACTTCCCAATAAAACCTTTAGTAAAACAATATGTAAATGCTTTAAAACCATAATAAAGCATGTTTTTATCACGCTTTTCAACAATAAAACACACATTACAAAAAATATTTGTGGTAAAATGTTTACCAAAGGTTTTTACTAAATTTGACAAAACAAATGAATAAAAAGAAACAAAAAAGTTTATATGAAATTTTAGACTTGTTTTTACTTGTCTTTAAAACAACAACACTTACAATTGGCGGAGGATTAATAATTATATCTGAACTTAAGAAAATATTTGTTAAAAAAAGAAAAATAATATCTGAGAGCGATTTTAATAAAATACTAGCAACATCAAATGTTATTCCTGGAGTTACAGCAATTAATTTTGTATTCCTAATAGGAAAAAAATTTGGGGGTTTCCCATGTGCACTTTTACTCGTTGTTGCCGGTACTTTACCCTCCATGATTGCAATAATAATGGTTTTCCTTTACCTAAAGTTAGTACCAAACAACATACATGTCGAAAAATTTCTTGAAGGCGCAAAAATTTCTTCAATTATTATAATGCTAACAGTTATTTTAAAATTTTCAAAAAAAATGTTGAATAATTCTTTAATAAAATGGACAATATGTTTTCTTGTAATTTTTGCAATTTTTAAATTAAAAATAAGAATATCATACATTCTGCTAATTTTCTTTTTAATATACACATTAAAATATATAACAATAAAAAAAATATTAACTAAATAAAAAAGGATATCGGTTGATTTTAATAAATTTATTCATTACATTTTTAAAAATTGGATTATTAAATTTTGGAGGCGGCAATGGAATTGCAGCGATAATAAACAATGAAATAATCAATAACAAACAGTGGATAACAAAAGAAGAATTTGTCAATATGATTACAATATCAAGGATAACCCCAGGACCTATCGCCACAAACATAGCAACATATGTTGGAATGAAAACTGCAGGAATATTAGGAGCAATAATTGCCACTGTAGCATTAATAACAGCTCCAATAATAATAATGACAATAATCCTCCTAATGCTTCATAAAATCAATTTTTTAAATTATTGTCTAGAAAATTTAACCCCTATTATTGTTGCACTATGGATAATTACAGTAATCATTTTGCTCGAAAATACATATTTAAAGATAGAGAACGACAAAACAGAGTTTTTAAGAACCTTAACTATTATAGGAATTAATTTTTTTATTTTATTTTTTTATAATAAAATAAGCCCAGCATTAATAATTATAATTAGCGGATTTTTTTATACATTAATATAAATATGATTAAACAAAAACTAAAATTATCTCAAAATTTAAACTCAATTCAAATACAAACAATGAAAATATTGAGCCTTAATAAAAAAGAATTGTCGCAGCTTATATTAGAAGAAAGTGAAAATAACGAATACCTAGAAATAGACTCAAATAAAATATTTTTTGAAACATTGAAAACATATAGATTTAAAAAAAATTTCTATAAAGAAGATTATTTTATAAAAAATCAACACGACATAGCTCTTGAAAAAACACAAACAACTATTTCTTTAAAAGAGCACCTTTTGCTACAATTAAGAATTCAAAGAATAAATGAAGATGAACTTAAAATAGGTGAGATATTAATAAACAATCTAAACAGTAAAGGTTTTCATATAATAAACCCTTACGATCTTTTTAAAAAGGAAGAAAAAGAAAAAGTAAAAAAAGTAATTGAACTTATTCAGAAATTTGATCCAATTGGAATTTGTGTTCCCAATATAATAGAATCTTTAATTTTGCAAGCAAAGCATCATAAATTAGAAAGTAATATTATTAAAATTCTTGAAAAAGCAGAACTTCTTGAAAAAACTCAAGAAAAGTTAAAAGAAGAACTTAAAATAAGAAGTAAAGAATTTAACACAGCTTTAGAAATTATCAGACAAAAACTCAACCCCAACCCAACTCTTGAATTTAAAGATCCAGATGACACTAATTTCTATGTTGACCCAGACATACTAATAATAAACCACAATAACAAATTTGAAATTAAAATCAAAGAAGTTAACATCTTTAAAAAAAAGCTTAAAAGAACAACTGCAAATCTTAAAAAACAAAAAACAGCAAAATGGTTAATCGAATCATTAAGATATAGAGACGAAATACTTGCAAAAATAGGAATAGCTATATATACACTACAAAAAGAATTTCTAAAAAGGGGTTTTAAAAGCTTAAGGCCAATGAACTTTAGCATTTTGTCAGAAAAAATCAATGTATCAAAATCAACAATATCAAGAGCAATAAAAAATAAATATTTAAAATGTGAATGGGGTACGGTATTAATCAAAGATCTCTTTAGCTCTGTTGGTGGAGCAAGAACAAATGAATTTTCAAAATTAAGCATTAAAATAACAGTAAAAAAGTTATTAGAAGTAAATAAAAAGATGTCAGATAAAGCGATTTCTGTTATACTGGAATCCAAAGGAATCTCTATTTCTAGAAGAACAGTAAACAAGTATAGAAATGAATTAAAATCTGAGAAAGGAAGAACATATTATGGAACCTAAAATTCAAGCGGTTAATTTTAACTTAAATGAGAGTGAAAAGGTCTTTATTCTCAAAAAGCTAGAAAAATTTGATACTCATATCAAAAAACATGTAGAAAATTTAAAAATTACAATCAAAAAAGAACATGAACTTTTTGAATTCGACGCACATGCTCATTTTAATTGGGGGAAAATAATACACATAAGAGAAAATGGAAAAATACTTCTAAGCCTTATTGATAGCGCAATAGAAAAACTTTACAAAACAGCAACTAAAGAAAAAGAGAAAAAAAACAATAAACAAGATAAATAAAAAATGCAAGAAGTAGAAATTGAAATAATAAATACATATGGGATACATTCAAGATCGACAAACATGCTTGCTGAATTAGCAAATAAACACTCTTCGTGCGATATAAAAATAATAACAAAAGGTGACATAAAAGCTGAAACAAAATCCACAATCGAAATTATTATATTGGGAATAATATACAAAGGAAAAGTAAAAATAACAGTCACAAGGAAAAAAGAAAAAATGGCAATTAAAAATTTGTTTAATTTACTAAAATATAATTTTTCAAAAGAGCTTGAAAAATGAATAAAAAAACTTTTTACATAGCAGTGTTACTGTACTTACCTAATCTTTTATTTGCATACTCAACAAATTATGATATTGAGGCAAATATGTCATCTTTTGTCATGAGTCTGGCAATCATAGTAATCTCATCTATTTCGTTAGGCAATCTAGTAACCAAAATAGGAATTCCAAAAGTAATAGGACAAATAACAGCAGGAATTATTCTAAGTCCAAATGCCTTTGGAAAAATTAAAATACCTTTATTATTCCCATTAGGAATAACTTCAATTGGAGAAAATTATTTAATAAATGAAAAAATATTTGCAATCTCTACCATAGCTTCAATAATACTACTTTTCACGACAGGGCTTGAAACTGACTTAAAATTGTTTATCAAATTTTTGCCACGCGGAGGAATTATTGGAATCACAGAAGTTGTTGGAACCTTTACAAGTTTTATACTAATGGCCAGTATAATTTTTAATGTTCCTCTAATAAGTCCAACCTCGCTTTTTATTGGAATAATTGGAACTCCAACATCAGCAGGAATTGCAGCAAGCATACTCTCAGCAAAGAAAAAAATGAGTACGTCAGAGGGAGTGACAATAATCTCAACTTCAATTATTGATGATGTACTTTCAATGCTCATGCTTACAAGTGTAATAACTATATCAAGATCTATATCAGATCTTGATATAGCAAGCTCGATCAAAACCATAATTCAAAATATACTAATTTGGCTATGCTTAACTTTCTCTTTAATATATATATCAGAAACACTCTCAAGACTGTTGAAAAAATTAAACAGCGTCACTTTAGCAACCGTAATAACACTCTCTTTAGCCCTTACCATTGCAAGCATTTTCCAAAATCTAGGAATGTCTTTTGTAGTTGGAGCTTATGTATTTGGACTTGCCATGTCAAAAACAGACATTGTATATGTAATTCAAGATAAACTAACAATCTTTGAAAGATTTTTTATCCCAATATTTTTTACATCAATTGGACTTATGTCAGACATTAATGAAATACTTTCAAAAGAAGTTCTTATACTCGGATCAGCAATCAGCGCAATGGCAATAATTACTAAAAGTACATTTTGCTTTATTCCAGCACTCTTTTTGGGATTTAATAAACTTGGAGCCTTAAAAATTGCAACCGGCATGGTCCCAAGAGGAGAAGTTTCCCTTATTATGGCAAATGTAGCATTATCTTCAGGATTCATTAGTCAAAAAATATTCGGCATTATAATAATAATGGTATTTTTGCCAACAATCATTACAACACCCATAATAAACTTTTTATTCAAAATAAACAAAAGCGGACTTAAAAAAGAACTTACAATAAATCAAAATACACATATCAGTGTATCATTTGAATATGACAATTTAGCCAAAATTCTTATATGGGACTTGAAAAATGAATTAAGAAAAGAGGGTTTTTTCACACAACAAATTAAAAATGATTCTTCACAATATATTAATGCAAGAAAAAACAATATATCTTTCTCAATAAAGCGAGAAGGTAGCAAAATTACATTTGAATGCCCAAATAATCATTTAATTATAATACAAGATCTTTTTAGAGAAACAATCTTAAACTTAGAAAAAATAACCAAAGAAGTTGAAACAGTCTCTTTAAGAGCAAAAAAACTAGATTACTCATTAAATTATGATAAAATCCTTAGCAATATTAAACTAAATAAAAGGTTAAAAAAGGAAAACATTATTCTAGAATTAAAAGCAAGCAATAAAGCTGATGTGCTAAGAGAACTTTTAAGCGTAATAAACATTGAAATTGATAAAGAAAGAATATTTCAAGATTTAATGGAAAGAGAAAAATTAATTACTACTGCACTAAAAGAAGGCTTTGCTATTCCTCATTTAAAAACAAATTTAATCTCAAAAATACATATTGCAATAGGAATAAGCCACGAGGGGATCGACTTTAATGCTCTTGACAAAAATTTAAGCCATGTTTTTATATTAATATTATGCCCAGCAAAAGATTATGTTAGCTATCCCAGAATTTTAGCATCTGTTGTAGGCAAAGTTGATCTATACAAAAAAGAAATTTTAAATGCAAAAACAGACAAAGAAATTTATAATATAATAGTGAGCTGAATTATGTTTAAAGTTATCAAATGCAATGAATTGAATGAAAAATTGATAAACAAAAAAGTTGAAATAAATGCTTGGGTAAAAAAAATTAGACACCACGGAAAATTTACCTTTCTAAACATAAGAGACAGATATGAAAAAGCTCAAGTTCTGATAACCGAAGAACATCTTTTAAAGATCGCAGAAAAAATAAAACTTGAATATTGCATTAAAATTCAAGGAATATTGAACAAAAGACCCTCCAACATGATAAACACAAATATGAAAACAGGACATTTTGAAATATTGGCAAAAAACATTGAAATTATCTCAAAGTGTAATGAATTGCCGTTTATGATAGAAGATGACAATAATGCAAGTGAAAACTCAAAACTTGAATATAGATACTTAGATTTAAGAAGAGATTCATTGAAAAATAAGATTATTTTAAGATGTCAGGCTACTCATCTTATTAGAAATTTTTTAATAAAAAGAAATTTTTTAGAACTAGAAACTCCCACTTTTGTAAAATCAACACCAGAAGGCGCAAGAGACTTTGTAATACCATCAAGGATCCATAAAGGATCTTTTTATGCCTTACCTCAATCTCCACAACTTTACAAACAGCTTATAATGATATCGGGTTTTGATAAATACTTTCAAATAGCTCGTTGCTATAGAGACGAAGATTCAAGAGGAGACAGACAACCGGAATTCACACAGCTTGATCTTGAAATGAGCTTTGTCAAAAAAGAAAATATTTTTAAATTAATAGAAAGTATGCTTTTTTCAATATTTAAAAATTGCCTTAACATTAACTTACCTAAAAAATTTAAAAAAATAACATACAAAAAAGCAATGAACAAATATGGAAGCGATAAACCAGATACTAGATTTGAACTTGAATTACAAGATATAAGTAGTAATCTTAAAAATTCAGAATTCAATGAATTCAAAGATACTCTAAACAACAAAGGGTCAATTAAAATTTTAATAGTAAAAGATAAAGCTCATAAATTTTCAAGAACAAAAATAAACAATTTAGAAGAAATTGCAAAGCTTTACAAAACACGAAGTCTTTATTTTACAAAAATTGAAAATAATGAATTTTCTGGAGGAATTGCAAAATTTTTAAAAACAGAAGAACAACAATTAATAAAAGCCTATTCTCTAGAAAATAACGACATAATTTTCTTTACAGCCAATAACAAATGGGAAATTGCTTGCAAAGCAATGGGGCAAATTAGAATAAAAATTGCAAACGATCTTGGATTAATAGATGAAAATAAATTTGAATTTTTATGGGTCTATGACTTTCCACTATTTGAATATGACGAAAATACAAAAACCTATGCACCAGCTCACCACATGTTCTCACTCCCCAAAAAGCAATATATTACCAATTTGGAAAAAAATCCAACCAAAGCTATAGGTGAAATTTATGATCTTGTTTTAAATGGCGTAGAGCTTGGTTCAGGCTCAATTAGAATACATAATAAAGAACTTCAACAAAGAATTTTTAACATAATAGGATTTCAAAAAGAAAAATCAGAAGATAGATTTGGGTTTTTTCTAAAAGCATTAGAATATGGGGCTCCTAATCATGGAGGAATTGCAATTGGCATTGATAGACTAATAATGCTAATGACAAAATCAACTTCAATAAAAGATGTAATACTATTCCCCAAGAATTCTTTTGCAGCAAGCCCTCTTGATAACTCTCCCTCCAAAATCTCAAATGAACAACTCAAAGAACTTGGAATCAATATTACTACTGATAACGCTTAATTAATAATATGGCTTATAAAACACCTCATTAAAATTATAAAAATCAGATATTTATATTCATTCTATTCTTTCAAGAAATTAAATCTCAAAAGCTCAAGTTTAATTTTTCACAAACAATAAGCACTATAAAAAGTATATAAAATATATGCAAAATAAAATGCTTTTTAAATTTAAAAACAATTTTAATGACTTCCCTTTTAAATTAGAAAAGCTCTATAAACACAATATCCAACAATAATTTTAAAAATTAATTAATATCTAATCTGAGTTCTTAAAAAAGAATCAAAAATAACAAAAAAAGACGACTAAAATGTTCAATAATCTTTAATTCAATATATAAAATTAATAAAATAATAAAAAAGCCGCTCAAAAAGCAGCTTACAAATAAAAATTAGTGAATTTTTATTTAATTCCTATTAATATTATTAAGATTTTTACATGCAATCTTAACACGGTCTTTCATAGAAACTTCAGCCTCTCTTAACCAAACTCTTGGATCATAAAATTTCTTATTTGGAATATCAGCGTCCTTACCATCCCCTAATTGACTTTGCAAACGATTTTCATTTTTTTTGTAATAATTCAAAACACCCTCCCAGGCAGCCCACTGTGTATCTGTATCAATATTCATCTTTACAACCCCATAAGAAAGTGCCTCATTAATCTCATCAATTGTAGACCCAGATCCTCCATGAAAAACATAAGAAACTGGTTTAGTAATATTTGCTCCTGTTTTTGCTATAACATAATCTTGACCATCCTTTAACACTCTTGGAGTAAGTTTAACATTACCCGGTTTATATACTCCATGAACATTTCCAAAAGCTGCTGCAATCTGAAAATTTGGACTAATCTTTAAAAGCTCTGAATATCCATAATAAATATCCTCAGGAGTAGAAAATAATTCATGCAAAGCTCTATCCGAATTATCAACTCCATCCTCTTCACCACCTGTAATCCCAAGCTCTATTTCTAAAAACATTTCAATTTTTGCCATTCTTTCTAAGAATTTTTTAGAAATTTCAATATTTTCTTTAATAGGTTCTTCTGACAAATCTAACATATGTGAAGAAAATAATGGCTTTTTGTGCTGACTATAATATTTCTCACCATACTCCAAAAGCCCTTCAACCCAAGGAAGCAAATTTTTAGCACAGTGATCTGTATGAAGAACAACAGGAACACCATAATGCTCTGCCATCAAATGAACATGCATAGCACCAGAAATAGCTCCAGCTATTGAAACTCCTTGAGGCTTTTCCATCTTCAGCCCTTTCCCGCAAATAAAAGCAGAACCACTATTGGAAAATTGTATCATAATCGGAGAATTGATTTCTTTTGCTGCCTCCAAAACTGCATTAATAGAATTTGTTCCTATACAATTAATAGAAGGAATAGCAAATCCTTCCTTTTTACATATTTCATATAAATAATGTAGCTCCTTTCCATAAACTACACCCGGTTTAACTTTGTCTAAAACACCCATTTATAGGCTCCTTTCTATTTATTTTTTCTTTTATCAAATGTCTGTAATAAATTATACACCTAAGAAGTAAAATTGAATTTAAATCGATCAATAAATAACTATTGAACCAAGAGCAGGCACAAAATTTATTAAAACCCTATAATTCTGCATAAAAAAGTTTAAAATCAAACATTCTTAGTAGACTCTTTATACCAATCCGAAAATTCTTTTATTCCCTCTTTAATAGAAATTTTGGCCTCATACCCAACATCATTTTTAAGCTTTAAAATATCACAGCAACTTTCAACAACATCTGCTTTTTGCATAGGCATATAATTTTTTAAGGCCTTTTTATCAAAATTCGACTCAAGTTCTCTAATAAAATTCAACAATTTAGTTGCATGTCCGGTTCCTATATTATATATCCTGTAAGGAAAAGAAGATGTTGAAGAATTTGGATTTTTAACATCAAAATTACAGTCACTCTTGGCTGGATTTTTTAACACTTTGTAAACACCATTTGCAATATCACTAACATATGTAAAATCTCTAGCCATATTACCATTGTTAAAAACATTGATGGACTTGCCGTTTTTAATTCCATCTGCAAATAAATATAAAGCCATATCGGGTCTTCCATAGGTTCCATAAACCGTAAAAAATCTAAGTCCTGTTGTGGGGATATTAAAAGAAGCACTATAAGCATGAGCCATCATTTCATTAGATTTTTTACTAGCTGCATATAAATTTAAAGGATGATCCGTAATAGAATCTTCACTAGACGGAATATTTTCATTTATACCATAAACTGATGATGTAGAAGCATAAACAAAATGTTTTATGTTTTCTTTATAAACTCTACATACATCTAAAACATTAAAAAACCCAACAATATTTATTGAAACATAGCTATCAGGATTTTCAAGGCTATCTCTAATACCCGCTTGTGCGGCCAAATGACAAACATGTGTAAAATTATACTCTTTAAAAAGTTCGAGTAGTTTATCTTTATTTAGTATGTCAAGATACGCAAAAGATAAATTATTATATTTTTCGCTCTTAATAATATTGTGAGTTTTGATATCCTTAGAACAAAAACCTAAAGCCTCTAATCTTTCATGCTTAAATTTGAGCTCATAATAATCATTTAATACATCCACGCCCAAAACTTCATGGCCTTTTTCCACAAGCTTTTTAGCTACATGAAATCCAATAAACCCTGCAATTCCGGTTAAAAAAATTTTCATATTATCATTCCTCTTTAAAATTCAATACAAACTAACACCATCAATCTATTTTTTAAAACCAAAATCTCTTTTTTGATAACCGCGAAAATTATTGCTACTAAACCTATTATTTCTGATATAAGATACTCTTATTCTTTTTATATTTCCATCACCCTCGCTTTCAGTTTTTATATCACTATAGCGATTTAAAGTTGTATGAACAATCCTTCTTTCAAAAGGATTCATTGACGGCAACAAAATAGAACGTCTAGTCCTTTTGACTTTATGAAAAGAGTTTATTGCTAAATTAATAAACCTAGATTTAAATCGTTCTCTATAATCTCCAATATCTAATATAACCCTATTAAAGGATCCAGTTTCACCAATAAGCTTAGAAGCATAAACATTTGTCAAAAGCTGTAGAGAATCTAAATTTTTACCTTCCCTTCCAATTAAAATATTTGGACTATCTGTCTCGATAGAGATCTTAATGTGACCTCCTTCTTTAGGCTCTATCGTCAAATTTACAGAATATCCCATTTTAACTAGCATTTCTTTTACAAATTCTAAAATTTTATCACAAATTTCATCTCCAATTTTAATTTCAAAGCCACCTTTTCTAACTTCTTTTACATGAGGAGAAACCCTTATTTTAATCATTTCTTTCTTAAATAAAAATCCAACCCTTTCTTTATCTAAAATTTCTACATCAAACTCACCCTCTTTTAATTCCAGATCTCTCATTGCTTTCTTTATTGCTTCTTGTTCGGTTTTTCCATAAAATTCATAGCTCATATTATTCCCCCTTTAAGACAAATGTATCCTTATATAGTATTGTTGCAAAATAGTAAAAATATTTGTTGTAATCCAATATACCAAAAGCCCCGATGGCATATTGTAAAGTATGAAAAAAAACATAATAGGCATTCCAAAATATAAAAACTTCTGCTGCGCTCCAAGATTTTTTAAATCAATATTAGAACTAACAATTGTAGACCCCAATTGAGTAAACATCATAATAAACGGCAAAATTCTAATATCAGTCCAAGAAACAAAATAAAGTTTATATCCAAAATGATATACACTGTCGCCAATAGATAAATCATCAATCCATCCTGGAATAAAACTAGCTCCTCTTAATAAAAACAAATTATTTACAAGTGAATAAAGAGCAAAAAATATAGGAAGCTGCAAAATTACAGGAAAACATCCCCCAAGAGGATTAACTCCTTCTTCTTTATAAAGTCTTCCCATCTCTTCATTCAGCCTTTTAGTATCATGTTTAAACTTTGCTTGAAGTTCTTTCATTTTAGGTTGAAGCTTAGAAAGCTCCGCAGTAGCTCTAAATCCCTTAAATGTCAAAGGGAATATAAGTATTCTAACAACAATTGTCAAAAAAATAATTGAAAGCCCCCAATTAGGCACAACATCATAAAAAACTTGCATTACCATTTGCATAGGAACTTGAATTAAATGCCATAAACTCTTTTCTACTGACATGCCAAAGGCAATATCAGACAAACCAAAGGTATTGTCACCATTCTTATCAAAAATGTTTAGATATCTATTGTCCTTAGGCCCAGCGTAAATAAAAAACTCATCACTAATATTTTTTTTATTTCCAATATTGTTGACAATAAACGACTTGAGGACTTCTTTTTCCTTTCTAAACTCAACTTCCATATTTTCTTTAAAAATTAACACCTCAAAATATTTAGTACTAGAACCAATCCATCTAGGATTACTAATCCTTAAACCGTCTTTACCATATTTAAGTTTATTGTCATAATAAATCATTTGAGATGAATAATTATTATATTGCAGCCTGGCTTTATCGCTCAACTTTTCTATCTCAGAACTAAAAATAATTTTATAAGAATCAACATCAAATAAGTTATAATCTTCAAGACCATTTACAGTAACTTTAAATTTCATCAGGTATTCATTTTTTTTAGAAAATGTATACCTCTTTACATATTCATAAGTTTTACCGTTATTTTTAAAATAAGCTTTAAATTCATGATTAAAATCATCTATTTTTTTATACAAAAACAAATCCTCTACTAAATAGTCGAAACTAACATCAAAAAAAGTTTCATTTTTATAATTAACATTAATCAAATCTGTAGGATTTTTTTCCAAATTTAAATGATTTTTAAGCTTTAATGAAACCAAATTTCCTCTAAATGTAGAAAAAGTAGCAACATATATCCCTGTTTCTACAACAATATCTTTAGACTTATCAATCAAATTAATGATATTACTTTTATTTAAAAGCATTTCATTATCATCAAAACTTTTGTTTAAATCAAACTGCACTTCCTCATCAGAAGGCTTAAGACTTAACATTTTAGGGAAAAAAATATCATTAATAAGCATAAAAAGACCTATTAAAAATAAAGACAAATAAACCGTTCTTAAAATTCTTTTACTTTGATTCACTTATGCCCCTCACAACATTAAAACTAAACTTTTCATAAGAGATTCAATGCTAAAATAAGTAAAATTTGGTCTGTTACAAGAAATTACAAAAATAATATCTACAGCTTTACCTTCTGACAATTCTAATCTTTTCCTAAAAGCTTCTTTAAAAAGCCTTCTAACGCGATTCCTTTTGACAGAGCCCTTAAACCCTTTAGAAAAGGTAACAAGAAGTCTAGAATAAATCAAATGATTTGCTTTACAAAACATTTTAAGATTAAGACTGCTAAGTCTAATCAGATTGCCTTCTTTAAAAATTTTTTGAATTTCTATTTTTGATTTTAGACTAATATTTCTTTTTTTCATCAGAAACAGTTAATTTTATTCTTCCTTTTGCCCTTCGTCTTGCAAGAATAAGTCTTCCACCTCGAGTCTTCATTCTAGCTCTAAACCCAAATTTTCTATTTCTTTTAACACGACTAGGCTGATAAGTTCTTTTCAAAACGCTCCTCCATTAAAAACAACTTCCCGCTGCTAAGCTACAAATTGAACACTATCATGGTATAGTATATAAATACGATTGTCAATAATAATTACTTTACTAAAACCTTTATATCTATTACTTTAATACCTGTTAATTCTTTTACTGAATGTATTATCTTTGACTTGTTGATTGATATGCTATACAAAATACTTGAATTACTTACCTCAATAAAAAGAACTCGTTCATTTTTAAAATCTAAAAATTTAACATCATTTGATAAAGCCTCAAAAATCTGATTCCATTTATCAACAATCAACAATTTTGAACTTATTTTTTTATTGACAAACAAATTAGATTCTAAATAATCCTTAAGAACATTCCCTATTTTTTTAAAAGCGGAATCATTCATAATAATCTTTTATACCTCAATGCAAAAAACAATATTAAATAAACTTTTCTAAAGTTTATTTTAATATTCAAAATCACATTAATAATTCACTTTAACCCAAAGACATCGGCATTATCAAATGAGTAAAATCAAAATTTTCAGGCTCACTCAATTTTAATACATTTCCTGAATTGAATTGTATTTCTATCTTTGAGGTTTCAAAAACACTAATAGCTTCAACAAAATATGAAATATTAATAGCCATAATTTCATCTGACCCATCATACAAATAGTTCGGATTTTTAATAAAAAATTCACCTTTTCTTCCAGTAATTAAATCTTCTCCAAGAAGTTTTAATTGAAACTCAGAGAAAGTTAAAACTAACTTCCTTGACTTATCAACATATAGATTAATTCTTGCAAGCCTATCTTTTAAAATGCCTAGTGAAACCAAAGATTTATTTTTCTGTTCTTTAGGTATAATGCTTTTATAATCAGGGTAATTGCCACTAATCAAACTACAAGCTATTTTATAATTATCAAATTCAACATAAAATTTTTTATCCGAAAACTTTATTTTAACCACACCTTCTCCTGACATAAGATGTTTTAAAAAATTAAATATTTTTACAGGAACTATAAAATTTACATCTTCTTCAACTATGACTTCTGTTTTACAAATAGACATTCTATGTCCATTGGTAGAAACAAGCAATAATTTAGAATCTTCATCTTTTGTAAAATACACACCATTTAATACATTCTTGGATTCATCAAAATGTGCTGAAAAAGCTATTCTATTTATTATTTTTTTAAGAGATTTCTGTTTTACTTCAATTTCAAAAGTGTAATTTTCATTAATCATGTCATAATTGTAATTTTCTATTTCTTCGTACGAAAAGGTAGGTTCTTTTAAATGATCTAAATATTCTTCTTCTTTTTCGTCTTTTAATTCTCCCATAATTTCCAATTTATTGTTGTTTTCATTAAAAATTATTTTAATTTTCTTGTATAAACTAAATGCTTTTACTGCATCATAAAAATTTGAGGCATTAATTAATACCTTAAAATCTGCTTCTGAAATAATTGGAATTGTACTCTCAAAAAATATATTTCTGTCTGTTGATTTAATTATGAGATTAGATCTTTTCACTTCAATTAACAATGCGCTCCAAATATCATTCATATTTCTGTTCAAGATTATTCCTTTTGCTTTTTCTATCTCATTTGTAATTTGATTTGTTTCGCAAATAAAAAATGTGTTATTTATCATCATGCCTCCTTTTACATTTTATTACATTTTATCCTTATAAGTTTTTATGGACTTTTTATTTTTATTTTTTATAAATATATAATAGTAATAGTAGTAAGTCTTTGTTTAATTGTTCAATTGCATTTAATGTTATATAACATAAGGAATTATCTTGTCGAATTATAGGTTGTTTTTTTGTTGTATTTTTGATAATTACTTGTTTTAATTGTTTAAAAGAATTTTTAATTTTTCAATTAGGTTTAATTTTTTTTTATTTTGTTCATAAGTTCTGTGATTAAATTGTTAATTTCTTTGTCATTATTTCTGTCTCTATCTATTTTATTTATGGAATAAAGTACTGTTGAATGGGTTTTTCCACCAATAATTTTCCCAATTTCAACTGTTGATAGCTCTGTAAAATTTCTTAAAAGGTACGCATAAATATGTCTAGCTTTTGTTATTTCTGGTTTTTTACTATGCCCCTCAATGTCTTTATGTGCAATTTTTAGCTCTCTTAAGAGTATTTTTTTTATATTTTCGATATTGATTTTATTGGTTGGTTCATTGGTTGTTTTTTTTTCGTAAATTATTATTTCTTTGATTATTTTTTCAACAATATCAATGTCAATTTCTATATTGTCCAAATCTATATATGCTTTTAGTTTTGTTACAGCAGCTTCAAGATCTCTTACATTTGTTGTAACCTTTTGGGCAACCAGGTTTAGTATATTTTTAGGGACCTTTATACCATCCTCTTCTGCTTTTTTTTCAATAATAGCTACTCTAAGTTCAAAATTAGGTTTTGATATATCAACATTTAGTCCTCTTGTAAATCTGTTTTTTAGTCTATCTGTAAAATTTGTAAGCTCAGAAGGGGGGCGGTCACATGTGAATACTAATTGTTTATTATCTTCATAAAGGGCATTAAATGTGTGGAAAAGCTCTTCTTGTATGCCTTCTTTTTTTTGTAAGTCGTGAATATCGTCTATAAGTAGCATGTCTAAGTATCTATATTTTTTTTTAAATTTTTTTGTTTCATGTGTCTTTATGCTTTCTACAAATTCATTTAAAAAATTTTCAGCAGTAACGTATAATATTTTAAGGTTATTATGTAATTCTTCTGTTTTATTTCCTATGCTTTGGAGCAAATGTGTTTTTCCAAGTCCAACTCCACCATAAATTAAACACGGATTATATTTTTTTCCAGGATTTTTTGAGATTGACAAGCTGGCTTTGTATGCAAGCTTATTATTTGGGCCTATGATAAAATTTTCGAATGTATATCTTTTTTTAAGAAAGGGATTTTTAAAATTTGTAGGCCCTTCCTCTTTTTTGATATACATTTTTATATGATCTTTAATACTTTGAATTGGTTCTTTAGAGGGTGTATTTCCTTTTAGCGTGTCTAAACTTGAAAAAGTTTCGTTAAAAATTGTTTTTTCGCTTTCTTGTTTACTTAAATAGGATTTGAGTGGTTGGTCTGTAAATGCAATGACTGTGTTATTATAGCCATTTTTTGTAAGAATTTCTTTGATTTTTTTTGTAAATCTTTTTTCTATTTGATTTTTGTGAAATAAATTTGGAGTAGATATTTGAATATTGTCACCTATCGATTCTAAAAAGCACAAATTTTCAAACCAAACGTAAAACTCTTCTTCCGAGAGTTCTTTTTTTATTTCTGTTAAAATCAAGCTCCATATATTTTTTGATTTTTCCATTTTTTTGTCCTTGTTGGTTTTAGTACTATACTTTTAACATTATATAGTATAATGTTAAACTAGGATTCTATCTAAATTTGTTTGCGAATTTTTAAAAATTTTCGCTACTTTATATGTAGTAGATGTTATTTTTTTTAATGTAGAATTTATCTATGTCTGGATTTTGATTAAATGAATGGAAGGTTTATGAATTATGTTGCTAGTAACATTCAGGTCTTAAAAGGGCTTGAAGCTGTTAGAAAAAGGCCTGGCATGTATATAGGCTCTGTTTCTGTTAATGGATTGCACCATTTGGTTTATGAGGTGGTTGATAATAGTATTGATGAGGCTTTAGCTGGATTTTGTGATAAAATAGATGTTGTTATCAATTTAGATAATACTATAACTGTAATTGATAATGGGAGAGGGATTCCTACTGATATTCATGAAGAGGAGGGAATTAGTGCTCTTGAGCTTGTTTTAACCAAACTACATTCTGGTGGCAAGTTTAATAAAGGTACTTATAAAGTTTCTGGAGGATTGCATGGTGTTGGAATTTCGGTTGTAAATGCCTTGTCTTCGTTTTTAGAGGTTTATATTAATAGAGATGGAAAAGTTTTTAGACAAACTTTTTCAAAAGGTATTCCAACTTCTAAAGTAGAAGTTGTAGGAGAATCTTCTGTTACGGGAACTAAGGTTACTTTTTTAGCAGATTCTGAAATTTTTGAAACTTTAGATTATAACTTTGATGTTCTTGAAAAAAGGCTTAAGGAGCTTGCTTTTTTAAACGATAAAATATGTATTTCAGTTGAAGATAAAAGATTTGGTAGAGAAAAATTTTCAAAATTTTATTTTGAAGGCGGAATAAAATCTTTTGTAGATCATTTAACTAATGACAGTAAAGCTTTTCAAGCAGAATCTTATTATATTGATGGTTTTCTTGATGATGTTATTGTTAATGTAGGACTTAAATGGACTGAGAGCTATTCTGACAATATTCTCTCTTTTGTTAATAATATTAACACAAGAGAGGGGGGTACCCATGTTATGGGCTTTAGAAGTGGCCTTACTAAGGCTATGAATGAAGCTTTTAAAAATTCAAAAATAAGTAAAAAAGATATTCCAAATCTTACAGGAGATGATTTTAAAGAGGGACTTACAGCTGTTATTTCTGTAAAAGTTCCAGAACCTCAATTTGAAGGTCAAACAAAGAGTAAACTTGGTAATTCTGAGATAAAAAAAATAGTTGAGGTTATTGTATATGATCATTTGTTGGAAATTATTAATTTAAATCCTTTAGAGATAGACAATATTCTTGGAAAAGCAATAAAAGCTGCTCGTGCTCGTGAGGCTGCAAGAAAAGCAAGAGAATCAGAAAGAAAAAAAAATGCATTTGAAAGCTTAGCATTGCCTGGGAAATTGGCCGATTGTGCTTCTAAAAATCCCCTGGAAAGAGAGATCTATATTGTAGAAGGTGATTCTGCTGGGGGGAGTGCTAAAATGGGTAGAAATAGATTTTTTCAGGCCATTTTGCCATTATGGGGTAAAATGCTTAATGTTGAGAAAACAAGAGAAGATAAGGTAATTACCAATGATAAGCTTATTCCTATAATTGCATCTCTTGGTGCGGGAGTTGGCAAAACTTTTGATATTACAAAACTTCGTTATCACAAGGTCATTATTATGGCAGATGCCGATGTTGATGGCTCTCATATTAGAACTTTGCTTTTAGCTTTTTTCTTTAGATATATGAGAGATTTAATTGAAAATGGTTATGTATATATAGCAATGCCTCCTCTTTATAAAATAAAGTATGACAATCGTATTTATTATTTTTATGAAGAAAAAGAAAAAGAAAAATTCTTAGATTCTATTGAAACTAAGAATCGTAATAGTATTTTCCTTCAAAGATATAAAGGGCTTGGGGAGATGAATCCAACGCAGCTTTGGGAAACGACTATGGATCCTGCGAGAAGAAAAATGAGATTAATGAATATAGATGATGCTGTTGAGGCTGAAAAAATTTTTGTTACTCTTATGGGGGATTTGGTTGAGCCTAGAAAAGAATTTATTGAACAGAATGCACTTAATGTAATTAATCTTGATGTGTAATTGGAGCGTTAATGGCAGTTGGAGAAAATAAAGAACAAATATTAAATATTAAGATAGAAGATGAAATAAAAACTTCTTATTTAAATTATGCAATGTCAGTTATTGTTTCTAGAGCTCTTCCAGATGTAAGAGATGGTCTTAAGCCAGTTCATAGGAGAATACTTTATTCCATGTATGAAATGGGACTTCGTTCCGATAAAGCTTTTAAAAAAGCTGGGAGAATAGTGGGGGATGTTCTTGGGAAATATCATCCCCATGGAGATCAATCAATTTATGATGCTCTTGTAAGACTTGCCCAAGATTTTTCACTTAGATATCCTGTAATACGTGGACAGGGGAATTTTGGATCTATTGACGGAGATCCTCCTGCTGCTATGCGATATACTGAAGCTAAAATGGAGAGAATAACTGAATATATCGTTAAGGATATAGATAAAGAGACTGTTAATTTTAAGCCTAATTATGATGATTCTTTAACTGAGCCTGAGATTATGCCTTCATCATTTCCATTTCTTTTGGTAAATGGTTCTAGTGGAATTGCTGTTGGAATGGCTACTAATATGGCACCTCACAATTTAAGAGAAATTTGTGATGCTATTGTTTATATGTTAGATAATGAGAATGCTTCTATATTTGATTTGCTTAAGATAGTTAAAGGTCCCGATTTTCCAACTTTTGGAGAGATTGTTTACAATGATAATTTAATTAAAGCATACAAAACTGGCAAGGGAAGTGTTGTTATTAGGGCCAGATATCATATTGAAGAAAGAACAGAAGATAGGAATGCTATAATTGTTACAGAAATACCTTATACAGTAAATAAATCTACACTTCTTATGAAAGTTGCGTTTTTGGCAAAAGAAGAAAAGCTAGAAGGACTTTTAGATATAAGAGATGAGTCTGATCGAGAAGGCATTAGAATAGTTCTTGAAGTTAAAAGAGGGTTTGATCCCCATGTTATTATGAATTTGCTTTATGAATATACTGAATTTAAAAAGCATTTTAGTATAAATAATTTGGCTCTTGTTAATGGTATTCCCAAACAGTTAAATTTGGAAGAATTATTATTTAAATTTATTGAACATAGAAAAAATATTATTGAAAGACGTATTGAGTTTGACTTGAGGAAGGCAAAAGATAAAGCACATGTTCTTGAGGGATTGAATATTGCTTTAAATAATATAGATGAGATTATTAAGATTATTAAATCATCTAAATTGGCAAAAGATGCAAAGGAAAGACTTGTTGCAAATTTTGGCCTTTCAGAGATTCAGGCCAATTCAGTTCTTGATATGAAATTGCAGAAACTTACAGCTCTTGAGATTTTTAAGCTTGAAGAGGAGCTTAATGTACTTTTAAGCTTAATAAAAGATTATGAAGATATTCTCTTGAATCCAGCAAGGATTATTAATATTATAAGAGAAGAAACTATGAATTTAGGTTTGAAATTTGGCGATGAACGTCGAACTAAAATAATTTATGATGAGGAGGTTTTAAAAACTAGTATGTCGGATTTAATGCAAAAAGAAAATATTGTTGTTATGCTTACAAAGAAAGGTTTCCTTAAAAGACTTTCACAAAATGAGTATAAATTACAAGGTACGGGAGGAAAAGGTCTTAGTTCTTTTGATCTTAATGATGGAGATGAGATTGTTCTTGCTTTGTGTGTCAATACCCACGATTATTTGTTTATGATTTCAAATGAAGGAAAGCTTTATTTAATTAATGCTTATGAAATAAAAGATTCTTCAAGGGCTTCAAAAGGTCAAAATATTAGCGAGCTTATTAATTTGGGAGATCGGGAAGAAATATTAACTATTAAGAATAGTAAGGATTTTACCGATGATTCTTATTTATTGCTTACAACTGCAAGTGGAAAGATAGCTAGATTTGAATCTACAGATTTTAAAACAGTAAAATCACGAGGTGTTATTGTTATTAAACTTAATGATAAAGATTTTGTTACAAGTGCAGAGATTGTTTTTAAGGATGAGAAAGTAATTTGTATTTCTAAAAAGGGTAGTGCATTTATATTTAATTCAAGAGATGTTAGGCTTACTAATAGGGGTACTCAGGGTGTTTGTGGGATGAAATTAAAAGAAGGAGATTTGTTTGTTAAAGTTTTGGCAGTTAGAGAAAATCCTTATCTTTTAATTATTTCTGAGAATGGGTATGGAAAAAGATTAAGCATTTCTAAAATATCTGAGCTTAAAAGAGGAGCTACTGGTTATACTAGTTATAAAAAATCTGATAAAAAAGCAGGTAGTGTTGTTGATGCTATATCAGTTTCAGAGAATGATGAAATTTTGCTTGTAAGTAAACGTTCAAAAGCTTTGAGAACAGTAGCTGGAAAAGTATCTGAACAAGGTAAAGATGCTAGAGGAATTCAAGTATTATTTCTTGATAATGACAGTTTAATTTCTGTTTCAAAATTTATTAAATAAAGAATTGTTTTTTCTTATTTAAGAATGTTCCACGTGGAACATTCTTTTTTTTTATTCTTAAATTGTAATTCAATATTATAACCTGGTAAAATTTTGTGTTGTAGGAGGTTCTTATAATATGAATAGAGTTTTTAAAATGATAGATATTCATCTTTTAGATATTGATAATGATCAGCCTAGAAAATCTGTTAATCTTATTGAATTAGAAGAGTTAAGTGTTTCAATAAAAGAAAATGGAATTTTACAACCCATAATTGTTTGTAAAGAAAATGAGAGATATAAAATAATAGTGGGAGAAAGAAGGTTTAGGGCTGCTAAACTTATTCAGATGACAAATATTCCTGTTATAGAAGTTGATATTAAAGAATCTTATAGAGATTTTATGCCTTTGGTTGAAAATATTCAAAGAGAAAATTTTACTCCTGTTGAGGAAGCCTATGCCTATAAAAATGTAATGAATAAATATTCTTTAACTCATAAAGATTTGTCTGAAAAAATTGGCAAAAGTAGAGCCTATATCTCAAATTTGGTTAGGATCTTAGATCTTGATCAAGAAATATTGAATGCAGTGCATAGAAAAGAAATTTCTTTTGGGCATGCAAAAGTTATTTTATCCTTAAAAGATAAGCAAGATAGGTATAATCTTTATTTAATAATACTGAAAAAAAAATTTTCTGTAAGAGATGCAGAAAAATATGTTAAAAATTTTTATAAATCTATAGTAAAAAAAAGGGAACTAGAGCAAGATCCTTTTTTGAGCAATATAAAAGAATTTTTATTTGATAAAATTCAAACAAAAATAGATATTAAAGGGAATCAAGATAAAGGGAAAATAGAGATAGAGTATTTTACATCGGGTGATTTAAGAAGGATTGTTTCTTTTTTTGGCCATATTGGTTAAGTTATTTTTATAATTTAAAGATTGTAAAAATATCTTTCCTTAATTTTATGAGGTTTTTATTTTCAAGTATTTGTCATAATGTATAAATTTTTAAGCTTATTTTGGTATTGTTTGGTTTTTATAAATAAGTCTTAAGTTTTAAATGACGGGTAAAGTTTATATTTTGCTATTTATAGTTAAATTTGAAAGTAAAAAATAATCTAATATTTGCAAAAAGAACAATAATAATATGTGCAGTATTTATAATTATTAATGTAGTTATAAATTTAGATTAAATTATTTTTAATATATTTTATTTTTTCCTTTATTTCTAAAATAGAGTAAAAAAATAATTTTAAGTTTTCTTGGTTTAATTTGTTAAATTCAATGTTTTTTAATTCTTTTATATTTTTTAATATAAAATCTAACATTTCTTTTATATCGTTTTCATATTTTTTGTCTTTATTAAGCAATGATTTGTGTGTATGTGTATCCTTTAAATCGAAACTTTTTTTATAAATGATTTTAAATTCTTTTAAAGAATTTATTTTGCCGTTTAGAACTTCGGTTTTTAAAATGGAGGGGCAAGATTTTTTGGATATTTCATATGATAATGATAATGGTAGTTTTTCTATAGTGAGCTGCTTGTCGGAATTTTCGATAAGCAAATTATATCTTGATATTAAAGCGTAAACCTTGTCCTTTTTAAATCCCATACTTTTGAACCACTGATAAAAAAGTCCGTTATATTGATTATTTCCTTTTAATTTATCTTGGGTTTCTTTAAGTATCTTTCCAATTTTTGTATAAGTATTATTAAAGATGTTGAAAATTTCATATTGCTTTGTTTTTAAAAAATCAGAAATATCTTTATCTAGTTTGCCGTAATCAAAATTTTTTCTTTCAATTGAAAGAATTTCTTTTTTTTCGATATTTTCTGAATTATTTAAAGATGCTTCTAATTTTTTCCCCATTAGAAACATTAAAGTTTCTAGATTGTCAGACATAGTTATTCCTTAATTTTATTTATTATCTCTTTTGAAAGCTCTAAAAAATCTTTTGCAGCATTACTTTCTTTATCATATTCATATACAGGCATTTTTGCTTCTTGAGATTTTGAAATGGTTATATTTTTTCTTATTTTTGTATTTAAAAGTTTTTCTTTAAATACTTTTTTTAACGAAATTACATATTTTTCTTTACTTTTGTTTCTTATATCATATTTGTTTATAAAAACGCCTACAATCTCTAAATTTTTATTTATTTGCTTTACGGTATTTATTGTATCTATTAGCTGATTTATACCTTCAAATGCAAAAAATTCTGTTTCGATTGGAATTAGTAAATAATTACTTGCAACAAGAGCATTTATCGTCAATATTGAAAGTGTAGGAGGGCAGTCTATAATAATAAAATCATATTTATCTTTTTCATATAATGTTAATGCATTTTTTAAAAAATTTTCTCTTGAAAGTTCATTTATTAATTCTTTTTCTAGTAAAGCTAATTTAATACTAGATGGAATGATGTCTAATTTAAAGTGATTTAAAGGTTTGACCTTTATTTTTTTATTAATAAGTTCATAACTTGAATTTTCAAATATATATTCTGAAATATTTGTTCCGCTAGTAGAGTTTCCTTGTGAATCAATATCTATTAAAAGAATTTTTTTATCAAGCAGAGTCATTGAATAAGAAATATTAATGGCGCTCGTGGTTTTCCCCACGCCTCCTTTTTGATTGATTACAGATATTATTTTCATATAAATTTTCTCTTTTTCTTTTCTTTTGTTTTGTTTTTATATTTTAAAACATAAATGGTAAAAATAATAATACTTAGAGTTGTTTTTAAATATTTGATTATTTGATATGTATATTATTCTTTATGAAACTTGAAAGTTTCTTGAATTAAGTCGTTTTTTATAAAAAATTCCGATATTTTTTGCCTGTTTTTTGTTTTAAATTTGATTGAAGTATTTATTTTGTTTGAAAAATTCGAATCTGTTATTTCTATTTCAAGTTTATTTTTCATTTTTAATAGTGAATTGTATTGGTTGTAATTTAAATTTAAGTTTAAAATTTCCAATTCCTCTTTTTCCATTATAGACGCATTTTTAATAACTTCTGTGGCAGACTTGTAATATGCTTTGATTAATCCTCCTCTACCAAGCAAAGTGCCTCCAAAATATCGCAATGTGATTATTAATGTATCAGTTAAATTGTTATGAATTATGGCATCTAATGTGGGTTTTCCGGCTGTTAAATTAGGTTCTCTATCATCACTCATTCCATTTAAGAATGAGTGATTGTTTCCAATTCTAAATCCATAAACCACATGTGTAGCATTTTTAAATTTTATTTTATATTTTTTAATAGTTTTATTTATTTCTTCTTTTTTTTCAATATTAAAAATATATGAAACAAAAATAGATTTTTTTATTTCAATTTTAGAATTACTGTTGTTTTTTGGCACAAATATCATATAGTGTAAGTATACTATCTTTTTAGATATTGCAGTATTTTTTGTTTATGTATATTATTAATGTTGTTTGTTTTTATTATGAATTACTATAAAGCGTGATCAAAAAAAGGGGTTTTTAATGATATCAGGCTTGAATCCAACATTAAGGTTGTTTAAAGATCATAAAATACTTTATTCTAATATGGAAAGGGGGTTGAAGCCTCTTTTAGAAGTAGATAATTTTATCAATAAGTATATTCAGAATAAGGAAGGGCTTGAGATTTATGATAAAGTTGTGGGCAAAGCAGCAGCTATTATTATTTATAATATAGGGCTTCAAAATGTTCAAGCTGGGGTTGTTTCTCAACCTGCAAAAGATTTTCTAGAAAGTAGAGGAATAAAAGTAGCTTATAAAAAATTGGTGGAAAAAATAAATGACAGGGCAGAAAACTTGATTGAAAGTTTAGAAAATCCCGAAGAGGTTTATAAGTACATGATTAAAAGGGGTATTATAGTTAATAATTTATAAATTATGGGAATAATTAAATTAGTTTTTAGTTAACTACGTGACTTTGAGTATACAGTAATAATTAGAGCGATATTGTATATTAATATTATTAAATTTCCCCAATTTAGGTAAAAATTATTTTTATCGTAGTTAAAGATCCAAATTCCAGCATAAACGCCTAAAAATCCTCCTATAGAAGATGTAAACATAATTAAATTAGGTTCAATTGTATGTTGATTAATTTTGTTTTGATTTTCTTTAACATCAGGTTGTTCAGTAAATTTGCTGTCGATAAAAATCATGGCAAAGCCTGCAAGAGTAATACATAGAAAATAAATTATAAATATTTTTCTAATTAATGCAAACATAAATTTTCCCTTTCTTTTAACTTTTTAATCATTAATACTTAATGATATAACTAAATGTAATACAAAAGCAAGTATTTTGATAGACATATAAAATGTGGCCTATAGCTTATCTTTGTATTTGGTAAATAAAAAATTTTAGGTTTTTGTCATTAAGAAAGATGCTTTTAATATATTTATTTTTGGCTTTTGGAGGAATTAAAAGAAGTTATGTTATATATTGTTGGTACGCCAATAGGTAATTTAGAAGACATTACTTATAGGGCAGTTGATGTTTTAAAATCGGTAAATGTTATCTTTGCAGAAGATACTAGAGTTACTAGCAAACTTTTGTCGAGATATAAAATTAATAAAAAAATGATTTCTTGTAATGCCGTAACAGAAGCTAAGAAGGTAAGCTTGCTATTGGATTATTTGTCAAAAGGAGATTCAGTTGCTTTTGTTAGTGATGCCGGTACTCCAGGTATTAGTGATCCTGGCAGTTTGCTAGTTGCTGCTGCTTTTAAAGAAGGATACAAAGTTTGTCCAATTCCTGGAGTAAGCTCTTTTAATGCGATTGTAAGCGTTAATCCTTTTAGAGATAAATCAGTGCTTTTTGAGGGATTTTTACCCAACAAAGGCATTAAGAGATTTAAAAGAATTGCTGAGCTATATAAAAGGGGTGATGCATTTGTGTTGCTTGAATCTAGTCACAGACTTTTGAAATTGCTTGTTGAAATTTCTTCTGTTAGTTTAGATGCAAAGATTCTTATCGGTCGAGAGATGACAAAAATTTATGAAGAATATCAAATTGGTAAGCCTTTAGAATTAAAAAATTATTTCGAATCAAGTAAGGATAAGGTTAAAGGAGAATTTACTATTTTAGTCAGCAGAAGCCGCTTATAATAAATGTTTTCTATAGATATCAAAACTTTATTTATTGATGGTTTTATTCGATTGATTTATTGTGTTATAATTAAATTTTAATAGGGGTTTGTATGAAAATTTATTTGGCTTCTCCGTTTTTTAACGAAGAGCAAATTAAACTGAGGGATGAGGTTTTAAAATTTCTTGAAGAGTTCAATTTAGATGTATTTTCTCCAGAGCATCATGCTGTCAAAAAGATGGGATTGCTTGAAAAAGTTGATTATAAGTTTGCAAATGGAGATATAAGAGAAAAAATAAGAGAAATAGATTTAAAAGAGCTGGTTAGTAGTGATATTGTTTTGGCTTTGGTTAATTATGTTGATGCAGGCACGGCTTATGAGAGAGGGTTTGCCTTTGCTAAAAAAATACCAAGCATAGATTTTTTTAAGGATAAACAAGATTCTGATTTTTATAATTTAATGTATAGCGATTGTAATGCGTCTTTTTCTAATTACAAAGATCTTAAAGAAGGAATTTTGACTTTTAAAGAACTGTGGATTAAATTTAAAGGAGATAATGAAAATTTTAGAACTTTCTTTGACTATTTAAAGGCTAAATTAGGAAATAAATTGAAAAAAATTCTTACGACTTTACCTGTTAATGAAAAATGTGGTTGTTAATGCTGTTATCAGGGCTAATTAATAAAATTTATTTTTTTGTTTTTTATGTTAATAAAATAATACAAAAGTATTGACAACATGATTCTTCTTTTGTTAAAGTATTAAATGTTGAAATGATTATTGGAAGATGAGAGAAGGGAAGAGTTAAGTGAGGTTGAAAGCCAATCAAGAGAATAAACAAAACTTGTTAATTTTTTAAATAAAAAATAAGAATAACGAAGAGTTTGATCCTGGCTTAGAACTAACGCTGGCAGTGCGTCTTAAGCATGCAAGTCAAACGGGATGTAGCAATACATCTAGTGGCGAACGGGTGAGTAACGCGTGGATGATCTACCTATGAGATGGGGATAACTACTAGAAATAGTAGCTAATACCGAATAAGGTCAATTAATTTGTTAATTGATGAAAGGAAGCCTTTAAAGCTTCGCTTGTAGATGAGTCTGCGTCTTATTAGCTAGTTGGTAGGGTAAATGCCTACCAAGGCGATGATAAGTAACCGGCCTGAGAGGGTGAACGGTCACACTGGAACTGAGACACGGTCCAGACTCCTACGGGAGGCAGCAGCTAAGAATCTTCCGCAATGGGCGAAAGCCTGACGGAGCGACACTGCGTGAATGAAGAAGGTCGAAAGATTGTAAAATTCTTTTATAAATGAGGAATAAGCTTTGTAGGAAATGACAAAGTGATGACGTTAATTTATGAATAAGCCCCGGCTAATTACGTGCCAGCAGCCGCGGTAATACGTAAGGGGCGAGCGTTGTTCGGGATTATTGGGCGTAAAGGGTGAGTAGGCGGATATGTAAGTCTATGCATAAAATACCACAGCTCAACTGTGGAACTATGTTGGAAACTATATGTCTAGAGTCTGATAGAGGAAGTTAGAATTCCTGGTGTAAGGGTGGAATCTGTTGATATCAGGAAGAATACCGGAGGCGAAGGCGAACTTCTGGGTCAAGACTGACGCTGAGTCACGAAAGCGTAGGGAGCAAACAGGATTAGATACCCTGGTAGTCTACGCTGTAAACGATGCACACTTGGTGTTAACTTAAAGTTAGTACCGAAGCTAACGCGTTAAGTGTGCCGCCTGGGGAGTATGCTCGCAAGAGTGAAACTCAAAGGAATTGACGGGGGCCCGCACAAGCGGTGGAGCATGTGGTTTAATTCGATGATACGCGAGGAACCTTACCAGGGCTTGACATATATAGGATATAGTTAGAGATAATTATTCCCCGTTTGGGGTCTATATACAGGTGCTGCATGGTTGTCGTCAGCTCGTGCTGTGAGGTGTTGGGTTAAGTCCCGCAACGAGCGCAACCCTTGTTATCTGTTACCAGCATGTAATGATGGGGACTCAGATAAGACTGCCGGTGATAAGTCGGAGGAAGGTGAGGATGACGTCAAATCATCATGGCCCTTATGTCCTGGGCTACACACGTGCTACAATGGCCTGTACAAAGCGATGCGAAACAGCGATGTGAAGCAAAACGCATAAAGCAGGTCTCAGTCCGGATTGAAGTCTGAAACTCGACTTCATGAAGTTGGAATCGCTAGTAATCGTATATCAGAATGATACGGTGAATACGTTCTCGGGCCTTGTACACACCGCCCGTCACACCACCCGAGTTGAGGATACCCGAAGCTATTATTCTAACCCGTAAGGGAGGAAGGTATTTAAGGTATGTTTAGTGAGGGGGGTGAAGTCGTAACAAGGTAGCCGTACTGGAAAGTGCGGCTGGATCACCTCCTTTCTAAGAGAAAGATAAATTAAGGCTAATGCCATTAACTCTTCCCTATTCTTTTCTTTTGATAAAAGAGTTTTTGAAATTAAGCTTATTAATATGAGCTGTTCTTGAGCTTATATATTTAGGTTTTTATTACAATATTAAAGAATTTTATTAAGTTTAGATTAATTGGGGGTTTAGCTCAGTTGGCTAGAGCATCGGCTTTGCAAGCCGGGGGTCAAGGGTTCGAGTCCCTTAACCTCCATTTTGCATATAATTTAGATTAATTAATTTTTGGTTTTTTTGTTTGGCGTTAGTTTAGAACTAATGTTGCCGTGTGTCTTAAGCATGTAAGTAAAACGGAGTGTATTAATTGTTTAGTGGCGAATGGGTTAGTACTTAATAAGCAGTTCATTTATGATATGGGAATATTTACTGGAAATTGTAGCTAATACCGAATAATTCCAATTAAATTTGTTAATTAATTAATTAATGAAGGCAGCTTTTTAAAGGTTTATCTGTATATGATTGTGTCTTTTATTAGTTGGGTGGTGGAATTAAATATATTTTGAGGCGATGATGAGTAGCTGACCTTGGATGGTGAATGTTTGTACTGAAATTGAGATAGGGTTTAGATCCCTAAGGGATAGTATCTAAAAATTTTTTATAGTGGGCGAAGTTATGGCAGAGTAATGTTGTGCGAATTAAGAAGATTAATTGTAAAATTCTTTTATAGGTGAAAACATAGACTTTGGTTAATTACATGTCATCGCCCTTGGTAATAAACAAGGATTGATCAAGTGAATATATAATTTTGTGTATAAAATGTAGCAGTTTAACTGTAGAGCTATGTTGGATATTGTATATCTAGAGCTTGTTAGATAAAGAAGCAGACCTCAATCCGAATTGAAGTTTGAAGTTCGGCTTAATAAAGTTGGAGTCATTAGTAATTGTGTATCAAAATGATATGACGAATATGTGTTCAAGTATTTTACTTGCGCTGCTCATAACACGATTCGAGTTGAGGTATACAAAGTTATTATTTTGGCGCAAAGAAGGTATTTAAGATATGTTTAGTGGGGTGGGTGAGGCTTAAACAAGGCAGCTGTATTGGGAAGCATAACTGTAGATTACCTTCTCTTTAAGGGAAATATGAATTAAGGCCAATTTTATTAATTTTTTGCATTTTTATTTTGATTAAAAAGTTTTTGCAGCCAAAATAAATTTTTAACAAGTGTTTGCTATTATATAGTTTAATATTAAATGCTATTAATAGTAATTTAAAATTTTAAGGTAAAAATTTTTTATATCATTAAACGTATATCTTAAATCCAATACAGCTACAGTTGAATATTTTTAAAATTGAGATTATGTTATAATATATTATAAATATGCTTCAATATGTGAATTGACCTAATATTTTGTAATTCTTGTTAATCATGACTTAGAACAACTTAACAAATTGGGACCAGGATGAGTTGAACATCCGACCTCAGGTTTATCAGACCTGCGCTCTAACCACCTGAGCTATGATCCCTTTAATATACCAATTCTTTACAAATTTTATTTTAATCTTCTTACTTTGTCAATATCTTTTCAAAATGTAAGAGATATTGTATATAGTTTGTGTTTTTATATATTATTAGTGCTCACTATTTTATATAAGTTTTTTGTAAGATTTATGAATTGATTTTTGACTATTTAAAAGTTTATTATGATTTATATCAATTTTTTTGATATTAAAATGCGATATTTATTGTGTGGTTTTAGTGAGTAATTCATAAAAACTTTTAAAGCCATGGCATTATTTATTTGTTTAACTTTTTTTGGGGGAAGTTGAATAAAGGATAAAATTTTACTTTTGTTTTAGCGGCTTTTAGAATTATTTTAAAGATGTTTTAAAGGTAAAAATATTTTTCTTTTTTTGAGGTGTAATAAATTTTTTATAAAATGCTTTTTATTTTTACTTTTTAGGTATTTTAGCTTATATTCTTATCGCGGATAATATTTTTTTTGTAGTTTACATGTGTGTTTTGTCGATATTTTTTTATTATTATCTTGTTTTAAAATTGGGTTTATGGATCGATGTTTTTTTTTACAAGATGCTACTACTGTCGCAAGGTTATTACTTGGTAATTTATTGATCAGAAAGATCAATAAAAAGGAAATAGTTGTTAAAATTGTTGAAACGGAAGCTTATATGGGAATAGCAGACAGTGCCTGTCATTCTTATGGTGGGAAGAAAACAAATCGCACAAATGCTATGTATAGCATAGGAGGATATTCTTATGTGTATATAATATATGGTATGTACTATATGTTTAATATTGTGACTGCGGATAAAAATAATCCCCAAGCTGTTTTGATTAGAAGTGTAGAACCCATTTCTCCGTTGCTGGAGGGGAAAAGCATTCTTACTAATGGTCCTGGTAAGCTTACAAAATTTTTAAACATTGATTTAACCTTTAATAAAGTTGATCTTATTGGGAATGGTGAGCTTTTTTTAAAAAGAGGTTTAAATCTAGATTTTAGTATAGTTTGTTCAAAAAGAATAAATATTGATTATGCACAAGAGGATGATATAAATAAGCCTTGGAGATTTTATATTAAAGATAATAAATTTGTTTCAAGACGTTGATTTTAGTTTAAATAAAGTTTTAAAAAATTTTCAAGAAATTTGTTATTATTAAGTTATATTATTTCATGCTTTATCAATAATTTATTGAGAATAAATTATTTGTGATTATATCTTACAAGAGAGATTTGTATATGAATTCTAATTATAAAAGATATAAAATGCTGGTTTTTGACCTTGATGGCACTTTGTTGAACAATAGTCATGAGATTAGTTTTTTAACCCTTGAGGTTCTTTTAACTTTGGAAAAAGATTTTAAAATAATTATTGCAACTGGTAGAAGGTTGAGTGAAGTTAAAAATATTAGGAATCAGTTAAAAAAAATCAATATTAATGAGGATTATCTTGTAACGGTAAATGGAGCTGAAGTGTTTTTGCAAGAAAATTTAATTTTTAGACATACAATGAATTATGACTTAGTAAAAGAAATTCTCAAGATATATACAGGCAATATTGATGTTAATCTTTATACTTTTGATACTTGGTATTCTAATTCAGATGTTAAAAGTCCTATTATGAAACATTTTATTAGGGATTTAGGTTTAAATGTTATCATTAGAGATTTGACTAAATTAGACGTTGATTCTGTTTCTAAGATTGTTTATTATTGTGATGATTTGACAACTCTTAATAAACTTAACAATGATATTAGGAATAAAGATTTTCAGGACATAAGGGTGTTTTTTTCTTCTAAGGATTTATTAGAGGTTACTAATATTAATGCTAATAAATATAATGCTATTAAAGATATTGCTTTTCTTGAAAGAATTCCATTGTGTGATATTATAGCTTTTGGAGATAATAATAATGATTATGAGATGCTTAAAAATCTTGGCAAAGGGGTTTTAATGAAAAATGCCAATGAATTTCTTAAAATTCATTTAGCAAATAATGAAATAACAAAATTTAATAATAATGAGGATGGTGTTGCTAGGTTTTTAATTGATTTTTTTGAGCTTAATGTTAAATATTAAGAATTTATATTCTAATTTGTAATGTATTTGCTTTTTTAGCAAAATTTTCTATTTGAAATATAAATTTTTTACTTATTATATATTTTGTAAATTTATTTATTAAAATATTGGGATAAGTATTGACATGGATTGAACAAAGATATATATTATTTTATGTTGCATAAACAAATTGGCAAAATAGAGATGGAAGATAAAAATATGGTCAAAGTAATAAGAGTCTATGGTGAATGCCTAGGAGCTTTAAGGCGAAGAAGGTCGTGGTAAGCTGCGAAAAGCTTGGGGGAGAAGCAAACATTTATTGATCCCAAGATTACCGAATGGAGTAATCCAACTAGTAAGATGCTAGTTATCTATTATTTAAATAATAGAGGCGATACCAGGGGAAGTGAACCATCTAAGTACCCTGAGGAAAAGAAATCAAAGAGATTCCCTTAGTAGTGGCGAGCGAAAGGGGAGTAGCCCAAACTTTAAATGTGTCAAGTTGCAGAGCGTTGCATTTATAGGGTTGTAGGACGTTTAGGCTTAGTCTGTGATAAGCAAAAAAGTTACAA